>CAVTZC010000006.1:0-497342 GCA_963739075.1 uncultured Alphaproteobacteria bacterium | reverse complement strand
GGTCAAGGTCACCGAGCGGCGGACGGCGCTCGACTACACCCAATGCATGCGCGAACTCACCGATGTCCATTATCCCGATGCCAAATCCATCCGGGTTGTGCAGGACAACCTGTCGATCCACTCGGCTGGCGCCCTCTATGAGGCATTCGCGCCCGCCGAAGCTCGGCGCATCTTGCGTCGCCTGGAATTCCACTACACCCCCAAGCACGCCAGCTGGCTCAACATGGTCGAGATCGAGATAGGCGTGCTCCGCAGCCGTGCCTGGACCGCAGGATCGACAACCCAAAGCGTCTCGTCAGTGAAATCGCCGCATGGGAACGACAACGAAACGCCGCCGGCGCCCGCATCAAATGGATGTTCACAACCGACAGAGCCCGCGCCAAAATGGGTCGCGCCTATCCCGACACATCCAAAGAATCATCATCACTGTGCTCGAGGTATAGCGCGCTGCTCGGCAACGCTGGTGACGCGCCGCCGACGCTCCAGCAAGCGCGCCGGGCGGTGCAGGACGCGAAGGACGCGCTCGCAACCGAAATTACCACGCAGGCCGCGCTCGAGAAGCAGCGGGGCGATCGCCAACCGCGCGTCACTCCTTCATATGCTTTTTGAAGGATCGTGCGGCCGACGTGCTGCGCGCGGAGGGTGACGTTGAGAAGCTGGCGGCAGACTACGTCGCGCTCCACCGCGAGCTGACTAATCGGAGCCGGGCGCTGAATTTTTTGAGACCCGGCATCGGTGCCGTCCCCGCCGAGCTCAGAGCTTGGAACGTCGCGGCCGACTGGCGTGATCTTCCCGGCGCGAAGCCCTGGCGAGACGCCGTCGCTGCGCTTGCGACCGACGCCGACGCCGCGCTGCCGGCTTGAAAACCGATGGGCGCGTTCGCGCACAGGCTGTCGCGCCCATTGTCCTCGCGGTTCTGCATGCGCGAGGCGTCGGTCAGTCGAAAGTGCGACGCAAAAATATAACTCCGACAGCTCGCGCGACTTCTCCAAGTCGGTGGGAGCATGGGAACCTCGGGCTTCGATAGGTTCACCGAGGGCGCGCCAAGCCCGTCGTCCAGGATTTCGTCTCTGTTGGTCCTGGGCGGCGGGCAGCTTTTAGTTAGGTGATCGATGACCGACGATACGTGGCCCATCGTTGCATCCGATCTGCGAGACACGCTGGCGCGCTCCGGTGTGAGCGAAAGCGTTGTCGAACGCGTATTCGCGGCGGTCGCTCCCGCCTGCGCCGCGATCGAGCGCGAGCGGGGCGCGGTAGAGGCCGAGCTGTTGTGGGCGCTGATTGTGGTGGCGGCGGATGCCTATCAACGCAAGCAGCCGCGGCGTGACATGATCGAGCGAGAGCGGCTGCACTTGCCGATGGCGAGCGTGCGGTCATGAGCGAGCAGGACAAGATCACGCTCCCGGCAGTCTCGGCCAATGTGCTGGCGGCTTGCTTTGGCGTGACGCCAAAGGAGGTTTACGACCTCGCCAAGGCCGGCGTCATCGAGCGCGGCGCTGGGCGGCTGTTCGGGCTAGAGGGCAACGTGCGGCGGTATTGCGAGCACTTGCGCGAAAAGGCGCAAGCGGTGCAGGCGGTGGGATGAACATGTCCAAACAAAAAGCACATGTCAGGCATTGCCTACATGAGTGGGCTTCGCCGCTTCGGTTTTCAACTGAGCTGCGATTTCGGATGCATATTGGGAGGGAAACTGAAATATGTATGGAACCCCCTGGGCTGTTGTCAGTTGCATCAGAATTACGTCCGACCATTGCTCTTTCTGAAACTGAACATGTTGAATTTGCTCAGCTGCAACCGGTTCCATCTCGCCTTGTGCAGCCAATGCCATCCGCAAGACTTGGATCGCCGTTCCAAGACCAGATGAAATCTGAACGGCGACCCCATAAGGGGCCACGCACATGACCGGCTCTCCCTCTGACACAGAGAGGGCGAAGGGTATATCCTTGGTTTTGGTATTCGGGGTTGCTTGAGGCATGCCGGTGAGATGTAAAAGTTCGGGCACGGTTTTCGCTCCTAGTTTGCTTGGCAGCTACTAGGATAGCGATGGAGGGGCCGGGCGTCATGCTCGGCCCTTTCATTTTCGCCAGCGCATGAAGCGGCGGCCCTGATATTTGAAATTTGGCTACTGCCTGCGAAATCAGATTGCGGTCAATGCTGCCGGTAGGCCCCTAGGCACCGCCGGATGTCTGCTTTTGGGGGGTGGTCTCAACCGGTCGACGCAACACCGGAGGGCCAGCTGGCAATAAATGCCTATGACGGCTTGCCAAACGCCCGCCCAATCGTTTTCGGCAACTCCCCTCGCAACCAGCTATCCCACAACACTATTTTCTCTGCCGCCCCCTGCCAGCACGAGGTCACTGACCTATCGTCCTACACTCTCTATCTTTTCCCTCTACGATAAAGTGTTGCGTCGACCGGTTGAGCTGGCTGGATAGCGGACAAATGCGACTTTTCATTTACAGAATATTTAATTGAAGGGTGGCATCAACAGTGTATGAATTGGCTCGTTGCGAATTTTGAAATTTTTGGCCTGCACATTCAGCATTGGCCGGTGACTATTCTTCCTCTTTCAATTGTAACTGCTTTTCTTTTCTCGGATTTAATCATACCAAAATAAGTTTCCTTATCGCTGCGTCGCCCGATACGCATCGATTTGTTGCCCTTGTGGAAGCGTTGCTTCCAGATCAGGCCGCACCGTATTGGCGAGATGCACAAGCGCAGGCAGATTTTAGATAAAATTAATCCAATCGCTTAAGCAGCGTGAAATATCTGCCTCGTATAAATTTCGTGTAAATATCGGGACTGGACAACACTGGATATAGCCCAATGAGCAAGCTTGTTCTGCGTTTCTTGAAGGACCGTTCGGGGGCAACTGCCATCGAGTACGGCCTGATCGCTGCTGGCATTTCGATTGCCATCATCGCCGTGGTCAATGGTCTAGGCACCCAACTCAACAACACGTTCACGAGCGTCTCGACCCAGCTCCACTAAGATACCGCACTCTGACCTGAGCATGAGGCCGCCTCAGTTGGCGGCCTCTTTCATTTCAAACCAAATGTGCAGCACTCCACCGCGCCTTAAAATCCGCCATCGCCTGCTCACGGCTCGCCGCGTAGCCTCGATCATGGGGGTATTGCGGCACCCGCGCCGTGATCGTCCAAATTCTAACGTCCCTTTGTCATCCATTAAACGCAGATTACGTCGCTGTTGGCCTTTCATCTGGCGGTAAATCCGATTCTTGGACTTCGTCAACATCAAACCATTCAATCCAGCGCGCATCAGCCTGTTGTATTACTTGATGCCCAATCTGAAGGACACGAGAGCCGTCAATTTTATTTAGCCATCTGAGCTGCATGACTTGGTCCTTTCCTGATTGCCTGTCAGCGATCTTCAGCCGATCTTTAACGCTCGCTAGTTCATAGGGCATTCTGTGGCCAGAGATATCTTCCGCTACGGTACCAGCCCTATGAATCGCAATTTGTTCAATAATGGATAGATGATCGGCGCGGTCGTAGTATGTCCTGCCACGCGTGTCAGAATGAGCATGAGGCCACTGATGAAATTAAGAATTGATTAACCATAAGTTGGTAGCAATTTGACCAGTTCCTCCCTGACTATTCAGCCTCTAGCCCCGCTTCGGCGGGGCTTTTTTTCTGCGCCCGATGTGCTGCTCGCCGTCGAACACGTCGTAATCGTCGTCCGACCATGTGCCATCCGGTCGGCTTTTGGAGGTGCGTTTCAGCAGAAGCATGGATCAGCTTAGCAGTGATCGCAGCCGCGACCGACGAACAATGCGGCGAGCGTGCGCACGCCGTTGGCGCGCATGTTGCCGAGAGTCCGGTCCGAAAAAGCCGCCGTCTTTTATTTCACGCATAGCCTGCGTGGTCCATCGGAAGGCTGGTAGGTGCAATCCGACGGGTTGAATGATCGATAGGCGGCGGCGCAGGCATTGGCGTTGCATCGCGCATTGGACTGCGGATTAACGTCTGCGCCCCTATTTAATGTCGCCCCGGCTTCGGGACCACCACTACGCCCGCTAGCGACTACGCCTTTCGTGCACAGGCGACGCGGACCGTTGCTCGGCTGATAAGTGCAATCCGATTCCCGGAATGAGCGATAGGCGCTGTTGCAGGCACTAACGTCGCATCTGGGTTGCGACAGTATTTGTGCAACCGGCGCGCTGGTCTTTTTCGTAGTCGCGTTGTTCGGTGTGACTGCTGGATTGCTGCTCAGCGCGGCATACGGGGCGTCCTGTTTTGCGAGCGCCGCTTTGTCCGTAGCCGCAGTGTTGGAGCCGTCTGTCTTTGCGGGCGCGACAAGCGGGGGTGCGTATGCCACGACTTCGGTTTTCGGCATCTGCCAGTCCAACCCGAACACGACGTTGCTGACGACGACAATCAGAACGGCAAAAAAATAGATTGCCCGTGAATGCTTAGCCATCGAACGCCTCACGTGCCGACAAGCCGCCTTTATATTACCCGCTCTCAAGCCCAATGACGTAGATCAATAGGCGCGTTGAAGCGCCGCTGGCATCCGATGACAGTGAAGCGAGAAGGGCATCGCACAGTGCACCCCGTTGCCGCGCATGTTGCCGAGCGTCTTTGCTGCTGGCGATTCCGGTCCGATGTCCGCTGTTACTCAGCCAGCTCAACCGGTCGACGCAACACTTTATCGTAGAGGGAAAAGATAGAGAGTGTAGGACGATAGGTCAGTGACCTCGTGCTGGCAGGGGGCGGCAGAGAAAATAGTGTTGTGGGATAGCTGGTTGCGAGGGGAGTTGCCGAAAACGATTGGGCGGGCGTTTGGCAAGCCGTCATAGGCATTTATTGCCAGCTGGCCCTCCGGTGTTGCGTCGACCGGTTGAGACCACCGCCAAAACCGGACTCATGCACCGCAGCAAACAGTGGCTCTATTCGATCACCTTGTCAGCGATGGCTATCAGCGTCGGCGGCACGTTAAGGCCGAGCGCCTTCGCTGTTTTGAGGTTGATAAACATCTCAAATTTGGTCGGTTGCATGATCGGAAGGTCGGCCGGCTTTTCGCCCTTGAGAATTTTGCCGATATAGACGCCAGCCTGGCGGTAGCCGTCCGCGAAACTCGGCCCGTAGCTGATAAGGCCGCCAGCGGTGACGAATTCCTCTTGAAAATAGATCACTGGAATTGAATGACGCCCCGCGAGCGCGACCAGCTGATCGCGCCGGGCGCCGAAGAACGGATCGTTACCGAGGACAAGGGCGTCGACGTGCTGCAGGGCCAGATTCGCAAATGCAGTGTCGATGTCGGCCTCCGTGCGGGCGAAGAACACCATCGATCGCACGCCGAGACTATTCGCCGCGGCTTGAAATCCAGCCACTTGTGACTTGGCCTCGGGATAATTCGGGTTGACGAGGTCGCCGATCATGGTGGCCTGCGGCATCAACTGGCGCAACAGATCAAGCTTCTTAGAATCCAGCGTGGACGCTAGAAGGCTGATGCCGGTGACATTGCCGCCTGGCCGGCTAAGGCTCGCGACCAGACCGGTCCTCACAGGGTCGGCAGCACTGACGAAGACGATAGGAATTTTGGTGGTCGCGGCTTTTGCCGCTTTCGCGGGATTAGTGCCACCGGCGGCGAAGATCACGTTGACCTTGCGGTCGAGCAGATCGGCCACCAGTGCCGGCAATCGGTCGTATTGGCCTTCGGCCCAGCGGTATTCAATCACCAAGTTCTGGCCTTCAATGTATCCAGCCTCTTTAAGGCCTTGGCTGAACGCAGGAGCCATCTGCGAGAAATAATTCGGTGATGAGCTGTGAACAAATCCGACCACCGGCATCGATTGCTGCGCACGCACAGCAAACGGCCAGACCGCCATGCCGCCTAAGAGCGTGATGAACTCGCGCCGTTGCATGTCCGACCCCAAGGTCTGGAAATGGCATTTTAGCCGGTTAAAGAGGGCCTTCGGTAGAGGCTGAAACCGGTATCAAAACCATTGCCGCAGTGCACAGCCAATGTCCGCTTTGGGTGGTGGTCTCAATGGATCGACGCAACACTTTATCTTTGAGGGAAAAGATGGAGTGTGACGATGGAACAGAGATTTCGTCGAGGGTTTACGGCGGCCGAGAAGACGGAGTTATGGGATCGCTGGCAGCGTGGGGAGTCGCTCAAAGCGATTGGACGAGCATTTTGTAAGCCATCTTCGTCTATTTATAACCAGTTGGCGCCGCACGGCGGGATTCGCCCGGCTCCCCGGCGCCGCTCGCGGTTGGCATTGACGCTATTTGAACGCGAGGAGATATCCAGAGGCCTTGCAGCGCATCGATCGGCACGATCGATAGCGAGGTCGTTGGGCCGTTCGGCCTCGACGGTGAGCCGAGAACTTAGCCGCAATGGCGGCTATGATAGCTACCGAGCAGCATTGGCGGATGACCGGGCCTGGGCTCGAGCCCGGCGCCCGAAACGTTGTAAGTTGACGACCAATGCTTGGTTGCGACGAGCGGTGGCCAAGAAGCTGAGATCGAATTGGGCGCCCGAGCAGGTCGCCGGCTGGCTCAAGCGAGCCCATCCTGACGATGAGAGTTATCGCGTGTCACACGAGACGATCTATCGCAGCCTATTTGTTCAAGCCCGCGGGGTACTTAAGAAGGAACTGCTTAGCCATCTTCGATCGCAGCGCACGATCCGTCGATCGAAACAGGCGGGTCGTAATGGCGATGGCCGGGGTCAAATCAAGGATCTTGTCTCAATCCGTGAGCGCCCGGCCGCGGTTGAAGATCGTGCGGTGCCTGGCCATTGGGAAGGCGATCTACTGTCTGGCTCGAATAACAGCTACATCGCGACCTTGGTTGAACGTCATACCCGTTACGTGATGTTGGCGAAGGTGCCCAATAAAGACACCCAGACGGTCATCTCCGCGCTCATCAAGCAGGCAAAAAAGCTACCCAATGAGCTCTATAAGTCGCTGACCTGGGACCGGGGCAAGGAGCTGACCGATCATCGACGATTTACGTTGGCGACCAACATCGACGTTTACTTTTGTGATCCGCAAAGTCCGTGGCAGCGCGGGTCGAACGAGAACACCAATGGTCTACTGCGACAGTACTTCCCGAAGGGCAGCGACCTGTCGGTGCACTCACAAGCCCATCTGAACAAAGTGGCGCGTCAGCTTAACGAACGCCCCCGGGAGACCTTGCAATTCGAAACCCCAGCAGAGAGATTTAACGCCTGTGTTGCATCGATCGGTTGAGCTGGCAGTCATTAGCGGACAAGCCATCACGGGCCAAAATCAAATTTTGTCTGCTTTGGTCCAAAAGCGACCGGTGGTCTCAACCGGTCGACGCAACACCGGAGGGCCAGCTGGCAATAAATGCCTATGACGGCTTGCCAAACGCCCGCCCAATCGTTTTCGGCAACTCCCCTCGCAACCAGCTATCCCACAACACTATTTTCTCTGCCGCCCCCTGCCAGCACGAGGTCACTGACCTATCGTCCTACACTCTCTATCTTTTCCCTCTACGATAAAGTGTTGCGTCGACCGGTTGAGCTGGCTACCTTTCAAGGCACCACCGGAAGCCTTGCGAACGCTTGCTTCTATGCGTGCCGCCCCGGCATTATTGGGCAGGGGTCATAATGAACCACGGTATCAAGTTCGCCCGCTATTGCGTGCTGGCAACAACATTGACTGCTTCATGCCCAGCGCGAGCGAACACGATAATTTTTCAATGCGGCACAAGCTTCGTCGTCGATTTAAAAAACAAGACCGTTAACAATCAACCAGCAACAATCAATGCCACAGCTATTGATTGGCATCTGACACCAGAACCCGCGGATGACACTGGTGTAATCTCTTATCATATCGACCGCACCACAGGTATTCTGACGGAAAACTTTACATACCATTTTCTGAACGGCAGTACCCAATCGGACGACCCAACAACTTACCGCTGCACTGTGGGCAGTGCGCCGCCGAAAATCCCACGCTTTCACCGATAGTCTCAGTCGAAATTTCGCAACACTTTTTGCCAAAAGGCGACATCGCGCCTGCGGATCGCTCAAAAATAAAGAGGCCGCCTCAGTTGGCGGGCCACAGAACGCATAAACGCGCCCCGCGGCTTTGAGGACGGGCGGCGTTCCGTTTTAGGGGTCAAAATACCGCGATCTCCTTTGCTAGTTCAGTCAGGAGCTTCTCTGCCAAGGCGCGCTCGCGTTCCAAATCAGCCCGCTGAGCGGCTGCTAAAGAGCCGAGCTTGGCGAGCTTTTTTTCCAGTTCGGCTACGTGGGCCTTGAGCGCGGCGACAGGCTGGCAGTTGCCCGGTGTGGCATCAGGGCCGCATGTCATGCAGTTGGCTAGGACTTCATCGGTATATTGCTCGACGCGCAAGGGCAGCCTCCAATGGGTCAGCAGGAAGATATCGCGTCGTGGATGATTTACCTGTGACGTATTTCACAGTGGAAATACGTACCCAAGGGTTCGCGGCGGCCAGCACAGAACGCATGGGCGGCCACCCGGTCGCCGAAGATGATCGCGCCATCGCGGCACTCGGCCCCTGCCGTTTTTCGCCCGCATATTCGCCCAGGCAAGGCCAAGGGCGCGCTTTGCGGCGGTGGCCCGCCCGGGTTGTGGGCATAATTAACTCCTCGGGCCTAGTATTCTTGCTGCCCCCATTCCGAGATTTCCCTTATTTGGCGCGACGTTGGAATAAGGTTCCCATGCGAGTATGTGTAAATTAACCTTTATTTTCAATGAATTAGCTTGTAGTGCGCCCAAGCGCGTTTTATAACCCTCCATTAGCCCGCCCGTGAGAGATAAAGGCTAAGATTTTCGCCATTTCCACACGTTTGGGGACCTGGTTTGGCCTACCACGCCGATCACATGGCGCTTTCCGCGGCACCGGCGGCCAGCCGCCGGGCCGCGATGTTCCGCGAGAGCCTGGCCGAGAAGGTCGCCCGCTGGACGCTGGGCCTGGGCTGGGCGCTGATGCCGGCGCGTATTTCCGGCCTGCCGAACCTCGCCCGGCTCTGTTTCCATGAGCTGCTCGCCCCCGATTACGCCCTGCCCGATCCGGAGCGCGCGTTCGCCAACCCGCCCGGCCTCGCCGGCATCGTGCACGATTTCACCCTGCCGACGGTCCTTGCCGGCTACCGGCGCGGGCTCTTCCCGCTGGCGCATGTGGCGCCGCTGAAATGGTGGTCGCCGCCGCAGCGCTCCGTCCTGTTCTTCAACGAGATGCACATCGCCAAAAGGCTGCGCCGGCAGATGCGGCAACGACACTACACCGTAAGTTTCGACCGCGACTTCGACCGCGTGATCAAGGCCTGCGCCGGCCACCGCGCCGGACGCTGGCACGTCACATGGATTACACCGCGGGTCATGCATGCCTATGCCGAGGCGTTCGACGCCGGCATCGCGCATTCCTTCGAAGTATGGAGCGAGAAAGGCGAGCTCGCCGGCGGCGGCTATGGCCTGGCGATCGGCGGCACGTTCGTCACCGAGTCGCAGTTCTCGCACGAGCCGAACACCTCGAAGATCGGCTTCACCGTGCTCAACTGGCACCTCGCGCATTGGGGCTTTGCCTTCAACGACGGCAAAGTGATGACGCCGACCTGCCACGACATGGGCTTCCGCGACATTCCGCGCAGCGAGTTCCTCGCGCGGCTGGCGCAGGCCGAACGGCGCCCGGCCAAGAACGGGCGCTGGCAGGTCGAAACGGATGTGGCGGCGGTCGCCGACTGGCAGCCGCGATAATCGGATCAGTCGCGCCTGTTTTCCCACACCGGGCCCAGCAGCGGCACGCGCGCGACCCAGCGGCCAATCAGCGAACGGTGCTCGACCGGCATGGCCGCAGCCGCGTCGGCCGGATTGGGAATCGTGGCCGGCGGCACCGGATGACCGGCGTCGGCTTGTGGCGCGGGTGGCAATGCGACCGAGGCGGCAGGCGGCAACGCCGGCGCAACCGATGGAGCAATCGGCTCCGGAGCTGGCGCGGCGACCGCCGGTGCGTAAACCGGCACGGCAGCGTCGCGCTGCGCGGGCCGCGGAGCCGGCACTGGCGCGGGCGCAACCGGCGCCGGAGCGGCGTCGGCCCTCGGTGGTTCGGCGCCATGTGTCAGCAGGGCCTGGCGAACCGCGTCGAGCCACTGGGTGTCGGACACGCCCGGATCGCGGTGAACGGTCTCGGCCGCCGCCGGGCGCGGCCACGCGGCCGGCAGTTTGGCGATGACCTGCGGTGGCGGTCCGGCCTTGCGCACCGGTTCCGCCGGCGCTCCGTCGACACGGCGGACAGCTGGCGCCGCCGGCTTATCCGCCGCCAACAAAGTCTTGAACGCCGCCGTCGCGTCCGGATCGATCGCGCCGCAGGATTGCTCGAACTTCTCGACGTCGCGGCGGGCCAGCAAGCGTCGCGTGCTGGCGTCGACGCTCTTGTCGATCATTGAGACAATGTTGGCGCGCAAGCTTTGGCAGGTCGTATCGACCGAGAAATTGGCGCGGTAGATCGAATAGGCGCTGGCCAGGCCGACAGGGATCGCCAACAGCGAACCGACGACCTGCAGCATACTCACGGTGCGGGCGAGCCTGGGCGCGCTGCGCCCGGCGACCTCGGCTTGATGAGAATACGCGGCATCGTGCGCGGCAGGATGAAACGGATCGCGCCTAGCCACCAACATCATGAAAACCTCGCTCGCGGAACTCGTGGTCTTCAATCACGAAACCATCGCGGGGAATTTGGGTCGGGAATGCGGCGCAATCGGGGAATTCGCGTAATTCAAACGTTAATCCAGCGTTGCCGCGCTCAGTCGCCGCGCTTGATCACCGAGACGAAAAACCCATCGGTCTCGGTCGTCCGCGGCGTCATCAGTATCCCTTCGTCCGACAGCCGCGCCGCCTTGCTGAACATGAAGGCGCGCTCGCCCAGCGCGTTCACTACCTCGGTAGGCGGCTGCACGGAAAACACCGGATGGCGGGCGAGGAACCCGCGCACCTGCGCGCCATTTTCCTCGTCGAGCACCGAGCAGGTGACATAGGCGATGCGGCCGCCCGTTTTCAGCAGCGGCACGGCGCGATCGAGGATGTCCGTCTGCTCCTTTTGCCGCTGCTCGAGCGCGCCCGGGCGCATGCGCCATTTGGCGTCCGGGTTGCGGCGCCACGCGCCGGTGCCGGTGCAGGGCGCGTCGATCAGCACCAGGTCGCAGCGCCCGGCGAGGTCGGCGATCTCACCGCCCACCGACTTCGGTGTGCGCACCTGCACGTTGCGTGCGCCCGATCGCTTCAGGCGGTCGTGGATCGGAGCCAGCCGCCGTTTGTCGTCGTCGGTGGCGAAGATCTGCCCCTTGTTTTCCATCATGGCGGCGAGCGCCAGCGTCTTGCCGCCGGCGCCGGCGCAGAGATCGACCGCCTGCTCGCCCGGCTTGGCGCCGGAGAACAGCGCGGCCAATTGCGAGCCTTCGTCCTGCAGCTCGATCATGCCTTTGAGGAACGCCGGCTCGGCGTGGATCGCCGGGCTTTTGGCGTCGGCGGAAAGCCGCATGCGCAAACCCCAGGGCGACCAGCGCGCAAGCTCCGGCTTGAGGTCGGACAGCATCGCAGCCGCCTTGTCGCGCTCGGCCTTCAACGTGTTCACCCGCAAGTCGAGCGGCGCGCGCGACGACAAGGCCGCGCCCTCCTCCGCGCGCACATCGCCGAAGGCGCGTGTGAAATACGGCTCGAGCCATTCCGGATAATCGCCGGCGACATAAGCGGGCGCGCCAGACATATTCGCTGCATCGAGGCGCTGGCGCTCGTCATCGCTGAGCGCTGCGGGCCCATACTTCGAGCCGTCGGCGAGTTTGGCGATGGCGTCGATGTCTAAGGCACGTTCGCGCCTGAGCATGCCGAGCAGGGTGGCGCGCGGCGTGTCGGCGCCCATCAACCAGGCGCTCGACGCGCGCCGGCGCAGCGCGTCATAGACCAGCCCGGCGATAGCGGCGCGGTCGCCCGAGCCGGCGAAGCGATGCGCCAGACCCCAGCTCTTGAGCGCGTCGGCCGCCGGGCGGCGTTCGGACTCGATCGTGATGAACACGTCGATGGCGGCCGCCAGTCTCGCCCCCGGCGTCATGGCAGGACAGCGATGAGGCGCACCGCGAAGATCGCCCACATCAACAGCAGCACGACCACGCCGGCGGCAAAAGCATTGAAGCGATGCGGGACATAATTTGTGCCGGTGTGGATGTAGGCGTGAATGAGCCGCGTGACGACAAACAGCCAAGCCATCACAACGAATAGAAAGTCGGCATGCCGCGTGGCGATCGCCAAGATCGTGAGCACGTAAAACAACACCGGAATCTGGAACTGGCTGTTGTAGCAATTCGCGATCTGCGTCGGGCGCGCCGGCCAGTTCGACTGACCGAGCGCAATATCCTTCATCTTCACGTCGCCCGACCGAATGACCGCGGTGCGCACCCCCGCGGTCCAGAAAAGGAGCACGAAGGTCAGCGCGACCTGGACGAACAGCGGCAGTAGAACGAATTGAATCGACATTCGACGTTCAGCCTGCGCCCGGGTAATTCGGGCTCTCGCGCGTGATGGTCACGTCGTGCACGTGGCTTTCGCGCAGGCCCGCGCCCGAGATGCGCATGAATTCCGCCTTGCCGTGAAACTCGTCAAGCGTATGTGCGCCTACATAGCCCATGGCGGCGCGCAAGCCGCCGGCGAGCTGGTGCAGCACATTGACGACCGGCCCCTTGTATCCGACCTGGCCCTCGACGCCTTCCGGCACCAGCTTGAGCGTGTCCTTGATGTCCTGCTGGAAATAGCGGTCGGCCGAGCCGCGCGCCATGGCGCCGACCGAACCCATGCCGCGATAGCTCTTGTAGGAGCGGCCTTGATAGAGGAACACCTCGCCCGGCGTCTCATCGGTGCCGGCGAGCAACGAACCGACCATGGCGCAATCGGCGCCGGCGGCCAGCGCCTTTGCGAGATCGCCGGAATATTTGATACCGCCGTCGGCGATCACCGGGATGCCGGATTTCTTCGCCGCCTCGACCCCGTCCATGATGGCGGTGAGTTGCGGCACGCCGACGCCGGCGACGATGCGCGTCGTGCAGATCGAACCGGGGCCGATGCCGACCTTGATGGCGTCGGCGCCGCAATCGATCAGCGCCTTGGCGCCCTCTGCGGTGGCGACATTGCCGGCCACCACCTGCACCGCGTTCGACATCTTTTTGATCCGGTTGACGGCGTCGAGCACGTAGCGCGAATGACCATGCGCGGTGTCGACCACCACCAGATCGACGCCGGCCGCGATCAGCGCCTCGGTGCGCGCGAAGCCCTTGTCGCCGACCGTGGTGGCGGCGGCGACCCGCAGGCGGCCCTGCTCATCCTTGCAGGCATTCGGATTGGTCACCGCCTTTTCCATGTCCTTGACCGTGATCAGGCCGACGCAGCGGTATTGGCTGTCCACCACCAAGAGCTTCTCGATGCGGTGCTGATGCAACAGGCGCTTGGCCTCGTCCTGGCTGACGCCTTCGCGCACGGTGACCAGCTTGTCCTTGGTCATCAGTTCGGCGACGCGTTGTTTCGGATCGGTGGCAAACCGCACGTCGCGGTTGGTCAGGATGCCGACCAGCTTGCCGGCCTTACCGTTGCCGCCGCCTTCCACCACCGGCACGCCCGAGATGTGGTTCTCCTTCATCAGGTCGAGCGCCTGCTGCAGCGTGGCGCCAGGCTCGATGGTGAGCGGGTTCACCACCATGCCGGATTCGAATTTCTTCACCTGGCGGACCTGGCCCGCCTGCACGTCTGGGTCCAGATTGCGGTGGATGACGCCGATGCCGCCGGCTTGCGCCATGGCGATGGCCATCTGCACCTCGGTCACCGTGTCCATGGCGGAGGCGATGATCGGGATGTTGACGGCAATCGAGCGGGTGATGTGCGAGCGGATATCCACGTCGGCGGGCAGCACCTCCGACAGGCCGGGCCTGATCAGCACGTCGTCGAAAGTGAGCCCTTCGCGCGGGCTTCCGTTGTTTTTTCCAGCCATCGCCAACTCCGTCTCACCCGAAAAGGAGAACGAGGCCGGTTGCCGAAGGCTGATAAAATGCCTGTCGCGAGGGGGTCCCTCGCCCGACGTCACGGCCCGCTTTTGGGTTGGCGCCGGTGGTTAGCACGGGAAGGCGCCGATTCCTAGGGCATTATCCGGCGAAGTGAATAGCGCATCGCCATCCCGCGAAGCGCATTCGCGGATGGCTGTTATGACCTGGCAAATTCGGCCTTCCTTCCGCCACCGCTTTGCTGTTCAAGACGCAGGCCTTGAGCCGAAAACCAAGCTTATTTTCCCATGCGCCGTGATCGCATCGTACCGCTGATCGTCGCGGTCGCCCTGTTCATGGAGAACATGGATTCGACGGTGATCGCGACCTCGCTGCCGGCGATCGCGACCGATATCGGCACCAATCCGCTAGCGCTCAAGCTTGCGATCACCTCCTACCTGCTGTCGCTCGCGATCTTCATCCCGGCCAGCGGTTGGACCGCCGACCGCTTCGGCGCGCGAACCGTGTTCCGCGCGGCCATCGCAGTGTTCGTGCTCGGCTCGATCGGCTGCGCGCTGTCGGGCTCGCTCACCGATTTTGTCATCGCCCGCATCGTGCAGGGCATGGGCGGGGCAATGATGACGCCGGTCGGGCGCATGGTGCTGGTGCGCAGCATCAGCCGGCGCGAATTGATCGGCGCCATGGCCTGGGTCACCACGCCGGCGCTGATCGGCCCGGTGCTCGGGCCGCCGGTCGGCGGCTTCATCACCACCTACGCGACCTGGCACTGGATTTTCATCATCAACGTGCCGATCGGCCTCATCGGCATCGTGCTCGCCACCCGCTACATCGAGGACCTGCGCGCCGAGCATCACGAGCGCTTCGACATCGTCGGCATGGTGCTGGCCGGGCTCGGCATCGCCGGCGTTGCTTTCGGGTTTTCCGTACTGGGGCTCAATTTCCTGCCCTGGACCGTGGTGGCGGCGCTGGTCGTGGGCGGCGTGTGCTTCATCGCCGCCTATCTGGTGCACGCGCGGCACACTGCCAATCCGGCGCTCGACCTCACGCTGTTCCGGGTGCCGACCTTCTTCGCCAGCGTGACCGGCGGTTTCATTTTTCGACTCGGCCTCGGCGCGCTGCCGTTCCTGCTGCCGCTGATGCTGCAGGTCGGCTTCGGCATGACACCGTTCCAATCCGGCATGGTCACCTTCGCCACCGCACTCGGCGCCATGGGGATGAAATGGGCAACCGCGACGATCCTGCGCCGGTTCGGCTTCCGCACCATCCTGGTGATCAATGCGCTGATCAGTTCGGCGTTCCTCGCCGTCTGCGCCGGCTTCACGCAGACCACGCCGGTCGCGATCATGGTGCTGTTGCTATTGGTCGGCGGCTTCTTCCGCTCGCTGCAGTTCACCAGCATCAACACCATCGCCTATGCCGACGTGGACCCCCACCGGGTCAGCCGGGCGACGGCACTGATCAGCGTCGCCCAGCAGCTGGCGGTTTCGACCGGGGTGGCGGTAGGCGCCCTGACGGTGGAACTCACCGTTCACTTCAAGGGCGACGGACCGCTGCAGGCGACCGATTTTCCGCCCGCGTTCCTGGCGGTCGCGGCGATCTCGGCCCTGTCCGTATTCATTTTCATGCGGCTTTCGCCCGACGCCGGGGCAGAAATGACGGACCGGGTCCCTGCCCCGAGCGAAACTTCCGACCAGCGGCTCGGCTAAGGTCACCTATTCGCTACAAATTAATGGTTTATGCCCTAACTCTTGGACAAGCCGTTGGCGCATCTCGTATTTCTGTGCGCCGAGAGCTTTTGCGGAGGGGTGTGATGCGTGCGATCCAGCCAGCGCAACTGTTCGCAGCCGCTTCGCTCGCGGTGATGGTCACCGCTTTGCCGTTTGGCGCAGCCGCCCAGGCGCCGTCGCGCGAGGCGCGCCTGTGCGCCACCCAGACCGAGAGCCTCGCCGACCAGCGCATCGCGGCCTGCACCAGCATGCTCGAGTCGGGACGCCTGCATGGTAAGCAGGAAGGCGTCGCCTATGAGCTGCGCGGGCTTGCTTATCTGGACCGCGGCGACATCGCCCACGCCGTAGCCGACCTCAACCAGGCGATCACGCTCGCGCCCGATTTCGCGCCCGCCTACCAGAACCGCGGCAATGCCTGGTATGCGCGCGGCAATTATGGCCAGGCGATCGCCGACTACGACACCGCGATCAAGCTCGATCCCAAGGCGCCGTCGCCTTACGTCAACCGGGCCACCGTGCGGCGCGACCTCGGCTATGTGGACGGCGCACTGGAGGATTATCAGAAGGCGATTAGCCTCGGCGGCGACGGCGCCCGCCTCTATGCCGGCCGCGGCCAGCTCTATCTGCGCCAGCACGACTACGCCCAGGCGCTTGCCGATTTCGACCATGCCTTGAAGCTGGAACAGAGCGCGCCGAATTACATGCAGCGCGCGCGCGCTAAACAGGATAGCGGCGACTTCGACGGGGCGCTTGCCGATTACGCGGAAGCGGCGCGGCTCGATCCGAAGAACATCGGCGCCTATACCGCGCAAGCCGCGATCTGGACGATGAAGGACGATCTTGACAAGGCCATCGCGGTCTATGACCGCGCCATCGCCGCCGATCAGACGCGCGCCGCGACTTATGCCTTGCGGGCGCATGCTTATGATCAGAAAGGCGACCGCAAACGCGCCTTGGCCGACGTCAATCACGCGATCAAGCTCTCGCCGCAAGCCGGCTTCCTGGAATTGCGCGGCACGCTGAAGCTGCAAGACGGCGACGTCGACGCCGCGCTGCACGATGCCGAAGCCGTGCTCAAGGCCGATGCCGCCAACGCGACCGGCTTGGCGCTGCGCGGGGCGGCCTTCAACCGCAAGAAGCAATATGACCGCGCGCTGGCCGATCTCGACCAGGCGATCAAGCGCGACCCCAAGAGCGCCCTGGCCTATGGTGAACGCGGCCAGGTTTATCTCGCGAAGTCCGACAACGAGCGCGCACTCTCCGACCTTAGCCGCGCCATCACGCTTGGGCCCATCGGCGTCGGCCCCTATCGCGCGCGTGCGGCGGTCTACATCGCCAACGGCGACACCGACCTGGCGCTGGCGGACCTGAACGCTGCGCTGTCGCGCGCGCCGGATGACGTCACCAGCCTCATCGATCGTGCGCAGATCAAACAGACCCGCGGCGAGACGGCGGCCGCCATGGCCGACTACGATGCCGCACTGACGCGCGAGCCCAAAAACGTCACCGCGCTCGGCGCTCGCGCCGCGATGCTGATCCGCGCCAGCAGCTATGCCAAGGCGATCGAGGATCTCGACCGCGTCATCCAGATCGACCCCAAGAACGCGCAAGCTTATTTCCAGCGCGGCTTCGCATACGAACAGCAGGGTCAGCGCGCCAAGGCGATCGACGACTACAACAAAGCGATCGAGCGCGACGCCAGCGCAACGGCGGCACACGAAGCGCTGGCGCATGCCACCGCCGAGGCACGCCAGCAGCAAGAATTGCAGCTCGCCGAGCAGCAGAAGAAGCAGCAGGAATTGAAAATGGCGGCCGAGCAGAAAAAGCAGGAAGAGCTCCGGCTGGCCGAGGAGCGGAAGAAACAGCAGGAACAGAAATTGGCCGAAGAAAAGAAGAAGCAGCAGGAAGCGGCCGAGATCGCTAGGCAGCAGGCCATGCAACTGGCCGAGCAGAAGAAGCAACAGCAGGAAGCGATCGAACTCGCCAAGCGTGAGGCCATGCAACTGGCCGAGCAGAAAAGGCAACAAGAGCTGAAGCTCGCTGAACAGAAAAGGAAACAAGATGAGCAGAAGCTAGCCGAGCTGAAAAAACAGCAGGAAAAACAAAAATTAGCGGCGCTGAAGAAGCAGCAGGAAGACCAGAAGCTGGCTGACCAGAAGAAGCTGGAGGCCGAAGCCGCCGCTAAGGCGGCCGCCCCGCCGGCGGCCGGCGGTTCCGTTGCCGCCGGCCTTCAGGCCGCAATACAGCCGAACAAGACCGCCACCGTTCCGGTCGAGGCCGCGGCGCCGCCGGCGCCAGAGATCAAACAGGCCGCGGTGGCACCGCAGGAGCGCAAGCAGCACCTGGACAATCCACCCGAGCGCAAAACCGGCGAAATCGCCGTCGCCCCGCATGGGAAGACGGCACACGCAGCCCGCGAACGCGACCGCAGCCGGCAGGCGCTACGCGAGGCCGAGCACCGCCGCTACTACTCCCGCGTCGAGGCGGCGCGCCGCCGCGCCTATTACGAGGAGGAAATGCGCCCCAGCCACGAGGCGCCGCGCCGCGGCCTGCTCTTCACCGACGTCTGGCCCGAAGGCTCCTGGCATCAAGACGACCGGCGATAGCCCGTCGCCAATAGATACAGTTCGGCCGAGTCGGAACGGCTCGCCGCAGGCTTCACGTGTTTTACGATCGCAAAGTCGCGCTTGAGCGTGGCGAGCAGCGCGGCTTCGGTGCCGCCCTGCAGCACCTTGGCAAGGAAAGCGCCGCCCGGCGCCAATACTTCACGGGCAAAGTCGGCCGCCGTTTCGACCAAGGCCATGATCTTCAGGTGATCGGTCTTGGCATGGCCGGTGGCGTTCGCTGCCATGTCGGACAGCACCAGGTCGGCCGGTCGGCCGAGCATCGTTTTCAGTTTGTCCGGCGTGGACGGGTCGAGAAAATCGAGCTGCGCGAAATCGATGCCGGCAATCGCGTCCATCGGCAACACATCGATCGCGACGACGCGCCCTTGCGCGCCGACGCGCTTGACCGCCACTTGGCTCCAGCCGCCGGGGGCAGCGCCGAGATCGATCACACGCGTGCCCTTCTTGAGAATATGCGCCTTGTCGTCGATCTCGATCAGCTTGAAGGCGGCACGCGAGCGAAAGCCTTCGCGCTTGGCGCGCGCGACGTAAGGATCGTTGAGCTGGCGCTCCAGCCACAGCTTGGACGACAGCTTGCGGTTCTTGCCGCTTCTGACGCGGACCTTCAATGCGCGCGGAGCGCCGCCTTTGCGTGTCGTCACGATAGCGCCGCCTGATTGCCGCCGTCCCACACGCCGTCTTCGCGCATCATCTGCACCAGCATGCCTTCGCGCAGGCCGCGGTCGGCGACCCGCAGCTGCGGACAGGGGAAGGCGCGGCGGATCGCTTCCAGGATGGCGCAGCCGGCGAGCACCAGATCGGCACGCTCGGGGCCGATGCAGGGGCTGGCGACGCGTTCCTGGTAGCTCATCGCCAGCAGCCGGTCGATCACCGCGGTGATTTGCTGCGTGCTCATCCAGCAGCCGTCCACACGGTTGCGGTCGTAACGCTTGAGATTGAGGTGAACGCCGGCAATCGTCGTCACCGTGCCGGAAGTGCCGAGCATGTGGGCGCCGTGCAAGCCATCGCCGCCGTGCTCGCGCGCGAACGGCACGATCATCGCCGCCACCTCCGCCACCATTGCGTCGTAGGTCTCCGGCGAGACGGCGATGCCGCCGTGGCGCTCGGCCAACGTCACCACGCCGTGCGGCAACGAGATCCAGCCGCGGATCTGCGGCAGCGGCGGTCCGCCGCGGCTCTTCTGCGGGCGGCTCAGCCGCACCAGCTCCGAGGAGCCGCCGCCGATATCGAATAATATCGCGCCGGCGGCGTTGGGATCGATCAGCGTGGTGCAGCCAGTGGCGGCCAGCCGCGCCTCGGTCTCGCGATCGATCACCTCCAGGTCGAGGCCGACATCCTGCGCGACGCGCGCGCGGAAGTCCTCGCCGTTTTCGGCCGAGCGGCAGGCTTCGGTCGCGATCAGACGCGCGCGGGTGACGCCCTTGTTCTTCATCTTGTTGCGACAGATCGTGAGTGCGGCGATGGCGCGCTCGATCGCCGCCTCGCTGATGCGGCGCGAACTGGAGACGCCTTCGCCGAGGCGGATGATGCGGGAAAATGCATCGACGACGCGAAAGCTATCGCCGGCCGGACGCGCCACCAGCAGGCGGCAATTGTTGGTGCCGAGATCGAGCGCGGCGTAACTCGGGCCGCCGCGATCGCTGCCCAAGCCGCCGTCGAACCGTCCAGGCGACCGCCGACCCCATCGGGACCGCCCTGGCGGGGCCCGATTCAAAGCGGGGTCGAGGCCCGGGGCATCCCCGGCCTCGCCGCTCATATCTTTAAGCCTTCCTGCCGCGCCCGGGCCGCCTCCCAGCGCTCTCGGGCACAGCAAATGTTCCCACGATCACGAAAAGTCTAACAGCGCCGGTAGCCCATGCAACCCTCCTGCCCGAAAGGTATTCTTGTAGAACCAGCGGGCTTGCTTTATTTGGTGCTTTCCCCGCCAGCGACCCGCAAAAGCTCCGGCATGGATGACCAAACCGCCGAAAACGCGCTTTCGTTGACCAAATTCGGCATCGGCCAGCCCGTGCTGCGCAGCGAGGATCCGAAGCTGGTGCGCGGCGAAGGCAGCTACACCGACGACGTCAACCGGCCGGGCCAAGCCTATGCCGTGATGGTGCGCAGCAGCGTTGCCCACGGCGCCATCCGCGGCATTGACACCACAGCCGCCAAGGCCATGAGGGGCGTGCTCGCGGTCTATACCGCGGCCGATCTCGCCGGCTATGGCGGGCTCAAATGCAATCTGCCGCTCAAGAGCCGCGACGGCTCGCCGATCCGCTATACGCCGCGGCCGGCGCTGGCGGGCGACAAGGTGCGATACGTCGGCGATCCGGTCGCCTGCGTGATCGCGGAAACCGTAGCTCAGGCGAAGGACACCGCCGAAGCGGTCGCTCTCGATATCGAACCGCTGCCGGCGGTCATCAGCGCGCGCGAAGCAGCAAAGCCCGGCGCACCGCGGCTCTGGGATGACGTGCCACGCAATATCGCGCTCGACTATCACTATGGCGACAAGGACAAAGTCGCCGAGGCCTTTGCCAAGGCGGCACATGTGGTGACATTGCCGCTGATCAATCAGCGCCTGGTGGTGAATTCGATCGAACCGCGCTCGGCTATCGGCGAGTTCGATCGCAAAGACGAGAAGTGGACGCTGCACGCATGCAGTCAGGGCGTCTTCGGGCTCAAGAACATGATGGCGGACATTCTCGGCGCGCCCGCCGCCAAAGTTCGCGTGCTCACCGGCAATGTCGGCGGCTCGTTCGGGATGAAAGCGGCCTCGTATCCGGAATATGTCTGCATCCTGCATGGTGCACGCGCGCTGGGTCGGCCGGTGAAATGGACCGATGAGCGTTCCGGCAGCTTCGTGTCTGACCACCATGGCCGCGATTACGACATGACGATCGAAGTGGCATTCGACCAGAACGGGTTGATCCAGGCGGTGCGGCTCACCGGCTACGGCAATCTGGGCGGCTATTGCGCGGCCTTCGGGCCGCTGCTGCCGACCGTCAATGTGACAAAGAACATCATCAGCATGTACCGCGCGCCGCTGCTCGAAGTGGCGACCCAGTGCGTGTTCACCAACACGACGCTGGTGTCGGCCTATCGCGGTGCCGGTCGGCCCGAAGGTGCGTTCAGCATGGAACGCACGATGGACTATGCCGCCGCCGAACTCGGCATCGACCGCTTCGAACTGCGGCGGCGCAATTTTATCAAAGCGCGCGAGATGCCGTTCAAGGCGGCCTCGGGCATCACGTATGATTGCGGCGATTTTCCGGGCCTGTTCAAGGATGCGCTCGTGCGCGCCGACGTCAAAGGCTTCAAACAGCGCAAGCGCGCGAGCAAGCATGCCGGCAAACTGCGCGGCCTTGGGCTGGCCTGCTATGTCGAGACCACTGCGGCGATGACCGCCGAACAGGCCGCCATCCGCTTCAATGCCGACGGCACGGTCACGATCGTGACCGGCACGCTCGATTACGGGCAAGGACATGCGTCCGCGTTCGCACAGGTACTCGTTGAAAAACTCGGAATTCCCTTCGACCGCATCCGCCTGGTGCAAAGTGACAGCGATCAGCTCGTCACCGGCGGCGGCACCGGCGGCTCGCGCTCAGCCATGCTGAGCGGCACAGCGATCGCGCAAGCGTCCGATAAGGTGATCGAGAACGGCAAGCAGATCGCGGCGCATGTGCTCGAAGCCTCCGCCGGCGACATCGAATTCAAAAACGGGCGCTTCATCGTTGCCGGCACCGACCACACGATCGACATCATGGCGCTGGCCGAGTGCTTGCGCGGCGGCCTGACGTTGCCCGAGGGCGTCCCCGCGTCGCTCGACGTCACACATGTCACGGAGCAAATCTCCGGTACGTACCCGAACGGCGTTCATGTCGCCGAGGTGGAGATCGATCCGGACACTGGCCTGACGCGCACGGTGAAATATACGGCGGTCAACGATTTCGGAACCGTCATTAATCCGATGCTGGTCAAGGGCCAGATCCAGGGCGGCGTGGTGCAGGGGCTCGGCCAGGTGCTGCTCGAGGGCGCGGTCTACGATTCCGATGGTCAGTTGGTCACCGGCTCGTTCATGGATTACGCCATGCCGCACGCGCACGATGCGCCAATGATCGACGTCGCCAATCGGCCTGTCCCCACCAAGAGCAATCCGATCGGCGCCAAGGGCTGCGGCGAGGCTGGCACCTCTGGCGGGCTTCCGGCCGTCGCCAATGCGGTGATCGACGCGCTGGCGGAGTACGGCATCCGGCATTTGGAAATGCCGATGACGCCGGCCCGTATCTGGCAGGCCATGCAAGAGGCCCAGCGCGGCCGGTCCTAAATCCCTGCGAAATTTTCTTAAAATAATTTAGCAGGAATTTTATTCCGCGTTTATTCTCATAGTTCGATAGGATTAAGTATAAGCGCACGGGGCGACTCAACCGTGATCGGGCCGCATTTTGTTCGAAGTCACCATCCGGCCTCGGCCGTTCCTGCCAATATCTTGCCGGACGCGCGTCCTCGCGCCTCGTGAATTTACGTGACCGTTGGTTCGACCCGCCGGCGCTGGCGTTTTTCCAGGCCATGAGCGACGGCTTTAATCCGGACGCCCATATCGACGCCCTGCCGCGGCACAGGCTCATCTATTATATCAGCGTTCCAAAATGCGCATCGACCACGATCAAATCCGCTTTGAGCGCCATGGAGACAGGCGTGGCGCCCGCGCCGGACAAGATCCACACCCGCCGTTTTTCGGGGCTCAAGTCGCCGACGCAAGTCGGGCTATCCGCTTTCCACCGGCTCGCCAATAGCACGGCAACTCTGCGCTTTGCGTTTGTGCGTAACCCTTACGCGCGGCTGGTGTCGGCCTGGGCCGACAAGTACCAGAACAAACCTCTGGTCCCCGGGGATTCGTTCGTTGATCTTTATTTGGCTCACCGCGCCGCGATTGACGGGGCGCTGCCGCAAGGGTCGGATCACACGCTGTCGTTCGCGCAATTCGTGGAGTTTGCGGTCGCCTCCAGCCACCGCCGCGTCAATGCCCATTGGCTAGCGCAGGATGACCTGCTGAATATGCCCGGCATCAAACTCGACTTCGTCGGCAAGGTGGAATCGTTCCGTGAGGATTTCACCCGCGTGCTCGATCATGTCGGCACCGATCCGCGGACTCAGCGGGCCGTCGGCACCACTCACAACGCATCGTGTCACCGACCCTGGCCGGATTATTACACCGACGCGCTCGCCGCGCGCGTCTATCGCGCCTACGAGTGCGATTTCGGCCGCTTCGGCTACACCCGTGCCATCACGTCATTCGCGGTCGCCTGACGAGCTCGGGCTCGACAGCGAGCCGATGCAACTTTCCGTTGACGGTGATGGAGATCATGGCGTTTCCCGCAGCGCCTAATTCGCGCGCGGCGAGAGCCCGGCGCCCAGAAGGTCGCACCCGCCGCACTTTTCTCGATCGTTTTAGTCTAACACCGGCGGGGCTGCTTCACTTCACAGCCGCTTGTATTTATCGGATTTTAATGCCGCACTGCGAAGAATTCCGACGCGCACCGCCCTGCCCGCCGCACATGGCCAACCCAGTGGAAACGCACTGGATTGGCGCAACGAGGCGGCCCATAGTCCAGCCCCGGCCTGGAACCCGCACACGATGAGTTAAGCAACCGAACTCCTGGCCGTGAGCCGCGCGCCGCACACGCGCATTGTCGGCGTGGTGAGCGCGGCGCATTTCGTTTCGCATTACTACATCCTGTTGCTAGCGCCGCTACTGCCGTTCGTGCGCGCGGACTATGGCGTGAGTTATACCGAGATCGGCTTTGCCTTCGCCGCCTTCAATATCGTGTCGGCCGCGCTGCAAACGCCGGCCGGGTTCCTGGTCGATTGGCTGGGCGCGCGCATCTTGCTAGTCGGCGGGCTGGTGATCGGCGCCACCGCCTTCACGGTCGCCGGGCTGACCCACTCGTTCTGGGCGATGGTGGCGATGTTCGCGCTCGCCGGCGTTGGCAACACGGTCTACCACCCGGCCGATTATGCGATTCTATCGCACCACGTTCCGTCCAACAGCATCGGCCAAGCCTTCTCGGTGCACACCTTCGCCGGCATGCTAGGATCAGCCGTGGCGCCGGCGAGCCTGTTGATGATGCAAAGCCTGTGGGGCTGGCGCGGCGCTTTTGTCGGCGCCGGCCTACTCGGCTTCGCGGTGGCAGCACTACTGCTGGCAGTGCGCGATAACGCGGAGATTAAGACGGCCGCCGCCCCGCGTGCCGCGGATACCGCGACCGCGGTCGGCTGGCGGCTTTTGCTCTCGCCGGCGATCCTGCTCAACCTAGTTTTCTTCGTGCTGCTCGCAATGATGAGCGGCGGCATGTACAATTACTCGGTTGTCGCGTTCGGCGCTCTCTACGGAACACCGGTGACCACCGCCAACGCGGCGCTGACCGGCAATCTGCTGCTGTCGGCGATCGGCGTGCTGATCGGCGGCGTGCTGGTCGGCCGCACCACCCGCCACGGATTGGTGGCCGCCCTAGGCCTCGCCGGGATCGCGCTGTTCATCACGCTGGTCGCAGAGATCGATGTCGGCTCGCTGGCGCTGATCGCGGCGATGTCGGCGGCCGGCTTCTGCTCGGGCGTCATCATGCCCTCGCGCGACATGATCGTGCGCGAGGTCACCCCGCCCGGCTCGTTCGGCAAGGTGTTCGGCTTCGTCACTACCGGTTTCAATATCGGCGGCATCATTTCGCCGCTGATTTTCGGCGCCATCATGGACCATGGCAGCCCGAAACCGGTGTTCCTGCTGGTGGCGGCTTTCAGCCTGATCGCCATCGTCACGGTGGTGGCGCGGCCGCGCCGGGCGGTCTGATACGCCCCTGCCGCCGGAGCGTGGGATCGGGCTTGTCAAATCGGCCGAATTGCCCCATGTCAGGGGCCTCCGGCACAGAGGCGGCGGGTTGTTTCGACCGCCAAGCGCCCGGCCCTGCTGGGGGATAGTTCAACGGTAGAACATCGGACTCTGACTCCGAGAATCTTGGTTCGAATCCAGGTCCCCCAGCCATTTGATTTCGATAGCCTTTCACTCCCTTTCCGGTTGGACTCGGTAGACCGTTTTGACGGCCATTTTGACGACTACGTTCCAGTTTTGATCACTGCCG
This sequence comes from uncultured Alphaproteobacteria bacterium, assembly GCA_963739075.1. GTDB lineage: Bacteria > Pseudomonadota > Alphaproteobacteria > Rhizobiales > Xanthobacteraceae > Pseudolabrys. The sequence continues at coordinate 471,872 of CAVTZC010000006.1, read as the reverse complement.
CGCCGCGCGCGTAACCCATTTCCAGCTTGCGGATCGCACTCTCGGCCAGGGATTGATCGCGATTGAGATAGTGCGCGTCGAGGATCGAGCGCACGTCGCGCAAGCTGTGCCCCGTGAGGGTTGCGATCTCGGCTTCGGTGCACCCCATCAGTGCCAACCGCGTCACGCGCAGTGCCCCGCAAATCGTTGAAGGTCAACTAAAAGAGGCGTCTTTAGTTTCCTGACCCAACTAGGAGCGCCGCATAAACCGGGAGAAATTTAAAAATGCGCAACTTCATAATTGCAATTGCAGTTGCGTTGCTGATCGTGCCCGCTCATGCCCAATGGTCCGGAAATGGAAAACGGAGAAAACAACAACAGGACACGCAACAGACCGGCGTTGGATCAACACCTCCGCGAAATACAATTCCCTGTAAGGCATTCATGAAAAATGACCACGGGAATTGGTATGTAAAGGGGGCGGTCACCATCAGTATTGGAAGCGCTGAAAACAAAACTTTGCAAAATCTCGAAATTCCACCCAAGTTTTTCACCATCGGCGGTGTCAGTCTTTACGAGACCATTGAGAAGACTTGCGGTGGCGACCAGCGCCGTTGATCGATCAGCGCGGCGACAATGCCAAGGTGATCGGTTTCCTCGGCGAGACACGGATGATTACGCTGTAACAGCATGTACCGCGTGCGCACAAATGCTATTGTGAAGCTATGAGCCCTCCCCGGCATAAGCCCGGCAATAGGAGGCGGCTTTATGAGCAAAAAATTGTTCCATGATCCTAGGCATTGGCATAAACGCGCTGAAAACGCGCGTAAGGTTTCAGCTGAGATAATTGATCCTATATCCAGGCGTATGATGCTCGAAATTGCAGAGGGCTATGAGAACCTCGCTCGCCGGGCTGCTAAAGAAATTGCGAAAATCAAACTGAGGCGCGACCGCCGCTCTCCCGCATCGTAAGTTCTGTTTTTCGCCGGGTGGTGTAAGAGCCGCGCCGACATATGCCACTATGCAATGAAAATAGTTTGAGGTTCCAATGTGCGCGTTGGGACGCTTACGTCGTCACCCGCAAGCGCCACAGGGGCATCCGTGGTTCTGGACGATCACGGCGCGGGTGCCGCAGTACTCGCATGATCGAGGCTACGCGGAAACGCGTGAGCAGGCGATGGCGGATTTCAAGGCGGCGTGGGAACGGACAGAATAATCTACCGGCGCTTTTGCATCGCCCGCCTTAGATGGAAGCGCAGCGAGGTGGCGACAATACCGACTAATGCCGTCGCTGAAATCACCGCCGACCGTCCGAAGAAGCGGACAAGGCGGGTGCCATCGAGTTGATTACCGGCTCACTGTGCTGATGCCGCTTTCAACCCGCGGGCATCGCAGAGGTGGCGCGATTGACCCGGACATTTTTCGCAGATCGCAGTATGCCAATGGCGAGCGAGGTATCGGACCTGCTAGTTCAGGGAATGAACGATGATGCCTCGAGCTCCGGTCGTGACGCTGACGCTCCCGCTGAACTGATAAAGGCCGCTAGCGATCAGCGCGATAACTGCGATCGCCATACCAAAGCGCCCCAACTGATCCGCCATATCCGCCCCCGGTCCTTGTCCTTATCATTTTCTTAGTGTGGCGCTTAATTGCAGGTAAATATGATCACCGCGGCCTGCGAATGAGGTAAAGCGATAGTTAAGTTGAGCGGCGCTGGGACAACTCTCTGCGCGTAACTCATCGACACCGTCGGGCATAACGGAGCCGACGCCCGCAAATTCCGTGGCGAAGATTTTCCAAGTTCGCGAATTGAGGGCCAAGATCCGATAAACCCCGCTCTTGTTCCTCCTCTCGAGCGGATTGCTCCGGCGCCGCGCCGGAGGGCTCCGCGAACGCTGAGGCGTGTGGAGCGTGAAGAGACCTCGCGTGGCATCGCCGCTGGCTGGTCGATGCGGCGGATCGCACTGGGCCTTGGGCGATCGCCTTCAACTCTCAGTCGGGAGATAAGGCGTAACGGCGGCTGCAGCACCTACCGCGCAAACGAAGCTGATACGCATGCGTGGGCGCGGGGATTGCGCCCGAAGCCCTGTCGCCTGGCCCGCCATGTGGCGTTACGATGGCGCGTTGCGCAGAAGCTCCCGCTCCAGTGGTCGCCGGAGCAGATTTCCGGCTGGCTCAAGCGGCAATTTCCTGCCGACCACGGCATGCAGATATCTTACGAAACGATCTATCGCAGTCTCTTTATTCAGACGCGTGGCGCGCTGAAGAAGGAGTTGATGGCGCATCTGCGGACCGCGCGGCAGATGCGCCAGGCCAAGGGCGGCACCACCAAGAGCGGGCTGGGGCAAATTGTTGATACGGTCTCCATCCGCGAACAACCAGCCGAGGTTGAAGACCGCGCCGTGCCGGGCCATTGGGAAGGAGACCTTTTCTGCGGAGCAAACAACACGCACATCGCGACGCTCGTCGAACGCCATACTCGCTTTGTGATGCTTCTCAAGGTCTCGAGCAGGGACACGGCGACCGTAGTCGCTGCGCTCGGTAAACATGTGCGCAAACTGCCTGAGCAACTGCGCCACTCCTTGACCTGGGATCGAGGCAAGGAGATGGCTGACCACAAGCGCTTCACCGTCGCCACCAATGTGCAGGTCTATTTCTGCGATCCACGCAGCCCTTGGCAACGTGGCAGCAACGAGAACACCAATGGCCTGCTACGACAGTATTTCCCGCGAGGAACAGACCTCTCGCGTTTCTCGCAGGCATACTCGAACAAAATCGCGCTGCGACTCAATCAACGCCCGCGCAAGACCTTGGGCTTTGAAGCCCCTGCCGATAGACTACGAGCGGTGTTGCAGTGACCGGTTGAACCCACCACCCATCGCAGACATTCTCGCCCGATCCTTCTGAACCCTACACTTGTTAAAACTTGATCATATCCAACTTGGTCAGCTTCGTGTGTAACGCGAGGAATGGCGCGTGGCTGAGGTGCCATACCGTATACTGTTCAGAATAGCTTTCGTTTGCCGCTACTGCGTCGACCGGTACGACAACCTCAAAGCCGCGCTGCGCCGCCGTGCTGGCCGTCGAGATGACCCCGCCCTGGGCGGCGACGCCGAGCGCGATGACTGTCTTGATGCCCTTGTCCTTCAACGTCTTCTCCAGGTCAGTGCCTATAAACTTGTCGAGCAAGCCCTGGAAGAACGGATCGTTGTCATTCGGCGCGAGCTCTGGCCAAATCTGAGTTTTGGGTACATCGGGGGTCTTGGTGCTCGTAAAAACAACCATTACATTCTTGGCACGCGCCTCGCTGATGAACTTCTCGACTGCGGGAATCATCGGCGGGCAATGCGAGTAGCGCTCGGCACTGCAGATCACCTTGGTCATATCCACCACTAGTAGTGCCGTGGTCTTGGGATCGAGCGTCACCGGCTTTACCTCTGGCGCCGGTGGCGCTTTCACGCTTGCCCACTCGTCGACAATCGAAGCCGCATGCAAGGTGGACGCACCCAGGCCGAAAGCCACGGCTAGCCCTAATGTTAGAAGCCAATTCTCGCGCTTCATGTCTTCCCTCCCATTCTGGCCCCTTCTAATGTTGGGCCATCGCTAATTGAACCAAGTGACCAGCTCTTATACTAAAACCAACATGCCTATACTTCGGCAAGCGGCACATGACTGCGTTCGCGGCACCGCACCATTTAGGACGCGATTGGACAACAACGGACATCCGTTGATTTTGACCCGCGATGGCTCGGCAGCAAATGACCCAACAACGACATTGGCTGTGCACTGCGGCAATGGCTTTGACGTCGACTTCAGCCCTGTCAAAGTACTCGTTTGGGCCGATACAATACCGTCTCCTGAGCTAACCCTGCACTGAGCCTGCAATGGCAAATGATCCGAAAGCAAAACCAAAAACGCCCAGCAAGTGGGCTAATCCCGCGCCCATAAGATCGGCTTCGACGGATTTCGAGCAGCGCCGTAAATTATGGGAAGCCCTCACCGCATACATTACGTCGAATGGTGGCTGGGTGACTGGCTTGCCGGGAACAAAACATTTGCGCGTCGAGGTGCCCCGAGATTTGGCGTTGCCAGCGAAGCTCATGGAGTTTGGATATAGCCTTCGGCATTGCGGGACTGGCACACGCATAACACCCAAAGGCGGCACAGAAACCATCACCAAGTATAGCAGTACCCGCAAGCCGATCATTCGTCGTTATGCAGGCATTGTGCCTGTCGATATCATCGAGGTTGAATTACCCGGTCCCTTTTGATTTTTGGAACTGGGCTGATACTTTCGCCAGGCATGTCAGCAAAATTCTGAGCACTAGATGACCTACAACCACGCATCTCCCAATCGCAGTGCCAAGCCGAGTACCAAGGTCTGCATCGGTTGTGGTTGCTTGATTAATCGTGGTCTGCGTTGCGGGCCGTGTCGGGACGTCGCGGGTGAAGTACGGCGGCAAGAACCGTATGCGGCAAAGAAAGCGGCCAAGGATAGGCGATAAGTCCTGAGGTACTGGCCGGTTTTAACCCTTCGTGGCCATTTTTGAAATTACCAGTGGCCTAATATTCGCGTAATGCTATCTTCCATCGTGGGGATGGGGGCGATCATGATAAAGCGGGCGTTGGGGGCGTTTGAGCCCGATGTGGACGGCAACTGGCATTGCCGCAGGACGATCACAGTGCGCGGACCGCATGGCGATGTAGTCGTCAAGGCAGGAACCCGTATTGCCAAGCGTGCGGTGTTCGCGGGATTTAATGACTTCACGGACCATCTTGAAAAGATAGCCGTCGAAGTGCCTAGCCTTGGGCCACAGGGCTGGAAGGAAAGTATGTTGCTCGCATTTATGGCCCTCCAAACATTGGACCCAATTTTAGATACCGGCCTTCCTTTCATTTAGGGCGGCATCAATCCGTGAATTTGCATCTTACCAGGTCAAGTCACGCAGGCTAATGGCGGAAACGGCATACGGAAGTTAAAAACATCTGTGCGGATACTGTATTGCGATGTATTTGCGGTACAATAGTGTCGTTATTACTCGAAACAAAGGTAATTAAGGTAGAATATTATAGTAACGAGCGGCGCTCATGCGCGGTCGGTCGGCAAGTTGCATTTGCGCGCAAGAAGCGCGCGGCGCCGGCCTCGCCGATTCCATTTTCGCCAATCGAAAGGACTTGGACTTACCAACCACGATTGCGCGGCGCCCCTCGGAAATGGGCTAGGCAGCGATCCGATTGTGGATCATTCTTGTAGGGTGCCTCATAAGCACAAATTATAAACGGGATAGGGGGACTACGCCGTGGCTCAAACCATTGAGGGATTTGTCGGTTCCGCTCTGGACGAAGCAAAGATCTCGCCGCTCCATCGAAAAATCGTCGCGCTCATCGCCGCGGGATATTTCTTCGATGTCATCGATTTCACCATATTCGGCTCGCTCGTACCGTACTTACTACAATCCAAATTCGCGACCGGACCTGAAGTCGCGGCCATCGGTAGCGCCACGATCTTCGGCTTGTTCGTCGGCACCGCCGGCCAAGGTCAATTCAGCGACCGCTTCGGCCGCAGGTTTATCTATCAGTTCAATCTGCTGCTGTTCGGCATATTCACCATTCTCGGCGCGCTGGCCCCGAGCGTCACGTTGCTGATCGCCTGCCGCTTCATCGCAGGCGTTGGCCTCGGCGCCGAGCAGCCGCTGTGCTTCGTCTATGCCGGCGAATATTCGCCCAAGGCCATTCGCGGCCGTATCCTGGCCATCGTTCACTTCATCGGCGGCGCCTGCGTGTGGCCGATCGGAACGGCGCTCGTGCTTCTTTTCAGCGGCTACCTCGACACACCGGAGCATGTGTGGCGCGGCATCTGGTTCGCGATCGGCATCGGTGCGTTAATCGTTTGGGTGCTCCGCTTCGCGCTGCCGGAATCGCCGCGCTATCTGGCGACCCATGGCCGCGGCGATGAGGCCCTCGCCGTGCTCACGCGCCTCGGCATCGCGGGACCGAAGGAGAAGCTCACCACCGACGCCGCCAGCAACACCAAGAGCGATCCGTTCGCCGTTGTCTTCAGTCAGTTTCCGGTCCGCGTGATCGCCGGAATGATCTGCTTCACGGCGTTCTTTGGCGTGGCGATCGGGCTCGGCGCCTGGCTGCCGAACATCATGAATGCAAAGGGTTTCAGCATTACCAAGTCGCTGCAATATACCCTCGCGATGAATTTCGCGGTGCCGTGCGCCAGCATCTTCATGATGTACGCGCTCGATAAATTCGGCCGCAAGATCACGTCAGTGTGCGCATTCATATGTGCGGGCATTATGGCGATGGTATTCAGCAATGCCGTAACCGGCGTCCAGCTCATGATTGCCGGCTTCATCATGATCTTCTTTGTCCAGGTAGCGGGCAATTCGATGCAGATCTTCGCGTCGGAAGTGTTCCCGACCAACGCGCGGACGTCGGGATTTGGCTGGGCGGCGGGCGTTGGCCGATTGGCGACGGCCTTCATTATGCCGACGATTCTGTGGGTGCAGAGCGGCTATGGCTTGACGACGGTGTTCGTCTGCCTCGCGATCCTGCTTGTGGTCGCCGCGGCGGCGGTCACTCAGTTGGGTCCGGAATTGCGTCAGAAGGGTCTCGACGAGATTGCCGCACCGACGGGCTGATCGGCGTTCGACAAAACTGCGGGGCCCGGTTCGGCATGATGCCGGGCCGGGCCCCGCCACATTCGACCGGCAATTTGATAGTCTCGCCCGCATGATCCCTCTCCCTCCCGGCGCCAGCGCCAAGAATATCCGGTACGTGTCGCGTTGCGATCAGGGCGAACGGCCGGACGGCGTGCAGGTCATCCTGTACAAGGGGCACGCCTTTATCGGCCACATGTTCAGCGACGGTTATTCCGTCGTGGACGTGCGCGATCCGCTCCACCCGAAGACGGTGGCCTTCGTGGCGGCGCCGAAGAACACCCGCTCGCACCATTTGCAGATCCACGGCGACATCCTGCTCGCCGTCAACGGCCCGAACATCTGGGCGATGCAGCAATACGCCAGCAACCAGGACTATTACGCCAAGTCGCTGATCGATTCGGTGCAGACCGAACAGCCGTTCGCGGCGGGCTTGCGCATTTTCGACGTGTCGCAGCCGGCAACCCCGCGCGAGATTGCGTTCCTCGATCTGCCCGGTTTCGGCGCCCATCGCATCTGGTGGGTCGGCGGGCGTTACGCCTATGTCTCGGTGCATTTCGAAGGCTTCATCGATCACGTCCTGGCGATCATCGACGTATCGGATCCGACCAAGCCGAAGCTGGCCGGGCGCTGGTGGCTGCCCGGCATGAATCGCGCCGGCGGCGAGACCAGGCCCGCCTCGTTCGGCAAGCGCACCGCGCTGCATCACCTCATCAGCGCCGGAAACCTTGGCTTCGCCGCGTGGCGCGACGGCGGCTTCACCATTCATGATATGAGCGATCCGCCGAACCCAAAACTGATCAGCCACCGCAATTTCTCGCCGCCCTTCGGCGGCGGCGCGCACACACCGCTGCCGCTGGCCAACCGCAAGCTGCTCGTACTCGCCGACGAGGCGACCTCGGCCAATTGCGCCAATGGGATCGCCTACACCTGGGTGATCGATGTGCGCGAGCCGGCAAACCCGGTGTCGATCGCCACGCTGCCGACGCCGGCGGAAGAAGATTTCTGCAAGAAAGGCGCGAAGTTCGGGCCACATAACCTGCATGAGAACCGGCCGGGATCGCTGCAGACGGAGGACCTGATTTTCGCCACCTACCACAATGCCGGCTTACGCGTGTACGACGTTCGCAATGCTTTCGAGCCGAAAGAAATCGGCTATTTCGTGCCGCCGGCGCCGGAACGCATCGTCGATCAGCGGCCGAACCCGGCCAAGGTGATCCAGTCCTGCGACGTCTATGTCGACAAGGACGGATTGATGTATCTCACCGACACCAATGCGGGCCTTTACATCCTGCAATATGAAGGACACTGAGCGATCATGACGGAAAAGTTCGGGCGGCTCGCCCTGCATATGTGGACGATCGACACCACGCCGCTCGCCACCGCGCTCGATGCGGCCAAGCAGAGCGGCTTCGACGCGGTCGAACTGCGCCGCACCGATTTCAAGCGCTGCTTCGATGCCGGCATGACGAACGACCAGGTGCTCGACCTGATCCGCAAGGGCGGCATTCCGGTCGGCGTGCTCGGCGTCGAATATGGCTGGCTGTTCGCCACCGGCGAGGAGAGCAAGCGGCTGTTCAAGGTGTTCCGCGAGAGTTGCGAGAACGCGGTCGCGCTCGGCTGCGACACGCTGATGAGCGCGCCCGGCCAGGTGCAGGGCCCGATCCGGAACGCCATCAAATATCTGCGCGAGGCCGGCGACATCGCCGCCGAATACAAATTGAAGCTGGCGATCGAATTCAATTCGCAGCACGACGTGCTCAACAGCCTGGGCGTGCTGACCGAGCTGATCGAAGGCGCCAACAAGCCGAACTGCGGCTACCTGATCGACGCCTATCACTTCACCCGCAGCGGTGCCGGCGGCCGCGGCTTCGAGAGCGTGCCGGCCGACAAGATTTATTGTTTCCAGTACAGCGATCTGTCACCCAATCCGGTGACCGGCGTGCGGCGGCCGACCGATCGGCTGCCCCCAGGCAAGGGCGTCGTCAAATGGCGCGAGATGCTCGGCCTATTGGCGGAAAAGGGCTACACCGGCTATCTGAGCTACGAGGCGCCCAACCCCGAGCAATGGGCGCTCTCGCCCTACGACGTCGCGCGCGAAGGCGTCGAGCTCACCAAGCAATTATTGCGGGACGCCGTCCCGAGCTATCAAGGTTGAGGGTTTAACCATGGCAGAAGACCTCCCGCTCTTTCTCGGTCTCAACGACAAGACCGTCACCGACATCCCCAAGACCGTCGAGAAGCAGCGCTACATGACCTCGGTCGCGCCCAAGGCCGCCAATCCGGGCAAATGGGTCGAGCAACCGCGCATGCCGATCCCGACCGGCGAACACGCCGTGATCGAGTGCCAGGGCAAAATTCATTCGATCGCCGGCTATGCCAAGCACCGCGTCGACCAGAATTTCCATCAGGTCTACGACCCGGCGAGCAAATCCTGGTCGCTGAAAGCGCCCTTCCCGCACCCGTGCAATCACGTGGCGGGTGTGTCGATCGGTACGAAAATCTACACCTTCGGCGGCTTCGTCGAGCAGAACCGCTGCCCGCATTCCAAGTGCTTCGTTTACGACGACAATACGGACCAGTGGGCGCCGATCGCTCCGATTTCGCGCCCGCGCGGCGCGATCTCGGCGATCGTGCTCGACGGCAAGATCCATCTGCTCGGCGGCCGCGACGTGCGTTCGGTCGAATGGCACGAGGTCTATGATCCGGAGACCAACAAATATTCCGACCGCGCAAGCATGCGCGGCTCGACCGGCACGCAGCCCTTCGTCGGCCAGCGCGACCATATGGGCGTCGCCGTGGTCGATGGAAAAATCCACGCCATCGCCGGCCGCATGGATTCTTACGATTTCAACACCAGCCTGAATGCCGTCTACGATCCGCAAGACCGACGGCTGGACCTTCCGCGCGCCGTTGCCGACCGCGCGCAGCGGTCCTTCTTGCGTCTATATCGGCGGAAAGATCGTGGTGTTCGGCGGCGAAGCCACCGGCAAGGTGTTCGGCACCAACGAGGCCTACGATCCCAAGACCGACAGTTGGGAGCAGCTCACGCCGATGGCGATCCCGCGCCACGGCCTGCATGGCGCGACCTGCGCGGTGATCGGCAACATGGTGCATGTGCCGGGCGGCGGGCCGGTGCCGGGCGGCCAGGTGCAGGGCGCCTATCATGACGCCTTCACCTTCGGCTGAGCGCGCGGCGAAAATAAAACCGGCCGCCCTCACAATGAGGGCGGCCGTACAATCTCACACAACGCTACAAAACTTTATCGCGCCGGCCGCAGATCAAGTCCGGCGACACCGGCCGCCACGTTGAGGCCGGCCTGCCCCTGGATCGATACCGGCTGCAACGTCACGGTGTGGCTCGAGCCGCCGATCAGGACGTTGGCGCCGAGACCGGCGCCGACCGTCGCTTCCGCGCTGGCGCCGCCATAGTGGCCGGCCAGCGCACCGAACCGGCGAGTAGTCGGCGCATAGACCGCCCACACCATCTCGCCGCCGGTGGTCGCGCCGACGTCAAGGCCGAATTTGGTGATCGAGCCGGTATAGACCTCAAGCGGGCCCGGCTGGGACGGCGTGAACATGCAGGCCACTTCCTTTTTCGACGTGATGATCAGGCCGATGCCGGCCGAAATATCGCAGGTCAAGCTGCCGGCCTTCGTCCGCTCCGGGCCCTGGGCCATGGACGCTGTCGGCAACGCCACCGCCGCGACAGCCGCCAGAGCGGCAAGAGCGCTGAGACGCTTGTGCATGTCAAACTCCTATTGTGATTGAGATTATCCAACAACGTGAGGCGCCGCGAAAGGTTCCCCACACGCCTGACCGCGCTGTTCTTTATCCCGCCAGTGAACGCGCCATATCCGCAATGCAGCGGCCCGCCACGCTGGCGTGCGCCGACGCCACTAACCGGCTGAACGGCGGTTCGCATCCGATCATGATCGGCGGCGGCCGCTCAGGCGTCAGCTGCTCGCCGATGGAGGCCGGCAGGCTCAATCGATCGCCTTTATGGGTCCGGTCGACGACTTGCGTTGTTGCGAGAGGTTCCGCCACGGGTGTTGCGCTAACCCCGAAGCCGAGACCCACCGGCGGCGCGAAAAAATCCATCACCAGCACCACCAGGATGCCTGCCAACAGATATGAAGCCAGACCGCGCATCGACGATCTCCCGCGCCCCTCGAGTCGTGGGTCTTGTAGCGGTGACTTTTTGCAAGGGACGAACTGATAACTGCCGACCGCGAAAATGGTTCCGGCCGCGTTCAGCATGCGGCGAGGATCTGGCTTGCCGGGATCACGATATGACAGCGCAAGCCGTCCGGCTCGAACGTCATATCGACCTTGGCATCGAGCGCGCGGGCAAGATTGCGCTCGATCACCATGCTGCCGATCCTCTTTTTCGCCTCGCCTTCACCTTCGGACCATTGTGCTCGCGCCAATTCAGATCGATCGCATTGTCGCGCAGCGCCCAGTCGATCGATACGCGGCCGCCAGGTACCGACAGGGCTCCGAACTTCGCGGCGTTAACCGCCAGCTCGTGCAGCGCCAGCCCGAGATTTTGCACCGCTTCCGGCTTGAGCGCGACGGGCATGCCGTCGAGCGCAAGCCGCCCCTCGCCGCCGCCGGCATAAGCGGCCAATTGCGACTGGATCAGCTCGCGCAAGGATACGCCGTGCCAGCTCTCGCGCACCAGCAAATCGTGCGAGGCGGCCAAGGCCTGCAATCGCGCGGAGAACTGGTTGAGAAACCCGTCGATCGAACCGGCATGCCGCGCGGTCTGCCGCGCCATCCCCTGAATCACCGCCAGCAAGTTCTTGGAACGGTGAGTCAACTCGCGCATCAGCAGCCGCAAATGCGCTTCGCTCTCCCTGCGCTCGGTGACGTCGACCGACGCGCAGGTCAAGCCGACAATGTCGCCGGCGTCATTGCGCAGCGGTTCGATATGCAGATCGCTCCAGCGCAGGCCGAGGCCGTCCCCGAAGGCGAATTCCGTGCGTTTCGGCTGGCCGCTCGCCAGCGCTTCGCGTTTCAAGGCGATTACGGCCGAGCCGCTGTCGCGCGGCAAGATTTCATCGTCGGTGCGGCCGAGAATGTCGTCGATCGCGCGCCCCAGCATCGGATTGCTGATCGAGGTGTAACGTAGATCGCGATCCTGGGTGTAGACCGTGACCTGGGAGCCGCGCAGCGCCGTTTCGTAGCGGGCAAAGCGGGCCCGCAGCAGGCTGAGCTCCCAGCCCTGCGCGTTCACTTGCGCTTCAAGCCGCTGGCATTCCTGTCGCAGCCTGGCCAGTTCCGTGTCCGCCGCCCCCGACAGATCCTGTGGCATGACGGTCATCTATTTAGATCGGCTTGCTGGTCACGGCTCGGCGCAAGGGTCGAGACCGGTGAGCTGGGAATTGGATACGGTAATGAACACGGGCAGCGCACGCTCTGTCAATGAATGAGGCCACCCGGGTACCTCGCGTCGCGCACCGCTCGCAGATCGGCGATTTGGACTGCGGCAGAGCATGTCAACGCAGAGCACACCGAAGAGTTTCGCGATCCCCCGGGACATGCCCGTGTTCTGCGTTGTTCGCCATTTGACCGAAGCCGACCTCTGGCCGTTCTGGAACCATTGTTGCGCGCTCACGTTTGCTTCAGCGGTTCCATGAACATCGACAGGGAATAATAACAATGTCCACGCGCGCAACAAAATCAGCCACTGCCGAAGAAATCGCGGCAATCGAAGACCTGATGAACGATCTGGAAAAACGTCTGCGCCGGCTGTCCGGCAGCGCGCGCGGCGAAGCATCTGGCGCATCAGGAGAAATCAGCGATTTCGTGAGTGAGGCGCTAGACCGCATCAAGAGCCGCGTGCGGGAAACCGCATCCGAAGCAGGCCATTCGATTGCCGACGAAGCAACGCGTTTCGGCACCGACGCGTTCAAAAAACTGACCGACGAGGTCGAGCACCGTCCGCTGCTCATGCTGGCGGCCGCCGCCGGAATTGGCTTTCTCGCCGGCCTCGCGAATCGTCGGTAGAGCCATGCGCCTAGAAAACATCGCAGGCCTAGCGTTCGATCATATTTTCGGGCGTATTCTTCGCCGCGCGCTGCTCGCATTATTTATCGCGGCAGTGGCCGTGGTGGCGCTTTACTATTTTACAGCGGCCGGAAGTCTTTCATTGGAAATGCATTTTGGCGCCTTGCACGCGCTGCTGATCGTCGGCGCAGTCTATACGGCAGCCGCAGTGATTGCGTACGCAGTCTGGTGGGCGATGAGGCGCAAGACCGCTAGCGCCAGCGCGCCGGTGCTGAGCGGCCAGCGCGACATGCAGATCGCTATGCTCGTAGAAGCCGTGATGCTCGGCTATGCTCTGGCCCGTAAAGACGACCGAGCGCGCTGACTAGCTCGCCTTTCGCTCACGCCGCCGGGCATTGCGCTCGAAGAACAGCGCCTGGCTGAGCACCGCCGATACCGTCGCGGGCTGGAACGGCTTGGCGATCAGGAACGCCGGCTCCGGCCGCTCGCCGGTGAGGAAGCGCTCCGGATAGGCGGTGATGAAGATCACCGGCACCTCGAACGAGCGCAGCATCTCATTGACCGCATCGAGCCCAGAACTGCCGTCCGCTAGTTGAATGTCGGCCAGAATAATCCCCGGCCGCTTGACCTTGGCCAGCGCGATCGCCTCTTTATGGGTGCGCGCGACGCCGAGCACCTTGTGGCCGAGCCCTTCCACCAGACCCTCGAGATCGAGCGCGATGAAGGTCTCGTCTTCGATGATCAACACGTCCGTGGCGATCTCGGCGGCGAGCTCGCGGCCGGAATCCTCCACCAATTCGCGCAGCTTCGGCACGTCGATATCCAGCACTTTGGCAGCGTCGTCTTCCGACAGCCCTTCCAGCGCGACCAGCAAAAAGGCCTGGCGCGGCATCGGCGCGATCTGGGCGAGATGGCGCTCGACCGGCTGGTTCGAACTCGGTTCCGCCGGATTTGCCGTTGAGCGCGACCGAATTCCAAATCTTGGTGAAAAGCCGATAGAGCGCGATCCGGGTCGACGCGGTGGTATCCAGTACCTTGGGGTCCTGGATCAGCGCCTCCAGGGTTGCCGCCACATAGGCGTCGCCCGAGGCCTGGCTGCCCGAAAGCGCGCGGGCATACCGGCGGAGATAGGGCAAATGCTGTGCAACTGTTTGAGATGTCGACAAAAATCCCTCCCGAACCAATGCGCCCTGGGTTGATTAGGCACAGCCCCCGAATATCCATTCAAGCCTACTTAGCCCTCTTAACGTGGCCATTGGAAAAAAGTTCCCTACTTATGGAACCATCTGTCAATTCATGGGTTTGGCTTGAACGCAGAGGGGGACCCGCGCTTGGATCAGGCAAGGGGATTTGGGGTTGATCGATGACTGAACGCAAACCCGTGGGACAACCCAAACCAATGGAAACCGCGGAAACTCGTAATCGGAAGACCAGCGCCAAGCCGGCTAAACTCAGCCGCGAGGTGCAAGCGCGTCTCGGTCAGCAACTCCGCTCCATGTATGACGATGTGGTGAACCAGGGAGTACCCGACCGGTTCGCCGAGCTGATCAATCGCATCAATGGCGACGCCAAGAAAGACGGGCAGTAACGCATGGACGAGCAGCTCCGCAAAACCGTTTTGGGTGCGGTGCCAAGCCTCCGCGCATTCGCGATCTCGCTCTGCGGGAACGTGGATCGTGCGGACGATCTGGTGCAGGAGACGCTGCTGCGCGCGATCGCCAATATCAACTCGTTCCAGCCTGGCACCAATATGTCGGCTTGGCTGTTCACCATCCTGCGCAATCATTTTCGCTCGGAATATCGCAAACGCCGGCGCGAGGTCGAAGACGGCGAAGGCCGCTATGCCGAGACGCTGAAATCGCAACCTGAGCAATACGGCCGCGTCGAGTTTCGGGAATTCCGTGAGGCGCTGACGCAATTGCCGGCCGACCAGCGCGAAGCACTGGTCCTGGTCGGCGCTTCGGGATTTTCCTACGAGGAAGCCGCCCACATCTGCGGCTGTGCGGTCGGTACCATCAAGTCGCGCGTCAATCGCGCGCGCACGCGGCTGGCCGAACTGATGGCGATCGATGCCACCGACGATTTCGGGCCGGACCAGCAGACGCGCGCGGCGATGGCCGGCGGCGGCGAGTAATCCCCTCCCCGCGAGCGTCGACAAACTACGGAATTCGATAGAACGGATCGGGCAGCAGGACCTACCCGGCGCGGTCGTCCGGATTTCCGCCGGCGAGGTCGCTCGGCTGGTCGCCCAAATTGGCGATGATCGTATAGCCAGCCGCGGCGATCTTCGCCCGCTCCGGCGCCTTGAAATCGGCGGCGGATATCACTTTCAGGCCTACCGGCTTCATGACGAGGCGGGTCCAGCCGCGATAGCCAGCGCGGTGAAGATTTCTGATCGTCGCGGCCGGTGATAAAGAACACGCTCACGCCTTTGGCCCGCGCAGCGTTGAACAGCTTCAGCGTCGGTCGATAACGGGCGCCTTCGCCATCAGCTCCCACACTTTGGCGCCGCAGGGGCCTTTCGGCAAGCGGTTGCAGGCGCCGCTCGGTGTGTAGCCGAAATCGTCGGCTACGATCCGCCGCCAATTCGACAACGAGGTTTCGTCGATATCGAGCACCAGCGCCGGACGCGACACCTCGCCCGCGTGCTGCGCGATAAAGGCTTGTGCCCTCGCCGCCACCGCCGCCAATTGGCGCTCATAATCGCCGGATTTCTGGTAGGCGAGGAGTTGATGCTTGAGCTAATCGAGATTTGGCGGCTGGGCGATGCGTGCCTCGATCGCCGGTTGCGCGAAGGTAGTACCGGCCGCCGGATCCATGATCGGCCGCAAGATTACCGGCCCAACCACCTGGATCGCGATCGTGTAGCCGTCCGGTGGCGCCTCGGCGACCGCGATGGCGAACACGACGACGAAGACGCCCGAACGATTTTCCACGACAATCGCCTGGCCGAGTTTTTTCGATACGAATTCGGCGAAAGTGCGCGCGATTGCATCCATGCTGCCGCCGGGTGAGGCGCCGACAAACAAGGAGATGGGCCATACCGGCCAAGTTTCCGCATGCAGGGAGTGGCCAGCCAATCCGAAAAGGACCAGCGCCGTGAGCGCCCGCGCGAGCAAATGCTGGAAAGACGTCATGACATACGCCTTGCATGAGCCAAATGCATAATCGTCGCGAATAGACTATGACCGCCTGCGACCATCAACCACTAGTTGCATCGAGTGTTTTCCCGTCAGACAGTTGCAACATGTGTCTGTCATCGTTCGCTCCGACATTGCGCCGACCGCTTTCCGCACTACATGAATTTCCTCCATGACGAATAGCGAAACCGAAGTCGCGATCATCGGCGGCGGCGCGGCCGGCATCGCCGCCGGCCGGCGGCTGCGCGCGGCGCGCGTCGATTGCCTGGTGATCGAAGCGCGCGCGCGGCTGGGCGGGCGGGCCTGGACGATGACCGATCCATCTGGCTCAGCGCTCGACCTCGGCTGCGGCTGGCTGCATTCCGCCGACCGCAATCCGTGGGTAAGCGTTGCCGAGCAGCAAGGGCGCAACGTCGACCGGACGCCGCCGCCATGGATGAAACCGGCGCTGCCGATCCGTTTCCCGCTCGATCAGCAGCAGGATTTCCGCCAGGCGATGGACGCGCTCTATGACCGGCTCGAAGCCATACTCGCCAAGGGCGGCGATGTCCCGGCGGCCGATGCGCTTGAACCGGGCGGCCGCTGGACCAACCTGCTGACCGCGGTCGCCACCTATATCAGCGGCGCCCAGCTCAGCCAGATGTCGGGCCGCGATTTCATCAACTACCAAGACTCGGAAGTGAACTGGAGCGTCATCGAAGGCTTTGGCACGACCATCGCGGCCGCCGGGGCGGACTTGCGCACGGCGTTCGAAACTCCGGTCAGCCAGATCGACCACAGCGGACGACGATTGAAAATCAAGACACCGAAAGGAACGATCACCGCCGATCAGGCGATCGTGACGCTGCCGACCGCTTTGCTCGCCGACGATGAGCATCTGTTCTCGCCGGCGCTACCGGACAAGACGCAAGCCGCGCGCGGACTGCCGCTCGGGCTCGCGGACAAGCTGTTCATCGCGCTGGCCGATGCCAAAGAGTTCGAACCGAACAGCCGCGTCTTCGGCCACACCGACCGCGTCGCGACCGCCAGCTATCAGCTTCGCCCATTCGGGCGGCCGATGATCGAGGCCTATTACGGCGGCAGCCATGCGGCCGCGCTGGAGGCCGAGGGCGCGCATGCCTTCTTCGATTTCGCGTTGTCGGAACTGACCGCCCTGTTCGGCAGCGGCTTCGCACGCCGATTGACGCCGATCCATATGCATCGCTGGGGCGCCGATCCGTTCGCGCGCGGTTCCTATTCGTATGCGCTTCCGGGCATGGCGGATTGCCGGGCCGCGCTGGCCGCGCCGGTGAACGGCCGCCTGTTCTTCGCCGGTGAGGCCTGCTCGCGCTGCGATTTTTCGACCGCGCATGGCGGCTGGTTCACCGGAGTTGCCGCCGCGGATCAAGCGATCGCGCTGCGGCAGGGCATGCAGGTCTGATAGGATGCAGACGTCGGTTTGACCTAGCTCAACAACCCCGACGCGCCGTCGTGCAAGGTCTCGGCCCAGATCAGCCGCTGGGAACGCGCGTTGGATTGCGCTAAGCTTCATCATCTGATGGCGCATCCGCGCGCTCTCGGCCATGGACTAGAACTGCAGCCGGCTCACCTCCCTGCCCGGCCGAGCGCTGGTCGCAATCGTTTGACTTTGCTGGGGTACTTTCCATGAACCCACCGAATTTGGCGGCCGCTTCGTCGACCGATAGCGAAATGCCGCACGGAATGGCGCTGCTGCGCGATCCGCTGCTCAACAAAGGCACCGCCTTCACCGACCAAGAGCGCGATGCGCTCGGGTTACGGGGACTTTTGCCGGCGCACGTGCAGACGATGAAAGCGCAGGCCGAGCGCGTGCTGACAAATCTGCGCAAGCTGTCCAACGACCTCGATAAATACGTCGCATTGAACGCGCTGCACGACCGCAACGAGGCGCTATTCTTCCGTGTTGTGGCCGACAACATCGACGAGATTCAGCCGCTCATCTACACACCCACCGTCGGCCTCGCTTGCCAGAAGTTCGGCGACATCTTCCAGCGCCCCCGCGGTTTGTTCGTCAGCGCCAACGATCGCGGACGCATTGCCGCGGTGTTGCGGAACTGGCCTTACGCCGCGAAGCTGATCGTCGTCAGCGACGGCGAACGCATCCTCGGCCTCGGCGACCTCGGCGCCAATGGCATGGGCATTCCGGTCGGCAAGCTCTCGCTTTATTCGGCCTGCGCCGGTATCCACCCGAAGCTTTGTCTGCCGGTGATGCTGGACGTCGGCACCAACAACGAAAGCTTTCTGAGCGATCCCTATTACGTGGGCTTGCGCCAGAAACGGCTCACTGGCGCGGCCTATGATGAACTCGTGGACGAATTCATAAACGCCGCGCGCCAGGTATTTCCCGGCGTGCTCATCCAGTTCGAGGATTTCGCCAATCATTCGGCGTTCCATCTGCTGCACAAATATCGCGACAAGATTGCCACGTTCAACGACGACATCCAGGGCACGGCCGCGGTCGCGCTCGCCGGCTTGTTCTCGGCGCTGCGCGTGACCGGCGGCAAGCTGAAGGAACAAACGCTGTTGTTCCTCGGCGCGGGCGAAGCCGCGACCGGCATCGCCGATCTCGTGGCTTCAGCCATGATGGCGGAAGGCGCGGCTGAAGCCGAGGCGCGCGCACGCATCTGGCTGGTGGATTCGCGCGGCCTGGTGGTCAAGGATCGCGCCGGCCTCAATGCGCAGAAGCTTCGCTACGCGCATTCGCATGCGCCGGTCGGCGATTTCCTGTCGGCGGTCAAGGCGCTCAAGCCGACGGCGATTATCGGCGTGGCCGCGGTCGGCGGGACGTTCACGCCCGACGTGTTGCGCACGATGGCGGAGATCAACAAGCAACCGATCATTTTTGCCCTCTCCAATCCGACCTCCCAGGCGGAATGCTCGGCCGAAGAAGCCTACCGCCACACCGGCGGACGCGCGCTGTTCGCCTGCGGCAGCCCCTACGATCCGGTGACGATCGACGGCAAGACCTTCGTGCCGCGCCAGGGCAACAACTCGTATATTTTCCCCGGCGTCGGGCTCGGCGCGATCGCGAGCGCCACGCGGCTGGTGACCGACGAGATGTTCATGGCGGCTGCCCATACGCTGGCGGAGATGGTCAGCGAAACCGACCTCAAGCAAGGAAGCCTCTACCCGGCGCTGCCGCGCATCCGTGAGGTTTCAGCGCGCATCGCGACTGCGGTCGCCGCGGTCGCCTACCAGCGCGGCCTCGCCACCGGGCCGACGCCGAACGACTTGCGCGCGCTCGTGCAGTCGCAAATGTACGATCCACGCTATTGAGCGATCACGAACTAAAACCAAGGCCCCGTGCGACAGAGATCGCACGGGGCCTTTTTCATTCGAGAACTATCGGTCGACACTACGGCACAGTCGGCGCACGGCCTCGTACCATGCCGACAATCGCCGAAATGGCGAACAGAACGAGCGCCACGAAAAATACCAGCTTGGCGGCTTCCACCGCGACCCCGGCAATTCCACCGAAGCCGAGCACGGCGGCAATCAAAGCAACGATGAGGAATGTAATGGCCCAACCCAACATGGCGGTCCCCTTTCATTAGTTGCGGGATGAATTCGCGTGTTAAGGCAACGCGATCGTCGGTCCCTTGTTCCTGACTTGAAGTTTCCGCCACGTAAGGCAGCCATCCGCCCTGAATTGGAACTCGGGAACCCGTTCGCGCGTTGGGGGGACGCAGGTTGCCGCGCTTTGCAACCAACGGCGCGCGATGGCGCAACGCCGAACCTCCGGGCGGACGGTGAAATCTAATATTCGAGGCGCGAGGTCACATTTTGGCCCTCGGTCGTATTTATTGAATCACGACGAAAATGGATGGGCGGAGCGGCGCATGGCTCGGAGGGGTTTGACGGCGGTTGGCCTGGCACTTGTGTGCGCAATTGCGTGCGGCCCGGCGCACGCGAAGGGCGCCAAGCAGATGGCCGGGCATCGCCGCCTATTACAGCAGGGACTATCGGGGGCTGACCGCTTCCGGCGAGCGTTACGATCCGACCAAATTTACCTGCGCGCACCGCACCCTGCCGTTCGGCACGCGCGTGCGCGTCACCGACCCCGGAAGCCGCCGCAGCGTGGTGGTCACCGTCAACGACCGCGGGCCGTTCAACAAAGGCCGAATCATTGACCTGTCAATGGCCGCCGCCAAAGAGCTGCACATGCTCGGCCGCGGGCTGATCCGGGTGACGGCGGCGGTGGAATAGCCGGCCCGATTTCGCCGGGCGCCGCGTCACGCGGACAATTGGCGGTCATTCAGCATTTATAACACGATCTATTTTTCTAAAGCTGCTGCAAAATTAATGTCAGTCACGTGCGACATGACGCAGCGCTCGCGCGCACGAGGATGTACACTTGCAATTCGCCATCGGCCGATCCAACGCGATTGACCGGACGCGCAATACGCGAGGATGAGTAGGCACTGAGAAAAAGAGCGTACAGAAGGAGATTTGGAGATGATTGAAATTGGCCGGATTGTGACACTTGCAGCGATCGCAACGCTCTTGGCCGTATTGCCATCCTTTGGGACTCATGCGCAGACGCTCACGACCGAACAATACCGGCATCCGATAACCGAAAAAGATTTGAATACGAACAAGGCCTATTTGGCCGGCGCAAAAGACGCGCTGCTGGCCTACAACAACTCGGCAGAAGATAAGCTGTTTTGCATGCCGGGAATTCCTGTCCTCACGTTTGACCAAGCAAACGACATTGCCATGCGTTGGGCTCGAAAGAAGAGCGTGAACGCCGACAATTTGCCGCTCTCGCTCGTGTTATTGTACGGCCTAAAAGAGACGTTTCCTTGTTCCAAATAGTAGAGCGGGCATAATGCGCCAATGCCGTCCGTTCTCCACTTCTGGTTCGACTTCGCCTCGACCTATTCCTATCCGGCGGCGATGCGGATCGCGCCGCTGGCGCGCGACGCCGGCGTCACGGTGCGCTATTGCCCGTTTCTGCTTGGACCGCTGTTCAAAGCGCAAGGATGGGACACCTCTCCGTTCAATCTTTATGCCGCGAAGGGCCGCAACATGTGGCGCGACCTCGAGCGGCTCTGTGCGGATCTCGGTCTGCCATTCGCGCGACCCGAACCGTTTCCACAAAACAGCTTGCTCGCTGCGCGCGTTGCGCTGGTTGGGTTGAGCGCGGCATGGGGCGAGGAGTTCTGCCGCGCGGTATTCCTGGCGGAGTTCGGCGACGGCCGTCAGATCGATGATCCCGCGGTGCTCAGCGACATCCTCGCACGGCTGCACGTCGCATCGGGTCCCGTGCTCGGTGCCGCGCGGACGGACGAAACCAAAGCCACGCTGCGCACGCAGACCGAAGAGGCTCAGCGGCTCGGCATCTTCGGCGCGCCGAGTTTCACGACCAAGGACGGTGAATTGTTCTGGGGAAATGACCGGCTCGAACGTGCCCTCGCCTGGGCGAAGCGCGGGCGCTGACCCGGCCCACTCCCGTCTTGTTATTGCAAAGATGCTCCCACATAATTGGAGCGCTCAATAAACTCAGGGAGAACGTTATGCCGACATTCATGTTATCGATGAAATTTACCGACCAGGGCATCCGCACCATTAAAGATGCGCCGAAGCGGGTACAGGCGGCGCGCGAGCTTGGCAAGAAACTGGGTGTCGAGATCAAGCAGGTCTATCTCACCGCCGGCGAAAGCGATCTGGTGGCGTTTCTCGAGACGCAGAACGGTGACAACATCGCCAAGTTTGCGCTGGCACTCAGCTCGATGGGCAACGTGCATACCCGCACCGGCCGGGCATGGACCGAGACGGAATTTTTGAAGATCGTTTCCGAGTTGCCCTAAACAGCGGCAACCTTCATGGTTGACAAAACTGGAGAGCAGCGCCGAGTTGCTCTCCTTGTTATTCGCTGCCCTGCCCTCACAAGGACAATTCCATGCCCGCCAAGCGCCCAGCGCCACGCCTTGCCCTGATCGACGAAGCGCACATGAACGAGGCCCAGCGCGCGCTTTTGGAGGCGATCCGCTCCGGGCCGCGCGGCAAGTCGATCACTCCGCGCGGCCCATTTGCGGTCTGGCTGCATGCGCCGGAGTTCGGCCACCTGGCACAGGCGCTCGGCGGCCATTGCCGTTACAAGACCGCGCTGCCGCGGCGGCTCTCGGAATTCGCTATTTTGTGCACGGCGCGGCTGTGGCGCGCGCAATACGAATGGTTCGCGCATGCGCCGATGGCCGAGAAGGCAGGCGTGACGCTGAAGACGATTGCAAATCTTCGCGCCGGGCGCGAGCCGAAATCGGCGCCCAAGGACGAGCGCGCG
The DNA here is from genome assembly GCA_963739075.1 of uncultured Alphaproteobacteria bacterium. Taxonomy (GTDB): domain Bacteria; phylum Pseudomonadota; class Alphaproteobacteria; order Rhizobiales; family Xanthobacteraceae; genus Pseudolabrys. The sequence goes on along the minus strand of CAVTZC010000006.1, from coordinate 449,772 downwards.
ATCCATGCCTTCATCCGCGAACTCTACAAGACCAACCGCGTGAGCGATGGTACATACAAGCGCGTGCACGCGTTTCTCGGCGACACCGGCATGGTCGAGTTGGTCGGCATCCTAGGCTATTACGTGTTGATCTCGATGACACTCAACGTATTCCGCATGATGCCGCCGGCGGACGCCGAGTTGGCGTTCGCCGAACGGTAGTCGCGGCCATCACTTCATCTGCATGCCGCCCATGCCCGGCATGGCGTGATTGCCGCCGCCTGTCTTGGCGCCAATACCCTCGATGGCGAAATCAACGTCGACCTTGCCTGCCTTATCGAATTGCAGCGTCGCCTTGAAATGATCGCCTTGCTTGAGCTGGTCTTTCAGGCCGACGAACATCACGTGATAGCCGCTGGGATCAAGCGTGACGGACTGCCCCGGCTTGATCTCGATGCCACCGGCTACCGGCCGCATCTTCATCACGCCGCCCTCCATTTTCATCTCATGGACTTCGAAGCCGCGGGCGATGTCCGTAGAGCCGCCGACCAGATGGTCGACCGCGGTTCCGGTATTGGTGATCGTCATATAGCCGCCGCCGACGCTGGCGCCTTTCGGCGTGGCGCGCGCCCAGGGCGACGAGATTTTTAGGTTGCCGGCGGTGAAGTCTGCGGTCTGCGCCGGCAGTACCGCCAATGCGGCGAATGCGGCGATCATGAATGCAATCCGGGTCATAGTCTGGTCTCCTGACGAGGCATTGCCCGCTTCGGTGAAGCGCGGCCCCCAATGAACGATGTGACAAAAATCGGAAATCAGGCGACCGGCGGCGCGCGCGGGATTTGCGGGCTGCGATCGGCCAATCGAATGACCGGCTCGATCGCGGGCGCTGGTGTCAAGGCAATGGCGCGCGTCGCGCCGCACGTGATCGTAATTTGCGCTGGGCCAGCTAACGTCTGTGCGCAGCACTGCATCCCGCAGCCGGAGGCGCAGGGACAGCCGGTGTCGTGACTGGCCGGCGACGGCGCGCCATTGGCCGACATGGCCGCGACGCACAGGCTCGTCTTTAACGGGCTGGCGGCCGCCACCGACAGCGGCAACAGCAAGGCCTGCAACGCGACCACATAGGCCGCGACCAGCGTGATGATGTGCCGGGCTCGGACGGTTTTGCTCATCGCTGCAAGTCTATGCGGACCGCATATTCGCGTCCACTTGAGCATGGAACCCTCCGCGTGCCGACCCAGTCGAACAGCGACGCTTCCCGTGGTAGACTGCCCCATCATGACCGGGGATCGATCATCGTCCTCCGACCGCGAGTCGCGTGTGGTGAGATTCCCGCGCGGTCGGGCCGCTCCGCGCTTGCGGGTGACGGTTCCATCGCCGGTGGACGATCTCGCCAAATTCGAGCGCGGCGAAGATGCGACCGACGATTATCGCCACCGCATGGTCGTCAACATCGCCGCCTTCGTGTTCGTGCTCGCCTTGATCGGGGCCGGCATTTGGCTGGCCGACACCATGGCGCAGATGCGTAAGGACCAAGATTGCGTGTTGTCGGGGCGGCGCGGCTGCACACCCGTAGAGGTCAACACGCGCCGCTGGTGAGACTGGCGCGGGGGGCTAATGCGGCGCAAGGCGTAGGCATCCGGGGCCATTTGCCTCTTTTCCTAGCAAATGCCCGTCGCCATTGAACTTAAGGCGGCGCTTCGCTATACGGGCTGCGAACCGCATGCCGGTGAATGGCCGTGCCGGGGGGCTAGCGCGCGGGACCGGACATCGTGGCCGTCCGATCGACAGAACTCCAAATCAATCAGAGAGTTACCGATGTCTTCGACGTTTGACACCATCGCCAATATTATCGCCGAGACCTGCGATATTCCGCGTGACACGATCACGCCCGAAAGCCACGCCATCAACGATCTTGGCATCGACAGCCTGGATTTCCTCGACATCGCATTTGCCATCGACAAGGCGTTCGGGATCAAGATGCCGCTCGAGCAGTGGACGCAGGAAGTCAACGACGGCAAGGCCACTACCGACCAGTATTTCGTGCTCAAAAACTTGAGCGCCCGCATCGACGAGCTCGTCGCTGCCAAGAGCGCTTGAGCCGGCGACGCCGATGCGCCTTGAGTATTTTCTGCTGGTCGACCGGGTTATCAGTCACGATCTTGCCGCCCGTACGATTTGCTGCGAGGCCACGGTGCCGACCGAGAGTACGATCTTCGAGGGGCATTTTCCCGGCTTTCCGCTGATGCCGGGCGTTCTGCTGATCGAGACCATGGCCCAGGCTTCGGGCTGGTTGCTGGTCGCGGCCAACAGATTTCAGCGCATGCCGTTCCTGGCGGCGGTCAAGGAGGCCAAACTCCGCACCTTCGTCATGCCGGGCCAACGGCTTACGGTTGACGCGAAAGTCACGCATGACGGCTCCGGCTATGCGATGACCGATGCCAGTATTTCCTGCGAAGGCAAAGTCGTCTGCAACGCCACAATCACTTTCCGCGTGGTGAGATTTCCCAATCCCGATTTCGCGGCCGAAATGCGCAGACGTGCCGTGATGGTCGGCTTGTTGAGCAGCGAGGCGCTGGCCGATGGCTGAGGCGGCGCGCGAAGCCTGGATCACCGGTATCGGCATCCTTTCTTGCCTCGGCGAAGGGGCGGAGGCGCACTGGCAAAAGCTGATGCAGGCGCAGCCGAGCGCGGACACGGCAACTTTCGCGCCCTTCGTTGTGCATCCGCTGGCGCCGATGAATTTCGATGCCCAGATTCCGAAAAAGGGCGATCAGCGGCAGATGGAAGCCTGGCAGCGCATCGGCACCTATGCGGCCGGGCTCGCGCTCGACTCGGCCGGGGTCAAGGGCAAGCCCGACATCCTTTCGCGCATGGACATGATCGTTGCCGCCGGCGGCGGCGAACGCGATCTCAACGTCGACAGCACGATTCTCAGCGGCATTCGCGGCGCCAAAGATCCGGGCGCCTATCTCAACGAACGGCTGATGAGCGATCTGCGGCCAACGCTGTTCCTGGCGCAGCTCTCCAACCTGCTCGCCGGCAATATCTCGATCGTCCACGGCGTGACTGGCTCTTCCCGCACTTTCATGGGCGAGGAACTGGCCGGGGTCGACGCCGTGCGTGTGGCGTTCGCGCGTATCATGTCGGGACAGAGCGACATCGCGTTGGTCGGTGGCTCGTACAATGGGGAACGGCCCGACTCGCTGATGTTCTTTGAATTCACGAGCTTGAGCCTGAAGGACCGTCTGGTGCCGGTGTGGGAACGCACCGGCCGCGGCGGTATCGCGCTTGGCTCGATCGGCGCATTTTTGGTGATCGAGGCGCGTGGGCATGCCGAAGCGCGCGGCGCAAAGCCCATGGCGCGGCTCACGGCCGTGCTGTCCGACCGCAGCAGGCGCGCACCCGGCGACGTGACCGCGACGCTGACGCGCGAATGGGATGCGATCAAGAACAAGATCGTGGCCGGCCATGCCGCCGTGCTATCAGGCGCCGCCGGCGGCGCGCCCGCCACCGGCGAGGAGCGCGCCTTTCTGGAAGCCCACCCCGATCTTGCCGTTCGCGCCACCGGTTCCTATCTCGGTCATGGCCCGGAGCCGCAATTCCCCATGAATATTGCGCTGGCCGCGGTCGCACTCGGCCATGGTAGTCTGTTTCCGCCTTGCGACGCGACCGGACTGGAGCGGCCAATGACCGGCGACCTGCAGCAGGTCGTGGTGACCGGGGTCGGGCATTGGCGGGGCGAAGGCCTGGCACTGGTTGAACGGGTCGGCTGAGGGGGAGCGCAGATGGCAAGCACCAAGGACAAGATGGGGCGGCCGGTCGTGGTGGTGACCGGGCTCGGCGTGGTCACCTCGCTCGGCGCCGGCAAGACCGACAACTGGGCCAAGCTGACCGCCGGCGAATCCGGCATTCGCACCATCACGCGCTTTCCGACCGAGGGGTTGCGAACGCGGATCGCCGGCACCATCGATTTTCTGTCACCGATGCCCTCGAACGCCGATCTGACGGAGAGCTTCGCCGGGCTTGCCGCCGAGGAAGCGATCGCCGAATCCGGCATCGGGACGGCCGGCGACTTTCCCGGCCCGCTGTTCGTCGCGGTGCCGCCGATCGAGTTGGAATGGCCGCAGCGTATCGAGGTCGCGGCCAAGTCGGGTGCCAATGACCGGGTCGGCTATAGCGACCTCTTGCGCGCCTGCCCGGACTTTCCGGCCTACCACGAGCGCTTCCTGATCGGCTCGGTGGCCGAGCACATCGCCGACAAGTTCGGCACCAAGGGTTCTCCGATCTCGCTGTCCACTGCCTGCGCTTCCGGCGCGAGCGCCATCCAGCTCGGCGTCGAGGCGATTCGCCGCGGCGAAACCGACGCGGCGCTGTGCATCGGCACCGATGGCTCGATCAATCCGGAAGCGGTGATCCGCTTCTCGCTCCTGTCGGCCCTGTCCACCAGCAACGACAACCCGCAAGGCGCGGCCAGACCATTCGCCAAAAACCGCGATGGTTTCGTGATGGCGGAAGGCGCCGCCGCATTGGTGCTGGAAACCTATGAAGCGGCCAAGGCGCGCGGCGCTAGAATCCTCGGCGTGCTGGAAGGCTGCGGCGAGATGGCGGATGCGTTCCACCGCACGCGTTCCAGCCCGGATGGCAAGCCGATCATCGGCTGCATGGCCAATGCGATCAAGGATGCCGGCCTGACGCCCGACGACGTCGATTACGTCAACGCGCACGGCACCGGCACGCCGGAAAACGACAAGATGGAGCACCTCGGGGTCTCCGCAGTGTTCGGCGAGCGCATGAAGAGCGTGCCGATCTCCTCCAACAAATCCATGATCGGACATACGCTGTCGGCGGCCGGCGCGGTCGAGGCGGTGTTCTCGCTGCTTACGCTGCAGTACCAGCGCATTCCGCCCACCATCAACTACAACGTGCCGGATCCGGCGATCCCGCTCGATGTGGTGCCGAACACGGCACGCGACGCGCGCGTCAGGCACGCCATATCCAATTCATTCGGTTTCGGCGGGCAGAACGTCTCGCTGGTGATGGGCCTCGAGCCGGCCTGAAACGCCTGCTCCCCCCGCCATGCGCGCCTTAAGACTTATCGCCGATCGCAAGCTCGAACTTGCCGACGTGCCTGCCCCGTCGCCGCCCGGCGAGGGCGAGGTGCAGATCCGCATTAGGGCAGTCGCGCTCAATCATCTCGACCTGTGGGGCTTCCGTGGCATGGCCTTCGCCAAGCGGAAACTGCCTTTGGTGGTCGGCGCGGAAGCGTCCGGTGAAATCGCGGCGGCGGGCCCGGACATTGCCGGCTTCAAGCCGGGTGACAAGGTGGTGATGTACGGCGCCATGACCTGCGGACAGTGCGCCGCCTGCCGCGAGGGCCGCGACAATCTGTGCGAGAACGTCGGTGGCATCATGGGCTTTCATATCGACGGCTTCGCGCGCGAACTGATCAATCTGCCGGCGCGGCTGGTGATACCGGTGCCGGCGGGCGTATCGCTGCGCGATGCGGCCTGTGCACCGATCGCCTTCGGCACCGTCGAGCACATGCTATTCGATAACGCCAAGCTCAAGCCGGGCGAGACCATCCTGGTGCATGCCGGCGGCTCGGGCATCGGTTCGGTCGCTATCAAGATGGCGAAGGCGATCGGCTGCACCGTCATCACCACGGTCGGCGACGATGCCAAGGCGGAAAAGGCCAAGGCGCTGGGCGCCGATCATGTCATCAATTACAAGACCGAGCGCTTCGAGGGCGTCACCCGCAAGCTCACCGCCAAGAAAGGCGTCGACGTGGTGTTCGAGCATGTCGGTGGCGAAGCCTTCAACGCCTCCCTGCTCTGCCTCAAGCGCGGCGGACGGCTGGTCACCTGCGGCTCGACCGCGGGCCCGACCGTCACCATAAACCTGATGCAGCTGTTCCAGCAGCAATATAAGATTTTCGGCTCGTTCGGCGCCTCCATGCGCAATATCCGCGACAGTCTGTCCAAGATGGCGACCGGCATGACGCCGATCATCGATACCGAAGTCGCGCTGGCTGATGTCGAACAGGGCCTGGCGCGGATTGAAAGCCGACAGGTGTTCGGCAAGGTGATCGTGCATTTCTGATGCCTAATCCGTTCAGGCGAACGATCCGGCGCACGCGCCGCGCCGCAAAGCGCATCGGCAACGCCGTGATTGGCGCGCTGGCGATCGGGCTGATCAAATCACTGCGCCTGGTCGATCCCGACCGCATGGCGGATGCCGCCGGTTGGGTGATGCAAAAGCTCGGGCCGCTGCTGCCGGAGCAACGCATCGCGCGCGAAAACCTCAAGGCGGCCTTCCCGGAGAAATCCGCGGCAGAGATTGAAAGAATTCTGCGCGGCAGCTGGGACAATCTCGGCCGCATGGGCGCCGAATTCGGTAATCTCGACCGGCTCTGGCATTTCGACATTGAGCATCCCGAGCGCGGACGCATCAAGACCGATCAAGCGAATATTGAGCGCTTTCTGAAACTCGCGAATGACGGAAAACCGGCGCTGATCTTCGCAGCCCATCTCGGCAATTGGGAACTACCGGCAATCTCGGCGGCAACCCACGGCCTCGACAGCGCGGTGCTTTACAGAAAGCCCAATATTCCCCGCATCGACCGCTGGCTGCGCGAGACGCGGACCGCCAATATGGGCGAATTGATATCGACCAGCCTCGAGGCGCCGCTCAAGCTCGCCGAGGCGCTGCGGCGCGGGGCCCATGTCGGCATGCTGGTCGATCAGTACTATGTGCGCGGCGTCGAGGTGACTTTCTTCGGCCGCCGCACCATGGCCAACCCGCTGCTGGCGCGGCTCGCCCAGCATTTCGATTGCCCGATTCACGGCGTTCGCATCGTACGTCTGGCGGATCGCACGTTCCGCGGCGACATGACCGATGAGATCGCGCCGGCGCGCGATGCGCAAGGCAGGGTCGACATTGCCGGCACAATGCAGATCATCACCAGCGTGGTCGAAGGCTGGATCCGCGAGCATCCCGAGCAATGGCTGTGGCAGCACCGTCGCTGGCGGCCGGAAGACCAGAAACGAACTTAGCCGAGCGGCGGTGATTCAGGTCTTGGTCGGAAGCCCGGCCGCCTTCCAGGCGATGATGCCGCCGGCGAGGTGGGACTTGTAGGGATAACCCTGATCCTGGGCGGCGAGCGAGGCGGTCACCGAGCGGCGGCCGGAGCGGCAGGCAAACACCACCTGCCGCCCTTTCGGGTCAGGGATGGCGGCTGGATCGAAAGCGGAAAGCGGCACGATCGCAGCGTCGGGATAGCATTCGACCGCCGTCTCGTTCGGCTCGCGCACATCGATCAGCAGCATGCGGCCTTCGGCGATCCCGTGCGAAACCTCCTCGGGCGTCAGATTCTGCACCTCGTCGGCGCGCGGCATTTCGTCGGCCATGACGCAACTCCGGTTACACGATGGCCGTGTATTTAGCCGGAATCCAAGCGGGCCGCATCATCCTTTTAGACCGTCACCTGGGTTCCGACTTCCACGACCCGTCCAGTCGGGATCTGGAAATAGTCGGTGGCGTCGTTGGCGGCGCGGGTGAGCGCGATGAACAGGCGGTCCTGCCAGCGCGGCATGCCGGAATGGGTGGCCGGCTTGAGCAAACGGCGGGACAAGAAGAACGACGTCGACATGATGTCGAACTGCCAGCCGAGCTTGCGCGCGATCGCCAACGCCTTCGGTACGTTCGGCGTCTCCATGAAACCGAAACGCAGTATCACCCGCGAGAAGGTCTCGCCCACCGGCTCGATGCGCACGCGGTCCGCGGCATTGATGCGCGGCGTGTCCGCCGTCTCGACGGTGAGGATGACGTTCTTCTCGTGCAGCACCTTGTAATGCTTGAGGCTGTGCATCAATGCGGTTGGCGCGCTCAATGGATCGCTGGTGAGGAACACCGCGGTGCCGGGCACGCGGACCGGCGGCTTCTTTTCGAGACTGGCGACCAGGAATTCGAGCGGCGTTTCCTGACGCCGCGTCTTCTCGAACAGCAGCCGGCTGCCGCGCTTCCACGTGTACATCACCACCATCACCGCGGCGCCGAGCGCGAGCGGCATCCAGCCGCCCTCCACGACCTTGAGCAGGTTGGCGGAGAGGAAGGCCAAGTCGATAAACAGGAATGGCAATATCAATGTGAGCGCACCGATCAGCGGCCACCGCCACACGCGCGATATCACGATGATCGCCATCATGCCGGTGACCACCATGGTGCCGGTAACGGCAATGCCATAGGCGGACGCCAGCGCGCTCGACGAGCGAAACAGCGCCACCAGCAGCAAGACGCCGGTCAACAGCAGCATGTTCACCCGAGGCATGTAGATTTGCCCGAACAGCGCCTCCGAGGTGTGGCGGATTTCCAGGCGCGGCAGCAGACCGAGCTGGATCGCCTGTTGCGTCAGCGAATAGGCGCCGGTGATGACCGCCTGGCTCGCGATCACCGTGGCGGCGGTCGCCAGTGCGACCATCGGCAGCAGCGCCCACTCGGGGTAAAGCAGGAAAAACGGATTCTCGATTGCCTTCGGGTTGGCGAGCACCAGCGCGCCCTGCCCGAGATAATTGATCACGAGCGCGGGCAGCACGATCACGAGCCAGGCAAAACGGATCGGGCCGCGGCCGAAATGGCCAAGATCGGCGTAGAGCGCCTCCGCGCCGGTCACCACCAGGAACACGGCGCCGAGCGTGAACAAACCGACGATGCCGTGGTGCAACAGGAAATGGACGCCGTAATACGGATTGAACGACAGCAAGACGTTGAAATTTTGCCCGATTTGCCATAGCCCAGCGACCGCGATGGCGGCGAACCAAACCAAGGTGATCGGACCGAACAAGGCCGCGACCTTTGCCGTACCGCGCGACTGCGCCGCGAACAGAACGATCAAGATCGCCACCGTGATCGGGACCACAAAATCGTCGAATGCCGGCGTCGCGACTTTCAAGCCTTCGATCGCCGACAGCACCGACAGCGCCGGCGTGATGATGGCGTCGCCGTAGAACAGCGCGCCGCTGATGATGCCGAGCAGGATCACGATCCCGCCGCCGCGGCTGCCGCCCAGCGCCCGTGAGGCGAGCGCCATCAGCGCCAGCGTGCCGCCCTCCCCGTTGTTGTCGGCGCGCAGCAGGATCAGCACGTATTTCGCGGTCACCACCAGGAACAGCGCCCAGATGATCAGCGACAGGATGCCGAGCACCACAGGCTCGCTCACCGCGTTGCCGTGCCCGACCGCAGCCAGCACCGACTCGCGCATCGCATAGAGGGGGCTGGTGCCGATATCGCCATAGACGACGCCGATACAGCCGAGCGTGAGCGCCCAGAAGCCGACCTTGGCAGGCGAATGATCGGCATCACCATTGGCCGCAAGCGAGCCGCCGCGGGCGGCGGCTATGGTTTTGGTCATGCGGGGTTGGCCTGGGCGCGTTGCAATGAAAAAAAATTGAGCCGCGGCTTATAACGCCGCAATGGATTGCCCTGCATCGTCATTTACGCAACGCGAGCCAGCGAGCCATGCGCAAAGTGCAGACCACAAACTAAATTCTGATTTCCTTAAATTAATCAAATGATTAGAGCCAGACCGGGCGTTCATCAAACGCGCCGGTCACGGGGCCAAATCGACGGGTATCGGTGGCTCTTCCCGCATCAGAGTAATGGTGACGCGCCGGTTCGGCGACAGGTACGGATTGTCGGGAAACAGCGGATCGGTGTCCGCCTTGCCAGCCACCATAAAAATATGCCCGGACGGCATTCCTTCGGCGGCCAGAATTTCACGCACCGCGTTGGCGCGGTCGGCGGAGAGTTCCCAAGCGCCGTAACCGGGCTTGTCCGGCACTTTGCTCGACGCGGTATGGCCGGTGATAGAGACTCGATACGGCATCGCCTTGAGCGCCGGCGCAATCTTCTGGATCAGCTTGCGGGTGCGCTCATAGGGTTCCTTGGCGCCGTCCGGGAACATCGAGCGGCCGTCTTGGTCGACGATCTCGATGTTGAGGCCCTGCTTGGTCTCTTCGACCATGATGTGCTTGGAGGCCTCGGTAATTTCCGGCATGTCCTGCAACGCTTGGCGCAGCGAGGCCGAAGCCAACGCAAACTTCTCATCCTTCTTGAAGCGCGCACCGACGTTGCGCTCGCGATCGCGCTCGTCGGGAGTTGGCGTCGAGGACGCCTCGGATGGGTCGATCTGGGCGGCATTCTTGAGCTTCGGCCGCGTCGGCAAGCCCAAAATCTCGATGATGCCGGAATAGCGTACGTTATCTTGTACGCCAAAGGCGTCGCGCATCGAGCCAGCGACGATTTTCAGCTTCTGCTGGTCTTGCGTGGAAAACGCGACCAACATCACGAAGAAGCTGACGAGCAGCCCCATCAGGTCGGCGAACGTTACGAACCAGCCGTGCCCTCCGGCGTGACCTCCATCCTTGCGCCTAGCCATACTTGCCGTTCCCGATGGGCCGCGTTACGCGGGGACCGCCTCCGTGGCTTTCTCTTCGTCGGCTTCGGTGTGGCGATGTTTCTCGGGCAGATAAGCGAGCAACATTTCGCGCACGAGGGTCGGGCTTTTGGCTTCGCGGATCATCAGAACGCCGTCGATGATCAAGGTGCGGTTGATCTCCTCGTCGACCAATTTGAGATGCAGTTTGTCCGCGATCGGCAGGCAGAACAGATTGGCGAGCGCGGCGCCGTAGAAAGTCGCAAGCAACGCGCCGGCCATGAACGGGCCGAGCTTGGACGGGTCGGTCATGTTGGCGAACATCTGCACCATGCCGATCAGGGTGCCGATCATGCCGAAAGCCGGCGCGCAGTCGCCGACCGCGCGGTAGATCTTCTGGCCCTCGTCGAGATGGGTGAGGAAATTGTCGCGGTCGCGCTCGAGATTGTCGCGGATGAAATTGGTATCGTAGCCGTCGGCGACGTAGCGGATCCCCTTGGCCAGGAACGGATCTTCGGTCTCGACCTTTTCAAGACCCATGGGACCGGATTTGCGGGCGATTTCGGCGATCCCTGCCAGTTCGTCGACCAACTCGCGCTGCGTCATGCGGCGCATCGTGAAGGCGAATTTCGCCCCGAGCGGCAAGCCGTGGAGCATCGACGAGAGCGGAAACCGGATAAATGTGGCGGCGAAGGACCCGCCGAAAATAACGATGAACGCATGCTCGCTGACGAACATGTGCAGGTCGCCGCCCATCATGATCACGAGGCCAACGACGCCGACGCCGGACAGCAAGCCTAAACTAGTGGCGATATCCATGACTTCCCTACCCAACGCGCACGAAAAGCAGCACAAAACGGTATGATGGCCGCTGCGAACGACCCTAGACTGGCGCTGTTAAGAGGCGGTAAAGGCTAACCGTTGGTGAAAGAAAAACGCCCGCAATAGCCGCGTCGCCCCGTGACCGGCCGGCAAAAAGCTGCAAAATTCGCTACAAATGGGCTTTAAGGCCGTCAGGTCCCATCAAAGACCCGCTCAGAACTGGAGGAGTGCGACCCATGCGTGAAATCGGGCATTTCGTCGGCGGCAAGACCATCAAAGGGACCTCCGGGCGGTTCGGCGACGTTTTCGATCCCAATACCGGTGAGGTACAGGCCAAAGTTGCGCTCGCCAAACATTCCGAAGTCGAACACGCCATAGCGGTCGCAGAAGCGGCGCAACCCGCCTGGGCGGCCACCAATCCGCAGCGGCGCGCTCGCGTGATGTTCAAGTTTCTTGAGCTGGTGCAGAAGGAATACGACAGCCTCGCCAAGCTGTTGTCCTCGGAGCACGGCAAAACCCTGCCCGACGCGCGCGGCGACATCCAGCGCGGGCTCGAGGTGGTGGAATTCGCCTGCGGCATTCCGCATCTGCTGAAGGGCGAATACACCGAAGGCGCCGGACCGGGCATCGACCTTTATTCGGTGCGGCAGGCGCTCGGCGTGGTCGCCGGCATCACGCCATTCAATTTCCCGGCGATGATCCCGCTGTGGAAAGCAGCACCCGCGATTGCCTGCGGCAACGCCTTCATCCTGAAGCCGTCGGAGCGCGATCCGTCGGTCCCGATGCGAATCGCCGAAATGTTCCTCGAGGCCGGCCTGCCGGAAGGCGTGCTCAACGTGGTCAACGGCGACAAGGAAGCGGTGGACACACTGCTCACCGACGACCGCATCAAGGCGATCGGTTTCGTCGGCTCTTCGGCGATCGCGGAATACATTTATTCGACCGGCTGCGCCAACGGAAAGCGCGTGCAGTGCTTCGGCGGCGCCAAGAACCACATGATCGTGATGCCCGACGCCGACATGGACCAGGCGGTCGATGCTTTGATCGGCGCCGGCTATGGTTCGGCTGGCGAACGCTGCATGGCAGTTTCGGTGGCCGTACCGGTCGGCACGAAAACCGCTGATACCTTGCTCGGGAAGCTGATCCCGCGCGTGGAGAGCCTGAAGATCGGCCCTTCGAGCGACGCGCAGGCCGACTACGGCCCGATGGTCACCAGGGACCTGCTCAACAAAGTGCGCGGCTATATCGATACCGGCGTCAAGGAAGGCGCCAAGCTCGTGGTGGATGGACGCGGGTTTAAATTGCAAGGCTACGAGAACGGCAATTTCATCGGCGGCTGCCTGTTCGACGAGGTGCAGCCGCACATGAAAATCTACAAGGAGGAAATCTTCGGACCAGTGCTCTCGGTGGTGCGCGCGAAGGACTACGAGGAAGCGGTGCAGCTTCCCTCCGATCATGACTACGGCAACGGCGTCGCCATCTTCACACGCGACGGCGACACCGCGCGCGATTTCGTCAACCGCGTGCAGGTCGGCATGGTCGGCGTCAATTTCGCCATTCCGGTGCCGCTCGCCTATTACACCTTCGGGGGCTGGAAGCGCTCCGGCTTCGGTGATCTCAACCAGCACGGACCGGATTCGGTCCGCTTTTACACCAAGACCAAGACAGTCACCTCGCGCTGGCCGACCGGCACCAAGGAAGGCGCCGAATTCGTGATCCCGACCATGAAGTGAGGATGCGCCTGGAGCATGATCCCGAAAAGTGGGAACCGGTTTTCGGATAAGATCATGCTCAAGCAAAATGTTAGAGCGAATTCTGATTTAAGCCAAAACAATATGGCTTTGAGACTGCCGACAATCCGGGTCGCTAGCGGCGTTCTTGTCGCATTGATGGTCGCCGGCTGCGCCGGCAATCCGATTGGCGGCGCGACACCGGCGGCCGCGCCGACGCCGGATGTGATCATGACCGGCCGCTGGATCTTGTCGGCCCCCAATGCGCCGTCCTGCGGGATGAATTTCGCCGGTGCACCGGGCGGACATGAAGGCTCGATCGAGCCAGAAGGCGGCTGCCCGGGCAATTTCTTCACCAGCCGGCACTGGACGGTCGAGCAAGGCGCGCTCACGATCAGCGACCACGAGAACCAGCCGCTGGCGCATCTCGCGTTCGCCGCCGACCACTTCGAAGGACAGGCCACCGCCGGTACGCCGGTAACGCTGAGCCGATAATTTTCAAACTCGACAGGATGACCCATGTCCGAATACCAGCTCTACTGCTTCGCCCAGTCCGGCAACGCCTACCGCGCCGCGCTGATGCTCAATCTGATCGGCGCCGACTGGGAGCCAAAATGGATCGACGCCTTCGGTGCGGCGGTGCAGCGCACGCCCGAGTACCGCACCGAAGTCAATGAGATGGGCGAGGTGCCGGTGCTGGTGCACGGCGCCAAGAAGTTCACCCAGTCGGGCGTGATTCTCACCTATCTCGCTAACCACTGCGGCAAGTTCAAGCCGCAGGGCGAGGACGAGGAGCTCGAGGCGCTGCGCTGGATCATCTTCGACAATCAAAAGGTCAACGGCTTTCTCGGGCCGTTTCGCTTTCTCAAGAATTTCGCCAAGCCGGTGGGCGATCCGGCTGTGCTGGCGTTCCTGCAAGGGCGCGCGCAGGGCAACCTTGCCATCGTCAACAAGCGGCTGGCCGGGCGGCAATTCCTCATCAGCGACAAGCCGACCATCGCCGATATTTCGATGACCGGCTATCTATACTATCCGGCCGAGGAGTTCGGCTTCGACATCGCCAAGGACTACCCGGCAATCGGGACCTGGCTCGAGCGCATGAAGGCCCTGCCCGGCTGGAAACATCCTTATGACCTGATGCCCGGCTATCCGTTCGGCACGCGCGGCTATCGCAATCAATGATCGTGATGATGGCCATGCGAATGGCCATGATGATCATGCGCATGGTCATGATCATGATGCGCGTGGCCGTGCCCACGCGATGAGGCGTAGGCACCACCTTCCGGTTCAAACGGCGCTTCGAGCAAGGTCGTTTTCGCACCGAGCGACTTGAGCAAGGCTTCGACCGCCGCATCGCGGCGCGCGCGGACCCGATTGGGCAGCACCTGGATCGGCACATGGCGATCGCCGAGATGCCAGGCGAGCCGCGACAGTGCGGCCACGTCCGCAGCACGCGCTTCGATCAACGGCTCGGGCGCGGCCACGACCTCCACCAATCCGCCACCGTCGAGCAGCAGCAAATCATCGGTTCGCAGGCGTGCGGGCTCAAGCAGCTCAATCTCGAATGTGCCGCCCTTGACGCCGGTGACCGTGATTTTCTGCGCGCTGCTGCGCTGAGCGTAATCGAGGATGACCGTATCGACGAGCGGGCGATCGTGACGGTCGGCGGCGGCAAGGACGCTGGTGGCGCGCGGCATGGGGTTAAAGGAGTGCGATCGATCAGTTCAGACGCACCGGGCGCTCGTGATTGGAATCGCTGTCCGGGACTTGGCCCGACATCGCCGTTGGCGCTTCGCCGGTGGCTGCCGTAGTCGCGGCTGCGGCGGCCGCATCCTTGCGTTGATAGTTACGGTGGGACAGCCAGCCGAACGGAAGGCAACCGAGATAGGCGAGCGTGCCGATCGTGAGCACTTCCCACGGATAGCTGATGAGTAGTGCGAAGAACAACACTACCACCACGAACACCGGCAGCACCATCTCCGGCGGCACGCGCTTGCCGACTCGCTTGCCGGAAAACACCGGCAGGCGCGAGACCATCAACAGCGCGATGGCCAACGTGTAGAAGAACGTCAGCCACACCGTGATTAGCCCGTTGGAAACGCCGAGGAAATTGAGATAGATCGGCAGCAGCACGGTGATGGCGCCGGCCGGCGCCGGAATGCCGGTGAAGAAATTCGCCGCCCAGGCGGGCTGGTTGGGATCGTCGATCATCACGTTGAAGCGCGCAAGCCGCAACGCCGCGCAGATCGCAAACACCAGCGCGGCGATCCACCCCGCCGATTTGAGCTCGTGCAGGCCCCAGAAATACAGGATCAGCGCCGGCGCCACGCCGAAATTCACGAAGTCGGCAAGGCTATCGAGTTCGGCGCCGAAGCGCGACGTGCCCTTGAGCATGCGCGCGATGCGCCCGTCGATGCCGTCAAGCAGCGCGGCGAACGCAATCGCGGCCAGCGCCAGATCGAGTCGGCTCTCGACCGCCATGCGGATGGCAGTCAGCCCCGCGCACAGCGCCAGGAGCGTGATCAGATTCGGCAGCAACATGCGCACCGGGATTGCCTTGAAGCGGCGGCGCTGGCGCGGCGGAGCGGGATCGAAGGGCGGAAAGACCATGCCGCCAATATAGACGCTTGCAGCCGTACGCGCCACGGCGCACGAAAATGAATTGTCGGCCTCGTTAACGATTTAGCCGCTGCGGAATGCGCGGCTGGCGTCGCCATTGCGCAAGTCGGCGAGCACGGTTTCGCCGCCGATCGAGATCTGCCCGACCGCCACCATCGGCGCCGTGCCGTCGGGGATATAAACGTCGAGGCGCGAGCCGAAGCGGATCATGCCAAAGCGTTCGCCGGCCCCAACCGGCTGGCCCTCGCGCACGAAGCAGACGATGCGACGCGCCACTAGGCCGGCGATTTGCACCACCACCACGCGGGCGCCGGCGGTGGCAACCACCAGCGAATTGCGCTCATTATTGGCGCTCGCCTTGTCGAGGTCGGCATTGAAGAACTTGCCCGGCTGATAAACGATCTTCTCGATGCGGCCCGCGACCGGGCTGCGATTCACATGGCAATCGAACACACTCATAAAGATCGAGATGCGCGGCAGCGGCTTGTCGCCGAGCCCGAGTTCGTGCGGCGGCGGCGCCGTGGTGATCTGGCTGACCCGGCCATCGGCCGGCGCCACCACCAGCCCATCGCGCACTGGCGTCACGCGCGGCGGATCGCGGAAGAAATAGGCGCACCACAGCGTTGCCAACGTGCCGAGCCAGCCAAGCGGGGTCCACAGCCAGAACAACACCAGGCTGGCAAGCGCAAAGACGCCGATGAAAGGATAGCCCTCCGGCGTGATCGGCACGATTTGCGCGCGAATCGAATTGTAGATCGACATGCTCTATCCTACTCCGCGGCGTCGGCGGGCGCCTCGATCGGCGCCGCAGCGCCGGCCGAAATGGCATCCTCGACCGGCGGCGGATTGCGGTTGGGCGCGACCTCGTCTTCGGCCACCCGGGCGAGCCTTTCGCGCGCCTCTTCCGCCTCGCGCTGGCGGTTCCACATGCTGGCATAAAGCCCATTCGCGGCCAGCAGCGCGAAATGCGTCCCGCGTTCGACGATCTCGCCCTGGTCGAGCACAATGATCTCGTCAGCGCCGACGATGGTGGAGAGCCGGTGCGCGATGACCAGCGTGGTGCGGCCCTTGGACACCCGCTCCAGCGCGTCCTGGATTTCCTTTTCGGTGTGGCTATCCAGCGCAGACGTCGCCTCGTCCAGCAGCAGGATCGGCGGCGCCTTCAGGATGGTGCGGGCGATCGCCACGCGCTGCTTCTCGCCGCCCGACAGTTTCAGGCCGCGTTCGCCGACCTCGGTCTCGTAGCCTTTCGGCGCCAGCCGGATGAGCGGGTCGATTTGAGCGAGCCGTGCCGCTTCCTCCACCTCGGCATCGCTCGCTTCCCAGCGGCCATAGCGGATGTTGTAGCGGATTGTGTCGTTGAACAGCACGGTATCCTGCGGCACCATGCCGATCGCCTGCCGCAGCGAGGTTTGCGTGACCTTAGCGATGTCCTGGCCGTCGATCAGGATACGGCCGCCGGCCAGATCGTAGAAGCGGAATAGCAGCCGCGAGATCGTCGACTTGCCGGCGCCGGACGGGCCGACCACCGCCACCGTCTTGCCGGCAGGAACGTCGAAGCTGATTCCGTTCAGAATGCGGCGCTGAGGCTCGTAGGCGAAGCGCACATTCTCGAAACGGATGGTGCCGCTGGTCACCTGTAGCGGGGCTGCGCCCGGGACGTCCTTAATTTCCGGCTCGCGCGCTAGGATCGAGAACATGAGTTCGATATCGGTCACCGCCTGCTTAATCTCGCGGTAGACCATGCCCATGAAATTGAGCGGCTGGTAGAGCTGAATCATCATAGCATTGATCAACACGAAATCGCCGACCGTTTTGGTGCCGGCCTGGATCTCGTAGGCGCACATCACCATGGCGGCAGCGAGCCCGAAGGTGAAGATCACCGCCTGCCCGGCATTGAGTATTGCAAGCGAGGTATAGGCCCGCGTGCTGGCGTCCTCGTAGCGCGCCATCGACTTGTCATAGCGCTCGGCCTCGCGCCGCTCGGCGCTAAAATATTTAACAGTCTCGTAATTGAGCAGCGAATCGATCGCCTTGATATTGGCGTCGGTGTCGCTGTCGTTCATCCGGCGACGGATGCCGATACGCCATTCGGTGGCGTGATAGGTGTAGGTCATATAGACGGTGACGGTGATCATGATCGCCAGCACGTAGCGCCAGTCGAACTTCCACATTAGCACGCCGACGATCAGCAAAAGCTCGATGATAGTGGGCGAAAGCTGCAGGATCACCATGCGCACGATGGTCTCGATCGCATTACGGCCGCGCTCGAGCACGCGGGTTAGCCCGCCGGTCTTTCGCTCGAGGTGGAAGCGCAGCGACAATTCGTGCATGTGCACAAAAGTGCGGTAGGCGAGCCGGCGTACCGCGTGCATCGCCACCTTGGCGAACAGCCCGTCGCGCAACTGTGTGAGCGCCGCCATCAGAATGCGCATGCCGCCATAGGCAATTGTCATGGCGACCGGGACGGCCAACGCCCAGACCAGCCAGTCCGAGGCGGCAGCCGGGGCACTGCCATGGCCGGCGAGCGCGTCGGTTGCCCATTTGTAGGTGAAGGGGACGGCAATTGTTGCCAGCTTGGCAGCCAGCAACAGCAGCATGGCACCGAGCACCCGCAGCTTCAGGTCGCGGCGGTCGGAGGGCCAGATATAGGGCCAGAGATGGATCACGGTCCGCAGCAGCGCGCCGCGGTCGCTTGAGACCTGGGCGCCGCTGCTGGCCGCGCGATGATGATGGTGGTGGTCGCTCATTCAGGGCCTTCATATAGGCGGATTCTCAGCCGTAATCACCCCGCCGGGCGGCATCGGCCGCCGATAAATGACGATCCGCCGCCTTGACGCTGCCGCATGTCCAATGCACATGCACAGACATGAACAACGTCGCAAATCCCGGCAAAATCCGTAAAATCTGCATCTACTGCGGCTCCAGCCCGGGCACCGATCCGGCCTTTGTGGCTGCCGCCCGCGCCTTCGGTGCGATCCTTGCCGAAAATGGCATCGGTCTGGTCTATGGCGGCGGCCACGTCGGCATGATGGGCGAGTTGGCAGAGGCCGTACTCGCTCATGGCGGCGAGGTCACCGGCGTCATCCCGGATTTCCTGGTGGCGCGGGAGCATGCCATCAAAGGCGCGCATGGGCTCATCGTCACCCGCGATATGCACGAGCGCAAACGCAAGATGTTTGAGCTGGCGGACGCCTTCGTCGCGCTGCCCGGCGGTGTCGGCACGCTTGAGGAGATTGTCGAGCAAATGACCTGGGCGCAGCTCGGCCGCCACAAGAAGCCGATCCTGCTCGCCAATATCGAGGGCTTTTGGGAGCCGCTCTGCGCCCTGCTCGATCACATGAAAGCGCTGGAATTCATCCGCGGCGATCTCAACTTCGATCTGCTGGTGGCGGACAAGGTCGCGGACATCCTGCCGATGCTCGAGAACGCCGCGGAGGCGGTTCCCGAAGCTGCCAAGAAGATGACGGTGGCTGACGCCGACCGGCTGTAATCATTATTTTGCGAGAAACGTCACCGCTTCGATGCGGTTGCCGTCGGGATCGCGGACGAAGGCGGCGTAGTAGCCGTCGCCGTGCTGCGGCCGCAAGCCCGGCTTGCCATCATCGGCACCGCCCGCCGCAAGGGCCGCTGAGTGAAACGCATCGACCACTTCGGTGGTGCGCGCGCGAAAGCAGGCGTGCGCGCCGCTGCCGGCGGCAACCGGCGCTAGTTCCCCGCGCAGGTTGATCCAGAATTCCGGATAGGCTTTGCCGAAGCCGATGGTCGCCGGCCGCGCGTCGAGTTTGACGAAGCCGAGCGTCGCGAGCACGGCTTCATAGAAACGCGCCGACACCACAAGATCGCGCACCGCGACGGAAACGTGGTCGATCATGGCGGATCTATCTCACGCCGGGGCGCCCGACTTCACCAGTTTATAGATGATGGAATCCATCAGCGCCTGGAACGAGGCGTCGATGATATTGGGCGACACGCCGATGGTAGTCCAGTGATCGCCGTTCTCGTCCTCGCTCTCGATCAGCACGCGGGTGACCGCCTCAGTGCCGCCATTGAGGATACGCACGCGGTAATCGGTGAGGGTCAGCCCATCGATGTACTTCTGGTACTTGCCGAGGTCCTTGCGCAGCGCCCGGTCGAGCGCATTGACCGGGCCATTACCTTCCGCCGCCGAAATCATGTTGTCGTCGCCGACCTTGACCTTCACCACCGCCATGGAAACGGTCACGCGCTCGCCCTTGGCGTTGTTGCGCTGCTCGACATTGACGTCGAACTGGGTGACGTCGAAAAAATTCGGCACCGTGCCGAGCGTTCGCCGCGCCAGCATTTCGAACGAAGCATCCGCCGCTTCGTAGGCGTAGCCGATGGTTTCGCGCTCCTTGACGATCTCCAAGAGCCGGCCGATACGCGGATCGTCCTTGTCGGCCTTGATGCCGATGCGTTCGAGCTCGGCCAGAATGTTGGATTTGCCGGCTTGCTCGGACACCAGCACCTTGCGTTTGTTGCCGACGGTGTCGGGCGCCACGTGTTCGTAGGTCGCCGGGTCTTTGGCGATCGCGGAGGCATGGATGCCGGCCTTGGTTGCGAAGGCGCTTTCGCCGACGTAGGGCGCGTGCCGATTCGAGCCGCGGTTGAGCCGCTCGTCGAGCGCGTGCGAGACATGAGCCAATTTCTTTAGCGCGGCGTCGCTGACGCCAATCTCGAAGTTTTGCGAAAATTCCGGCTTCAGCTTGAGCGTCGGGATGATCGACACCAGATTGGCATTGCCGCAGCGCTCGCCTAGCCCGTTGAGCGTGCCCTGGATCTGCCGCGCGCCGGCGCGGACGGCGGCGAAGGAATTGGCGACCGCCTGCTCGGTATCGTTATGGGCATGGATACCGACATGGTCGCCCGAGATCGTCTTGCAGACCTCGCTCACGATCGTTTCGACCTCGTGCGGCAGCGTGCCGCCATTAGTGTCGCACAGCACCACCCAGCGGGCACCCTCGTCATAAGCCGCCTTGGCGCAGGCCAACGCGTGTTGCGGATTGGCCTTGTAGCCGTCGAAGAAATGCTCGCAGTCGAGCAGCACCTCTCGCCCCTTGGCCTTGGCGGCGCGCACGCTGTCGCGGATCGAGGCGAGGTTTTCCTCCTCCGTCGTCTCCAGCGCAACCCGCACGTGGTAGTCCCAGGCCTTGGCGACAAAGCAGATGGCGTCGGCCTTGGCCTCGAGCAGCGCGGCGAGCCCCGGGTCGTTCGAGGCCGAGCGGCCCGGCCGCCGCGTCATGCCGAAAGCCGTAAAGGTGGTGGCGAATTTGCGGTCCTGGCCGAACAGTTCGGTGTCGGTCGGGTTCGCGCCCGGGTAGCCGCCTTCGACATAGTCGATGCCGAGCTGGTCGAGCATGCCGGCGATCGCCAGCTTGTCGGCAAGCGTGAAGTCGACGCCATTGGTCTGCGCGCCGTCACGCAGCGTGGTGTCGAACAAATAAAGGCGTTCGCGGGCCATGGCGGAACTCAGGTCAACCGGTACACGACATAGAAGGCGAGCAGCACCGCCGCGGCGATTACCGCGTATTTGAGCACGATGTAATAAAGCCAATGGCGGGGGAACGGCGTGTCGGGCTTGGTCATGAGGCCTCCCGTTTGACAGCGAGTTGTTTGTGCAGCGTAGTGTTGGCGAGCCATTCGCCGCCGACCAGAACCGAGTTGCGCCGCTGGGCGGTATAGCCCCGCTTCTCGAAGAAGGCGCGCGCGCTATCGCTGGCGTCGACCGCGAGCTTGGCCGTGCCGCGCGCGCCAGCGAGCTTTTCCAGCGCGTCAACCAGCATAGCGCCGACGCCCTGCCCGGCCGCCGCCGGATGCACGTAAAGCATGTCGATTTTATTGCCGCCGGCGAGCGAAGCAAAGCCGACCGGCGAGCCGGAAAGTGTCGCGACCAGCGTCAACTCGCCGCCGAGCTTCTTGCCGAAGGCTTGCTCATCATCGGCGGCGGAGGCCCAGGCCTCCTGCTGCGCTTCGGTATAGTCCTCGTCGGTCAAGGCTTCGATGCTATCGCGGAAAATCTCGCGCAGCATCGCGGTGTCTTCAGCCAGGAACGGCCGCAGCGCCAATTTGGGATGCGCCTGCGCCATCATCGCGCGATCTCCCAGGTGGTGCCGTCCTTGAAGTCTTTCAGCACGACGCCCATAGCGGCGAGTTCGTCGCGGATGCGGTCGGATTCTTTGAAGTTCTTCGCCTTGCGAGCCGAGTTGCGAGCTTCAACTTTGGTGTCGAGAGACAGAGGATCTAAGCCGCGTTCACGAGCCTTTTCTTCTTCTATAGCCCTCATCACATCGCCCGCCGCACCCTCTCCTTGAGCGTGTTCAACGGCCTTATCGAACCCGAGCAACAAAAGTGAGCCCAACAATGCTGTCGCTGCATCGTGCGGCGATCCGCTGGTAGAGCGCGCCTCGGCTGCAAGCTTGTGCAATTCCGCGATCACAGATGGGGTGTTTAGATCATCGGAAAGAGCGTGGATTACTGCATCAGATGGCTTTGCCTTTTTACGATTGCCACGCGCAACAGCTCTTTGGAGATTTCCATAAATGACAACCGATTCACTTAAGCTCGATTGGGTCCAATCGATTGGCTGTCGATAGTGGGTCCTCAACATATTGAAACGGAGAATTTCGCCCCACCAACGATTGTTAGCCTGTTGTGCGAGCAATTCGCGGATCGTCACGAAGTTGCCGAGGCTCTTCGACATCTTCTCGCCTTCCACCTGCAGGAAGCCGTTATGCATCCAGTAATTCGCCATCACCGGCGTATGGAAGGTGCAGCGCGATTGCGCGATCTCGTTCTCGTGATGGGGAAATACCAGGTCGATGCCGCCGCCGTGGATGTCGAAGGTCTCGCCCAGATGCTTCCAGGCCATGGCCGAACATTCGATGTGCCAGCCCGGGCGGCCCGGCGTCTTGATGCCGGCCGGCGACGGCCAGCTTGGCTCGCCCGGCTTCGACGGCTTCCACAATACGAAATCCTGCGGGTCCATCTTGTAGGGCGCCACCTCGACGCGGCTGCCTGCGATCATCTCATCCAACGGACGTTTCGAGAGTTGGCCGTAGTCCGGCATCGATGGCACGTGGAACAGCACATTGTCGTCCGCCACATAGGCGTGGCCGCTTGCGACCAGCCGGTCGATCAACGCCTTCATCTGCTCGATGTGCTCGGTCGCGCGCGGCTCGACCGTCGGCGGCAGACAGCCGAGCGCTTCGACATCCTGTTTGAAATTGCGGTAGGTCTCTTCCGTCAGATCGCGGATGGAAACCCCGCGTTCGGCGGCGCGCGCATTGATCTTGTCATCCACGTCGGTGACGTTGCGCACGTAAGTGACATGCTCCGGCCCATAGATGTGCCGGAGCAGGCGGTACAAGACGTCGAAGACGATCACCGGCCGCGCATTGCCGATATGGGCGAAGTCGTAGACCGTCGGCCCGCACACATACATGCGCACGCGTGCGGGATCGAGCGGGGCGAACACCCGCTTCTCGCGCGTCAGCATGTCGTAGAGCCTGAGCTCCATCACGCAGCGTTCCTCGGCGCCTGCTGGCCCGGGCGTTGCTTTATCTCGATGGAGAAAAGACGGCCGCAGCCAGCGTGGTGCGCTAGCTAATAATCTCGCGGCAAATGCCACAGATATGGTTAAGGCCGTTCATCACGGGCGCACAATGATGTGTTGAACCGATACCGTCAAGGCCCGCTTCGCCGACGCCGCTAGGGTTAAGCGGCCCTTAACGATTTTGCTTGCATTCTAGCGATTAGCGCCGGGCTGGCGCCTCCAAAAACGCGGGCTATGTCATGCGTACACTTCTGGCCGGATTCGCTGCCGTCCTCTGCGTCGTCACGTCTGCGCAGGCCGAACGGCGCATGTTCATCATCGCCAATGATGGCGACGGCTATGGCGTCGACCGCTGCCTGGCGTCCGGCGATAAGTGCGGCGCGGCGGCGGCCAACGCCTATTGCCGGACGCACGAATTCGCCTCTGCCGCGTCCTACCGCAAGGTCGACCGCGACGACATCACCGGCGCGATCCCGACCGGCGGCTCCGGCGGCTGCCGGGACAGCAACTGCGACGTCGTGGCCATCGTCTGCACGCGCTGATCAAGAGACGAACGCCTAATCCTCACCCCTGCAGCGCGGCCCACATTTCACGGTCGCGTTCGACGGTCCAGATCACCGGCCATTCGATGCCGCGCGCCTCGTCATAGGCGCGCACGACACTGAACGGCAGGCAGTGCTCGTAGATCGCGAAGGTCTTGAACTTCGTGTCCATGGCCAGACGCGCGAAATCGTAGGCGTCTTTCAGCGATCGGCCCTTGACGACGCTCTCGCTTACCGAACCGTAAAGCGTCGAAATGAAGTCGCTGGTGAGCGCGAGGCCCTCCGCCACCAGCTCCGGAGTAGCGAGCGCGGCGCCACGGCCGGGCACCAGCGCAACCGGCTGCATCTCGGCGAGATTATCGAGCGTCGCCAGCCAATCGGTGAAATGCGCGTCGCCGCAATAGCAGGCGGATTTGTATTCAACCAGATCGCCGGCAAACACCACGCCAGCGTCGGGCACGACCGCGATCACATCCCCGGCGGTGTGACCGCGCCCGATGTGCATGACGCGCACCTCGCGCCGGCCGAGCCAGACCGAGATCTGGTCGGGAAACGTGACGGTCGGCCAGGTGACGCCGGGAATCAATTCCGCCGCGCGGAACAGGCGCGGAAAACGGCCGATCTCGGATTCCATGTCCTGCTTGCCGCGCTCGGCGATCAGGCCGCGCGTGGTATCGCAGGCCAGAATCTCGGCGCCCTGATAGGCCGAGGCGCCGAGCGTGCGCACCGCGTGATAGTGCGTGAGCAGGACATATTTGATCGGCTTATCAGTGATCTTGGCGACACGCGCGATCAGATCATTGGCCATCGCCGGCGTGGGTTGCGCGTCGATAACCATGACGGCGTTGTCGCCAACGATGATCCCAGAATTGGGATCGCCCTCGGCGGTGCAGGCATAAAGCCCGGTGCCGATCTGGTCGAGCGAGACCTTCTTCTCAGCCGTGTCGTCGGTGGACGCGAAGGCCTTGGCCGTCATGGCATCACAGTTCCCGGCCGATCAACGCGTCCAGCGACCATGGGCCGCCGCCGCGCACCAGGAAATGCAATACCACGATCGACCAGAACAGCGGATATTCGATACCGCGGTTCTCCCATGCGAATCCGAACTGCCAATGATAGGTGACGATGGCGATCAGCAAAAACCCGATGATTGGACCGGCGACGAGACGGGTGAGCAAGCCAAGCGCGAGACAAAGGCCGCACACGAATTCGACCGTGCCGACAATGTAGGACCAGAACAAACCGTCCTGGAAACCGACGCTTTCGAGGAATTTGGCCGCGGCGGCTTTGTTGCCGAATAATATCGGATAGCCATGGATGGCGAGTGAACCGCCCGCCACCACGCGGATCAACGGCTCGGTGATCGGCGCGAAGGTGCGATAGATGGCGCCGAGAGCCTGAATGAACAGTTGCGGCTGCTGTCGCATGGTCGTCCCCATTCGGCTCGCGCGTGAGCGCGAATACCCTACCACGGCAGCGCGGCCACCGCGGCCGCCACGACGATATCGCCAACCGCCCCGGCTGCAGGTAAATTGCCTGTGACGTTGGCTTTGACAGGCGGGTGGCGAACATGAAGCTCTACACATATTTCCGATCTTCCGCCGCCTATCGGGTGCGGATCGCGCTCAATCTCAAGGGCCTGCCCTACGAGATGGTGTCCATCCATTTGACCAAGGATGGCGGCCGCCAGCGCACGCCCGAATTCCGCGCCGTCAATCCGCAGATGCGGGTCCCGGCGCTCGAGCTCTCCAGCGGCGAGGTGCTGACGCAATCGCTGGCGATCATCGAATACCTAGACGACATTCATCCCGAGCCGCCGCTGTTGCCGGCCGATGCGCTCGAACGCGCCAAGGTGCGGGCCATCGCGCAAGTGGTCGCTTGCGACATTCACCCGCTCAACAACTTGATTGCGCTGCAATACATCAAGCGGCAGCTCAAGCACGAGCAGCCGGAGATCGACGCCTGGTATCACCACTGGGTCATCGCGGGCTTCGAGGCGATCGAGGCGATGATCAAGCCAGGGCCTTATGCCTGCGGTGCCCACGTGACGCTCGCCGACATTTGCCTGGTCCCGCAGGTGTTCAATGCGCGGCGGCTGAAAGTTCCGCTCGATAAATTTCCAAAAATCGTGGCGGTCGAGACGGCCTGCCTGAAGTTGCCGGCCTTCGACAAGGCGCGGCCAGAGAATCAGCCGGATGCGGAGTGACGGCAAGCAGCCGGCCTGCTAGACCACGGCCCGCGCCCGCCCCCTCACGTCTCAGCGAACCAAGCCGTGGCCACCAGCAAGCTCGCCCGCGTCGTCCTTTGGATGGTCGGCGCACTGCTCTCCTTCTCGGTCATGGCGGTTTCGATCCGCGAATTGGCCAAGGCGAATTTAAGCATTTTCGAAATCCTCGCCATTCGCAGCGGCGTTGCCCTGCTGGTGCTGTGCGTCCTGCTGGCGGTGCGCCCGGATTTGCGCGCCTACGCGTTGCCGCGCCGCATGAAACTGAACTTGCTGCGCAACATCGTGCACTACGCCTCGCAATTTGCCTGGGCGCTGAGCATCACCATGCTCCCGCTCGCCATGGTGTTCGCGCTCGAATTCACCATGCCGGCGTGGACCGCGCTGCTCGCGGTATGGCTGCTGCACGAGCGGCTCACACCGAGCCGGATCGGCGTGGTCGTGTTCGGCCTAATCGGCGTGCTGGTGATCCTGCGGCCCGGTATCGCCAGTTTCAATCCGGCGGCGTTTCTCGTGCTGGCAGCGGCATTCGGCTACGCCATTACCATGATCACCACCAAGAAGCTGACCATGACCGAGACGACCTTTGGAATCATATTCTGGATGGCGGTGATCCAGTTTCCACTTTCGCTGCTCGGCAGCGACCCAATGGTATTTTTCCATCTCGAAGCGCGCCATATTTTGCCCGCAATCGGGGTCGGCACCGCGGGCTTGACGTCGCACTACTGCCTCAGCAATGCGTTCCGCGCCGGCGACGCCACGCTCGTGGTTCCACTTGATTTCATGCGTATTCCGCTGATCGCGGTCGTCGGCTGGGCGGTTTATGGCGAGCGGCTCGATATTTTCGTCCTGCTCGGCGCCCTGATTATTATCGCCGGTGTATTGTGGAATCTGCGCGCAGAGACCGCACGGCCGCACTGAGCACGAGGCTCGCACCGCCATGATTTTAGCGTTAGAGTGCCGGTCATGAATGGTCGCTTCTTGAAGCTTGCAGTGGTGACGGCGACAACGCTTGCGTCATGCATCGGCGCGCTGGCGCAGTCGCCGAATCCGAACTGCCAGCGGCTGGAAGCCCAGCTAGCTTCGCTCGACCGCGGCAACAACGACCCGATGCGCGCCGACCAGATCCGCCGCGCAGAGGACGCCGTCAACCGCCAGCAGGTCGAGGTCGACCGGCTGGTAGCGCAATCGCGCCGCATGGGCTGTGAAAGCTCCGGCTTTTTCTCGATCTTCAGCAATCCGCCGCCGCAGTGCGGCGGCCTGAGCCGGCAGATCGATCAGCAGCGCAATGTGCTTGAGCGCCAGCAAAACCAGCTCGAGCAGCTCAGCGGCGGCACCACCGAGCGCGCCGCGCAGCGGCAGTCGCTGCTGATTGCTCTCGGCGACAATGGCTGCGGCCCGCAATACCGCTCGGCCGCGCTCGCCGGCCAACAGGGCGGCTTCTTCGACCGCCTGTTTGGCGGCAATAGCGGCATGTTCTCAGCGCCGTCCGGTCAGATGGGCGGTACCTTCCGCACCATCTGCGTGCGTAGCTGCGACGGTTACTATTTCCCGATCTCG
This sequence comes from uncultured Alphaproteobacteria bacterium, assembly GCA_963739075.1. Lineage (GTDB taxonomy): Bacteria > Pseudomonadota > Alphaproteobacteria > Rhizobiales > Xanthobacteraceae > Pseudolabrys. The sequence goes on along the minus strand of CAVTZC010000006.1, from coordinate 422,291 downwards.
TTCGCGACTACGCCCGATCGCTTCCGTGACGACGAGCAGGCCTGCCAACACATGTGTCCGGCAGCGGAAGTTTCCCTCTACACCTATCACAATCCCGGCGAGGACGTGGCGCAGGCCGTCTCGCTCAGCGGCCGGCTCTACACCGAATTACCGGCTGCGTTTAGTTACCGCAAGGCGCTTAATCCGGCCTGCAGTTGCCGCTGGCCTGGCGAAACCTGGGCTGAGGCGCTTAAAGCCACTGGACCCGATCAGACGGTGGCGCCCGGCGACGTGGTCGTCACCGAGCAGAACGCCAAACGGCTGTCGCAGCCGCGGGTCGGCGCCGATGGCAAGCCGATCCGTCCCGATCCGCGCGCGAAGACCCCGGACGAGCCGGCATCGATCGCGGAAGCGCCGGGCGAGATCGATCCAACCAAGCGAACCGTGCGCACGGTCGGCCCGACGTTCCTGCCGGTTCGTTAGTTTTCCGCTCTAGAAATCGACGGCGTCGGTCGTTGACGGCATGCCGTTGACCAGCGTCGCATCCGGTGCCGGCGGCGGTGTGCCGGGGTCGCGGAATCGGTTGGTGATCGGGTACCGGCGGTCGCGGCCGAAATTCTTCAAGGTCACCTTCACGCCCGGCGCCGCCTGCCGGCGCTTGTATTCGGCGATATTGAGCATGCGCTCGACCCGCATGATCGTGTCGCGGTCGAAGCCGGCTGCCACGATCTCCGAGATCGGCTCCTCGCGCTCCACCAGCCGTTCCAGGATCGGATCGAGCACCGCGTAAGGCGGCAGTGAGTCTTCGTCCTTCTGGTTCTCGCGCAATTCCGCGGTCGGCGGGCGGGTGATGATGTTCTCCGGAATGACAGGCCCGTCCGGACCCATGGCCCCCTCCGGCTTCCAGGTGTTGCGCAACCGCGAAAGCCGGAACACCTCGGTCTTGTAGAGATCCTTAATCGGATTGAATCCGCCGTTCATGTCGCCGTAGAGCGTGGCGTAACCGACCGACATTTCCGACTTGTTGCCGGTCGTCACCACCATGACATTGAACTTGTTGGAAATCGCCATCAGGATGGTGCCGCGCGCGCGCGCCTGCAGGTTCTCCTCGGTGACATCGCGCGGCAAGCCGGTGAAGGCCGGCGCCAGCGCCGCCTCAAGACCTTCGACCGCCGGCGCGATTGGCAGGATCTGGTAGCGCACACCCAAGGCCTTGGCGCAGGCCGCCGCATCGTCGAGCGATTCTTGCGCCGTAAACTTGTAGGGCATCATGACGCAGCGCACGCGCTCGGATCCGAGCGCATCGACCGCCATCGCCGCGCACAGCGCCGAATTGACCCCGCCCGACAGGCCGAGCACCACGCCGGGAAAGCCGTTCTTGTTGACGTAGTCGCGCAGGCCCAGCACGCACGCCGCATAATCGGCGCGTTCGGCATCGACCGGGGCGACCATGGGCCCGTCCTCGCAGCGCCAGGTGTCGCCGCGCCGCTGCCAATGAGTGGTGACGACGGCCTCTTGAAACGCCGCAAGCTGGAACGCCAGCGAACAATCGGCATGCAGGCCGAAGGAGACGCCGTCAAATATCAGCTCATCCTGGCCGCCGACCTGGTTGACGTAGACGGTCGGCAGCCCCTGCTCGGTAACGCGCGCCACCGCGATGTTGAGCCGCACGTCGCCTTTCTGCCGCCAATAGGGTGAGCCGTTCGGCACCACCAGCAATTCGGCGCCGGTTTCGGCGAGACATTCGACGATTTCCTCGCCCCAGATATCCTCGCAAATTGGCAGCCCCAACCGCACGCCGTGGAAATTCACTGGCCCCGGCATTGGCCCCGGAGCGAACACCCGCTTTTCGTCGAACACGCCGTAATTCGGCAGGTCGACCTTGAAGCGCAGCGCCGCGATCACCCCGCTCTTCCAGCAGCGCCACAGCGTTGTAGAGCTTGCCCGCGTCGACCCAGGGGCGTACCGACCAGCAGGGCCGGGCCGGGTGACGCGGTTTCCCGGGCCAGCGCCTCGACCGCCGCACGGCAGGCGGCCTGGAACGCCGGCTTGAGCACCAGGTCCTCGGGCGGATAGCCCGCAATGAACAGTTCGGGGAAAACGACCAGATCGGCGCCCTGCGCGGCGGCGGCCGTGCGCGCACGGCGCACCTTATCGGCATTGCCGGCCACGTCGCCGACGATCGAATTGAGCTGCGCGACCGCGATCGCGAGCTTATCGGAAGGGCGCCCGTTCATGCCGATGATCTAGCGCCTGCGCTATCGCGCCGCAATCAGGTGCCTGGCCAGCGGAAAACGCAGAGCTTCCAGGGGTCACAGCCCGGCAACCGCCGGCATCAGCTTGGCGCGCCCGTTGCGCTCTTTCCGCAAGAGCTCGGCCAATAGGAACGCCATATCGATCGCCTGCTCCGCATTGAGGCGCGGATCGCAGACCGTGTGATAGCGGTCGTTGAGGTCGGCATCGGTGATGGCGCGGGCGCCGCCGGTGCATTCGGTGACGTTCTGCCCGGTCATCTCCAGATGCACCCCGCCGGCATGGGTGCCTTCGGCCTGATGCACCTCGAAGAAGCTGCGCACCTCTTTCAGAATCAAGTCGAACGGACGGGTCTTGTAGCCGCTCGCCGAGGTGATGGTGTTGCCGTGCATCGGGTCGCATGACCAGAGCACCACTTTGCCCTCGCGCATGACCGCGCGCACCAGCGTCGGCAGCTGGTCGCCGACTTTCTCGGCGCCGAAGCGACCGATCAGCGTAAGGCGGCCCGCTTCGTTGTCCGGATTGAGGATGTCGATCAGGCGCAGCAGATCGTCGGCCTTGAGTGACGGCCCGCATTTGAGCCCAAGCGGATTTTTTATGCCGCGCGCGTATTCGATGTGAGCGTGATCGTATTGCCGCGTGCGGTCGCCGATCCACAGCATGTGGCCGGAGGTGGCGTACCAATCGCCGGTGGTTGAATCGATGCGGGTGAACGCCTGCTCGAAACCGAGCAGCAGCGCCTCGTGGCTGGTGTAGAAATCGGTGGTGCCGAGCGCGGAGTTGACCGCGAAGGTCAGCCCGCAAGCGCGCATGAAATCAAGCGCGCCGGACACGCGGTCGGCCAAATCGCCATAGGCTTTCGACTGCGGCGAGCCGCTCACCGACTGCAGCATCCATTGATGCACATTCTCGACGCTGGCGTAGCCACCTTTGGCAAACGCGCGCAGCAGGTTGAGCGTGGCCGCAGACTGGCGATAAGCCTCGATCTGCCGGCGCGGATCGGGACGGCGCGCATCCTCGGTGAAGGCGAAGTCGTTGATGATGTCGCCGCGATAGCTCGGCAGTTCCTTGCCGTCGCGCTTCTCGGTCGGCGACGAGCGCGGCTTGGCAAACTGGCCGGCGATGCGCCCAACCTTCACCACCGGTAATGCGCCGGCATAAGTGAGCACGATCGCCATCTGCAGGAAGACGCGGAAAAAGTCGCGGATGTTGTTCGCGCCGTGCTCGGCGAAGCTCTCGGCACAGTCACCGCCTTGCAGCAGGAAAGCCTGGCCATTGGTCACCCGCGCGAGCGCCTTCTTCAGGCTGCGCGCCTCGCCGGCGAATACCAGCGGTGGGAAGGTCGCAAGCTGTTTCTCGACGTCATCCAGCGCCTGCCGGTCCGGATAATCCGGCACCTGCTGGATCGGCTTTTTGCGCCAGCTGTCGGGCGTCCAACGTTCGGGCATCAACAAATACTCCAACGACTTGCGTGGGTTATACACGAGCCTGCCCCGCACAGGCCAGATATAACCGAAAATCGGTTAGTTTAAGGCTATTCCGCCGCCGCGCGGCCGTAACTGACGGCCTTTTCGCGCATAGTGACCAATTCCTCGGCCGCGGTTGGATGCACCGCCATGGTGGCGTCGAAATCGGCCTTGGTGCCGCGCATCTTCACGACGATGCCGATCACCTGGATCAGTTCCCCGGCATCGGGACCGGCGATATGGCAGCCGACCACCTGGTCGGTAACGCCGTCCACTACCAGCTTCATGAACACTCTGGTGTCGCGCCCGGACAATGTCGCCTTCATGGGCCGGAAACTCGTCTTGTAGATGTCGACCTTGCCAAGCCGCTCGCGCGCCTGATGCTCGGTCAGGCCGATGACGCCGAGCTCGGGTTCCGAGAACACCGCGGTCGGCACATTGGAATGATCGACCGGCGTCGGCTTGCCGCCATAGACCGTGTCGGCGAAGGCATGGCCTTCGCGGATCGCCACCGGGGTCAGATTCACGCGGTTGGTGACGTCACCGACGGCATAAATGTTCGGCACCGATGTGCGGGAATACACATCGACGGCGATGCCGCCGTGCTCATGAATTTTGACGTTCAAGTTTTCGATTCCGAGGCCCATGACGTTCGGGCGCCGGCCAATCGCGAACATCACCTTGTCGGCCGCGATCGTGCTGCCGTCGGACAACTGCGTCACGAATTCATCGCCCGCCTGCTCGATCGCCGCGACGGTGTGGCCGCAGGTGACCGTGATGCCGCGACCGCGCATCTCCTTGCGCAGGTGCTCGCGGATATCGTCGTCGAAGCCGCGCAGGATATTCTCGCCGCGATAGACCAGCGTCACCTGGCTGCCAAGGCCGGCGAAGATGCAGGCGAATTCCACAGCGATATAGCCGCCGCCCTGGATAACGATTCGCTTTGGAAGATCCTTCAGCTGAAATGCTTCATTTGAGGAGATGGCGTGTTCGAGGCCGGGAATTTTCGGCCCAAAATGCGGCCAGGCGCCGGTCGAGATCAGTATCGTATCGGCGTGCACACGCGTGCCGCTCGCCAGGCGCACGGTATGGGCGTCTTCCAGCACGGCGCGGCTCTTCACCAGCGCGACATTGAAGCGTTCGAGCGTCGCCGTATACGCGGCTTCCAGCCGCGCCACTTCGCGGTTGACGTTGGCGATCAGCGTCGGCCAGTGGAATGTGGGTTCCGGCGCCGTCCAGCCATAGCCGGCCGCATCCTCGAATTCATCGGAAAACCGCGAAGCATAGACCAGCAGCTTCTTCGGCACGCAGCCGCGGATGACGCAGGTGCCGCCGACCCGAAATTCCTCCGCGACCATCACGCGCGCGCCATAGCTCGACGCGATGCGTGCGGCGCGCACGCCACCGGAGCCGGCTCCGATGACAAAAAGATCGACGTCGTGGTCCGCCATCAACGATTATCGCCCAATGCGCCAAGGCCGCCGGGCAAAAATCCCGGCAGCGGCCGCTTACATGGGGTGTCCTCTTTTTTTCAATTCCTCGCGCATCTTCGCGATCACTTGATCGGATAGCTTGTTTGCCCAGTCCTGCGCGAATCTCATGCTGTCATCGACCACGGTCGGTTGCTGCGCGAGCAGCTTCTTGCCAACCGGAGATTGGTAGAACACCAAGATGGCCTTGAGCTCCTGATCGGTAAAATGCGTCGCGTAAAGCCGGGCCATCTCATCGGTCAGATCGACAAAGCGCGGCGCCAGATCGGTGCGCATTTGGTTCGCGATCTCGTTAAGATCGCTGGCCAAGGCTGGGTTCTGCTGAAGAAACAAAAGCTTTGCCTGCTCGACTACTCCGGCGATCAATGGATTGAACACGGCGGCGGAGCCGGTGGAGGCAATGAGCTCCTTGGCGGTCGCCATCGCCGCCGCAGATGGCTGCTGGCTGTGCGCGGCCGGACCAAACGCGACCAGCGCAACGACGACCGCAGCCAGCCGGGCGGTGCGTTTAATGGCCTGAATGATGCTCATCTTGAAAACTCCATTTTCGCTCGAGAAATCACGGCCGCTCGACGACCGTGACGCCGTCCGGTCCGGCCAGAATAGCGGTCTGCGCGAGACCGATAAACAAACCATGCTCCATGACCCCAGGAATGCCCGAAAGCGCGTCTGCCATCGCTTTCGGGTCGTCAATCCGCCCAAGAACGGCGTCGATGATCCAGTGACCGCCATCCGTGACGAAAGCATGGCCATCTTTGCCCTGTCGCACCGTCAGGGATCCGGCCGCCTGCAGCCCGGCAATGGCTTTGTTGAGCGCCCTCAACGTCGCACCCAGGCCGAACGGCGCCACCTCGATCGGCAGCGGAAAACGGCCGAGTTGCGCCACCCATTTGCTCTGATCGGCGATCACGATCATGCGCGCGGAGGCTGCGGCAACGATCTTTTCCCGCAGCAGCGCGCCACCGCCACCCTTGATCAGGCTGAGATCGGGCGCGATCTCGTCGGCACCGTCCACGGTCAGGTCGAGCTCCGGCGTTTCATCGAGCGTGGTCAGCGCGATACCGCAACGCTCGGCATCCGCGCGGGTCGTTTCCGACGTCGGCACCGCAATAATGTCGAGGCCGGCCCGCACGCGGCCCCCGATCAGCTCCACGAAGTGCTTCGCGGTCGAGCCGGTGCCCAGCCCGAGCCGCATGCCGGAGCGCACGAATTCGACGGCGCGAGCAGCAGCTGCGCGTTTTTGGGCATCAGCGTTCATCGCGACCGGTTGCAGATTCGAGTGAGGATTAGGGACTTAATGTTACGCCTATCTAGCCCCGATCGCCCCGCCTGGGTAGCCGAAATCGCGTCGCCGAGGGCCTTCCACTCGACGGGATCATGCGCTAGCGATCCGCCATGGCCGCTTCGACCATCGTTTTCGACCTCGACGGCACCCTGATCGATACCGCGCCCGATCTCGTCAATACCCTCAATGTGGTGTTCAGGCGGGAAGGATGGCCGCCGGTGCCGTATGAGACCGCGCGCAATACCATCGGCGGCGGCGCCAGGATGATGATCGCGCGTGGCATCGCTGCGGAAGGCATCGCCGTCGCGCCGGCAAAGCTCGAGCAATTGTTCGCGGATTTCATTGCGCACTACACCGAGCACCTCGCCGACCGCTCGCGGCCCTTTCCGGGATTGACCGCTGCGCTCGATGAGCTTGCGTCCGGCGGCTGTCGCTTTGCTGTGTGCACCAACAAACTGGAACGATTGTCGGTATTGCTGCTCAAGCAACTCAAGCTGGCCGACCGGTTCGCGGCCATCTGCGGACAGGATACTTTTGGGATGCAGAAGCCGGACCCGGAGGTGCTGCGCCGCACCGTCGCGGCGGCTGGCGGAAGCCTGACGCAAGCGATTATGATTGGCGATTCCGCAACCGATATCCGGACCGCGCGCGCGGCCGGTATCCCGGTCATTGCCGTCGATTTCGGCTACAGCGATCGCCCAGTGTCCGAGCTCGGCCCGGACCGCATAATCAGCCATTTTGCGCAATTACAATCGGCTATAGCCGCAATTTCGCCAGCAAATTGATGCGACTGGTAGACACGACGGTTAATGCGGTAAGGTTAATGGGGTGCAACTAGTTGCGTGCTCAAGACCACAAAAGTATTCTGTGAGTGGGCTGACGCTTTCTGTCGTCAGAGCGGACGGGTTAAAACATTATGTACCGAGTGATCGCAATTGTGAGCGGGGGACTAGCCCTTGCGGCGTGTTCCTCCAACCCGGATTGGATGAATCTCGATGCGCTGAAGCCGGCGCCGATTATGGACACCGTCCGTTTCGAGTCCACACCGCCGGGCGCCGAAGCCAAAACGTCCAATGGGCAGACCTGCCGTACGCCTTGCGCCCTCGCCTTGCCGACCAATGCGCCGATGACCGTTACCTTTACGCTCAACGGCTATCTGCCGGAGTCGGCAGACATCGAACCAATTTCCGCCGGCAACGGCTTCCCGGAATTGCGTCCCAACCCGGTGCAGGTCGAATTGGCGCCTGCGCCGCCGCCGCCCAAGCCGATCAAGAAACCGGTGCGCAAGAAGGCGTCTGCAGCTGCTAAGCCGGCGGCAAAGCCTAAGGCTTCGGCAGCGCCCGCCCCCGCCCCGGCGGTTGCAGCCCCGGCGCCGCAGCAAGCCCCCGCGCCCTGGCCGGCGCCGCCGCCGCCAAAGCAATAAGGCTATGTTCGCAGCCCGTTGATTGGCGCCGCAGGACCGTTCGCGGCGCATGATCGCGCTCGTGGCGTCGGCTGGACGCTATGGCCTTTATCGGCCACATTTCCTATATCCGGAGGGCACCGATCGCCGCGCGGAGACGGACTATGGTTGCGACCACCGGCACATCATCACTTGATCTCGATCGCGCCGGCACACGACCGCGCGAGTTGATCGACCCGTTTCAACGCGCCATCACTTATTTGCGCGTCTCGGTGACCGACCGCTGCGATTTCCGCTGCGTGTACTGCATGTCGGAACATATGGCGTTCCTCCCGAAAGCCGACCTGCTCAGCTTGGAGGAACTCGACCGGCTATGCAGCGCGTTCATTGCCAAAGGCGTGACCAAACTACGCCTGACCGGCGGCGAGCCGCTGGTGCGGCGCGGCATCATGACGCTGGTGTCCTCGCTGTCGCGCCATCTCGAGAGCGACGCACTCAAGGAGCTGACGCTCACCACCAACGCCTCGCAATTGGAAAAATACGCCGCCGAACTCAAGGCGCATGGCGTCCAGCGCATCAATGTTTCGCTCGATACGCTGGACCCCGACAAGTTCCGTGCGATCACGCGCTGGGGCGAGCTTGCCAAAGTGCTGACCGGCATCGATGCCGCGCAAGCTGCCGGCCTTCAAGTGAAGATCAACGCGGTGGCCCTGAAAGGCGTCAACGAGGACGAGATCGGCGGCCTGCTCGTTTGGGCGCATGGCCGCGGCATGGACCTCACGGTGATCGAGGTGATGCCGCTGGGCGATATCGGCGAAGACCGGCTCGATCAATACATGCCCCTGTCGATGATCCGGGCGCGGCTGGCGGAACGATATACGCTCGAAGATATCGATTATCGGACCGGCGGGCCGGCGCGTTATATGCGCGTCAAGGAAACCGGCGGACGGCTCGGTTTCATCACGCCGATGACCCATAATTTCTGTGAGTCATGCAATCGGGTGCGCATCACCTGCACTGGCACGCTCTATATGTGCCTCGGTCAGGACGATGCCGCCGATCTGCGCGCGCCGCTGCGCGCCTCCGAAGCGACGATCTATTGCATGCCGCGATTGACGAAGCGATTACCCGCAAGCCCAAGGGGCACGATTTCCTGATCGATCGCCGCCACCGCCGCCCGGCGCTGGCGCGCCACATGAGCATGACCGGCGGTTAAGCTGCGCGCTCCTGCGACGTCACCAGATCGCGCAATTCCTCAAGCCGCAGCCGGGCCGGCATAAAGCAAAGTCCAAATCCATCGCCGGTTTCGCGCACGACCTCGGCGGTGATCGCTTTCATGCCTGGGAACGTCAAGGCGACCTGATCGCCGACCGCAATGTTTTCCGCGGCGTCGATCCGTGCGCCGCCTTCGCTGATATCAAGCACCGTCACCTCGATAGCCCGGTCAGCTCGGTCTAGGCGCGCGATCAGCTTCACTTCATAGCGCGGAAATTCGCGCAAATCGGCATTGACCGCCTTGCGAACGATATCGGGAATCTCGCGGCATAGGACTTGCGACGTCGATTGCATTGTCTCGGCAACGCCCGACACATCCTGCGCGGTTGCGCGCGAGCGATGCACCATGTCGGCGATGCCGGCCATGCGCCCGACCACATCGGAAGTTGCAGCGCTGGTTTCGCGCGCACTGGCCGCGAAGCTTTCGGTGGCGTCCCGCTGCTGCTCGATCGCAGCGGCTACCGAAGCCGTGACGTCGGAAAGCTGATCGATGGCCTCGGCGACGTTCGACAGCGCGGCCACGACTTCGCGGGTGGTGGCTTGAATTTCGGCGACCTTGGCGCCGATCTGTCTGGTCGAATTACCGGTCTGCGTCGCGAGCGTCTTGACCTCGGAGGCGACCACCGAAAAGCCGCGCCCGGCCTCGCCGGCGCGCGCTGCTTCGATGGTCGCATTAAGCGCTAGCAGGTTGGTCTGCGACGCGATATTGTTGATGACGGTGACGATGTCGCCGATCTCGTTGGCCGCCCTGGCCAGCGCGTCGATGGTGGCGCGCGAGGCATTGGCGCGGGCGACTGCTTCTTGGCCGAACCCGCTGCCGCGCCGAACTTGTTCGGATATTTCGGTGATCGCCCTGGTCACCTGACCGGACAATTGGCCTGCGGCCAGATTCATGGCGTGCGAACCTTCGGCGGCGCGGACGGTCTCGTCGAAAGCCTCTCGCACGGTCTCCAGCGCCGCCAACATGTCTTCAGCCTTGAGATGCAACGTCGAGGCACCATCGATGATCGGCTGAATACCGACCTCGGTTGCCGACTCGACCCGGCGTGCCAGGCTGGACAAATTGTTGCGGCGCGCGGCCTGCCATGTGCGATCGAGATCGTTATGGACCAGCTCGCGGCGCTGGCGCTCGCCAATGACCTCGGCAAGCCGGTCGGTGGCGGTCACCAGGCGGGCTATTTCGCCACGGCTGGGCGGCAATGGCGTCGCGGAATCCAACTCTGCATAGGCGATGGCGTCGATGGTGTCGGCCACCTGCGCCAAGGGTCGCACGATTCCGCGCGCGATGACCAGGACCACCGCCCCCGCGAAGCCGACGGTGACGAACCCTATGAATATCTCGGCGTAGGTAGCGTTTTCCTGGTCGAGAGACGGCATCAGCGTCGCGGTCAAAAACGGCGCCGACAGCACGGCGGCCAGCGGCAGAAGGACGGCCGCAGTAAGCCGCTCGGCGATCGTGAGCTGCCGCATGCTCTTTCCTCGCGCACCCGAATTCGACCGACGAGCGGAATGAACGGGTCCGCCGCCCCCCCGAAGGGGCCGGACGGTACCGTTGTAGCGGCAAGCTGGTTAACCGAGGGTTGTAAGTTCCTTAACCACGGGTTTCGGCGGCCCGCCTGGGGACGGGGGACCCTATGGCGGCCCGTCGGGGCCGTGTGTCCGGCAATTTGCTACCAATTTTGCCATTGACGGCTTATGGAGGCATCGGATTAAGGTGGCGGGCTTGGCCTTACGGCTAAGCTATGGGGACTAAACAACAATAACTTGGCCGGCCGGCGCTTTCCACACCGGCGGCCCAGAGGGGGATGCAAGTGGGCGCGCTCGACGCATTGCTCAAGACGTTGCTGCCAGCGACGCGCGTCATCGACGCTACCACCACCTGGATCGGTAAGCGCGTGGCGTGGCTGATCATAGCCGCCGTGGTGGTGTCGGCGGTCAACGCCACTGTGCGCAAGGTCTTCGACATCTCGTCGAACTCCTGGCTCGAGTTGCAATGGGTGCTGTTTAGCGTCGTGTTCCTACTGTGCTCGCCGTGGACGCTGCTCAATAATGAACACATCCGCATCGACATTGTGAACAATATGCTGCCGAATTGGCTGCGCAGCACCATCGACGCGATCGGTCACGCATTTTTCCTGCTGCCGCTGACCATCATCATGACAGTTACCGGAATTCCCTTCTTCCTGCGTTCAGTCGAAATCAATGAACAATCGGCCAGCGCCGGTGGCTTGCCGCAATGGCCGACCAAGGCGCTGATCATGATCGGCTTCGGGTTGTTGTTCGTCCAAGGGCTCTCCGAACTAGTCAAGCGCATCGCAATAATGCGCGGCCTCATCCCGGATCCGCATGCGGGCCAGAAGAGCTCGCTGGAAACCGAGGCCGAGGAAATCATCGGCGCATTGGAAAAACGCTAGTTTTCCGCAAGGGGTCCGGGGTCTCGCATGGAAGCCATCCTCATCAACAACATGGCGCCGATTATGTTCGGCTCCCTGGTGTTTTTTTTGTTGCTCGGTTATCCGGCAGCATTCTCGCTCGGCGCAGTCGGCCTGATCTTCGCGCTTCTCGGCATCGAGCTCGGCCTGTTCGTGCCTGATTTCCTGCAAGCCCTACCCGAGCGCGTCTATGGCGTCATGAGCAACGACACGCTGCTGGCAATCCCGTTCTTCACCTTCATGGGATTGGTGCTCGAACGATCGGGCATGGCCGAGGACTTGCTCGACACCATTGGGCAGTTGTTCGGCACCGTGCGCGGCGGCCTCGCTTACGCGGTCATCTTCGTCGGCGCGCTGCTTGCGGCCACCACCGGCATCGTTGCGGCATCGGTGATTTCCATGGGGCTGATTTCGCTGCCGATCATGCTGCGCTACGGCTACGATCGGCGCGTAGCCTCCGGCGTGATCGCGGCGTCCGGCACGCTGGCGCAAATCATTCCGCCGTCGCTGGTGCTTATTGTGATGGCCGACCAACTCGGCAAATCGGTTGGCGACATGTACGAGGGCGCCTTCATTCCCGGCATCACTGCTCGCCGGCCTGTACGCCGGCTACGTGTTCCTAATCTCCTTGCTGTTCCCGAAAGCGACGCCCGGCCTGCCGCCGGAAGCGGTCGGCTTTCGCGAGGCAGACGGCAGCCGCGGTCTGATTTCGCTGGGCATGCTGGCGCTGGCGAGCGGCGTGTTCGGTTGGTTCATGATGCGGCATTCCGAGACGCACGGCGCTGATTTTGTCGTGCTCACCATGTTCTTTGGAATCGTATTTGCTTTCGCCGTCGCGGTCGTGAACTGGGTCGTCGCCCATTTCACCGGCGTCCGCTTCCTGTCGCATATGGCGCAGCAGACCACCTTCGTGATGGTGCCGCCGCTGTTCCTGATCTTCCTTGTGCTGGGCACGATCTTTATCGGCGTCGCCACACCGACCGAAGGCGGCGCCATGGGGGCGAGCGGCGCGCTGATCCTCGGCGCCCTCAAACGCCGCCTGACCTGGGACCTGGTGCGCCAGGCAACCGAATCCACGGCCAAATTGTCGGCCTTCGTGCTCTTCATTCTGATCGGCGCGCGCGTATTCTCGCTGACGTTCTACGGCGTCAGCGGCCATATCTGGGTTGAAAGCCTGCTGACGTCGTTGCCTGGCGGGCAATTCGGCTTCCTCGTCTTCGTCAATGCCTTCGTATTCGTGCTCGCGTTCTTCCTGGACTATTTCGAGCTCGCCTTCATCGTTATTCCGCTGCTCGGCCCCGCCGCAGAACATCTCGGCATCGACCTGATCTGGTTTGGCGTCATCCTCGGCGTCAACATGCAGACCTCGTTCATGCACCCGCCGTTCGGCTTCGCCCTGTTCTATCTGCGCTCGGTCGCGCCAAGAGAACCGTATCTCGACCGCCTCACCGGTAAGCGCACCGATGGAGTCACCACCGGACAAATCTATTGGGGCGCGATACCGTTCGTTGTGATCCAGTTGATCATGGTGTTGCTAGTGATCATGTTCCCGGCCATGGTGATGCACTACAAGGGTGCTGCCTCGACGATCGACCCGAACAAGGTGAGAATAGAAGTCCCGCAGATCGATTTGCCGCCGCTGGATTTCAGCCAGCCACCGAAGAATTAACCGCCGGCGCTGCAGAAAAAAACAACCCCGGAGCCGCGGCTCTGGGGTTTTGCTTGATCCTGGCGGTCAAGCTAAGTGGGCCATTAAGCGCTTAACGGGCCCAAAATGTATCAGGGCCGGCTTTGTGGGCCGGCCCCGATCGAGCATCTCGTAAGCTGTCAGGTCCGTCAGAGTTTCGCGCGGCTGCGGATCATGAAGCTGTCGTAGCCATATTCGGCGACCTGCCACCACAGATACTCGTCACCGCGGAATGCGGAAATCGAATCCCAGACCTTCTTGTAGCTTGGGTTCACCGCGGAGGTTTCCTTGTTCACTTCGTTTGACGCCTTCAAGCAGGCTTCCATCACCGCTTGCGAGAACGGCCGCAGTTGCACGCCATTGGCCACCAGGCGCTTCAAGGCCAGCGGGTTGCGAGCGTCATATCTTGCTTGCTCTTCTACGTTGGCGTAGCCGGCAGCCAAAGTCAGGACGGCCTGATAGTTTTTCGGCAATTCGTTCCACTTGGGCAGATTGATCAGCAGGTGATTGGTGGTGCCGCCTTCCCACCAGCCCGGGTAGTAATAATATTTCGCAATTTTGTAGAAGCCGAGCTTCTCGTCGTCGTAGGGGCCGACCCACTCGGCGGCGTCGATGGTGCCCTTCTCGAGCGCCGGGTAAATATCGCCGCCCGCGAGCTGCTGCGCGACTAATCCGAGCTTGCCCAGGGTTTTGCCGGCCCAACCGCCGATGCGCATCTTGAGGCCTTTAAAGTCATCGGCCGAACGGATCTCCTTCTTGAACCAGCCGCCCATCTGCGCGCCGGTATTTCCAGCCAACAAACACTTCGAATTGAACTTGGCGCCAAATTCATCGATCAGCTTCTGGCCCTCGCCGTCATAGAACCACGCATTCTGCTGGCGGGAATTGAGGCCGAACGGCGTGGCGCAGAACAGCGCCCACGTGGGGTCCTTGCCGATATAGTAGTACATGGCCGATGTGGCCCAATTCGACGGTGCCGTTCTGCACCGCGTCGAGCACCTGCAGCCCGGGCACGATTTCGCCGGCCGCGAACGTTTGAATTTGGAATTTGCCGTCGGTTGCTTCTGACACATATTTCGCGATGGTTTCGCAAGCACCGAACAGAGTATCGAGCGACTTCGGCCAGCTCGCCGTGAGGCGCCATTTGAGTTCCGGCATCGACTGGGCGATCGCCGGCTTGGCGATCACGGCCGCCGTGGCGCCGGCGCCGAGTGCGGTCAGAAACTTACGGCGTTTCATTGCATCCTCCCTTTTATTTGAGCATGGGATTGGCAAATAGGCCGCCCCCCGAATGGCGACAGAATGCGACCCGGACAGTTCGAGCGCAAGTCGCCAAACCCTAAAATTGGTAGCATATCAGGCGATTGCGGGCCATCGGGTAGCCTCATATCGCCTTGCCGTCCGCCTACGCGACCTGCCCTCAAGCCTCGATCACGATCTTCGGGGCCGCGCGTCCGGCAGCGGCGCCGCCCCTGATCTGTTCGAGCACCTTGACGGCGATGTCACGATAGATTTTGGCATGCACGCCGTCGGGCTCGGTGGCGACTACCGGCATGCCGGAATCCGATTTCTCGCGGATGGTCATATGCAGCGGCACTTCGCCGAGGAACGGCACACCCTGCCGCTCGGCTTCCTTGCGCGCCCCGCCATAGCCGAAGATGTCCGAGCGCGTGCCGCAGCTCGGGCACAGGAAATAGCTCATGTTCTCGACGATGCCGAGCACCGGTACGTTCACGCGCTTGAACATGGCGACGCCGCGCCGAGCGTCGATCAACGCGAGGTCCTGCGGCGTCGAAACGATGACCGCGCCCTTCAACGGCACCTGCTGGGCCATGGTGAGCTGGGCGTCGCCGGTGCCGGGCGGCATGTCGACCACCATGACGTCGAGCTTGCCCCATTCCACTTCACGCAGCATTTGCGTGATCGCCGACATTACCATCGGTCCGCGCCAGATCATCGGCGTCTCTTCGTCGATCAGGAACCCGATCGACATCACCGAAAGTCCGTAGCGGTCGATCGGCTTAAGCCTGGTGCCGCCGATGGTCTGCGGCTTTTCCTTGATGGCGAGCAGCTTGGGCAACGAGGGTCCGTAAATGTCCGCATCCAGCATGCCGACCTTTAGGCCGAGATCACGCAATCCGAGTGCGAGATTGACCGCGGTCGTAGATTTTCCGACGCCGCCTTTGCCGGAGGCGACCGCGATCACCGCGTCGACACCGGGGATGCCGGGCTGCACTTTGTCGGCGGGATGAGCATGGGTATGCGCCGGACCCGCAGCCGCCGCACGATTTTGGGCGACATGAGACGGCTGAGGCCCGCGGGCAGCGGCGCCGGCGGCCCGTTCCGCTGTCAGAGCCACCAGAGCGGATTGGACACCGGGAATGGCACGCACGGCGTCTTCTGCCGCCTTGCGCACCGGTTCCCAGGACTTCACCGCCACGGCATCGACGGTCATGGAGAAGAACACCTTGCCGTCGGCGACGACGACGTCGGACAACGTGCCGGTCGCCGTCAGCGGCGTCCCGTCCGGCGCAGCCACCTGCAACAATGCCGCCAATACCTGATCTTTCGTGACTGCCATAACTTGTTCCAATCGGTGCGGCTACGAGGGCGGCCACCTTACGGATGCCGGCCGGGCGGTCAATCCGAACGAAGGCGCTGCATCAATTCGATGCGATTGCCGAACGGATCATAGACATAGACCCTATCGTATCCCGCAAGTGGCTCGTCCTCGGTAATGATACAGCCTGCAGCGGCAAGTTTGGCCGCCGTAGCCCGCACATCTTCGACCAAGAATGCCGGATGGGCCTTGCGAGCTGGCCGGAAATCCTTTTCCACGCCGAGGTGAATCTTGACCGCGCGATTCACAAACCAGCAGCCGCCGCGCTTTGCCAGATTGGCCGGCTTCTCGACCTCCGGAATTCCGAGCAAGTCCTGATAGAACGCCCGGGCTTCAGCCTCCCGCCCGGCCGGCATGGCCAACAGGACGTGATCCATGGCTTGCAAGATCATTGTCATGGCTAAAGATTCGCAGTTGACGTGACGGCTCTAAGTATAACCTATTACGGCAAGAAGCGGGCGCAAGAGCCGCCGGTCCATGCAGGGAGAAGACGATGGCGAAAGTGGCGTTTCTGGGCTTGGGCGTCATGGGCTACCCCATGGCCGGGCATCTCAAGAACAAAGGCGGGCACGACGTGACGGTCTATAACCGCACCGCCGCCAAGGCCGAGAAGTGGGTTGCGCAATACGGTGGCAAGTCTGCCCCGACCCCGAAAGGCCGCCGCCGAAGGCCAAGATTTCGTGATGTGTTGCGTGGGCAACGACAACGACCTGCGCGAAGTCACGCTCGGCGCTAACGGCGCCTTCGCCGGCATGGGCAAGGGCAAGATATTCGTCGATCACACCACGGCGTCGGCCGAAATCGCGCGCGAGCTCTATGCGGCTGGGAAAAAGAGCGGTTTCGATTGCATCGACGCGCCGGTGTCGGGCGGCCAGGCCGGCGCCGAGAACGGCGTCCTGACGGTGATGTGCGGCGGCGACGCGGAGCCATTCGCCCGCGCCGAGAAGGTGATTGCGGCCTATGCCCGCGCCTGCAATCTGCTGGGCTCGCCCGGCTCCGGTCAGCTGTCCAAGATGGTCAATCAGATTTGCATCGCCGGGCTGGTGCAGGGCCTCGCCGAAGGAATCCACTTCGCGAAAAAGTCAGGCCTCGATATCGAGAAGCTGATCGCCACCATCTCCAAGGGCGCGGCGCAATCCTGGCAGATGGAAAACCGCTACAAGACAATGACGGCTGGCAAGTTCGATTTTGGCTTTGCCGTCGACTGGATGCGCAAGGATCTGAGCATCTGCCTTGGTGAAGCGCGCAAGAACGGCGCGAAATTGCCAGTCACCGCGCTGATCGACCAGTTCTATGCGCAAGTGCAGGCCATGGGCGGCAAGCGCTGGGACACGTCGAGCCTGATCGCCCTGCTCGACCGGTGAACAATTTCGGTCATGCCCGGTTTTGCGCCGGGACAAGACGCGTCGATTGCATCAGGCTTTGGCACTCGGCCGGGCCGACACTGCGGCGTGCCAGCGTTTCACGTTGACGAGGTTGTCGGGCATCGCGAGCTTTGCCGGCTTCATGAAATCAACGGCGACCAGCGTTGTGATGTCGGCGACCGAATAGCGGTCGCCGGCGATGAATTCGCGCTTGGCCAGTTCCGCGTCCAGGAGTTCGAGAAACCAAATCGCGCGCGGCCGCATGGCCTCGGCATAGGCCGGCACCTGCGGCACCTCCAGGTCCTTCATCGCCGGATGCAAATGACGGAACACCGCCGCCACATTGGCGAAGAAATTGATCTCGCAGCGCCGGTTCCACATTTCGACCAGCGCGATCTCTTTCGCGCCCACGCCGAATAGCGGCGGCTCGGGCTGCACCACCTCGAAATAGCGGCAGATGGCGATCGATTCGGTGATGATGGTACCATCATCGAGCACCAGCGCCGGCATTCGCTGCAACGGGTTGATCGCCGTGTATTCCGGCGTCTTGTGCTGCATGGTCATGATGTCGACCTGCTCGGTCGGCAGCGTTATGCCCTTCTCGCTGAGGAAAATGCGGGTGCGCCGCGGATTTGGCGCCTGCTTGCTGTCATAAAGCTTCATGTCGTTAACTCCGGTCCGTCTTTTCCCCTCGGCGGCAGCCGAACATGGGCAAAAAGCCCTGTCAAACCGGTCAGTAACATAGTTTTAACCAGTGTCTTTAGGGTAGTTTTAAGCTTGGTCTTAAGGATTTTGGGCGAGGTTGGCGGCAGTATTTCTGTGTCCAAGCGTCGCTTCATGCCGATTCCAGGCGAAAAGATCGATCTCTCCGCGTTGCCACCGGTGACCTCGCCGGTGAAGCGCCGCCTTTCCGCGCAATACGTGCGCGAGGCGCGCGACCGGCTGACCTCATCAAGCGGCACCCGCCCGGCCTTTGATTACGAGCTGCTGCGGCAGTACGCGCAAAACCGCCTGTCGGCGTCGCTGGTGATCCTGCTGCTAGTGGCGACCATTGGCTTCCTGTCGAGCCTGTGGACGGGCGCGGTCGCCGCCGGCGCCTGGACCGCCTCGGTCCTGGTCATCCATGCCGTCATGATCAGCAAATGCCGGCAGTTCCTCGAACTGCCGATGACCGAAGTAGTAGCGCGGTCATGGCGGCTGCGCTTCATCACACTCGATCTATTCTACGGCCTGGCCTGGATGTTCGTATTGATTCATCCGGTCGGCGCCGACGAAAGCTCGGGCACATTCATGCTGTTCGTGATGCTGCTGGTGGTGGCGGTGTCCAGCATGCTGGCCTCGAGTTTGCCGATGGCGGTGTTCGCCGCGACTTTCCCGGTAACCACGGCGATCGCACTCGATTTCGTGCTGCAAGGCTCCCTGCGCAACTACATCCTCGCCATCATGGCGGTCACTGCGCAGGGCTATTTCGCCGTGCTGGCCTACCGGCTGTATTCGACCACGTTGGCGACGCTGCAGGCGCGCGCCGAAAAAGATGCACTGATCGGCGAGCTGGAGCAGGCCAAGTCGATTTCCGACGAGGCACGGCAGCGCGCTGAGGCCGCCAACATCTCGAAATCACGCTTCCTCGCGCAAATGAGCCATGAGTTGCGCACGCCGCTCAATGCTATCCTCGGGTTTTCCGAAGTGATGAAGACGGAAGTGTTCGGCGAGCATGCGGTGCCGGCCTACAAGGAATATTCCGCCGATATCCATAATTCCGGCGTGCATCTGCTTGGGCTGATCAACGAGATTCTCGACCTGTCGCGCATCGAGGCCGGCCGCTACGAGCTCAACGAGGAATCCATTTCGCTGGTCGGCATTGTTGAGGATTGCCACCATCTGCTGAAGTTGCGCGCGACCAACCGCGGCATCACCATCCACGAAATGTTCGAGGCTGACATGCCGCGGCTGTGGGCCGATGAGCGCGCGGTGCGTCAGATCTGTCTCAATCTGCTGTCAAACGCGATAAAGTTCACCCCACAGGGTGGCGAGATCTGGCTTAAAGTCGGCTGGACCGCCTCCGGCGGGCAATACATGAGCGTCAAGGATACCGGGCCGGGAATTCCCGAAGAGGAAATCCCGATCGTGCTCGCCTCCTTCGGCCAAGGCTCCAATTCAATCAAATCCGCCGAACAGGGCGCCGGTCTCGGCCTGCCGATCGCCAAAAGCCTGGTCGACCTGCATGGCGGCACTTTCGTGCTCAAGTCCAAGCTGCGCATCGGCACCGAGGTGGTGGTCACTTTCCCGCCCGAACGGGTGGTCGCTGCGATGGCGCCGATGCCATCCATGATGGATCACGCGCCACCTATCGCGCCGGCGCCGGGCGAACCGATCCTCACGCCCGAGGAAAAGCGCCGGCTCAGCCGCCGCCCGCTGTTTCGCGCGGGGACGTAATGCCGGTTGCGACAATCGTCATGATTGCGTTCCCACCAGCCGTGCTTATGTTCGCTGTCGATTCTGCCCCGAGACCGCCTATGATCGAAAGCCCTTGCGTTAAAGTCTGCACGCTCGATGCGCGTTCCGGGCTCTGTCTGGGCTGCGGACGCACCATCGACGAGATTGCGCGCTGGACCGCCATGAGCGCCGCAGAGCGCGACCGCGTAATGGGTGAGCTGCCGTGGCGTCTAGCCGCTAGCCGGCGCTCCGAAACCACCAATGCGACGGGATGACGCCGTGAGCCGCCGTCTAACCTGGATCTTCCTCTTTGGTGTGGCAATGTCGATGGCGGCGCTGATCGCCAGCAGCGATCAGGATCCGATCGCCAATCTGCTTCGCCACGACATCGGGTCGCTCGCGCTTAAACTTATGGTGCTGACTTTTGCCGGCGGCCTCGTGCTCACACTTTTCCGCGAACGGCTGTCGCAGGCTCTGGAGGCGATGCTGTTCTGGGTTGTGGTCGGCCTGTTGCTGGTGGTCGGCTACAGCTATCGCTTCGAACTGCGCGACGTCGGCGACCGCGTGATCGCCGAATTGATGCCGGGCCACGTCGCCGGGCATGGCCGCCGCGTCGAAGTGGTGCGCGATCACGGCGGCGATTTCGCGGTCGGCGCTCATATCAATGGCGTGCGCGTACCCATGGTCCTCGACACCGGCGCGAGCTCCGTAGTGCTCACGCAGCAGGCGGCCAAGGCCGCCGGCCTGCCGCTGGAAGTGCTCGACTACACCGTCAACGTGGACACCGCCAATGGCCGCACCCGTGCAGCCCCGGTGACGCTCGACCGCCTCGCGGTCGGCGGGTTGATCGAGCGATCAGTGCCGGCGCTGGTCGCGCAGCCGGGTCAGCTCAAGAACAATCTGCTTGGCATGACCTTCCTCAACCGGCTGGAAAGCTGGGAGGTGCGCGGCGACACGCTGCGCATGCGCGGAATTCCGTGAGCGCGGTTAAACGAGGCTGGCGATAAACCGCAGCGCCACCAAAATCAGAAAACAGCCGAAGGCAATTTCCAGCTTGCGGCGCGGCAGCCAGTGCGCGAGCCGTACGCCGTAGCTTGCCATGTAGCTCGACACCGGCGCCATCAGTACGAAGCCGATCACCGACACGAAGCCGATCGACAGCGGCGGCAATTGCGCCATGTGCGACCAGCCGGCTAGCATGTAGCCAAAGGTGCCGGCGATCGTGATCGGCACGCCGACGCCTGCCGAGGTCGCTACCGCGCGCTGCATCGGCTGGCCGTAAAGCGTGAGCACCGCGTTCGACACCGAGCCGCCACTCACACCCACCAAAGAAGAAAACAACCCGGTGATGAAGCCGTAGAGCGCCTGCATTCCGCGGCCCGGCAGATCGCTGCCAAGATTCCAGCGGTCACCGCCGAACAGCATCTTGGTGCTGATGAAGCTCACGAATACGACGAAGGTGATCTTGAACACCGCCGCCGGTGCAAACGAGGCGATGACCGAACCGATTGCCACCCCGGCGACTGCCGGCAGCGCCCACAGGCGGACGACCTGAGGAATTACCGCGCCCTTCTTCTTGTGCTCGATATACGAGCGTACCGTCGTCGGCACGATGATAGCGAGCGAGGTGCCGATGCACAGCTGGATGCGCACGTCTTCCGGCACCTCCATGACGCGGAATACTTCGTACAGCGCCGGCACGATGATGGCGCCGCCCCCGATGCCGAACAGGCCGGCGAGGACGCCGACCAAGATGCCGGCGCCCGCGATCCAGGCCGCGAGCAATACGATCTCGCCGATCGGATATCCCAGCACGATGGATTTCCTTAGGTGCGCTTAAGCCGCCGCGATGTTCGACAACTCCGGCTTCAAGTCCAGCACCTGCGCCAGCGCATCAGCCATGACGGCAGCGCTTGCGTCGGCCTTCATAGCCTCGGTCGCCAGATGCCGGCGGAAGGCGCGTGCACCCGGCACCGCGTGGAACAGGCCGAGCACATGGCGGGTGATTGCATGTAGGCGCACGCCTTTGGCCAGCTCGCGCTCGATATAGGGGACGAGCGCCAACGCCGCCTCTTTCGGTGACGCGAACGGCGCCGGCTCGCCGAACAGTACCGGGTCGACATTGAGAAGCCGCCACGGCTCCTGATAGGCCGCGCGTCCCATCATCACCCCATCCACATTTGCGAGTTGCGCTTGCGCCTGCTCCAGACTGGCGATGCCACCATTGAGCACGATCTCGAAATCGGGATGCGCGCGTTTGAGCCGACGCACGATCGCATAATCGAGGGGCGGTACCTCACGATTTTCACGGGGCGATAAACCCTTAAGCCAGGCTTTGCGTGCATGCACGATCAACGCATCCGCGCCGGCCGCCTTGACTACTTCTGCAAAGGAAAACAGCGCCTGATCGGGATCCTGCTCGTCGACGCCGAGCCGGCATTTCACCGTCACCGGAATCTTGACCGTCGTTTTCATGGCGGCGACGCAATCGGCGACCAGCGCCGGCTCCGTCATCAGGCAGGCACCGAAACGACCTTCCTGCACCCGGTCAGACGGACAACCGACATTGAGATTGATTTCGTCGTAGCCGAACGCCTCGCCGATGTGCGCTGATTGCGCGAGCGCCGCCGGCGCGCTGCCGCCGAGCTGGAGCGCCACCGGATGCTCGAACGGATCGAAGCCGAGCAACCGCGCGCGATCACCACGCAGCACCGCACCTGTGGTGAGCATTTCGGTGTAGATGAGCGCGCGGCGCGTGAGCAGGCGATGGAAGAACCGGCAGTGCCGGTCGGTCCACTCCATCATGGGTGCAATAGAGAATTTCCTAATTATGTATGCCATTTAATCTACTTTTGGGTGTTACCGAGTCCCGCTGGCCGTTCGGATCGACGCCGATTTTGGACCTCCGAGCCACATCAGCTCTTATTGCCACCGTCAATCCGGACATGCCAGAGCCGCCGCTTCTGCCTATCAAATGCCCTATAGCCAGGGCCGCACAGAGGCCTCCCATCCCTCGACAACAAACGTTCGCCAATGCGGTTGGTACGGCATCCACGCCGGAAGCAAAAATGAAATGTCGAAAAGTTCAGCATAACGGGAATATGAATTTTGCGGTCAATGAGCCACCTGCGCGGCGGCGGCCTGCCCCGCCAAACGGCCAAGGACAGTCGCAGTCAAAAGCCCGTTTCCTGACAGATAGCCCGCCGCGCTCGCGCCAGACACTCCGGCCGCCGCTCCGCCCGCCGCATATAAATTCGGAAAAAATTTCCCATCCTTACGTCTGACACGACCGGCAGCATTGATCGCGAGACCCCCTTGGGTGTGGAACAGGGCGCCAGTCACCTTGACCGCGTGGAAAGGCGCCGTGCAGCGGTGGGCGGGGCTGAATTTTCGCCTGTAGCGGTCTTGCCCGCTCGTCGCCTTGAGGCCTTCGACTTCGGCCCACTCGGCAGCGAAAGTGTCGGCCGGCACATGCATCGCGTCCGCGAGTTCAGCGATCGTCGTTCCCGTCAGCACCGCACCGGCGCGCTCGGCCGCGCGAAAATCCTCGAACTGCCGCGCCACCTCGGCAATTCGTGCGTCGAATACATCCCACACAAAGCCACCCGGCTGTTGCAGCACGTCGGCAGCTTGCTCTGAATAGCCGCGCGTCTCGTCGCAGAACCGGCGGCCCTCGCGGTTAACCTGAATGCCGCCCTGCATGATCACCGCCCAACTGATCAAGATATTATGCGGCGTTGCGACCGACCCGTGGCCTTGATAACCGCCGAGGTGCGACAGCTGCGCGCCAAGTGCTTCGCCCCAAAGCACGGCATCGCCGCGATTACCCGGATGACCGAAATAGAGGGCGTCGGCCATCTCCGGAATGAAGCGGCGGACCAGAGCCGGATTGCCGCCATAGCCGTTGCAGGCAAGGATCAACGCGTCGCAGCCGATCCGTTCGAGCGTGCCATCGCCGCGCAAGCTCTCCACGCCGCGGATACGCCCGTCGGGCTCCGCCAGCAGCCGCTTGGCCACGCGTTCGGCCAAGAAAACGATATCGCTTGTCTCTGCGGCGTTGCGCAGCCGGTCAATCAGTTCCTGCCCCGTGCGGCTCGGCATGCCGTGCATCCGCATGGCGGAATGTCCGGGATAGTTGAAGTTGTCGACCACGTCGAACGGCAATCCATAGCGGTCCGTCAGCCATTCGACGAGCGGCCCCGAACCTTTCGCGACTGCGTCGACGACCGCGGGATCGGCCTCGCCATGCGCCTTGCGCTGAAGATCGGCGGCGAACAGCCGCGGGTCGTCAGCGATGCCCTTGGCGCGCTGGAAACGCGTTCCCGCGGCAGGAATGAGTCCGGCCGACAGCGCGGTCGAGCCTGACGGAACGGCGTCGCGCTCGATCAGCACCGCATCGACGCCGGCTTCCTTGGCGGCGAGCGCCGCGCACAGTCCGGCAGCGCCGGCGCCGATAATCAGCAGCGGCGCTTGCGCAGTGATTTTTTCGTCCCCTGCAAGCTCCACCGTACTCGTCATGCCCAGATGCCGCGCGTCAGCGAACTTTAGAAATATTCATTGCCTGCGGGTGACGGCGGACCTCCGCAGATATTTACCGCGAGCTGGACCGACGATGTTTCCACCGTCATAAACAAGCGCGCCTCGCAAAAACGTACTCTTTACCCGACCGCTGAGTTCGACACCTTCGAACGGTGAGTAGCCTTGCTCGGATTCGGATTCGGCGGCACGCACCACGAAACTTTCGTGCGGATCGACGATCGCGATATCCGCGTCATAACCCGGAGCGATATCCCCCTTGCTTGGTAGCCCGAAACGTTGCGCTGGCTTCCAGCTTAAAAGCTCGGCCATGTGATTGTATGACATGCCACGCTTGCTGCCCTCGCTCAAAATGCCTGAAAGGAGATATTCGGTGCCGCCGAATCCAGATTTGGCCAGCCAAATATTATTTGGATCGTCCTTCGACCACTTCTGCTCGGCCGAACAGCAGGCATGATCGCTGACGATCCAGTCGATCTTTCGGTCGAGCACAGCCTGCCAAAGCGCCTCGACGTCCGCGCGTGGGCGGATTGGCGGATTGACTTTGGCATGGACCGCGCATTCGCAATCGGTATCGAGCAGTAGATGGCCAACTGTCACTTCGCGGCGGAAAGCGATGTGCGGAAAAACCTGCTGCATGGTCCACGCGGCGTCGATGGCCTTGCGCGAGCTCAAGTGCAGCAAGTTGATGTTCAGGCAATTGGTTTCATTGGCCAGATAGGATGCAATCCAGATGGCAAGGCCCTCGGAATGCGGCGGGCGCGCGGCGCTGTATGCATGCAGGCCGGTCAGCTTGCCCTCTCGTTCCACGATCTTAGTATATGCCGTGAGGATTTCCGCGAGTTCGCAATGCAGACTAACGCTGATGTGGGCGGCTTGATCGGAAAATTTGTCCATCAAGCGCTGCGCGGACCGCATAATGAATTCGAAATGCGCAATGTCGTACCGCTCGTCTGGTCCGATCATCAAAAAATCATTTTGCTGCGACGAGGCCCCGTGCAGACCATAGCCGCCGTAGAACATGAAGATCTTAAACGAGGTCACCCCATGGTCCGTGACCAGATGTTCCATTTCATCGATATGGCCGGACTCGATCGGCGCGAGATGAAAACCGTAATCGACCCAAAACCGTCCCTCCGACTGCTTGAACACTTCGGGCATAAACTCGCGGTAAGGGCCACCTCGATTGAGGTAGTAGTGTCCTGTGCGTAGGTAATTCAGGCTTGAGGTAACTCCTCCCATCGCTGCGGCCTTGCTCTCCGAAACTGCATCCTGGGCGAGCGGCGCATAGATGCCGATATGCATATGCGCATCGATGCAACCCGGGAACGCGAGCCGATTCCTGGCATCATAGACTTCCTTGGCGAGATCGGCCTGAATTTCCGGCCCCACTCGAGCAATCTTTCCATTCTTGATCGCAATATCAAGACAATCGACCGAGGTCTTATTCGGGCGAACCACTCTGGCATTCTTGATGATGATGTCGAAAAGCTTGTCCATGCGAGACATTCCTTGGCTTACTGGTGTTTCTTGCTATCCGGCGCGGCATAACGCTTGCCGAGTTCCAGCATCTCGGGCGTGCCGATCAGCCGGTTGAGCGCATCGAAATCGAACATACGCGTGCGGAACGGTTCGGTGCTGCCATTCGATTTCAGCGAGCCATAGAACTGCTCCGCTACCTTGGCGAGCGCGCGCACGATGCCGCCGGGGAAGATCACAAAGGCGAAGCCGAGCGCCTCCAGCTCGCTCGCCGCCATCATCGGCGTTTTGCCGCCCTCCACCATGTTCGCCATCAACGGAAGCGATTTTCCCATCTGTGCGCCGATGCGCCCGAGTTCGTCACGCTGGCGTGGCGCCTCGATGAACAACATGTCGGCGCCCGCATCGCGATAAAGCCCGGCGCGAGCGATGGCGCGTTCGAAGCCCTCGACGGCGACGGCATCGGTACGAGCGATGATGAGGGTGTTGGGCGAGCGGCGCGCATCGACGGCCGCCTTGATCTTGCCCACCATTTCCTGCGCCGAGACCAGTGTTTTGTCGTCGAGATGACCGCAACGCTTTGGGAAATCCTGGTCCTCAATCTGGATGGCATTGGCACCGGCCCGCTCTATGAGGCGCACAGTGCGTCCGACATTGATGGCATTGCCGTAGCCGGTGTCGGCGTCGACGACGAGATGCGCGCGGACGCGATCGCGGATCAGCGCGACTGTCTCGACTACCTCGTTCATGCTCACGAGGCCGATGTCGGGCCGCCCCAGGCGCGTATAGGCGATCGCCGCGCCGGATACGTAGAGTGCCTCAAACTCGGCCTGTTCTGCGATCAGCGCGGTGAGCGAGTCATAGACGCCCGGCGCGATCAGGATCGGCGGACGCGACAGGCGGGCGCGCAGGGTGTTTTCGGTCATGCGTTACATTCCTAAGTAAGTCCGTTTGAGCTCGGGATCGGCGCCGATATCCGCGGCCTTGCCCGACATGACGAATTTTCCCTCGGCCAGGATATAGGCGCGATTGGCAACTTCGAGGCTCTGCACCACGTTCTGCTCGACGAGCAGGACCGAGACGCCGCCAGCGTTGATGCGTACAATGAGCGCGAATAGTTCCTCGACCAGCAATGGCGAGAGCCCGAGCGAGGGCTCGTCGAGGATGATCAGCTTTGGCTCGGCCATCAGGCCGCGGCCGATGGCAAGCATCTGTTGCTCGCCGCCCGACAGCGTGCCCGCGCGTTGCGATTGCCGCTCAAACAGCCGAGGAAAGGTCGCAAACACGCGCTCCCGATTCTCCGCCCGCCGTTCGGTGCCTCGCCGGTAGCTGCCGAGATCGAGGTTCTCGCGCACTGACAGATTGGGGAAAATACGCCTCGCCTCCGGCACGTGGATGAGCCCGCGCGCGACGACCTCCGCCGGTTTCGCGCGCTCGATTGCCACGCCGTCGAAATGAATCGAACCAGCGCGGGCGCGCACAATGCCCGAGATCGTGCGATTGAGCGTTGACTTGCCCACGCCGTTGGAGCCGAGCACGGCGACAATCTCGCCGGCATTGACGCTAAGGTCGACGCCGCGCAGGACCTCCGTCTCGCCGTAGCCGGCGCAGAGGCCGCGCACCGTGAGCAGCGCTTCATTATCCATGTGCGGCCTCAAGTTTTGCCGCCGCGCCGTGGCCGAGATAAGCCTCGACGACGGCAGAATTGGCCGCCACCTGCGCCGGGCTCCCCGCCGCGATGATACGACCCTCCGCCAGCACAAACACGTGTTCTGCCAAGCTCATCACCGCTTGCATGACGTGCTCGATCATGATGATGGTGATGCCGCGGTCACACAGGCCGCGGATAACCGGCAGGATGTCGCGAATTTCGGACGGGTTCAATCCGGCAAGAACCTCGTCGAGCAGTAGCAGCTTTGGCCCGGTCGCCAGCGCGCGGGCGAGTTCGAGACGCTTGCGGCCGGCGACGGTCAGGGTGTCGGCCGGCCGGTCGAGCATTTCGCGAAGACCCACGTCGCGTCCGACCTGCTCGGCGACCGCAAGCGCGGCGCCGCGCGACGGGTGACGCAAATAGGCGCCTACCAGGATATTGTCGCGCACCGACAACCCGGCGAAGGCTTGCACGATCTGGAACGTGCGGGCGATGCCGTGCCGCGCAAGCCGGTGCGGCGGCACGCCGGTGATGTCCTGCCCGCCGTAGCGAATGGACCCTTCGCTCGGCTTGAGGAATCCAGAGATGATGGCGAAAAGCGTGGTCTTACCGGCGCCGTTGGGCCCGATAAGGCCGGTGATGCGGCCGGCCGGTGCCGACAACGACGCCCTGTTCACTGCGAGCAAACCGCCGAAGCTGTGTGACACGCGCTCGACCGACAACAAAGGCTCAGCCAAGGCTGGCCTCCCGCGGTGGAGAACGGACGGACATGGAACGGCGTATGGCCCAATTCCGCGCATCGGCAACGGCGCCGATGATGCCGCGCGGCGCAAAGGCAATAACCAGCACAAGCGCGCTGCCATAGGCGATCAGATCGAGACCCGGGGCATCCCCGGCGATCAGCTTGGCGCTCTCACCGAACGCCTTGACCACGAGCGCGCCCAGCAGCGGCCCAAACACGGTGCCGACGCCACCGATGATCGGCGTCAGCAGTGCTTCGATCGAGATCCAGGTGCCGCAGGCGATACTGGCGTCGATGAAGAGAAAGTACTGCGCGTAGAAACAACCGGCCGCCGCGGTGATGGCAGCCGACAACACCATCGCGCCGAGCTTGACTACGGTGGCGTCGACGCCGAGCGCCATGGCGGCATCCTCGTTCTCGCGCACCGCGATCAGCCAGGCACCGAAGCGCGACCGCTCTAACAGATGCGCGATCACTAGCGAGATTGCAACCAGCGCGAGGATGACCCAGTAGAAGGCCGCACGGCTTTGGAACTGGAACGATTGCGCGCGCAAATCAAGCTTGATCAAGGTGCCGGCGCCACCCCCGGTAATCGGTGCGACGCTGGCGACGATGCGCAGCACCTCCGCGAAGGCGAGCGTGACCAGAGCAAAATAGGAGCCGCGCAGCCTAGCCCGAAACACGAGCCCGCCGACGAACGCACCGACCGCGGCAGCAGCGGCAACCCCTGCGCCGAATCCGACCCATGCATTGACGCCGTAGCGTACCTGCAGGACGGCAGTGACGTAGGCTCCGGTACCAAAAAAGGCCGCGTGGCCGAAAGAGTATTGCCCGCCATAACCGCCGAGGATGTTCCAGCCCTGTCCAGCGAGCGCGATCAGCAACGTGACCACGAGGAAATTGAGGACCACGTTCGAATGGACAATCAATGGCACAGATGCGAGCACCACCACCACGATCGCGATCGGCAGAAGTCCCTTCATGCCTTCGCTCCGAATAGACCGCTGGGGCGCACCAGAAGCACCGCAATAAAGATCAGGAAGATGCCGATCTGCCCAAGCGACTTGCCGAGAAAAAGGCCGGACAGACTTTCCACCACGCCTATAATGAGGCCGCCGACCAGCGCCCCCGGCACCGATCCCATGCCGCCAAGCACGACGATGGTGAAGGCGACGAGGATAAAGGCATTGCCCACGTTCGGGTTGACGTAATACGTCGGGATCAGGAGACACGCGGCGACGGCCACGCAGGCGGTGCCGAGGCCGAAGGTCATCGCGTAGACATGCGCGACATCGATGCCCACAAGTTCTGCCCCAAGCTTCTCCTTGGCAACCGCACGGATCGCCTTTCCTATATCGGTCCAGCCCATGATCAGCCAAAGTAGCAGCGCGACGGCAAAGGCCGCTACAAAACCGATGACGCGTGGGACGGCGAGGAACGTGAATCCGAAGTCGACAGTCTGGAACGCATAAGGGACATCGATGGTGCGTGTATCGGCGCGGAAGGCATAGAGCAACGCATTCTCGATGACGATGGCGATGCCTAACGTTACCAGCAGCATGTTCCGGTCATTTCCGTGCGAGGCCGGACCAATGACGAATTGCTGCAGCGCGTACCCAAACGCGAAGAATGCCGGCGCCAGCAGGAACGCGGCGAGGTAGGGGTCGAGCCCGAGTTGATGATAGGCGAAGAACGCCGCGAACATAGCGGCACTCAGCAACGCGCCATGTGCGAAATTGATGATGTGCAGCACGCCGTAGATCAGCGTCAAACCGAGCGCGACGAGCGCATAAATCGCGCCGGTCAAGAGGCCGTTGAGGATCGCGGGGATTAGGATGACGGGCGAGAGCACGGACCCAATTCTTTGAAAATGCGGAGGCGGGCGGCGCCGAAGCGCCGCCCGCGACCACGTTCATCAAGCCGGTGGCAATGGATAAACCGCCTTCGCCGAAGCGAAGGCCTCCGGCAGGATCACCTGTATGTCGTGGCCGATCACCTGCGTATTGGCGGGCATCGCACCCTGGTTCTGGCCGTTGACGAATTTCGTCGGCCCGTAGGGCATGATATGGCCGGCGAAGGTCGAGCTTTCCAGCGCCGCAATGATCTTGGCGCGGTCGGCAGATTTCGCCTGCTCGAGGGCGTCGGCCAGCAGCAGCACGCAGCAGTAGTTCAGATACACTTCGTAGGTGAAGAATTGGCCTTTGGCCTCGACCTTTTTCTTCAGTGCCTGCGCCTTCGGATTGCGCGGATCGAACCAGTGATTGCAATCCATGATGTATTGTGCCGCCTCCGGGAACTCCTTGACGAATTTATAGGAAGACGCGGCACCACCGAGCACGGAGTAAATCGCCGCGTTCGGCCGCACCTTCTGCTGCTGCATGGTGCGCGCCAACAGCACATATTCGTTGTAATAGTCGGCCGGAATGACGATGTCCGGATTTTCCGATTTGATTTTGAGCACGACGTTGTTGAAATCGCGCGTTGGCGTCGGATGCGCGATGGTATCCAGCACTTGGAACCCTTGCGGCGGAAGCTGGGCATTGAGCAGCTTGGCAAGACCGGAACCGAAGGCAGAGTCCTCATGCACGATCATCACGGTCTTGGCCGGCTTGCCGGCTTTGTCATTGATGGCGACAAGATTTGCGAGCGCGGTCTTAGCAATCACGCCAAATCCGGGACCAAAACGGAAAGTATTCTTCAGTCCGCGGCTGACGATAGCGTCGGTGACGCCGACATCCACGATATAGGGCAGATCGTAACGGGCGGCAGCCTGGGTGGTCGCGAGACAAATGTTGCTAGCATAGCCACCGACGATGCAGGCGACGCCGGCGGAATTCATCTTTTCCACCTCCGCGGTGCCACCCTCAGGTGTCGACTGGGCATCGCCGAGAATTGGATCGATTTTGGCGCCGCCCATCGCCTTGATGCCGCCGGCGGCATTGATCTCGTCAATCGCCAGTGTTGCCCCGAGCCGCCCCTGCTGGCCGGAATACGATAGAGCGCCGCTGACTGGGTGCAACACGCCAAGTTTTATGCCGGCGCCTTGCGCGCGCAGGACCGACGGCACGGCAAGACTGCCGGTCGCGGCGGCGGCACCTAGTGCCGTAGTAGCGAGAAATTTGCGGCGGCTGAACGGCATTCTTTGATCAGACATTGTCTGTCTCCCTCTCTCGTTTAGCGTGGCAGCGTTGGATTCGATGGCTTGGTCTTGCTTCTCATTGTTCCTGCATTCGGCGCCCTGGCATTTGCCTTGCCGAACCTGCGCATGACCGGCGACCAGGCCTTGGTATCGGCCGCCCCAGAGCGCACAAGGTCTATCTCGAAGGCGTAACGATCGGGCCGGTAGCGTGCCTGCAGATGCTCGACGCCACGGCCGGCCTGGTCGTAAACCACACGGATGAGCTCGATGAGCGGCGATCCGGTGTGGACGTCGAGCGCTTCGGCAACGTCGCCGGTCGCAAGTACGGCACTGATCCGCTGACGTGCGTGTTCGACCCTTACGCCGGCACGCTCGAGCAGCTCGAGCAGCGGCCGGGAGGCCAATTCCTGTTTGGTGAAAGTCAGCGAGACGCTTTCAGGAACGTGCGTGGTGAGATATGAGAACGGCACGTCGTCGACTGCGCGCACACGCACCGAGCGCTGCAGCAACTGGTCCGGCCCGACGCCGAGCGCCTGCGCGACGGCACCCTCCGCCGGCACGTAATCGAAGGACAAAAGCTTGACCGCCGTGCGACGCCCCATTTCGGCGAGATTAGCCAAGACGCCGGATATATCGGCGGTCATGGGCGCAGGAGACGACCGGTAGATCACACGCGTGCCGGCACTGCGGCGGCGTTCGATCAATCGTTCGCGCGCGAGCTCCCCGAGCGCACGTCGCACGGTGACGCGGGAAACCCCGTGGAATTCTGCCAGTTCGTTTTCGGTGGGCAGCCTGGTGCCGAAGTCCGCGGCGCCGCTGAGGATACGGTCGCGCAAGACGAGATAGACCTGCTTTGCCTTGGCCTCGCCGAGCCAATCGCGCACGCGACGCTCCCTACCCAAGCGCCACCGCTGGCCAGCGCTTTACTTGGTATTATTTAGCATACATTATTGCGAACCTTCGACAAGCCCAACTCAGGTTAGCAACAACGCCGAGGCCGACCGACCGCCCATGCGCGAGCCCTCTACCCTAGTCGACAAGCTCTGGTCCGCGCACGAAATCACGCGCCGCGAGGACGGCGCCGCGCTGCTCTGGGTCGATCGTCACTTTGTGCACGAAGGGTCATTTCATGCCTTCAGCCAGATGAAAGCACGCGGCCGCTCGATCGCCGAGCGCGGGCTCACCTTCGCAGTTGCCGATCACTACGTACCAACGCGCAGGCGCGAACAGGGAATCGCTAACCCTGAGATTGCGGCGATGGTGCGCAACCTCGAAACTAACACGTCGGAAAGCGGCATCACGCTGTTCGGTCTGCGCGATCCGCGCCAGGGCATTGTGCATGTGGTCGGCCCCGAACAAGGGCTGACGCTTCCGGGGCTGCTGATCGTATGTGGCGACAGCCACACGTCAACCCACGGAGCGTTCGGCGCCTACGCCTTCGGCATCGGCGCATCGGAGGTCGCGCACGTGCTGATGACGCAAACATTGTGGCAGAAGAAGCCGAAGCGCATGCGCGTCAATGTCGGCGGTAAGACAATCGTCGGGGTCGGCGCCAAGGACATCGCTCTCGCGATCATCGCAAGCATTGGCGCCGACGGCGCTCAAGGCCATGCGATCGAATTCGCCGGTAGTGCGATCGGCGCGCTGTCGATGGAAGGGCGCATGACGCTGTGCAACATGTCGATCGAGGCTGGCGGACGCTGCGGCATGGTGGCGCCGGACGGAACGACATTCGCCTATCTCAAGGATCGCCCCTACGCGCCCAAGGGTGCTGCGTTTGAGCAAGCGCTGGAGGTGTGGTCGGCGCAGGTTTCCGATCCCAGCGCCGCGTTCGATCGCGAGACCACGCTCGATGCCGGAGCGATTGCACCGATCGTCACCTGGGGCACCACCCCGGACGACGCGCTGCCGATTGATGCGTATGCGCCCGACCCTGCGCGCGAGCCCGACCCGGTGCGGGCCAAATATTTGCGCGACGCGCTCGACTATATGGGAATCCCGCCCGGAAAGAAGCTGACCGAAATTGCGATCGACCGGGTCTTTATCGGGTCATGCACCAATGCACGTATTGAGGATCTGCGCGCGGCAGCCGCCGTCCTTGCCGGCCGCGCCGCCAAAGTGCCAGGTCTTGTCTCGCCAGGCTCTTCGATGGTGAAGCAACAGGCGGAGGCTGAAGGGCTCAGTCGGATTTTCTGCGACGCGGGGCTGGAATGGGCGGATTCGGGCTGCTCCATGTGTGTCGGCATTAATGGCGATATTGTCGCATCGGGCGAGCGCTGCGCCTCGACGACCAACCGCAATTTCCGCGGCCGGCAAGGCCCCGGCGCGCGGACGCATCTAATGTCGCCCGCGATGGTTGCTGCCGCCGCGGTCAGTGGCCACCTTGCCGACGTTCGGCCGCTGCTGGCCGGGCGCGCGCTTTAGGAAGCGGACATGGAAAAATTCGTCCCTCTCACTGCAAAAGCCTGTCCGCTGGCATTGCCCAATCTCAACACAGACCAAATCCTACCTGCCCGCTATCTAAAGTGGCCGCGGTCCGCGGGCCTTGGCCGTGTGCTGTTCCAGGACCTCCGATACGATACGGATGGCAATGAGCGGTCCGACTTTCCACTTAACCGGCGGGTCTGGCGCGACGCTAAGATCTTGGTCGCGGGACGGAATTTCGGCGGCGGGTCATCGCGTGAGGCCGCGGTTTATGCGCTATACGATGCCGGCATAAGCTGTGTGATTGCACCGTCGTTCGGCGACATCTTCGCCCAAAACGCTGTCAAGAATGGGTTGCTAACTGCAATCTTGCCCGAAGCTGACGCTGCCGAGCTCGCGACGGCAATAGCGGGCGATCCCGAACAGCTCGTGAGCGTCGATCTCGAGCGACAGACGATTTTGCGCGGCAATCGTATCTATCCATTCGCGGTCGACCCAGTCAGCCGCAATCAGCTGCTCAACGGCTGGGATGATATCGATCTAACGGAAAGCAACCGGGACCGAATCTCAGCGTTTCGATCAGAGGATCTGAAGCGTAGACCGTGGGCCTTACCGGCGAAGGCATGAGGCCGGCATATAGCTTCAGCCCACGCTTAGTTTGTGCGGCGTTTTGAAACCACATGTCTGCGCGAGAGTGCAGCGATCTGGAGAAGACGCCGAAACCAAAGAGCAAAAGCCTGTCTGCGGTGAATATCCGAACGAATTTAAAGTTCTAGCATCCACAAGGCGCTGAATTGCCGTTCAAATGGTAAAACGCCGCAAAGCGCCGCAAACTGGCGAAGATCGAACAGTCGCGTTCCGGTCGATGCTCGTGTATTCCGCGGTCCAGTCGCTCTTCTTGCCGCACATTTTTATGCCACCCGGACTTGAGCCAAATAACGCTCAACTTCGTGCCGCAGCATATTGGACTGCTCCGCCAGCTTTTTCGCTGCCGCGAGAACCGTATTGGCAACCTGACCAGTCTTGACCGCGGTGCTTGAGACCTCACTGATGTTCGCTGACACATGGCGGTTTCCCCTCGCTGCCGCATTGGCATTGCGCGCGATTTCCTGCGTTACGGAATCTTGCTGGCGCACTGCGCCTGCCACATCATTGGCGAGGTCGCTGAGTTCTATAATCGTCGCGGCAATTGTCTTCATGGTTTGGACGGATCGGGATGTTGTTTCCCCGATCGATTGGATTTGCCGCGTGATTTCCTCGGTCGCCTTACCGGTTTGAGCGGCGAGGCTTTTCACCTCCTGCGCAACTACTGCAAACCCACGTCCCGCATCACCGGCGCGGGCGGCCTCGATCGTCGCGTTGAGTGCGAGCAGATTGGTTTGTCCCGCGATGCTCCGAATTAGATTGCTAACCTCGCCGATTTCATCGACCGACGCTGACAGACTTACAACGGCGCCAGTGATCGCCTGCGCTTCGTCTGATGCCTGGCGCGCGACGGAAGCAGATTCTGCAACCCGGGCCGCTATGTGCTCAATCGACTGGGCAATTTCTTCGGCCGCCGCCGCGACGGTCTCGACATTCGTGGTCGCCTGTTCCGAAGCCGCCGCGGTCGCAATGGCCTGTTCCTGATGGCGAGTGGCGTTGTCGGCCATGTCACGGGCGGAGCTGTCCATTGCCTTGGCCGCATGATCAAGCGTTTGCACAACATTCGACACTGCGCTCTCGAAACTTTGGGTCGCAGCCTCGACCAATTGTCGACGGGCTTCTAATGTTCGCGCCTGTTCAATCTCCTTTTGGCGGGCTGCGGCCGCATCCGCTGTCGCCTGTCGGAAAAACTGCAGCGCCCGCGCCATCTCTGCAATCTCATCGTGGCGATTGTCATGGACATCGACATTCAAATCACCGTCGGCGATGCGGCGCATCGCGTCGCTGAGCAGGCCGAGCCTGCGGGCGATGTTGCGGCCGACATAAAGCCACGCAATCAGCGCCGCGCCGACCAGCGCGGCAAATGCGAGCACAATCAGAAGGATTTGGCCACCGCGAACCCGCTGTGCGACATGGAGTGAGTTTTTGCGGGCATCTTCACCCTGCTGGTCGACTAAGACATCGACCACCTGTTTAAGTTTTATGGCTTCCGATTGTGCGGCCGCGAATGCCACTTGCGCATCTTGTTGCCGGTTTAATTCGAAGGAGCGCAGTTCGAGGATGCCGTCATCTGAGCCGATCGCGCCAAGCTGGTTATAAAGGGCAGTCAGCTTCTTTTGCTGTGCCGGATCGGAAATCTCCTTCAAATTCATCTCGATTTTACGCTTTGCCGCGCCGATTAGATCGCGGAGTGGCTCAAGCCGGGTTGCATCATTGACCAGTGATGCTTCCGTCAAAAGCCCGGCGAGCAGATTTGACTCGGACTCCGTTTCCAACAGCCGGCGCAGCGAGTTGAGTGCCGAACTTAGTGTGGGATCGATATCCGCCTTCTTGCTCTTCATCATGAGATCGAAATTGGCATCGTCGATAGCCGGGGCGAGACCGTCGAGTAAATCCTCGTGCGCCTTGCGGATCGACAATGCCAGATAATACCGCTCATTCGCAATGACGATGCGGTCCTTGACGGCCTGATTGAGCGCGTCAAGCCGCTTAACCAGAGCCGCACGTGTGACGTCGATCTCATCGGCTCTAGCGACGCCGAGCTCGCGCAAGCGCACGATGCGCTGCTCAAGGCTTTTTGCTTGGCCATCGATTCCCTTGGTGATGTGCACGCGCGCTTTATCGTCTGCGGCGGTCATCAAACGCGGGGCCGAAGACACCAAACTGCTAGCCTCCTCGGCAAGGCGCAACGAGACGACCGTTGCAGGGAAGCTGTGCGACAGGATTTCGTTGGTGATCGTACCGATATTGGTGAATTCATACAGAGCAGTGAACGATCCAACGATCGTGAGCGCTGCTGCAAAGCCGAAGGCCCAATAGAGACGCGCGCGGATCGTCGAGAACCACCCAAGGCTGTGCGGGTGAATATGATTCGCCGGTTCCGGTAATAGTGACTTCACTTTGTGCATTCGTCCGATGTTTGTTTCGCGGTTCTTAGCCCGCGATCTTTGAAAGCTTCTGAACGGGCTTAAATGACCCATCGGATTGCAGGATCGTGAAATAGACATTGTCCGACCCCTGGTTTTTCGAAGGGCCAAAAGTCAACGTCATACCGCCAAGATCGAACGGCGCTTTTGCCATCGCATCGAGCAGGATCTCGCGCGACGGCTCGCCCGGTATGCGCTTCAAGGCTTCGACTACGAGGCGCCCGACCAGATAGCCTTCGAGCGATACGAAGCCGGGCTTCGCGTTCGGGTTCACCACCTTGATTGCTTTTGTGTATGACGCAACGATGGGCAATGACTTATCCCATGGGAAGGGGACTACCTGACTGATGACCACGCCGGCACCCTGGTTACCGAGTTCTTCGGCGAGCAAATCCGATCCGACGAACGAAATCGCGACAAAGGCAGCTTCGATTTTCAGTTGACGTGCCAGCTTGATGAATTCGGCTATCGGTTTGTATGGGCCGACCGTAACGACCGCTTGTGGATTGCCTTTTACGATGTCGAGCAAGGCTGACTTAATTGCGATGGTATTGCGTTTGAATGTGCCTGATGCCACCAACGACATGTTGCGTTTGGCCATCGCTTTTTGAACGCCGGCCAAGCCGGCAAGGCCAAAAGCATCATCTTGGTAGAGGATCGCTATCCTCGTTATGCCGAGATCCTTTGTCAGATGTTCGATCCAGGCTTCCGTTTCTTGAAAATATGAGCTGCGGATATTGACGACGTAGCGGTTATAAGGATTGCGGAGAAATTCGGCGCCCGTAAATGGACCGATGAATGGGACCTTGGCCGCCGTCGCAATTGGTTGACCGGCCTTCGAAGTCGGCGTTCCGACTGCGCCAATGAGTGCGAAAATCTTGTCGTCGATAATAATTTTCTTAGTCGCTTCGATGGTTTTCTCTGGCTCATAGCCGTCGTCGACCGATTTGAGATCGAGTTTGCGACCGTTGACACCGCCCGCGCGATTGGCTTCCTCGAACGCGGCAAGAATACCTTCGCGCATCCCTAGGCCAAGCGCCTGTGCTGGGCCGGTGAGCGCCGCGACCTGTCCGAACAGGATTTTGTCCTTGGAGACGCCGTCTTCTGCTAATGCAGCTGCTACTGCAGCGAAATTAGCAACGCCTAACAACACCACTGCTAAGGCGCGGAAACATCGGCGGTGAAACCGCATGGTCAAATTCCCCCATTTAAAATCGCGGGTGAAAATTCGCACGCTGGCCTCATTAGCCCTTGGCGTCGCAGAAGAAGGTGCGGATCACGCATTCCTTGCCGCCGTCCTTGTAGCAGGAACGCAAAGCCTCGTTCTGGCTGCCGCCGAGCCACGGCCCCTTGCCCCGACCATGGGCGCCGCAGGCATTGCCGAAATCGACCGCGAACGCAGCGCAGCCGCGTTTGGTGAGGGTCACCACGCGAAAGGTATCGTTTTGGCATTTCGCCAGAGCGCTCTTGCTCGCTTCGTCGACGGTGCGGAAATCGTAAGCCTCGCCGAACGCCCCGCAGGCGCCGATCGCCAAGGCGCCGGCCGCGCGCGCGGTGTTGACGGCAACCAGCATCAGCGTCGCGGTTGCGAGCAACAGCGACGCAACCACAAGCGCGCGCATAACCGGCATGAAGCGCTCCGCCATCACCCGTCCTTTATCCAGGCTCGTCTTCAGATAAGGGCTGAGTCGCGGCGCCGATCAACAATTCGAGTCTTAAGCACGCTCGATTTCCGCCTTGACGGCGGAAAACGACTCGGGCGTGTCCACATCGGTGAGCGCCGCCTCACCGGCGACCGGGATTTCGACAACCGCCTCGGCATAGCTGCCGATCAGGTGGCGGGCGCCGATGTCGCCTGCGATTCCCATCAGATCGTGGAAAAAGCGGCGCGACCACACCACCGGATTGCCGCGCCGCGCGTCGAACGTAGGCACCACCACCAGCGCGCCGCGTTCCGGATCAAACGCCGCGATCAACTTGTCGATTAGCCTGGCATCGACCTGCGGCATGTCGCCGAGGCACACGATGGCGCCGTCGGCCTCCGCCGGCACGGCGGCAATGCCGGCCCTCAACGACGTGCCGAGACCATCGACATAATCCGCGTTATGCACAAACCGCACGGGCAAGCCGGCGAGCGCCGCTTCAACGCGCTCGTGCTCATGGCCGGTGACGACGATCACCGGGCTGGCGTGCGAGGCGAGCGCCTGCTCGGCGGCGATGCGCACCAGCGGCTTGCCGCCGATCTCGGCGATCAGCTTGTTGATCGCGCCCATGCGGGCGGAGCGCCCGGCCGCCAGCACGACCGCGGCAACGCGGCGGCCTTTTTCCGAAGCCGGCTCGGTGCGCGGCTGCGGCCGTGTGACGATTTCCATCAACAGGCCGCCCACGCCCATTCCGGTGATGTCGGCGCGGCTGACCGGGAGCCCTGCCAGCAGACGCATCAACACCCAATCGAAACCATTTTCCTTCGGGCTACGCGCACAGCCCGGCGCGCCGATCACCGCCTGCCCGCGTAAGCGTCCAATCAGCATCAGATTGCCGGGGTCGACCGGCATGCCGAATTGCTCGATCGTGCCGCCGACCGCCTCGACCGCCGCCGGGATCACGTCGCGGCGGTCGGCTATTGCCGAAGCGCCGAACACGATCACCAGCTCGGCCCCGGCTTTGAGCACCTCGTCGATCGCCGCCGCCAGCGCAGCCGTCGCGTGCGGCACGCGCCGCTCGGCGACGATGGTCCCGCCGGCAGGCGCGATGCGGGCCGCCGTGATCTTGAGGGTCTTCTCGACGACTTTCGGAGAAAGGCCCGGCAGCAAGGTCGAAACAATGCCGATCTTGCGGACCTTGTAGGGCGCCACCCGGATGACCGGTTTTGCCTCGTTCGCCTCGGCCACCGCCTGGTCGCGCGCGGCGCCGGCGACCGCGAACGGAATGATCTTCACGGTTGCGATCATCTCACCTTCCACCACCGGCTTGAACACCGGCAACGTGGCAAGGGTCACCGCCTCGTCGATGCGATTGAGCCGGTCGATCGCGTCCTTGTCGAGCACCAGCACGCCGGAATTTTCCGCGAACAGATTGCAGCGGCCGGTAAAGGCATGATCGGCGCGCACGCCCTCGCCTTTCACGGCAGATGCGATATCGGCGGCCGCCTGGTCCTCCGACACGTCGCTCGGCTCGAGCCGCGCCACCACGATTTCCTTGACGCCCGCTGCCTTCAACGCGGCGACTTCCGCCGACCCAATCAGCGTACCCTTCTTGAGCACGAGATCGCCCTGGCGGATCGAATGGACCGCAGTGGCGCCGAGCGCATCGCTAGGAGCGACGGGGCCGAATTTCATGCCGCCTCCGCCCTGTCCGCCTTCAATCGCAGCCGCGCGGTGATCTCGGCCATGATCGAGACGGCGATCTCGGCCGGCGACACCGCCCCGATGGCGAGCCCGATCGGCGCGTGAATGCGCGCGATATCGGCATCGCTGAGGCCCGCTTCCTTCAGCCGCATGACCCGCTTGGCGTGGGTCTTCTTGGAGCCGAGCGCGCCGATATAATAACAATCGCGCGCCAGCGCATGCTTGAGCGCCGGATCGTCGATCTTCGGATCGTGGGTGAGCGCGACGAACGCCGTATAGTGATCGACGTTGAGCGGCGGCAACGCCACGTCTGGCCATTCGGCGATCACCTTGACGTCGGGGAAGCGCTCGATCGAGGCAAAGGCGGTGCGCGGATCGACAATGGTCACGTCATAACCGAGCAACTGCCCGACCGGCGCCAAGGTCTGACTGATATGCACCGCGCCGGTGATCACCAATTGCGGCGACGGCACGTGCACGGTGAGGAACACGCGGCCCTGCACGGTTTCCTCCATGCCACTTTTCGCCATGCGCAGGCGCTTTTCGATAACCTCGCGCAGCGGATCCTTGGCGACATCCGTCGCCTTGACCAGCCGCTGCTCGCCGTTCGCTACATCGGTGACGACGACAGCCGCGCGCCGCGCACCGCGTTCGGCGTTGAGTGCGTGCAGAATGTCGAGTTTCACGTCAGCTCACCTTTTCGACATAGACGCGGATAGTACCGCCGCAGGACAGGCCGACATTCCAGGCGGCCTCGTCGGCGACGCCGAATTCCAGCATTTTGGGCTTGCCGCTGTCGATAACGTCCATGGCTTCGGTCACCACCGCACCCTCGACGCAACCGCCGGATACGGACCCAAGGAAATTGCCCTCGTTGTCGATCACCAAGTTGGAGCCGATCGGCCGCGGCGCCGAGCCCCAGGTCTCGACCACGGTCGCCAATGCTACACCGCGCCCGGCTTTGCGCCAGTCCTCGGCGACTTTCAGAATGTCTTCATCGCGCGAAAGCATGATGGTCCTCCGTCAGGCAACGTCCCGCAGCCACAGCTTCGGATCGTAATCCTTGTCCGGCGCGCCCGACAGGGCGCGCACCAGCTCGCTCATCGAGTCCAGATTGTGGATCGGCCGCAGTTCGTCAACAAGCGGCAACATGATTCGCACGCCCTTGGCGCGCGCTTCGAAACCTTCGAAGCGGAGTAGCGGATTGAGCCAAACCAGCCGGCAGCACGAGCGGTGCAGCCGGTCCATCTCGAAAGATAGCGTGTCATCGGCATCACGCTCAAGCCCGTCGCTGATCAACAGCACCACGGCGCCTTGCGTGAGGACGCGGCGCGACCATCGTTTATTGAACTCGCGCAGCGATGACGCGATGCGCGTGCCGCCCGCCCAGTCGGCCACATTGGTCGAGCAGGCGGCGAGCGCCTCGTCCGGATCGCGCTGGCGGATCGCGCGGGTGACATTGGTCAGCCGCGTGCCGAACAGAAAGGTCGTCACGCGCTTCTCGCGCTCGGTGAGCGTATGCAGGAAATGCAGGAACAGCCGAGTGTACTGGCTCATCGAGCCGGAAATATCCAAGAGCGCCACGATCGGCGGCTCCTTCTCGCGCGGCCCGAGGTATTTGAGATCGATCACCGCCCCGCCCCCCTTCATGCTGGCGCGTAAGGTGCGACGGATGTCGATCAGATGCCCGCGCCGGCTAGCGGCCAGCCGCCGCGTGCGTACGAGATCGAGCGGCAGCGTCAACCGCGCAATCGCTTGCTTGGCGGCGGCGATTTCGGCCGCGGTCATCTGCGCGAAATCTTTTTTCTGCAGCACCTCGCGGTCGGACACGGTCAACCGGGCGTCGATCTCGACCTCGGATTTGTCTTCGCGCTCGTTAAGGCCGCCGAACAGCGCCTCCTGGATGCGCTGCGCGCCCGGCGGTGGCGGCTTGGGCGCACTCGCCGGCGTGCCCGGCAGCATGGAGGCGATTAGTTTCTCGATATAGCCGCGCTTGCGGAAGAAGACGCGGAACGCCTGGTCGAACAGAATCGTGTGCTCGTGCCGCTTCACGAACACCGCGTGCAGCGTCCAGTAGAAACCCTCGTGGTCGCCGACCTGCGCGACCTGGACCGCTTCCAGCGCGTCGAGCACCGCGCCGGGACCCACCGGCATGCCCGCCGCGCGCAGCGCGCGCGCGAAGTAAAGGATGTTTTCGGCAAGACGGCCATCGGCCATGCAAACTACTCCGCCGCCCTCAGCTCCGACTTCACCTCGTCGAGCAGCGCCTTGACTTTGCTGCCGTCAAGCCGGGCGATATCGTCCTGATATTTGAGCAGCGCGCCGAGCGTGTCCGATACCGTCACCGGATCGAGCGCGACCACGTCGAGCTCGGTGAGCGCGCCGGCCCAGTCCAGCGTCTCGGCGACACCGGGCGACTTGAACAGGTCCTCCTTGCGCAAGGCCTGCACGAAGGCGACCACCTGCGCGGACAATTTCTTGGAAATGTCCGGCACTTTGGTACGGACGATCGTAAGCTCGCGCTCGGCATTTGGATAGCCGACCCAATGATAGAGACACCGGCGTTTGAGCGCGTCATGCACTTCGCGCGTGCGGTTGGACGTCACCACCACGATCGGCGGATGCTCCGCCTTCACAGTGCCGAGTTCCGGCACGGTAATCTGGAAGTCGGCCAGCACTTCCAGCAGGAACGCCTCGAAGGCTTCGTCGGTGCGGTCGATCTCGTCGATCAGCAGCACCGGGGGACCTGCCGGATCGGGTTCGAGCGCCTGCAGCAATGGACGCTTGATCAGGAAACGTTCGGAAAAGACGTCGTGTTCGATGCGAGCGCGGTCGCCCTCGCCTTCCGCTTCGGCGAGCCGGATGGCGA
The DNA here is from genome assembly GCA_963739075.1 of uncultured Alphaproteobacteria bacterium. Taxonomy (GTDB): domain Bacteria; phylum Pseudomonadota; class Alphaproteobacteria; order Rhizobiales; family Xanthobacteraceae; genus Pseudolabrys. The sequence continues at coordinate 379,344 of CAVTZC010000006.1, read as the reverse complement.
TCATCTGCGCGCCGTAGTTCCACTCATACACGGCGGACGAAATATCGAGGCCCTCGTAGCATTGCAGGCGGATCAGCTTGCGGCCGAGCGCCGCCGACAGCACCTTGGCAATCTCGGTCTTGCCGACGCCGGCCTCGCCCTCGAGGAACAGCGGCCGGCCCATGCGCAGCGCCAGATAGAGCACCGTCGCCAGCGAGCGGTCGGCGACGTAGTCGGCCTTGGCCAGCAGGTCGAGCGTGGCCTCGATGGAAGTCGGGAGCGCTCTTAGGGTCATCATTGGGTCCTTTAGGGGGACTTTATCCTACCGCGCGGGCGTCATACATGTGGGTATCGAAGGCCAGCTCGGCCAGCCAGGAATTGCCGCCAAGGACCGCACCATGACCAAGCCCGTCCAGATCGAGAAACAAGCCCGGCGGTTTCCCACCATCGACGCGGGGGTGCGCATCGGCCATGTGCATCTGAAGGTCGCCGACCTGCAGCGCGCGCTCGATTTCTACTGCGGCGTGCTCGGTTTCACGCTGACCACCAGCCGCCCCGGCGCCGCCTTCATCTCGGCCGGCGGTTATCACCACCATCTGGGCTTGAACACCTGGGAGAGCCTGGGCGGCTCGCCGCCTGCACCCGGCACCACAGGCCTTTACCATACCGCGATTTTGTACCCGTCCCGGCGGCTCCTGGCCGATGCGCTGCGCCGGCTGATCGTCGCCAAGATCCCGCTCGAAGGCGCCAGCGACCATGGCGTCTCCGAGGCGCTTTATCTGCGCGACCCGGACGACAACGGCGTCGAGCTTTATTGGGACCGGCCGAAGGAAGAATGGCCGCAGAAGCCGGACGGCTCTTTGCAGATGTTCACCCACCCGCTCGACCTGCACAATCTGCTGGCCGAGCTCGATCGCGAACCGGCGGAATAAGTTACGCCGTCGCCTTCGCCACCGCGCGGCGCGCCAGCACGCCGACCAAATGCGCGCGATAATCGGGGCTGGCGTGAATGTCGCTGTTCATACCGGTCGCCGGGATGCTCATGCCCTCAAGCGACTTCGCCGCGAAGCGCTTCTTCAGCGCCTCCTCGAACGACTTCACGCGGAACACGCCGTTGGCGCCCGCGCCGGTCACCGCCACGCGGATGTCGGAGCCGCGCTTGCTCACGAACACGCCGACGAGGGCAAAGCCCGAGGCCGGATGCTTGAATTTCTCGTAAGCCGCCTTCTTGGCGATCGGGAAGCTGACCTTGGTGATGATCTCGCCCTCTTCCAGCGCGGTCGAGAACATGCCGGTGAAGAAATCGTCAGCGGCGATGCGGCGCTTGTTGGTGATAATGGTCGCGCCGAGCCCGAGGCACGCCGCCGGATAGTCGGCGTTCGGATCGTTATTCGCGACCGAGCCGCCGATGGTACCGCGGTTGCGCACCTGCGGGTCGCCGATCGAGTTCGGCACCATGGCAAGCCCGGGCAACGCCTGCTGCAGCACTGGCGAATTGGCGGCGTCGGCATGGCGCGTCATGGCGCCGATCACGATCGAGCGGCCCTTCTGCTCGACCCCGGTCATGCCTTCGACCAGCGACAGATCGATCAGCGCCGATGGCTGCGCCAGTCGCTGCTTCATCACCGGGATCAGCGAGTGGCCGCCGGCCAAGAGCTTGGCCTCCGGATTGCGCGCCAGCAGGCCGGCCGCCTGGCGGACGGTGGTCGGACGATGGAAGGTGAAATTGTACATTGCTGTCTCCCTGATTCACGCAGCCTGGCGCGGTTTGGCGCCTTGCAGTGCCGTCCACACCGCATTGGCGGTCGCCGGCATGGCCAGATTTTCGGTTCCGATCGCATCGGTGATGGCGTTGATCACGGCGGCGGGCGCGGCGATAGCGCCGGCTTCGCCGCAACCCTTGATACCGAGCGGGTTCGAAGGCGACTTGGTTTCGGTCAGCCCGACGTGGAACGATGGCAGATCGTGGGCGCGCGGCATGGTGTAGTCCATCATCGAGCCGGTCACGAGCTGGCCGTCCTTGTCGTAGACCGCGCCTTCGAGCAGCGCCTGACCGACGCCCTGCGCGATGCCGCCGTGCACCTGGCCTTCCACGATCATCGGATTGATCACGGTGCCGAAGTCGTCGACCGCGGTCCAATTGACGACCTCGGTCTTGCCGGTCTCGGTGTCGACCTCGACCTCGCAGATGTGACAGCCGGCCGGGAAAGTGAAATTGGTCGGGTCGTAGAACGAGGTTTCCTTCAAGCCCGGCTCCAGCTCGGCGCCGGTGAATTTGTGCGCGACGTAGGCGTTGAGCGCGACATCGCCCCATGCCGCCGACTTGTCGGTGCCGGCGACCGTGAACTTGCCGTCCTTGAATTCGATATCGCCTTCCGCCGCCTCCAGCATGAAGGCCGCAACCTTCTTGGCCTTGACCTCGATCTTGTCGAGCGCCTTGACGATCGCCGACATGCCGACCGCGCCCGAGCGCGAGCCATAAGTGCCCATGCCGAACTGCACCTTGTCGGTGTCGCCGTGTACGATCGAGACGTTCTCGAACGGAATGCCGAGCCGCTCCGACACCAATTGCGCGAACGTCGTTTCGTGACCCTGGCCATGCGCGTGGCAGCCAGTGAGCACTTCCACGCTGCCGGTGGGATTGACCCGCACTTCGGCGGATTCCCATAAACCCACGCCGGCGCCGAGCGAGCCGACCGCCTGCGAGGGCGCGATGCCGCAGGCCTCGATATAGGTCGAGAAGCCCATGCCCCGCAGCTTGCCGTGGCGCGCCGCTTCGCGCTTGCGCTTGCTGAAGCCCTTCACGTCGGCGATCTCGAGCGCCTTCTTGAGCGAGGCGTGATAGTCGCCGGCGTCATAGGCCATGATCACCGGCGTCTGGTGCGGAAACGATTTGATGAAGTTGCGTTTGCGCAGTTCGGTGGGCTCGATGCCCATCTGTCGCGCCGCCACCTCCACCAGCCGCTCGACCACGAAGGTCGCTTCCGGCCGTCCGGCGCCGCGATAGGCGTCCACCGGCACGGTGTTGGTGTAGACCGCGTCCACCTCGCAATAGATCGACGGAATGTCGTATTGGCCCGACAGCAACGTGCCGTAGAGATAGGTCGGCACCGACGACGAGAAGGTCGACATATAGGCGCCGAGATTGGCGATGGTCTTGGCACGCAGCGCCAGAATCTTGCCATTGCCGTCGAGCGCCAATTCCGCATGAGTGACGTGATCGCGGCCATGCGCATCGGTGAGGAAGGACTCCGAACGCTCGGCGACCCATTTCACTGGCCGGCGCACCTTGCGCGCCGCCCACAGGCAGACGACTTCTTCCGGGTAGATGAAAATCTTGGAGCCGAAGCCGCCGCCGACGTCGGGCGCGATCACCCGCAGCTTGTGCTCCGGCGCCATGCCGACGAAGGCGGCGATGACGAGGCGCGCCACATGCGGGTTCTGCGAGGTATTCCATAAAGTGAGGTTGTCGGTACCGGCGTCGTATTCGGCGAGCGCGGCCCGCGGTTCGATCGCATTCGGCACCAGGCGGTTGTTGATGATGTCGAGCTTGGTGACGTGCTTGGCGGCGGCGAAGGCCGCCTCCGTCGCCTTGGCGTCGCCGAGATGCCATTCGTAGATGGTGTTTTTCGGCGCCACCTCGTGGATTTGCGGGCCGGATTTCGCCTTGGCTGGATCGGTCACCGACGGCAGGACCTCGTAATCGACCTTGACCTTCTCGGCGGCATCGCGCGCCTGCGCCAAAGTTTCGCCGATCACCACAGCCACTGCGTCGCCGACGCAGTTCACGTTGCCGGAGGCAAGCGCTGGATGCGGCGCCATCTTCATCGGCGTGCCGTCCTTGGAGTGGATCATCCAGCCGCAGATCAGATTGCCGATCTTATCGTTGGCGAGATCGGCGCCGGTGAGCACTCCGACCACGCCTGGCATTTTTTTCGCCGCAGCGGCGTCGATGCTCTTGATCTTGGCGCGGGCGTGCGGCGAACGCACGAACGCGGCACGGGTCTCGCCCGGCCGCACCACATCATCGGTGTATTGTCCCTGGCCGGTAATAAAGCGGAAGTCTTCCTTGCGGCGCACCGCCGCGCCGATCCCGGTCGCGCTCATGGCGGTCTCCTCCCGTTGTATTTTTTAAGCTATTCGGCGGCTTGACGCGCGCCGCCCTTGGCCATCGCTTTCGCTCCCGCGGCAATCGCCTTGACGATGTTGTGATAGCCCGTGCAGCGGCAGATGTTGCCGTCGAGCTGTTCGCGAATGGTGTGTTCGTCGAGGTCGTTGCCTTTGCGGCGCACGATATCGAGCGCCGCCATGATCATGCCAGGCGTGCAGTAGCCACATTGCAGGCCGTGGTTTTCGCGGAAAGCTTCCTGCATCGGATGCAGCGGACCGTTCGGCTCGGCCAGGCCCTCGATAGTGGTGATCTTGGCGCCCTCGCATTGCAGGGCGAGCAGCGTGCAGGATTTCGCCGCGATGCCATCGACATGGACGACGCAGGCGCCGCATTGCGAGGTGTCGCAACCCACATGCGTGCCAGTAAGCCGGAGATTTTCGCGCAGGAATTGCACCAGCAAGGTGCGCGCTTCGACGTCGCCGGTGACGGGTTTGCCGTTCACCGTCATGGACACCGCAGGCATGCCATCCTCCCAAATTCGGGGCCAAAAGCCCTCTTTTCGCTTCGCCCGGACGGGGCAGCGGCGGCTCGGGTCTGAAATGCAGCCGATTTCGGCCCGAATGCGCCTCGCAACGGAAATAACTCTGAACCCCGACCTTGGGCCCGGTCAAGGGATTCCAAAGCAGCAGACGGCTCATACGGCCATGAACGGGGGATTTTGCCGCATGATTTTTGCCGAAAACCGGCTCCCGCTTTCGGGGTCGTGCGCTATCCAGCCGCGACCGTGGCGGCGAAATTCTTGAAAAAGTCGTCGGCGATCTTCTTGGCCGCGCCATTGACCAGGCGCTGGCCGAGCTGGGCGAGCTTGCCTCCGATCTGAGCTTCGACATTGTAGGTGAGCAGTGTGCCGCCATCCTTGTCGGTCAGCGCGACCGTCGCGCCGCCCTTGGCGAAGCCGGCGACGCCGCCGTCGCCCTCGCCGGAAATCTTGTACCCGTTGGGCGGGTTGAGGTCGGTCAGGTGGATCTTGCCCTTGAAACGCGCCTTCACGGGCCCGATCTTGGCGACGGCGACCGCCTGCAACTCGGTGTCGGAGATCTTGTTGAGCTCCTCGCAGCCAGGGATGCAGGCTTTCAGCACCTCGGCGTCGTTGAGTTTTGCATACACAACCTCGCGGCTGGCTGGGAGTTGAACCTCCCCAGTCATGACCATCGCCATCGGCGTCTCCTCCTCACGCACTTGCCCATGCCTTGGGCCACGGCTTAAGCCCTCGCAAGGCCGCTGAAAAGAGCTTTGCAGCGGACACGGACCGCTTTAAGGGTGTCGGCACACGCCGCACCGAAACACCCAAAATGCAAGCTTAGGGAGGAATTTCATGCCAATGATCGATGCCGATGCCTGCCCGATCTATGTTGAAGTCGAGGGCCGCGAGGACGCGCCCGCGCTGATGCTGTCGAATTCGCTCGGGACCAATCTGCACATGTGGGATGAGCAGGCCGGCGAATGGGCCAAGTACTTCCGCGTGATCCGCTACGACCGCCGCGGCCACGGCAAGTCCGGCGTGCCAGAGGGGCCCTATTCCATGGAGCGGTTCGGACGCGACGTGCTGGCCATTCTCGACGCGCTCGAAATCGAAAAGACCAACTGGTGTGGACTCTCGATGGGCGGAATGGTCGGACAGTGGCTCGGCGCCAACGCGCCCGACCGGGTCGAGAAGCTGGTCCTGTCCAACACCAACTTCCATTACGCCGACAAGGCGCCGTGGGCGGACCGCATCAAATTCGTGCAGGAAAAAGGTTTGACCGAGCTGGTCGACCCCAACATGGAGCGCTGGTTCACCAAGGACTTCCGCGCCCGCGCGCCGCAGACCATCGCGCGCATGAAGGAAATGTTCGTCGCCACCGATCCGGTCGGCTACATCGCCTGCTGCGAGGCGATCCGCGACATGGATTTCACCGAATCCAATTCGCGCATCACTGCGCCAACTTTGGTCATCGTCGGCAAACAGGACCCCGCCACGCCGCCCGCCGCCGGCGAAGCGATCGCCAAGCAGATCAAGGGCGCCGAGGTCGCGGCATTGGATGCCGCGCATATTTCGAACATGGAGCAGCCCAAGCTCTACACCGAGACCGTGCTCGAGTTCCTGCAATAGAGGCCGGTACCATGGACGAGACGGAACGCCACGAACGCGGCATGGCCAAGCGCCGAAAGGTGCTCGGCAACGAATGGGTCGACCGCGCCAATGCGAAAAAGATGCCGTTCAATGAGGAGTTCCAGAATCTCATCACCCGCTACGCCTGGGGCGAGGTCTGGACGCGGCCGCATTACGACGAACGCACCCGCCGCGTGCTCGTGATCGGCACCATGATCGCGCTCGCGCAATGGGACGAGTTCCGCCTGCACGTGCGGGCGGCCTTGGCCGAGGGCGGCTTTTCCGAGGCCGACATCAAGGAAGTCATCCTGCAGCAGGCAATCTATTGCGGCGTGCCGGCCGCCAACCATGCCTTCAAGGAAGCCGCCGAGGTTATGGCGGAGTTGGCGAAGACAAAGTAGCCCGTCCTTACGGACGGGCTGCGACAAGGTTCGAAATCGGATGAGCTGGGACCCGCGCCCTCAGCGGAACGGCGAGTACCAGGGCGCCCCGCGCGGCGTGGCGGCAAGCTCGACATTGAGGTCGGGCTTGGCCTCTTCCGCTGACTGGCCGTAGCTACGCTCGACCAGGCAAAGCGCGGTGGCGACCGCGGCGAGCATCAGCTGGATAGTTGATTCGCGCACAAGGTCGGCGTTTTGCGACCATACCGCCGGACCGACCGATACGATGCTGATCAGCACAATCAGGATCAGGCCGCCCTCGAGGATTTCGGAGTCGGCCTTGCCGGCGACGAAGCCGCGCAAGCGATCGAGGATGTGAACCGCGCAGACGCAAGCGACCGCGAGCTTGACCGCGCCGAAGAAGGCCGCAAGCTTGATGAGACCGATCGGGCCAAGGCCGAACAGACTGCCGATCCCAAACACGAATTGCGAGCGCCAGACGTCGTCCAGACCATAGGAAGGCGACGTGAGCATGCGCAGCCCGTCATACCCCCACACAAGTGTGAAATAGAGCGCTACGCCCATGATCACCGCGACGGCCGCGCCGGACAACTTACGCATGGCGTCCTCCTAAGACTGCACCCCACGCGTAAGCGTCTCAAATGTGAATTACAAAAGAAACCGAACCTTTACCTTACCGCTTAAGCGCGGCTCTTAATGTTAACCGCCGCGGCCTTCGCGAAACGCCTGCGGCGTCATACCGGTCTGTTTGCGAAAAAATCGCGTGAAGTGCGACGGATCGGAAAACGCCAGATCGTAGGAAATCTCGTGGATCGGCTGATTGGTGAACACGAGCTGGCGCTTGGCTTCGGTTAGCACGCGCTGGCGGATCAGATGGCCCGCCGTGACGCCGGTCGCGCGCTTGACGTGGTCGTTGAGCCGGTCGGCGGTCATCGCCAGCTTTTTGGCGTAGAAACTGATCAGCCGTTCCTTGCGAAAATGCTCGTCCAAAAGCCGGCGCAGCTCCTCCACCCGCGCATCGGCGCGCGTCAGCGTCACCGTGCCCGAGCGCGCGCGGCTGACAGCGAGCCGCACCACCTCGATCGCGATCAACGCCAGCAGCCCACGCATGGCGAGCCGATAGCCTTCGCGTGCCAACGATGCTTCCTCGTTGAGGTCGGCGCATAGCGTGGCGAGACGCTTGGCCTCCGTCGCGCCGGTGAGCGGCACCACCGGATCGGCCGCCACCGCTTTGAGCCGTGCCAGCGCCACACCCGACTGGTCGCCGAGTGCGTCGGCGACGTCCTCGGTGAAGCTCACCACCCAGCCGTCGGTGACCTGCGGGTTGAAACGAAAGCCGTGCGCGGTGGTGGCCGGCACCAGGATCGCGGCCGGCGCCGAAAACGCCACGGTCGCCGTCTCGAAGCTCATCTCGCCGCCGCCCTTCTCGATCAACAGGATCTGGAACAGGTTGCGGTGGCGGTGTGCGCGGATCGTCCAGTCGTGCACCGAGGAACGCGAAGCGATGGTCTCGATATGGATGAAGTCGAAAGCGGAATCGTCCGGCGGATCGCCGTAAAGATGAAACAGCGGGAGCGGGGACGAAGCCATGGCAAGGCCAAGCATATGCGAGGCGGCGCCTCTGGCCAACGCAATCGAACGCCGCTCCAACGAAAAGCCCCGCCATTTGGCGGGGCTTCCGTTCGTCGTGTTGCAGCGCGTTAGCGGCTCTGGCTCTGCTGGCCGCCCTGATCGGGGCTCTTCGGCGTCTGCTGTTGCTGCTGGCCTGGCTTTTGGCCACCGCCCTGCTGCTGCTGGCCGGGTTTCGGTTGCTGGCCGGGCTGATTGCCCTGCTGCTGCTGACCCGGGTTCTGGTTGGGATTTTGATTCTGACTCATTGTATTTCCTTCCAACGTTGGTCGTTCGCGGTCCCCGCCCGAACATCGACTTAACGCCCCAACGCCAATCCGGTTCCTATCGCCCGATGGTATGCGCGTAGGAACCCTCCGCAGATAGCGGAGTTCCCCACAACGTCAATGGAGGTGACGTGTTATGGGACGCTATCTGTTGCTTTGGCTGCTGGGGATTCCGCTGCCGATCCTATTCTCGATCTGGATCGTCGGCGGACTGCATTAGCGCGCGTTGCGCATGACCCCGGAAAGCGGGAACCGGCATTCGGAAAAGATCATGCGCAACTAAACATCTTTCCGAAACGGCTGCGTCAGCAAACGCACAATCCCTAACTCCGCCACATCGCGAAAAATCGGCAGGCCGATCGTCATGCCTTGCTCGCCGGCCACCGGTTGGGCGCGATAGGTGCCGAACAGGCGATCCCACCACGGCAGATTAAATCCGAAATTGCTGTCGGTTTCCGCGCGCTCGATCGAGTGATGTACCTGATGCATCTGCGGCGTCACTACGATCCAGCGTGCGACCCGATCGAGCCGCGGCGGCAGCGCCACATTGCTGTGGTTGAACATCGATGTGGCGTTGAGCAGCACCTCGAAGATCAACACCGCCGGCGCCGACACGCCGAGCGTCACCACCGCCGCCATCTTGATCGCGAGCGACAGCAGGATTTCCAGGGGATGGAAGCGCACGCCGGTCGTCACGTCGATGTCGAGATCGGCGTGATGCATACGGTGCAGCCGCCACAGCAGCGGCACATGATGAAAGACGACATGCTGGGTGTAGATCACCAGGTCGAGCACGATCACGCCGGCCGGGATCGCCACCCAGCCCGGCAGCCCCAGCATGTTGAACAGGCCCCAGCCGTGCGCGGCAGCGATCAGCGCCACGCCGACCGCCGCGGTCGGCACCAGCAACCGCACCGCCACAATGTCGATCGCGAGAATGCCGAGGTTTCCGGGCCAGCGCAGCCTCCGGCCGACCGTCAGGCGGCGCCGCGGCGCAGACCATTCCCACAGCGCCATAGCGGTGAAAATCGCGGCATAGCAGCCGACGCGGACGGCGATTTCGACGCTGGAGGACATGCGCCGTTCCTTCAGGCTCCTGCTGGGGCGACCCGACTTAATAACACGCATCGCGGCGAACGTTGCCGCTCCCGCCATGCCCTGTTAAGCGTTGTAGAATCGAAGCAATGACCGTCAGCCGGGGCGGCCCAACGCGAAAAGGCGTGAGCGCAACGCATGGAAGTCTTCCTCCAGCAGCTCATCAACGGCATCACCCTCGGCTCGATCTACGGCTTGATCGCCATCGGTTACACCATGGTGTTCGGCATCATCGGCATGGTGAACTTCGCCCATGGCGATCTGTTCATGGTCTCTGCCTTTATCGCGCTGATCGCGTTCCTGATCCTCACGACCTGGCTTGGCATCACCTCGATCGCGCTGGCGCTGTTCATCGTGCTGATCGTCGCCATGCTGTTCACTTCGCTGGTCAACTGGGTGATCGAGCGCGTGGCGTACCGGCCGTTGCGCGGCTCGTTCCGGCTGGCGCCGTTGATCTCGGCGATCGGCATGTCGATCTTTCTGTCCAATTTCGTGCAGGTCAGCCAGGGTCCGCGCAACAAGCCGATCCCGCCCATGGTGCAGGGCGAATTCGTGCTGCTGACCCGCAATGATTATGCGGTCACGCTGTCGTACAAGCAGCTCATCATCTGGGGCGTCACCGCGGTGCTGCTGGCGGCATTTTGGTATCTGGTCGCCAAGACCAAGCTCGGCCGCGCGCAACGCGCCTGCGAGCAGGATCAGAAGATGGCGGCGCTGGTCGGCGTCGACGTCGACCGTACCATCTCGATGACCTTCGTGATCGCTGCCGCGCTCGCCGCGGTCGCCGGCACCATGTACCTAATGTATTACGGCGTGGTGACCTTCTCCGATGGTTTCGTGCCGGGCGTGAAGGCGTTCACCGCCGCGGTACTGGGCGGCATCGGCTCGCTGCCGGGCGCGGTGATCGGCGGCATCCTGATCGGCCTGATCGAGACCATGTGGTCGGCCTATTTTTCCATCGACTACAAGGACGTCGCCGCCTTTTCCGTCCTAGCGATCACCCTGATATTCCTACCGCAGGGCCTGTTCGGCCGGCCGGACGTCGAGAAGGTGTGAGATGGCGGACGGCGCGCCAGCTACGCGCGTCGAGTTGGCCCGCGCGCTGCGCGACGCCGGCTTCACCGCCCTGCTTACGTTCGGGCTGCTTCTGCCGCTGATCGGCTTCCAGACCGTCACCGACTTCCGCAACAATCTGATCGTGATCGCGCGATGGCCGCTGTTGTTCGCCATCGTCGCCATCGTCGGCGCCGGCCGGCTGGCGTTTTCGCTGGCGGTCGAACCATGGCTCAAGCAACGCAAGTTGCGACCGGTCGCCGCTGCGCCATCGCCTTGGCGTGCGGCCGTCGCCAAATGGTTCGGCCCGTTCGCGATCGGCTTCGTCATCGTCTATCCGCCGCTCGTCATTGCGCTCAGTGGATTCGGCGGCGCGGTGAAATGGATCGACAATTTCGGCATCCAGATCTTGATTTACGTCATGCTCGGCTGGGGGCTCAACATTGTGGTGGGCCTAGCCGGACTGCTCGACCTCGGCTATGTCGCCTTCTATGCGGTCGGCGCCTATTCCTACGCGCTGCTGGCCAAGACCTTCGGCTTCTCGTTCTGGCTGCTGCTCCCGCTTTCCGGCATCCTGTCCTCGTTCTGGGGCGTTCTGCTCGGCTTTCCGGTGCTACGCCTGCGCGGCGACTATCTCGCCATCGTCACGCTCGCCTTCGGCGAAATCATCCGCCTCGTCATTATCAACTGGGTCGACCTCACCAACGGCTATGCCGGTATCACCGGCATCCCGCGCCCGACTTTGTTCGGCATTCCGTTCACCGCCGACGATGATGGCTTCGCGGCCGTGTTCGGGCTGGAGTTCTCGCCGCTCTACCGCGTGATCTTCCTCTACTACATCATCCTCGCGCTCGCTTTCCTGACTGCCTTCGTCACCGTGCGGCTGCGCCGGCTCCCGGTCGGCCGCGCCTGGGAGGCGCTACGCGAGGACGAGATCGCTTGCCGATCGCTCGGCATCAACACCACCAACACCAAGCTCACCGCTTTCGCGATGGGCGCGATGTTCGCCGGCTTTGCCGGCTCGTTCTTCGCGACACGCCAGGGCTTCATCTCGCCGGAATCCTTCACTTTTCTTGAGTTGGCCACCATCCTGTCGATCGTGGTGCTCGGCGGCATGGGCAGCCAGATCGGCGTCGCCATCGCCGCCATCGTGATGATCGGTGGCACCGAGATCATGCGCGAGCTTGATTTTCTCAAGCAGATTTTCGGGCCCACCTTCGATCCGACCCAGTACCGCATGCTGCTGTTCGGCTTCGCCATGGTGCTGATCATGATTTGGCGGCCGCGCGGCCTGATCGCGACGCGCGAGCCCTCGGTGTTCCTGAAGGAACGCAAGAGCATCTCCGCCGACCTGATCGGGGAAGGTCACGGCCGATGAGCAGTAAAGGCGATACGCTACTCCGCGTTGAGCACCTGACCATGCGCTTTGGCGGCTTGGTTGCGGTGGACGACCTGTGGTTCGACGCCCGGCAGGGCAATATCACCGCGCTGATCGGGCCGAATGGCGCCGGCAAGACCACTGTATTCAACTGCATCACCGGATTTTACAAGCCTAGTGAAGGTCGCATCGGGCTTCGCCACGGCGATGCCTCCGTATGGAGCGAATTGGAAACGCTGACCGACAGCGGCAAGCGGCGCCTCGCGCGCGCGCACGGCACGCTCTACCAACTCGAGCGTATGCCGGAATATCTCGTCACCCAGCAGGCGCGCGTGGCCCGCACGTTCCAGAACATCCGCCTGTTTCCCGGCATGACGGTGCTGGAAAACCTGCTGGTCGCCCAGCACAACCGGCTGATGCTGGCGTCGGGTTACACGCTTTTCGGCATCCTCGGCTTTCCCACTTATGCCGCCGCCGAACGCGCCGCGATCGACACGGCACGGCTGTGGCTTGAGCGCGTCGGATTGCTGGCGCGCGCCGACGATCCGGCCGGCGACCTGCCCTACGGCGCGCAGCGCCGCCTGGAGATCGCGCGCGCCATGTGCACCGACCCGCTGCTGCTTTGTCTCGATGAGCCGGCGGCCGGGCTTAATCCCCGCGAAAGCGCTGAGCTCAACGAGTTGCTGCTCGCCATTCGTGATGAACACGCCATCTCCATTCTGCTGATCGAACATGACATGTCGGTGGTGATGGAAATTTCCGACCACGTCGTCGTGCTCGACTACGGCGTCAAGATCGCCGACGGCAAACCGGGGGCGGTGCGCAACGACCCGAAGGTGATTGCCGCCTATCTTGGCGTCGCCGACGAGGACGTGGCGAAAGTCGAAGCGGAGGTCGGGTTATGACCTCTCCGCTCCTGTCGGTGCGCGGCGTGAAGACTTTCTATGGGCGCGTTATGGCGCTGAGGGGCGTCGATCTCGACGTCAACGACGGCGAGATCGTCACTTTGATCGGCGCCAACGGCGCCGGCAAGTCGACGCTGATGATGACCATCTGCGGCAATCCGCAAGCGCGCGAGGGCACCATCGTGTTCGCCGGCCGTGACATCACGCATGTGGCGACCCACGAAATCGCCCGCCTCAACCTGGCGCAGGCGCCCGAAGGCCGCCGCATCTTCTCACGCATGACGGTCTTGGAAAACCTGCAAATGGGTGCGACCACCGCCGAGCCGTCCTCGTTCGAGCGGGATCTCGAGCGCGTACTGACGCTGTTCCCGCGCCTACAGCAGCGCCTGAGCCAGCGCGGCGGCACGCTGTCGGGTGGCGAGCAGCAAATGCTGGCGATCGCGCGGGCGCTGATGGCGCGGCCGCGGCTGTTGCTGCTCGACGAACCGTCACTCGGGCTCGCACCGCTGATCGTGCGACAGATTTTCGACGCCATCAAAACGCTCAATGCGCAAGATGGGCTCACGGTCTTCCTGGTCGAACAGAATGCCTTCCATGCGCTCAAGCTCGCCCATCGCGGCTACGTCATGGTCAATGGGCTGATCACGATCAGCGGCACCGGACACGAGTTGTTGGAACGGCCCGAAATCAAAGCCGCCTATCTCGAAGGCGGCCGGCAGAAGGTTGAGCCATAATGCAGGGATTTCTGCATGAAGAAGGTTCGTTCGGCGTCTTTATCCTGGTCACCGTCATCCTTGGCGGCGGGGCGGCGGCGCTCGCCGGCCGCGCCATCGCCGTGACCTGGCGGCCATGGGGACAAGTTGTCGCCTATAGTTTTATCTTGGGTGCGGTCGTGCGGTTTTTCCACTTTGCCCTGTTTGGCGGAACCTTGGTATCGGCCCACTACTATCTGGTCGATAGCGCGGTCTGCCTGGCGTTCGGCCTCGCCGGATTCCGCGCCGCCCGTGCCGTGCAAATGGTCACGCAATATCGCTGGATCAACGTGCCGGACGGCCCACTGCGCTGGCGCCGAAAGTCGCCCTGACGTAGCATTTGCGCGGTATACGAGCCTGCCGGCTCCACTTGAAGGGGAAAACGGATGAAACGGATCACTACGCTCGGCTTGGCGCTGGGCTTTGCGATTGCTTTGGCGGGAACGGCGACGGCCCAGGTCAAATTCGGCGTCGGCGGGCCAATCACCGGTCCGAGCGCCGCCACCGGCGCGCAGATGAAGAACGGCGTCGATCAGGCGGCCGAAGACATCAACAAGACCGGTGGCATTCTCGGTCAGCAAATCACCGTCGCGTACGGAGACGACGTTTCCGATCCGAAGCAGGGCGTCTCGGTCGCCAACAAATTCGCCGCCGACGGCATCAAATTCGTGATCGGTCACTACAATTCCGGCGTTACGATTCCGTCGTCGGAAGTCTACCAGGAAAACGCCATCCTCGAGATCACGCCCGCGTCCACCAACCCGACCGTCACCGAGCGCAAGATGTGGAACATTTTCCGCGTCTGCGGCCGCGACGATCAACAGGGCAAAGTCGCCGGCACTTACATTCTCAAGCACTTCAAGGGCAAGAAAATCGCCGTCGTCCATGACAAGACGACCTATGGCAAAGGGCTTGCCGACGAAACCAAGAAGACGATCAACGCCGGCGGCATGAAGGAAGTGCTCTACGAGGGCATCAACACCGGCGAGAAGGACTATTCGGCGCTGGTCTCCAAGATCAAACAGTCGGGTGCCGATCTGGTCTATTTCGGCGGCCTCTACACCGAAGGCGGTTTGATCGTACGGCAGATGCGCGACCAGGGCGTCAAGGCGCCGCTGATGGGCGGCGACGGCATCACCTCGGACGAGTTCGCCGCGGTCGGCGGCCCGGGCGTAGAAGGCACGCTGATGACCTACGGTCCCGATCCGCGCAACAAGCCGGAAGCCAAAACGATCGTTGAGGAATTCCGCCACCGCGCCCAGCCTTTCGAGCCGGAAGCCTATACGCTCTACAGCTATGCCGGCGTGCAGGTCATCAAGCAGGCGGCGGAAGCGGCCAAGTCGCTCGACCCCAAGAAAGTGGCCGAGAAGATGCACTCGGGCATGAAGTTCAAGACCGTGCTCGGCGACCTCTCCTTCGACAAGAAGGGCGACATCACGAAGCTCGATTACGTGATGTACATCTGGAAGAAGGATGCCAGCGGCAAGGTCACCTACGTCGAGTGCCCTGGCTCCGACTGCAGCAAGATGAAATAGGCGGTTCGCCGTCTGACGGAACGGCCCTGGCAGCGATGCCGGGGCTTTTTCGTATCCGCTCAGCCGATCTTGCCGAGCGCCGGAAACGCCTCCAGCAGCCACACGCTGACCTGGTTGATGGTGCCGGTGAGGAAAGCGATGCCGGTGAGCACCAGCAGCGCGCCCATCGCCTGCTCGACGCGGTATAGATAATTCTTGAAGCGCGTCAGGAACGCCGCGAATGGCTCGACCGCGAAGGCGGCAATGAGGAATGGAATGCCGAGGCCGAGCGAATAGACCGCCAGCAGGCCGGCGCCCTTGGTGACGGTCTGCTCGGACGCCGCGACCGCCAGGATGGCGGCCAGGATCGGCCCGATGCATGGCGTCCAGCCGAAGGCGAAGGCCAAGCCGATCACATAGGCGCCCCAAAGCCCCACCGGCTCGGCGACCTCCAGCCGTTTCTGCCGGTGCAGCAGCGCGATCGGCGTGACGCCGAGGAAGTGCAGGCCCATGACGATGATGACGATGCCGGCGATAATCGCCAGCGGCTCCGAATAGGCGCGGATCAGCGAGCCGACGACGCTCGCGCTGGCGCCGAGCGCCACGAACACGGTCGAGAAGCCGAGCACGAACAGCGCCGCCGCCAGTACGGTCTCGCGCCTGACGCGCGGTTCCGGTTCAGCATTTTCGAAGCGCTCCAGCGAGGTGCCGGTCAGAAAGACCAGATAGGGCGGCACCAGCGGCAGGACGCAAGGCGAAAGGAAACTGACCAGCCCGGCGATGAGCGCGGTCACTATGGGGACATTGCCGTTCATGACGCCCTAGATGCCCTGGCAAGTGTGGCAATGGCAAGTCGGTCGCCCGGGTCCTGACTATGACGTGATCGGCCGTGATAGACTTGCTTCATGACCCTACGCAATCTCATCACCGATATTCCCGGCCTGCGGGTGGGCCATGCCGCCGACACCAAGCTCGGCTCCGGCGTCACCGCGATTGTGTTCGATGCCCCTGTTGTGGCGAGCGTGGACGTGCGCGGCGGCGGGCCGGGCACGCGCGAGACCGCCCTGCTCGATCCGGCGCAGACGGTCGAAGGCATCGACGCCATCGTGCTGTCTGGCGGCTCGGCCTTCGGCCTTGATGCCGCGTCCGGCGTACAGGCCTGGCTGCGCGAGCAGGGCCGCGGCTTTGCGGTGCGCGACGCCGTAGTGCCGATCGTGCCGGCGGCGATCATGTTCGACCTACTCAACGGCGGCGACAAAAAATGGGGCCGCTATCCGCCCTATCGCGAACTGGGCTATGCGGCGGCGGCCGGCGGCGGCGCGGACTTCACGCTCGGTAGCGCCGGCGCGGGACTGGGCGCCACCACCGCCAACCTCAAAGGCGGCGTCGGCTCGGCCTCGGCGATCATGCGCGACGGCATCACGGTCGGAGCGCTGGCGGTGGTCAACGCCGTGGGCACGACGGTGGTTGGCGACGGCCCGCATTTCTGGGCGGCGCCCTTCGAGCAAAACGGCGAATTCGGCGGACGTGGCACGCCGGCGCAGGTGACACGCGCGGACCTGGCGATCCGCGCAAAAGGCGGTGCGCAGGAAAACACCACCATCGCCGTGATCGCCACCGATGCGAAACTGAACAAGGCGCAATGCAATCGCCTCGCGGTCATGGCGCAGGACGGGCTCGCGCGCGCCATCTATCCGGTGCACACACCGCTCGACGGCGATGTCGTGTTCGCGGCCGCGCTCGGCGTGAACGCGCTCGCCGACCCTCACTTCGGCCTAGCCGAGCTCGGCATGGTCGCCGCCAACGTCATGGCGCGCGCGATCGCGCGCGGCGTCTACGAGGCAACCGCCCTGCCCTTCGCAGGCAGCCTGCCGAGCTGGAAAGATAAGTTCGGGCGCTAGAGAAACCGCTCCGCCCGATAGGGCGTCGGGTCGCAAAACGGGGCTTCGCCCGCCATCATTTCGGCAATCATGCGGCCGGTCGCGGGCCCGAGCGTCAGGCCCCAATGCGCATGGCCGACCGCGAGCCATAGACCGGCAAGACCAGGCGCGCGCCCGATCACCAGGCGGGAATCCGGGAAGCACGGCCTGCTGCCCAACCAGGTCTTGTCGTCGGCGCGCTCGCCGAGCGGAAACAGCTCACGCGCTTTCGGCATGATCCGCTCGAATTGCACCGGCGACGGCGCCGCATCGCGCGCGGCGAATTCGACGCCGGTGGTCATGCGGATGCCCTGTTCCATCGGCGTGATCAGATAGCCGGCCTCCGTATCGAGCACCGGCCGCGCGAGCGCGGCATTGCCTCGGCCATGGAAGTGCCGGTGATAACCGCGCTTGACCATCAGCGGCAGCTTCAGACCGAGCGGCACGAGCAGGTCGGGCGCCCAGGGGCCGAGCGCGACCACGACCGCAGGCGCGTCGATCCCGCCCTCATTGGTCTCCACCCGCCAGCGATTGCCGGCGCGATGCAGCGAGCGTGCGTCGCCCGCAAGCGCAATGCCGCCGAGCGCGGCAAAGCGCGCGGCATAGGCGCGCGTGACGCCGAGCGGGTTACTCACGCTCGCGGCTTGCGGCCAATACACCGCATGCGCGAACACTGGGTTGAGCGACGGCTCCAGCGCCTGCGCGCCCGCGGTGTCCAACGCTTGCAACGGAAGCCCGAATTGCGCTGCCAAATCGAATTCCGGCTTGAGCGCGGCGAAGCTACGTTCGCCGCGATAGACTTTCAGCCAGCCGGTCTTGCGCAGGAAATGCGAGCCGCCGGATTCCGCCAGCAGCGTCTCGTGCTCGGCCACGGCGCGCGCGAACAGCGGGCGGATCAGCCGCGCCGTTTCCACGAGGCGGCCAGGCCGCGACGCCGCGCGGAACGCCAGCAGCCAGGGCGCGATCTGCGGCAAGCACGAAAGATGGTAATTAGCCTCGCTCGCGCGCTTGAGCGCGATGCGGGCGAGCGCGCCGAGATTGGTCGGAAATGCCGGCGGGAATACCGTATTGCCCTCGATGATCCCGGCATTGCCATAGGAGGTCTGCTCGCCCACGCCGGCGCGCTCGATCAGCGCGACGTTCAAGCCCCGTTTGGCGAGATGCAGCGCGATCGAGGTGCCGACGATGCCGGCGCCGAGCACGATGGCGTCCGTGCGAGCCATGACTGCCTTTCATCGAATTGAGCTTCGTATATGGATCATCGCCATTGAAGGCGCTATCAAGGCTGCCCAGCCCAGCCGGGCGGCCGGAGTTTTCCAATCATGGACCTGCTCGCCCTGCCAGCGGCTGCGCTCGCTTTGGTCGGCCGCAAGGGCACGATCGTGGTAGCGGCGTCGCTGTTCATCGGCTTGGCGGTGCCGGGCCTCGCCGCCGCCTGCAAGCCGTTCCTCGGCGAAGCTATCGTCGTCATGCTGGCGCTGGCGTTCCTGCGCGTCGATCCAACCGAGCTGCGCCACCATTTCACCCGGCCCGGCCTGATCGCCGCCGCCACCGTATGGGTGATGCTGGTGGTGCCGGCCGCGCTCGGCGCGTTGTTTTTGACCGTCGGCCTCGACAAGGGAATGCCGGGCCTGTTCTTCATGCTGGTGCTGCAGATGTCGGCGCCGGGGCTGATTTCGTCGCCAGCGCTCGCCGCGTTGATGGGGCTTGACGTGGCGCTCACGCTAGCGAGCCTCGTCGTGTGCACCGCGATCACCCCTTTGACCGCGAGCCTGTTCACCCATGTGTTTCTCGGCAGCTCGCTCGCCTCGCCCTACGCCTTCGGCCTCAAGCTGTTTGCGATCATCGCCGGTTCGGCCTTCGCTGCGGCAGTGATCCGCCGCATTGCGGGGCGCGCCTGGGTCGAGGCGCAGCGCGAGCGCATCGACGGCTTAAGCGTGCTTGCCATGTTCATGTTCGCGGTCGCCGCCATGGACGGCGTCGCCGATCACTTCCGCGCCGACGCGCTGCTGGTGGTCGAGCTCATGGCGCTCGCTTTCGCGCTGGCGCTCGGACTGATCGCAATCACCGCGCTGGTGTTCATGCGCGCCGGCCGCGCCCGCGCCCTGGCGATCGGTCTGATTGCGGGCAATCGCAATATCGGCCTTATGCTGGCGGCGACCGGCTTCCTGGTGCCGGACGTCGCCTGGCTGTATTTCGCACTGGCGCAGTTTCCGATTTATCTACTACCGCACCTGCTGAAACCGCTGGCGCGGCGGCTGCAGCAGAGCCATTAGAGATTACGCGACCGCCGACAGTGTGGAGGCCGCCGAGTTCACCAATTGCGCCTGCATCTGGATCAATTGCTCGAGCAGATTGGCCGTGCTGTGACCATTCGCTCCGGTGCCCGCCGTGCCTGAGTCATTTGCCGATGTCGCCGGCGTGACCATCTCGACCGTGCTGCCGTCGGCATAGGAAATTGTCGTGGTGGTGGAGCCGTCCGAATTGGTGGCAGTCTGGGTTTTCGCACCATTGGCGCCGCCCGCCGACAGCACCGTATCGATCGCGCTTTGCCTGGACGAGCCGCTGGCCTGCGCGCCGCCGCCGCCATGCATGTGATGATGGTGGTGGCCGCCGCCGTGCCCTGCTTTCGCCAGTTCGCTTTGGCTGATCGAGCCGTCGCCGTTACCGTCGAGCTTGGCGAACATCGCATCGGCGTTCGACGTGCTGACGCCGGCATTGCCGAGCGCGGTCTCGAATTCCGACTTGCTGATTTGCCCGTCGCCATTGGCGTCGAGCTTGGCGAACAGTTGCGACGGGCCTTGCGGGGGCGCGCCGCTTGCCGACCGACCTTGCAACGAAATCAGCGCGGCCATCGTGCCGGCGTCGAACGAGGAATAGCTTGAACCGACCGCGGCGCCGGTCGATGCCGCGGCTGCCGGGTTTGCGGGAGCGCCAGACCCGGACAGGCTCTCCATCAACGCCGATAAGGGATTGGCATTCGCGGGATCGCTAGCCACGGACGCGCCCGGCGCCAGCAGCGATTGCAGGTAGGACAGCGTATTGGACGCCGCGCCGACAGGCATGAACATGACTCGAACTTCCTCGCTCCACCGGCCATCCCGGCGGATGGTGCCTCTGCCGGCGCCGACGCAAATGCCGCGCCAATCACATGCCGGACCGCAAAGGCACGCCGTTATTGAAGTTGTCCACAGTTTCCGGCGCCGCGGCGGCTTCGCGTTGCGCCGGGCATGGGCAATTCTCGCCGGATCAACCGGCGTTAATGCCGGGTCGCAAGCCGCATCGGCCGCGCGTTGCTCCCCGGCCCTCGCCGTGTTAGGCGAACCTCGTTTGGAGGCCCGTCATGCGCCCGCTACTCATCGCGCCGTCGATTCTTTCGGCCGATTTCGCCAAACTGGGCGATGAAATCCGCGCAGTCGAAGCCGCCGGCGCCGATTGGATCCATGTCGACGTGATGGACGGGCACTTCGTGCCCAATATCTCCATCGGCCCCGCGGTGGTGCAGGCGATCCGACCGGTCACCAAAAAGATCCTCGACGTCCACCTGATGATCAGCCCTTGCGATCCCTATCTCGAAGCTTTCGCCAAGGCCGGTTCCGACATCATTACCGTGCATGTGGAGGCGGGTCCCCATGTGCACCGCTCGCTGCAGGCAATCCGCGCGCTCGGCAAAAAGGCGGGCGTCACCATGAACCCCGCGACGCCGGTTTCGACCATTGAGCATGTGATCGAATTGGTCGACCTCGTCCTCATCATGTCGGTCAACCCCGGCTTCAGCGGCCAGGCCTTTATCCCCGCGGCGCTCGACAAGCTGAGTGAGGTGCGCGCGCTGATCGGCGCCCGCCTGATCGATATTGAGATCGATGGCGGCATCACTCCCGATAATGCGGCGCGTGTGGTGCAAGCCGGCGCCAATGTGCTGGTCGCCGGCTCCGCCGTGTTCAAAGGCGGCAACTACAAAGGCAATATCGCGGCGATCCGACAGGCCGCGGCCCTGGCGCGCGGGGAAGCGGCGTGATCCCGCGTTATTCCCGAGCCGAAATGACCGCGATCTGGTCGCCGGAAACCAAGTTCCGCATCTGGTTCGAGATCGAGGCGCACGCCGCCGACGCCATGGCCGAACTCGGCATCATCCCGAAGGATGCCGCGAAGAAGATCTGGGACAAAGGCAAAGCCGCCAAATTCGACGTCGCCCGCATCGACGCGATCGAGGCCGAGGTCAAGCACGATGTCATCGCCTTCCTGACGCATCTGTCCGAAATCGTCGGGCCGGAAGCGCGCTTCGTGCATGCCGGCATGACGTCGTCGGACGTGCTCGATACCTGCTTCAATGTGCAGCTGGTGCGCGCCGCAGACATTCTGATCGCCGACACTGATGCCTTGCTCGCCGCGCTCAAGCGCCGCGCCTTTGAGCATAAAATAACGCCGACCGTGGGTCGCTCGCACGGCATCCATGCCGAGCCGACCACGTTCGGGCTCAAGCTCGCTTATGCCTATGCCGAGTTCGCGCGCGCGAAGGAGCGGCTCGTCGCCGCGCGCAAGGAAGTAGCCACTTGCGCAATCTCCGGCGCGGTCGGCACTTTTGCGCAGGTCGATCCGCGCGTGGAGGCGCATGTCGCCAAGTCGATGGGCTTAAGCGTCGAACCGGTTTCCACCCAGATCATTCCGCGCGACCGCCACGCCATGTACTTCGCGACGCTGGCCGTGGTCGCTTCTTCCATTGAACGGCTGGCCACGGAAATCCGCCATCTGCAGCGCACCGAGGTTCTGGAAGCGGAAGAGTTCTTCTCAGAGAAGCAGAAGGGCTCCTCGGCCATGCCGCACAAGCGCAATCCGGTGCTGTCGGAGAACCTCACCGGCCTTGCCCGCATGGTGCGCGCCTATGCCCTGCCCGCCATGGAAAACGTGGCGCTCTGGCACGAACGCGACATCTCGCATTCGAGCGTCGAGCGTATGATCGGGCCGGATGCAACCGTGACGCTCGATTTCGCACTGGCGCGGCTCACCGGCATCATCGACCGGCTGGTGGTCTATCCGGCTGCCATGCAGAAGAACCTCGACAAGCTTGGCGGGCTGATCCATTCGCAGCGGGTGCTGATCGCGCTCACGCAGAAAGGCGTGCCGCGCGACGATGCCTACCGCCTCGTCCAGCGCAACGCCATGCAGGTGTGGGGCGGCGAAAAGGATTTCCTCGCGCTGCTCAAGGCCGACAAAGATGTGCGCGCGAAATTGAGCGACAAGGAACTCGAGGCCAATTTTGACCTCGACCACCATTTCAAGCACGTCGATACCATCTTTACGCGGGTGTTCGGGAGCGCATGATCCCGAAAAGTGGGCACCGACTTTCGTACAAGATCATGCACACATTAAGAGCCTAAGGTGCCTGACGCTCCGCTAACAATCCTGGTGTTCGATTCCGGCGTGGGCGGGCTCACCGTCTACCGCGAAGTAGCCGCCGCGCGGCCCGACGCGGCTTACGTCTATGTCGCGGACGACGCCGGCTTTCCTTACGGCAACCAGCCGGAATCGGTATTGATTGCCCGCATTATCGAAGTAATCGGCAATGCGATCGCGGAGGACGCGCCCGATCTCGTGGTAGTCGCATGCAACACCGCCTCCACGCTTGCGCTTAAGGATTTGCGCGCGCGCTTTTCCGTGCCCTTTGTCGGCACCGTGCCGGCGATCAAGCCGGCCTGCGCGCAATCGACCAGCAAGCGCATCTCGGTGCTCGGCACGCAGGCGACGGTCTCCCGCGAATACACCCGTACGCTCATCCGTGAATTTGCCGCCGGTTGCGACGTCGCGCTGGTCGGCTCGTCGCATCTCGCAGCCTTTGCCGAAGCCGAGCTCGCCGGAGCGCCGGTGGCCGACGCCGCGATCAAAGCCGAAATCGCCGGCTGCTTCATCGATGCCGACGGCCGGCGCACCGACACGGTGGTGTTGGCCTGCACCCACTATCCGCTGCTGGTCGATCGTTTCAAGGCGAATGCGCCCTGGCCTGTCAATTGGCTCGATCCGGCGCCGGCGATCGCCCGCCGCGTCGCCGACCTCTTGCGTGCGAGACCGCCTGCTTCGCCGCCCGCCCCGCCGCAGATCGTCTTCACCTCGGGCCGCACGCCCTCGCCCGCGCTCGCCGCCGCGCTGGCAAATTATGGGTTCTAAAGTAGGTGCGGCCACACTTCGTGGCCGCCGCGCCAGATCATGTCGCAGGCGACATACAGGATGATCGCCAGCCCCACATAGGCGATCCAGCGCTGCCGATCGAGCAGGTGCGCGATAAGGCTGGCGGCCACACCCATCAGCACGACTGACAGTGCAAGCCCGAACACCAGCGCGACCAGATGCTCGCGCGCCGCGCCCGCGACGGCCAGCACGTTATCGAGCGACATGGAGACGTCGGCCACGACGATCTGCCAGGCCGCCTGCGCGAAGGTCTTGCGCGGGGCACGTGCGTGGTCGGCTTCGACATGCGCGCGCCTTTGGCCGCGCAATTCGCGCCACATCTTCCAGCACACCCACAGCAGCAAGATGCCGCCGGCCAGCAGCAAGCCGACGATTTGCAACAATTGAATGGCAAACGCCGCAAACAGAATGCGCAGCACGGTGGCGGCCAGAATGCCGACCAGGACAACGCGGCCGCGCCGCTCGGGCGCCAGACCCGCTGCCGCCAAGCCGATGACAATCGCATTGTCGCCCGCCAGCACCAGGTCGATCATGATGACCTGGAGCAAGGCCGGGATCGCGCCTTGCGAGAGCGTGAACAGGCCGTTCATGGGTACTCCTGAGGGCCATTTAGCCGTCCTGGCGCCGGTTTGACAGTCGCGCCCACACCCCCTACATACCCGACGCCCGCGGGTCTTATGGCCCGGCCGGGCGTTTCGCGACCCGTGGCAAGACCTTGCGCTTACGAGGTGCTGCCTGTCGGTTCCGGGAAGGCCCGGGACAGAGGAGGGCGCGTTTCCTCACCCTTATTGATTGAAAGAGGACGCGATGACCAAGCGCATGGAATCCAAGTACAAGATCGACCGCCGGATGGGCGAGAACATCTGGGGCCGCCCCAAGAGCCCGGTGAACCGGCGCGAATACGGCCCCGGCCAGCACGGCCAGCGCCGCAAGGGCAAGCTTTCCGACTACGGCGTACAGCTCAAGGCCAAGCAGAAGCTGCGCGGCTACTACGGCAACATCTCCGAGCGTCAATTCCGCGGCATCTACGACGAAGCGATCCGCATGAAGGGCGACAGCGGCGCCCACATGATCGGCCTGTTGGAGCGCCGGCTCG
Source organism: uncultured Alphaproteobacteria bacterium (assembly GCA_963739075.1). Classification (GTDB taxonomy): domain Bacteria; phylum Pseudomonadota; class Alphaproteobacteria; order Rhizobiales; family Xanthobacteraceae; genus Pseudolabrys. Next base: position 354,911 of record CAVTZC010000006.1, on the reverse strand, counting down.
ACGCTATCGTCTACCGCGCCAAATTCGTGCCCACCGTGTTCGCCGCCCGCCAGTTCGTCAACCACGGCCACGTCAAGGTGAACGGTAAGCGGGTGAACATCGCGAGTTACCGGGTCAAGGTCGGCGACGTGGTCGAGATCAAGGAAAAGTCGAAGCAGATGAATCTGGTGCTAGAAGCGCAGGCTTTGTCCGAGCGCGACGTGCCCGACTACATCGAGGTCGACAGCGCCAAATTGACCGCCAAGCTCGCGCGTGTCCCGGTGATCACCGACGTGCCCTATCCGGTGCAGATGGAGCCGCATTTGGTGGTCGAATATTATTCGCGCTGACCGGGCGACGATCAGACATGCAAAAACCCCGGCGCCTGCGCCGGGGGTTTTCGTTTGTTGGGTCCGGTCAATAAGGCTGACAAGCCAACATCGACGACCGCCGCGAAGATCAGGAGAGCTTTGAGTACGCGGCCTTACGCACTCTGCTTCAGCGCCACGCCTTTATCCTTGAGCGTCTGCTGCAATTCGCCGGCCTGGAACATCTCGCGCACGATATCGCAGCCACCGACGAACTCGCCCTTCACGTAGAGCTGCGGAATGGTCGGCCAGTTGGAATAGGCCTTGATGCCGTCGCGTAGCTCCGCAGAGTCGAGCACATTGAGGCCCTTATAGGCCACGCCGAGGTGGTCGAGGATCTGCACCACCTGGCCGGAAAAGCCGCATTGCGGAAACTGCGGCGTGCCCTTCATGAACAGCACTACGTCGTTTCCCTTCACTTCATTGTCGATGAATTGCTCGATGCCCATGAGATTTCAGTCCTTTTGAGCGGTGGCGCGCGGCGGTAGCCGGTTCGGTTGCGATATATGTAGCGCAGAAGCCCCTGCCAGCCCAAGCGGAATTGGCCGTCGAATCAAAGGGTTTTTGGGGCAAAAAACGTTCCTTCCACCTCGAAAATGTCGTCCTGATTGAGTTTGGCGACCTCGACGATGGTGCGCGGCGGATACGGGCCGCCGGCCCATAATTCCTGCTGAACTTTATTCACCAGCGGCCGTAAGCGGATCATATCCGTGACGAAAACCGTCAGCCGCACGCAGGAAGCCAAGCTGGCGCCTTCCGATTCAGCGATCGTCTTCATGTTCGTGAAAGCGGTCCGAATACGTTCTTCCTCGGTGCCGAGGATCGCATTGCTCGCCGAATCGATGCCCCGCATGCCGGCGACGAAAACGAAATCTCCGGCGCGCGCGCCCAGGCTCCAGGTCCCGGTCGGCTTGATTGCTCCTTCGGGGGACAAAATCTTAATGCCGCCTTTGGCGGCCATTAGGCGTCCGGCGTGGCGGTCTGCAAGGCGAGCGCGTGCAGCACCCCGCCCATCTGGGCTTTGAGCGCCTCATAGACCAGCTGGTGTTGCTGCACCCGCGACTTGCCCTTGAACGAGGCGGAAATCACCGTGGCGGCATAGTGGTCGCCGTCGCCGGCCAAGTCGCGAATGGTGACCTGCGCGTCGGGAAGGCGCGCCTTGATCAGCCGTTCGATCTCGCCGGCATCCATCGCCATGGTGGACCGCTCCTCTCGTCCTCAAGCCTGCGGCAACTCGCCCGCCATATAGGTCGGCAGCCAGGCTTCGAAACGCTCGCGCAAAATCGTGACCAGGATGGGGCGCTCGCCCGATAGCGTCAATGCGTCGCCGCCGGTTGTCCCAATTGCCCACACCGGGACGCTGGCCGCACGGGCGCGTTCGAGCACCGCCGCCACCTTGGCCGCCGGCACGGTCACGAGATAGCGCGCCTGATCTTCGCCGAACCAATAGGCATGCGCCGGGATATCGTCGGGTGCGGCGCTCAACGTCGCACCGATGCCGGACGCCATCGCCATCTCGGCCAGCGCGACCGCCAAGCCGCCGTCCGACAGATCGTGCGCCGAGTTCAGCGTTCCGTCGAGGATCAGCGCGCGCACGAAGTCGCCGTTCTCGCGCTCCTCCAAGAGATCAACCGGCGGCGGCGCGCCCTCTTCCCGGCCGCACAGTTCGCGCAGATACATCGACTGGCCGAGCCAACCGGTGGTCTCGCCGATCAGCAGGATCGCCTCGCCTGCCCGCTTGAAGGCAAGCGAGGCGGATTTTGTAAAATCGTCAAGCAATCCGACGCCGCCGATCGAAGGCGTCGGCAAAATGGCCCGTCCGTTGGTCTCGTTGTAGAGCGAGACGTTGCCGGACACGACTGGAAAGTTGAGCGCCTTGCAGGCCTCCGCGACGCCGCGGATGCAGCCGACGAACTGTCCCATGATCTCCGGCCGCTCCGGATTTCCGAAATTGAGATTGTCGGTCACCGCGAGCGGGCGCGCGCCGACCGCGGTCAGATTGCGCCAGCACTCGGCGACCGCCTGCTTGCCGCCCTCGAACGGATCGGCCTCGCAATAGCGCGGCGTCACGTCGGTAGTGAGCGCCAGGCCCTTCGGCCCGTTCTCCACCCGCACCACCGCGGCGTCGCCGCCCGGCCGCTGCACGGTGTTGCCGAGGATGATGTGATCATACTGCTCCCACACCCAGCGCTTGGAGCAGAGATCGGGCGTGCCGATCAGCTTCTCGAGCGCGTCGGCGATGCCCATCGGCGGCGCGACGTCGTCCGCATCGATCGCCGCGGGCTTGGCCGCATTGACGAAGGGGCGCTTGTATTCCGGCGCCTGGTCGCCGAGCTCCTTGATCGGCAGATCGGCCATCACGTCGCCGCCGTGCCGCACGATGAAGCGTTTTGATGGCGTGGTCTCGCCGACGATCGCGAAGTCCGAGCCCCCATTTGCGGAAGATCGCCTCGGCTTCCTGTTCCTTCTCCGGCTTGAGCACCATGAGCATGCGCTCCTGGCTTTCCGACAGCATCATCTCGTAGGCGCTCATGCCCTCTTCGCGGCACGGCACCTTATCGAGATCGAGCGTCACGCCGAGATCGCCCTTGGCGCCCATCTCCACCGCCGAGCAGGTCAGCCCGGCCGCGCCCATGTCCTGGATCGCGATCACGCAGCCCTTGTGCATGATCTCGAGACAGGCTTCGAGCAGCAGCTTCTCGGAGAACGGATCGCCGACCTGCACGGTCGGGCGCTTGGCTTCCGAGTCCTCGCCGAATTCCGCCGAGGCCATGGAGGCGCCGTGGATGCCGTCGCGGCCGGTCTTGGAGCCGAGATAGACGATCGGCATGCCGACGCCGGAGGCGGCCGCGTAAAAAATCTTGTCTTTCTCCGCGATGCCCACCGCCATCGCGTTGACCAGATTGTTGCCGTCGTAGCGGGCGTGGAAGCGCACCGAGCCGCCCACCGTCGGCACCCCGAAGGAGTTGCCGTAGCCGCCGATGCCGGCGACCACGCCGGACACCAGGTGCCGGGTCTTGGGATGCTTGGGATCGCCGAACGACAGCGCGTTCAGGCAGGCGACCGGGCGCGCGCCCATGGTGAACACGTCGCGCAGGATGCCGCCGACGCCGGTGGCGGCGCCCTGATAGGGCTCGATGTAGCTCGGGTGGTTGTGGCTCTCCATCTTGAACACGCAGGCCAAGCCGTCGCCGATGTCGATGACGCCGGCGTTCTCGCCCGGACCCTGGATCACCCAGGGGCCCTTGGTCGGCAGTGTGCGCAGATGAACCTTGGAAGACTTGTACGAGCAGTGCTCGTTCCACATCGCCGAAAATATGCCGAGCTCGGTGAGCGACGGCGCGCGCCCGATCAGGTCGAGGATGCGCTGATATTCCTCGGCCTTGAGGCCGTGCTCGGCGACCAGCTCGGGGGTGATGGTGGGTTCGTTGCGGATCACGTTTCTTTCGTCATGGCCCGGACTTGTGCCGGGCATCCACGCCTGAGCTGACTTCTACAAGCAAGGCGTGGATGCCCGGCACAAGGCCGGGCATGACGCCGAATTTTGTCACGCAGCCTTCTCCAAAGCCTCGACCAGCCCGGCGAACAGCCCGCGCCCGTCGGTGACGCCGAGCGCTGATTCCACGTGGTTCTCCGGATGCGGCATCATGCCGAGCACGTTGCCGCGCTCGTTGACGATGCCGGCGATGGCGTTGGTCGAGCCATTGACGTTCCAGGCCGGATCGCGCGCGCCGTCCGGCGCCACATAGCGGAAGATCACGCGCCCCTCGCCTTCCAGCCGGGCGATGGTGTCGGCGTCGGCGACGTAGTTGCCTTCGCCATGCGCCGTCGGCACGCTGATCACCTGACCGGCGTTGTAACCGCGGGTGAACGGCGTGTCCGAACGCTCGACCTTGAGATAGACGTCGCGGCAGATGAATCTGAGCCGCGCATTGCGCATCAGCACCCCCGGCAACAGCCCCGCTTCGCAGGCGATCTGGAATCCGTTGCACACGGCGAGCGTGAGCCCGCCCTTGGCGGCGTGGACCCGCACCGCGTCCATGATCGGCGCGCGCGCCGCGATCGCGCCGCAGCGCAGATAATCGCCGTAGGAAAAGCCGCCGGGGATCACCACCAGGTCGGTCCCGGGTGGCAGCGCCGTATCGGCATGCCAGGTGATCGCCGGCGCGCGCCCGGAAACAAGCTCCAGCGTGCGCGCCATGTCGCGCTCGCGGTTGATGCCGGGGAACACGACGACGGCGGCCTTCATCCGACCACCTCGACCCGGTAATTTTCGATCACGGTATTGGCCAAGAGCTTGTCGGCCGCCTGCTTGAGCATGGCCTCGGCCTGGGCGCGGTCATTGCCCTCGATTTCGATGTCGAACACTTTGCCCTGGCGGACGCTGGCGACGCCGGCCACGCCGAGCGAGCGCAGCGCGCCTTCGATCGCCTTGCCTTGCGGGTCGAGAATGCCGGATTTCAGAGTGACGGTGACGCGCGCTTTCATGTTTCGCCGCTTATGGCATAAGTCGTTGGGGGCGAACGGCCGATTTACCGTAAGCTACCCGTCTATTCGTTTGCGGAAATCCGGCAAGCCCGGCTTCCGCTGCCTAAACTAGAGACGCCGAAGCCCGGCACAAGGCCGGGCTTCGGGTAATTCACGGCCAAAAAGGCCGAAATCGGACCTTTTGCCTAGCCTTTCACCAGTACCGGGCCGGCGCCGCGCGGCGGCTCACCCTCGTTCATGATGCCGAGCCGCTTGGCGACCTCGGTATAGGCCTCCAAGAGCCCGCCGAGATCGCGGCGGAAACGGTCCTTGTCGAGCTTCTCGTTCGACTTGATGTCCCACAGCCGGCAACTGTCAGGCGAAATCTCGTCGGCCACGACGATACGCATCACGTCGTTTTCCCACAGCCGGCCGGTTTCCATCTTGAAGTCGACCAGACGGATGCCGACGCCGAGGAACAGGCCGGAGAGGAAGTCGTTGACGCGGATGGCGAGCGCCATGATATCGTCGATTTCCTGCGGGCTAGCCCAGCCGAAGGCGGTGATGTGCTCTTCCGACACCATCGGGTCGTTGAGCGCGTCGTTCTTGTAATAAAACTCGATGATCGAGCGCGGCAGCTGGGTTCCCTCGTCGATGCCGAGCCGGGTCGCCAGCGAGCCGGCGGCGACGTTGCGCACCACCACCTCGAGCGGAATGATCTCGACCTCGCGGATCAACTGCTCGCGCATGTTGAGCCGGCGGATGAAATGGGTGGGAACCCCGATTTCGTTGAGGTGCTGGAATACGTATTCGGAGATCCGGTTGTTGAGGACGCCTTTGCCTTCGATCACCTCGTGCTTCTTGGCGTTGAAGGCGGTCGCGTCGTCCTTGAAGTGCTGAATCAGCGTCCCCGGTTCGGGGCCTTCATAGAGGATCTTCGCCTTGCCCTCATAAATGCGGCGGCGGCGACTCATCGGGGTATACCGTGGTTTTTGAAAGTCCATGGGATGCCGTGGCTCCTGTTCGTAACGTCTCGAGATCCGCGGCGGCGGGACCGGACTATTGCGAATGCGCTAAAACGATCCGGGCACGAGGTCAACCTAGCCGATCGGTTGGGCCAGCACAATCGAGGGAGCACCGCGTTTTCCACTTCGCAAATCCGCGTCAACAGCGCTGCCGCATGTTGCCTTGACGCTGCCACAGCGATATGCAAGGCGCAGCAGCTAATATGTGTGCACGCGATCGCGACCGGTCGCAAGCAGCGAGGGCGGTATGACCACCACATTCGACAAGCGCGAGGAAGGCTTCGAGAAGAAGTTCGCGCACGACGAGGAGCTTCGATTCAAGGCGAACGCCCGCCGCAACAAAATGCTCGGGGTATGGGCGGCCGAAAAGATGGGCCTCTCCGGCGCGCAAGCCGAAACCTACGCCAAGGAGGTCGTAATGGCCGAATTCGAGGCCGACCACGACATATTTAAGAAAATCCGCAAGGACTTCGACGACAAAAAGGTGGCCCTCACCGATCAGGACATCCGTCGCGCCATGGACGAGCTGATGGCGCAGGCGATCGCCCAGGTTAAGGTGAGCGGCTGAAGTGGCGGCATTCGCGCTCGCCCGGCGGCTGCGCGCGGGGGAAACCGTTTACGCCGCCTGGTGCTCGCTGGCCTCGCCGATCGTGGCCGAAACCGTCGCGCGCGACGGATTTTCGGCCGTTGTCCTCGATATGCAGCACGGGCTGTGGGACACCGCCTCGATCATCGCCGGCATCGGCGCGCTCGATCACGCCGGCAGCGCTCCGGTGGTGCGGGTACCGCTCAACGACTTCGCGTTCGTGTCGCGCGCGCTCGACTTCGGCGCCGAGGCGATCATCGCGCCCATGATCAACAGTCTGGCCGATGCCCGCCAATTCGCGGCCGTGGCCAAATATCCCCCGCTCGGCGAGCGCAGCTGGGGCCCGCAGCGCGCCATGACGCTGCAAGGCAAGACCGCCACCGTCGACTACCTGCGCGAGGCCAATGACGGCACGCTCACCCTGGCGATGATCGAGACGCCGATGGCGCTGGCGCAGGTCGAGAGCATCGCCGAGACGCCCGGCATCGATGCGCTGTTCATCGGCCCTTACGATCTGTCGACCATGCTGAGCGGCGGCAAGGCGCAGGACGTGACGGCGCCCGAAGTCGAGCGCGCCATCGACCAGATCTGCGGGGCGGCGAAAAAAGCCGGCAAGATTCCCGGCATCTACTGCAACGGCGCCGAGCGCGCGCTCGCCATGGCCAAACGCGGCTTCCGCTTCGTCACCGTCGGCGGCGATCTCGGCTACCTGCGCGACGGCATCGCGGCGCAGCTGAAGGCGCTAAAGGGCTGACAGCCCGCCCGCCAGTTCGTCGAGCACTTTCGCGACATCCCGCTCCACCTCCGCCGCCCTCACCTCGATCACCCGGTAGCCATGCGCCTCCAGCCACGCCCGCCGGTCGGCGCGCGCGCGCATGGCCGCCTCGTCCGCCGCCGCCGGCTTAAGATCGATGACGCATTTGAGCGGAAACGACACGAAATCAGCGATATGCGGGCCGATCGGCACCTGCCGCTTGAAGCCACGGCCGGCAAAGCGGCGGTCGTTGACCAGCGCCGGCCACAACACGCGCTCGGCGTCGGTCGGGTTCCGCCGCAACAGCCGCGGCAGGCCGCGCAACGGGGTGCGTTCGGACGGCGCGCGGCCCGCGCCGTATTCCGCCAGCAGCGCGCGCAGCTTTTCCGCGCCGGCACTGTCGAGCACGCCGCCGCGCGCGGGCCCTTTGCGCCCCTGCGCAATCGCCGTGATCACGCCGTGCAAGGTGCGCACGTCCTGTTGCGACGGCTGCATGCGTTGGAAAATATTGCGCAGATTGACGCCCATGGTGCCGCGCTTTTCCTCGGGGCGGAAAAATTCGACCTTGTCGAGTTCGCGCTCCAGGTCGGAAAAGAACGCATCGAGCTGCTGCTTGGCCGCCGGCGGGGACTTTTGCGGGATTGCGAACGGCAGCTCGCCGCCCTGCTGCTTGAACCATTCGTAGCCGACGATCACCACCGCCTGCGCCAGATTGAGCGAGGCGAAGGCCGGATTGACCGGCAGCGTGAGAATACAGTCCGCGCGCGCCACCTCGTGGTTCTCCAGCCCGTTGCGCTCGCGCCCGAACACGACGGCGACATTTTCGCCGCCCGCCACCCGCGGCGCCATTTCGGCCGCCGCCTCCGCCGCCCCGATCACCGGCTTGGCCTGATCGTGATTGCGCGCGGTCGCGGCCAGCACAAAGGTACAATCGCCGATCGCGTCGGCCAGAGCTGTCATAAAGCTGCGCGCCGTCGAGCACGCGGTCGGCGCCCGCCGCCATCACGCGCGCCTTCTCGTTCGGCCAGCCCTGCACCGGCTTGACCAGCCGCAGCCGCGACAGGCCGAAATTGGCCATGGCGCGCGCCGCCGCGCCAATGTTCTCGCCGAGCTGCGGCTCGACCAGGACGACGATCGGCGCCGGCTGCTCGATCCAGCGTTTGGTCTTGTCGGTGCCGGCGCCCGGCATGGCTTATCCTTTCGGCGGTATCGCCGCCCTGCATCGAACCATTATCGGTTTAATCTGAATCAATGCAGCCCCTAAGATTTTGCTGCCCATGAGCTTTTACAACAGGTGTCCGCTGTTCCGGGCCGCGCGCGGGCGGTATCGGACGGCGGAATTCGCGGCTTTCGCCGCCCGGTCGGGGGTGCTATAGGCACGCCCGCCGGCCACCCTCCCGCTGTCCGCGCGACTTGCAAAGGTTTTATCCGAAATGGCGAAGATCAAGGTGAAGAACCCCGCCAGTCGGATTCCCGGTTGGCGGTGTCCGCGCCGACGATCATTTGTCGGGCCGAAGAAAAGCCATACCACCGCGCCCATCGATGTTCAGTTTCCGCTCGGCCCAAACAAGCACGGCGACCAGAGGTAAATGCATGCCAGATCTCGAAATCATGTGGACAAAGGTCGATGAAGCCCCGGCGCTCGCGACCTATTCCCTGCTGCCGATCGTCGAAGCCTTCGTGGGCGCGGCGGGTGTGTCCGTGAAGCTGAAGGACATCTCGCTGGCCGGTCGCATCCTCGCCAATTTCCCCGAGAAGCTCACCCCTGCGCAACGAATTAACGACGAACTCGCCGAACTCGGCGCGCTCGCGATGAGGCCCGAGGCCAACATCATCAAGCTGCCCAACATCTCCGCCTCGATCCCGCAGCTCAAGGCCGCGATCAAGGAACTGCAAGGCAAGGGCTACGACGTTCCGGACTATCCGGACAACGCCGCGACGGAAGCCGAGAAGGACATCAAGTCTCGCTACGCCAAGGTGTTCGGCAGCGTCGTCAACCCGGTATTGCGCGAGGGCAATTCCGACCGCCGCGCCGCCGGCGCCGTCAAGCAATACGCCCGCAACAATCCGCACAAGATGGCCGCCTGGAGTTCTAACTCCAAATCGCATGTGGCGTACATGTCGGCCGGCGATTACTACGGCTCGGAAATCGCGACCACCCTCGCGTCGGCGACCAACGCCCGCATCGAGCTGGTCGGCGCCGACGGCGCCGTCACGGTGCTGAAGGCAAAGACGCCGCTTCAGGCCGGCGAGATCATCGATGCGGCGGTGATGAGCCGCAAGGCGCTGCGCGCCTTCTATGCCGAGCAGATCGAAGCCGCAAAGAAGGAAGGCGTGCTGTTCTCACTGCACGTGAAGGCGACCATGATGAAAATCGCCGATCCCATCGTGTTCGGCCATGTCGTTTCCGTATTCTTCAAAGATGTGATCGACAAGCACGCCGCCACACTGAAGCGCCTCGGCGTCAATCTCAACAACGGCTTCGGCGATCTCTTGACGAAGATCGAGACTCTGCCGGAAGCCGAGAAAAAAGCGATCAAGGACGACATCGCGGCCGAGTACGCGAAACGGCCGGGCCTCGCCATGGTCAATTCCGACAAGGGCATCACCTGCCTGCACGTGCCCAGCGACGTGATCGTCGACGCTTCGATGCCGGCGATGATCCGCGAAGGCGGCCGCATGTGGGGCGCCGACGGCAAGCTGCACGACGTCAAGGCCGTGATCCCGGATCGCGCCTACGCGACGTTGTATCAGGCGACCATCGAGGACTGTAAGGCCCACGGCGCGTTCGACCCCCGGACCATGGGCTCGGTTCCGAACGTGGGGTTGATGGCGCAGCAGGCCGAGGAATACGGCTCGCACGACAAGACGTTCGAAATTCCCGCGAACGGAACGGTCCGCGTCGTCGCCGATGACGGCAAGGTGCTGCTGGAGCGTCCGGTCGAGACCGGCGACATCTTCCGCATGTGCGAGGCCAAGGACGCGCCGATCCAGGACTGGGTCAAGCTCGGCGTGCGCCGCGCGCGCCTCACCGGCACCCCGGCGGTGTTCTGGCTTGACGCCAAGCGCGCGCATGACGCGCAGGTCATCGCCAAGGTCGAAAAGTACCTGAAGGATCAGGATACTTCGGGGCTCGACATCCGCATTCTGCCGCCGGTCGAAGCGATCAAGTTTTCGCTCGAGCGCATTCGCAAGGGGCAGGACACGATCTCGATCACCGGCAACGTGCTGCGTGATTATCTGACCGACCTGTTTCCGATCATGGAGCTCGGCACCTCGTCCAAGATGCTGTCGATCGTTCCGCTGTTGGCGGGCGGCGGTCTTTTCGAGACCGGCGCCGGCGGCTCGGCGCCCAAGCACGTGCAGCAGTTCCAGGAAGAGGGCTATCTGCGCTGGGATTCGCTCGGCGAGTTCCTCGCACTCGGCGCGTCGCTCGAACATCTGGCGCAGACCTACAAGAACGCCAAGGCGCAGGTTCTCGCCGAAACGCTCGACACGGCCATCGGCAAGTTCCTCGAGTTCAACCGCAATCCTGCGCGCAAGGTCGGCGAAATCGACAATCGTGGCAGCCATTTCTACCTCGCCCTGTACTGGGCTCAGGCACTAGCCGCGCAGACCAAGGACGCGGAGCTGCAAGCCCGCTTCAAACCGCTGGCCGAGACGCTCGCCAGAAACGAGGCCAAGATCAATGGCGAACTGATCGGCGCGCAAGGCAAGCCGGTCGACATCGGCGGTTACTACCTGCCCGATCCTGCCAAGACATCGGCGGCGATGCGGCCGAGCGCCACGCTGAACGCCGCGATCGCCGCACTCTGACGCGGAGTCCGGCGGCGGCCGCTTCCTCGACAAGGTCGACGAGAACCTGAAGAAGGCGATGGCTTAAGCGCACCTATCCCTCCCCCGCCAGCGGGGGAGGGATAAGAAAAGTTACTCAATCTCCTCCGTCACGATATCGCCCTCGGGCGACACCCGTTCGCGGCCGACGCGTTTCTCCACCACGTCCTTGATGCGCGTCGGCGATGCGCGAATCACGCTGCATCAGCGCATGCAGATCCTGGGCGGAGAGCACCAGCAAATTCGTGCGCGTGAGCGCGGTGGCGGTGCCCGAACGGCGGGCGCGGCGCAGCACCGCCACCTCGCCGAAGAATTGGCCGACGCCGAGCCGCACGCGTTCCTTCTTGAGCGCCACCTCGACCTCGCCGGCGGCGATGAAGTACATCGAATGGGCGGGATCGCCGGCGCGCACGATGGTCTCGCCCGATTCCGCCACCTGCGCGCGCAGCAGCTCCATGATGTCGGAGATGGCAGAGGCGTCCAGCCCGGCGAACAGCGGCACGCGCGCGATCATGCCCCAGGTCACGATGAAATCGCGGCGGTGGATCTGCTCGGCGAAGGCGGTGGCGATGATGCCGATCGGCAGCGCCATCATGATCAGGCCGGCGAAGATGGTGGCGGTGGCGATCAGCTTGCCGAGCGCGGTGATCGGCACCACGTCGCCATAGCCGATGGTGCCGATGGTGACGATCGCCCACCACAACGCGTCGGGAATGGTGCCGAGCTTGTCCGGCTGCACCTTGCCCTCGGCGAGATGCATCAGGGCGGCAGCGACCAGCGCGGTGCCCAAGGTGATTACCAGGCAGCCGAACAGCGCGCGGCGCTCGCGGTAGAGCACGTCGAGCAGCGAGCGCATCGCCGGCGAATAGCGCGCGATCTTGAAGAAACGCACGATGCGGAACACCAGCAACAGCCGCAGGTCGTCGGGCAGCACCAGCGCAAACCAGAACGGCAGCACCGCGATCAGATCGACGATGCCGCTGGGGCTGATCGCGTATTTGAGGCGCGCGCGCATGGCGTTGAGATGGCGGTGCGGGCCGTGCTCGACGGCGGACCACAGCCGCAGTCCGTATTCGACGGTGAACACCACCAGCGAGAATATCTCGATGGCGGCAAAGCCGGCCGCATAGCGGACGCCGATCTCCGGAACCGATTCGAGCGCGACCGCGACCAGATTGATCAGGATGAGCAAGACCAGCAGCCGGTCGACGGCGACGCCGACCCTGTCACCCACCGGCCCCTGTTCGAGGACGAGATAGACGCGCCGGCGCAGTTCCATGACTCTGTGGCGTGCCATGCGGCGGAGGTTCCGCGGGGAATCGAAGTGATATTAGACCATTCCCGGCCCGCCGCCGCTTTGCGTTCGATCAAGTGGAACGCCTGCCCCGTCCTTCGCCCCCGCGTGCGGGCAAAGCGAGCCGGCAAACGCCTAGTACAGCCTTACCGCATAGATTGGCGGCAAATGGGCGTTCACCAGCTGCCAAGCCTCGCCGGCATTCTCGCTCACCCACAGGCTGCCGGTGGTCGAGCCCATGGCGAGCCGGGTGCCGGTGGCATCGACGTCGAGGCCATGGCGGTAGATCAGGTCAAAGGCGTCACGCTGCGGCAGGCCGGAGCGAAACGACTCCCAGGTCTTGCCGCCGTCGCGCGTGCGCGTCACGGCAAGCGCGCCGTCACGCGGCACGCGCATCTCGTCCTTGATCGCGGGGACGAACCACGCCGTGAGCGGGTCGCTCGGATGCGCCGCGACCGCGAAGCCGAAATCGTCCACCGGCAATTTGAGCTGCGTCCAGGTGACGCCGGCGTCGGTGGAGCGGAAGATGCCGCAATGGTGCTGCATCCACATCGTGTCGGGCGCGGCCGCGCAGCGCGCCACGCGATGCGGGTCCTGCGTCTCCTTCTGCCCCGCCAGTTCCGGCGGCATGTAGGCGGCGACCAGCCCGTCGCCACGCAGGGTCCAGCTTTCGCCCGCGTCGGGCGAATCCCACACGCCGCCGCAGGAGATCGCGACGACGACACGGCGCGAGTCGCGCGGATCGGGCGAGATCGTGTGGATGCCGGCATCGTCATAGCCGCCGCCGAACCATTTCTCGCGCTCCGGCACGTTCCACAGCGCGCTCACGTGGCTCCAATGCTCGCCGCGATCGTCGGAGCGGAACAGTCCGGCCGGCAGCGCGCCCGCCCACAGCCGCCCCGGCTCATCGGCGCCGCCGGCCTCGAGGGTCCAGATCTGGAACAGCGTCGGGGAGCCCGCGGCATCGGCCGGAAACGCCGGCGCCGGCAAGCTCCTGCCACGAGCTTGGCCGCCGTCGTCCGAGCGATGCACCTTGCTGCCGAAATGGCCGTGCTTGAGCATGGCGTAGAGCGTGCCGTCGCGCGCGTCGTGCAGCGCGGCGGTGACCGCAATGCCAGGAAAGCTGGTCCGCTCGATCGACCAGCCGCCGTTCTTGCGTGCGAGCTGCAGCAAGCCCTTGCGTGTCGCGACCATCATTCGCTCACTCATGGATCAACCTCCAGACAGAGCCTGCATGACGTAAAGTTTGGAATCCGGGCGGATACTCTGGCTGAGCGCCGCCTCGCGTGGCAGCCGCTTGCCGTCGGCGAAGATGCAGACGTGCTTGCGCAATTGCCCGCGCTCGTCGAGCACGTAACCGCGCACATGCGGCAATTCGCTGAACACGTGCCCAAGCGCGGCGCCGACCGTGTCGCCGCCGGCGGTCAGCGGACCGTTCGGCACGATTTCGCGCAGCCAGCTGGTGAAATGGAGTTCGGCCATCGGGCCAAGACTAATTCGACTGTCGGCCTCGCGAAAGCGGGGACCCAGTAACCCCGGCCCGCCCGCATCGCGACCACCGGGGTTACTGGGTCCCGGCTCGCGCTCGCTGACGCTCGCTTGGCCGGGACGACAGCCGAGATCAACCGCCGAGCGCCGCCTCGATCGCCTTGAGCGCGTCCTCGGCTTTGGAGCCGTCCGGGCCGCCGGCCTGCGCCATGTCGGGACGCCCGCCGCCGCCTTTGCCGCCGAGCACGGCCGCGCCTGCTTTGACCAGGTCCACGGCATTGAAACGCTTGGTGAGGTCCTCGGTGACGCCGACCACCAGGCCGGCCTTGCCGTCGGCCGAGAGGCCGACGATGGCGACCACGCCGGAGCCGACCTGCTTCTTGCCCTCGTCGGCGAGGCTGCGGAGGTCCTTCAACTCGATGCCGGTGACCGAGCGCGCGATCAATTTCACGCCGTTGACCTGGCGCACGCCGTCATCGGCGCTCTTCGCTCCACCGCCGCCGCCCATAGCGAGCTTCTTGCGCGCATCGGTCAGTTCGCGCTCGAGCTTCTTGCGCTCGTCGAGCAGCGACGCGATGCGCGCCGGCATCTCCTCGAGCGGCGCTTTGAGTTCGGCGGCTGCCGCCTTGGCGACCTGCACCTGATGTTCGGCGGCCTTGCGCGCCACCTTGCCGGTCAGCGCCTCGAAGCGGCGCACGCCGGCGGCGACGCCTGAATCGGTGAGGCCGCTGATCAGGCCGATGTCGCCGGTGCGCTTGACGTGGGTGCCGCCGCACAATTCGACCGACCAGCCGAGCGTGTTGCCGCTTCCTTCGCCCATCGCCACCACGCGCACTTCGTCGCCGTATTTCTCGCCGAACAGCGCGCGCGCGCCGGAGGCGCGGGCGTCGTCGAGCGCCATCAGCCGCGTGGTCACCGGCGCATTCTGCAGCACGATGTCGTTGGCGATGTCTTCGACGCGCTCGAGTTCGGCCGGCGTGATCGGCTTGGGATGCGAGAAGTCGAAGCGCAGCCGGTCGGGCGCGACCAGCGAGCCCTTCTGCGCCACGTGATCGCCGAGCACCTGGCGCAGCGCCTCGTGCAGCAGATGGGTGGCGGAATGGTTCTGCCTGATGGCGGCGCGGCGCGCGTGATCGACTTCCAGAAGCAGCGGATCGCCGACCTTCACCGCGCCCTCTTCCACCTTGACCAGATGCACGAACAGATCGCCGGCCTTCTTCTGCGTGTCGGTGACGGCAAGCCGCACGCCCTCGCGCCGCATCTCGCCGGTGTCGCCGACCTGGCCGCCGCTCTCGCCGTAGAACGGCGTCTGGTTCATCACCACCGCGCCGCTGTCGCCCTTTTTCAGTTCGGCGACTTCCTTGCCGTCCTTTACCAGCGCGGCCACCACGCCCTCGGCGCTCTCGGTCTCGTAGCCGAGGAATTCGGTGGCGCCGACCTTCTCGCGCAGGCCGAACCAGACGGTTTCCTGCGCCGCCTCGCCGGAGCCCGCCCAGGAGGCGCGCGCCTTCGCGCGCTGGCGCTCCATGGCGTCGTTGAAGGATGCGATATCGACGCCGATGCCGCGCGCGCGCAGCGCGTCCTGCGTCAGGTCGAGCGGGAAGCCATAGGTGTCGTAGAGCGTGAAGGCGGTGTCGCCGTCGAACATGGCGCCTTTCTTGAGGTTCTTGCTGGCGTCCTCGAGAATGGCGAGGCCGCGCTCCAGCGTGGCGCGGAAGCGCGTTTCCTCCAGCTTGAGCGTCTCGGTGATCAGCGCCTCGGCGCGCGTCAGTTCCGGATAGGCCTGGCCCATCTCGCGCGTGAGCACGGGGACCAGCTTCCACATCAGCGGGTCCTTGGCGCCGAGCAGCTCGGCGTGGCGCATGGCGCGCCGCATGATGCGGCGGAGCACGTAGCCGCGGCCCTCGTTCGAGGGCAGCACGCCGTCGGCGATCAGGAAGGCGCTGGCGCGCAGGTGATCGGCGATCACCCGGTGCGAGGCCTTGTGCGGGCCGTGGGCGCCGACCTTGGTCAGGTCGGCGATCGCCTGGATCAGGGTGGCGAACAGGTCGATGGCGTAATTGTCGTGCGTGCCCTGCAGCACCGCGGCGATGCGCTCGAGCCCCATGCCGGTGTCGATCGAGGGCCGCGGCAGGTCGATGCGCTTGCCGCCCTCGAGCTGCTCGTACTGCATGAAGACGAGATTCCAGATCTCGATGAAGCGGTCGCCGTCGGCTTCCGCGCTGCCGGGCGGGCCGCCCGGAATGTGGGCGCCGTGGTCGTAGAAGATTTCCGCGCAAGGGCCGCAGGGGCCGGTATCGCCCATCGACCAGAAATTGTCGCTGCCGGCGATGCGGAGAATTTTACTGTCGGGCAGGCCGGCGATCTTCTTCCACAGCTTGAAGGCGTCGTCGTCGTCGATATAGACGGTGACCAGGAGCCGCTCGGGCGAAATCGCGAATTCCTTGGTGATCAGCTCCCAGGCGAGCGCGATGGCGCGTTCCTTGAAGTAGTCGCCGAACGAGAAATTGCCCAGCATCTCGAAGAAGGTGTGGTGGCGCGCGGTATAGCCGACATTGTCGAGGTCGTTGTGCTTGCCGCCGGCGCGCACGCATTTCTGCGCGGTCACGGCGCGGCTATAAGGGCGCTTTTCCAGGCCGGTGAAGACGTTCTTGAACTGCACCATGCCGGCATTGGTGAACATCAGCGTGGGGTCGTTGCGCGGCACCAGCGACGACGACGCCACGACCTGGTGGTCGTTGCGGGCGAAGAAATCCAGGAAGCTTTTACGGATATCGTTGACGCCGCTCATTTAATGCTTTGCCTGCCCCTGCCCGCTGGGGCCTAAATCCCCGTCCGGCTTGATGTTTCGGGGCCTATTTAGCGATGAGGGTGGTGTAAGTCCAGGAAAGGCGTCTTAAAACGCCCTCGCCCCCGTCCTCGGTGGCGGCCGCTTTACGCAGCCGGGTGCCGACGGGGGCGAATGCTCAACGCATTACCTGAGCACGTTACTGAAGGTTACGCGTAACCGGACTCATTGGTGCGGCGATAGACCGGCGCCGCCGCAGCGCCTTACAAACTGTCAGGCTTGTCAGGCCTCCGCGGCCTCGTCGTCGTCCTTATCGGCAGGCTCCCCGGCCGAAATCGCCTCGGCGATCGGGCCGGCATTCTGGCGCACCGCCGCCTCGATCTTGGCGGCGATGTCGGGATTTTCCTTGAGGAAGGTCTTGGCGTTCTCGCGGCCCTGGCCGATGCGCTGGCTGTCGTAGGAGAACCAGGCGCCCGACTTCTCCACCACGCCGGCTTTGACGCCGAGATCGATCAGCTCGCCGACCTTGGAGACGCCCTCGCCGTACATGATGTCGAACTCGACCTGCTTGAACGGCGGCGCCAGCTTGTTCTTGACCACCTTGACGCGGGTCTGGTTGCCGACCACCTCGTCGCGCTCCTTGATGGCGCCGATGCGGCGGATGTCGAGGCGCACGGAGGCGTAGAATTTCAGCGCATTGCCGCCCGAGGTCGTCTCCGGCGAGCCGTACATCACGCCGATCTTCATGCGGATCTGGTTGATGAAAATGACCATGGTGCGCGACTTCGAGATCGAGGCGGTGAGCTTGCGCAGCGCCTGGCTCATCAGCCGCGCCTGGCTGCCCGGCTGCACGTCGCCCATCTCGCCTTCGAGCTCCGAGCGCGGCACCAATGCGGCGACCGAATCGACCACCAGCACGTCGACCGCGCCGGAGCGCACCAGCGTGTCGGCGATTTCCAGCGCCTGCTCGCCGGCGTCCGGCTGCGAGATCAGGAGGTCGTCGACATTGACCCCGAGCTTGCGGGCATAGACCGGATCGAGCGCGTGCTCGGCGTCCACGAAGGCGCAGATGCCGCCGAGCTTCTGGGCTTCGGCGATGGTGTGCAGCGCCAGCGTGGTCTTGCCGGAGGATTCCGGCCCGTAGATCTCCACAACCCGGCCGCGTGGCAGCCCGCCGACGCCGAGCGCGATGTCGAGCCCGAGCGAGCCCGACGAAATGACCTCGATATCCATCGACTTGTCGTTCTTGCCGAGCCGCATGATCGAGCCCTTGCCGAACTGCCGCTCGATCTGGCTGAGCGCGGCGGTGAGGGCTTTCGACTTGTCCATGGACGATCCTTCGACGATACGCAGGGCAGGCTGACTCATGTCGCGCTCCTTATGGCCGGGAATTTCCCCCCCGACAACGCGGCGCCTGCCGCGCGGCCGGAATCGACTGAAGGAGGCAATGTACACTATTTGTTCTTCGTTCGCAATATGTTCTTATCGGTATCTGGATACTGGCCCCTTTCCATCAAGGCCCTGAATGGTGGTCCTTTTGAAGTTATGAGTGATCCCTTTTGCTGATGGCTAAAACATCCGTATTGAAACACATATAGACTTTAGTCTTACGTTTACGACATGGCTGCAGCTGAACAACCCAAATACGAACCCGGGCATGTAATCGCGCGCTTTTGCTGCGGCGAGCCTATGAAACTGATCAAGGCCATCCCGCGCATCGGCTTTTATCCGGCACAACAAACTTACCGCTGCGAGCGATGCCACGACGTCGAAACTATCGAAGTGAAAACGGAGCGTTTTCAGCCAAGGAGGTCGCTATGACAATGCAGACCAGTAACCCGAAACAAAGTGGCTTTTTCCACAGCGTCGCCGGTCAAATGACGGTGACGGTCGTCGTCATGATCGCGATCATACTGATCGCGTGGCGCTACGTATTCTAATGTGCGCACCAGAGGCCGCCTCAATTGGCGGCCTCTTTTTTAGGTAAAATGCTTGGTACCGGCCCCTTTCAGCCTCCAGCGGTCCGTTTTGAATCTCGCAGGGGTCCTTTTTCATTAGGTCGCCGCGCATTAAAGGCGCAGGGTACCTCATGAGGGTCGTGCGACTTATCGAGGCGGCCATGTGCCCCACAGAAGCAGCCACCGATCGATTCATCCACGCTGAAAATTTGATTCTGTTAGGCCGGCGCCTCGCGGAAGCGACCGATGTCGCAAAACGCCAGCAAATTTTGCTGCTGCTCAGTGAGGAAAAAGCCAAGGATCACTTGCCCAAGGAAAAGTAGACCGCCTCCGTACGCTGTTGGCCGCGGTCGTGATGGCCGCTATCGCAGCTGCGGTTATTTGGGCCTACGCTTCGTAAGGAGCAAAGTCCGGAGGCCGTCTTGGTTTGGCGGCCTCTTTCATTTTTAAACGCGCCTTTCTCTGACGCACGCTGGAAGGCTTGCGCGCGATGCATGCACGAGGTGACGCGGATCATGAATACCGCGGACCGTCCACTGCGAGAGTCCGCATGTGCTGACGGTTTTTCCATTTTTGCGCCGAGCCGACACTCACCTCCGGATACCGTCCTCTTCGATTTCCGCCAGTCTGTCATGCGCGGGCGCTTGACGCCGCCCCTTATTTTGCGCCGGATGCAGCTATAGATTTTCAATATCGGACGAAAAGGACGGTGCTCGGGGCCGGGCCTGTTTTCAAGTCTGACCTAAGGTGCCGTGTCATGGCCTGTGTGCCGTATCTCGTCTATCCGCATGACTCCGCGGCTGGACGGTCGATCTTAAAACCCGCGTGGCCGGCCCCTATACGACGCGCCATTTGGCGTTGCAGGTGGCGCTGGCCGAGGCCGCGCAATTGCGCGCCGCCCACAAGCCGGTCTGCATCATCGTGAACGACGCGCGCGGCGAGATGACCGCGGCGCGTTGCATTTGCCCGCGGTTCGAACGGCATCTGTTGGCGCGACCGATTTAGGCCGCCGCCCCGCGCGTTACCTCCGCAATTACCGCCTCGTCCAAATTTGCCGGTTTTTGATCGGCATCAATGACTTTTTGTTGCATTGCACCAAATTCCGCTGCGACGCGATGCTTCCAAAGGAGGTGCCATCATGCGCGCACTGCATCATCTCATCGCAATCGCTGCGGTCTTCCTGTTCGTGGTCGGCGTGAAAAGCGTGGTCCCGACGACCGGCGCGAATGCCGACGCGGCGCCGAGCGCCAGCGTGAATGTCCTGCAACTGCAGGCGGACGCGAAAGCTCTGCCAGAACTGAAGATGCACGACATGACATTCGCCCTCGATTGATCGGGCGATGTGATGCAAGAGGCCGCCCGCCGTGGTGGCCTTTGTCGCCGGGCGAATTCCGGCGGGTTTGACGTGGCGTGCGGCTATTCTCCGGCGAGCGTAGAACGCGCGGAGCAGGTTTTTTGTGCGCCGCGTCATACGAGAGCGAAAGGTCAATGACGCTGACCCATCGCGCGGGCCGAGAATGCTAATGGCATCGGTGGCCCGCCGTTCCCGGCGTCGTAAAATATTTTTTACTGGCTTTTTTTCCTGCCCAGGAGCGGAATTAACGCGCTTCGAGTCACGGGCACTGAGCGCAACAGGGAGAGAAATCAATGCGCAAGCTGGTGATCACCTTCATTGCTGCGGCGGCGATTCTGGCGGCCGGCGCGCTGGCCTTCAAAGCCGACGCGCAAACCTCGCGCGGAGCCGCGGATATCACGATGCACGCCAAGAACTTCACGCCGATCGAAAAAGCCGCTTGCGGACCGTTTTGGGGCCGCTGGTGCGGGCCGTTCCATCGCCGTGTTTGCGGCCCCTATGGCCGCTGCTGGTGCGCCCACTGCTGATCGCGCCAGGATAAGTCCACGCCGGCTGGCGTGTTTGAATTGATTGGAGGCCGCCCCAGTGGGCGGCCTCTTTCATTGCGGCCAGCCGATAGCGACGGCCGCGACAATTTGCCCTCGGCTCGGAAGAAATCACACGCGGAAAAATATCAGCCGGGATTCTGTTTCGACGCGGGCAGATCCGAACGGCCCGCCGTTGCGGCTTGCCATTCGCGCCAATGGGTCGGCCGAACGTCCAGCCGCTCCTTGGTCTGCGCTTTCATCCAGCCGTTGAGAATGCGGCGGCATGGGAACACGAGCGCGTGCGGACCGTCATCGTCAATGACGGCCAACTCGAGATCGCAGTTGAACGGCGCGGTAGAAACTTGCTGCCACATTAAGCGAGTTTGGCCACGCGAGCGCCCGGCGCATTGACCTAAATCATGTTGCGCGCGCTCCGCGGCGCGGCGGCAACGTCGGCGCATTCGGCGCGCCGGCACGAGCGCGTGTGGGTTTGGCCTCATAGGGGGCCATGAGGGCGTGGCCGGCCGGCGGCGGATACGGCCGCCGGGAACCGCTTTGACCTGTGTCAATTCCGGAGTGGAGGTATTCGGGGATGCTTCGCCCACCTTTCCACGTCGTCCGGATGAAATTTTGCCAGCAAGCAAGCGCGCCCCCTATTCGCCACTGCCCGGTCTGTGGCATTGCCATGCAGGCGAGTAAATCCCGAGACGACCTAGCAGATTTCGACACTTTCGAGTGCTTGAGCTGCCACACGGTGATCCGCGAATCGAAATCGCGGCCGCCCCGTTCGGGCGGCCCAAATGCCCGCAAAACTCCCCTCTAAGCGTGGCGGCCCGGTCCGCTGAACGCCAGCGCTCAGAATGGCCAGGTGCTGATCACGAGGGTGCTGCACGCAAATTACCAATTGAAAACAATCACTAAACGGCTATACGGCCGCCGCCGTTGCCCCTAGACGATAGTTTTACGCGGCAAGCCGGCGCCTCGCGTGCCATTTTGATCTCGCTCAATACCGCCACGGCAAACTCGTTCATGGTGCGGTCGCAATCGGTGATGGCTTTTCCGCCCGCCGCAGTTAACCGTTGGAGAAACCATGAATTCCGCAAATATCAAACGCTCGATTGTGCGCAACGGGCAGAAGACCAGCGTGTCGCTCGAAGACGAGTTTTGGGACGGCCTGCGCGAGATCGCCAACGCGCAAAAGGCAAAGCTGTCGACACTGGTGCGCCAGATCGACCAAGGACGGCAAGGCAACAACCTGTCCTCGGCGATCCGCGTCTTCGTGTTCAATCAGCTGCGCGCGCAAGCTGACGTGGGCGGGTATGCCGCCGTGCAGCAGGCTGCCGAATCCGCCGAGATGCGTTGAGCGTCATGACCGGGCCCGCCTGATGCGGGCCTTGGCATAGCGGGCAGCCGTCGCTAGCGTCGCTTTCGTTGCAATAACGGGAGCGCCGCTTGGCCGATACCAGCATTGCCGCGCCGCCCGCGCGCGTTACCGCGCCGCTGCGGCCCACATACATTGTCGCCGCCATCGCCGCCTTGGCGGCGATGGCCGTGGCAATCCTCGGCAGCAGCCTCTGGTTCCTTAATTTCGTCCATGTCATGGCCGGCGCGCTGTGGACCGGCATCGACCTGTTCATGGGCTTCGTGATCGGCCCGGTGCTGCGCCGCGTCTCGCTCGATACCAGGCGCGCCATGATCGCCGGCATCATCCCGCGCACGCTCATCCTGATGCCCACGCTGTCGGCCATCACCTCCACCGCCGGCTGGTTCCTGGCGGTGCGGATGGGTTTTCTCGATCTCGCCTATCCGCAGTTCTGGTGGGTGATCGCCGCGCTCGTCATCGTCAGCGTGCTCACGGTGCAGGGGCTCGGCTATCTGCTGCCGATGAATCTCAAGCTCTATTTCGAAATTCAGAAAGCCAGCGCCCGACCCCGCCAAGCTGCAGCGCTGGATGCGCACTTACGTGCGCGTGGTGGGGGTGCAGGGCACCATGCAGATCGCCATCATCGTGGTGATGGCGCGCTTTGCCACCGGGTTCTAGCGGCCCCGCAGGCGTGCGCTATCAGCTGGCTTTCTTGAGCGTGGCGTCGTCGCGCTCGATGAACAGCCAGAACCCGCCGCTGCCCGACGACTGCACGCGGATGCGCAGTTCGCGCCGCGCATCGCCGTAATCGCCGGGCCAGCCGATTTCGAGATCGACCGGGCCCTGCTCCATCGCGCGCTCGATGCGGCCGCGGAAGGCGTCGCTGCCCAGACAGCTTGAGATGGCGAACAGGTTCTTGCCCAACGGGATCTCGCCGTAGCCCGACAGCCGCGCCTCGGTGGCGCTGTAGAATTGCACGGTGCCGTCGCGCGCGATCCGAATCACGCCGAACGGCAGATGGTCGAGCTCGAACAGGCTGGCGCGTTCGGCGCGCGCGGCGAGATCGGGCGCATCGAAATCGATGGAAATTTTCGCCATGAGGTATTCCCCGCAAGTTCAGCGTATCGTCATGGGACGCTGCCCGCGGGCCGGCGATTCGACAAGCGTAATTCAATGATCGGGACTGCCGCGATAGATGCGCGGGCAAAGCAATTTGCACGTGTAAGCGCTAGGCCGCTTTGGTGATCGCGCCGCCGGCGAGATTGTCGACGATCACCGGCGTGTCGAAATAGATGACCTGCGGCGCGTTGCCATAGAGCTTGGCGACGCGCTCGCGCCATTCGCCGCTGTAGACTTTTTCCGCCGCCGCCCGCGACTCCCACAGATAAACGCCGCCGGCCGTGCGCCCGTCCTCCGAGCGCAGATAGTACTTGCGGATCAGCCCCGGCAGATTCTGGTATTTCGGCGCGGTCGACTCGAACATGCGCGTGGCCTCGTCCAGCGAGACCGGCTTCGGCAACTGGAATTGCACGATCGCGGTGATCATCGGCATCCTCCCTGTGGCGCGTCAGCCCAAATTCAATTCCTTGAAGAAATCATTGCCCTTGTCGTCGATGACGATGAAGGCGGGGAAGTCCTCGACCTCGATGCGCCAGATCGCTTCCATGCCGAGTTCAGGATATTCTTGGCATTCGACCTTCTTGATGCAGTATTCGGCGAGATTCGCCGCGCTGCCGCCGATCGAGGCGAGATAGAAGCCGCCGTGCTTCTTGCAGGCGTCGCGCACGGCCGGCGAGCGGTTGCCCTTGGCGACCGAGATCATCGAGCCGCCGGCCGCCTGGAACTGATCGACATAGGAGTCCATCCGCCCCGCGGTGGTCGGGCCGAAGGCGCCCGAGGCGTAGCCCTGCGGCGTCTTCGCCGGCCCGGCGTAATAGACCGGGTGGTTCTTGAAATAATCCGGCAGGCCTTTGCCGGCTTCCAGCCGCTCGCGCAGTTTGGCGTGCGCGAGATCGCGCGCGACGATCATCGGCCCGGACAGCGACAGCCGCGTCTTCACCGGATACTTGGAGAGCTGCGCGAGGATTTCCTTCATCGGCTTGTTGAGGTCGACCTTGACCACCGCGCCGCCGAGCTTCTCCTGGTCGACGTCGGGCAGATATTGCGCCGGATGATGCTCGAGCTCCTCCAGGAACACGCCGTCCTTGGTGATCTTGCCCATCGCCTGGCGGTCGGCCGAGCACGACACGCCGAGACCGATGGGCAGCGACGCGCCGTGCCGCGGCAGCCGGATCACGCGCACGTCGTGGCAGAAATATTTGCCGCCGAACTGCGCGCCGACGCCGGTCGACTGCGTCATCTTCAGCACTTCCTGTTCCATCGCGAGATCGCGGAAGGCGTGGCCGTCCTCCGAGCCCTTGGTCGGCAGCTCGTCGTAATAATGTGTCGAGGCGAGCTTCACCGTCTTCATGGTCAGCTCGACGCGCGTGCCGCCGATGACGATCGCCAGATGATAAGGCGGGCACGCCGCGGTGCCGAGCGTGAGCACCTTTTCCTTCAGATACGCCAGCATGCGGTCGTGCGTGAGGATCGACGGCGTCGCCTGGAACAGAAACGACTTGTTGGCCGAGCCGCCGCCCTTGGCGATGAACAGGAACTTGTAGGCGTCCTCGCCCTCGGCATAGATCTCGACCTGCGCCGGCATGTTGTTGCTTGGTGTTCTTCTCCTCGAACATGGAGAGCGGCGCGAGCTGCGAATAGCGCAGGTTCTTTTTCAGGTACGCGTCGCGCGCGCCCTCGGAGAGCGCGCCCTCGTCCGAGCCGTCGGTGAACACCAGGCGGCCCTTCTTGCCCATGATGATGGCGGTGCCGGTGTCCTGGCACATCGGCAGCACGCCGCCGGCGGCGATGTTGGCGTTTTTCAGGAAATCATAGGCGACGAACTTGTCGTTCGCGCTCGCCTCCGGGTCGTCGAGAATGGCGCGCAACTGCTTGAGGTGCGCCGGGCGCAGCAGATGATTGATGTCGGTGAAGGCGGCCTCGGCGAGCGCGCGCAGCGCCTCGTGCGGCACCACCAGCACGTCCTTGCCCATCACCTTCTCGACGCGCAGGCCGGCGACGTCGAGCTTGCGGTATTGGGTCTTGTCCGGCCCGAGCGGAAACAGCGGCGTGTGGTGGTACGGGGGGACGGTGGGGGGTGTGACGGGGGCGTTCATGGGGGCTCGCAAACTATTAGACGTGACTATCTCTACTTACCATTTCTCTGAATGATTGGATGAGATCAAGAGGCAAAAAGCCGGGCTGATCCAGAAGCACAGTCTCAACCGCGTGCCGCATACTGCCGCTCTCCAGCATTGCGGCTTGGAGCCTACAGCCTTTTTGCTATCAAAAGCGATTCTACGAAACATGCGGTTGGCCTGGCCGGCTTCATCGCCGGCGGCACGCCAAGAGCCGAGCTGAAAGCGCGGCCCGGCGCAGCAAGGAAAACGCCGCGACGGAGCGCCGAGAGGCGCCCGCGTTCTCGAAAGAGAACGCGGCACAATGGAAGACTGGTGCGCCGCTTGGCGCTCCATCCCCTCGGCATTTTGCCGGGGGTCGACTCCCCCGGGCCCCTGCTGCCGGGGCGGAGAAACGGGGAATACGGCGCCCCCGCGCCGCAAAGAACAGGAGCGATGACGCACGCCTGCTGTTTGACAATCGAATTGCGAAAACGACGAGCGCCGCTAAATTGCGCGTGGCTTCCCCGGCTCACCCAACCCGCACTCCAGCGCCGCGCGGTCCCATTTCGCCAGATCGGCCGCGGCGTCGTAGGTGCTCTGCAGGAAGTCCATCAGCGTGGCGTCGCCGTCGCGCGCGGTGCGCACGGCGTCGTAGGGCAGAATGAATTCGCCAAGCTCCTTGGAAAAAAACGCCGCGTCGGGCGTCACGCGCGCCGCCGCGAAACCCTCCGGCGCCGGATAGGCGTAGGAATAAAACGCCGCGTATTCCACCGGCCCGGGCGAGCCCGGCCAGAAGCCGGCGCTCGACACCTCGTGCGAATAGGCTTCTTGCGCCACGGCATTGGGCAGATGCGGCACGCCGCCGGGATGGCGCGGCGCGCGCCGCCCCGAGAACCTAGTCACCGCCAGATCGAAACTGCCCCAGAAGAAATGCACCGGACTCACTTTGCCGAGAAACCCGGTGCGGAAATGCGCCAGCACCTCATGCGCGGCGAGCAGCACGCGCCAGAAGCGGTTGGCGGCGTCGGCATCGTAGGACGCGTGCACGGTGTCCTGATCGAACGGGATGGCGTTCGGGATTTCGCACGGCATCGGGTTGATGGCGACGGCGATGCCAAGCTCTTCGAGCGCGATCATCACGTCGGCGTAGAATTCCGCGACGCTCATCGGCTTCAGCGCCACCTGGCGGAAATGGCCGTCGCTGGTGCGCACCCACAGCACGTGGTCGATGAAGTCGAAATCGATCTGGAAGGAGCGCGCGCCGTCACGGCATCGGCGAGGTGGTCAGCCCGCGCGCGGTGATGGTGAGCGCGACGTGCCAGGAATGATTGAGCCAGGGCGTGCGCGCGAGGCGGATCTTGCCGACCACTTGCGTCCACAAATGCAGCGTATCGCGCGTGTCCTTCCACGCGGCGTAAGGCAGTTCGGGCCAGCGGTCGGGGTCGGCCGACATGACGTCATCATGCAGTTTTGCGTATACTATCAACCGAAGCCCTGGGGGGCGCTTGCCACGACTGCCCAATCGGCCGCCGCAATCGTACCGTCGCCGCATCCGTGGCTGCGTCTGGCGCTGGTCTTGGTCGCGGCGCTCGAGCTCCTCGACGCGGTCACCAGCGTCCCCAACGTCTTCGTCGACTATCACCGACCGCGACCGTGCGCATAGCGTGCGCTTCGCGCAGGCGCTCACTAGTGTGCGGCTCGCGCTCGCGCCGTTCATCACCGCCGCGGCCTTTTACTTCGCGCTGCGCGGCCGCCTGCGCGGCGCGATCCTGGCGCTGGCCGCGATCGCGGCCGTGTTCGCGTTCATGACCTTCGGCGCCCAGGCCATGCCGGCCGCGTCGCTCAAAAGCGTGGCCAAATCCGCCGACCAGGTGACCCAGGTGCGCGACGGCTGCGGCCCGCACCGCTTTCGCGGCCCGCACGGCCACTGCCACTACTTCTAGACATCGGGGTTTCGCTGCGACTTTGGCCCGGCTCGCCCGGGCCAAAGTTTTTTGACGTTGACGCACCCGCCGCCGTCTGGCATCCGCAACGCTCATCCGTTGGAATCGAATTCCCGAAAATGCCCAAGAGACCGTTCCGCGTCGGCCGCTCACGCACCGGCCTCGGCCTGTTCGCCACAAGGCCGATCCGCAAACGCGCCAAAATCGCCGAATACAAGGGTCCGCTGCTGACCACCAAACGAGGCCGAAATCCTCGAAGCCAAGGGCAACCGTTACCTCTACGAGCTCAACAGCCGCTGGACCATCGACGGCTCGCCGCGCAGCAATATCGCGCGCTACTTCAACCATTCCTGCAATCCCAATTCGGAAACCTACGACGTCAAGCACCGCGTGTTCATCCGCACGCTGCGCAACATCAAGCCGGGCGAGGAACTCGTCTACGATTACGGCATCGACTATCTCAAGAACGTGATCGGGCGCTCGAACTGCAAATGCAGCCGCTGCCGCAGGCGGCGGGCGAAGCGGGCGCGCGAAGCACGCGCCTTGAAGAAGCGCCGCGCGGCGCGCCTTTCCCGCAAGCGGCAACGCAAGTAGCGGCCGAAGGCGGGCTTTCGCAAAGCCGCCATTCGTTTTTACCCCTGCCCGCTCGCCGGCGGCCGTGCTAGGCGGAACCTCCGTCCCGCCGCCAGAGGCCGATCCCCAAGGTGACCTCCGACAGCCTCGACCAGCGCCTGCCCGCCGCGCGCGCCGACCGCGTCCCGCGCGGCATTCTTTATATGCTGGGCGCCACCGTCATGTTCGCGGTGTCGATGGCGATCGCGAAATGGCAGGTGGCGAGCTATTCGTTCGCCGAGGTGCTGTTCTACCGGTCGGTCGGTTCGCTCGCCGATCTGCGCGGTGCTGATCCTGCCGCGCACCGGGCTCATGGTATTCCGAACGCAGCGCCTGCGCGATCACCTCGGCCGCAGCGGCACGCAGGCGGTGGCGCAGAGCCTGCTCATCGTCGCCTTCTCGCTGATGCCGCTCGGCGGCGCCATCGCCATCAATTTTTCCGCGCCGATGTTCGCCACGCTGTTCGCGGCGACTATGGCTTAAGGAGAAAATCGGCCTCGCGCGCGGCGGCGCGCTGATCGCCGGCTTCCTCGGCGTGCTGCTGGTGGCGGCGCCCGGCGCCGACAGCTTCCGCATCGGCGCGCTATTCGCGATCGGCAATGCGGTGCTGTTCGGCAGCGTCACCGCGGCGGTGCGCGGCATGACCACAACCGAGTTGGCGGAAACGCTCACCATGTACCAGATGGTGTTCCTGATGGCGTTCTTCGCCGTTGCCATGCCGATCTTCGGCCTGACCTGGCCGAGCGGCCTCGCTCTCACCGCCATGCTGGTGAACGGACTGCTCAATGGGCTCGGCCAGTATTGGTGGACGCGCTCGCTGTCGCTCGCGCCGCCCTCGGCGGTCGGGCCGTTCTATTATTTCTCGCTGGTGTGGGCGATCGGGCTCGGCTTCCTGTTCTGGGGCGACATCCCGACGCTGCCTTTGCTCGCCGGCTCGGCCATCGTGGTCGGTTCCGGGCTGTTCCTGCTCTGGCATGAGACCGGCAAGAAGCCGATCGTCGTGGAATGAAAATCAAAGGGAGGATGAACCGATGAGTCTGAAAATCCGGCGCGTCGTCACCGGGCATGACAATCAAGGCCGCTCCAACGTGCTGATCGACGAGACGGTCGGCAACGTGATCTCGAGCCGGCCGGGCGCCCAGTCGTCGGTAATCTGGTCGAGCACCGGCTTCCCGGTGAATAATGACGGCGACCATGATCCTTCGCACAAGGAGATCGCCACCACCATCGACAACGGCACGGTGTTCCGCATCGTCAGCTACGGGCCGGGCGTCGCCCCGCGCAACCACCGCACCGACTCGATCGATTACGCCGTGGTGATCTCCGGCGAGATCGACATGGAGCTCGACGTCGGCAGCGTGCACCTGAAGGCGGGCGACGTGGTGGTGCAGCGCGGCACCATCCATAATTGGGTGAACAAGGGCACCGACGCCTTGCGTGATCGCATTCAGTCTGATCGCGTCGAAGCCGGTCACCGCCGGCGGCAAGCCGCTGCCCGCGCACGGGTGAAATAGGCTAGTCGTCCAATTCCGGATAATGCCGGAAAATTCCAGACTCGTTGAACGCCAGGCGTCGCTCTGACGCCAAATAGATCTTGATGCGCGGGCGCGCCGCCACCTTGTCGCGCACCGCGATCACGCGCGGAATTTTGCGCTCGATGCGCTTCATCGCGTTGGGAAACGCGTAGCGCAGACCCTCAATCAGCTGGAACAGCGACAGATCCACATAGCTGAACTTGCGCCCGAGCAAATAAGGCCCGCCGCTTTTGTTCAACACGGTCTCGAAGTAGCCGAGATATTTCGGCACGCGCTCTTTGAGAAAATAGTGCGTGAACTTTTTCGCCTCCGGCATCTGGTCCTCGTAATAGAGGCTACCGGCGATCGGGTGATGGGTGTCGTGAATTTCCTTGACGAAGTCGGTCACCGTAAGCTGCAACTGATGCAGCCAGAGTCGGCCCACCTCGTCGCGGGGGCTGAGCTTCAGGCGCGGCCCGAGATAGAACAGGATTTCGGCCGCCTGCGCGATGACGAGCTTGCCCGCTTTCAGGAACGGCGGCGCGAACGGCGGGCGCTTGTCGGCGCCGCCGTTCATCATCGCCATCATTCTATCCATGCCGGTTTTCGACCGCGCGACGTCGTCGTAACCGGCGCCGGCATCCTCCAGCGCGAGTCGCACGAATTCGCCGCGGCCCTGGATTCCCGGCCAATAAAACAACTGATAACGCATGAGCGAACCTCTCGTGTGAATGCGGCGTCTCAGGTCAGCCCGCGGGCTTCGCCTTGTATTGCTCGTCGGTCACCGCCTCGAGCCAGTTCACGTGCTCGCCGCCTTTCGCCTCCTGCATGGCGATGTGCTCCATGCCGTGCTCGGGCGTGGCGCCGTGCCAGTGCTTCTCGTCCGGCGGAATCCAGACCGTGTCGCCGGCGCGCACCTGGCGGATCGGGCCGCCCCAGGTCTGCACGTGGCCGACGCCGGACGTGATGTGCAGCGTCTGTCCGAGCGGATGGGTATGCCAGAACGTGCGCGCGCCCGGCTCGAAGCGCACCCAGCCGGCGCGCAACAGCGCCGGATCCGGCGCCTGGATGATCGGGTCCTGCCACACCGTTCCGGTGAAGCTCGATGCCGGCCCTCGGCGCGACGGTCGCGATCCGCAAGCGATGATCTCCATGGTCAGTTCCTCCCCTGGCGCGTTCGTTTTTCCAAACGGCATTTTTACACGAGTGGCGCGCATGCAAAAAGCCCGGCGTCGCCGCCGGGCTTTGGTGTCAGCGAAGTTCTTCTTATTGGTAGCGGGCCTCAAGCCGGCTGCAGATTACCCGCTGCCTGCTTGCCGCGCTCGGTGACGATCTCGTAGCTGATCCGCTGGCCCTCGTTGAGCGAGCGCATGCCGGCGCGCTCGACGGCGGTGATGTGCACGAATACATCCTTGGAGCCGTCTTCCGGCTGAATAAAGCCGAAGCCTTTCTGGGTATTGAAGAACTTCACAGTTCCGACAGGCATCATAGTTCCTTTCAAGCTTCTTGTTGAACGCCCGCGCGCCGATCGCGTTGGCGGCAACGCTGCGAGTTTTTGGGAGATCACGTGAGTCGCGGCCCAAAGCCGGCAGCGCTTCAACAAGATGAGGCCGAAAACCAGGTTGCGGGCGGCGGCATAGACGGAAATCGCTGCAAGGTCAACGCCCAGCGGCGCGGCCGACGCCGGCGTCAAACGGCATTTTATGAATTGGTAATCGCCAGGCGGTAGAATTCCCACATTGCACTGGCCAAGCGTTAATGGATTGTGAATCCCGCAACGCGCGTGCCCAAGCCGCAGGCAATGAGGCTCCATGAGTAAGGAAAAGCGCAACGCGCGCCGCCAACCGATGCGGCACTCCGCCTGGGTGGCGACCACGCCCAAGCAACGCTTCGGTTGCCTGGTGTCCGACGTGTCGGACACCGGCGCGCGGATCGAGGTGAACGACTCCATGGCGGTGCCGGACATTTTTGTCTTGATGCTCTCGAGCAATGGCGCCGCGCGGCGCTTCTGCCGCGTGGTGTGGCGCAAGCCCCATCAGGTCGGCGTGAAATTCGCCGCGAGCTTCGCCGAGGCGGCGAATGCCGCGCAGACGGCGACCGCCGAAGCGGCCACGGCCGAGCCGGCGACAACCGCCTGATCGACGCACGTAGCGCGGCGCGCAACTACTCCGCCATCGTCTCTTTGACCTTCGAGACCAGCTGCTTGAGCGTGAACGGCTTGGCGAGGAATTCGTACTGTTCCTGCTCCGGCAGGTTTTTCTGAAACGCTTCCTCGGCATAGCCCGACACGAAGATGACCTTCAGCTTCGGATTGCGCCGGCGCAGCTCCTTGAGCAGTGTCGGTCCGTCCATTTCCGGCATCACCACGTCCGACACCACCAGATCGACGTCGCCCTGCATGTCGAGCACCTCGATGGCGTCGACGCCGTTGCTCGCCTCCAGCACGGTGTAGCCACGCGAGGCGAGGCCGCGTGCGTTGAGCGCGCGCAAGCCCTCTTCGTCCTCGACCAGCAGGATGGTGCCCTGCCCGGTGAGATCGGCTGAGGCCGCGCGTGCCGCGCTGGCAGCGGCCGGCGCGCCCGCGGCAATTGCCGGCGCCTCGGCGTCGGGAATTTGTGGCACCGCTTCCTCGGCGCCCGCCACGTGGCGCGGCAGGAAGATGCGGAACGCGGTGTTGCCCGGCACCGAATTCACATAGATGAAGCCGCCGGTCTGCTTGACGATGCCGTAGACCGTGGACAGGCCGAGGCCGGTGCCTTTGCCGACCTCCTTGGTCGAGAAGAACGGCTCGAAGATCTTGTCGACGATGTCGGGCGGGATGCCGGTGCCGGTGTCGCTCACTTCGACCAGCACATGGTCGGCGCTCGGCATGCCCTTGTAGGTGAGCGTGCCGCTTTCGCTCGCCGGCACGTTGGCGGTGCGCACAGTAAGTTTGCCGCCGTCAGGCATGGCGTCGCGCGCATTGACCGCCAGATTGACGATGACCTGTTCGAACTGGGAGATGTCCGCCTTCACTGGCCATAGGTCGCGGCCGAACGCCGTGGTCAGCGTCACTTTCTCGCCGATCAGCCGGCGCAACAGCATGGTCAGGTCGCTGAGCGTCTCGTTGAGGTCGAGCACCTGCGGCCGCAGCGTCTGTTTGCGCGAGAAGGCCAGCAATTGCCGCACCAGCGCCGCGCCGCGATTGGCGTTTTGCTTGATCTGGATAATGTCCTGGAACGACGGATCGGTCGGCTTGTGCGCGTTGAGCAGGAAATCGGTCGCCATCATGATGACCGACAGCACGTTGTTGAAGTCGTGCGCGATGCCGCCGGCAAGCTGGCCGACCGACTCCATCTTCTGCTGCTGATAGATCCGGTTCTCCAGGCTGCGCTGCGCGGTGGTCTCGAGCGCGTAGACGATGGCCGCCTCGCCGTCGCGATCCTCGTCGTCGACGGCGGACACGAAGAAGGTCGCCCAGCGCTCGCTGTTGCCGGCGAGCGCCGCTTCCACCGGCGCGATGTCGCCCTGCCCTTCGCCCGCCTTGCGGATCGCGGCCTCCAGCGCCGGACGGTCGCGTTCGGCCACCACCGACAGGATCGAGCGCTCGTCGCCCTTGAGTAGGTCCACGAAGTTGGACGCGAAACGCGCATTGCTGCGCGCGACGCGGCCAGTCTTGTCGACCGTGGCGATCGCCATCGGCGTGTTCTGGAAGAAGCGCATGAAGCGCACTTCGGCCGCGCGCTGCGGATCGCTGCCATCATCTTTGGCGCGGTTGAGCACCAGCGTGCGCGAGGCGCCCGCGGCCCCGTCGGCGCCGAACGCCACCTTGTGAAACAGGCGCACCGGCACCGGCTTGCCGCCGCGCGTCTTGAGGTCGAGGTCGAGCACCTCGGTTTTCACTTCGCCCGGCGCGGCATTGAGCGTGGTGAGCAGCGCCGCGCCCTCGCCGGCGACGATATCGCCGAGCTTGAGCGAACCGGCGCCGACCTGGGCGAGATCGTGATCGAGCCAATCCGCCAGCGTGGCATTGAGATAGACGATGTCGCCCGCCGCGTCGACCGAGAAGAAACCGGCCGGGGCATGATCCAGGTAATCGATGGCGTGCTGGAGTTCCTGGAACACGTTTTCCTGGCGTTCGCGCTCGCGCGTCACGTCGGCGATCGACCACACCGTCATGCGGGCGTCGTGCTTGCTTTCGCCGAGCGGGCGCACGCGCATGCGCAGCCAGCGCGCGGCCTGCGCCGTGGCGCCGGGAACGCGCACCTCCTCCTGCAGGCGGCGGCCCTCGCGCGCGGCCTTGAGCAGGCGGTAGATCGCCTCGGACACGTCGGGATCCCCGATGAAAACCCGCTCGATCGGCCGCACGTCGTTGCTGTCGGTCGCCCCGATCAGGTCGAGATACGCGGCATTGGCGTAGAACACGCGGCCCGACTGGTCGGTGACTACGATTCCGTAGAAGGCATTGTCGACCAACGCCTTGAGCAGCGGATGACCTTGGGCTCGGCTGGACAGCTGCAGGATGCCCGCGG
The DNA here is from genome assembly GCA_963739075.1 of uncultured Alphaproteobacteria bacterium. Taxonomy (GTDB): domain Bacteria; phylum Pseudomonadota; class Alphaproteobacteria; order Rhizobiales; family Xanthobacteraceae; genus Pseudolabrys. The sequence goes on along the minus strand of CAVTZC010000006.1, from coordinate 321,328 downwards.
CCAAGGCAAACAGCGCGGCGACGCCAATGGTGCCGAGCAGAGCCAGCAGCGCCAGGATGTACGTGCCGCCATAGCGCGGCTCAATATAGAGCAAGCCGGCGGCAGCCACGATCAGCGCGAAGGCGACGAACAGCACCAGGCCGACCGAGCCTGAGCGCGGGGCGCTCTGGCTTTTGTCGAAAGCCTGTCGCCCCGGTCCCGTGCTGCGGTCGGTGCCCGGCTTCTGCGCTGCGGGTTTCTCGCCTGCCATAAGTCCTGAGTGCCTTAGCGCATGATCCCGATAAAGCCTGCCCCCGACTTGATCGGGGGTGGGAACCGGTTCTCGGATAAGATCATGCGTAAACAAGATGTTAGTGACGGCATCGATTCAGCTGCACGGATAAGACGCTATGCCGCCCTATCGGCGCAAGAGCCAGCCCATCGCAATCCCGCCCTTTGGATAACGGCGCCCGTTAGACGGCTACCGGAAAACCGTCCGGCGCAGCCGCATGACGTAGCCGATCACTTCGGCCACCGCCTTGTAGTGCTCCACAGGGATCGCCTGATCGACCTCGACGGTGGCGTGCAGCGCGCGGGCGAGCGGAGGATTTTCGACGATCGGGATCGAATGTTCGCCGGCGACCTCTCGGATCTTCATGGCCACCGCATCGACGCCCTTGGCCACGCAGATCGGCGCGACCATGCCGCGCTCGTATTGCAGCGCGACCGAGTAGTGGGTCGGGTTGGTGATGATTACCGCCGCCTTCGGCACGTTGGCGATCATGCGTTTGCGCATGCGGGAATTGCGCACCTGCTTCATCTTGCCCTTGATGGTCGGGTCGCCTTCGCTCTGCTTGAACTCCTGTTTCATTTCCCGCAGCGACATTTTCTGCCGCTCGTACCATTGCCGGTATTGGAACAAGTAATCGGCCATCGCCACCACCGCCATCATGGCGACCACGGCGCCGAGCAGTTTCATGGCCAATGACTGGGCGAGCGGCAGAACCATCAGCGGATCGGCGCGCTCGAGCGCCATGATGCGGCCGTGCTCGGGCCACATCAGCGCGGTGAGCACCGAGCCGACCAACACCAGCTTGATGAGGCCCTTGGCGAAGTTGGCGAGCGCCTGCTTCCCGAACAGCCGCTTGAACCCAGCCGCCGGCGAGATCTTGGACAGCTTGGGCGCCAGAATCTCAAACGACCAGACCAGCCTATGCTGGATCATGTTGCCGCCGAGCGCGGCCAGCATCAGCACAAGGAACGGAATGGCGACCGCCGCGATGATTTCGACGCCGATCTTCTCGAACAGCCGCGGCAAAGCCGGCCCGTCCATATTGATATTGTGCGCGTTGGCGATGAGCCCGCGCATGGTGGTGGTGAGGCCGCTGCCCATGCTGCCGGAGAATGCACTCAGCACCAGCGCGGCGCCGGCGATGACGAACCAGGTATTGACCTCCTGGCTCTTGACCACATCGCCGCGCTCGAGCGCCTCGTCCAGGCGCTTTTGCGTTGGGTCTTCTGTTTTCTCGCTGGTGTCGGGGCTGTCGCCTTCGGCCATGCGCGTTCACCGTCAGCTGTAGGGCGCGAGTTCGCGAAGGACGTCCTGCAGATAGCCGACAAAGGTGCCCATCATGGCGCCGACCACCAAGAGCAGCAGCAGGAAGCCGAGTAGGATCGACAGCGGCAGGCCGATGAAGAACACCTGCATTTGCGGCATCAGCCGCGACAAGATGCCCAGTCCCAGATTGAACAGCAATCCGAACACCAGAAACGGCGCCGACAGCTGAATGCCGATGCGGAACGCGGTCGCCACGATGCGGACGATGTGTTGCGCCGCGTCGCCAACCAGCGGCATCTCGCCCGGCTGGAAGATCGTATAGCTGTCATTCATCGCCGCGATCACCAGGTGATGCATGTTGGTCGCGAACACAAGCGTGATGCCGAGCAAAGTGAGGAAATTTCCGACCAGCATGCCCTGCTGGTTCTGCGTGGGGTCGATGGCGGTGACGAAGCCCAAGCCGAGCTGTTGCGCCACCACCGAGCCGGCGACTTGCAGCGCCGAGATCGCCAGCCGCGCCGTCAAGCCGAGCACCGCGCCGATCACGATCTCCTGCATCAGCAAGGTCAGCGCCGGCGCGAGCGCGGTGAGATCGACGGTGTAGGCCTTCTGATGCGACGGCAGCAGGATGGCGGTGAGCACCAGCGCGATGGTCAGCCGCACGCGCGAGGGCAAGTTCAACTCGCCGACGCCCGGCATCAGCATCACCATGGTGCCGACGCGGGCGAATGTCAGCAGGAACGCGGCGGCCAGCACCGGCAGGAATGAGACATCGACGCGCATGATGGCTTTATCCGCCGACGATGCGGGCGGCGATCCGCAACATCTCCGCGTGCAGCCTTTCGGCCATGAACGGCAGCGCGATCAGCAGCGAAACGAAGATCGCCAGGATCTTCGGGACGAAGGCGATGGTCATTTCCTGGATTTGCGTGACCGCCTGCAGCAGCGAAATAACCACGCCGACCGCCAGGCCCACCAGCATCACCGGACTGGCGACGACGATGAGCGTGAAAATCGCTTCGCGGGCGACGTCGAGAACTTCAGGTCCGGTCATTATCTTCCTTTACGCTCTCCGCTTGGCCGGAGAAAAATCAGATCGGCATCTTCATGATTTCGTCGTAGGCCGCGATCACCTTGTCGCGCACCGCGACCATGGCGTCGACAGCGACCTCGGTCTGCGCCACCGCGGTGACCACGTCGACCATGTTGGATTTTCCGTTGGCCAAAGCTTGCGTCTGCGCATCGGAATTGTGGCCGGCCGCGGTGACGGCGCCGACCGCGTCCTTGAGCAGGGCGGCAAAACTGGCGTCGGCATTGCCGGCGCCCACGGCGTTGGCGAGCGCGCGCGTAGGATCGGTGGCGATGCGCGCCATGTTGGCGTAGGCGCTGGCGGCGGCGATCGGTGAAGCCATTGGTATTCAGCCTTTCTGAGTCATGGGTTAGGCTTTGAGGATATCGATGGTGCGCTGGAGCATGCGGCGCGTGGCGCTGATCACGTTGATATTGGCCTCGTAGGAACGCTGGGCCTCGCGCATGTCGCTCATTTCCAGGAGCGGATTGACGTTGGGATAGCGGACGTTGCCATTCTTGTCGGCGGCCGGATGGCCGGGCTCGTATTTCAACCGGAATTCGGTGTTGTCGGTGCGCGTCTTGCCAAGCTCGACCAGTTTGACGTCGAGCGTGCGATCGACCTCGGTCTGAAAGGTCGGAACCTTGCGCCGGTAGGGCTGCGCATTCGGGCCCGCCGGAGTCGAATCCGCGTTGGCGATGTTCTCCGAGATGATGCGCATGCGGCCGGCCTGCGCGCGCAGGCCGGAGGCGGCGATGGCCATGGTCTTGAGGAAATCCACATTGGCCTCCTTCGATTATTGGCCGCGCCGAAGCGCGGCGAAACGTCAGCCCTTGCCGAGAGCGGTTTTGAGGAGAGCGAGGCTGCGGCTGTAAAGCGCGGTCACCGCCTGGTAATCCATCTGGTTCGCGGCCACTTTCATCATCTCTTGCTCGAGGTTCACGGCGTTGCCGGTCGGACGCACCTCGTAATCGCCATCGCTTTTGGAGCGGAACGGCGAGTCGCTCTGCCCGATGCCGGCAAGGTGGCCGCTTTCGGTGCGCACGAGCGACACCGTGGTGAGCGGCGCGCCCGCCGACTGGGGCTGCGTCTCGAATTTCACCGGCGCCAGGTCGAGCGCGCGGAAATTGGGCGTATCGGCATTGGCGACGTTTTCCGCCAGCACGCGCTGGCGCTCCTGCGCCCATTGCATGCGGGTCCGCAGCATGGAGAGGATCGGAATGTCGGTGATCGCCATAAGCCAGCCCCCAAAGGTCCCCAGTGACGGCCGCGCCGCACTAGGCAGACTTTGCCGGGCGTATGGTTAATGGCTGGTAAAGGAGGAGGGGTGGAACGCTTGGTCCCGCGCGTCGTTTACTATGCGGAAAGTGGCGGAATTCACGGTGGGATGGCAAACGGTCTAATATTTGTTAAGGCTCTGTTAGTAATCCGGGCGGCAAATTATGCTTTACGGAATTAACCATTTGGACGATTCCCGTCCAATGAGCCGTCGCACCAGGTACGGAGTACTTTGATGTTCGAGACCCTGTTTGGCTCGGAAGTTCCGCTGGCTGCGCGGTTCTTTGTCGCGTTTCTGGTGGTTCTCGCGCTGATCGGGCTGACCGCCTGGCTGGTGCGCCGGTTCGGCGCCAACCGCCTGGGCGGCGCCACGCGCGGACGCCAGCCGCGGCTCGCGGTCATCGATGCCGCCACCATCGACGGCCGCCGCCGTCTGGTGCTGATCCGCCGCGACAATGTCGAGCACCTGCTGATGATCGGCGGCCCAACCGACGTCGTGGTCGAACCCAATATCGTGCGCGCGACCGGCGCCCGCGACCTGGCGCGCGAGCCGGCGCGCAAGTCACCGTTGCGCCCGAGCCCGCCCCGCGCGCAAGCCCGAGCGTCGAAGGCTCGTGGCCGCTGCAGCCGCTGAGCGAGCCGGCGGCGCCTATACCGGCGCCACGCCCGTCGCGCGCGTCCGCCACCGAGGAACCGTGGCTCGCGCCCGAGCCGCCGGCAGCGCGTCCGCGCCCGGCCGACAGCTTGTCCGGTCTTGCCGCCGAATTGTCGACGCGGCTCACACCGCCCGAGACCCCCGCGCGCAGCGAACCGGCACCGCGCCCGAGCGTCGCGCCCGTGGTGCCGCCGCCCGCGGAGCCGCCGGCGCCGCCCCAGACCGATCATAACCTCGCTGAAATGGCGCAGCAGTTGGAAGCCGCGCTGCGCCGCACGCCCGTGCCGGAAAGCCGCCCGCCGGTGACCGATCCGCTCGTCGCCCCGCCGGCCAAACCGGCGCCGGCGCGCGATCTCAAGCCACGCATCGAACCCAAATTAGAACTCCCGGCCGACATCAAGGCTGAGCCCAAGCTCGCCGCGCCGCCGGCCAAGCCTCCGTTAGACAATCTTGAAGAGGAGATGGCCAACTTGCTCGGCCGTCCGTCAGGAAAGACGTGAGAGGCTTTTCCGACCGCCGTGTCCGTCTTGTGACGGTGGTGGTCGGAGTAGCCGGACTGATCGCCGCCGCCACGTCGCCGGCTGGCGCGCAGGACATCAGCGTCAATTTCGCACAAGGCAGCGGGCTGACCGAACGCGTGATCCAGATGGTCGCGCTGCTCACGGTGCTATCGCTGGCGCCGTCGATCCTCGTGATGATGACGTCGTTCACCCGCATCGTGGTGGTGCTGTCGCTGTTGCGCACAGCGCTCGGCACCGCCACCGCGCCGCCCAATGCGGTGATCGTCTCGCTCTCGCTCTTCCTCACCGCTTTCGTGATGGGCCCGGCGCTGCAAAAAGCCTACGACACCGGCGTGCGGCCGCTGGTCGCCAATGAGATCACCGCCGAGCAGGCGTTCCAGCGCAGCGCGGTGCCGTTGCGCGCGTTCATGGAGAAGAACGTCAACGAAAAGGATCTCAAGCTGTTCGTCGACATGGCGAAGGAAGCCGAGCCGGCCAAGCCCGAGGACATCTCGCTGCGCATCCTGGTGCCGGCCTTCATGATCTCCGAACTCAAACGCGCCTTCGAGATCGGCTTCCTGTTGTTCTTGCCGTTCCTGATCATCGACCTGGTGGTGGCCTCGGTGCTGATGTCCATGGGCATGATGATGCTGCCGCCGGTGGTGGTGTCGCTGCCGTTCAAGCTGATCTTCTTCGTGCTGGTGGACGGCTGGAGCCTGGTGGCTGGCTCGCTGATCCAGAGCTACGGGACGTAGCGTCAAATCCGCTCCGGAAAAGGCCCATTGACCTGCGTCAATGGCGTCGCCGTGCCGGTATCGACATAATTCGGCTGGCAAAACTGCTATTGATCGACGCGGGCGCGACGCAGCGGCAAGGCATACCTTGGAAAATCGACCCAAAGGACTGACCAGCGACGAGGCGCGTCGCAGGCTAAGCCAGTTCGGCCCGAACGCGACGCCGGATGTCACCCCGCATCCGTTGTGGCTGGTGTTGAGCAAGTTCTGGGCCCCCGTGTCGGCCCTGCTTGAGGTCGCAATTATTCTCCAGCTGACACTCGGAGAATATGTCGAGGCCTCCATCATCGGGTTGCTTCTCGTGTTCAACGCCGCGATCGGTTTCTTTCACGAGAGCCGGGCACAATCGACAATCGCGGCGTTGAAATCGCGGCTGGCGCTGAATGCATCGGTGCTGCGCGACGGCACATGGACGACCCTGCCCGCTGCCGAACTGGTTCCCGGCGATATTGCCAAGCTGACTTTGGGCAGCGTCGTTGCCGCGGATGTTCGTGTGCTCGACGGCTGGGTCTTGCTCGATCAATCCATGCTCACCGGCAAGTCGCTGCCTATTGAAGCCGGCGCCGGTGCCGAGACTTATGCGGGAGCATTGGTCCGCCGCGGCGAGGCGATTGCCGAAGTCGTCTCGACCGGGGTGCGAACGAAATTTGGACGCACCGCCGAACTTGTCCGCACCGCCTACGTCGTCAGCACGCAACAGAAAGCCGTCTTTCGGGTCGTGCGCAATCTCGCCGGATTCAACGGCATCGTGACGCTCGCGCTCATGTTCTACGCTTACGCCATCGGCATGCCGTTCACCGAGGCGATTCCCCTTGTGCTGATTTCTGTTCTCGCGTCGGTGCCGGTGGCGCTGCCGGCGACGTTCACGCTGGCAACCGCCATCGGGGCGCAGGCTCTCACAAGAGTGGGCGTATTGCCGACGCGTCTCTCCGCGGTTGACGAAGCGGCGAGCATGGATGTGCTTTGCATGGATAAGACCGGCACGTTGACGCGCAACGAACTGGCTGTCGCCGTCGTGCGTGCGATGCCCGGCTTCGACGAAGGCCGCGTCCTCGCGCTTGCGGCGCTGGCCAGCGCCGATGGGGGCCAGGACCCGGTGGATGCCGCGGTTCGCGCCGCGGCCTTGCACAACACGCGTTGCCGAGGTGCCGAAGGTCACCAAATTCGTGCCGTTCGATCCGGCCACCAAAATGTCGGAAGCGCGCGCGGTCGATCGCGCGGGCAGCGCGCTGCGCATCGTCAAAGGCGCCTTCGCTGTCGTCCATGGCCTCGCGCAACACTCGCCGGATGCGGAGATGGCAGCGCATGAACTGGAGGCGCGCGGCCACAGGGTTCTCGGCATCGCGGTGGGACCCGAAGGTGCGATGCGCATCGCCGGCATCGTCGCGCTGAGCGATCCGCCGCGCAGCGATGCAAAGCCGTTGATCGACGAGTTGCGCGCGCTCGGCGTCCACACCGTCATGGTCACGGGCGATTCGGCGACAACGGCCGCATTCGTCGCGAACGCGGTGGGGCTTACGGGGGCGGTTTGTCCGCCGGGCAAGATTCCCGACCGCGTGGGGGTAGACGATTTTGCCGTTTTCGCCGGCGTGCTTCCCGAAGATAAATTTCGCCTGCTCAAGGCGTTTCAGGGCGCCGGCCACACCGTCGGAATGTGCGGTGACGGCGCGAATGATGCGCCCGCGCTGCGCCAGGCGCAGATCGGCATCGCCGTATCCACCGCCACTGACGTCGCCAAATCGGCCGCCGGCATTGTGCTGACCGAGCCGGGGCTAGCCGAAATCGTCGCGTCGGTGCGCGAGGGGCGGGTCACGTTCCAACGCATACTGACCTACGCGCTGCGATCGATCGTCCACAAGTCGCGCCAGGTGCTGTTTCTCGGCTTTGGCCTGCTATTGACCAAGCACGCGATCCTGACCCCGATGCTGATGGTCATTTCGATGACCACCGGCGATTTCCTGGCGATGTCGTCGACGACCGATAATGTGCGTCCGTCGCCGATGCCCAATTCCTGGCGGATCGACAGCCTCACGATTGTCGGCATTGCCATCGGCATTTTCGATCTCGCCTTCTGCGCCACGATTTTGACCATCGGCGCATTGGTGCTGAAGCTCGACATCGACACGCTGCGAACGATGACGCTGGTGACTTTGGCGCTCAATGGCCAGGCGGTATTTTATGTCGTGCGCGAGCGCAAACGCCTGTGGTCATCGCGCCCGAGCGCGATCGTGATCCTGTCAACGGTCTTGGACTTTCTGATCATCGGGACCTTGGCAATTCAAGGAATTCTGATGGCGCCGCTCCCGATTTCGATTGTCGCCAGCATTTTCGCGGCCGCCGTCGCGCTGGCTCTTGTCATGGATCAGGTGAAGGTCTGGCTGTTTGGTCATTTCAAAATGACTTAGCGCCACGTAGCGAAATAGCGCGATAGATTTTCACATGAGCGCAAGGGGCCACGTTGCTCACCCGCATCTATTGATAAGGACACGCCCTAGCTAGAGCACATTTCGGGTGAGTTGAATTGGGGGATTCCCAAGACTTTTCGGATGGGCGAGTCTGCACGCGTCGATTCGTTTATGGAGGCGAACGATGCCGAAGCCATGTTCCCAGGATCTGCGCGTGCGCTTGATCGAAGCCGTGGAATGTGGCGCGTCGTGACGTGAAGCGGCCGAAAGCCTCGATGTGAGCGCCAGTTCAGGTGTCAGATGGATGCAGCGCTGGTGCACAACAGGAAGCGTCGCGGCAAAGCCGAGCGGCGGAAGAAGCTCGCCATTGGAGGAGCACGCGCAATGGCTGCTTGCCTTGGTTGCCGGCAAGTCGGATTTAACGTTGGATGAAATCGTAATTGCAATGGGCAAGCGGCGCATTGCGGGCAGCCGCAGCGTGGTCTGGCGTTTCTTCAATCGACGCAAGATCACCTTTAAAAAAAAGCCTGCACGCGGCGGAACAAGAGCGAGCGGACGTGGCGCGGGCACGTCGGCGCTGGATGCGGGATCAAGGCCTGTTCGACCCGGCCCGACTGGTGTTCATCGATGAAACCGCAACCAGCACCAATATGGTACGGCTGCGGGGCCGCTGCCCGCGCGGCGAGCGATTGATCGACTATGTTCCGCAAGGGCATTGAAAGACTGTTACCTTCGTAGCTGGGCTTCGCAATAAGAAGATGGTCGCGCCCTTTGTTGTGGATGGACCAATAACCAGGGCCAACTTCCTCGCCTACATCGAGCAATGTCTGCGGCCAACACTCAAGCGCGGCGATATCGTCATCATCGACAATCTGCCGGCCCACAGGGGCGACGCGGTGCAGCAGGCCATCAAGACGGCGCGAGCAAACCTACTTTACCTGCCGAAATATTCGCCCGATCTCAATCCTATCGAGCAGGCCTTCAGCAAATTGAAGGCGCTGCTACGCAAGGCTGCCGAGCGCACCGTCTCAGGTCTCTGCCGCAGGATCGGGAAACTGCTTGGCGCTTTCAGCGCTAAAGAATGCCAGAATTACTTCGCAAACTCCGCCTATGCCTCTACATGATCGGAATCCGCTCTAGTACCTCGACACAGTGATTATGACTTTTTGGATGTGTCGGGATAGGCGCGACCCATTTTGGCGCGGGCTCTGTCGGTTGTGAACATCCATTTGATGCGGGCGCCGGCGGCGTTTCGTTGTCGTTCCCATGCGGCGATTTCACTGACGAGACGCTTTGGGTTGTCGATCCTGCGGTCCAGGCACTGGCCGCGGAGCACGCCTATCTCGATCTCGACCATGTTGAGCCAGCTGGCGTGCTTGGGGGTGTAGTGGAATTCCAGGCGACGCAAGATGCGCCGAGCTTCGGCGGGCGCGAATGCCTCATAGAGGGCGCCAGCCGAGTGGATCGACAGGTTGTCCTGCACAACCCGGATGGATTCGGCATCGGGATAATGGACATCGGTGAGTTCGCGCATGCATTGGGCGTAGTCTACTGCCGTCCGCCGCTCGGTGACCTTGACCTTGCGCCAAGGCCGATGCACGTCGATGCAGACGAAGAGATTGACGGTGCCGTTGCGGCGGTACTCGTAATCGTAACGTTCGAGTTGACCCGGCTCGGCCGGGACGGGCTGGCGCACCTCACCGATAAGCTGGACTGGGCTCTCGTCGAAGCAGACCACCGGCCGCTTGGGATCGGGCGTTTCGGCATAGATGTCGAGCACGCCTTCCATGCGAGCGACATATTCGCCGTCGACCCGGGGAATGCACCACATATCCTTGCGCCAGGGCTTGAGACCGTTTTCGGCCAGCCGCCGGCGAACCGTCTCGCCCGACAGGCTCTCATGCTCGGTGAGCTTGACCATGGCATCGGCCAGCAGTTCCAGCGTCCAGCGGGCGCGACCCTCAGGAGGGTTTGCGCAAGCCGTTGCCACGAGCAAGGCTTCTTCCTTGCCGGTGAGCTTGCGCTCCGCCCCAGGACGCTGATCCTCGCTCAGCGCCCGTTCCAGATTGCCTTCCACGAAGCGCCGCTTGGTCCGGTATACGGTGGAACCGCCCACCCCCACGGTGCGGGCAATCTCCTCATCGCTGCGGCCGGCATCGGCCGCCAGCAATATCTGGGCTCGCTTGAGCTTGCGGGCGGCTCGCTTGCCTTTGCTCAACATCGCGGTGAGTTCACAGCGTTCGGCTTGGCTCAATTCGATCCGATAACGTACATTCATCTCGGCCTCCTTGTCGGAGAGCCGGACGAGTCGACAAATGAATCAAAAATCAGGCGCCGCTCGCAGCCTCAGCGGTCAAAGCTTCACCGAAAAGCAAGGCCAGTATCTGGCCTATATCTACGCATACACGCGCCTGCACCGCCGGCCGCCAGCCGAAACTGACATGCAGCAATATTTCCGCGTCAGCCCACCTTCGGTTCACCAAATGGTGTTAACGCTCGAACGAAAAAGTTTCATCAGAAGGAAACCCAGGATCGCTCGAAGCATCGAATTGCTCGTTGATCCAAAACACCTGCCGGACCTACGATAAACCACACTCAACCGGTCAAAACCTCTGTGCAGAGGTACTAGCGCATGTCGCTCGAGTTGAGCTTCCTCGCCGGAGATCGGATTCTGCTGCTCGACCTGGCGGGCCAATTTAAATCTGCTACCTATATGCTGTCTGTGATTGGTGAAGAAAGTTGGTCTCTGCTTATCTATCTGAAAATGCTTTTATTCTTTCGTTCTTTCGCCGTATACCCACTCCCCAACGAGAGAGAAAACGCCCTGCCCTCAATCGTCGCGATAGACCCGCTCGCGCCGCTCGTGCCGCTCCTGCGCCTCCACCGACAGCGTCGCGATTGGGCGCGCTTCCAGGCGGCGCAGCGAGATCGGCTCGCCGGTTTCCTCGCAATAGCCATAGGTGCCATCGTCGATACGGCCGAGCGCCTCGTCGATCTTGGCGATCAGCTTGCGCTGGCGGTCGCGCGCCCGCAGCTCGATGGCGCGGTCGGTTTCCGACGACGCCCGGTCGGCGAGGTCGGGGTGATTCTGGTTCTCTTCCTGCAGGTGCTGCAGCGTTTCCTTGGCCTCTTTCAGGATATCTTCCCGCCATGCGAGCAGCTTCATGCGGAAATAGTCCCGCTGCCGCTCGTTCATGAACGGCTCCTTATCGGACGGCCGATATGTTTTTGTTTTTGCCAACATTCCCACCAACTCCCTGACTTCTTATGGTTTTTGGATGCGACGTCCATCCTCCCGGTGCGGCAGGCTTATATACGCGCGCCGGGCCGCGGACAATATGCGAATAAGGGCCGATGGCAAGATTGTTTATTATGATATTTCAATGACTTGAGCTGAATTGCCGGGAAAAGGCACCCCCTCGCCCGGGCTTACCGGGTAATCAATTTTGAACAGCGGGACGGTTAACGGGGTATTGCGTTAGCGGATGCCGGCCTTGGCCAGTTCAACCGCAACGCGCAGGTCGATCTCGCTTAAGACTGTATCCAGGCCCGGATCGCCGGTCTCATCGGTGAGCCCTCGGCCGCAACTTTGAGGCGCGCCAGTGTCGAGCGGTCGACGCTGCCATCGAGCAATGAGAGCTTGAGCGTATCGAGCACGTCGAGCGCTTTGCGGCCGCGGACGACCGCGCGTTTCTTGCGCTCGCGCGGAGCCCTGCAGCGCGATCAGCGCATCGACAAATGAAATCGTGCGCAGCGACGTGGCCGCAGCGGCGTTGCGCGGCGTCTCCTGTTCACTGACGGTGAAGGAGCCCGCGCTGCTGCGGCATGCCGTGGCGGGCGCCGAAGCCAACGCCGACACTCGACGAGACTTCGTCCTCATCGCTGACGATCGCCGCCACGACCGCCACGAGCTCCGGTCTTAGCCTGAGCGACGTGACTTGGACCACCGCATCGGTCGCGACCGACTTCGCCGCGGCGGCCACGGCGCTCAGCTCCGCCCTGACCACACTGCAATCGAACTCGTCGACCCTGAGCTCGCAATTGCAGACCATTCGGATCCGCTTCGACTTCACGAATGCGTTGATCAATGCGCTGCAGACCGGCGCAAGCAACCTGGTGAACGCCAACAGCAATCAAGAAGGCGCCAACTTGCTTGCGCTTCAAACCCAGCAATCGTTGTCCATGACGCCCCTTTCACCGTCCGCACAATCCGATCGCAACGTGCTCAAGTTGTTCGGCGGGTAACCTCTTAACGCGATCGTCTAAAATGCGACGGCGAGGCCTCGGCTCCGCCGTCGTTTTTTACACGCCATTAACCCTCTTCTCAACAACCATCGGCTATTGCCGGTCCGCTATGTGGCCTTCTGCATAGCCGAAGCGTGGCGCGTTTTCGCCGGCGCATAGCAATCCGTTAATCGGCTCTTAACCCTAATATTAACTAAATCGTATCGATAGGCGTGGATACTCCGACGCGAACGTTCTTCGGGAACGGAAATCCACGAGGGGGTTCCCCGCTATGAGTACTGTTACGTTAAGCGCTGGCGCTCGTCAGAACCTGCTGTCGCTTGAGAATATTTCCAGCCAATTGACCACCACGCAGGAAGCGCTGGCTACCGGCAAAAAGGTCAATTCGGCTCTGGATAACGCGACCGAATATTTCACCTCGCAGCGGCTTGATACTCGCGCAAACACGCTGAGCAGCCTGTTGGACGGCATCACCAACGGCGTCAACATCATTCACGCCACGAATAACGGCATCACGGCAATCACAAAGCTCGTGCAGTCGGCACAGTCGATTGTCACCCAGGCGCAGCAGAGCTCGAATCCGACCACCTATGCGAGCCTTGGCACCCAGTACAACAACCTGCTCACCCAGATCGACCAACTCGCGAAGGATTCCAGCTTTAACGGCGTGAACCTGCTCAACGGCAACTCTCTCACCCTGACGCTCGACGAAAACGCTTCCAGCCCCACAACATTGACGATCGCCGCCACGACCGCCACGAGCTCCGGTCTTAGCCTGAGCGACGTGACTTGGACCACCGCATCGGTCGCGACCGACTTCGCCGCGGCGGCCACGGCGCTCAGCTCCGCCCTGACCACACTGCAATCGGACTCGTCGACCCTGAGCTCGCAATTGCAGACCATTCGGATCCGCTTCGACTTCACGAATGCGTTGATCAATGCGCTGCAGACCGGCGCAAGCAACCTGGTGAACGCCAACAGCAATCAAGAAGGCGCCAACTTGCTTGCGCTTCAAACCCAGCAATCGTTGTCCATGACGCCCCTTTCACCGTCCGCACAATCCGATCGCAACGTGCTCAAGTTGTTCGGCGGGTAACCTCTTAGCGCGATCGTCTAAAATGCGACGGCGAGGCCTCGGCTCCGCCGTCGTTTTTTACACGCCATTAACCCTCTTCTCGCAACCATGTGGGACGGCAAATCTATCGGAGTTTGCAATGGCCCTGAAAGTTGAACTAAAGCCCGGCGAGCGCATTCTCGTCGGCGAATGCGCCATTACCAATCATAGCCAGCGCACCCGGTTGCTGATTGACGGCTCGGCGCCGGTTCTGCGCGAAAAAGACATTATGACGCCCAACCGCGCCGATACGCCAGCGAAGCGAATCTATCTTGCCGTACAACTGATGTACACCTCGCGCAATCCGCGCGATCATGACCAAACATATTTCGCTCTTATCCGGGACATCGTGCAGGCTGCACCGAGCACGTGGCCATATGTCGAAAATATCAATAATCATATCTTAAGAGGCGAATTGTATAAGGCATTGAAGCAAGCTCGAAATTTAATCGGGTACGAGGAAAATTTATTTCGAAATACAACACGCAGCGGGCATACAAAAATGTAGCAAATGAAATTGCGAGCGCAGGCGAACTGGAGGCAGACCTCCTGCTCCGCGCGGCAGCGCGGCTTCAAGCCGTTTATGACACCTAGATCGCCACAGCACCAGGCGGCAAAGCGCCCTTCGGAATGGCCCGGGTTCAGCGCCAGCGGTTGCGCGAAATCGGCGGCGGCCTCGTTATTACGGCTGAGATCCAATAAATGCCTGCCGCGCTGATACCATGCCTCGGTATCGCTCGGATTGACCCGAAGTGCGACCGTGAAATTCTCGATCGCTTCGTCGGCGCGATCGAGGCCTAACACGCGGCCGCGATTTTTGCGTGCCTCGTTGAAATCCGGTGCAAGCGCCAGCGCGCGGTCTTAGCTCCTGAGTGCTTCATCGTAACGCCCGAGCGCGCGTAGCGCTGTGCCGGCATTGTAATGCGCCTCGACGTACTTGATCGCGAATGCCTTGCGGCAGCTCTCCAGTGCTTCCTCGTCCCTTCCAAGAGACGAGAGCGCGGCGCCGCGGTATTGTGCGCCTCGGCGAATTTAGTTTTCAGCTTGATCGCCTGGTCGAAGCTGTCGATCGCCTTCTCGTAGCGCTTGAGGGCTTCAAGGATCAGGCCATAGTTGAGCAGGACTTGCCGCGACGGCTTGCGCGCGTTCATGGCCATCGACACCAGACGCAAGGCCTCGGCCGGCTGGCCGGCCGCCACCACAGAAAGTCGCGTTACGATTGACCGCTCGGCTGTGGCTCGAATTTCAACGCCACGCCGTTCATGCAGTAGCGCAAGCCGGTTGGCGGCGGGCCGTCGTCGAACACGTGACCGAGATGCCCGAGGCAACGGCTGCAGTGCACCTCGGTGCGAGTCATGAAGAAGCTCCGGTCGGTCGTGGTGCCAATTGCGCCCGGCAGAGGCTGATAGAAGCTCGGCCAGCCGGTGCCGCTCTCGAACTTGGTATCGGACGAGAACAACGGCAGGTCGCAGCCGGCGCAGGCGAAGGTGCCCGTGTGCTTTTCGTGATTGAGCGGGCTGGTGCCGGCACGCTCGGTGCCGTGCTTGCGCAGCACGTCGAATTGCTGCGGCGTCAGGCGCTTGCGCCAGTCGGCATCGCTGAGCTTGCTCCAGTCGATGGTCTCGGTCGTTGTGGTCATTGTTTCTGCCTCGCTCATATTACGGGTGGCCATGAGCGCACCGAGCGCTACTGTGGCGGTCAACAGGGCTCGCCGGTCGATCATATCAGCTGCCTTCCTTTGCTTTGCCCCATAATTGCTCGAGCCGCTGATCGCGGCCACAATTCCACCGGTAGAATTTATATTTCGTCGGGTTCTTTAGATAGAAATCCTGATGATATTCCTCAGCCGGGTAGAACGGCCCGGCGGCGGCGATCTCAGTGTAGATCGGTTTCTTGAGCTCGGCCTCGACTTGCTTCTTGGACGCTTCCGCGAGTTTCCGCTCCTCGTCGTTGTGGACGAAGATCGCGGTACGGTACTGATGGCCGACATCGCAGAACTGGCGGTCCTTCACGGTCGGGTCGACGTGGTGCCAGTAATACGCGAGCAATTGCTGGTAGGAGACCTTGCTCGCGTCGTAGATCACCTGCACCGACTCCGCGTGCCCGGTGCCGCCGGCCGAGACTTGCTCATAGGTCGGATTGGCGACGTGACCGCCGGTGTAGCCCGAAGTGGTCGAGATGACGCCCGGCACATGATCGAAATCGGATTCGGTGCACCAGAAACAGCCGCCGGCGAAGGTCGCCACCGCCTGCCCGGGTCCGGGCCTGGGCAAAGGGGCCATCTGCGCGCTCGCGATACCGGCGGCCGCGAGAAGAAAAGCAAAGCCGAGCAGCAGGCGGCGCATCCAATCCTCCCGAATTCGATACCTCACGCGCCATGACATATACGCTCGGCGCGTAATAGCCATTCAACTTGCCATCACTCTGCCATCACGTTGATGCGAGCGCATGGCCCCGAAAAGCGGGTACCGGTTTTCGGATAAGGCCATGCGCCACAAGAATAATGCCCAGCAAATCGCCTTGCCCAGGGCGGGCAGCATGCCTAGTGTCGCAATGAAAAAGCGAGGAATTACATGCGTTTTGAAGGCACCAAGGCCTATGTGGCGACCGACGATCTCAAGATCGCGGTCAATGCGGCGATCACGCTGGAGCGGCCTTTGCTGGTCAAGGGCGAGCCCGGCACCGGCAAGACCGTGCTGGCGCTCGAGATCGCCAAGGCGATCGGCGCGCCGCTGATCGAATGGCACATCAAGTCCACCACCAAGGCGCTGCAGGGCCTCTACGAATACGACGCGGTGTCACGCCTGCGCGACAGCCAGCTCGGCGACGCGCGCGTGCAGGACATCCGCAACTACATCAAGCGCGGCAAGTTGTGGGACGCCTTCGTCGCCGACGAGCGCCCAGTGCTGCTGATCGATGAGATCGACAAGGCCGACATCGAGTTCCCCAACGACTTGTTGCTGGAACTCGATCGCATGGAGTTCTTCGTCTACGAGACCGGCGAGACCGTGAAGGCGCGCCGCCGCCCGGTCGTGATCATTACATCGAATAACGAGAAGGAATTGCCCGACGCCTTCCTGCGCCGCTGCTTCTTCCACTACATCCGTTTTCCCGATCCCGAAACCATGACCGCGATCATCGAGGTGCATTTCCCCGCCATCAAACAGAGGCTGGTGAGCGAGGCGCTCAAGCTGTTCTACGAAATCCGCGACGTGCCCGGCATGAAGAAGAAACCATCAACCTCCGAGCTATTGGACTGGCTGAAATTGCTGATGGTCGAGGACATCGGCCCCGAAATCCTGCGCGAGCGCGATCCCAAGAAGCTGATCCCACCGCTGCACGGCGCACTGCTCAAGAACGAGCAGGACGTGCACCTGTTCGAGCGGCTGGCGTTTATGGCAAGGCGCGAAGGGCGCTGAGCATTTATCTGTTGCCGGGTTGGCCGGGAGGAACCTCCGTGTCCGGCGGCTCCTCATCTTCCGGCGCTTTCGGTTTTTGGGCGGGCGGTTTCTGAGCGGCTGGCTTCGTCGCGGCCACCCGTTTTGGCGCCGGCTTGGGTTCCGGCAATTTCACGACCTCCGGCTGCGCTTCGGCAGCTTCCGGCGTCGCGAGCCAGCCTTGGCCTTTGGCATAGGCCACGATCTTCTCGCCCGCGGCGCGGCCGAGCCGGCGCGCCTGGACTTCCACATCGGGCGAGAGCTTCACCTCGTCTTTTTCGGCGGCGAGCACCGCGGCGATCGCCGCATTGCGCTCGGCCGCATGATTTCCAGTCGGCGGCTTTCCGGCGTCCTTGGCGTCTATGCTGAAGCCGGTCAGAGTCTTCTTTGCGCCGCTGGAGAAATACGACACCGTGATGTCGGCAACTACGCCGCCGCGGCCGCGGCCGAAGCCGATCTGCTTGTTTTTCGCAGCGGCGGCGCCGTGCAGCCGCCCGCTCACCACCGCCGCCTGATCGTGGAGCGTGAGCGCCTCCTCGCTGCCGGGCTGCGCATCGAGCCCGGCCTCGCGCAAGGTGACAACGATGGCCGCCACGATCTCGTCGTTGACGCGCGCGAGCGTGCGCCGCTTGCGCTCCAGGATCGGGAATTTGCTGCCGTTGCGGTCCATGCGCGTGCTGAAGCCGCGGTCGATCGCGTCCACTTCGGGGGATGCCACGAAATCCGCAACCAGCACGGTCTTCGGCTTCGCCGCCGTGTCGCCGAATATGCCGTTCGTGCCGCCAGTTTTGGCGCAGCCGGCCAGCGCCAGCGCGGCAATGCAGAGGCCGATGGCGATAAAACGGGAGGTCGATGTGCTCATGCGAGCGGATCCTTAGCACGGTCCGGCGGGCCGAAAGAACGGGTGAAACGGATCGCCGATTGCATCCGCTGGTCAGGCCGGCGGAGCGGCGGGCAGCTCCTGGGCCGGCGGAACGGCCGCTGCCAGCGCAGCCTCCGTAGCGACAGCCGGTGGCCCCTGCCCGTTGCGGGCGGCAAGCCGCGCCCGCTTGCGCGCGCGCGCCAGCTCGCGGTAGCGCGCCCAGCTTTGTTCGAGCCGTTCGACCGGCCGCGTCCCCCAATAGATGCCTTGCGCCACGGCCCGGCCGAGCAGGCCGCCGGCCCAGACCAGCTCATAGGGCGAGAACAGCCGCCAGGTCGCATCGGTCTCGACGATGCCGCGCGCGACCAAGTCGCCGCCCATCGCCGTGGTGTTGAGCCCGTGCCCGCCGAATCCGCTTGCCACCCACAGCCCGCTCTCGATCTCGCCGATTTGCGGCATACGATGGATCGCCCGCCCGAACGTGCCGCGCCACAGATGCGCAATCTCGATCTTGCCGAGATCTGAAAAATTGCGCCGGATATCGGCGACCAGGCCGCGGCGGACCCAGCGCGGATCGGCCTGCCACGCACGCATTCGCCCGGACCACTGCAAGCGGTCGCCCCCGACGATGCGATAGTGATTGTCGGCGCGATTGGTGTCGCTGACCGCGCCGCGATAGCGCACGATCTCCGCGAGCCGGGGTATCGGCTCGGTCACCAGCACGAAAGTGGTGATCGGCAACAGCGTGGCGCCGAGCCGCGGCATCAGATCGCCGAGCTGCACGTTGCAGGCGAGCACCACATGCGTCGCGCGCACGCGGGCGTCGGCGGTGTCGACGCGCTTGCGCACGCCGGCCGGATCGATTCCGATCGCTCGCGTGTTTTCGAAGATACGGGCGCCGAATTTTTCCGCGTCAGCGGCAAGGCCGAGCGCGTAATTGACCGGGTGAATGTGGATCGCGTCCGGAAAATGCAGCGCGCCGAAATAGCGCTTGTTCGGCAGCACCTCGCGCACGCGCGCCGTCGGCCAGGCTTCGACATTGGCGCCGATCCAGCGCAGCCGCTCGACCTCGGCGTCGATTTCATCGCCGTTGTCGGTCTTCGAGACGTGCAGCCAGCCGGGAACCGGATCGACGTCGGGCATGCCGGTTTCTTCGATTGCGCGCCGCACGTAGTCGACGCCTTGTTCCGACAGCGCCCAGAGCTGCTTGGTGTGATCGAGCCCGATGCGCTCGACCATGCTGTCGATATCTTCCGGGTAGCCCGGCAGCACGAAGCCGGTATTGCGCCCGGATGCCGCACAGGCGACCCGGCCGCCCTCCAATACCGCCACCGACCAGCCGCGCCGCGCCACCTCGCGCGCCACGGTCAGACCTGCCAGCCCGGCGCCGATCACGCAGACGTCGACATCGAGATCGAAATTCAGCCGCGGGCGTTCCGGGCTCGCCACCCGGGTCGCCTCGTACCAGCCCGCCGCCATATTATCGTCTTCGCTCATCGCTACAGTTGTTCACAATCACGCGGCGCTGCATGCGCCCCCGGCGAGCATGCTAAACTGCCGCAGATTCGAAATCGACGCTTCGGCGTCTCCCTACCCACACCCTGATACACCATGCGCCGCCTTTTGCTGCTACGCCATGCCAAGGCCGAACGGTCGGAGCCCGGGACGAAAGACCTTGCCCGTGTCCTGATCGATCGCGGCCGCAAGGATGCCGCCAAGATCGGCGCGTATATGGCGGCCCATGCGCTTGTTCCCGACCGGGTGATTCTGTCGCCCGCCGCGCGCACCCAGGAGACCTGGAAATACGCCGCGACCGCGTTCCATCCGGCGCCGGCGGCGATGTCGGCGGAACGGGTCTACGACGCGACGCCGCATTGTATCCTGGCGGTCATCAAAGACACCCCGGCGTCCGCCCATACACTCATGGTCGTCGGCCACAATCCCGGGCTGCACGAACTCGCGCTGTTGCTGATCGCGGCCGGCGACGTCGATGCGCGCGAGCGGCTGCGCGAGAAACTGCCGACGTCGGGGCTGGTCATTATCGACTTCGCCTTCGACAATTGGACCAAGCTGCATCCGCAGTCCGGCCGGCTGGAGCGTTTCGTCAGCCCGAAGTCGCTGGAAGCCACGGCCAATTAAAGCGTGATCCCGAAAAGGCCATAGGCCGCACTCTACGCCGCCGCCAAAACATGCCATGATCGCACCCCAGCAGCGGAAAAGAGGGGCGCTGTCATGTACAAGCAGATCCTGGTTCCGATCGACCTTGCCGACACCGATTTGGCCAAACCCGCCATCGAGGCCGCGGTGACGCTCGCCCGCTCGTCCGGCGGGCATGTGCGGCTGGTCAATGTGCTGCCGATGACGCCGGTGATGCTGGCGGAATACGTGCCGCCGGATTTCGACGTGCAGCAGCGCAAGTCGTCGGAAGAAGCCATGGCCATCATCGCGCGCGAAAGTGGGCTCGACGGCGCGCATATCTCGGGCACGGTGCGGCAAGGCGGTATCTACCATGAGGTGCTGGAAGAGGCGAAGGCGATCAACGCCGACCTCATCGTGATGAGCTCGCACCGTCCCGCCATGCGCACCTATTTCCTCGGCTCCAATGCCGGCCATGTGGTGCGCTACGCCAAATGCTCGGTGCTGGTGGTGCGCAACACCAAAAGCTGAAAGTGCGCCGTCAGCCTTTCGGCATCAGCTCGCCCGGCAGCGCGTCGGGGCGATAGAGCCCTGGCCGGTTGCGGCGAAAATAATTGCCGCCCTGCCACAGGAACAGCGCGAGAAAGCCGCCGACGAACGCTGCGCCGGTTTTAACGTCGGCCTGCAAGGCGCGCACGATCAGCCAGGCCAGCCCGAGCGCCACGCCGACAAAGACAATCAACCCCGGCCAATACAGCAGCGGATGACTGCCCTGCTCGAACCGTGCCGGCGGCGCTGCCTGCACGATGCGCCGATGCAGCTCGGCGATGAATGCCGCATAGGGATTGTCCTGCCGCGCCTGCTCGACCATGCTTTTCCACGAGCTCGACAGGATCTCCAGCTTGGGCGCGCCGTCCGCCCACAGCTCGGTCGCGAAGCGGTGCGACTGCATGCTCACCGGCCGATACGACAGGCGCAGGCGGCGAACCGTGCGAAACGGAATGTGGCCCGATTTGCGCCCGTTCACCCAGTCGATGCCGTCGCCGACGAGCTTGAACTCGCGCGGCGCGCCCAGAACCGAAGCCCGGTAGGTGTAGGCTGTGCCCTCGCCGGCGCTTGTACGCTCAATGCTCATGTCGATTGCCCGCGTGACAAACGCACCCCCGCGCCATTTTCATGAATGGGAACCCGAGTTCGAACCAGGCCGCACGCATTGAGCGGACCCCCGCGGCGTCGCGCCGCACGTAGACATCCCTCCATGGTTGCAAGGCCGGGCGCAAGACCAGCGTTTACCGCTCAGGCGGCGCAGGTGACAAGGCGGCAGGCGCGACCTATATCGAGCTGATGCGCACGCTGCTCATCCTCGCTCTGTTCGGCCTGCTGGCGATGTCGGTCTGGTTCGCCGGCGCCGCTTGGGAACACCTCGGCGGCGATGCGTTGCCGTTTTACGGCTACGTCGCCATTGCCGGCGGCGTCTTGTTCTCGCTGCTGATCGGCGGTGGCCTGATGGCGCTGGTATTCTACTCGAGCCGGCACGGCTACGACGACCTCAGCGGCGGCGACAGCGAACAACGCTGATCCACTCGACCGGCCAATTACTGCCGCCATTGGATTTTGCCCACTCTCACCGTCCGTATTTATTGTCAGGTACTACCGACATAATCGCGCATTATTGCAGTGCGAGATTATTTATCCCGTTGGGTTTTGCGATGACGCCGCTATACTCGGCGCGGGCTGCATCCGTAAAAAATGAAATATCCGCACAAG
The DNA here is from genome assembly GCA_963739075.1 of uncultured Alphaproteobacteria bacterium. Lineage (GTDB taxonomy): Bacteria > Pseudomonadota > Alphaproteobacteria > Rhizobiales > Xanthobacteraceae > Pseudolabrys. Next base: position 299,529 of record CAVTZC010000006.1, on the reverse strand, counting down.
TAGTCGGATTAAATGGGGGACGGAGACGATGTGGAATCAAGTCTATAATCCATTCAATAATGCAGCGCTATCGACCGTGGCTGCGGCACTTCCGGTCGTCACGCTGCTGGTCCTAATCGCATCGAACAAGGTCAAGGCGCACATCGCAGCGGTGATCGCGCTGATTGTCGCCAACCTGGTCGCCATTTTCATCTTCACGATGCCGGCCGATATGTCGCTGCGCGCGACCGTGCTCGGCGCCGTGACCGGCTTCTTCCCGATCGGCTGGATCGTGCTCAACGTCATCTTTCTCTACCGGCTGACGGTCGCGCGGGGCGTGTTCGAGACCTTGCAGACCACCATCGGCGGCGTCACCGAGGACCGCCGGCTGCAATTGCTGCTGATCGCGTTCTGTTTCGGGGCGTTCTTCGAAGGCGCCTCCGGCTTCGGCACCCCGGTCGCGGTGACCGCCGCGATCCTGATGGGCTTAGGCTTCTCCCCGCTTGCGGCCGCCGGCCTGTCGCTGATCGCCAACACCGCGCCGGTCGCCTATGGCGCGCTCGGCACCCCGATCGCCGGCCTTGCCAGCGTCACCGGCATCGATCCCTTCCTGCTGGGCGCCATGGTCGGACGACAATTGCCGTTCTTCTCGCTGATCGTGCCGTTCTGGTTGATCTGGGCCTTCGCCGGCTGGAAAGGCATGAAGGAAATCTGGCCGGCCATTCTGGTCACCGGCGTATCCTTTGCCATCCCGCAGTTCCTGATCTCCAATTTCATCAATCCGTGGATCGTCGATATCGGCGCTTCGCTGGTCTCGATGGCCTGCCTGATCTTGTTCCTGAAGGTCTGGAAGCCGAAGGTGGTCTGGACTTCGCCGGCCTTGCGCAGCAAGGACGATTCCGCAGCTACGATGGCTGCGAAGCCGGTCAGCACCAAGCCCAAGCCGACCACCGCGCAGGTGTGGTTCTCGCTGATGCCTTGGATCATCGTGTGCATCATCCTGCTGCTGTGGGGCACCAACTACATCAAGGCGATCCTGAACGCCTACGCGACCTGGAACTATGCGGTCCCCGGCCTGCACAACATGATCAACAAAGTCGCGCCGATCGTGCCGGCGCCGACCAAGGAAGGCGCGGTGTTCTCCTTCACCTGGCTGTCCTACACCGGCTCCGGCATGCTGATCTCGGCGATCATCTCGGGCTTCCTGATGGGCTTCTCGCCGGCAAAGCTGGTGGTTGAATACGGCAAGACCATCAAGGTCTGCGCCTATTCGCTGCTCACCATCTCGGCCATGCTTGCGATCGGCACGCTCACCCGCCTGTCCGGCATCGACGCCACACTCGGCCTCGCCTTCGCCGCAACCGGCGTACTCTACCCATTCTTCGGCACGCTGCTCGGCTGGTTGGGCGTGGCGCTGACGGGGTCTGACACAGCGTCGAACATCCTGTTCGGCAACCTGCAGAAGATTACGTCCACTCAACTCGGCCTCTCGCCGATCCTGATGGGCGCGGCGAACTCTTCGGGCGGTGTCATGGGCAAGATGATCGATGCACAATCGATCGTCGTCGCCTCGACCGCGACCAACTGGTTCGGCCACGAAGGCACGATCCTGCGCTTCGTGTTCAAGCACTCGATCGCACTCGCCTGTCTCGTCGGCATCTTGGTCATGCTGCAGGCCTATGTCTTCACCGGCATGATCGTTGCCCCTTGATGATCGTCCAATAAACGCCCTGCTTTTGCAGGTCACCGCAACACAGCCCTGCATCGAAAGATGCAGGGCTTTTTCTTGTGCATAGGCTATAATTCAACAATTAACCCCACCGGAAAGCCCCATGAACAAGACCCTGGTCCAGGAACAATTCGGCAAGACCGCCGCCAGCTATCTCACCTCGACGCCGCACGCGCTGGGCAAGAGCCTGGAGCGGCTGGTGGCGCTGACCTCCCCGCAGAAGACCTGGCGCGCGCTCGACGTCGCCACCGGCGGCGGCCACGTCGCCTACACCTTCGCGCCGCATGTGGAGCGTATGTGGGCGACCGACATCACCCAGGAAATGCTCGACATGGTGAAAGCCGAAGCGCAAAAGCGCGGCCTCGCCAATGTGCGCACGACCTACGCCAAGGCCGAGGCACTGCCGTTCGAGGACGCCAGCTTCGACCTGGTAACTTGCCGCATCGCGCCGCATCACTTCGATTCAATTCCGGAGTTTCTCGGCGAAGTGCACCGCGTGCTCAAGCCGGGCGGCCTGTTCGCGGTCGTCGACAATGTGGTGCCGGTTGGGAGCGTCGGCGACTATGTCAATGCCTTCGAGCGCTTCCGCGATCCCAGCCATCTGCGCGCCTGGACCATGGAGGAATGGCGCGCGGCGCTGAAGAACGCCGGATTCTCTATCGGTCACGAAGAGCAGCTCTACAAGCAGATGGAATTCAAGAGCTGGGCGGCCCGCCACGACGCCAACATGCAGGCCTTCCTGCGCTCGATGCTGGCGCTGGCGACGCCCGAGGTAAAAACCGTCATGGAGCCGAAAGGCGCCGGGCCCGAGCTCACCTTCCGCCTGTGCGAAGGTCTGTTCATCGCCAAGCGGGCATAACCTGCAAAAATGAAATCGCCGGCGCCGACATCATCGGCACCGGCGATCATCAAAGAGCTTTCCGGTAGCGCCGCGATTACATCTTCGCGTGGCGCTTTCTGTGATGCTTCACGACCGGCGGCGTGCTGCCCGCTTCCCATTCCGGGTGGGCGTTGTAGACCTCGTTGACCAGCCAGCCGCCGACGATCGGCAGCACGCAGGAGGCGACCAGCACATGCGCTTCCCGCATGGTCAGCGGGCGGTTGACCACCACGGTCGCCACGATGGGCGATACCGCCATGCAGCCGATCCTGGTGCCGGCATAGGCGCCGAACTGGGTAATGCTGGTGGCGTTCCAGTGGTTCACGTTCCACTGGTTGATGCTCAAATAGGTCGCAGTCGACGCCGCCCCCACACCGATCGAGACCGCGGCGATGCGCTTGTCGAAGTGATGCTTGCGCCACTGCGCGTCGGCAGCCTCGCAGGTAAAACAAACGCCGCGATTGCGCCGGCCAAAATCGCAAGTGCTCTATTCATCCTTGGTCCCCCAGTTCGATATTGCCCGATTCAAAGCTGCTTATGTGAACTGCCCAAACCATCGAGTCGAGCAGACCGGGCGCTCGCCGCATGGGTATTCACAAGCCTATGGCGCAAACGTTTCATTTACCCTAAATGCGCGGCGCCGGCACCAACCGTACCCGGTCGCGTGCGTACACCGCTGACCGCAGGCTGCTTTTCCGCTGCCGCTCCTTAACGTCTCGATTACCGCCGCGGTTTCTCACTCGGCGGCATTCATTTGCAAGGTGATTCGGCGTCGCTTTGGCCGGGCGCATCGGCGGTAGATAAGGTTCGCCGCCATGAGCAGATTTGGCTTTCTCGCCCGCAAATTGGGCCGCGCCGAGAAGCCGATCGAGCCGGCTACGGCCAACGACAACCCGCTCGAACTCGACGAGGACTTGTTCTCCACGCCCGGCACTCAGCTTGGCGGCGAGAACGAGACGTTGCGCAACCTGCTGCTCGACGCCCACAACAAGATCAACGAGCTCGACGGGATCAAGGCCACGATTGGCCGGCTGGTCGATCCGGTCAGCAAGACGCTGCGCGATCTCGAAGCCGCGCAGAACCGACTGCGCACGGTCGAAGCGGCCAAAGTCGAGCTCACGGCCGACGTCGCGGTGCAGCGCGGCAAGGTCGCAGATCTGGAAAAGCAACTCGTGCAGCAGACCGGCGAATGCAGCGCACTCCTCGGCGAGAACCGGCGGTTAACGGAGCGGCTCACCGCCACCGAGATGCATACGGCAGTGCTCGAAATGGTCGTCACCGAGCCGCATGATCTCCTGCTCGCCCGCGCCGAGCAGATCCGCGAGCATAACCGCCGCAACGGCGAGTTGGCGGCCGAGCGCGACGCGTTGCAGGCGCGGCTGACCGACCTGCAGGCCGAACTGCTCAAGTGCGAATCCGAATTCAAGGAAGTGGACCACGTCCGCACGATCTACGCGGAGCGCAACGCAGCGCTGGCGCTGGCGTTCCCCGCCAAAGAACCCGTGCTCACGCTGGCAGAGCAAGCCAACCCTGCGCTCAACGAGCGGATCGGCGCGCTCGAGACCGCGCTCGCCGCCCAAACGGAACCGATCGTGCTGCAGAAGCGCGCCGCCAAAGCCGCCTGACGGTTTCCGCGGAACCTGCCACATGGCCTCGCCATCACTCAGCTGCTTTTTCGCGCATTGCGGCCGAACCGAAACGGGGGCGTTTGATTTACCGCAATGCGGGAATGCGCCGGGTCCCGCTAGCGTATTTTTGCGTCATCCTGGCGGGGGCCGAGTACTCTTCGTAATGCCTTATCGCGTCAACAGCGATCTGCCGTCGTCCGTCAGGAACCACCTGCCCGACCACGCGCAGGACATTTATCGCGAGGCGTTCAATCACGCCTTCGCCGCCCATGTCGGCGAACTCGATCGCGAAAAGCGCGCCCATATGATCGCCTGGGCGGCGGTCAAACGCAGTTACGTCAAGGCCGGCGACACCTGGGTTCCGCGTTTGGGCGCGGGTGCATAGGCGCGATGGTCGTGCGGGCCCATCCGCAACATCCTGACAAGTCTCAAATTTCCCCCGGGCTTTTGACCTAGATCATGGCAGGATTCGGCGTGCGCTCTAGCGTGCCATCTGCCGGGTGCGGAATGGGGTGCTATGTCTTTACCTGCAACACGCGATCGTCAAACGACCTGCATCCTTGAAATGATGGAGCGGATCGGAATCGAACCGGGAGGCGGTGCGGTTCCGCGCTTGGGCTTGAGTTACCCAGCCGCGTTTCACCGTTGCGAGGCCTGTGCATCCAAGCCAGCTTGCCGCGACTGGATCGACACCGGCCCGGCCTCGGTGATGGTCGCGCCGCGCTTCTGCCCCAATGCCGATATCTTCTTCGAGTTGCAGGTCGCTTCGCCCGGCCGCCGTCTGGCGTGATCGGGTCATGCCTAGAAACTGCTGCCAATCGTGCACGACGTTTTGGACGGAGTCGAACACGACCATGACAATACCAGCAAACATCGCCGACCTCGTGCGACTCGAAGACGAAATCGATGAGGCTCTGCTGAATCTGCTCAATAAGCCGAGCGACGACCGGACGATTGCCAATCTCAAGCGTCGCAAACTACATCTGAGAGACGAGATCGAATGTCTCCTGCACGAAGCCGAGGGAGGCGAACCCGCTCGCCCGCACTAACGGCTCCGCGCCCAGAGACGCGCGCTGTCGCGATTTGCGAGATTTTTGTGAGTTTATCCGCTAGTCGCAAAAAGCCGGCGGCGGCACGAACGAATTGGGCTGACGCAGCGGCAAATCCGTGCCGGCGTCGCGTGTGTCGCGGCGCTGGCACGCCTCGACGACCTGTGCCAATGGCGAAACCCCTGCCGGCCACGCCGCCGGAACGGTCGCCACTTTAAACTGCCCGGTCACCGCCGCCATCTGGCGGTCGGTAGCGCGCTGCGCCTCTCGCGGCGCCGTCGGCGACTGGGATTTGTTAAACCGGTCCATGGTTTTTGTTTGAACCGATCTTGGGCGCCTGGCATTGATCCAGCGCAACGGGTGAGCCCACAATCCTTACGGAAAAATACGTAACGCTCGCCTTAGCGCACCAACTCCCGCATCGCCCTATCGAGACCGTCGAGCGTCAGCGGATACATCCGTCCGCCCATCAGCTGGCGCACCATCCCGATCGAATAGGTGAAATCCCATTCCTTCTCCGGCACCGGGTTGAGCCACACGGCGGCCGGATAGGTGCGCGTCACGCGTTCGAGCCAGAGCGCACCCGGCTCGTCGTTGAAATGCTCGACCGAGCCGCCCTGCGAGGTGATCTCGTAAGGGCTCATCGAGGCGTCGCCGACGAACACCACCTTGTAGTCGTGCGGGTACGTGTGCAGCACGTCCCAGGTCGCGGTGTGCGCCTGGAAGCGGCGGCGGTTTTCCTTCCACAATTTCTCGTACAGGCAATTGTGGAAGTAGAAATACTCCATGTGCTTGAACTCGGAGCGCGCGGCCGAGAACAATTCCTCGGTCGCCTTGATGTGCCAGTCCATCGAGCCGCCGATGTCGAAGAACAGCAGCACCTTCACCGCATTGTGCCGCTCCGGCCGCATAAGGATGTCAAGATAGCCCTTGTGCGCGGTGCGCTTGATGGTGCCGTCGAGGTCGAGCTCGTCGGGCGCGCCAGTGCGGGCGAATTTGCGCAGGCGGCGGAGCGCGATCTTGATATTGCGGGTGCCGAGCTCGACCTCGTCGTCGAGATCCTTGAACTCGCGCTTGTCCCACACCTTCACCGCGCGGAAATTGCGGTTTGACTCCTGACCGATGCGCACGCCTTCCGGATTGTAGCCATAGGCTCCGTAGGGCGATGTCCCGGCGGTGCCGATCCATTTTGAGCCGCCCTGGTGGCGGCCCTTCTGCTCGGCCAGCCGCTTCTTCAGCGTCTCGAGCAGTTTCTCGAGCCCGCCCATGGCCTCGATCTGCTTCTTTTCTTCCTCGGTGAGATATTTCTCGGCCAGCTTTTTCAGCCACTCGGCGGGGATCTCCGCATCCGCCGCGTCGCTCAACAGTTCGAGCCCCTTGAATATGTGGCCGAACACGCGGTCGAACTTGTCGAGATTGCGCTCGTCTTTCACCAGCGTGGCGCGCGACAGGTAATAGAAATCCTCCACCCGGCGCGAAGCGAGATCGGCCTGCATCGCCTGCATCAGCGTCAGATATTCGCGCAACGTCACCGGCACGCCGGCGGATTTGAGTTCCTGGAAGAAACTGACGAACATGGCGCGAGAATTCGCCCTCTGCGCGCCGCCGTCAAGCACCTGCCGCCGCACCTGAATGAAAGCCGCCGCCGACCCCCGGCTTGCCGCGCTGAGCGCAGCGCGCCAAACTACTGGCGCAAACGGGTGGCGATCGCCGCCCTTTGCCGTTCTCTTAAGGAAAAGCCGATGGCCGACGCAAACGTATTGCAGCAACTCGCCCCCACCGGAAAGCTGCGCGTCGCCATCGCCATCGCACCGTCGCCGTCCGCGCAATTCGCCATCAAGGACGAGGCCGGCAATTACCACGGCGTTGCAGTGATTTTGGGCACCGCGCTCGCCAAGAAGCTCGGCGTGCCGGTCGAACTCATCGCTCATAACGGCTCCGGCGAAATCCAGAACTCCGCCGCCGACAACAAATGGGACGTGGCGTTCCTGCCGGTCGACGAGGAGCGCAAGAAATTCGTCGACTTCGGCAACGCCTATCACCTGCTGCAGAGCACCTATCTGGTGGGGCCTGCGGGCAAGATCGCCTCGGTCGCCGCTGCCAACTCCGCTGGTGTGCGCATCGGCGGCGTCGCCAATACCGCGACCTTCCGCACCTCCAACAAGACCGCGCCGAACGCCACCCATGTCAGCTTCGACAAGACCGACGCCGCCGTGGCGGCGCTGCGCAGCGGCGACGTGGATGCGCTGGCGTTCTCGCGCGAGTCGCTGACGGGGCTGGCGCCCAAGGTGCCCGGCTCGCGTATTCTCGACGGCGGCTTTTTGAATTCGACCACCTCGGTGGCGGTGCCGAAGGGTCGCCCGAACGCGCTTGCTTATGTCACCGAATTTATCGAGGAGGCGAAAGCCTCCGGCCTGGTGCGCAAAGCCTTCGACGAGATGGGGCTGACGAGTTCGCAAGTCGCGCCGGCGGGGATGAAAAGCTAGCCGGCTAGCGCAGGTTTAGGCCTGCTTCTCCGGCGTGCGCACCACCAACCCGTCGAGCTCGTCGGACACCTTGATCTGGCACGACAGCCGCGAGTTCGGCCGCACGTCGTAGCCGAAGTCGAGCATGTCCTCCTCCATCGGCGAGGGCTCGCCGACCTTGGCGCGCCAAGCTTCGTCGATATAGACGTGGCAAGTGGCGCAGGCGCAGGCACCGCCGCATTCCGCCTCGATACCGGGAATGTTGTTGCGGAGCGCCGTCTCCATCACGGTCGAGCCGTTCTCGGCGGTGGCCGTGCGGGCGGTGCCGCTGGAATCGATGTAAGTGATCTTCGGCATGACGAACGGGTGCGGGAAGTCGCGCCGGAATTGGCGCGGGCGGCGCCCCGTATATAGTTATTCGGCCGGGGACGCTATCCCTTCATTGCCGGTGCGCTCAGCGCTCCCGCAGCAGCTCGGCGATCGCCGCACAGGCCTCGTCGATGGCCGTGGCAAGCCGGCCGAGCGCGCTGGCGCGCGCGGCGCCGGTGGCCTGCTCGACCGCCTCGGCGGCCTGCTCCACAGCGGTCGCGCCGATGCTCGCGGCCGAGCCTTTCAGCGTATGCGCGAGCGCGGCCACTGCCGCCGGCTCTCCGCTATGCATGCGCGCGAGCAGCAGGCCGGCTTGCCGGTCGAACAGCTGCAAGACCTCGCGCTCGAGGCTGCGGTCGCCAAAGGTCATTCGCGCGAGCTGGCCGCGGTCGATTGTCGCAGCCGGCACGGCCGGCTCCTGATCGATGATCTTGGTCGCAAGTTGCGCCATACGGACCTCCCCCGGTGCTCTGCGGCCCCTCATGTTGGCGCGGAGTTTGGCCTGCGGGCGACCAAAACTCGGTAAATGCGTGGCCCTCCGGGCATGCGTTTCGCCCGCGTCCGTGCGGCGTAGTTAATGCGCGCTGTAACGGCCGCTCGGCGGGTCCGGAAATATCATGGTTAATGGGAAGTTAACGATGATGAAAAAGTCCTTACCGGCGCGGTTTCTTTCGCAATGCCAAGCCGATAGGATGCCCAGCCGGCGTTATGAACATTCTTGCGGTAGCCGCGGCTCCGCAGGTTCCCGGCGCTCCTGGCGCAATCCGCGCAAGGCGACGGATCGGCCCGCAATTGTCCGGCGTAATGACGAGGCGACCACCGAATGGCGAATATCCCGCAGAAATCTCCGAATCCGACCGAAGACGCCCTTAACGCCATCCAGGAAGCGCTCACCGCCGGTCAAGGCGAGCGCCGCAGCGCGCCGCCGGCCGCTTCAGGCAACGACAGCGATCGCACGCAAATTCCGGCGGCGCCGGTCGCCGATCTGTTCAACGAGGCACCCGAACCGGCCGCCGCGGAGTCCGACGCGACACCGCCGCGTCGCGCCGCCAATGACGACCGCGCCGACCTCGGGCAAATGCTGCAGGCCCTGCACCACCGTCCGGCGCGCACGCCCTATGTCCTCGCCAGCGTCGCCGCCTTCATCTGGGCGGCCGGCAGCCTCGCCACCGCCTATGTTTACGGCGGCCAACTGCAGGCCTTGTTCGCGACCCCGCGGGTTGGCATTGCCGCCATGATCGGGCTCGCCAGCGCGATCGTCGTGCCGGTGATTTTCTTCTATGTGCTAGCGCACATGTTCCGCCGCTCGCAGGACCTGCGCCTGGTCGCCGAGACCATGGCCGAAGTGGCGATGCGGCTGACCCAGCCGGAGGACGCCGCGCGCGAGCAGATCGTGTCAGTCGGGCAAGCCATCCGTCGCGAAGTCGCCGCCATGGGCGACGGGGTCGAGCGCGCGCTGGCACGCGCGGCTGAACTGGAATCGCTGGTGCACAACGAAGTCTCCGCGATCGAGCGCGCCTACAACGATAACGAAGTGCGCATCCGCGACCTGATCAACGGGCTCGCCAACCAGCGCGAGACCCTGGTCAATCAGGCCGAGCACGTGCGCAACGCCATCGCCGCCGTCCATCTCGATCTGTCGCACGACATCACCTCGGTCGGCGATCTGGTTGCCGACAAGGTCAGCGAAGTCGCCCAGCGCGTCACCCGCTCGCTTACCGAAAAGGGCGAGCACATCACGCTGGCGCTCGGCCATGTCGGCGATTCCATGATCGACACGCTGACCGAGCGCGGCTCCACCTTGCTCGACCGGCTGGAGACTACCGGCGACCGCGCCAGCACCGCCATCACGTCGGCCAGCGAGCGCCTCACGGCGAGCCTCAGTTTCAAGACCGAGAGCGTGCACGACGAATTCGCCGAGCTCGCCGTCCGCCTGCAGCAGATGATGGGCGCCCGGCTCGACCAGGTCGCGCATGACTTCGCGCAGAATGCCGCCGCCACCATCGAGAGCATGGCGAGCCGCTCGCAGCAGTTCACCGACAGCCTCACCCAGACCGGCGCCAAAATGGCCGAGACCATCGCCGCCCGCGCCGAGCAAGTGAACACCGCGATGCGGTCGACCGGCGACGCGCTGGCGGTCGACTTAGGCCAGCGCGGCGACGATGTGATCGCCAAGCTGGAGCAGACCGGCGCAAACATCACCAATACCTTGGTCAGCCGCGGCGACGTCGTGGCCAATACCTTCCGCGAAAACGCGGAAGCCTTGGCGCAGGTGCTCAGCAGCCGCAGCGACGCCGTCAAGGACATGCTGACCGCGCGCCTGCAGGCTTTCGAGGACATGTTCAACCACGGCGGCACCGCGCTCACCGAGAAGGTGTCGCGCGATTCCACCACGCTCGGCAGCCTGATCACCCGCCACATGACCGAGTTCGACCGCACCGTAAAAACCTATGGCGGCGAACTGGTGGAACGCCTGGGCCAGCGCACGCAGGACGTGGCCGAGGCCATGCGCAATTACGTCGATACGTTCGACCAACGCATGAACAGCCGTGCCGGCGAGCTCACCGGCTCGATCGACGTGCGGCTCTCGCAGTTCGAACAAAGCCTGGCGACGCGCGTGTCCGACTTCACCACCCGGCTGACCAATGACGGCCAGCGGGTGGTCGATACGCTCGACGGCCGCATCGGCGCAGTGGCCGGCATCATCACGACGCGCGGAGGCGAGGTCGCGGACGCCATCGGCGCCAAGATCGCCCAGATCGACCAGACCCTGGGCGCGCGCGCGCTCGAGGTCGCCAATACGCTCGACAGCCGCGTTACCCGCTTCGAGGATCTCCTGGTCGGGCGCGCCGAAACCGTCACCAATCAGCTCGAAACCCGCACCAAGGCCGCCGCCGACGCGCTGCATGCCCGCCTGGAGCAGCTCGGCCAGTCGATCAAGACCAATACGGCGGACGCCGAACGCTCGCTCGGCCAACTCGCGCTCTCCACCTCGGAAACGCTGCGCGGCAGCGCCGACGACGTCGAACGCAAGCTTCTGGGCGTGAGCGCCGAGGTCGCCCGCACCATCACAGGCAAGGCGGACGAGATCGCCAACACGGTCAGCCTGCGCACCAACGAGATGGCCAGCGTACTGTCCGACAAGGGCGGCAGCGTGATCGCCGCCATCACGGCGAAGGGTGAGCAATTCGCCGCCAGCCTCAACAAGGCCACCGACGATGCGATGACATCGATCGAGAACAACGGTCTCGCGTTGACGCGCGCGATGCTGGACAACAGCACTGAAATCGCGCGCATGATCAACAGCGCGGGCGAAGCCGCGTCCAACTCGATCAACCGTACATTGAACGATCTGCACTCCACCGGGCAGAAGGCGATCGAACAGTCGAAATCGACTGCGACCGCGGCCGTCGGCGAGATGGTGGAAACGCACAATATGCTGCGCGCCGATACTACCGCGCTGTTCGAGCGGCTACGTGAAGCCAACATCATGTTGCAGGAAGTGCTCTCCGGCTCGCACGCGAACATGAGCGCGCTCGAGAATACGCTGGTGCTGCGCGTCTCGGAATTCGTCTCCGCGATGACCGAGGTCACCGCCGCGACCGGCGCCGTCACCACTCGGGTGGAAACCAACGTCGCCGATTTCCGCGACGTCACTGCCCGGGTCATCGCCGATCTCACCCAACTCGCCAGCCAGTTCGATGCCCACGGCCGCGAACTCGCCGGCGCCGCCGAGCAGATCGAGCGCAGCAATCAGCGCGCCGAGGGTGGCATCGATCAACGCCGGGCCGCGCTTAATGAGTTGGTCGTCACGCTCGACACCCGCACCGAGGATCTCGACCAGCGCCTTAAGCGCTTCTCCAGCCTGCTCGACGAGTCGCTGGAGACGGCCTCCGCCCGCGCGCGCGAAGTCGCCCGCGTGGTGTCGGAGTCGACCGCCGAAGGCAGCCGCGCGATCAGCGAGCAATACGAGCGCGTGCGCGAACAGGCTGACGACGAACGCCGGCGCACCGCCGATGCGATGCGTTCGGTCTACGACCAGACCACCGCCGACACCCACGCCATGTTCAGCGACGCCAACGAGCGTTTCACGGAAACGGTGCATGGCATGAAACAGATGGCGGCCGAAATGCAGCGCGAGCTGGAAGCCACGCGTGAGGAGATGCACCGCGAACTCGAGGCCACGCGCGAGGAACTGCGCCGCGGCACATCCGAATTGCCGCAGGAGACCGCCGAAAGCGCCGCGCAAATGCGCCGTGTTATCGTCGACCAGATCGAGGCGCTGGCCGAGCTCAACCGGATCGTCGCGCGCCATGGCCGCAATCTCGACGCGGTCGAGCCGCGGCGGCCGCCGCGCGAGGAGATCGCGCTCGCCCCCGCCGGCAGCCGCGAGCCGCCGCCCCGCCCGGCCCCGCCACGCAGCGACGTCGGCAGCTTCGCGCCGGCCGCCCGCCGCACTGAACCGCCGGCGCTCAGCCCGAACGCGGGCTCCGCTGGCCGCAACAACACCGGCTGGCTCACCGATCTGCTCAGCCGCGCCTCGCGCGAGGACGGCGAGCCGGGCCGCGACAGCTCACGCGAAACCGCGCGTGAGCCGCTGCGCGGCAGCGAAGAGCGCACGCCTCGGCACAGTATTGAATCGCTCGATTCACTTTCGGTCGATATCGCCCGCATGATCGATCATGACGCGGCGGCCGATCTGTGGGACCGCTACAAGCGCGGCGAACGCAACGTGTTCACCCGCCGGCTTTACACCTTGCAGGGCCAGCAGGCGTTCGACGAAATCCGCAGGAAGTATCGCAGCGACCGCGAGTTCAAGCTTGCCGTCGACCGCTACATCGGTGAGTTCGAGCGGCTACTCGACGAGGTCTCACGCGGCGACCGCGGCCAGCTAGTGGCGCGCACCTATCTCACCTCGGAAACCGGCAAGGTCTACACCATGCTGGCGCATGCGGCCGGGCGGTTCGACTGAAACTGGCCGTCATAACCGCGGCCAAACGCCACGCGACTCGGACATCGCCACGTTGACCCCGCTGATCCAAAGTGCGCCTCGGCGGCGCCGCCGGTAACTGCCCGCCTCGCTTATTTCGAACCCGTCGCCGGGGCACCGCCGAACAGCAGGCGGCTCGGATTGTGGTCGATGTTTTTCACCGTCTTCTCGACCTCGCCCATCATGCGGTGGGTGTCGGCGCCGATCGCATTGAGTTGCTTGGTCCCGGCGGCGGTGAACATATTGATGCCTTTGGTGATCTCTTCGGTGCGCTGGTCCAGATGATCGGACAGCGTCCGGATCGAATGCACCGCTTCGAAGAGCTCGCCGCCCTTGCCGTCCGTGCCGGCGGCGAGGGTCTGCAGCCCCTCGGTGATCTTGTCGATGCGATCGGAATTGCGCGCCAGCGTCTGGCTGAACTTGTCGAGATTGGCGAGCGCGTTGTGGACGGCTTCCTGATTCTGCTCGATGAAGTCGTCGATCCGGTGCAGCGTGTCGCGCGCGCCTTGCGTGACGTCCTGCGCCGCGCCGGGTCCTGCCATGAGCTGCGGCGGATTGTCCTTGGAGCCGACCAGCGCCGGCGCCGCCGGGCTGCCGCCCTTCAGTGACACCGAGGCGATGCCGGTGAGGCCCTGGAATTCCAGACCGACCTCGGTGTCGCGGCGTACCGTCACCAACTTGTCGATCGAGAGGACGGCGACCACCTGCTTCGGCCGCTGCGGATTGAGCTTGAGATCGGTCACTTCGCCGACGCGGATGCCGTTGAACAGCACCGTGGCGCCGGTGCGCAGGCCGGACACCGATCCGTCGAACACCACGCTGTAATAGGCGCGCTCGCTAGTGCCGCCGATGTTCTGGAACCAGTACGCGAATCCGAACACGCCGAACACGACGGCCAGCGTGAACAATCCGATAATGACGTAATTAGCTCTGGTTTCCATCGACCAACTCCAACTAGACGTTGGCTGCTTCGAGATGGCCCGCCCGCGACCGCTTTCCGTGGAAATAGGCCCTCAGCCAGGGGTGGGTGGATGCGAGCATGGTGTCCATGGTGCCCGCGGCAATGACCTTGCCGTCGGCCAGAACCGCGATGCGGTCGCAGACCGTATGCAAGCTGTCCAGGTCATGCGTCACCATGAAAACGGTGATGCCCAACGTGCGCTGCAAGGTTGCGATCAGCGTGTCGAAATCGCCTGCCCCGATCGGATCGAGGCCTGAGGTCGGTTCGTCCAGGAAGACGATGTCCGGATCGAGCGCGAGCGCGCGCGCCAGCGCCACGCGTTTGGTCATGCCGCCCGACAACTCCGAAGGGAATTTGTCGAGCGCGCTGGCGTCGAGCCCCACCATATCGAGCTTGGCGATGACCAGTTCGTCGAGCAGCCGTTGCGACAGCTTGAGGTATTCGCGGATCGGAAATTGCAAATTTTCGCGCACCGTCAACGACGAAAACAGCGCGCCCTGCTGGAACAACACACCCCAGCGCCGTTCCACTGCATGGCGCTGCTCGTCGGATGCCGCCGCCAGATCGACGCCGAACACCTTGATGGTGCCGGCGCGCTTCGGCAGCAGCCCGATAATGGTGCGCATGAGCACCGATTTGCCGGCGCCGGAGCCGCCGACGAAACCGAGGATTTCGCCGCGATAGACGTCGAGGTCGATTTGGTCGAGCACGGTGTGCTCGCCGAAGCCGACGGTCACGCCGCGCACCTCGATCACCACGTCCCTGCTGCCATTACCCTTCGCCATCGCTCACATCCCGATCGACGCGAAGAAGATCGCGAACAACCCGTCGAGCACGATCACCAGAAAGATCGACTCCACGACCGAAGCGGTGGTCTGCAGCCCAAGCGATTCCGATGAGCCCTTCACCGCCATCCCTTCCACGCTGGCCACCACGCCGATCACCATCGCCATGAACGGCGCCTTGATCATGCCGACCTCGAAGGTGTCCAGCGAGATCGCCTCTTTCAGCCGCTGCAGGAAGATGTCGGGACTGATGCCGCCATAGAGCCAGCACACCAGCCCGCCACCGTAGAGCGCCGCCATCGATCCGAGGAAGGTGAGGATCGGCACGCCGATGATCAACGCCACGATGCGCGGCAGGATCAGCACCTCGGTCGGATCGAAGCCCATGGTTTGCAGCGCATCGATCTCCTCGCGCATTTTCATGGAGCCGAGTTCGGCGGTGTAGGCGCTGCCGGAGCGGCCCGCCACCATGATGGACACGATCAGCACGCCGATCTCGCGCAGCACCAGGATGCCGACCATGTCGACGACGTAGATGTCGGCGCCGAATTTGCGGAAATGGAAGATGCCCTGTTGCGCGATGATGGCGCCGATCAGGAAGGTAATGAGCAGCATGATCGGCACCGCGCGCCAGCCGACATTGTCGAGCTGGTGCACCATCGAGGTGAAGCGGAACCGGCGCGGATGCGCCACGACGCGCAGCAGCGCGACCACCAGCGCGCCCAGCATGTTGATGAAGGCGCTGAATGAACCGCCGACCGAGACGATGCTCTCGCCGATCGAGGCGATCGCGTAGGTGAGCGAATTGCCGCGGCGGTGCGCCGGCGCCTGCTCGGGCGCGACGCCATGCACCTCGTCGACCAGCGCGCGATAGTCTTCCCGGAGTCCGGTCACCGCGGTTTCGCAACCGCGTGCGGAAAAGCTGCGCGTCAGCCGCTCCAGCAGCCAGGCGCCGAAGGTGTCGAGCCGGTCGACCCCGCCCATGTCGATCACCACGCGCTTGACCGCGCCGCCACCCCGGGTCGCGGCGTTGACCTGCGCCTCCAGGCTGTGGGCGTTCTCGGCCACCCAGGCGCCGGTGCCGGCCAGCCGCAGCCGCTCACCCTCCGCCGTGCCTTCAAGCAATACGCCGCTCATGCTAGCAAGCCTTTGATTTCGCAACATTTCCCCGGCGACAAGGTGGGTCATTCGCCGGACGGCACTTGACCCAAGGGCCTGAAACTGTCGAGGGTTTGGCGGTTGCCGCCGCCCGCATCCCGTCCGTAGACACTAGAATTTAACCCTGAAGAATTTAACCCTGAAAATGGCCTTAACCATTGCCGTTACTGCCGAAAACTGGCCGATCGCCGGTTCTTTCGCCATCAGCCGCGGTGCCAAAACCGAGGCCGTGGTCGTGGTCGCAGAATTGGGCGGCGGCAAGGCACGCGGCCGGGGCGAATGCGTTCCCTACGCCCGCTACGACGAAACCGTCGAAAGCGTGATGACGCAGATCAAGACCCTGGGGCCGCTGATCGCCGGCGGTCTCGACCGCCTGGCTCTGCAAGACGCGATGCCGCCCGGGGCCGCCCGCAATGCGCTCGACTGCGCGTTCTGGGACCTCGAAGCCAAGCGCACTGGACGCCCGGTGCATGCGCTCGCCGGCCTGCCCGCCCCGCACCCACTCACCACCGCTTATACGATCTCGCTTGCGCCGCCCGCCGCCATGGCCGAGGCCGCTGCCAAGGTCGCCAGCCGCGCATTGCTCAAGATCAAGCTCGGCGGCAATAACGATCATGGCGGCGACGCCGCACGCATCGCCGCGGTGCGCGCCGCCGCGCCGCATGCCACGCTCATTGTCGATGCCAACGAAGGCTGGGATGAGCGCAATCTTGGCGCCAATCTCGCCGCCTGCGCCGAGGCCGGCGTGGTGCTGGTGGAACAGCCGCTGCCGGACGGCCGCGATCAGGCCCTCGCGAATCTCAAGCGGCCGATTCCGGTCTGCGCCGATGAAAGCGCACACGACCGCAGGTCGCTACCGGCGCTGGTCGGCAAATACGATGCGGTCAACATCAAGCTCGACAAAGCCGGCGGATTGACCGAAGCGCTGGCGATGGCCGAGCAAGCCGAGCGGCTCGGCTTCACCATCATGGCCGGTTGCATGGTGGCCACCTCGCTCGCCATGGCGCCGGCCATGCTGCTCGCGCAGAAGGCGCGTTATGTCGATCTCGACGGGCCGCTATTGCTAGCCAAGGACCGGCCGGAGGGCTTACGTTACGAGGGGAGCCTGGTTTATCCGCCGGCCGCAGCGCTCTGGGGCTGAGCGGCGCGATCAAACGGCGGCGCGGGGAATCGCCGCGCAACCCGACCGACCGGCGGCGGAGCGCATCCGTGGTCGGCTTTTCGATCAAGCGGTAGACGATCAAGGCGGCGGTGATGGCCACCAGTGTGCATACGATCAGATAGAGGCCAAGCGGTAGCGCGCCGCCATCGAGCGCCATCCAGATATTGCGAATTGGCCTGATGGCGAACGGATGCGTCAGATAGAGGCTGTAAGAGGCGTCGCCCAAAACGACCAGGGGCGTCACGAGCCACGAGGCCGATAGTCGCGGCCCGAACGCCGCCGCCGCAACGATCAACGTCGCTGCGAGGCCGCCGGAAATAAAGCGCGGCAGCACCTGATCCATGCCCCAGAACGGTCCCAGCACAACCGCGCATGCGGTGCCGGTGACAATCAGTGTCAGCGCGGCGCCCGCCCGACAGGCGAACTTTGCGCGGCAAGCCAGCGCCAGCAAGGCGCCCAACAGAAATTCCAGAATGATCGAATTCGTCCAATAGGTCAGCGCGACCGTCGGCATCGTTACGGTGGCGCCCAGGATCGAAATGCCGACAAAGAGACCGATCAGGTAAAGCGTCGCCCGCTTGAGCGGCGCCAGCAGACAGACGGCGAACACCGCGTAGAAAAACATTTCGTAGTTCAACGACCAGCCGAGTGCCATGATCGGCCGAATTTCACCGTTGGCGCGCAGATCGGGGATGAAGAAGAACGAGGTGACGATGGAGCGCCAGCCTTCGATCGGCACGTTCAAGATCTTGGGCGCCACCAGATAGACGAGAATAAGCCCCGCCGTGATCATCCAATAAAGCGGCACGATGCGAACGATGCGTCGCGTGAGAAAGACACGCGCGGCGCCCGGCTGACCGAACAGTTCCGCGGTCGTATAGATCATGATGAAGCCGGAGATAACGAAGAAGATGTCGACGCCGACGCCCCAGTCGATAATGGAAACGTTGAGCGGCGGCCGTCCGGTCTGCCCGGCGATGGTGGTCGCTTCGTGCAGGCAATGACCGAACATCACTAGGCACGCGGCGGCGGCGCGCAGAATCTGGATTGAGCGTAGCGGAACTGCCTGGGACAACCGCGGGCCTCCTCGGGGTGGCCACCAGACACCACCGGGCATCGCCCATTCAATTTCATAATCAAATTAAGCCTAATTCCCGCTGGCGATGCGGCCGGCCGGAGTTCCACCCCGATTGATATTCCTCAAAGCGGCTACGGGCGGTTGCAGGCATGAAACCGGCATGTCGCAACCCTCGACCATCGGTGGAACGCCTGCTCGCGCATGCCCGTATCTGCCGGGAGATCGCGGACACCACCTTGAATGAGGAAACCGCGCGCAAACTCGAGGAACTCGCCGAGGATTGCATCCGGGCGGCCCGCGACATCAAGCCCGCGCCGCGTTTCCACTAGTTTCCGAACGGCGGGCGGCCGCGCGCCCAGCCGACCCTCGGTCGGAATTGTCCCCATTCCTTTGGTTAACCAAGTCTTTCCAGCAGCCGCGCCTTTGGCCTAGACTTCCGATTAGATCGTGCAGCCGCCGGGACAGGCGGGACGAACGATGATGGGGAAAGGCGTCATGCTTATTCGGGGCCTGCTGCTTTGCGCCGTTTTGCTGGCGTGCGGTGTGTCATCGGCGTCCGCCACCATGCGCATCGCCGAGGACCGCGGCGGTCAGATCGGCCAATACTTGCAAAGCTTCGCCGCGGTGCGCGATAGCGGCGAGCGCGTGGTCGTCGACGGCAATTGCCTGTCGGCCTGCACGCTGGTGCTCGGATTGATCCCAAGCGACCGCATCTGCGCGACGGCGCGAGCGCGCTTCGGCTTCCACGCCGCCTGGATGCCGGATTCCGACGGCCATCCGGTGACCAGCCCGATGGGAACGCAGGCGCTGTGGGATATCTATCCGCCGTCGGTGCGGCACTGGATCAACCGGCACGGCGGGTTGTCGCGCAGGATGATTTTCATGCAGGGCCATTCGCTCAACGGCATCGTGGCGAGTTGCGACCGGCCTGTGCAACGCGCGCACCTGCGCTCAGAGCGCCACTACTCGGCGCATCCGCTGCGCAATATGCCCGCAAGCGCCGCCAGCGATAGCCGCTAGCGCCATGGCCGCGTAAGCGCGGCTGCCGAAAGCTGCCGTAAAGCCAGCCCGAAAGTCCAGTCGCTGCCGCCATCGTCACGCCGACCGCGATCGCGAGATAACCTTGCGCGGTCGCGCCCTGCCCGGCCGGCGCATGGCGCGCGACGAAGCCGAGCGCGCCGAGATGGGTGGCGCCGAACGAGGCCGCGTGCAGCAGTTGCAGCCAAGGCAACGCGAGGGCCGGCGGATCGAGTGCCATGGCCGCCCAGCGCAAGGCACCGCCGGCCGCCCCGATCATCAGCAGCACGGTCGGCTGGAAAAACGGCGGCAACCGTCCCGAGACCGCGAACAGTACGATCTCGGCGATCACGCCGAGCGCCCACAGCGCCGCGATCGCGGTGCCATCGAGTCCGGCGCCGCGCCATTCGAGCGCCGAGAAGCTGTAATAGACTGCGTGGCTGGCCTGGATCAGGCTCGCCGCTGCCAACACGGCGATGAATGCGTGATCGCGCAGCAAAGGCTTGCGCGGCATCGCCGGCTCGCTCGCCGGCGCTGCGGCCGCCGATAGCGGCGCCAGCGTCAGCGCCGTCAACGCGCTGATCAGGCACGCCACGGCGATCAGCCAGATCAGATCGCGCGCCGGAATCGTATCGGCGGCAAAACCGGCCACAAATGTACCGAGAATAAAGGCCGCCGAGCCCCAAAGCCGCACCGGCCCATAGGCGCGTCCGCGCTGGTTGAGGCCCTTGAGCGCATAGGTCTCGGCCAGCGGCATCACTGGCGTGAGCGTCAGCGAAGCCAGCGCGTAGGCAATCAGAATTGCGCGCGCGCCCTCGGCCAGGCCCACCAGCGCAAAGCCGGCGACGCTCAGAAAGCTCGTCGCGATGATGGCCGTGCGCACGGCGTCGCGCCGGTCGGCGGTGTGCGCGACCAGCGGGACCGCGATCAGGCGCGCGAGGATCGGCGCCGCCAGCACCATGCCGATCATCTGCGGGTCGAGCCCCTTGGCCTTCAGCCAGACCGGAAAGAACGGCAACTGGATGCCGCTCATCACGAATATGCCGGCGTAAAGCGCCGCCAGGCGCGGCGCGAAACCGATCTGCAACTGGCTTGAGAGCCGCATTTCGCTGTCTTTTTCGCTGATGCGAGACGCCGTTCCCACGGTTCCGGGGGCAGGCATGGCTAGCCGAATCAGGCCGGCTGATTCATAAACGGCCGGTCACGGATTGCCCATGGCGAATGAGCCGTTAGCGCTGGCGATCAGGCCGCCGGACGCGCCCAACGAAGACGATTTTCTCGCGCTCTGCGCCGCGCTCTCGCAAAGCGCGCGCGGTCGCGCGTTCCTCGCCGAACATGCCAGGCGCAGCCGCAATGCCGACAATGAGGCGCTGCTGAGCGCAATCGGCCGCATCGAGGCGCGCCTGCAGGCCGATGCCTCCGCGGCGCAGCGCCTACGCGACGATCTGCGCATGCTGCTCACCGCCATCCGTCTCGCCCGCCCCGAGATCGACGCCGCCGGCCCCGCCGCGCGGGCCGCCAAGCTCGCCAAGCTGCTCGACCTGTTCGAGCGCCGCATCGACGCCATGGCTGAGGCGAGACCCGCCGATGGCGCGCTGCCACCTGGCACGGCGTCCGGCGCCCGCGTCCCGCTGCACGAGCCGGAGCCCGCGCGCGCCCAGCTCATTGTGGTGCCGCTGCCCGACGAGCCGGAATTGCCGATCCCCTCGTCGGCAGGCTTCGAGCCGCGGCCGGTTCCCTCGCCCGCCAGCGCGCCGGCGATGATTCGCGTTCCCAAGGTCGAGCTCGCGACCGAAGTCGCGTTCGCTGAACCGGCGTCACGCGCGACGGATTTTGTTGAAGATGCGGCCGGGCCGCTGGCCGACCCGCTCGCTGCCCTCATGGCGCTGAGCGAGGACGAGCGGCTGGCGCTATTTACGTAATCAGCCGCGCAAACAGATCCGCATCCACATTGCCGCCGGAGAGGATACCGACCACCACCTTGCCCTTCACGTCGAGTTTGCCGGCGAGCAGCGCGGCGAGCCCAATGGCGCCGCCCGGCTCCACCACCAGTTTCAATTCCTGAAACGCGTAGCGCACCGCGGCGGCCACTTCCGCATCGCTCGCCGTGATGCCGGCGCCGATCAATTCGCGGTTGATCGGAAAGGTTAGCTCGCCCGGCGTGTTGCTCATCAGCGCGTCGCAGATGGTGCCGCTCATGCGCGCATTGGCCTCGCGCCGCCCGCTCTGGAATGAGCGCAGCGTGTCGTCGAAGCCCTCCGGCTCGACCGTGTAGAACTTGGCGGACGGCACGCGCGCCTTGACGCCGAGCGAGATGCCGGCCGCCAACCCGCCGCCGGAGGCGCCGACCACCACGATCTCGGGCTCGAGCAGAAGCTGCCCGAGATCCTCGACGATCTCGCGCCCGATGGTGCCCTGCCCGGCGATGATCAGTGGATCGTCATAAGGTGGCACCAGCGTGGCGCCGCGCTCGGTCACGATCTTTTTGGCGATAGCGGCGCGGTCTTCGGTGTCGCGGTCGTAAAGCACGATCTCCGCGCCGAGCGCCGCCGTACGTTCGCGCTTGAGCCGCGGCGCGGCGCTCGGCATCACTATGGTGGCGCGCATGCCGAGCAGGTGCGCGGCCGCCGCCACGCCCTGCGCGTGATTGCCGGACGAATAGGCCACCACGCCGGCGGCGCGGTGTTCCTTCGGGATCGAGGAAACTTTGTTGTAGGCGCCGCGAAACTTGAACGAGCCAGTGCGCTGCAGCGTCTCCGCTTTCAGGAACACGCGCGCGCCGAGCCGGTCGTCAAGCACCGGTGCATTGATCAACGGCGTGCGCACCGCCACGCCGTAAAGCCGCTTGGCCGCGGCATCGATATCGGCAGCGGTTGGCAGCAGTGTTTTGTCGATGGCGCCCATGGGACAAGGCTAGCGCCGGATCAACCACGGCGGCAAGAGCGCCTGTGGCGACGTTTACGCGGCCAGCTTGCGCGCCGCCCGTGCCGCTTCCGTCACATGTTCGATGAAAATGCGCGCACTCTTCTCCCAGGTCATGCCGAGCGCGAAATCGCGGCAGTCATCCCGGGAAAGTTCCAGCGCCTCTAGGCAGGCGCGCCGCAAATCCTCATCCAGTACGCCGACCGGCGCCTCGCCGATCACATCGCGCGGCGCGGTAGCCGGAAAGCCGGCGACCGGCACGCCGCTCGCAAGCGCCTCCAGCAGCACCAGGCCGAACGTATCGGTGCGGCTCGGGAACACGAACACGTCGGCGGCGGTGTAAATCTCGGCCAGCGCCTCGCCGTCGCGGCTCCCAAGAAACACCGCACTGGAAAACCGCCTGGCAAGCGATGCCCGCGCCGGCCCGTCTCCGACCACAAGCTTTGTGCCGGGCAGATCGAGCTTGAGAAAGGCTTCCAGATTCTTCTCCACCGCCACCCGCCCGACGGTGAGGAAGATCGGCCGCGGCAGATCGAGCGCGCCGCCCATGCGCGGGCGGAATAGACCGGCATCGACGCCGCGCGGCCACAGCTTCACGTTCTTGAAACCGCGCGTGGTGAGCTCGCTACCGAGCGTTGGCGTCGCCGCCAGCACCGCCGCGCCGGCGCTGTGGAAACGGCGCAGCAAACCCCAGATCAGGTCGCAGGTCCAGCGCTCCGGCACCGGCAGCCGTTCCGCCAGATAATCGGGAAAGCGGGTGTGCAAGCTGGTGGTGAACGGCAAGCCGCGCCGCACGCAGACGCGGCGCACGGCATGGCCGAGCGGGCCCTCGGTCGCGACATGAATGGCGTCCGGCCGCGCGCGGTCGAGGCGGCGCTCGACGTCGCCGGGCCCCGGCAGCGCCAGTCTTACCTCCGGATAACTCGGCATCGGCAGCGTCCAGAACTCGGCGGGCGTCAGGAATTCCAGCTCCGCGCCGAGCGCGCGCGCCTCGCGCGCGACATGCCCGAGCGTGCGCACCACGCCGTTGACTTGCGGGTGCCATGCGTCGGTTGCGACCAAGATTTTCATGTTTTCTCCGGGCGCACGATCTTGTCCGAAAACCGGCTCTCTACGTTCAGGGATCATGCGGCGGCCTGCTGCATGTCGTCCGCTCTTTCCTCGGCCGGCGCCGGCTCGATGTCGTGGCCGGCGCGGGTCCAGTCGATGATCTCGAAACGGCCGTCGCGGTGCTCGGCCACCGCCGTGCAGCTTTCCACCCAGTCGCCGCAATTGATGTAGCGCAGGCCGAATTCGTCATGCATGGCGGCGGTGTGGATATGGCCGCAGATCACGCCGTCGACCTGATGATGCTTGGCTTCGGTCGCGAGCGCCTTCTCGAAGGCGCCGATATAGTTGACCGCGTTCTTGACCTTCAGCTTGGCCCATTTCGACAGCGACCAATAGGGCGCGCCCAGCACACGGCGCAGACCATTGAAGATGCGGTTGGCGGTGAGCGCGAATTCGTAGGCCTTGTCGCCGAGCAGCGCGAGCCAGCGCGCCTGCGTCACCACCAGATCGAAAATATCGCCATGCACGACCAGATAGCGGCGTCCGTCGGCGCCTTCATGGATGGTGTTCTCCACCACTTCGATGCCGCCGAAATGAGTGCCGTAATAGCCGCGCAGAAACTCGTCGTGATTGCCGGGGATGTAGATGACGCGCGAGCCCTTGCGGCCCTTGCGCAGCAGCTTCTGCACCACGTCGTTATGCACCTGCGGCCAATACCACGACGAGCGCAGCGCCCAGCCGTCGACGATGTCGCCGACCAGATAGATGGTGTCGGCTTCGTGGTGGCGGAGGAAGTGGAGCAGTTTGTCGGCCTGGCAACCGCGCGTGCCGAGATGCACGTCAGAAATGAATAGCGCGCGAAACCGTCGCGAGTCAGTCACGATGCGGCGGGCTTTCTGCCATTGGTCATGGCCAAACGCATAACAAATTCGCGTCTCGGTTTTATGACAGCAGCGTTTACCATTTGGCGATCTTTAGGCAACGGCACTTTGCGGCTCAGAGCGGCGGAACCGTATCAGGGTATAGACGCCGAACGGCGGAACCTTGCGCCGCTCGATCAGCTCGGCCCCGCCATGGCTCTGCGCCCAGGCCGCGAGCCGCGCGAACGGGAACTCGGGCCGCAAGCCAAGCGCGCGTGCCTTTTGCGCCAGTAGCCGCTCGATCGCCGCGGCCAGCCCACGCTCGGAGTAGAGATGATTGACCAGGATGATCTGCCCGCCCGGTTTCACCACGCGCGCGCATTCCGACAGCACGCGCTCGGGATCCTCGACCAGCGTGATGACGAATTGACCGACCACGCAGTCGAAGCTGGCATCGTCATAGCGCAGGTGGTGCGCATCCATCACCGCCAGGCCCTTCACGAACGGATAGCGGCCGCTCGCCGCCCGCAGACGCGCTCGCGCGATCATCGGCTCCGAAATGTCGATCCCGGTGATCTCGGTGCTGGCGTCGTAGTCGTCGAACGACAGGCCGGTGCCGACGCCGATCTCGAGAATGCGCCCGCCCACTTCACGCGCGGCGCGGGCGGCGGCGCGCCGGCCGTTGAGAAACACCGGCCCGCACAGCACGTCGTAGACCGGCGCCCAGCGCGCATAGGCTTTTTCCATCACCTTCTTGTTCGGATCGCGCAGCATGGTTCCCCCGCGAATTGAATGGCCGTCGCTCGCAACCGAATTAGCAAGCGATTGCTACAGTTGCGCGACAAGGCTTGACGCTCGCGCGTCGGCCCCTAACACTCCGGCTGAAACGCATTGCAAAGAGGAAATCCCATGGATCTCGGAATTGCCGGCCGCAAGGCCATTGTTTGCGCATCCAGCCGAGGGCTGGGCAAGGCCTGCGCGCGGGCGCTCGCTGAGGCCGGTTGTGAGGTGGTGATCAACGGCCGCGATGCCAAAAGACTGGATGCCACCGCCGCCGAAATCGCCAAGGCGACCGGCGCCAAGGTCACCGCGGTCGCCGCCGACGTCGCCACGCCGGACGGCCAGAAGGCGCTGCTTGCAGCGTGCCCCGCGCCCGACATCCTGATCAACAACAATGCCGGACCGCCGCTGCGCGATTTTCGTGAGCTTACCCGCCAGCAGATGATCGACGGCGTGATCGCCAACATGATCGTCGCGGTCGAGCTGATCCAGAAGGTGATCGACCCGATGAGCCAGCGTAAGTTCGGCCGCATCGTCAACATCACCTCGGGCTCGGTGAAGATGCCGCTCGCCGGCCTCGATCTTTCGTCCGGCGCGCGCGCCGGTTTAACCGCCTTCCTCGCCGGCGTGGCGCGCACGGTCGCGGCCAACAATGTGACCATCAACAACATCCTGCCCGGCGCGTTCGACACCGACCGTCTGCGCGGCACGCTGAGCAAGGCCGCCGAACAGAAAGGCGTGAGTATCGAAGAGGCGGCCAAGGCGCGCGCCGCCACCATCCCGGCGCGCCGCTTCGGCGATCCGGCCGAGTTCGGCGCGGCAGCCGCGTTCCTGTGCTCGGCGCAGGCCGGCTACATCACCGGGCAGAACCTGCTGATCGACGGCGGCACCTTCAACGGGGCGTTCTAGAGCCAGACTAAATAAAAAAGGCCGGCGTTTCCGCCAGCCTTTTCATGCCGCAACGTATGACTTGCCTATTTGTGATAGAGCGTCGACGCGGGCGCCGCCATCAGCTCGTCCCAGCGAATTTTCACCCCAACCGACAGGATGTCGATGTGCGATTGCACGTCGCCGATATAGGTAATGCCGCCGGTCGTGGCGAACCATGGATTGCCGGAGGCAGCAGATATGTTGATCGGCGTGCTGCGGACGAACACGTGCGAATATGCGAGGTTAGCGGACATACCTTTCATGATTTCCCAAGTCGCCCCTACCGATGCCCAAATCCGGTCATTGTCCGGCAAGAGCGGCGTGCGCACTTGGTCGGTGATCGGCGAGATTTCGTAACCGAAGCCGGTGCGCAAGGTCAGTCGCTCCGTCGCCACGTATTCAGCACCGACCGAGAACAGCCAGCCGTCTTGGTATTGGAACGGCAAGGTCAGGCTCGGGCCGGCAGGCAGCGGAGACGCCGATATGACGGAGGTGCCAATGCGGCTCCAGTTGGTCCACTCGACCGTGCCGAGCAGCGTCCATCGTGGGTCGAGACGCTGGCGAACACCGAGCGAAACTATATCCGGCAGGTTGAGCGTTGTACTCGCCGGGACGATACCCGCACTTATCGGCGGCGGCGGCAATATCAAGCTCCCGTTGATCTTTTGGTTGATGGCGGAACGGTAACCGATGCCGATCGTGGTGGCTGGCGTCGGCGTCAAGGTGACGCCAGCGGTAAAGCCGTAACCCCAACCGGTGCCAGACAAAGTGGCATTGCCCACCGGGGTCAAGCCGGCACCAGGGACGACGCCGCTGATGCCGTGGCTAAGAGTGGCGTCGCCGTATTCGATCTGCACGCCCGCGCCGACGCTGATCCAATCATTGATGCGGTAAGCGATACTCGGAACGGCATTGTAGGTGCGCAGGCTAGTCGTCGACGCAGCATAATCGCGGCCAGCCCAAAGATCGGGGAAATGAACCGAAAGCCCGAACGGCGCGCCGAACGACATACCGAGCCAAAGATTCGGATTGAGCTGGTAGGAGGCGGACCAGCTAGGGACCAGCGCCGGATCAGTGGTATTACTGGTGCCGCCAAGCGCCAGCCAACTGCCCGCGCTTGGGCTGTTTGCCGTATAAGGAAATATCATCGTGTAGCTCGACGAGCTTTGCATGCCGGCGAATTGGGTCATCACCGCCGGATTCCAGAACATCCCCGAAAGGTCTCCGCCGGCCGCAATGCCGGCAAAAGACGTTCCCTGCCCGTAGGCGCTCTGCTCGCGAATGGCGAAACCGCCGGCGTTCGCATCGGCCGTGGCGGCGAGCAACGCACCGATGCCGCCGCACGCCAGCAGAACAGTCTTCAATCCACGAAATGACATCACAAGCCCCCATACCTCCTGCGCCAGTCCCGTGCGGCGCATGTTTGGAGGCATGGTGCCCGCGGACTCAGCTGCCGACAATGGCCGATAACGAAATAGCCGCCTACAACCGGCACTTTGCACAAATTTTGGCTGGATGTGACAACTGGGCCACACGCCGCCGGCAAGTCCCAACAGCGATTGGCCAGACAAAAATATAACGTTGAATCAGATACTTATATGTCCAAACGAGCAGCTGTTCGGCGTCCGGCCGCTATCTGCGCGCTTAACCGCGCACCTTGCCGTACGGTCCTGCGCAAACAGACGCCGCCTTAGCCATTGAACGCCACGCCTAGGCGGGTGGCGGTTCGCCAGATCACATGGCATGGCGCCTTCACGTGATCGGTCTCGACCACCAGCACGAAATCGTTCGGAATGCCGATCTGGCTCGCCACTTCCAGGCAGGCGCCGGCGGGCGACAAATTACGCACGCGGCAGTCGACACCGCCGGCGCGATTGAAATTGATCGTCCCCACTTTCAGCGTTCGGTGACGCTGAGCTTTGCGTCTCTCCTCCATGACATCCTCCGCCGCTACCGGCATTTGTGCGCTCCTACGCAACCCTGCCGATATGCGATCAGACGGTTTGACCAACGCTGGTATCATACGCCCCCGCGGTTTAGCCGACGGTGAAACTGATCGTCTAAATGCGAATGTTTCCGTTAGCATTTGCTAACCTTGGCGCGGCGCGGCCACGAATTTTCCGCAACGACCCGCACATTTTATCTGTAATTTACGGAACGGGACCGGCGGCAAGGCCTAAAATGCAACTTGATCATTACCCCGGGACACGTCGGCATCGTGCTGCATTGGCTTCTCAGCGACTGCTCCTTATTTGGCCTTTCTGTGCAGAATTGGATGTGGGTCTTCCCCGGGCTCCTTCTGCTCTACGGCGTGGCGCTGACATACATCCGGTCGCGACGAGCGAATTTGCGCCCGTAATGGCCAGTTCGTCCGCCCTGCGCTCGCGCTCCATCTCGACATATGAGGTCGGCGCACGCGCCTCTGGTGCGGCGTAACGCTTGCCGCCATAGTTGCGTCATGGCCAACCGTCCCTGCAAGCCCGGCGACGATATAAAACAGATCTGGCAGCTGCTGTTGCCGGACACGCCATTTCCGGCATGCGGGGCGCAAGAGGACAACGCCGTGGACGCGCGCGAAAGCGTCGCGCTGGCGAATGAGTTGCAGGCGGACGCAAAGCGCCGTGCTGGTCCGCACACGCGGCGCGACTCATGAAGCTGAGCGACCGGTCCCGCATAGCATTGGGCGAGATTTTTCACTCGAGAAAAAGAAGAGGCCGCCAACCGGGCGGCCCCTTCGCTTCGTTCAGAGGTGTGGAGTGGCGTCTTACTTGAGCTGCGTCGAGGCGGACGTGAATGTCGCGTTGAGCTGCGTGCCGAGGCCGTTGACGACCGCAATGATCGCAACGGAAATACCTGCGGCAATCAGGCCATATTCGATCGCGGTCGCGCCCAATTCATTCTTCAGAAACCGCAAGATCTTTGACATCGATAACTCCCACACCGGTCGCTCCCGCATATCGGTTTATCAAAGGCACCCTTAAAACAAGGTGTGCGCCGTTCGGAACCGACTTCAGGATTTTTACGTAGGCCGCTCCCGCGCCGGCGGGACCCCTACTCCGCGGCCGATCGAGAGGCTACGGCGTATGGAAAAAACACCAGTTGCTCCCGACCCCTCTCCATCGCATGATCCACCCCGACCCGCCGTTACATTCCGTCCAAAAAACCAACGCCCCAGGGAGAAATGCCCACATGAAGCTCGTCCGCTATGGCGCGCCCGGCCGCGAGAAGCCCGGCATCATCGACGCCGACGGCAAGATCCGCGACCTGTCGCGCGTGGTGAAGGATATCGACGGCGAGATGCTGGCCGCCGGCGGTCTCGCCAAGATCAAGAAGACCAACCTCAAGCGCCTCAAAGTCGTCGGCGGCCGGCCGCGCCTTGGCCCCTGCGTCGGCCATGTGCGCAACTACATCGCCATCGGCCTCAACTATGCCGACCACGCGGCGGAATCCGGCGTGCCGGTGCCGACCGAACCGGTGGTGTTCAACAAGGCGCCGTCCTGCATCTGCGGGCCGAATGACAACACCATGATCCCGAAGGGCTCGACCAAGCTCGATTACGAGTGCGAGCTCGCAATCGTAATCGGTAAGCGCGCGCGTTATCTGGCGAGAGACAAGGCGATGGACGCGATTGCCGGCTATTGCCTGGCCAATGACGTGTCGGAGCGCGCGTTCCAGATGGAACACGGGCAGACCATCTGCAAGGGCAAGGGCGCCGAGACCTTCGGCCCGCTCGGGCCCTGGTTCGTCAGCAAGGATGAAATCAAGGACCCGCAGAATCTCACGATGTGGACAAACGTCAACGGCGAGAAGCGCCAGCACGGCAGCACCAAGACCATGGTGTTCGATGTGGCGCACCTGGTCTGGTACTGCTCGCAAATATTCGTGCTCGAGCCGGGCGACGTGATCGCCACCGGCACGCCGCCCGGCGTCGCCTTCGGCATGAAGCCAGCGCCGGTCTATCTGAAAGCCGGCGACGTGGTCGAACTCGGCATCGAGGGATTAGGCAAGCAAAAACAGAAGGTGGTGCCGTTCAAGGCGTGAAACTTGCCGCAAATTGCGCCACGCTTCGATTCAAATCCTGCGCCCGCTTGCTGCATCGCACACGCCACCGCACATACTGCCATTTCCCGCATGAAATGTTTGCTTGACCTTGGTCGAGGTGGCTGCTGCTGTGTTGCGACGATGATGCGTGGCAAAAAGTGAATTGAGGCATCGCCAGCATGGCGCAACGCAAGCCCTTACCGGCCGTTCCCCGGGCATCATCCACGTTCCGGTCACACCCTTCACTTCCGGCGAATAAGGTCGATCTCGACACGTTCGGTCGCGTGATCGAATTCCTCCTGCGTCACAACGCGTCGTCGCTTTGCATCAATCTGCACCTCGCCGAGTCTCTCAATCTGACGCTCGACGAGCGCAAATTGCTTGTCAAAGCCGCGGTCGAGGTGGCCGCCGGCCGCGTGCCGATCATCGTCCATGTCAGCACGCCGGGCACCGACCAGGCGGTCGACCTCGCGCGCCATGCGGAACAAGTCGGCGCCGACTGCGTGATGGCGATCGCGCCGTATTATTGGAAGCCGTCGCAGGAAGCGCTGTTCGACCACTTCTCAGCAATCATAGCGGCGACCGAACTGCCGTTCATTGCCTATAACTCGCCCACCATCATGGACGGCGTCGGCATCGCGCCATCGACGCTCACCGCTTTGATGCAGCGCTTTCCCAAATTCATCGGCCTCAAAGAGGCCAGTCACAACTGGGAAAAATATCTCGAGCTCGGACGCGCGGCCAAAACAGTCCGGTCGGATTTTAGCCTGTTCGTCGGCACGGAGTGGATCGTTCCCAGCCTGACACTTGGCGGCACCGCCTGCATGTCGATCTTCGGCGGTATCGCGCCGCGATTTGTCCAAGCGCTATACGGCGCGACCACCAGCGGACAGCTGAAGGACGCGCTCAAGCTGCAATACAAATTTTCCGAGCTCTATCAGATCGCTAAGGTCGAATATCCGGCGCCGACCAAGGCGATGTGGGAAATCATGGGGCGGCCGGTGGGCTCGCCGCGGCTGCCGAACCGCCCGCGTCTCGGCGGAGCGGAAAAACGAACTCAGACGCACGCTCGAGACGCTCGGGCTGTTCGACACCGAACCGCATGGTTGGTAGCGGCCCGAACGACGACTAGACATCGGATAAAGCGCAATCGAACTGTTGGAAAACCAGGGAGGCGAAATTGAGAAAATTGGCACCTGCAATCGTGGCCGCCATCGGCCTGTTGGCCCTCGCATCGGCGCCATCGCTTGCACAAGAATGGCCGACAGCGCGGAACGATCCGCATGATCGTGCCTTATCCGGCCGGCGGCGGCACCGACGTGGTCGCCCGCATCGTCGCGAAATATCTATCGGAGCGTTTGCACCAGACGATCATCGTCGAAAACCGCGGCGGCGCCAACGGCCAGGTTGGCCTGCAGGCGCTCAAGCAATCGCCGCCCGACGGCTACACCATGGCGATGACGTCGGACTCGCCGATGACGGTCAATCCGTGGGTCTACAAGAATCTGCCCTACAGCCCGATGAAGGACTTCATCCACGTGACGTCGGTGATCCGCCTGCCCTCGCTGCTGGCGGTGCATCCGTCACTGCCCGTGCACAGCGTGGCCGAGCTGATCAAGCTCGCCAAGGAGAAGCCCGGCACGCTCAACTACGCCTCCGCCGGCGTCGGCAATTTCAGTCATCTCGAGGCGGAGCTGTTCGCGCAGGCGGCCGGCATCAAGCTCGTGCACGTTCCCTACAAGGGCACCGGACCGTCGTCGCTCGGACTGATCGCCGGCGAGGTGCAGATGTCGTTCAACAACGTGTCGACGCTGTGGCCTTACGTGAAGGAGAAGAAGATCGTGGCGCTCGCGGTCATGGAACCCAAGCGCATGCCGGATCTGCCCGACGTTCCGGCGATCAGCGAGACGATCCCCGGCTTCGACATGGCGCCGTGGGTCGGCATTATCCTGCCCGCCGGCGTGCCCAAGCCGATCGTCGACCGCCTGACCAAGGAAATCCTTGCGGTGATGAAAGACCCGGAGGCGGTCAAAATATTCACCGATCAGCAACTGGTGGTGATGACGCTGCCCGGCGAGCAGTTCACCGCGCTGATCAAGAAGGATTCCGACAAGTGGGAAAAGGTGGTGAAGTCGGCGAACATTAAGATGGATTGATGACGCGCTCGCAAGCTGCACTTGAAATTCCGCGCATGAAAAAAGCCCCGGGCGTTGAGCCCGGGGCTTCGTCGTTAGCCGTTAGCGCGTAAGCCTTACTCCGCCGCCTGCGCTTGCATCTTGCCCAGCACGCTGCGGGCGAGATCGCGGAACTCGGCGTGCGAGAGCATCTTCTTGTTCTTCAGCGAGTACAGCTTGGTCGCCTGCAGGACCTTCATGGCGTCCTCTTCCGACACCTGCATGCCGACATCCTGCAGCCACATGTTGACCGAGTCGATGCCCGAGCCCTTGCCCATCACCACTTCCGCCGGCGGCTGGCCGACCGCGCTCCAGCGGATCGGGAACAGTTCGGTGGCGTTCTTGTCGCCGCAGTTCTTGAACCACGACGCGATGATACCGGACTCGATCTGGTAGAGGCCGGAGCCGACGATCGCCTTGTTGGTCGGCACCACTACGCCGGTCAGGCGCTGCACCAGATTGGCGAGCGGCGTGAGCTTGGTGGTGTCGATGCCGACGTCGACGCCGTACATGGTCTTGAGCGCCATCACGATTTCTTCCATCGGCGCGTTGCCGGAGCGTTCGCCGATGCCGAGCACGGTGGTATGCATCACCTCGACGCCGAGCGACAACGCCATGATGGTGTTGGCGACGCCCATGCCGAAGTCCTGGTGGAAGTGCGCTTCCAGACGCTTCGGAATGCGCTTCTGCACCTCGGTGACGAAGTACTTCATCGCGTGGGGCGACAGCACGCCGAAGGTGTCGACCAGCGCGAGCGCGTCCATGTGGCCTTCCTTGCCGACCTTCTCGATCAGGTCGATGGCCCATTTGAGCTCGGCGCGCGAAAAGTCGATCGGGAAGAACACCACCTCGAGACCGTTCTTGTGCGCGAAGGCGGTCGCCTCGATCGAGGTCTCGATCGCCTTTTCCATCGGCCAGCGGTAGGCGAGGTCCACCATGTGCTTGGACGACGGGATTTCCATGACGACGCCGTTGACGCCGGTGTCGATGGCGCGTTGCACGTCTTCCTTCATGCAGCGGCAGAAGGAGAAAATCTGTGGCCCGAGGTTACGCTTGACGATCTCCTTGATCGCCGCGTTATCGGACGGCGAGACGATCGGCATGCCTGCTTCGATGCGGTGCACGCCAGCTTCCGCCAGCGCCTCGGCGATGCGGATTTTCTCGTCCTTGGAGAGGATGATTCCGGTCTGCTGTTCGCCGTCGCGCAGCGTGACGTCGTGGATCTTGATGTTCTTGGCGAACTTGAAGTCCTTGGTGACTTCAGGCGCGTAGTTCCATTCGCTGACGAACCAATCGTTGGTTTTCCAGGGGGTGGGGTTTGCCATCCGTTACTCCTCTTGCATTGCCAGGTGGGGTGAATTTGGGGCGTTTTTCCCGGCCGGGCGGGTTCAAACGATCACGCTCACAAGACCGCTTTCGCCGCGCCTGACATTGATATTTCGCAAGAACGGGCCAAAATTCCTTGTTTGCCGGCGCCTTTATAAGCGGTATCGGCGCTTCAGACTACCAGGTTAGTGAGCTCGCCTAGCCCTGAAATCGCGATGCGCACCACGTCCCCGGGTTGCAAATAGCGCGGCGGATCAAAGCCGATGCCGACCCCGGCCGGCGTGCCGGTGGCCAACAGGTCGCCCGGCTCCAGCGGGACGTAGGCGGTGACCGTTTCGATGAAGCTCGGCACGTCGAAAATCATGTCCTTGAGCTTGGCGGACTGCCGGCGCTCGTCGTTCACATAGGTCGTGAGTTCCTGCTCGGCCGGCACGCCGAATTCGTCGCGCGTCACGAGATACGGCCCGACCGGGCAGAAGCCGTCCAGGCTCTTGCCG
This sequence comes from uncultured Alphaproteobacteria bacterium, assembly GCA_963739075.1. GTDB lineage: Bacteria > Pseudomonadota > Alphaproteobacteria > Rhizobiales > Xanthobacteraceae > Pseudolabrys. Next base: position 265,699 of record CAVTZC010000006.1, on the reverse strand, counting down.
AGGAACCATTGCTTGTGGCGCTGCTGCACGGCGCGCGCGGTCAGGTCGTTGACGATGGTGTAGCCGAACACATAATCGAGCGCGTCTTCGCGTTTGACGTTCTTGGCATGGCGGCCGATCACCACGCCGAATTCGCCTTCGTAGTCGACCGTATGGGTCGAGTCCAAGGCGGCGGAAATCTTCTGCCCCGGATCGGCGAGCGAGGTGGTGGACTTAGTGAAGATCACCGGATCGGCCGGCACGTCCTGCTTGTCGCCCGACTGGTCGACACCGCTCTGCGCGAATTCGCGGGCGTGGTCGTAATAATTCTTACCGACGCAGATCACGTTCTTGGTGAGCGGCCCGACCGGCGCCGCGAGCTTGGCGCGGGCGAGCACGACCGGCTCGCCGTAGTCCGGCGGCGTACCGGCGGCGATGAGCCTGATGACGTGGCGCAGGTCGCGCAGCGCGCCGCCGCCGACCGAAAACGGGCGGAAGCTGTCGCCCTCGACGGCGCCGAAAACCTTGCCCTGCGGGCTGTTGATGGCTGCAATACGCATGGGGGTGACGATGACCTTTTAGGAACGGCCGGCTGACAGGCGGGATGGCGGACAAGGCGCTAGCAAAGACGGCGACGATCTTCAACCGGCAACCGGCATTCCAGGCATGCCAATCACACCCCCCTCGCCCGCAGCACCGCCTCGATCGACACCCGCGACCACGGCGCGCTGCGCTCGCGGAAGGCGTCGTAGGAGCCGGAGATCTTGCCGGTGATGTCGCCGCGGATGGCAATGCCGGTCAGCACGGTTTCGGCCCCTCGGCGCGCCGCGGCGACCAGATCGTCAGGGAAAGCAGCGAGCTTCACGCCGTGATCCTTCACCAGCGCCTCCAGCGCCTGCGCGTTGAGCCGCTCCATCTCGGCCAGCGCGTAATTCGCCTCCGCGGCGCAGGCATGCGCGACGATGGCCCGCAATTCGGCGGAGAGCGCGTTCCACACTTTCAGCGCGACGATGCACTCGCCGGTGCCGTTCGGCTTGTTGAAGCCGGGATAGTAGTAATACGGCGCAACGCGGTAGAGCCCGAGTGCGATGTCGGTGCCCGGCCCGACGAATTCGGCGCCGTCGAGCACGCCCGATTGCAGGCTGGTGAGGATTTCCGCCGGCGGCGTGGTCTGCGGCGTTGCCCCGAGCCGGCGATAGACCTCGCCGCCTAAGCCCAGCGAGCGCAGCTTCAGCCCGCGCAGGTCGGCGGCGCTCTTGAGCTCATGGCGGAACCAGCCGCCCATGCAGACGCCGGTGTTGCCGCCCATAAACGGCTTCACGCCGAACGGTGCATAGAGTTCGTCCCATAACGCCTGCCCGCCCCCGGCCTCTATCCAGGCCACGTGCTCGGACGGCGTCAGCCCGAACGGCACGGTGGTGAAGTAGGCCGCCGCCGGCATCTTGCCCTGCCAGTAGAACGCCGCGGTATGGCCCATATCGGCGACGCCGTTGCCGACCGCGCCCAGCACCTCGAACGCCGGCACTACTTCGCCAGCGGAATAGACCGTGATGTCGATGCGGCCGCCCGACAGCGTGCGGATGCGGCTTGCGATGCGCTCGGCCGACATGCCGGGCCCCGGCAACCGCTTCGGCCACGACGTGACCATGCGCCACTTCAGCGTGTCGGCGCGTACGATGGCCGGCGCCGTCAAAAGACCGGCCGCGCTCGCGCCTGCCGCGATGGTGAACTGACGTCGCGTCGTCATGGCTTGCTCCAATGTTGATAAAAATGATGCAGCGGCCCAGGGCCGTGGCCGACCTTCAGTTCGTCGGCGTAGGCGATGGCCGCGGTGACGTAAGCTTTGGCGTCATGGGTCGCGGCGACGACGTCGCGGCCCCTGGCCAGCCCGGCGGCGATTGCCGACGACAGCGTGCAGCCGGTGCCGTGGGTATTCTTGGTGGCGATGCGCTTGGCCGACATGCGGACGACCTCGCCCTGCCCGACCAGCAGGTCGACGCTGTGATCGCCCTCGCCGTGTCCGCCCTTCATCAGCACATAGCGGGCGCCGAGCGCCAGGATCTCGCGCGCCTGCGCTTCCATTTCCACTTCGTTGCGGGCCAGGTCGGCGCCGGTCAGCGCCGCGGCTTCCGGCAGATTGGGTGTCACCATCAGCACGCGCGGAATGAGCTTGCTGCGCAACACCTCGATCACGCCGCCGCTCAGCAGACTGTCGCCGGAGCTCGCGATCGTCACCGGGTCGAGCACAACGTTGCGCGCGCGGTGACGCGCAAGCCCGTCCGCCGCCGCCTCGACTGTCGCCGGCCGAAACAGCATGCCGATCTTCACCGCATCGACCGCGAGATCGGAAAAGATTGTGTCGATCTGGGCGCTGATAAAACCGGCCGGCACGTCGTAGATGGCGGCCACGCCGCGCGTATTCTGCGCGGTCAGCGCCGTAATGACGCTGGCGCCGTAAGCGCCGAGCGCCGCAAAGGTTTTCAGATCCGCCTGGATGCCAGCGCCGCCGCTTGGATCCGAGCCGGCAATGGTGAGCGCGATCGCTGTCATGGCGGCCCTCGTCGTCTGAGCGCGCCGTCCACCACCGCGCGCAAATCTTGCGCGGCTTTCGCCGGATCGGCCGCGAGCGAGAGCGCCGAAATGACCGCGACCCCGTCGGCGCCGGCCGCGATCGTCTCGGCGGCATTGCCCGCGTTGATCCCGGAGATGGCGCAGATCGGAAATCCCGGCTTGCGCGCGCGCACCGTCTGCACGATGTCGCGCAGGCCGGACACCCCGATCGGCGCCGTGGCATCATCCTTCGAGCCGGTGGCGAAGACCGCGCCAATGCCGACATAGTCGAGCAGGTCGAGCGGGGCCGCCTGCGCCTGCTGCACCGTGCTCAAGCTCAGCCCGATAATGGCGGTGCGGCCGAGCAGCAGCCGCGCGTCGGCGGCCGACATGTCGTTCTGGCCGATATGGACGCCATCGGCTTCCGCGGCGAGTGCGACGTCGACGCGGTCATTGATCAGCAGGGGCACGCCGGCCGGCTCAAGCGCGCCGCGCAAAGCGCGTGCTTCGTCCACCATGGCGCGGGTCGACCCGTGCTTGTCGCGCAGCTGCACCAGCGTAGCCCTGCCGGCGATCAGCGCGGCAAGATCGGTCAGAGTGCGGCCGCCGGCCACGGCGGGATCGACAAGCGCATAAAGCCGGAGATCGACGTCCATCAGCTCACCTTTGCCCGTGCGACGAGCGTCGGCCCACCGACATTGAACAGCGTATCGACGAATGCCACCGCAAAGCTGCCGGGGCCGGTGGCCTTTTCAGCCGCCAATTCGCCGGCAACGCCGGCGATCGTCAGCGCGGCCGCGGTGGCGAGCCATGCATCCGGTTCGACGCCGAGGCAGGCCGCGACCAGCGCTGAGGCGGCGCAGCCCATGGCGGTCACTTTGGCCATCAAGGCGTGGCCGTTGGCGATGGCCGCAAGCCGCTCGCCGTCGCCGATCAGGTCGGTCGCGCCCGACAGCCCGATCACAGTGTTTGTGGCGCACGCGTAGGCTGTCAGCGAGTCGCGGGTCGGCTCATTGCTCGACAATGCTGTGAATTCCGCGGCGTTGAGCCGCACCGCTTTCGGGGCGCGCGCGAGCAGCGCGCGGGCGAAGGCCGCGCGCGGGCTACTGCGGTCGATAAATACCGGATCGAGCACCCAAGGGAGATTCTGCCGCGTCGCGGTTTCCACCGCGATCACCGTGGCCTCGCGGCGCTCACGATCGAACGTGCCGAGATTGACCAGCAGCGCATTCGCGCCGGCAACGAACGGGCCGATCTCCTCCACCGACAGCGTCATTGATGGGACCGCGCCAGCCGCGAGCAGCACATTGGCGGTGAAATTCTGCGCCACCGCGTTGGTGATGCAGTGGACGCGCGGCGAGCGCGCGCGCAAGCGCTCGATCAGCGCGGCCGCGCATTGCGCCACATCGTCGCGCGTTGCCGGTCCGGAATGGCGCATCTCATCTCCCTCCGCCGGCATGACCCGGATCAGGTTCGTTGGGTTGGCCTCGGATCGGCCTCTCAGTCCGGCGATGCCGGACACCCCACGAGATTGCTGATAACTACCTATTCCGCGCGGCCAAGCAAGGCAAGCCTGCGGGGCTTGAGCGCCTTGCATGTGAGCCGTGTTTTTGCTGGATTGCGGCATCCCGCTCAGGGGTACGGAGGCGCGTGATGACCCCCTTCTTCGTCCAAATCAAATGCGAGCTCGGCAAGTCCTATCAGGTGGCCAACGAGCTGGCCGAAGTCGAAATCGCCTCCGAGATATACTCGACCGCCGGCGACTACGACCTGTTGGTCAAGTTCTACGTGGATGCGGGCACCGATATCGGTCACTTCGTCAACGAGAAGGTCCAGTGCCTGCCCGGCATCAAGGACACTTACACGATCATCACGTTCAAGGCGTTCAAGGGCTAGGGCGCGGCGGAACGCCAGCGGCGAACGGCGCAACGCGCAGTCGCTCGCAATTTCAGCGTCTTACATGGTTAACCGACTGTTAACGCTCCTGTGGCCTGCTCTGGCCGGCTGGCAAGTTCACGGGCATCATGAGCGACGACAGTTGGGCACCGCGCGCGGTGCAGGAAGAAGACTCCGTACCCTTGAGCGCGAACTCGCGAGCAGCCGCGCGACGATCGAATTGCAAATCGAGCATGCGGCACTGCTGAGCGCCCTGGACCGGCGGGTCGAAGCCCAGCGAGCCTTTGTCGAAATCCTGCTGCGCACGCCGACCCATTTCAGCGCGCTCAATGAGTTCGGCAACTGTCTGACGTCGATGGGATTGATCGCGGCGGCCTGCCGCGTCTACTCGGAGGCGATCGCCCATCATCCGGCTAAGCCGATGGGGCACGTGAATCTGGCCAACTTGCTGCTGCGCGGCGGCGATCTCGCCGGCGCGCGCAAGCATTACGAAGCCGCCCTGCGGCTCAACCCGGAGCATCCGCAGGCGCATCAAGGACTCGGCGCGGTATTGTCGGGACTCGGCGACCGCCGCAGCGCACAATCGCATTTCCAGAAGGGCTTTGCCGATTGCTCCATGACGTCGTTGCCTTATCGCGGCAGCAAACCGCCGGTACCGGCGCTCCTCCTGGTGTCATCGGGCAGCGGCAACATTCCGACCGCCTCATTCCTTGACGACCGGATTTTCATGACATCGGTGATCGTCGCGGACTTTCTCGATCCGTCGCTCCCGTTGCCGGCGCATCGCGTGGTCTTCAATGCGATCGGCGACGCCGACCTCTGTCCGACTGCGCTTGCCGCCGCGGCGCGGCTGATCAAGAAGACGCGTGCGCCGGTCATCAACGACCCATCGACGGTATCCAAAACGGGCCGCATCGCCGTTGCGCAACGCTTCCGCGCACTGCGGGGCGTGGTGACGCCGCGGATACACGCAATGCCGCGCGCCACGCTCAGCGGGCCGGGCGGCGCCGACGCGATTTGCGGTCACGGCTTCACGTTCCCGCTGCTCTTGCGCTCGCCGGGGTTCCATACCGGGCACAATTTCCTTCTGGTCGAATCCGCGAGCGAATTGGCCGCGGCGGCGGGCCGCCTTCCGGGCGACGACCTGCTGGCGATCGAATATCTCGACGCGCGCAGTCACGACGGCAATGCGCGAAAATACCGCGTGATGATCGTCGACGGCCGCATCTACCCGATGCACCTCGCGATTTCCCGGCAATGGAAGGTGCATTATTTCACCGCCGACATGACCGACCGTCCGGATTATCGCAGCGAAGAAGCCGCGTTCCTCGCCGACATGCCGGTGGTCCTTGGTCAAAAAGCGTTCTCGGCGCTCGAGCGGATCGCGCGCGAGCTTGCTCTCGACTACGCCGGTATCGACTTTGGCCTCAGCCCGGCCGGCGATGTGTTGCTGTTCGAGGCCAACGCGACGATGGTTGTCAATCCGCCGGAGGCGGATGAGCGTTGGGCTTATCGGCGCGCTGCCGTCGGCAAAATTCTGGACTCCGTGAGCGCTATGATTTTGCAGCGGGCGGCGGATACGCCCAAGTCTAACGTCGCCTGAAAAAACATCCGCTTGGCGCCTTAAATCTCCGGCCGGCGCGGCCCTTCTGCTTCGCGCGCGCGTTGCAAGCCGAGCGCTCGCTCGCGCCAGATCACGAACAGGCCGGCGCCGGCAACGATAGCGCCGCCGACATAGACCAGCGCGCTCGGCAATTCGCCGAACACCCAGTAGCCGAGCAACAGCGCCCACAGCATCGAGGAATAGTCGAACGGAGCCACCACCGAGGCGGTGGCATGGCGATAGCTTTCGGTGAGAAAAATATGCGCGACGCCGCCGAAGATGCCCATCGATACCAGCATGAGGAGCTCGGAGCCGGTCGGCGTGTGCCAGCCAAACGGCAGCGTCACCACACCGGCCAGTGCGGTGACCAGCGAAAAATAAAACACGATAGACGAGGTGGTTTCGCTCTGCGTGAGCCGCCGGGTCTGGATTACGGTGCCCGCGTTGCAAAAGGCGGAAAACAGCGCAAACATCGAGCCGATCGTCCCACTGCCGCGCCGGCCGCGGCGTAGTGCTTGACGTCAAAATGCGGAATCAACATCACAATCACGCCGCTAAATCCGACCAGCACCGCGGTCCAGCGATAGACCCTCACGTGCTCTTTCAGAATGACCGCCGCCAAAGCCACCGTGATCAGCGGCGAGGCGAAGGAAATCGCGGTGGCGTCCGCCAGCGGCAGCCGTGCCAGCGCGAAGAAATTGGTGAACATGCCGCCGACGCTGAGCGCTCCGCGCCCGAGCTGGCCGAGCGGGCGGCGGGTGTAGACCGCGCTCGCCAGCTCGCCGCGCAAGGCATAGATCAACAACACCGGCGGGATCGCGCAGGCGCTACGGAAGAACACGAGCTGGCCGACCGGCACCACGTCGCCCAACTGGCGCACGAATGCCGATAGAGCGGCGAATAAAAGCGCGGAGATCAGCTTGAAGCCGATGGCTTTGAATAGATTCATCGAAGACTACATAGCCGCGATGACCGGACTTGTCCCACGGGCCAGGCGGCTATTTTGTCGGCGCCCGCTTTAATCCTTCGACCGCCGGCAACGACTTGATATAGGCGGCGATCGCCATGCGATCCGCCTCGGTCAGTTGCGACGTATTGCGCACCACCTCGATCATGTTGCCGCCGACTCGATCGGCATCGGGCGTCATGCCGTCCTCAAGCGTGTCGGCGATGTCTTGCTCCGACCAGCCCTTGAGCTTGTATTGGGTGATGTTGGGCACGCCGCCCTGCCCGTCCGGGCTCGGCCCGCCGGTGAAGCGCAAGCCCGCGATCACGCCGCCGAGCGCGTTGCGCGGCGAGTGACATTCCGCGCAATGGCCGGGACCGTTGACGAGGTAGGCGCCGCGGTTCCATTGCACCGACTTCGATGGATCGGGCGTAAACGGCGTGCCGTCGAGATACAACAGCTTCCACAGGCCAAGCGTGCGCCGGATGTTGAACGGAAACGGCAGGTCGTGGTCGCGCACGCGGCCGGCGACCGGCGGCAGCGTCTTCAGGTAGGCGAACAAATCGCGCAGGTCGTTGAACCGCATGTGCTGATATGACGTGTAGGGGAAGGCCGGATAGAGATGCTCGCCGGAAGGCGACGTTCCCTTGGTCATGGCGGTCAGGAATTGCGCCTCGCTCCAGCCGCCGATGCCGTCCTTCGGGTCGGAGGAAATATTGGGGACGTAGAAAGTGCCGAACGCTGATGTCAGCGCCAGCCCGCCGCCGAGCCTGGTCATGTCCGGCTGCTTCGGCACCGCATGGCAGGACGCGCAGCCGCCAGCGTAGAACATCTCCTTGCCGTTGGCGAGATCGGGCGTATGAGAGGGAAGCGCGCTCGCCGGCACTGTCGCGGGTATGGTCAAGAACCAGAACGCTGCAAGCCCCAGCACGGCGGCGACGGCCGCCAGCAAAATCAGCCTCCGAATCATCACGTCCCCCGGCCACGCAGGCTGCCTGTCATACCGGAATCAAAATGCCGACGCGATGCTGTCGCGCCGGCGCAGCGCGTGAAGGTTGGCAAACGCTAGTCCTTCCCCAGGCGATAATCTTTATGGCAGTCGTCGCAGGCCTTGCCGACGACCGGTATCGCCGCCCGCACCCCTTCGAGCGACGATTTTGCCTTCTCGCGGTTTTCCGCCGCGGCCTTGGCGAAGGCCGCGGCTTTAGCGTCGAAATCCTTTTTGTTCAGCCAAATCTTCGGTGACGCCCGATTGTCGCCGCCGGTCTTGGAATTGTCCGGGAACAGGCTCGGCAGCTTCTGCGCCGTGTCGGACCATTGCGCGAAGGCGGCATCGACCGCGGCGGCATCGAACGGCCGCCGCCCGCGCATCATCTGGACGACAACGACGGCATGCTTGTCGTTTTCCTTCATCAGATTTTCGCGCGTGGTCACGGGATCCTGTTGGGCCGTGACGGTTCCGATGCTGATTGCAACCGCCAGGGCGGCAAGGATCGTACGAGTGAACATCGCGTTCCACTTTCGTCCAGGTGAATGACTGCCTCCGGAAAACCCTAGCGCGGCAGCGTTATTCCTTCCACCGGCCGCAAATGGCCGCGCGCGATCCCTCTATTGCCTGCCGTTATCACAAATTCGTGATCAACTAAGCCATTAAGCCGATTTGCCTTTTCGCGCCGCAGCAATCGCGGCCCAGACCCGCTGCGGGGTCGCCGGCATGTCGATGGCGCGGATGCGATAGTTCCGCCAAAGCGCATCGAGGATCGCGTTGATCAGCGCCGGGCAGGAGCCGATGGCGCCCGCCTCGCCAGCGCCTTTGACGCCGAGAGGATTGTTCTTGCACGGCACGTTGCGCGTTTCGAACACGAAGGATGGCGCGTCCGCCGCGCGCGGCATGGCGTAGTCCATGAAACTTGCGCTGAGCAATTGCCCCGACGCCGGATCGTAGACGGTATCCTCCATCAGCGCCTGGCCGATGCCCTGCACGGCGCCACCATGCACCTGGCCCGCCAGCAGCAGCGGATTGAGCGTGGCGCCGAAATCGTCCACCACGACGTAATTCAAAATCGTGGTGGCGCCGGTGTCGGGATCAACCTCGACTTCCGCGATGTGGGTGCCGTTCGGGAATGTCGGCTGCTCGGTGCCGAACTCGCTCGACGCGCGCAGTTGTTCGGGTTTCGCCTGCGGATGCGCGGCGAGGTCAACGAAAGAAATCGCACGGTCGGTGCCGGCGACCCGCACTGTTCCGCCGGCGATTTCCATATCGGTGGGCGCGGCCTCGAGCGCGTCGGCGGCCAGCTGCTTGAGCTGATCGGCCAGCGTCTTAGATGCGCGGTCGACCGAGACGCCGCCAACCGGGATCGAGCTCGAGCCGCCGGTGCCGGCGCCCGACGCGATCAAATCCGTATCGCCCTGCACCACACGCACGCTATCGGGCGGCAGGTCGAGCCGTTCGGCGACAAGCTGCGCATAGGATGTGGCGTGGCCCTGCCCGGTCGACTGCGAGCCGATCAGCACGGTGACGCCGCCGTCGCGCTCGAGCCGCACCACGGCCGTCTCCGGTCCATTATTGCCACAGGCCTCGACGTAGGTGGCGATGCCGATGCCAAGCAGCTTGCCAGCGCGCTTGGAGGCGGCGGCGCGTTTGTTAAAGCCGTTCCAGTCGGCGATCTCCTGCGCGCGCGCCAGGGCGCCGGCAAAATCGCCGGAGTCGTAGATTTTTCCGGTCGGTGTCGTATAGGGCAGCGCTTTCGGCTTGATCAGATTCCTGCGCCGCAGAGAGTCAGGGGCGATGTCGAGCTCGCGCGCCGCCGTATCGACCAGCCGCTCGATCAGATAGGAAGCTTCCGGCCGCCCGGCGCCGCGATAGGCGTCGACCGGAACGGTGTTGGTATAGGCCGCGCGCAGCCGCACATGCGCGGCAGGAATGTCGTAGGCGCCGGTCGCCATGCCGGCGCCGAGCCAGGGAATGTAAGGCGCGTAGCACGAGAGGTAAGCGCCCATGTCGGCGACGATGTCGAGCGCGAGCGCGAGAAAGCGCCCCTTGTCGTCGAGCGCCAGCCGCGCGCTGGAGATGTTGTCGCGCCCGTGGCTGTCGCCGAGAAAATGTTCGGAGCGGTTGCAAATCCATTTCACAGGCTTGCCGAGCCGCGCGGCCGCGACCGCCGCCAGCGCATATTCGCGATAAGGAAACAGCTTGGTGCCGAAACCGCCGCCAACGTCGGGCGTGATCACACGCATTTTATCCAACGGCAGCTTGAGCACTTGGCCGCAGATGATGTCGCGGATGATGTGGCTGCCCTGACTGCCGAGCGTGAGCGTGTAGCGTTGGCCGTCGTATTCCGCGATCACGCCGCGGGTATCCATGTAATTCGTCACCAGCCGCTGATTGACGATCGTCAACGCGACCGTCCGCGCGGCCCGCGCGAATGCCGCCTGTGTGGCCACGGCGTCGCCCAGTTCGGTCTCGAAGGCGAGATTGTCCAGCCGGTCCGGCCACACGCGCGGCGCGCCCGCCGCGAGCGCGGCCATGGCGCCGATCACATGCGGCAGCGGCTGCCAGTCGACCGAGATCGCCTCGGCGGCGTCTTTTGCGGAGGAGAGCCTGTCGGCGACCACGAAGGCTATGGCATCGCCGACATGGCGCACCACGTCCTTGGCCAGGATCGGATAGACCGGAACCTTGATCTCGGGTCCGGGAATCACGCCCGGCGTCGGCAGCGGCCCGAGGTCGGCCACCTCTGCCGCGGTGAGCACCAGCCGCACGCCCGGCATCGCGCGCACGCGGTCGAGATCGTGGATGCTGAAGCGGGCATGCGCATGCGGCGAGCGCAGCATCACCGCGTGCAGCGTAGCGGCGGGCGCGATATCGGCAACGTAGCAGCCGGCGCCGCGCAGCAGCGCGTCGTCTTCCTTCCGCGTAAGCGCCTGCCCGAATCCGAACTTCATTGTCATTGCTTGACCGGCTGCGATTGCTGACGGCGCTGCGCGAAGCGCTGCGCGAACCAGCGCGAGACGACGTAGAACACCGGTGTGAAGATCAGGCCGAAGGCGGTGACGCCGATCATACCGGAGAACACCGCCGTGCCGAGCGTCTGGCGCAGTTCCGCGCCGGCACCGACCGCCCAGACCAGCGGCGTCACGCCGAGGATGAAGGCCATCGAGGTCATCAGGATCGGACGTAACCGCAGATGCGCCGCCTCCACCGCCGCGGCAAAACGATCACGCCCGGCGTCCTCGAGCTGCTTGGCGAATTCCACGATCAGGATGGCGTTCTTTGCGGCGAGACCGATCAGCACGATGAAGCCGACTTGGGTGAGAATATTGTTGTCCTGCCCGCGTAGCACCACGCCGACGATGGAGGCGATCAGGCACATCGGCACGATCATGATCACCGCCAACGGCAGCGTCAGGCTCTCGAATTGCGCGGCCAGAACGAGGAACACGAACACCACCGCCAGCACGAAGGCGAAGATCGCGGTGCTGCCGGCGCGCAATTGCTGGAATGCGAGCGTGGTCCATTCGTAGGAGAAGCCATCCGGCAGCGTTTCGGCCGCGAGCTGCTCCATGATCTTGATCGCCTGGCCTTGGCTGTAGCCGGGCGCCGCCGTGCCGTCGAGTTCGGCCGCCGGATAAAGGTTGTAGCGCGGCACCCGGTACGGCCCGGTGATGGTGCGCACGGTGGTGAAAGCACCGAGCGGGACCGTATCGCCGTTGCTGTTGCGCACGCGGATTTTCAAAACATCCTCGGTGTCTTTTCGATAGTCGCTCTGCGCCTGCGCGACCACGCGGTAGGTGCGGCCGAACAGGTTGAAGTCGTTCACGTAAGCCGACCCGAGATAAATCTGCAGCGCGGCGAACACGTCCGGAATGTTGATGCCGAGCAGCTGCGCCTTGACGCGGTCGATGTCGAGATAAAGCTGCGGCGTGGTGTTCTCGAACAGCGAGAACACCTGCGTGAGCCCCGGCGTTTGCGCCGCGCGACCCATCATCGCGTATACCGCATTCTGCAAGGCCTGCGACCCGCGTCCGGCGCGGTCTTCGACCATCATGCGGAAACCTCCGGCATTGCCGATGCCCGCGACCGGCGGCGGCGCGGCCACGAAGATCAAGCCGTCCTTGATCGCCTGCAATCGCATGAACAACTGGCCCTGGATCGCGGCGGCGGATTGCCGCGGGTCCTTCGCCCGCTCCTCGAACGGATCGAGCGTCACGAAAATTGCACCCGCATTCGGCGCATTGGTAAAGGTGGCGCCTGAAAAGCCCACGATATTCACCGCATGCGCGACACCGGGCACCTTCAGCGCGATCTCGACCGCGCGCCGGTTGACGTCGTCGGTGCGCGCAAGCGATGCGGCGGGCGGCAGCTGCGTGATGATGATGAGATAGCCGCGGTCGAGCTGCGGGATGAAGCCGATCGGCGTCTTGCGGAATTCATTGAGCCCGAAGGCGATGACGCCGGCATAGAGCACGAGCATCAACACGGCGAAGCGGACCGTGCGCGCCGACAGCCAGCCGTAGCCGCGCGTCAGCGCGTCGAAATAGCGGTTGAACCCGCGGAAGAAGCCGTGGATCGGCTTGCTCCACCAGCGATCGTGCTCGGGGCCCGCGTGCGGCTTGAGCAGCAGCGCGCACAGCGCCGGCGACAGGGTCAGCGAAACGATCAGCGATATGACGGTCGCGCCGGCGATGGTGAGCGCGAATTGCCGGTAGAACTGTCCCGAAATCCCGGTAATGAAGGCCGACGGGATGAACACCGATGACAGCACCAGCGCGATCGCGATCAGCGCGGCGCCCACCTCGTCCATGCTTTTGACCGCCGCGTCGTGCGGGCTCAATCCCGCCTCGATGTTGCGCTCGACGTTTTCGACAACGACGATCGCATCATCGACGACGATGCCGATGGCGAGCACGAGACCGAACAGCGACAGGTTATTGAGCGTGAAGCCGAACAGCGACATTACGAAGAACGTACCGACCAGCGAAATCGGAATGGCGACGATCGGAATAACCGCGGCGCGCCAGGTTTGCAGGAACAGGATGACCACCAGCACCACCAGGATGATGGCTTCGCCGATCGTCGATTCGACGGCTTCGACCGATTGCTGGATGAACTGCGTCGGGTTGTAGACGATGGTGTATTTCAGGCCCGGCGGAAACCGCTTGGAGAGATCGTCCATGGTTTTCTCGATCGCCCGCGCGGTCGACAGCGCGTTCGAACCCGGCCGCTGGAAAATACCGATGGCAATCGCGGGATCGCGATCGAGATAGGAATTGGTCGAATAGTCCTGCGCGGCGAGTTCGACGGTTGCTATGTCCTTTATCCGCACGATCGCTGTGGACGTCTGCTTGACGACGATCTTGCCGAACTCATCCGGATCGGCCAGCCGCCCTTGCGTTTGCACCGAGATCTGAAACGCGCCCGATTTGTCCATCGGCGGCTGGTCGAGCACACCGGACGCCACCTGCACGTTTTGCCCTTGCAGCGCGGTCACCACGTCGGCCGCGGTCAGCCCGACCGATTGCAACCGGTCGGGATCGAGCCAGATCCGCATCGCATAATCGCGGGCGCCGAACACAATGAGCGAACCGACGCCGTCGACACGCGTCACCGCGTCAGTGACTTCGAGCGTGGCGTAGTTGGAAATGAACAGCGTGTCGCGCGAATTGTCGGGCGAGTAGAGATGCACGACCATCATCAGATCGGGCGAGCTCTTGGTCACCGTGACGCCGATGTTGCGCACGTCGGCCGGCAGGCGCGGCTCTGCGATGGCGACGCGGTTTTGCACCTGCACCTGCGCGATATCGAGATTGGTGCCGATGTCGAAGGTGACCGAGATCGTGAATCGTCCGTCGGCCGTCGAGTTCGACGACAGATAGATCATGTTCTCGACGCCGTTGATCTGCTGCTCGATCGGCGTCACCACCGTCGAGGCGACGACGTCCGCGCTGGCGCCGGGATACTGGCCGGACACCGTGATGGTCGGCGGCGCGATTTCCGGATATTGCGCGACCGGCAGCCGCACGAATGCGACGCCGCCCAGGATCACGAATACGATCGAGACCACGGAGGCGAAGATCGGCCGGTCGATGAAGAAATGCGAGATACGCATCGGTTTGGGCCGCGGTTATTTCGGCGCCGGCGGCGCGCTCGGGCCTTGCGCCGGCGTAGCGGCTGGCTTGCCCTCTTCCTGCGGCGTGACTTTCTGGCCCGGTCGCACCCGCATCAATCCGTTCACGATGATGCGGTCGTCGGGGCGCACGCCGCTCTTGATCACCCGCAAATTGTCGCCGGTCGTCTGCGCCAGCGTCACATATTTGGGTACCACTGTGTTGTCGGCATTGACGGTGAGAACGAATTTCCGCGTCTGCTCGGTGCCGATGGCCGCGTCCGGCACCAGCAACGCCTCATAAGGCGGCGATCCCGGCACCCGCACGCGGGCGAACATGCCGGGCGTGAAAATATTGTTGGGATTGGCGAACACCGCGCGACCGCGGATAGTGCCGGTCGAGCGGTCGATCACGTTGTCGACGAAATCCATGTGCCCGTCGTGCGTGAATTCGGGCTCGTCAATCAGCTTGAGCGCGACCTGCACGCCGGCGCTGCGGCTGGCGATGTCGTTGCCGGTGTTCGACATCCGCTCGTAGCGCAGGAACGACGCCTCGTCGAAGGTGAATTCGAAGTAGATCGGGTCGGTCGACACGATGGTGGCAAGCAGCGTCGTGTTGCCGGCGGTGCCGCCGGTCACCAGGTTGCCGGGCGAAACCCGCCGGTCGCCGATGCGGCCGTTGACCGGCGCGCGCAATTCGGTGAATTCGATGTCGAGTTCGGCCTGGCGCACCGCGGCCTCGTTGTTGCTCACGGCGGCTTCTGCGTTGTGGAAGGCCTGCGCACGCTGCTCGAAAGTCTGGTCGGTGATGGTCTTGTCCCGCACCAGTTGCTGGCCGCGCGTGTAGTCTGATTGCGTGAAAGCGAGATTGGATTTGGCCTGCGCCAGATTGGCGCGCGCTTGGTCGAGCGTGTTCTGGAACGGCCGCTTGTCGATGGTGAACAACAGATCGCCCTGTTTGACGATCTGTCCGTCCTTGAAATGCACGCCGTCGAGATAGCCGGAGACCCGTGCGCGCACCTCCACCGAATTGATCGCAGTGAAGCGGCCGACATATTCGTCGAAATCGGTGACGGTTCGCTTGACCGGCTTGGCGACGGTGACCGGCGGCGGCGGCGGTGCACCGGCTTGCTTCTGCCCCTCGCCGCAACTTGCGACCAAAGTTGCAAGCGCGCACAGCAAGACGATGTCGCGGCCGCCACGCATCAATGAAAACGATGGATTTGCCCGCGCGAAATTCATGAATACCTGCGATATCGGCCAACCACGAATAGCCCGGACCGTCCCCATAGCGTCGGGCAGCAGTTATGTCCACCGAGCATGATCGGCAAGGACCGCTTGCGGGAACCTTGCCTCAGCCGCGCCGCCGCGCGCGAAAAGCGGCAAGCCAGCGCGAGCCGAACAACGCCAACACGATGCCACCATAGATGCCGCCGCCGATCGCCGCCAGCAGCGCAAGGGTCGCGACGTCGCTTAACCGGTGCCAGCCCGCGAATAGATGTGCGACTGGCGCCTCACATAGCCACAACGCCGCGGCTAGCGCGAGGCCGGCGGCCGCCAGCTTGACGGTCGATTGGCGCAGCCGCTCGTCGATGTGGACGTGGCCGGCGCGCACCGCGAACCACACCACCAGGCCAAGATTGATCCAGGCGCCGATCGAGGTCGCCAGCGCCAGGCCGACCTGCGCCAGCGGCCCCATCAGCAGGAACTTGAACGCGATATTGACGGCGGCGGCGATGAGCGCCGCCTTCACCGGCGTCGCAGTGTCGCCGCGCGCGAAAAACGTCGCGACCGTACTGCGGATCAACACGAAAGGCAGCAGCCCGAACGCGTAAGCGACCAGCGTGTGGCCGGCGGCAACCGCATCGGCCGCAGTGAAGGCGCCGCGCATGAACAGCGCCCGCATGATGAGCTCGGGGATGACGAAGAAGGCGACGAGGCAGGGAACCGACAACAGCAGCGTGAATTCGATGGCGCGGTTCTGCGCGCTCGAGGCGCCGGCTTCGTCGCCGGCGGCGAGGCGGCGCGCCATTTCGGGCAAGATCACGGTGCCGGCGGCGATGCCGATGACACCGATCGGCAGCTGATCGATGCGGTCGGCGTAATAGAGCGCGGACAGCGCGCCCGCTGGCAGGAAGCTCGCGATGATGGTGTCGGCGAACAGCGCGAGCTGCACGCCCATCGATCCGACGGTCGCCGGGCCCAAGGCGCGGAAAAACCGCCGCACGTCGCGATCGAGCTCCGGCCAGCGCAACGTCGTGAGGGCACCTGCACGCCAGGTGTCGCCGCCGACCAGCAGGACTTGCAGGACGCCCGAGATCAAAACGCCCCAGGCCGCGGCATGACCCGCGGTTGGAAAGAACGCGGCGACCGCAAGCGTCGCCATCATCGCCAGATTGAGCAGGGTCGATGCGGCGGAGGCGGCGGCGAAGCGTTGCAAGGCATTGAGGATGCCGCCATAGAGCGTAACCAGCGTGATCAGCAGCAGATAGGGAAAAGTGATGCGGGTGAGATCGACCGCAAGCGAGAAGCGGCCGGGATCGTGCGAGAAGCCCGGCGCCAGCACGTCGATGACGGTCGGCGTGAACAGCAACGCCACGGCAAGCAGCGCGATTTGACTTGCCAGCAGCAGCGTGAAAATCCGATCGGCGAAAACTTCGGCGCTCGCCTTGCCATCTTGCTCGCGGATACGGGCATAGGCCGGCACAAAGGCCGCGTTGAAGGCGCCCTCGGCGAAAATGGCGCGGAAATGATTCGGCAGCCGGAATGCCACGAAAAAAGCGTCGGCCGCCGGACCGGCGCCCAAAATCGCCGCCAGCATGATATCGCGGAAGAACCCGGTGATCCGCGACAAGAGCGTGTACCCGCCGACCGTGAGGATTCGCTCGATCATCCGTGTATTCGCCTGGTGCCGCCGCAAAAGTGCTGAAATTGAATGGACTTGGACTGGGCGCGACGATTGCGATAGTCAGTAACGTCGAACTGCCTTAAGACGATTCCCGCCCCAAACATAGAGGCCCGAGCGGTTCCGCCATAGCCATGCCCTCGCCCATCATCCCCATTCTCCTCGCCGGCGGCGCAGGAACACGGCTTTGGCCGGTTTCGCGCGACGCCCTGCCCAAGCAGTTCCTACCCTTGGTCGGCGACCATTCGACCTATCAGGAGACGCTGCGGCGCGTGCAGGACCCGATGTTCGCGGCCCCCATCGTCATCACCGGCCCGAATTTCCATTTCTTCGCCCGCCGGCAGGCGGAGGAGGTCGGCGTCGAGGCGACGGTGGTGATCGAGCCGCAGCGGCGCGACTCGGCGGCCGCCATCGCGGCGGCCACCGCGGTCGCACGCCAACGCGACCCAAATGCCGTGGTGCTGGCGCTCGCCGCCGACCACATCATCCTCGACGTACCGCAGTTCCGCGCCACCTGCCTGGCCGGCCGCGAAGCCGCCGAGGCCGGGCGCATCGTCACATTCGGCATCAAGCCGACCGAGCCCAAAACCAGTTACGGCTACATCCTGCCGGGCGAGACCATCGACAAGAGCGGCGTGCGCACCGTCAAGAGCTTCGTCGAGAAGCCGGATGCCGCCACCGCCGCCCGCTACGTCCGCGACGGCTATCTATGGAATTCCGGCAACTTCCTGTTCCGCGCCGATGTGCTGCTGTCCGAACTGGCAAGGCTCGAGCCGGCGATCGCCGAAGCGATCGAGGCCGCGGTCGCCAAGGCCACGACCGACCTCGGCTTCCTGCGCCTCCAGCCGGAGGCTTTCGCGCGCGCCCCGCAGAAGTCGATCGACTATGCGGTGATGGAGAAGACCGATCGCGCCGCCGTGGTGGAGGGCGATTTCCGCTGGTCGGACATCGGCAGCTGGGATGCGCTGTTCGACATCACGCCGCCCGACGCGGCCGGCAATGTCGTGCATGGGCCGGCGGTGACGCTCGATGCTACCGGTTGCGTGCTGCACTCCGACGGCCGGCTCGTCACCGCGGTCGGCGTCAAGGATCTGGTGGTGGTGAGCACGTCGGACGCGGTGATGGTGGTGCCGCGTGCCCGTTCGCAGGAGGTGCGCGAACTGGTGGCCAAGCTCAAGACTGCCAAGCGGTCCGAAGCGACCGACCACAAGCGCGTGCAACGGCCCTGGGGCTATTACGAGTCGATTGACATGGGCGAGCGCTTCCAGGTCAAACGCATCGTCGTTGTCCCCGGCGGCGTGCTGTCGCTGCAGAAGCACCGCCATCGCTCCGAGCACTGGGTGGTGGTGCACGGCACGGCCGAAGTCACCATCGGCGACACGATTCAGGCCGTGCACGAGAACGAGTCGGTCTATATCCCGATCGGCAGCGTCCACCGCATGGCCAACAAGGGAAAAATCCCACTCGAATTGATCGAGGTGCAGACCGGCAGCTATCTCGGCGAAGACGACATCGAGCGCATCGAGGACATCTACGAGCGCAGTTGATGCCGGCGCTTTGCCTCCCCTTTTAGGGGGCGATCACCATACCGTTCATTTTTCAGCTGGGGCGTGTGCCCATAAACGGGCACCCAACTAGCGACGTGGATGCGCTGCCCGATGTCTTTCGGGGGCAGGCGGATAGCCTCAATTCATGAGGACACGCCCAAACTCAGGCCGCGGTGGTGACCGGTTTAACCGTTGCAGTCTTGAATTGCTCGAACGCATCCAATGCGTGATTGGCGTACATCACCGATGGGCCAGCACCCATGTAGACGGCCATGCCGAGCGTCTCCAGAACTTCATCGCGCGAGGCGCCATGCTCCAACGCCGCCTTGACGTGGAAGCCGATGCAGTCGTCACAGTGGATCGCCACCGCAATCGCGAGGGCGATCAATTCTTTGGCCTTGCCGTCGAGCGCTTTGGGAGCCAGCGCGGCTTGCGCGAGACTGGAAAACGCCTTCATGACGTCGGGCGCTCCAGTTCGCAAATTTCGCAATTGGGCGTTCCGCTCTTTCGTGTACTCCGGCCAATTCGTCATTTGCCGCTCTCCATAACCATGCGCTGCGCGCCATGACGGGCCGCGCGATTTCATATTTATGAGTTTGTATAGGGTAATGGCGCCGCGACGTTAGGTATTGATTTCGATCAAAGCCAAACGCGAAATGTTCGGCGCGTGCGCGACCTGATTTGCGTCACAAAATTTTCCGCTGCACCAACGCCTCGACAACCTTACTCGCGAGCTGGTCGGCGTCATTGTTCCCGGCCATTAGATGGAGTTCCGCATTTTCCGGCACTTCATAGGGTTGATCGACGCCGGTGAAATTCTTGATCTCGCCGGCGAGCGCGCGCCGGTACAAGCCCTTGGGGTCGCGCGCGATGCATTCCTCGAGCGGAGTGTCGACGAAGACCTCGATGAATTCGCCGCTGTCGAGCAGTTCCCGCACCATGCGTCGTTCGGCTCGGAACGGCGAGATGAACGAGCAAAGCACGATGAGGCCGGCGTCGGTCATCAGCTTGGCAACCTCGCCGATGCGCCGGATGTTCTCCACCCGGTCAGGCTCGGCGAAGCCAAGGTCCTTGTTTAACCCATGCCGCACATTGTCGCCGTCCAATATGACGGTATGCGCGCCGCGTGCGTGTAGCGCGGCTTCGACCAGGTTCGCGATGGTCGATTTGCCCGAGCCTGGGAGACCGGTAAACCACAAGACCGCCGGACGGTGGTGCATGAGGTTCACGCGCCCGGTCTTGCTTACCAGATGCTCGTGGTGGTGGATATTGGTTGCCCGGCGCAGCGCGAAATCGATCATCCCGGCGGCGACCGTTTCATTGGAATAGCGATCGATCAGAATAAAGGCGCCGGTGTCGCGGTTGTCCGCGTAAGCGTCGAACACGACCGGCCGCGCAACGGAAACGTTACACACGCCGACCTCGTTCAGCGCCAGTGTCTTGGCGGCGAGCTTCGACAACGTGGAGACATCGATCTGGTGCTTGATCTCGGTCACGGTCGCCGGCAGCGTGTTGTTGTTGACCTTCATCAAGTAGGATCGGCCGGGGAAAAGGTTTTCCGCAGACATCCACACCAGATGCGCCGCGAACTGGTCTGCGACCTGCGGACGGTCGCGCAGCGCGGCAAACATGTCGCCGCGTGAAACGTCAATCTCGTCGGTGAGCGTGAGGGTGACCGAATCGCGCGCCTGCGCGGCGTCAAGATCGACGCCGGCGCCGACGATGCGCTCGATCCGAGTGGTCTGCCCGGACGGAAGAACTACGATTTCGTCGCCCGGCTTGACGCTGCCGCTCACGATCATGCCGGCAAGGCCGCGAAAATCGGAATTGGGTCGGTTGACCCATTGCACCGGCATGCGGAAAGCCTTGCCGGCGCGTTCGTCCTCGACGTCGACCGTTTCGAGATAGTCGAGCAGATGCGGCCCCGCGTACCAGGGCGTCCGCTCGCTGCGCGATGATACGTTGTCGCCGTAGCGCGCCGATAACGGGATCGCTTGGATGGCCTCGAAGCCGAGTTCGCCTGCAAAGGCGTTAAAGCCCGACGCGATCTCATCGAATACCGCGCGATCGAACCCGACGAGATCGATCTTGTTCACCGCGAGCACGACGTGGCGAATGCCCAGCATGCTCGCGATGATCGCGTGGTGATGGGTCTGGCTCAGCAGGCCCTTGCGCGCATCCACCAGCAGAACCGCAAGCTCGGCATTGGACGCGCCGGTCGCCATGTTGCGGGTGTATTGTTCGTGGCCCGGCGTGTCGGCGACGACGAAGGCGCGCCGCCGCGAGGCGAAGTACCGGTAGGCGACGTCGATCGTGATGCCCTGCTCGCGTTCGGCTTCCAGCCCGTCGAGCAGCAGGGCGAAATCGACGTCCGCTCCGACGGTGCCGTTTTTCTTCGAATCGCGTTCGAGCGCGGCCAAATGATCGTCGAAAATGAGGTTCTGCTCGTAGAGCAGGCGGCCGATCAAGGTGGACTTGCCGTCATCGACCGAGCCGCAGGTGAGGAAGCGCAAGGCCGGGCGCGCGTCGAGATTGTCGCCGCGCGCGAACTTATCGGCGACGATTGGCGCGGGACTGTCCATCAGAAATATCCCTCGCGCTTTTTCTTTTCCATCGATCCGGCCTCGTCGTGATCGATGACACGGCCCTGCCGTTCCGAACTGGTCGAGCCGCGCATTTCCGCGATGATAGCATCGAGCGTGGCGGCGTTCGACGGCATCGCGCCGGTCAGCGGATAACAGCCCAGCGTGCGGAAGCGAACGCTCATCATCCGCAGCTTTTCGCCGGGCAGGAGCGGCAGGCGGTCATCATCGACCATGATCAGCGTGCCGTCGCGCTCGACTACCGGACGCGGCTTGGCGAAGTACAGCGGGACGACCGGGATATCCTCGGCCCTGATATATTCCCACACGTCGAGCTCGGTCCAATTGGACAATGGAAACACGCGCATGGACTCGCCGGTCTTGATACGGGTGTTGAACAGCCGCCACAGTTCGGGCCGCTGATTGCGCGGATCCCAGCCGTGGCTCGCCGACCGGTGCGAGAAGATGCGCTCCTTGGCGCGGCTTTTTTCTTCGTCGCGACGCGCACCGCCGAAAGCCGCGTCGAAATGCCATTTGTCCAGCGCCTGGCGCAGGCCTTCCGTCTTCATCACTTGGGTATGCACCGAGGATCCCGAGGATATCGGCGAAATACCCCGAGCAAGGCCCTCCTCGTTGACGTGTACGAGCATGTCCATGCCCAAACGACGGGCGGTTTCGTCGCGAAACGCGATCATTTCGCGAAATTTCCAGGTCGTGTCGATGTGCAAGAGTGGAAACGGCGGCTTGGCCGGATGAAACGCCTTTTGCGCGATGTGCAGCAGCGCGCTCGAATCCTTGCCCATCGAATAGAGCATCACGGGATCGCGGAATTCGCTGACGACCTCGCGCATAATGTAGATCGCCTCGGCCTCGAGCTGCCGCAGGCGAATATTCTGGTGACGCCAATTCATCCGATAAATCCGAGCCTCAAACCAGGCACTGCTACTTCATTTTGATCGGTTGCGGGTGAAACTGATATTTCAATTTTGCATGTCGGGAGGGAAAATCAGCCTCCAAACCATCACGGCGCTAGTGCGCGGCGCGTGGCATCGATAATGCGACCTTGCGTTGGCTCATCGAGATACGCATGCATGGGCAGGCTGATGACCTCGCCGGCGAGTTGGTCGCTCACCGCTACACCGCCCTCGCCCACCGGGAAATGCTTATAGGCCTGCTGCCGATGTAGCGGGATCGGATAATAGATGGCCGTGGGAATGCCCTCCGCCTTGAGCGCAGCCGCCAGTCTATCGCGGCGGCCGCCGGCGACGCGAATGGTGTATTGCGCCCACACCGAGGTCGAGCCGGGCGGCACCCTGGGGACAACCACAATGTCGTCCAACGCTTCGGAATAGCGGCGCGCGACGCGGTTGCGCGCCTCGATCTCGTCCGGGAAAATCTTCAGCTTTTCGATCAGGATCGCCGCCTGGATGGTGTCGAGGCGGGAGGCAAGACCGATACGTACGTTGTCGTATCGATCGCTGCCCTGCCCGTGCATGCGCAGGCTGCGCAAGTCATCCGCCATCGCGTCGTCATCGGTGATCACCGCGCCGCCGTCGCCGTAACAGCCGAGCGGCTTGGCCGGGAAAAAACTGGTCGCCGTGGCATTGCCGAAGGTCCCGAGCCGGCGGTTATTGAATGTCGCGCCGAATGCCTGCGCGGCGTCATCGAGAATAAATAGGCCTTCCGCCTTGGCTGCGGCGGTGACGGCAGCATGGTCGGCCGCCAAGCCGAACAGATCGACTGGGATGACCGCATTCGGCGTGAGCCCGGCGCTTTTGGCCGCCGCGATGGCGCCCGCGATTTTGTTCGCGTCGATATTGAACGTAGCCGCATCGACATCGACGAAGACCGGCGTTGCGCCGACCAAGGCCGCCACTTCCGCGGTCGCGCAAAACGTGAATGACGGACATATCACCGCATCGCCCGGCCCGATTCCCCGCGCCCGCAGCGCCAGCACCAGCGCGTCCGTGCCGCTAGCGCAGGTCACGGCGTGCTTGGCGCCGCAGAATTTCGCCAGCTCCGCCTCGAATGTCCGCACTTCCGGGCCGAGGATGAACTGGCAGTGGCCAAGCACGCGCGCAACCGCGGCGTCGATAGCGCCGCCGAGCCGGCGGCGCTGCGCGGCCACGTCGATGAACGGAATCATGGGCGGGTTAGGTCGCTGATTCATACTCATTCCAAGCTAGGACGCTGTTCAGCCGGCCACGACGCGCGGCGCCTGCCGTTGTGACGCCGTCATAACCGCCGGTCGCGAGGCAAGACAGCGGATGGCGATCTCGAGGCTGGCGACGCCTTCCTCCCCGGTCACCGCCGCTGCCGAACCAGAGCGCACGGCGCGCAGGAACGCCAGCAGCTCGGAACGCAACGGCTCGGCGTGCCCGACCGAGAGATGGCGCATGGAATAGCTGCCATCCGGCTGGAACCCGAAACATTCGGTCACCTGGCGGGTGAGCAGATCGGCCGTAATGTACTTGCCGCGGGTGGCAACGATCACCGTGCGCGCTTTGAACGGCGTCAGCCAATTGGTGTTGATATGGGCGAGCACGCCCGACGCGGTCCGGAATTGCAGCAGCGCGATGTCCTCGCGCTCGGCCACCGCGCTGGACAGCTGCGGCTGCACTTCGACGATCTCGGAATCGGTGAACCACCGGATCAGGTCGATATCGTGCACGGCCAAATCGATGACCACGCCCACATTCGACATGCGGGGCGGAAACGGTCCGACCCGGGTGATCGCGATCGAGAGAATGTCCTCGTTACGGAGCGCTTCCTTGATCGCCTCGACCGCCGGATTGAAGCGCTCGACGTGACCGACCATCAAAGTCAGGCCGGCCCGGCGCGCCGCGGCGATGATGTCGCGCCCCTCCTCGACCGAGGACGCGATCGGCTTCTCCACCAGTACGTGGACGCCGCGTGCGATGCAGGTCAACGCGATGTCGTGGTGCAGATGGGTTGGCGCCGCGATGGTAACTGCATCGACTTTCAGATCGAGCAATTCATTGACGCTGGCGACGGCGGCACAGCCGAGCGTACGCGCGACGAACTCGGCCTGCCTGAGATCGGGATCGGCGACGCCGACGAGTTCGGCGCCCGGCAGCCCTGTAAGCACCCGGGCATGGTTACTGCCCATCACACCGACGCCGATCACGCCGACACGCAACAAAGGCCCCGCATCCGGTTTTACCACCTGCGTCATGGTCTAACGGATTTCCCCTCGCCCTCACCCTTAGTCAAGCGTTCCCCTAGCATGCTCAGCGGCGGCTGGCGACCACCCCGGGAAAACGAGGCGAACACGTTTTGATTCAAAGCGTTACAGCGATTCAGCGGCGTAAAATTCGGCCCCGGCACGCGCCTTACGGTCTAAATCACTCGGCGGCGCGAGAAGCGGGGACTGACAGCTGCAAGTTCGTGGCCAGCGCATCCTCGCGGAATGACTTCACCGCCCCAAGCGAAAGCTCCGCCGCGGACTTGGTCCCCAACATGGGAAGCTTCTTTAGCACGTCGGCCGGCGCGGTGATGATGTGGCAGCCCATCGCGTCGGCTTCCACCACGTTAAAAACCTCGCGCGTAGATGCCCAGATGATTTCGATATTCCGCGTCTTGCGGGCGCGCGCGACCGCATCCTGCATGATGGGCCGATAGTCGATGCCGAAATCCGCGAGGCGTCCGGCGAATACCGACACGCAGGCGGAGGCGCCGCCATCGAGCGCCTCGACCGCGCGCGCGACCTGCTCGGACGTAAAGATTGCGGTCATGTTGATCTTGACGCCGTCGCGCGACAAGCTTCGCACCACGTCGAACAGCGGCTCGTTGCGGGTGGTGGTCACCGGCAGCTTGACGTGGACGTTCTTGCCCCAAGTGGTGATGACGCGAGCCTGCACGACCATTTCGGAGATATCGTCGGAAAACACCTCGAACGAGATGTGGCGGTCGGGCACCGCGGCGACGAGATCGCGCGCGTAGCGCTCGTAGTCGCTCACTCCGGCTTTCTTTAGCAGCGAGGGGTTGGTGGTAAACCCGGCAATCCAGACCTGCTTGGCCATCTCGACGATTTGCGCCTTGTCGGCGCCGTCGGTGAACAGCTTGACTTTGAGATCGGACAATTTCGGCATGCCTATTACCTTTGCGGGCCCACACCTGAGCCTGCGATTATCCCATTCTCAATGCGCAACAATCAAGCTATGAGCAATGAAACTCTTTGATTTCCCCCAATAACCGTTTTGCCGGGCATATCTTTAGCCAAAGCGCCCACGGCGTCACGCCGCACTCAACCGATCTGGTGGTATTGGTTGTACCAGGCGACGAACCGCGCGATTCCCTCGGCGATCGGCGTCGACGGCTTGAACCCGATATCGCGCATGAGGTCGTCGACATCGGCGTAGGTTGCCGGAACGTCGCCGGGCTGTATCGGCAGCAGTTCGCGAATGGCTTTTTTTCCGATCGCCTGTTCCAGAATTTTCACAACCTCAAGAACCTCGACCGGACTGTTGTTGCCGATATTATAAATACGCCATGGCGCCGAGCTACGCGACGGATCGGGTGCGTCGCCCGACCAATCGGGATCGCCCTGGGCCGGCTGAGCGATCAGCCGCACCACCGCCTGTACGACATCGTCGACATAGGTGAAATCGCGCTTCATGTTGCCGTGATTGAACAGCTTGATTGGCCTGCCGGCGTTGATCGCGGCGGTGAAGATCCACATCGCCATATCGGGCCGCCCCCACGGACCGTAGACGGTAAAAAAGCGCAGACCTGTTGTCGGCAGATTGAACAGGTGCGAATAGGAATGCGCCATCAGCTCGTTCGCTTTTTTCGTGGCGCCGTAAAGGCTGAGCGGATGATCGACGTTATCGGACGTGCGAAACGGCATTTTCGTATTGGCGCCGTAGACCGACGATGACGAGGCATACAGCAAATGCCGGCAGCCGTTATGGCGACAGCCTTCGAGGATATTGAGGAAGCCGTTAAGATTGGCGTCCGCATAGGCATGGGGTTCGACCAGCGAATACCGCACGCCTGCTTGGGCCGCAAGGTGGACGACGAACGGAAACTTATGCTCGACGAATAGCGCCGCGGTGGCGGCGCGGTCTGCCAGATCGAGCCGCACGAATTTGAAATTCTTGGCACGCGCGAGCTGCTGCAGCCGCGCCTTCTTGAGCTTCGGGTCGTAGTAAGCCGACAGATTGTCGACGCCGACCACGTCGCGGCCAGCCTCCACCAGGCGCCGCGCAGTGTGGAAGCCGATGAAGCCGGCGGCGCCGGTGACCAAAATGGGATTTACAGCCGCCACAGATCGATGCCTTCTGACTTTTGCTTACCGCCGAGCCTGGAATTCAGGCCGATAACAGCAAGATTGTTGCAAAGCGCTTGAGCAGGTAATGAATATCCGGAATGACCGGTCCGGAGCAAATGGGTAGCTTGCATGTGCGGCATCGCCGGCATCATTGACGGGTCCGCGATCCGCCGCAGCGATCTGGACGCCGTCGCCGGATCGATGACCGGCTGCTTGCAGCATCGCGGGCCGGACGATGCCGGGATTTGGACCGATCCCGACGCCGGCGTCGCCCTCGGCCATCGGCGGCTTTCCATTGTCGATCTGTCCGCCGCCGGGCATCAGCCGATGCTGTCGCGCGACGGCCGCTACGTGATCACATACAACGGCGAAGTCTACGGCTATGCGGCCCTGCGTGCCGAGCTGCAAGCCCGCGGCGTCGGCTTCGTCGGACATTCCGATACCGAGGTCTTGGTCGAGGCCATCGCAGCCTACGGCTTGGAAGCGACGGTGCCGCGCCTGATCGGGATGTTCGCCTTCGCCGTTTGGGATCGCAGGGAGCGAACCCTCAAGCTCGTGCGCGACCGGCTCGGCATCAAGCCGCTGTATTGGGGGAAATTCGGCGCGCTCTTCCTGTTCGGCTCCGAACTCAAGGCGCTGCGCGCGCATCCCGGCTGGACGCCGCAAATCGATCGCGGCGCGGTCGCCCAGTTTTTACGCCATTCGCACATTCCGGCTCCGCGCACGATCTATGAACGCGTTTACAAGCTTGAACCCGGCGTCATCCTGACCCTGCCCTGGCAGGGCGAGCCGAGCATTGCCGCCTATTGGAGCGCGCGCGAGGTTGCGCTCAAAGGCATGGCCAACCCGATTGACGGCGGCGATACCGAGCTTGCCGACCAGCTGGAAACATTGGTCACCGACGCGGTCCGGCTGCGCATGATCGCCGACGTTCCACTCGGCGCGTTGCTGTCGGGCGGGGTCGATTCCTCGACCGTCGTGGCGCTGATGAAAGCGGCCAATGCAGGACCGGTGAAGACCTTCACCGTCGGCTTCGATCTGCCGGGATACGATGAGTCCGCGCATGCCGAGAAAATCGCCAACCACCTCGGCACCGAACACCACACGCTGACCGTCTCGTCCAAGCAGGCCTTGGATGTGATCCCCCGCCTGCCCGATTGGTACGACGAGCCGTTCGCGGAACTCATCGCAAATCCCGACCTATCTGATTTCGGTGATGACCCGGCAGCACGTGACCGTCGCTTTGTCAGGCGATGGCGGCGATGAACTCTTTGCCGGTTATAGCCGCTATCAGGCCGCGGACCGCTACGCGAATGGCGTCGGCGGCTGGCCGCGCCCGTTACGAAAAGCGGCTGGCGCCGCGATCACCGCGCTGTCTCCGCAACAGTGGGACCGCCTGGCGCCGTATCTGCCGTCCCGCCTGCGGGTGCCGCAGCTCGGCGACAAACTCTACAAGCTGGCAAACTTGATGCGGGCGCGTGGCGCGGACGACAGCTATCGCAGCATCATCACCCATTGGGAGCCGGCGGAACTCATGCCGGACACGGTGGAACCGGCCGCGATCTGGGCCTCTCAGTCGGTCAATGCCGACTTTCCGAATCTGGTCGAGCGCATGCAGTTCCTCGATCTCGTCAGCTATCTCCCCGACGATATTTTGACCAAGCTCGATCGCGCCAGCATGGCGATCGCGCTCGAGACGCGCGTGCCTCTACTTGACCACCGCGTGGTCGAATTCGCGTGGGCGCTGCCGCAGCGCGCAAAGCTGCGCGCTGGCACCAGCAAGTGGCTGCTACGTCAGGTTCTTTACCGCTACGTTCCGGCCGCGCTGATCGAACGGCCGAAGATGGGGTTCACCATTCCGTTGGCGCAGTGGCTGCGCGGCCCGTTGCGGGACTGGGCGGAGACGCTGCTCGACGAGCGGCGGCTGCGGGATTCCGGTCTGATCAAGACCGGCCGCGCCCGCGCACTGTGGAAGGAGCACATCGACGGACGCCGCAATCACCAGTATCTGCTGTGGGATATCCTGATGTTCGAGGCCTGGCGGGCGCGCTGGGATACGCCGGCCGTCACGGCGGCATAGGTTGTCGACCTGATGGCGCAAAAGATTCTCTATCTCGTCTCCGAAGACTGGTTTTTCGTCTCCCATCGCCTGCCGATGGCGCGGGCGGCGAAGGCCGCGGGTTATGACGTCCATGTCGCGGCGCGCGTCGGCGAGTGCGCCGACAAGATCACGGGCGAAGGGTTCAGTCTGCATCCGATTCAATGGCGGCGCGGCAGCATGAACCCATTCCGGCTGCTGGCGGCCGTCGCGGAGACCCGGCGCCTATACCGGCGCGTTGCGCCCGATCTGGTTCATCACGTCGCACTGCTGCCGATCATGGTCGGCTCGCTGGCCGCACGCGGCCTTCCTGTGCGCGCGCTCAATGCCTTCACCGGCTTGGGCTTCACGTTCGCATCCAAGACGGCCCGGGCACGGCTGCTGCGCCTCCTCGCCGGCGCCTTTCTCGGTTGGCTCCTGAGGCGGCCCAATTGCACGGTGCTAGTGCAAAATCCCGACGACCGGGCCGTCATCGCAGGGCTTGGCGTGCCGCAGGACCGGATTACGATGATTGCCGGCTCGGGGGTCGATGTCGATGCATTCACACCGCTGCCCGAGCCCGCCGATCCAGTTTGCACCGTCGCTTTTGTCAGCCGTTTACTCGATGGCAAAGGCGTGCGCACTTTGGTGCGTGCGCATGAGATCTTAAATGGGCGTGGCGTTCCCATGCGCCTTCTACTCGCGGGCGCTCCCGACGCGCTCAACCCAACGTCGATCCCAAACGATCTCCTCGACGAATGGCGCAAAATTCCGAACTTGGTGCTGCTCGGCCATGTCGACGATGTTCGCCGCGTCTGGAGACAAGCGCATATCGCCGTTCTACCCTCGCGCGGTGGGGAGGGAATTCCGATGAGCCTGCTGGAAGCGGCCGCCTGCGGCCGCCCGTTGGTCGCAGCCGACGTGCCAGGTTGCCGGGAGGTCGCGCGCCAAGGCGTGACGGGGCTGCTGGTTCCACCGGACGATCCCGCGGCTTTGGCGGATGCGATCGAGACTCTGGTGAACAACCCCGGCATGCGGCTGCGCTTTGGCCACGCCGGCCGCCAACTTGTCAGCGTTGAATTCTCGAGCGCGCGGATCCGGCGAGAGGTCGTCGCGCTCTATACGCGTTTGCTTGGCGGCGAGAACCAACTACGGCCGGGGAGCGCCTGACACTATGGGCAGCGGCGCAGCGCTAGACTGGCTGGGCTCATTCGGCTGGGCCATTTGCATCGCGGCCGCGGCGGTTAGTTTCGGCCTGCTGTTGCTGCTGCGCCCCGTGCTGGCCCGCCACGCGCTCGCCCATCCCAATGCTCGCTCGTCGCACAAAATACCGACGCCGCAGGGCGGCGGAATCGCGGTGATCGCGGCGACGGTCGGCGTCGTCATCGTATCTCGTCTCTTCGGCGTGCCCGGCCTTGGCGGGCATTCCGTATGGCTCGTCCTTGCCGCCACAGCTTTGATCGCCGTTGTGGGTGCGATCGACGACGTTCGTTCGATCGCGGTGATGCCACGACTGATTTTGCAAGCTATCGCGGTCGCGACCGTGCTGGCCGCCTTGCCGGGCGATCCGCGGGTCGTGCCGTTTCTCCCCTCTTGGCTCGAGCGAATGCTGCTGGGTCTCGCCGTCCTCTGGTTCGTCAATCTGACGAACTTCATGGATGGCATCGATTGGATGACGGTCGCCGAAGTGGTGCCGCTCAGCGCCGGCCTTGCTTTATTCGGCCTCATGGGCGCGCTGCCGCGCGACGCCACTATCGTGGCGCTGGCACTGTGCGGCGCGGTGATCGGCTTCGCGCCGGTCAATCGCCCGGTCGCGCGGCTGTTTCTCGGCGATGTCGGTAGCCTGCCGATCGGCCTGTTAGTCGGCTGGATGTTGGTCGTGCTCGCGGGAACCGGGCATTTCGCGGCAGCGCTGCTGCTGCCGCTGTATTATCTCGCCGATGCGACGATCACGCTGCTGCGCCGGCTCGCGAAAGGCGAACCGATCATGCAGGCACATCGCCGTCATTTCTATCAGCGGGCGACGGACCGCGGCGACAGCGTGTATCAGATCGTCGGCCGCGTGTTCCTGCTGAATATCGCGTTGATTGCGCTCGCGGCCGCGACCTTGCTGACAACGTCATACCTTCTGCACGCTGCCGCGCTGATCATCGGCTGCATCTTGGTCGGTTTGCTGCTTTACCGCTTTGCGGCCGCCAAGGCCTGATCGGCGGTGGCAATCACCTGCCGCGGCGACAATTCATTAAGGCATTGGCTTTCGCTGTCGAGCCGCCGCTCGCAGCCTTCAAGCTGACACGGCATGCACGGCAGCGGATTTTGCACCAGCCAGACATTGCCGCGGCGCTGGATTGTGCCGGCTGCCTGCCAGATCTCGTTCGTGCCGCCCACCGGCCACGGCCCCCAAAGTCGCGGGTCGCTCGGCCCGTAGAGCGCGACGGTCGGGCATCCCGCAGCCGCGGCAAGATGAGTCACCGAAGTGTCGGGGCCGATATAGACGTGCGCTTGCGACAGCAGTCCAGCGAGTTGCGGCCAAGCGAATTGGCCGTCACGCCGCGTGACCGGAGCGCCGTTCCAAACTTCATCGAGGTAGCGCCGTTCCGCCTCGGCCGCCCCGCCGGTCGCAACCACCGTCAGCCCGCGCGCGGCCAGCGCGCCGGCAAGCTCGCGCCATCCGCTGGCGGTCCATTGCTTGTAACGGAACATCGGCGCTGCATGGATCACTGCATAGGGGCCGACCGGCCGCTCGTCCACCTCGGCAACGCGCGGGCAAACCAGCTCCGGCACGCGCGCAATGCCGAGCGCGTCGGCAAGCCGCAACATTTCCTCGACCCGATGCAAGCCGGGCGTTACGGCGATGCTGCGATAGAGCAGCGCGCGCTTCAGGCGGCCGTTGACGTTTGCAGGCACCGGCGCCACGCGCACGCGCCCGGCGGCGATGGCAAATCCGGTCGGGCGGTCACCGCTTTGCGTAGAAATCGCAAGATCGTAGCGGCGGAACAACCGCGCTCCCAAGGCGAGAGTTTGCGCGGCCGACGGCTGCGGCGGAACGGTCATGACGCGGTCGAGATCGGGATTGCCCTGGAGAATTCCGGCGGTGTCGGCAAAGACCAACGCGTCGATCCGCGCTTGCGGCCATGCGCGCCGCAGGCTGCGGATCAGCGGTGTACTCAGCAGCACATCGCCAAGGCGGCGCAAGGTGACCACCAGGATGCGCGGCCGGGGCGGAAGGTCGAGCCGATTCATGGCCCTGGCGCCACGCTGGTGGCGGTTAGATCGGCGGGAACCTGGGCCACGTAAGGCGGCCGCTGCAACATGCCCGCCGCCACGCCGACGCCCAGAACATAAAGCCAGCCCTCGGTAAAATCGAAAATGAAGGAATTAAACAGTGAACCGATGATGTTCGCTGTCACTACCACCAGGCCGATCCACGCCAACGATCCATTTCCCCAGAAAAACATCAACTGGGATATCCACATCGCCCACAGCACCGCAATTCCGATAAGGCCAAGCTGAATACCGACAGCGAAGGTTTGATTATGGGGGTTGGTCGAAACAGCGCCGCGCGCGCCGGTTTGTCCAGCCACGGCATGCTGGAATTGGTCGGGGATCGAACCGGTCCCATGCCCGAACAGCGGCGCGCCCTTGATGAATCCAATTGATTTTTTCCAGAAGGCGATCCGTAGGCCCGATGAGTTGGCCTCGTTTCCCTGTTCGTACCGTGCGGTTTCCGAGATCGTATCCGTCACGCGCTCACGCAAATAGGGCGAAGCAGACCATACGACGGCAGCAACGACTAACAGCACTGCCGCGGAGCCAAAAACGCCCTTCCAACCGGAATGCCGAATTCCATAAAGCACGACGAGCACTGGAATAATGACCAGCGCCGTACGGCCGGTGGTGATAAAAAAAATATCGCCGAGAAACGCCAAAGCTAAGACGGCTAATGCCGCCGACGTTGTCCACAGGCGCAGTCGCGCTTTCGCGACGGCGAGATCGAGCAATACTGCAGCGCACATGACGAACTCGGCGCTTTGCGCAATATAGCTTTTGACCGGAACCCCCTCGTTCCCTGCCGGTCGGGGGTGAATATTCGGCCAGATCGTTACGATGAAGGACGCGATCAGCAGCGCAACGCAGGCGAACAAGAAACCGATGAATACCTGCCGCCCGCCATCCGAACGGCGGAACTGCGCCATCAGCGGCGGGATCACCAGCAGCCGTACGAAGCCATCCAGACCGCCCCAGCGCGCATCCCACGTCACGTCCGCCCACGCCATTCCGACGGCGCCAAGCAAAAAGAATAGGACCGGCAACGCGCCGACGGGAGTTGTCAGTTGGCGACGCACATCGCTCCACGCGAGCGTCGGTATGAGTATGATCACCCACGGCACCAACAATATGCTGGTCGCCGACGTCGACCAAGGCAGCGACACCGCGACAGCGACAGCAAGGCCGTCGGCAATTTTGGCAAGCCGTGTGCGGCCAGGACGTGACGCGATCGAAAGCGTGGACATCATTCACCCTGCCAAAGCGGGCGAAGGGGCGGACGTTATTGCGGACAGACCGCGCCGCGCGCGGATGCGGTCACCGGCGAGACTATCCGAAAGCTTGCGTTCATTCTCCGCCAACCATCCACGTTCGGCCTCGGCATGCCACAGGTGCAACACGCCGGTGGCGAACACGCCGCCCTTGCGCCGAACGCCGGCATGCAGCAGCCGCACGATGATGTCGGAATCCTCCTTGCCCCAGCCGCTGTAGTCGCCATCAAACCCGTCGACGCGTTGGAGATCGGCACGCCAGATCGCTAGATTGCAGGACCGCGCGCCTCGCCACTCGCGTTGCCGTAGCAGCCGCAGCGGCCCGAGCGGCAAGCGCAGCAGCGCCGACAGCCGGTTGACGCCGCCGCGCCGGCGTTCGGTCATCCAGCGAGCAAACGTCCATGTCTCTGGCGTGAGTTTTCCGCGCAGCACATCGGCCGTAAGGTCGCGCGACAGCAGAATACGATTGCCGGTGACGAAGCAGCCCGGTTCGGCCAGTCGGCGATGGGTAGCGACGAAATCCCGCCGGGCGATGCAGTCACCGTCGAGGAAGAGGCAGTAGGCCCCACGCGCCGCCAGGATCGCGCGGTTACGGATTTCCGCGGCGCGGAAGCCGCGATCCTCGTGCCAGACGTGGTCGAGGCGGCGGCCAACCCTCCCCTTCCACACATCGATCACCACACCAGTGGCCGCGGTCGAACCATCGTCGGCCACCACGACCTCGAAATCGGTGTCGCTCTGGTGCGCGAGCGAGCGCAATACCGCATCGAGCGCGTCTTCGCGGTTGTAGGTGGTCACGATGACGGAAATTAATTCATTCAAGGAAGAGCCTCGCTACGAGCGCCGATGGCGGCCCGCGTTGCTTGTCCACTGGCGCACAACTCGGCTGGTATGTTTTCACAAATCACGTAATTTCTCCGATCGCAAGCCTCTCCGAATGGCGTGACGCTTGAACCCCTCGTCGGCCTCGTTGTGATCGTTCGGGTGCTTGCCGACGCGAAATAGACCGCCATTCACGCGGTATAGCTAGGCCAGTAGGGGGCAATGGCATTACCGCGGCAAGTGGCTTAGAAGTCTGCTAAATTTATGTCCCTTAACGAAGGTAGCTGCACAAGATTCTCCTGTCGAGATTGTCGATGACACCGCCGAAAATTTCAGTCCTTCTGCCCACTTACAGCCGACAAGGCATTTTGCCGCGAACCATAGCCAGCGTGTTCGCGCAGGACGAAAAGGATTTCGAATTGATTATCGTTGATGATTGCTCGGTCGACGACACCAGCGGTTACCTGGCCTCGCTCAAAGATCCGCGTATCCGCGTGTTAAGGCCGCCGAATAATCTGGGAACCGCGGGCGCTCGCAATCTCGGCCTGGAGGCAGCGCGAGCGGAATTTGTCGCGCTCCTCGATGATGATGACGTCTATCTCGAACACCGCCTATCGGCACCGCTGACCGTGTTCGCGCATGAGCCTGAAGTCGTCGCGGCCCTATCCTCCTCCGTCAAATTTGATCTAAAGCGGACCCAAATCGCGCTCATGCCCGAGTTGACGCTCGCTCCATCAGCATTCGAATGGGCGCTGATCTGCGATTTGATCGGTGTTGAAGGCACGAGTATCACCGTGCGGCGGAAAACCGCTCTCGACATCGGCGGTTTCTGCCAGGGGATGAAATGGATCGACGACCGCGAATTTCTGATCCGAGCTTCTCGGCAGGGTAGCGGTCATCTTATTGCCGAGCCACTGTGGCAGAAACACTGGTCCGACGACGGCCAGTCCAATCAATGGGAGCAGGCCGGCCTGAGTTTGCTCAGCTATGTCGCCGCGCAGCCGGAATTCGTGGGCCGCTTCCGCAAAGTGGGTTCCTATCTTGCCACCAAGATCTTGGTATCGGACCTGCGCCACGGCCTTTTCAGCGCGCTCGCCCGCGACCTCCGCGATTTTAAGCGCGCCGGCCTCATCGACGGCAATTTCCCGCGCATGTGGCGCAATCACCGCGAGATGCGGAACTACCGGCGCGCGATGTCGAGCCGTGACGCGCTCGCCCGGCTTGCCGGTGCGCCGGCCGAGTGGGCCTGACCGTTTCGCGCCATGCAGAAACTATCGGTCTATATCCTTACTTATAACGCGGCGAACAAGATTGAGGCCGCAGTCTCCAGCGTGCTATGGGCCGACGAAGTCGTGGTGGTTGATTCGTTCAGCACCGACCGCATGGCCGAGATCGCGACCGCGCTCGGCGCCCGCGTGGTGCAGGTTCCGTTCAACGGCTTCGGCGATTTGCGCAATCGTGCCGTCGAGGCCTGCACACACGACTGGATTTTCAGTCTCGACTCCGACGAACGCTGCACCGAAGCCGTGCGCGACGAAATTCTGGGCCTGCTCGCCGGTTCGCCGCCGCATGACACTTATCTGGTTCCGCGCCGCAGCTACATGATGGGTCGGTGGATCCGTGGCTCGGGCTGGTATCCGAACTTCCGCCAGCCGCAGTTCTTCCGCAAAGGCTCAATGCGCTACACGCTCGAGCCGGTGCACGAAGGCTATGAAATTCTCAACGGCAAGCCGGTCGGCACGCTCAGCAACGCAATCTGGCAATTCCCCTTCCGCAATCTCGACGAAGTCATCCAGAAGATGAACCGCTACTCCACGCTGGGCGTACCGAAGCTCGCCCACAAACGCGTCTCCATGGCGAGCGCGCTCGGCCACGGCCTGTGGTCGTTCCTCAAGCACTATATCTTCAAGCTCGGATTCATCGACGGTTGGGCCGGCTTCGTCATCGCCCTGGGAAATTTCGAAGGCACGTTCTACCGCTACGCCAAGCGCTACGAAGAGGCGCAAGACTGGCAGCCGCCGGAAAGCAAACCGGTCAAGCGGGAGAACGCGCCTTAGCGCCGTTTGGGCGCGCGGCTGCGCTCGACCATGGACGTGGTCGAATGCCCCGGCACCAGATCGATGAGCACGATCTCGCCGCCCAGCGCCTCGACGATCTCGCGGCCGACCACCTGCTCGCGCATGTAGTCGCCGCCCTTGACCAGCACCGTCGGCTTCACCCGCCCAATCAGCTTCTCCGGCGTGTCCTCGTCGAACACGACGACGAGATCGACGGCTTCGAGCGCCGCCAGCACCTCGGCACGCGCGCCGACCTGCTGCACCGGCCGCCCCTCGCCTTTCAGCCGCGTGACCGAGGCATCGCCGTTCAGGCCCACCACCAGGCGGTCGCAGGCCGCGCGCGCGCCGGCCAGCAATTTGACGTGGCCGGGATGCAGCAGATCGAAGCAGCCGTTGGTGAAGCCGACCCGCAAGCCCTGCCGCCGCCAATCGGCGAGATGCTCGTCGAGCAGCGCCCAATCGAACACGATCTTCTCCTCGGGCGCGAGCGTCGACGCCGGCAAAATGCGCGAGCGCAATTCGGCAACCGAGACTGTCGCGGTGCCGCGCTTGCCGACTACCACCGCCGCGGCGGCATTGGCCGCGCGCACGGCGGATTCGAAATCGGCCTGCATGGCCAGCATGGCGGCGAGCACCGCCACCACCGTGTCGCCGGCGCCGGAGACGTCGCGCACGCGCACCGGATAGGCGGGAACGTGAATCGGCGCGCCCTCGCCCACCAACGTCATGCCCGCCTCGCTGCGCGTCACCAGAACCGCTCGCGTTCCGAGCTCACGTCCGAGTTTGGCCGCCGCCGCCGCAACCTGCTCGTCGGTCTGCGCCGGTGAATTGGTCGCATCGGCGAGCTCTTGCCGGTTCGGCGTGATCAGGGTCGCGCCGCTGTAGATGCCGTAGTCGCGCCCTTTCGGATCGACCACCACCGGTTTTTCGAGCTTGTTGGCGGCATCGATGACGGCGCGGATGACGCGCGGGGTGAGCACGCCCTTGGCGTAATCGGACAGCACCACCGCGCCGACGCGCGACATCGCCTTGATGGCATGGCTGATCAGCGCATCCTCGCTGGCCGCATCGACGGCCGAGGCCACTTCCCAATCGGCGCGCAGCATGTGGGTGGAATGGTGTTCGGACACGAAGCGGGCCTTGCGGGTGGTCTGCCTCGCCGCATCGACCACCAGATGGAATTCGATCAGCGGATGGGTGGCCAAGGCCTCGCTCAGCGCGCGCCCGGCATCGTCGTCACCGACCACACCGACGAAAATGCAGCGCGTGCCGAGCGAAACCAGGTTGCGCGCCACATTGCCGGCACCGCCGATCATGACTTCGGTGCGCTTGACCGCGATCACCGGCGTGGGCGCTTCCGGCGAGATGCGCGTGACCTCGCCATAGACAAATTCGTCCAGCATCAGATCGCCGATGCAGAGCACGGTCTGCCCGGTCAGGTCTGCGAGATGTTTGTCGAAGTCGAACATGTCTTATTCCTGGCGCCTGACCTTATCCGAAAACCGGGTCCCACTTTTCGGAATCATGCGCTAGCGATATCTATCTTCGCGGTCGAGATAGCCCGTGACGTATTGGCCGACGGCCGTCTCGAGCCGGGTGAAGCCGGCGTTATAGCCGGCGCGGCGCAGGTTCTCGACGGTGCTTTGCGTGAAATACTGGTACTGGCCACGGATTGCGTCCGGCATTTCGATATATTCGATATTGGCGGGCCGCCGGAGCGCCTTGAACATGGCGCCGATCATGTCGCGAAAGCTTTCAGCCTTGCCGGTGCCGACATTAAAAATGCCGCTGACCGAGGTGGCATCGAGCAGCCACCGCAGCACGGCAATGGCGTCGTCCACATAGATGAAGTCGCGCCGCTGGTCGCCGTCTTCGATGCCCTCGCGATGCGACTTGAACAGCCGCACCGGTTTACCGGCCTTGGCTTGGTCGAACACCTTGGCCAGTACGCTCGCCATGTGACCTTTGTGATATTCGTTCGGACCGTAGACGTTGAAGAATTTCAAGCCGACCCAGTGCGGCGGCAGCTTTTGCTTTTTGAGGTAGCGATCGACCACGGCGAGATCGAACAGGTGCTTGCTCCAGCCGTAAAGATTCATCGGGCGCAGCTTGCGCAGCGCTTCCAGCGACCAGTCGTCGTCAAAGCCCTGGCCGCCGTCGCCATAGGTCGCCGCCGATGAGGCATAGATGAATGGCGTGCGGGTCGCCGTGCACCAGTCGAGCAGACGCAGCGACAGTCGAAAATTGTTCTCCATCACAAGGTCGCCGTCGGTGGCAGTGGTGTCGGAAATGGCGCCCATGTGAATGACGGCGTCGAGCTTGCGGCCGTCGAGCCAACTCATCAATTCGGCCGGCGGCACCAGATCGGCCACCTGGCGCTTGGCCAGATTGCGCCATTTGGCGTCGTCCCGCCCGAGCAGGTCGTTGACCACGACATCGCTCGCGCCCGCCTCGTTGAGGCTGGCCACCACGTTTGATCCAATGAACCCGGCCCCGCCGGTGACCAAAAACATGCCCAATCCTTCGTTTCGGCAAAGCTTTGCCCCAGTCCGTGGACCGGCGCAACGTTAGGGCGTATTTCCCTGTAATTGGCTCAGGATACGGTAAAAACCGTGGCTGGACAGGTCGGCCTACCACAGGCTAACGCCTGTCCTGCAAGGCTGGAACGTATGCCGGATGGACCGACGGCCGCCTCAATAATGACCCCTCAATCGACCTCCGCGGCCAGCCCGATCCTGATCGTGCCCTATGTCTGGATCGGGGACTTCGTGCGCTGCCATTCGGTGGTGAAGCTGTTGCGGGCGCAGGCGCCCGACCGGCAGGTCGACATTGTCAGCAGCACGCTGTGCGCACCGCTCGCCGACTATATGCCGGGCGTCCGGCGAGCAATCGTCGTCGACCTGCCGAGGCGGCGGTTAGGCTTAGGACAGCAGCAGCAACTCGTCGCCAAGCTGCGCGAGAATCATTACGGGCAGGCGCTGGTGATGTCGCGCAAATGGAAAGCGGCACTGGCGCCGTGGCTTGCCGGCATTCCGCTACGCACCGGTTTCGCCGGCGAAGCCCGCTTCGGCCTGCTCAACGACATGCGCTTCGGCGAACGCAAGCTGCCGCGCATGGTCGATCAGATGGGCGCACTGGCTTTGGCGAAGGGTGCGCGCTTGCCGGCCGAATGGCCGCTGCCCGAATTGAAAGTGCCGCCGGACGAGTTGGCGCATTGGCGCGCGCAGCGCGGGCTTGCAGTCGACGGCCGGCCGATCGTCACGCTCTCGCCCGGCGCGGTGGGTGCCGGCAAGGCTTGGCCGGTCGGCCACTACGGCGTCCTGGCGCGCGCGCTGACCAATGACGGCGCAGAGGTCTGGGTCCTGGGCGGACCGAATGAAACGCCATTGGCCAAGCAAATCGCCGACGCCGGCGGAAGCCGCGTGCGTGATCTCACCGGTACCGATCTGCGCAGCGCGATCCTGGCGCTCGCCGCCGGCGACGCCGCCGTCACCAACGATTCCGGACTGATGCATGTATCCGCGGCGATCGGCACGCCTACGATCGCGATCTTCGGGCCGACCAGCCCGTGGCACTGGAAGCCGGTCAACCCGATTGCTGCCATCCTCGAGCCGCCCGGCGACGACGCCGCCGCCGCGCGTGCACGCAGCGAAGGCAACGATGCGGTGCGCCACCGCCGCACCGCCGATGTCGCGGTCGAAACCGTGCTGACGGCCGTGCGCGAAGTGCTTCGCAAAGGCCGCTAATTCATGCATAGCTGCGGCATTGACGTTCGGCTCCCCGCGAGCCTGACGCGCGGCTCGTTCCGTGCTATCAAAGCCGCGACAAGTAAGGGGCCGTGAACTCCGCATGGGCAAGCTGAAGCCAGCCGATATGAGCAGCGACCGCGCGCAAGCGGCGATCGAATCCGCGTTGCGCACGTTCGACGCGGAAGGCGGCGGCATCGACGCGCTCGCCACCGCGCTGCGCGATGGGCTGGGCTCGGCTTTCGCCGCCGCCGTCGATCTGATCCGCGCCGCGCAAGGCCGCGTTATCGTGACCGGCATGGGCAAATCCGGCCATGTCGGGCGCAAGATCGCCTCCACCTTTGCGTCCACCGGAACGCCGGCGCTGTTCGTGCATCCGGGCGAAGCAAGTCACGGCGACCTCGGCATGATCGCGAACAATGACGTGATCATCGCGCTGTCGTGGTCGGGCGAGACGGCGGAGCTGAAGAATCTCACGGATTATTCGCGCCGTTTCCGCATCGGTTTGATCGCGATGACCGCCAATGCGGACTCGACGCTGGCGACAACCGCCGACGTGGTGCTCGCTTTGCCGCAGGCGCGCGAGGCGTGTCCGCACAATCTGGCGCCGACCACCTCCTCGCTGATGCAGCTCGCGCTCGGCGACGCGCTGGCGATCGCGCTTCTCGAAAGCCGCGGTTTCACGGCGGTGGATTTCGGCTTGCTGCACCCGGGCGGCAAGCTCGGCGCGCTGCTCAAGGTGGTGCGCGAATTCATGCACTCGGGTGACGCCGTACCGCTGACGCCGCTCGGCACGCGCATGTCCGACGCCATCATCGTGATGTCCGCCAAGGGATTCGGCTGCGTCGGCATCACCGATGCGCGCGGCCTCTTGGTCGGCATCATCACCGACGGCGACCTGCGCCGTCATATGCGCAATAATCTGCTCGACGCGCGCGTCGACGACGTAATGACGCGCGCGCCGAAGACCGTGCGGCCGGATCAGCTGATCAGCGAGACGCTCGAACTGCTCAATGCGACGAAGGTAACCGCGCTGTTCGCGGTCGAAGCCGGCAAGCCGGTCGGAGTCATCCACATCCACGATCTGTTGCGCGCCGGCGCCGCCTAACGCGCGGCATTGGCGAGCGTTTCCACCGCACTGGCGACCGCCGCAACGGTTGGCGGCGCTTCGTCAGCACCGAGGATGACGATTGGCCCGCTGCCGACCGGACCGGTCAGGCCGGGCTTGCTGCCGGCAAAAATCGCCACCAGCGGCACGCCGAGCGCGGCGGCCAGATGCATCAGCCCGGTATCGACACCGACGACGAATTGCGCGCCCGCGATCAGGCGCGCGACGGCGTCCAGCGGCGCCCGCTCGGGTACGCGTGCGCGCGGCAGCGCGGCGGCGATGCGTTCACTGCGCTCCCGCTCGCTTGCAGAACCCCACGGCAGCACGAGATCGAGCCCGGCACCGCCAAGTGCATGGCCGAGTGCGATCCAATGCGCCTCCGGCCATTCTTTCTCCGGCCGCGCGGTGGCGTGTAGCAGCACCGCATAGCGTTCGCCGGACGCGGCGAAGCGCCCGCGGTCAAGCCCGAAATCGGGCGCGCCTTGCGGCATAAAGCCAAGCGCCAGGCCGCTGAGGATGCGGTTGCGCTCGACCGCATGCAGTGCACGGCTGACGCTGTGACGAACGTCGTAGAACATAGCGGCGAGCGGCTCGCGAACGCTTCCCGCGTCGTAGCCGTGGCGCTGTCCGTGCGCGAGGCGCGCGATGACGGCGGTGCGCAGCAGACCCTGGCTGTCCAAAATCACTTTGTAGCGGCGCGCCCGGATGGCGCGCAGGCTGCCCGCAATCTCACCGAGCGTCGCCGGCGCGACCATCGATTTTCGCCAGCGCCGCCAGGCCACCGGAACGACTTCGTCAACCGCGGGATGCAGACGGACGAGCGGGGCGAAGACTTCCTCCACCAGCCACGTAAATGATGCGTCCGGGCGAGCCTTGCGCGCCTCGCTCAACGCCGGCATGTGATGGATCACATCCCCGAGCGACGATGTCTTGATGAAAAGAATATCGGTCATTACACCTCTGACCGCGTCATATACCGAGCATTAAGCATGACCGCCATAACCCTGACCGCCGGCCGTGCGGACTAAGTGCTCTTTCACGCTCATTCGGCTAAAACGCGCGGCAAATTCGAGGGATGCGGTTCATGACGATCCTGGTCACGGGCGGGGCCGGCTATATCGGCAGCCACATGGTGCATGAGCTGGTCGACGCCGGCGAGCCGGTGGTCGTGCTCGACAATCTGTCGACCGGATTTCGCTTCCTTGTCCCCGGCAAGGTCCCCTTCGTCGTCGGCTCGACCGGCGACCGCGAACTGGTAGGCCAGACGCTCGCGCGCCATGGTGTCACCGCCATCATCCATTTCGCCGCGTCGATCGTGGTGCCGGACTCGGTCCGCGATCCGCTCGGCTATTACAGTAACAACACCATGAATACTTGCGCGCTCCTCGATGTCGCCATCAAGGCGGGCGTGCGGCAGTTCATCTTTTCATCGACCGCCGCCGTCTACGGCAATGCCGAGACGGTGCCGGTGCGCGAGGACGCGCCGACCGCGCCGATTTCGCCTTACGGCACGTCGAAGCTGATGTCGGAGATCATGCTGCACGACGCCGGCGCCGCCCATGGGCTGGGCTTCGTCGTGTTGCGCTACTTCAACGTCGCCGGCGCCGATCCGAAGCTGCGAACCGGGCAATCGACGCCGGCAGCGACGCATCTGATCAAGGTCGCGTGCGAAGCGGTGCTCGGCAAGCGCGCCAAGATCGACGTGTTCGGCACAGACTATCCGACGCCGGACGGCACCTGCATCCGCGACTACATTCACGTCAGCGATCTGGCGCGCGCGCACTCGGCGGCGCTCGCCTATCTGCGGCGCGGCGGCGCCAGCACGACCTTCAACTGCGGCTACGGGCGCGGCGCTTCGGTGTTCGAGGTGATCGAAGCGGTACGGCGCGCCAGCGGCCGCGATTTTCCGGTCGAGATCGCGGGACGGCGCGCGGGCGATCCGGCCGCGCTAGTAGCCGATATCTCGCGCATCCGCGCGACGCTCGATTGGCACTCGCAGTTCGAAGACCTCGACACCATCGTCGCTCATGCTCTCGCTTGGGAACGGCGGCTGCCCGGCCGGCGCGAGAGCGCTTCGGCGTGACCGCGCGGCCAATTCGCGTGCGGGATTCCGCTTTTTCAGACGTTTTGGCTTGAAAATTCCGCCGTCAGCAGGCAAGGAACGCCTGCTCCAGCCAGCATTCAATTGTGCCATAATCAGACCCTGATAGAGGGCGGATGAACGACCAGACTTTGCCATCGGCCGACGACGAGCGTTACCGGCCCCTCGCCCTGATCCGGCGGCTGCTGAGCGAGCAGGGTTTGCTGCACTGGCGCAAATATCTGTTCGCCTTCACGCTGATGGCGGTGGCGGCCGGCTGCACCGCGTTCAGCGCCTACCT
The DNA here is from genome assembly GCA_963739075.1 of uncultured Alphaproteobacteria bacterium. Lineage (GTDB taxonomy): Bacteria > Pseudomonadota > Alphaproteobacteria > Rhizobiales > Xanthobacteraceae > Pseudolabrys. The sequence continues at coordinate 222,563 of CAVTZC010000006.1, read as the reverse complement.
GATCGGCGACGTCGTCAACGAAGGTTACGTCGGCAAGAATCTGACCACCATCTTCATCCTCGGCGGCGTGACCGTTGCGGTGTTCGCCACCAAGGGCCTCGCCACCTACGGCCACAGCGTGATGCTGTCGCGCATCGGCAACCGCATCGTCGCCGACAATCAGCGGCGCGTCTTCGCCAAGCTGCTCAGCGAAGGCCTCGGCTTTTTCTCCGAGCGGCATTCGACCGAGTTCATCGCGCGCCTGTCGACCGGCGCCGCTGCCTGCACGCAAGTGATCAACCTATTGATCACTTCGGTCGGGCGCGACCTATTGACGCTGATCGGGCTGATTGCCGTCATGGTCGTGAAAGACCCGTTGATGTCGTTCTTCAGCTTCGTGGTCGCACCGCCGGCGTTCTTCGTCCTGCGCAAGCTGGTCCGCCGCGTCTACGCCATCGGGCGCACCCAGTTCCAAGGCGGCACCCGTACCCTGGAGACGCTGCAGGAAACGCTGCAAGGCATCCGCATCGTCAAGGCCTTCACGCTGGAAGACGTCATGCGCGATCGTTTCGACCGCAATGTCGCGGCGGTCGAGCACGAAGCCAACAAGATGGCGCGCGTGTCCAACCGCTCCAGCCCGCTGATGGAAACGCTCGGCGGCTGCGCCATCGCTATCGCCATCACCTATAGCGGCTACCGCGTGATCGAGACGGGTGCTACGCCGGGCCAGTTCTTCTCCTTCATCGCCGCGTTCCTATTGGCCTACGAGCCGGCCAAGCGCCTGGCCCGCTTGAACATCGAGCTCAACAGCGGGCTGGTCGGCGTGCGCATCCTGTTCGAGGTGATCGACAGTCCGCCGAGCGAGCCGTCCGATCTCGGCAATCCGGATCTGCGCATCCAGACGCCGCGGCTGGAATTCGACGACGTGCATTTCCGCTACCGCAGCGACGAGGCGGTGCTCAATGGCCTGTCGCTCGTCGCCGAGCCCGGCAAGCTGACCGCGCTGGTCGGGCCGTCCGGCGGCGGCAAATCGACGGTATTTAACCTGATCCTGCGCTTCTACGACGCCGAGCGCGGCCGCATCGTCATCGACCGGCAAGACGTCACGCAGGTGTCACGCCGCTCGCTGCGCCAGCACGTCGCCTATGTGGGGCAGGATACCTTCCTGTTCCGCGGCACCGTGCGCGAGAACATCGCCTTCGGCAAACCGGGCGCCAGCGACGAAGAGATCGTCGCCGCCGCCAAGGGCGCCTATGCGCACGATTTCATCATGGCGTTCCCACGCGGCTACGACACGCCGGTCGGCGAGCATGGCTTGCAACTGTCGGGCGGCCAGCGCCAGCGGGTGGCGATCGCGCGTGCGCTAATCAAGAACGCACCGATCATCCTGCTTGACGAGGCGACCGCCGCGCTCAATTCGGAATCCGAGTTGCAGGTGCGCGAGGCGATGGAAATCCTCTGCCGCGGCCGCACCACGCTGGCGATCGCGCACCGCCTGCATACCGTATCGCATGCCGACCGAATCTTTGTGCTGGAAAGCGGGCAAGTCACCGAATCCGGCCGGCACGACGATTTGCTACGCAAGAACGGCCGTTATGCCGCGTTCTACCGGCTCCAGCTCAAGGAGCAGGAAGCACCGGCGCCAGTCGCGGCGGTAGCGAAATAAGCGAAGGCGGCCCCGCGTTTCCCGCCTTGTTCAGGCGCGTGGAATGCGATACCGGATGGCCTGGCCGGATCACGGAATCTCCACCACATTCGAAGAGGGTACATCCTCATGAGCGCGGACTACGTCATTTCGCCGCCGCCCCAGCCGACCATCGCGGTCGCCGGCTCCAGCAAGGTCTTTCCGGTTCGCCGCATCTGGTGCGTCGGGCGCAACTACATCGAACACATCCGCGAAATGGGACAGGACGAACGGTTGCCGCCGTTCTATTTCGCCAAGCCCGCCGATGCGATCGTGCCGGACGGCGGCACGGTGCCCTATCCGTCGCTGACCAAGGACATGCATCACGAGGTCGAGCTCGTAGTCGCGCTCAAGAGCGGCGGCCGTAACATCCCGGTTGCCAAGGCCAATGATTGCATCTGGGGTTATGCCGTCGGCATCGACCTCACCCGCCGCGACCTGCAGATCGCCTCGCGCGATCTGAAGCGGCCGTGGGAGATCGGCAAGGCATTCGACCATTCGGCGCCGTGCGGGCCGCTCAAGCCGGTTAGCGAAACCGGCCACCCGACCAAGGGCAAGATCACGCTCAAGTGCAACGGCAAAATTCGCCAAGACGGCGACCTCAACCAGTTGATCTGGAATGTGCCGGAAATCATCTCGAACCTGTCGGAAATGGTGGAGCTAGTGGCCGGCGACATCATCATGACCGGCACGCCGTCGGGCGTCGCCGCCACCGTCGCCGGCGACAAGCTTGAATGCGAGGTCGAAGGCGTCGGCAAGCTGACAGTGACCATCGGCTCGCCGCTGAAATAGCTTCCGGATCACCCGTTTGAAAAATCGGCCGGCGGATGGAACCGCCGGCCGGTTTGCTTTGTTTAGGATTGCGCCGGCCGGTTGAGCCGGATCAACGAATTGTTAATGGCCGCGCCGCAGATTGTGAGTGCCGGGGCCTCGAACTGCGATTTAGCACCGCAGGAGACTTGGACTCATGGGCGAAGCCATTAGATTCGAATTCGATCGTTTTTCCATCGCCGCCGATCCGGAAAGTATGGCGGCCAGGGTGCTGCAATTCGAGCCGGCCAGCGACGCCGAGGCGCTGAAGCTGCTGCGCACCAGCTTTCCCGACTGTCCGTTGCGCGCACGGGTCGCGGCGCTGGCCTTCCTGATGCGACGTCAGCGCGCCCAGGCCAGTGCCTAAAGCCCGAGATAAGCCTGCCGCACGCGATCGTCGACTAGGAGCGCCGCGCCGCTGCCTGACAGGGTGACGCGGCCGTTCTCAAGCACATAGGCGCGGCTGGCGAGTTTGAGCGAGACCGCCACGTTCTGCTCCACCAGCACGCAGGTGAGGCCATCGCGATTGAGATCGCGCACGCATCTGAGCACGCTTTGGACGACGGTGGGCGCGAGACCGAGCGACGGCTCGTCGAACATCACCAGATCCGGCGCGCCCATCAGGCAGCGCCCGATGGCGAGCATCTGCTGCTCGCCGCCCGACAGCGTGCCGGCAAACTGGTGGCTGCGCTCGGCGAGCGTCGGGAACAGCGTGTAGACGCGATCGAGATTGCGCTCGCGCATGCTTCGCGCGCGCGGCAGCATGGCGCCCATGGCCAGATTTTCGGCGATCGACAGCGAAGGGAAAACCTGGCGACCTTCGGCGACCTGGCCGATGCCGAGGTCGCAAACTCTATGGCTCGGCCAGCCGGCGATATCGGTGCCGCGATAAAGAATGCGGCCGCGCGCCGGCTGATGCATGCCGGCGATGGTGCGGATCAGCGAGGTTTTGCCGGCACCGTTGGCGCCGACAATGGCGACGATCGCGCCCCGCTCGATCTCGAGGCAAACGCTGTCGAGCGCCTGCGCGTCGCCGTAATACACGTCGAGATTTTCGACCTTCAGCATTATGTGATCGCCTCCACGCCCAGATAGGAGTCGATCACCGCAGGTTCACGCACGACCTGTTCCGGCAATCCTTCGGCGATTGCCGCGCCGTGGTGCAGCACGAGGATACGCGAAGCGAGCGCCATCACCGCGCGCATCACGTGCTCGATCAGCAGAATGGTGAGCCCGGTTTCGCGGTTGAGGCCGTGCAGGATCGCCACCATCCGGTCTGTCTCGGTCGGCCGCAAGCCCGCCATGACCTCGTCGAGCAGCAGCAACTTCGGATCGGTCGCGAGCGAACGCGCCACTTCCAGCCGCTTGCGGTCGGGCAAGGTCAAGGACGACGCGCGTTGGTCGCGCTTGTCGTAAAGGTCCAAGCGGCGCAGCACCTCGTGCGCCTGCACGCGCGCGTCGTCCACGTAGTGTCGATGCAGCAGCGCACCGACGATGACATTGTCCTCGACGCTAAGCGCCGGAAACGGCCGCACGATCTGGAATGTGCGGCCGATACCGCGCCGGCAGATGCGGTCGGGCGGCAGACCGTCGATACGCTCGCCGGCGAAGGTGATCGTTCCGGCGTCGGGCGGGAACACGCCGGCGATCATGTTGAACAGCGTGGTCTTGCCGGCGCCGTTCGGCCCGATGACCGCGAAAATGCCGCCTTCCGGCACCTCGAAGCTCGTCCGGTCGACCGCGACCAGGCCGCGGAACCGCTTGCTCACGCCATTGACCGACAGGAGCGCGCTCATTTTTTTCGGCTCACCAGGCCGACCCACTTGCAGACCCACGGCCACACGCCGTCCGGCAGCGTGGTGATTACCAGCAGCAGGCAGATTCCGTAGAAGACTTGCTTGGCGCCCGGCAGATCGACCCCGGCTGCCGCCAACGCGGCGGTGAGCGTTTCCGCCACCCCGGTCAACACGACGGCACCGAGGATGGGTCCGAACAGCGTGCCGATACCGCCAACGATCGGTCCGAGGATGATCTCGATCGACCGGGAGATGTGAAACACCTGCTCGGGAAAAAGGTTGTTGTAATAGAACGCATAGATCACACCGGCAAAAGACGTCATCGCGGCGGAGATCACCACGGCGATCATCTTGTAGTGAAAGACGTCGATGCCGGCAGAGCGTGCGGCGTCCTCGTCCTCGCGGATCGCCAGCCAGAAATAGCCGACGCGGCTTTGCAGCAAGGCACGGCAGAACACGAAGGCGAGCACGGTTGCAACCAGCAGGATGTAGTAGAACATCACCGGATGGCCGCGCAGGTACCAAAGATCGTTGTGGGTAAATTGCGCGACCGGCAGGAAAAGGCCTGACGATCCGCTAGTCCAGCTCAAATGGTCGAAGCCGACGCGCGCGAATTCGGCCACGGCGATGGTCAGGATGGCGAAATAGACGCCGGCAACGCGAAAGCGGAACGCCAAGAAGCCAATGAAGGCGCCGGCCAAGGCCGCCACCGGCAGCGCCACCAGGAGGCCCAGCCATGGGCCAATCCCGAAATGCACATAGAGCGAGGCCGCGGTATAGGCGCCTAAGCCCACATAAAGAGCGTGGCCGAGCGAAAGCTGCCCGGCAAATCCCATCATGATGTTCCAGGCCTGGCCGATATAGGCGAAGTACAAGATCAGGATCAGCACGGTGAGCAGGTAGTCGCCGGCCACCAGCGGCACGGCGACCAGCGCCAGCAACAGCGCGCTCAGCAACGCCAAGGCCCGGCCTGGAACGTCCTTGATCAGGCGCGCGATCATGCCGCCCTCGTCATGATGTTTTCTTGCCCATGATGCCCTGCGGGCGGAACAACAGCACCAGAACGAGGATGCCGAACGCGAACATGCTCTTGGCCGATGGAGTGAACAGCAATCCAGCCATCGCCTCGGTGAGGCCGATCAAGACGCCGCCGATGAGAGCGCCTGGCATCGAGCCGAGGCCGCCGGTGATGACGATCACGAAGGCGAGCAGCGTATAGGCCGGCCCGACCGCAGGCGTGACGTCGAATATCAGCAGCAGCATGCAGCCGGCCGCGCCGACGCAGGCCGCGCCCAGGCCAAAGGTCAGCGCATAGAGGTGCTTGACGTCGAGCCCAACCACCAGCGCGCCGGTGTAGTTGTCGGCGCAGGCGCGGATCGCCGTGCCGGGCCGCGTGTATTGGAAGAAGCCGAACAGCGCGGCCGCGACCACGATGGCCGCGAGGCCGGCATAAAGCTTGGTCGCGTCGACGATCAGCGGGCCGATCTGGAAACTGTCATATCCGTACGAGGTCGGGACGTTTTGCGCGTCCGGGCCGAACGCGATCAGCAGCAAATTGACGATGATGATCGCCACCGCGACCAGCAGCAGGAACTGGCTGTATTCGGGCCGGGTGATGAAGGGGTTGATCAGCCGCACCTGCAGCACATAGCCGAAGGCAAACATTACCGCGGCGATCGGCACCAGCATCACCAGCGGGTCGAGGTGGAAGGCGGAAAACAGCGTCACCGCGATATACATGGCGATGGTCATCATCTCGCCATGGGCGAAATTGACCACGCGCACCACGCCGAAGATCACCGACAGGCCGAGCGCCATCAGCCCATAGACGAGGCCGGTCAAGACCCCGCCGACGGCCACATTGAGATAGAGTTCTGCCGGCACAGGGCGATCCTAACAACGCAATGCTCCGGCCGGAATTACGGCCGGAGCAATAGCGAACGGTACACGCTTTTAGCCGCGCTTGTCGTAGGGCTTCAGCGGCCATTCCGGCTTGCCATTGGCCGCTTCCTTCGGCGCGACGGTGATCAGCTTGCCGCCGCGGTTCTGGATGCCGCCGCCCAGGATCTTGTCGTTCTGACCTTTGGCGTCGAACTGGATGCCGGGGCCGATGCTGACATTGTCCTTGATGTTGGTGGTGCGCACGGCATCGGCCAGCGCCTTTGGATCGGCGGAGCCGGCACGCTTGTAGGCGTCGGCGGCGATCAGCAGCGCCTCGAAGGTGTAGACGTGGTTGGTGTTCAGGTTGACGCCTGCATGCGCCTTGGCGAGCGCGGCATCGAGTTGCTTCGACATCTTCTTGTTCGGATCGTACCAGGGCGCAAAGCTCAGCGGCCCGTCGGAGAGCTTGCTCAGGGTCTTGAGATATTGGTCTTCGTACCAGCCCGGTCCCATGCTCATGACCGCCATCGGCGTCCAGCGCTGCTTGACCATTTCGCGCGTGAGCAGGATGGCGTCGTTGAGCCGGCTGACCATCAGCAGCGCGTCGGCGCCGGTCGCCTTGGCCTTGGAGATTTCGACCGACAGGTCGCGCGCGGCCGGATCGTAAGCGATCGTCTCGACAATTTTGTACGGCATGTCGAATTTCGGCATCACCGCGCCGATGCCGCCCTTCATCGCGGTGCCGAAGGTGTCGTTGACGTGCATGAACACCGCCGTCTTCGGCGCCGCGCCGACCGCCGCGAAAATTTCCTTCTGATCGACGAAGGCGTCGCGCAGGATCATGCCGGCGGTCGGGAAGTTGCGGAATACGAACTTGTAGCCCTGCTCGGTGATCGGCGGGGCGGCGGCGATATTGATGACGTAGGGGATACCCTTCTGCTCGGCGACTTGTGCGATGGCCGAGCTCTGCCCGGAATCGAAGGCGCCGACCAGAAGCTGCGCGCCCTCGCCGATCAGTTTCTCAGCGCGCGCGCGTGCGACGTCGACGTTGGTCTCGGTGTCGGCGTTCATGATTTGCAGCGACGGCAGACCGAGGTCCTTCAGAATTCCCGCCGTGATATCGACACCGCGCTGGCAATCCTGACCGATACCGGCCTGATAGCCGGAGCGCGGCAGTAATACGCCGACTTTAAGGGCAGCGCCTTGTGCGCGCACGATGTTGAAGGGCGCGGTCCCCGCCAGAAATCCGGCGGCGCTTAAGCCCGCGGTAAACGTGCGGCGGCTCACGCGCGCCATTTTCGATTGCAATTTGCGTTTCATGGACATTCCTCCTGGCCCAGCACACGGCCTGGTCCCGATGATGCCGGACTTTTAGCAACTTTAACAAGCTCGAAAAGGCGCAGTCGGCTACCGCCCCTTAAGCTGCGAACAATCGCTCGACCGCCGCCGCGATGCGGAACAGGCGGCGATCGTGGCCAGTTGCGCGCGACCAGCATCAATCCGACCGGCAGGCCGCCGTCGCGCGGCAGCGGCAGCGAGATGGCGCAGCAATCGAAGAAATTCCACGATCGAGGTATTGCGCAGCAGTATGGCGTTCTTGCGCGCGAAAACATCCGGCGGCGTCATTTCCTCGATGGTCGGTGCGACGATCGGCGTGGTCGGCAGCACCAGCACGTCGATGTCGGCGAGCCGCGCATCCATTTCGGCGATCAGCGCGGCGCGTTCGTTCACCATCGCTATGTAGTCGGCGGCGCTGATGCTGCGCGCCCGCTCGAGCCGCGCGCGCACGTTTGTGTCGATTGCGTCGCCCCGGCGGTCGAGCCGGTCGCGATGCACGGTGAAGGCTTCCGCCGGCTGCACGCCGCCCCGGCTATTGACCCGGACCATGCCGTCGAGCAGCGCCAGTTTCTCGTTTGAAAGCCGGCAGCCGGCGCGCTCCAGCGCGTCGATCGCCTGCGGGAACCGTTTGGCTACTGTCTCATCCAAGTTTTCCAGCGGCGTTCCTTGTGCGATCCCAACGCGCAAGTTGACGAGCCGCAGCCGGACCGAGCGGCTTGAAGTCGTCGCCGGCCATCACAGCGTCGGCCTTGGCGCAGTCCATGACGGAACGCGCGATCGGCCCGATGGAGTCCATGCTCTGCGACAGCGGAAAGGCAGCCGCGGTCGAAATGCGCTGGCGGCTCGGCTTGAAGCCGACGACGCCGCAGAGCGCGCCGGGAATGCGGGTGGAGCCGCCGGTATCGCTGCCAATGGCGATCTCGCACATGCCGTCCGCCACCGCCACAGCGCCGCCCGAGGTCGAACCGCCGGGAATGCGCTTGCGGTCGGCCGGATTGCCGGGTGTGCCGTAATGCGGATTGATGCCGACGCCGGAAAAGGCGAATTCGGTCATGTTAGTCTTGGCGACAATCACCGCTCCCGCCGCGCGCAGACGCCGCACCACCGGTGCATCGGCTTCGGCCGGCTTGCCCTCCTCGGCCAGCACCTTGGAGCCGGCGCGCGTGACTTCGCCGGCGACGTCGAACAAATCCTTGATGGTGACGATGGCGCCGTCGAGCGGGCCGAGCGAAATACCGGCGCGGGTCGCGCGCATCGGCGGCGTCGGCAGCGCCGCGCGCGGCCTCGCGATAGACGGTGAGGCAGGCGCGCATGCCTTCGCCGCGCAGATCGTCGATGCGCATCAAAGCTTCGTCGAGCCGCTCGCGGGTGGAAACAGTCGTCACGCGTGTAACCCGCCTTTCTGCTCGATGAAACGCACGATCTCGTCGACGCCCTTGCCCTCGCGCAGATTGGTGAACACGAACGGCCGCTGCCCGCGCATCTTCTTGGCGTCGCGCTCCATGACTTCGAGCGAGGCGCCGACATAGGGCGCGAGATCGGTCTTGTTGATGACCAGCAGGTCGGAGCGCGTGATGCCGGGGCCGCCCTTCGACGGGATCTTGTCGCCGGCGGCGACGTCGATGACGTAAATGGTGAGATCGGCCAGCTCCGGAGAAAACGTGGCGGCCAGATTGTCGCCGCCGGATTCAATCAGCACCAGATCGAGATCGGGAAATTTGGCGCGCATCTCGGCGACCGCGGCGAGATTGATCGACGCGTCCTCGCGGATGGCGGTATGCGGGCAGCCGCCGGTCTCCACGCCGGCGATGCGCTCGGCAGGGAGCGCGCCCGAGCGCACCAGATATTCGGCATCCCATTTGGTGTAGATGTCGTTGGTGATGGCGGCGATCTGGTAGCGGTCGCGCAAGCTCTTGCAGAGCGCGTCCATCAGCGCGGTCTTGCCGGAGCCGACCGGGCCGCCGACGCCGACGCGCAGGGGACCGTGGGGATTCGCCATTTTCAACTCCTGAACAGGCGCGTGTACTGCGTCTCGTGCCGGGCGCTGGCAAGGTCGGCGCGGAACGCAGACGAGCCGATATCGTCGAGCGCTGTCTTTAGCGCATGTTGAGCGGTGGTGGCGACGATGGACTCGAGCGCCGCCAGCACGCGCTGGCCTTGCGTTTGGCCGAGCGGGATCAGCCGCACGCCGGCGGACACCCAATTGGCGGCGACGGCTTGCAGATAGGCAGAAAGCGCGGGCTCCAGCGCGATGCCGTGGCCGGCGGCGGCGACCGCCACCGCGACCGGATAGGCCACCGGACCGTTCCAAATTGCCTTGAGCCGGTCGAGCGCGGCGCAGGGCCAGGCGGCGCACGCCGCCTCCACGAAGGCGTTGCCTTGCGCGGTGGTCTCCAGATGGCGCTCCTTCGAGGGCGCGAAGGCGGCGGCCAATTCGGCCACCGCGCGTAGCGCCTTGTCGTCACCGCCTTCTGCCGCACGATGGGCATGGGCAAAAAACACCGCGTCGCAAAAGCCGCCGCCTTCGGCGAGCATCACGCCGAGCCAGGCCTTCAGCGTGTCGGCGTCCTTGATGTCGCCCGCCTCCACCGCCCATTCGATGCCGCTGGAATAGGAAAACGCGCCGACCGGAAAGGCCGGCGACAGCCAGGCCATCAGGCGGTAGAGCGCGGGCGACGGCATGGTGTCCTCATCCGCCATGATGATGCTCATGCGTGTGCGGCGCGGCGGCTTCCGGATCGAACGGCGCCTCGAGCGGCGTGAGACGGGCGCCGAGCCCGCGCAGCATGTCCTCCAGCACGTGATCGCGGCGGATGCGCGATCTTGCCGCCGGCGATCTGCACGTCGGTGTGGCGGTTGCCGAGATGCCAGGCCAGCCGCACGGTATCGAGCGCGCTGTGCGCGGAAACTTCGATCAGCGCCTCCGGCGCGCCGCTGACCAAGACGATAGCGCCGTCATCGAGCACCAGGCCGTCGCCGTCATGCAGCGTCACCGGCTTTGCGAAATCGAGCAGGAACTCGCGTGCCCTCTTCGCCGGTGAGCACGATGCGCCGCCGCTGCCGGTCGCCGGCATCGAGCACGACGCGGTCGTGGGCGGCGCTGGCGTCCCATTGGCCGCAAGGCCTGATGGCGGTCACGCGTTGCACTTGGATCCTTACGCTCAACGCATCACGGCCGATCGATCTTCTCGGGCGTGACGATCTCCACCTTGCGCTCGGCCACGAATTCCGGGCCAGCCGCGCGCCAGGCCTTGAAATGCGGCGTTTCCATGTGACGCGCCAGCGCCTCGCGCGAGTCCCAGCGCTCGACCAGGACCAGCCGCGCCGGGTCGGTGACACTCTGGTGCATGTCGTAACTGATGCAGCCGTTTTCCTTGACGGTTTCGGCGACGGACGCGCGCGCCGCAGCGATGGCCTTGCCGGCGGTGCCCGGCTTCAGGCGCAATTCGGCGATGACGTAAATCACGGACGTTTCCTTTCCCGGTTTCCCAGGTAGTTCTAGAACAGGAAATACCGTTGCGCCATCGGCAGCACCTCGGCCGGCGCGCAGGTCAACAATTCGCCGTCGGCGCGCACCTCGTAGGTTTCCGGATCGACCTCGATGTTCGGCGTGGCGTCGTTGTGGATCATGTTCTTCTTGCCGATGTCGCGGGTGTGCTCGACCGCGACGAACTGCTTGTCGACGCCGAGCTTGCTGCGAAGGCCCGAGCTCGCCGCCGCTTTCGACACGAACACCAGCGACTGGCCGTGCGCGCCTTGCCGAAGGCGCCGAACATCGGCCGGTAATGCACCGGCTGCGGCGTCGGGATCGAGGCGTTCGGATCGCCCATCTGCGCGGCGACGATGCTAGCCGCCCTTGATCACGATCTCCGGCTTGACGCCGAAGAAGGCCGGCGCCCACAGCACCAGGTCGGCGAGCTTGCCCTTCTCCACCGAGCCGATGTGTTTGCTCACGCCGTGCGCGATGGCCGGATTGATGGTGTATTTGGCGACGTAGCGCTTGACCCGCGCGTTGTCGTTGTCGCCCTTCTCTTCTTTCAGCCGGCCGCGCTGCTTCTTCATCTTGTCGGCGGTCTGCCAAGTGCGGATGATGACTTCGCCGAGCCGGCCCATGGCCTGGCTGTCCGACGACATCATCGACAGCGCGCCGAGGTCGTGCAGGATGTCTTCCGCCGCGATCGTTTCCTTGCGGATGCGGCTTTCGGCGAAAGCCAGATCCTCGGCGATCGACGGATCGAGATGGTGGCACACCATCAGCATGTCGAGATGTTCGTCGATGGTGTTGCGGGTGAATGGCCGCGTCGGATTGGTCGACGACGGCAGCACGTTCTTCAGCCCCGCCACCTTGATGATGTCGGGCGCGTGGCCGCCGCCGGCGCCTTCGGTGTGGAAGGCGTGGATGGTGCGGCCCTTGAAGGCCTTGATGGTGTCCTCGACGAAGCCGCTTTCGTTGAGCGTGTCGGTGTGGATCATCACCTGGATGTCGTATTTCTCCGCCACCGACAGGCAGCAGTCGATCGCCGCCGGCGTGGTGCCCCAGTCCTCGTGCAGCTTGAGCGAACAGGCGCCGGCCTTGATCATTTCCTCGAGCGCCGCCGGCCGCGACGCGTTGCCCTTGCCGGCGAAACCGAGATTGACCGGAAACGCGTCCGCCGCCTGGATCATGCGGCCGAGATGCCACGGACCGGGCGTGCAGGTGGTGGCGTTGGTGCCGGCCGCCGGGCCGGTGCCGCCGCCGAGCATCGAGGTGACGCCGGAATAGAGCGCCTCGTCCACCTGCTGCGGACAGATGAAATGGATGTGGGTATCGAAGCCGCCGGCGGTGAAAATCTTGCCCTCGCCGGCGATGATCTCGGTGCCGGGGCCGATGACGATGGTGACGCCGGGCTGGATGTCGGGATTGCCGGCCTTGCCGATGGCGGCGATGCGGCCCTCCTTCAGGCCGACATCGGCCTTGACGATGCCCCAGTGGTCGAGGATCAGCGCGTTGGTGATGACGGTGTCGACCGCGCCCTGCTTGTTGGTGATTTGCGACTGCCCCATGCCGTCGCGGATCACCTTGCCGCCGCCGAATTTCACCTCCTCGCCGTAGACGGTGAAATCCTTTTCGACCTCGACGATCAGATCGGTATCGGCCAACCGCACGCGGTCGCCGGTGGTGGGCCCGAACATGTCGGCATAGGCCGCGCGTTTCATTGTGATCGGCATGGCTTTCATCCCCAAAGTTCACAACCGTGAAAATTCCATCCTTGCCTCACACGCGGAGGTGGATAGGCTTACCTCCAGGTCACCCATCTTCGGCTCACGCCGGACACGGATGGCCGCCATGACCGGAGCGGGCATGGGACGTGGGTGCTGCTTGCAGTATTCGTGGTCCATGTTTGCCGGCCCTGGCTCTCAGTTACTGGGTACCGTGTTGCGCGCTCACGCGCGCGGCCCGGAAATGGATCCGAGAGCTTGTGACGGGTGGACGACGGTCCGCCCGTTATGGCTTTTAGGGGTACGCTTGTAAGAGCGGGCCTCACAGCTTCCCCATCACATCGCCGCGGAACCCGTAGATCGTGCGCTTGCCGGCGAGCGCGACCAGCGTGACCTCGCGCGTCTGCCCCGGCTCGAAGCGCACCGCGGTGCCGGCGGCGATATCGAGCCGCATGCCGCGCGCCTTTTTGCGCTCGAACTTCAGCGCCGGGTTGGTCTCGAAGAAATGATAGTGCGAGCCGACCTGGATCGGCCGGTCGCCGGAATTGGCGACGGTGAGCGTCACCGTCTTGCGGCCGGCGTTGAGCGCGATCTCGCCGTCCTTGATGAACATTTCGCCGGGGATCATCACAGCACTCCGGCGTAAAGCCCGGCGCCGATCATTACGCAGGCCGCGCCGGCGACGCGGATGAGCGGACGCAGCTGCGCGCGCGTCATCATTTGCGCAAAGCCGATGCCGACGCCATGCAGCGTCGCGGTGGCGAGCGCGAAGCCGGCCATGTATTCGCCGCCGCTCACCGTCTCGGCGACCTCGGTGCCGTGCGCGTGGCCGTGCAGCAGCGCGAACACGGCGACGATCGCGGCCCCAGTCCACACCGGCAGATCGACCGCCAGCGCCACCATCAGCCCGAGCGCGACCACCGAGGCAAGAATGCCGGGCTCAACGAACGGCAGCTGCCGACATGCGCCATGCCGAGCGCGCCGCCGATCAGCATCACGCCGACGAAGGCCGCCGGCCATACCCACAGCGCGCGGCCGCCCTTGAGCGCCGCCCACAGGCCGACCGCCACCATGACCGCGATGTGATCGAGCCCCGACAGCGGATGCGCGACGCCGGCGGCGAACGAAACGGCCGAACCGTGGCCGGGATGGGCGAGCGCCGGGCTTGCGCCGAGCACGAGCAGCGTGGCGAGGAGAATTTTTTTCATGGGTCGGGTCCTTTCAGCGGATCGGATTGTGCACGGTGACCAGCTTGGTGCCGTCGGGGAACGTCGCCTCCACCTGGATGTCGTGGATCATCTCGGGGATGCCATCCATCACCTGGGCGCGGGTGAGCACGTGGGCGCCGTCGCGCATCAGGTCGGCGACGCTTTTGCCGTCGCGCGCGCCTTCCAGGATGAAATCGCTGATCAGCGCCACCGCCTCCGGATGATTGAGCTTGACGCCGCGCTCGAGCCGCCGGCGCGCCACCATCGCGGCCATGGCGATCAGCAGCTTGTCCTTTTCGCGCGGCGTCAAATTCATTGATTGCCTCAGTTCAGCCAGAGCCGCGGACACGGGCGTCTCCAAGCGCCGCCAGCACGGCAGATCAGATCGTGGCGCAGCGCGGCGCCGTCCTTGGCGCAGAGCCGCGCCACCGCGATGCCGTTCCAGGCCGAGATGCCGACCTCGCCGGCAAATTGACCGTCGAGCGCGCGCACGGCGGCAAGCTTGCCGTCGTCGCCCGGCGCGATCAGCACGGTGGCGATGGCGATGCCGCCGGCAGCCGAGGCAGGCGCCGCAAGCTTCGCGGCGATGGCGCCGTCGAGCCGCGCGCTGTCGGCGAAGACAAGCTTGCCGGCGCGGCGCACGCGCCAGCGGTCGGCGAAAAAGCCCTGGCGCCATCGCCTCGCCCATGGCGGCACGGCCGAACACCACCGCCTCCGCCATCAGCAGCGACGCGGTCTCGGCGAGATCGATGTCGATGCGCCGCGACAGGCGCGCGCGGTCGAACAAAATGGTTTCCTGCGGCAGCCAGACGAGCTGCGCGCCAGCGCCGACCGCGAGCCTGACGTCCATCTCGGCGTCCGCGCCGGTCGAGCGATAGATCTTCTCCGCCGCCGCCGTGCCGGCGATCAGGCGCGCGCCCTCCGCCAGCGCGATGTCGATGGCGAAGCGGTCGCCGCCGGTCATGCCGCCGCCGGTGTTGACGATGACCGCTTCCAGCGCGTCAGCCGCGGCATTCGGGAAGCGCACGCGCAGCGAGCCGTCCTCGTGCACGCGGGTGCGCCGCGTGCGGCCGGCGCTTGCCGCCACGCTGAGCGCGATGTGTCCGCTCGCGCGATTGGCGGCGAAGATTTCGGCTTCGCTGTACAAAGCTGCGGCTGTCCTCACGCCTGTTCCCCGACCACTGTCGCACTGGCGCGCGTTGTTCTCAAATCGCCAGCGCCCGCTTGAGCGCGCCCTCGTCCATGGTCGCCTTGTCGCAGGAATAGACGATCGATCCCCGGTCCATGACCACCAGATGGTCGCCGAGCTCCTGCGCGAAGTCGAGATATTGCTCGACCAGCACGATGGCCATTTCCTTCAAGCCGCGCAGGTAGGAAATGGCGCGGCCGATGTCCTTGATGATCGAGGGCTGGATGCCTTCGGTCGGCTCGTCGAGCAGCAGCAGGCGCGGCCGCATCACCAGCGCGCGGCCGATCGCCAATTGCTGCTGCTGGCCGCCGGAGAGGTCGCCGCCGCGCCGGCCGAGCATGCTGTTGAGCACCGGGAACAGCGAGAACACGTCGTCCGGCACCGAGCGCTGGTCGCGCGGCAGCGGCGCAAAGCCGGTTTCCAGGTTTTCTTCCACCGTGAGCAGCGGGAAGATCTCGCGCCCCTGCGGCACGATGGCGATGCCGTGGCGCGCGCGCTCGACGGTGGACAGCTTGGTGATGTCCTTGCCTTCGAAGGTGATCGAGCCGGCGCTCACCGGACGCTGGCCGACGATGGCGCGCAGCAGGCTGGTCTTGCCGACGCCGTTGCGGCCGAGCACGCAGGTCACCTGGCCAGGCTCGGCCTTGAGCGAAATGCCGCGCAGCGCCTGCGCCGCGCCGTAGTGCAGATCGATGTTGGTCACCTCGAGCATCGGTCATTTCACTTTCTTGCGATGATTTTTCCGAAAACCGGTTCCCACTTTTCGGGGTCATGCGCTAACGCCCCAAATACACTTCGACCACGCGCTCGTTCTGCGAGACCTGGTCGATCGAGCCTTCCGCCAGCACCGAGCCTTCGTGCAGGCACGTCACCTTGACGCCGAGCTCGCGCACGAAGGCCATGTCGTGCTCGACCACGACCACGGTCTTGGTCTGGTTGATTTCCTTGAGCAGCTCGGCGGTCTGCATGGTTTCGACGTCGGTCATGCCGGCGACCGGCTCGTCCACCAGCAGCAATTTCGGCTCCTGCGCCAGCAGCATGCCGATCTCCAGCCACTGCTTCTGCCCGTGCGACAGGCTGCCGGCGACGCGCGAGCGCAGCGCCTTCAGGCGGATGGTGTCGAGCATCGCGTCGATGCGCTGCTCCTGCGGCAGCGAAGACCGCCACAGCAGCGTGGCGCGCACGTCGCGGTCGTTCTTCAGCGCCAGCAGCAGATTGTCCTCGACCGTGTGCATCTCGAACACGGTCGGCTTCTGGAACTTGCGGCCGATGCCGAGCTCGGCGATCTCGGTTTCGTCGAGCTTGGAAAGGTCGTAGGCGCCTTCCTGGAAGAACACGTCGCCGGAGTCGGGCCGGGTCTTGCCGGTGATCACGTCCATCATGGTGGTCTTGCCGGCGCCGTTCGGGCCGATGATGGCGCGCATCTCGCCCGGCTCGACGACGAACGACAATTCGTTGAGCGCCTTGAAGCCGTCGAACGAGACGCTGATGCCGTCGAGGTAGAGCAGCGCGGAGGTGGTCTGTTTTTCCAATGGGATGTCGGTCATGGGGCTACTCCGCCGCGCTGCGGCGCTGCGGCCGGCACCGCGCGCTTCGGTTTTCTCGGCGCGGTTGGCGCGCCAATGATTGTAGGTGCCGATGATGCCGCGCGGCATCAGCAAGGTGATGCCGATGAACAGGCCGCCCAGCATGAACAGCCAATAGGGCGCCAGAATGCCGGAGGTGAAATAGGTCTTGGCGTAGTTGACCACGAAGGCGCCGAGCACCGCGCCGGTGAGCGTGCCGCGGCCGCCGACCGCGACCCAGATCACGGCTTCGATCGAGTTGCCGGGCGCGAATTCGCTCGGATTGATGATGCCGACCTGCGGCACGTAGAGCGCGCCGGCGACGCCCGCCATGCAGGCCGACAGCGTGAACACGAACAGCTTGTAGGCCTCCACCCGATAGCCGAGGAAGCGCGTGCGCGATTCGGCGTCGCGGATCGCCACCAGCACCTTGCCGAATTTCGAGGTGACGATGGCGCGGCAGATCAGGAAGCCGAGCGCCAGCGCCAGGCAGGAGATGACCAGCAGCGCGTTGCGCGTCGTCTCCGCCTGCACGTTGAAGCCGAGGATGTCCTTGAAGTCGGTCAGCCCGTTATTGCCGCCGAAGCCGAAATTGTTGCGGAAGAAGCCGAGCAGCAGCGCGTAGGTCATCGCCTGCGTGATGATCGAGAGATAGACGCCGGTGACGCGGCTGCGGAAGGCGAACCAGCCGAACACGAAGGCCAGCACGCCCGGCACCAGCAGCATCATCAGCGCCGCATAGGCGAAATGCTGGAAGCCGTACCAATAGACCGGCAGCTCCGGCCAATTCAGGAACACCATGAAGTCGGGCAGGATCGGATTGGCGTAGACGCCGCGGGTGCCGATCTGGCGCATCAGATACATGCCCATGGCGTAGCCGCCGAGCGCGAAGAACGCGCCGTGGCCGAGCGACAGGATGCCGGCATAGCCCCAGATCAGGTCGATGGAGAGCGCCAGCAGCGCGTAGCAGAGGTATTTGCCGAACAGCGCGACCAGATAGGTCGACACGTGCAGCGCGAGCTCGACGGCACCAGCAGATTCAACACCGGAATGGCGATCGCGAAGGCACCGAGCAGCACCAGGAAGACGACGGCGCCGCGGTCGAGCAGGCGGATGAGCGGAAACGCCGTCATGCCTCCACCGCCCTGCCCTTGAGCGCGAACATGCCGCGCGGGCGCTTCTGGATGAACAGGATGATGAAGACCAGGATCGCGATCTTGCCGAGCACGGCGCCGGCGAAAGGCTCGAGGAACTTGTTGGCGATGCCGAGCGTGAAGGCGCCGACCAGCGTGCCCCACAGATTTCCGACGCCGCCGAACACCACCACCATGAACGAGTCGATGATGTAGCCCTGGCCGAGGTTCGGCGACACGTTATCGATCTGCGACAGCGCGACGCCGGCCATGCCGGCAATGCCGGAGCCGAGCCCGAAGGTGAGCGCGTCGATGCGCGCGGTGCGGATGCCCATGGCCGCCGCCATGGCGCGGTTCTGCGTCACCGCGCGCATCTCCAGCCCGAGCCGGGTGAAGCGCAGCATGGCGAGCAAGGCCACGAACACGACCATCGTGAAGACGATGATCCACATCCGGTTATAGGTGATGGTGATGCCGCCGAGGTCGAAGGCGCCGCTCATCCAGGACGGATTGCCGACGTCCTTGTTGGTCGGGCCGAAGATGGTGCGCACCACCTGCTGCAGGACCAGCGACAGGCCCCAGGTGGCGAGCAGCGTCTCCAGCGGCCGGCCGTAAAGAAAGCGGATGATGGTGCGCTCGATGATGACGCCGGCGCCGCCCGCGACCAGGAAGGCGAGCGGCACCGCGATCACCAGCGAATAGTCGAACAGCGCGGGATTGTAGGTGCGGATGAGTTCCTGCACCACGAAGGTGGTATAGGCGCCGAGCATCACCATTTCGCCGTGCGCCATGTTGATGACGCCCATCACGCCGAAGGTGATGGCGAGACCGATGGCCGCGAGCAGCAGCACCGAGCCGAGCGAGAGCCCGTACCAGGCGTTCTGCACAGTATTCCAGATCGCCAGCGTGCTCTGGATCTTTGCGCTGGCCGCGCGCGCGGCGGCGTGCACGTTGGGCGGCTGATTGGCCGGCAAGCCGTCCAGCAGGCCGAGCGCATCCTGGTCGCCGCGGTCGCGGATGACGGCGATGGCGGCGATCTTGTCGGCGTCGCTCGATGTCTCGTCGGTGAGGACGATGGCGGCGTGCGCCTCGTTCATCGCCTTTTTCACGCGCGGGTCTTTTTCCGCGGCCAGCGCCTTGTCCAAGGCCGGCAACGCGCTGGCCTGCGCGCGACTTGAACACCGCCTGCGCCGCGTCGAAACGCTGGCTGGGATTGGGCGACATCAAAGTCAGGCTGCCGATCACCGCGTCGATGATGCCGCGCAGCCGGTTGTTGACGATGACGGTGTCGATATCGTCCGGCGGCGGGCCGGTGAATGCCTTGCCGGTGGCGGCGTCGAGCAGCTTGTCGTCCTTGGTCTTGATGAAGACCTTCTTTTGCGCGGCGCTGAACATCAGCCGCGCATCCTCCGCCGCCTGCAAGCAGCTGCGCGGCCATCGGATTGCCGCTGGCGGCGACCTTATTGATGGCGTCGCCGGTATCGCTCAGGGAGCCTTCGGTGAATCCGGCAAGCGCGTCCTCGTAAGGATCGGCATGGGCCATCGCCGCGGCGGCGAGGACAAAACCGAGGGCGCATACGAGCGCCACCATGCGATCATGGAAGCTACGCATTGCAATCATTCCCGGCGTCTGTGTGTTCGTTGGGAGGCGGCGGCTTGCCCGCCGCCTCCATGGAATCCATTACGGGTTCCGGTCGATATGCGGTCGCCGCGATATCACGACGAGCCGCTGCACTTCTTGGTGACCTTGTTGTAGTGGCCGCACTTGAGGCTCACCCAGTCGGAGATGAAGTCCTTCGAGCCGGGCAGATATTCCGACCAGGCCTCGCCGGGGACCAGACCCTTGGTCTTCCACACCACGTCGAACTGACCGTCGGCGCGGATTTCACCGATATAGACCGGCTTGGTGATGTGGTGGTTGGGCAGCATGGTGGACATGCCGCCGGTCAGGTTGGGCGCCTTGATGCCGGGCAGCGCGGCGATCACTTTGTCGGGGTCGGTCGACTTCACCTTCTCGACCGCCTTCACCCAC
The DNA here is from genome assembly GCA_963739075.1 of uncultured Alphaproteobacteria bacterium. GTDB lineage: Bacteria > Pseudomonadota > Alphaproteobacteria > Rhizobiales > Xanthobacteraceae > Pseudolabrys. The sequence goes on along the minus strand of CAVTZC010000006.1, from coordinate 202,749 downwards.
ATGTTGAAGCCGATGTAGTGCGCTTCCATCGGATCGTTGGTGGTGCGCTTCGGCTTCTTGGTGAAGTCATGCCATTCCTTGATGAACGTGGCATTCGCCGGAGTCTTGATCGACTCGAAGTAGTTCCAGGCGGCGAGATGGCCGACCAGCGGCTTGGTGTCGAGGCCGGCGAGTTCTTCTTCGCCGACCGAGAACGCCACCACCGGGATGTCGGTGGCCTTGATGCCCTGGTTGCCGAGCTCCTTGTAGAACGGAACGTTGGCGTCACCGTTGATGGTGGAGACCACCGCGGTCTTCTTGCCGGCCGAACCGAACGCCTTGATCTTGGAGACTTCGGTCTGCCAGTCGGAGAAGCCGAACGGCGTGTAGTTGATCATGATGTCCTCGTCCTTCACGCCCTTCGCTTTGAGGAAGGCTTCGAGGATCTTGTTGGTGGTGCGCGGATAGACGTAGTCGGTGCCTTCCAGCACCCAGCGCTTCACCGAGCCGCCATCCTTGCTCATCAGATATTCGACGGCCGGGATCGCCTGCTGGTTGGGCGCGGCGCCGGTATAGAACACGTTGCGCTCGCTCTCTTCGCCTTCGTACTGCACCGGGTAGAACAGGATCGAGTTCAATTCCTTGAACACCGGCAGCACCGACTTGCGCGACACCGAAGTCCAGCAGCCGAACACGACGGCGACCTTGTCCTTGGAGATCAATTCGCGCGCCTTCTCGGCGAACAGCGGCCAGTTCGAGGCCGGATCGACCACGACCGGCTCGAGTTTCTTGCCGAGCAGGCCGCCCTTCTTGTTCTGCTCGTCGATCAGCATCAGCATCACGTCCTTCAGCGTGGTTTCGCTGATCGCCATGGTGCCGGACAGCGAATGCAGAATGCCGATCTTGATGGTGTCCTCGGCCTTGGCCGGCTGGAGGGCGGCCGTAGCCGCAAAAGCCAATCCCGCGGCGGCTGAAAGCCACCGGCGGGCATTCGGTCGCGTCGCGACCGCCTGAATTAAGTTGAGCATGAGCGAAGTCCCCTGCGTTTGACGCGCGCGATTGTTCCCGGCGACATTTCCGCGCGTTATCGAGTTCGCAAGGCCTGTGCCAAGGCCGCGATTGCGAACTAACGCCTTGTAAAATTGGCTTGTTTTTCAGTGCGGCCTGTGGATTGCCTAATTTGCAGGCGCCAGCGGCTGATTAATTAATAGGCAGAATGCTGTAGATTCTCTCAACCGTACACAATTCGCCAATCGCTCCGTGTCGCCTACCAAAGCTCGTCGACAGCGAGCCGGCGCGGAATCAAGCGCTGCTGAACCGCGTAAGTCACCAGCAGTTCGAGGCAAGGCCGGTTGGCCGCCTTGCCGAACGGAGCCGTATCGATCTCGCCGGCAGCCGGCCGGCCGGACGCCGCCTTGCGCGACTTCCAGCAGCCGGTAGAGTTCGGCCACCGCCTGCGGATTCGACCGCGCCAAAGTGTCCGTCACCACCACCATATGATTGACCGGCACCAGGCCGTGCTGGCCGTACCAGGCGCGTGCCGCCGCCTCCGGATCCGGGATCACGCTTTGCAGGCGCGGGTCTTTCGGCAGTTCGGCGCCGTAGATCGCGGCATCGAGTTCGCCGTCGATCAGCATTTTCGTCATGTCCTGATCGGCCGCGGCGCGGATCACGCCGGGCGGATCTTTCGCCTCCGCCACATGGGCGTCCTCGAATGTCACCCAATGCACGCGGGACAGATCGACCGCATAATCGTTTTCGAGAATGCCGCGCAGCCACGCGCCGGTGGTCTGGCTGTAGGAGCGCACGCCGACGCGGCAGCCCGGCAGATTGGCCGGGTCGAGCTTTCCGCGCGCGGCGTTGAACAGCATGCAGCCGTGCTGGAAGCGCGCCAGCATCGCGGCCGGCAGCAGCTGCAGGCCCTTGTTGTAGGCTTTCGCCTGCAGATAGGTGACCAGCGCCATCTCGCTGGCGTCGTAAGGCGTGCTCGCGCACCATCGGCTTGAACGCCTTGTGCATCGGCTTGACCTCGACGAAGTCGAGCTTGAGCGAGGGCGAGGTGATCTCTCCGCGCTTGAGCGGCAGCGTGTGCGGATAGTCGCCGATGGCGATGCGCAGGGTGGTCATGTCATTCATGGCGGCAGTCTTCCGTTTCTTCGCATCGCGGTATGATTGCCCCGCCCCTGGCGGCTCAAAGCCTTGACCGGGCTGGCCTATTGCTAGTTTAAAGAGCGACCGCAGAAAAGGGAGTTGTTACGTCCATGGCGGAGCAAAAAACCGGGCTTCGTCATCACCGCCCATCCCGGCGATTTCGTCTGGCGCGCGGGCGGCGCCATCGCGCTGCACGCCAAGAAGGGATATCGCGTCAAGATCGTGTGCCTGTCGTTCGGCGAGCGCGGCGAGAGCCAGTTCGCCTGGAAGGAGCCGGGCGCCACGCTGGAAAAGGTCAAGGCCGGCCGCAGGGACGAGGCCGAGCGCGCCGCCGCCCTGCTCGGCGCCGAGATCGAATTCTTCGATTGCGGCGACTACCCGCTCAAACTCAACGAGCAGCATTTCGATCGCACGGTCGATATCTATCGCGAGCTCAATCCGTCCTTCGTGCTCAGCCACGCGCTCGAAGACCCGTATAATTTCGATCATCCCAATGCCGCGCATTTCGCGCAGGAAACCCGCGTGGTCGCGCAGGCCATGGGCCACAAGCCGGGCGCCAAGTACAAATATTCGGCGCCGCCGGTGTTCCTGTTCGAGCCGCACCAGCCGGAAATGTGCAACTACAAGCCCAACCTCATTCTCAAGATCGATGAGGTGTGGGAGCAGAAATACAAAGCGTTCCAGATTCTCGCCGCGCAGAAGCACCTGTGGGCCTATTACGAACGGGTCGCGCTCAACCGCGGCATCCAGGGCAGCCGCAACACCGGCGTGCCGATGACCTATGGCGAGGCCTATCAGCGGCTGTTCCCGACCGTCGAGGAGATTTTGACAATGAAACCCGTCGTCGTCCGCAACATCAAACGCGCCGATCCTAACGCCATCGGCACGCTCGGCGCCGTCGGCGTGTCACCGCGCATGAGGCGCTCGGGCGCTCAGGCCTGATGAAGCCCTATATGCGGCCGATCTGGGCCGGCGCGTCGATCGGCGGTCCGGCGGTGACCGTGCTGGCGCAGCCGGGCGACAACTGGATGATTCATGTGGCGGTCGAGCAATGCCAGAAAGGCGACGTGCTGGTGGTCGGCTGCACCACCGACAATACCGACGGCATGTTCGGCGAATTGCTGGCAACTGCGCTGGTCGCGCGCGGCGTGATCGGCCTCATCATCGACGCCGGCTGCCGCGACATAAAGCCGCTCAAGGAGATGGGATTTCCGGTCTGGTCGAAGGCGATCTCGGCCAAGGGCACGGTCAAAGCCACGCTCGGCGCGGTCAATATTCCGGTGGTCTGCGGCGGCGTCAATGTCGAGCCGGGCGACGTGGTGGTGGCCGACGACGATGGCGTCGTCATCATCCCGAAGAAACTCGCGGTGGAAACCGCCGCCAAGGCGCAGAAGCGCAAGGACGACGAGGACGGCAAGCGCAAGCGCTTGGCCTCCGGCGAGCTCAGCCTCGACATGTACAAGATGCGCGAGGGGCTGGAGAAGGCGGGGCTGCGCTACGTCGACAATCCGGAAGACGTCTAAGCGCAGCGTTTACAATCCCTTAAAGCCGGCACGTTCGACTCGGCTTCGCTTCGCAAAAAAGCGCCGAAATTCCGCGCGCTGCAACGCGCGACGGTCTGATTGCCGCCGGCATCTCGGTTGCGATCATCGCCGTGGTCAATGGCCTGGGCATTCAGCTGAACGCCACGATCACGAGCATCTCGACCAGCTCAAGTAACGGCACGCACGCTGCTCGTTCTCAACGATGCCGCCGGCGACGGCGGCTTCGTCTTGGCGACCCCTCGTCATCGATCGCGCTAGGCGGACAGCGACGGTGGGGCCGAATTTGAAGGCCGCGTTCATGCGAGCACGAAGAAGAACAGCATTGCCAAGGCTTGCGCGACGATGAACGGCGGCTCGTTGCCGTTCGGTCGCCAGCGCATGCAGCGACGCCACCTTCTCGAATGCCTGCACGACCAGCACGAAGACGTTGAACCACAGCGCGGCAACCGCGCTCACCACGTAAATCCAGCGCCAGGCGCCGGCGAGATGCCTGCCGTAGAGAGCCAGCAGCGCTATCGCCAGGATCACCAGCGAGACGACGCCGACGCCGAGCGCCGGCGTAAAGCCGTTGATGGGAAACAGGAAGCCGGTGACGCTGGTGAGGATCGTGGTGGCAAGAAACAGCGCGGTCACGCCGGGCATGCGCTGCGAGCCCAGCATGCCGGCAAGATGACGAGAGCCCGTCACGATCGCGATCAAGCTGATGATGACGTGCAGCACCGTGTATGCGTGAAGCGACATGCCGAAGATCATGACACGACTCCTTCCCACCCCATTGTGACGCCGCCGTATGATCCTACGATGACACCGTCGCGACGAAAAGACGGCGCGCGCCGCGCATGTCCAGCCAAAGGCCGGCCGGGGTATGCGTCAGGCGCATTACGGCAGTGTCACAATGGGCGCAACGCAGGATCGCGCCCATCGCGCCGCCAAAGACCCGCACCGCGCCAATATCGGCGACCGCGCCGCAGCCATCGCAGATGATTTCCGCCGCCGTCACATCGAGCGCGAACAATTCGCGCAGACGCCCGCCGACCGCATTGCCGTCGAGCGGAGGCTTCGCCTTGGCCGTCCATGCTCATGGGTCTCCTCCCGCGTTATGTTCCCGTCGGTCCGAAACGTTCGGTCTTGATCAGATGCGGCTCGTGGCCGATGTCGCGTAAGTCTGCGCGCGGCGGCCTCCACCAGCGGCGTCGGCCCGCACACGAAAATGCGCGGATGGGCGGCGGCGGCAAAGCCGGCGCTTTCCAGCATGGCGCGGTCGATCCGGCGCGCGAGCCCGCTCCAGCCGCGGGCGCTCGCGCGTAAGCGTGTGCACGACCTTCAAGCCGTCGCCCTGCCCGGCCAGCCGCTCAAGCTCGGCACGATAGATGATGTCGTCCAGGCTGCGCGAGGAATAAAGCAGCGTCGCCGGCACCGTGCTTTGGCCGCGGCGCGCTGGCGCAGCATGGCCATCAGCGGCACGATGCCGGAACCGCCGGCGACCAGGAACAACGGGCCGCCGAGGTCGGGCGTCCAGACGAAATAGCCGCCGATCGGGCCGCGCAATTCAAATTGGTCGCCTTTGCGCGCCTCGCCGGCGAGATAAGGTGACACCTCGCCCTCGGCGATGCGCTCGACCGTGAGCGTCAGCGTCGCGGTGGCCGGCGCGCGAGGCAATCGAATAGCTGCGCTGCGCCTGGTAGCCGTCCTCGGCGGTGAGCCGCACGTCGACATGCTGGCCGGCGCGATGCCCAGGCCAATCCGGCACATCGAGCACGAGGCTGCGCACGCGCGGCGTCTCGTCGATGACGTCGCGCACGGTCGCGGTCATCCATTGCAGCCGTCTCGGCGCCACAGCGACGGGCTAGTCGCCGGCATAACGCTGCTCGCGCCAGGGATCGCCGTAGATGTGATAGCCGAGTTCCTCCCAGAAGCCGGGCTGCTCGGTGTCGATGAATTGCAGGCGGCGCACCCATTTCGCGCTCTTCCAGAAATAAAGATGCGGCACCAAGAGGCGCGCCGGGCCGCCATGCTCGGGATCGAGCGGCTCGCCGTCGAAATGCGTCGCCACCATGGCCTTGCCGTCGACCAGGTCCTCGGCCGGCACATTGGTGGTGTAGCCGCCGTCGCTATGCACCAGCACGAACGGCGCCGGCGGCTCGGCTAAGACCCGCCGCCTCCAGCAGCGTGTCGATGGTCACGCCGCGCCAATTCGTGTCGAGCTTCGACCAGGTGGTGACGCAATGGATGTCGACCGTCAGCTCGGTCTGCGGCAGCGCGTTGAATTCGGCCCAGTTCCATTCGCCGACCGGGCTGTCGCCGTCCTCGAGCGTCAAGCGCCAGCTCTTGAGATCGGCTTCCGGCGTCGGGCCGGCCGACAGCACCGGAAAGTCGGACACCAGATGCTGGCCGGGCGGCACGCGCGCGCTTGGCCCGCCGGGCTTGCGGCCGCGAAAGCCGCGCGAAATCGGAGGTTCGCTCATGACGACAGACCCCGCTAACCGGCAGGCCAGTGTCGCGCGCGGCTATGGCAAAGACAATACGGCGAACGCTCGCCGCTCAGCGGTTGGCGTGGCTCCACGGCGCGACGCGGCGGCCGACCCATTTCAACAGCGAGGTGAGCGACACCCCGAGAACCATCAACACGATCACCGGCACGAAAGTTTTGTCCATCGCAAACTGGTTGGCGTATTTGGTGATCATGAAGCCGAGCCCGGAGATCGTCGTGTAGAACTCCGCGATGATCATGCCGATCAGCCCGCGGCCGATCGCAAGCCGGATGCCGGCAATAATATAAGGCATCGCGAACGGCAGCAGCACGTCTTGCCACACCCGCCACTCATTGGAGCGGAACGAGCGCGCCACCTCGAGCATGTTCTTGTCGCATTCGCGCACGCCCTGATAGGTGTTGATCAAGACCGGAAACACCGCGAACAGCACCACCACGATGATTTTGGCTTTCAGATAAATCCCGAACCACAGCACCAGCAGCGGCACGACCGCGACCAGCAGCGTCGCGTAAAACGCATTGATCGGCAGGTCGAGCGCCCAGTCGAGCCAGCGGAAGCGCGCCATGGCGACGCCGAGCGGAATGCCGACGACGATGGAGATGCTCAAGCCATAGACCATGACCTGCAGACTCTGCCCCAGAAAATATGGAAGTTCGCCGGAGACGGTCGTGTCGTAGAAAGCGACAGCGATCTGCGTCGGATAGGTGAAAAAGATCGGGCTGATGGAAGGCCCGACGAGCTGCCAGACGATCAGCAGCAACGCGACGAAGCCGTAGCGGAAAATCGCCCGGTGCTCCCACCACGGAACCTTCTTTTCGGCCGGCGGCGCCGCTGACTGCGCGGTCGCGAGTGCGCCGGCGTGGACCTCATTGGCGACGCTCATTGCATTGTCTCCTGAACGTTCGACCTTGGCGGCCGGGCGCTGCTTTCAACCGGCAGCGCCCACCCTAGCCAATTTGGGCAACTCGCAACCTTAGAACACCGCGGTCGGGCAAACGGGTCCCTTCCACTCGCCGAGTTCCTTGATCGCCGTTTCCGCGAAGGTCTTGTCGACGATCTGGTCGTAGCTCGGCGTCTTGCCCTTATCGATATTGCCGACTCTTTCCATCAAGTTGGCGGTGAAATTGATGCGCTCGGGCGAAAGCCCGGTATTGGCGTCCCAGATGCAGCTCTTCACCAGGTAGTCGTAGGTTTCCGAGATAATCTTTTCCGGATAGCCGGTGTGCTTGACGATGATCGGCATCACCTTGGCCTTGTCAGTGTACAGGATCCGCGTAGCTTCAATCGTCGCCTTGACGAAGGCATCCAGCGCGGCCTGCTTTTGCTTGATGGTGTCATCGCGCACGGAATAGAGCGTGTAGAGCTGTTTGGGCGACAGCTCCCACATGCGCGCGATCGCGTGTAGCGACGGCACCTTCTCTTTCGCCAACAACTCCTGCTCGACATGCAGGATCGCGGTGTCGACTTGGTCGGCGACCAGCGCCGGCACGTCTTCGCTCGCGATGGTGACGAAGTTGACGTCCTTGGGGTCGATCTTGGCGGCACGCAGCACGACCTTGCTCAGAATGTCGGCGAAGCCGCCGGCCTTGATCATTGGCCTTTGACCGCGGCAGCCGGCAAAGGTTAATTGCACCGCGCAACGCAACAGGGCCGATGTCAGTCATGGCGGAATTCGTCGTCGATTTCGGAAAATCCGGGGCTCCGGCCGCAGCCGACGGCCGGCTGGATGGCCCAGCCTTTCACCGCAACCACGACGCCATCTGGTCGGCGATCGCCGTTTTCCTGAGCGCGCAGACGGGCGACGTGCTGGAGCTCGGCAGCGGAACCGGGCAGCACGCCACCGCATTCGCGCGCGACGCTCGCAGCACCTCACCTGGTGGCCGAGCGACATCTATCCGTCGCACCTGGCCAGCATCGAGGGCTGGCGGCGTCACGCGGCGCTCTGCCAACCTGCGCGCGCCGCAGCGCATCGACCTCACCGATCCCGCTTGGTGCTTGGACCGCGGACGGGCAGCCCGGCGGCAAGCTCGCCGCCATGCTCTGCATCAACGTGCTGCACATTTCACCTTGGGCGGTGGCGCAAAATCTCATCGCGGGCGCCGGACGCTATTTGCGCGACGGCGGACGGCTGTTTGTCTACGGCCCGTTCATGCGGGATGGGCAGCACACGGCGCCGAGCAACGCGGCCTTCGACCAAAGCTTGCGGGCGGAAGATCCCGCATGGGGCGTACGCGACGTAGCCGATCTGAACGCACTCGCGCGCGAGGCCGGCCTGACGGCGGCCGAAATCATGCCGATGCCGGCCAACAATCTGGTCCTGGCGTTCGCGCGCGCCGTCCGGCAGAATTGATCCTTATTTCACGCCCATCCACGCAAGGCACCATGACGCCAGAACCCAATCTCGACATCGCCCATCTCGGGCACCTCGAACTGTTGACGCCAAGCTTCGACAAGAGCGCGCGCTTTTTCATCGACGTGATGGGCATGACCCAGAGCGGCGAGAAAGGCGACAGCATCTATCTGCGCGGCTATGACGATTACGAACGCTATACGCTCAAGCTCACGGCCTCGAAGACGAACGGCATGGCGCATGTCGCCTACCGCACGCGTTCCGCCCAGGCGCTGGAACGCCGCGCCGCCGCGCTGAAGGGCTCCGGCTTCGACGTCGGCTGGACCGACGGCGACCTCGGCCACGGCAAGACCTTCGTCTGCAAGGATCCCGATGGGCACGTGATCGAGCTTTATTACGACACCGAATGGTACGAGCCGCCGGCCGATCAAAAGCCGGCGCTCAAGAACCAGGCGCAGCGCTTTCCCGCGCGCGGCTGCAATGTGCGCCGCCTCGATCACTGGAACGGCTTGGCCGCCGATATCAGCGGCTGCCGCAAATTCTTCGAGAACTATCTCGGCTTCCGCTTGACCGAGCGCATCGTGCTCAACGACGGCAGCGAAGCCGGGATCTGGTTCACCGCCACCAACAAGTCCTACGACTTCGCCTATACGCGCGACACGACCGGCGCGCGCGGGCGCTTCCACCACGTGACCTACGCGCTCAATTCGCGCGAAGAGGTGCTGCTCGCCGCCGATATTTTCCTGGAGAACGGCGTGTTCATCGAGACCGGCCCGCACAAGCACGCCATCCAGCAAACCTTCTTTCTCTATGTCTACGAGCCGGGCGGCAACCGGGTCGAGGTCGCCAATGCCGGGGCGAAACTGATTCTGGCGCCGGACTGGAAGCCGATCACCTGGACCGAAGACGAGCGCCGCAAAGGCCAGGCCTGGGGCCTGAAGACGATCGAGTCGTTCCACACCCACGGCACGCCGGAAATTCCGGTGCAGACGAAGGCGTGAGCGCGAACCGATGCTGGCCCCCGACGACGACATGATGCGTGCCGACCGTGCGCTGGTCGCGGCGCTGGCGAAGGGCGATGCTGCCGCCGCGGCGGCCATGTTCGACGACGACTTCACCTGGGTCGATGTTAACGGCCGCATCCTCGACAAGCCGCAAGCGGTCAGCGCCTTGCCCAAGCCACCGCTCGGCGACGAGGCCGGCCTGGCGCCGGCCGTGCGTCGCTACGGCGAGGTCGCCGCCATCGCGGTCGAGCGCGACAAGGTTTTCGTGCTGCGCATCTGGGTCAAACGCGCCGCGGGCTGGCGCCTGCTCACCTATCACGAGGTTTCGCAGAATTTGCCGGCGGCGCCGCACGGACCCGGCCGCAAGGAATGGGACAACCCGTGTTACGTGCTGCCCTACCAGCCGCGCAATGCCGACGAGCGCGATTGTCTTGCCTCCTGGCAGCGGCTGGAAATCGCGGTGATGCATCACGAGCCAGACGTCTGGGCGCAGCATGTCGCCGACGAATTCCTGGTGGTCGGCGCCGCCCGGCGGCACTCCAAGGCCGACCGCAAGGCGGTGCTCGCGGAGCAGCAGCGCACGAACGCCAATTCCGCCCCCGCCCCGCTGGTCTCGGCGCGGCTGTTCGGCTTTAACAATGCGATCGTGATGACCTGCGAGCACCAGCCGTTCCACGGCAAGGCGGCGCGCGTGTCCCGCGTCTTCGTCAAACGCGACGGCCGCTGGCTGATGGCGGTGAGCTTCCAGACCACGCGGCAGGACGCGGAGGTGAAAACGATTTAAAATGGGAAAGTCATGACCCGCCGCAACACCCCGCGCGTTTCCTTCATCGGCTTCGGCGAGGCCGGCCAGGCGATCGCTTCCGGCCTGCGCGAGAGCGGCATCGAGCGCATCGCCGCCTGGGACATCCTGTTTCCGGAAAGCGCCGGCGCAAAACTGAAAGCGGCGGGCGCGGGCATGGGCGTGCGGCTGGCCACCTCGGCCGCCGACGCGGTGCGCGAAACCGACATGATCATCTCCGCGGTGACCGCCGCCTCCAGTCTGGAGGCCGCCCGCTCGGTCGAGCCGCATCTTTCCGGCGCACCCTACTATCTCGACATCAATTCGGTCTCGCCCGGCCGCAAGCAGGAGACCGCCAGGCTTCTGGGCGAACGCGCCCGCTACGTCGACGTGGCGGTGATCGCGCCGATCCATCCGGCGCGCCACAAGACGCCGCTGCTGATCGCCGGGCCGCACGCCGAAGCGGTCTCGCCGCTGCTGAGCGAGTTGGAGATGAAACTCACCGTGGTCGGCACCGAGACCGGCCACGCCGCCGCGATCAAGATGATCCGCAGCGTGATGATCAAAGGCATCGAGGCGCTCACGGCCGAATGCTTCCTCGCCGCCGCCCGCGCCGGCGTGCTCGAGGAAGTGACGGTGTCGCTCAAGAACAATTATCCATCGCTCGATTGGAGCAAGATCGCCGAATACAACCTGGAGCGGATGGCCAGCCACGGCGAGCGCCGCGCCGCCGAGATGGAAGAATTGGCCGCCACCTTGCGCGAACTCGGGCTCGATCCGTTGATGGTCGACTCCACGGTCAAGCGCCAGCGCGAGATGGGCGCGCTCGGCAAAGACGACAAGGTGCGCGCCTCGCTCAAATCCGGCCGCGCCGCCATGCTCGACGCCATCAATGCGGCCGCCAAGGACCGCCACTGAGCGATCGGCGTCATGAACGTGCGTTCAGGTTTAGGTGCGGTGCAGCGGCGTAAATTTCTTGTAATCGCGGCGAGTTCCTTCCTACTATGGCGCGCCAATAATGTCGGGAGGGAACGATGAAACTGAAAACTATCGCATATGCAGCTTTATTGCCGCCGCGGCCGGCGCTTTCGTAATCGGCTCGAGTGGCCCTAGCGAAGCAAAGAAAAAGATGGCAGCGGCGCCACCGCCGCCAGGCCCATGCTTTGATATCTATGCGCCGGTCTGCGGCGCGAAGGGCGGCATGAAGTTCACTTACGCGAACGCATGCTTGGCGGCCAAGGACGGCGCGGCGGTGGTGTCGAAAGGCGCCTGCCCGAAGGTCGTGAAACACAAGAAATACAAGAAGAAGTCGCCAAGCCGGAGAAGAAGACCGAAATGAAGAAACCGGCCGCGCCGGCGAAGAAAGTGAAGAAAAGAAGAAGATGTAGCCGACAAATTGACGGCGAAAAAACGGGCCGCTGTGATGCAGCGGCCCGTTTCCGTTTTACGAGAGCGCGGCGCGCTTATTTCTTGCGCGGCGGAATTTGCAACATTTCCGCGATCTGCTCCTTGGTCAGCGGCTTATCCAGGAATTTGAGCTTGACCGCGTCGGCGATGGCGCCGTCGAGATCCTCAAACTTATCGGTTTGCATGGTCTCTTTCGGCTGGAACTTGTCCATCGACTCCTTGAGCAAGTCGATCGACCGGTGAATCTTGGCGGAATACATCTCGACGCGCCTTGGGATCGGAATACATCCAGTCCACCGCCTCGCGATAGGCGTCCATGAAACGCATGATCGCGTCGTGCTTGGTCTTCAGCGCATTGGCGTTCACGATCAGCGTGCGCACCGTCTGCCCGCGCAGCGACGGCACGTCGCTGCCGCGCGCGACGATGCGGATCTTGCCGTCCTTGATTTCCTGCAGGCCGAACGGCGGCGCCGCCCAGCCGATGTCGATCTGGCCGGACATCACCGCGGTCAGCGTGGCGGGAGGACCGCCGGTGGCGGTCGGCTTGGCCTTGGCGCCGAGTTCCTGGATGAAAGCGACGACGATATTGTTCGAGCTCGAGCCGTTGGTCGAATAGGCGATGGTGGTCTCGGGCGTGGTGTCCTTCAGGCTTTTGATCTTGGAGTCGGACCGCACGTACCAGAACAGATCGCCGGTGCCGGTGAACATGGGCGCCAGAATCCGCACCGGCGCGCCCTTGGCGAACGCCCGCATGATGCCGGCGGCGCCGACGCCCGCGCCGATATCGGCTGAGCCGGTGATCACCGCCTGGATGGTTTCGCCGGCGCCTTGCGAGCCGGTGTTCTCCAGGATCAGGCCGTGCTTCTTGAAGATGCCGGCATCCTGGCCGAGCGTCGGCGCCTGGTTTTCCCAATTGTTGATCTGGCCGATCACCAGCTTGAGCGTGTCCTCGGCGGAAGCCGGTTGGCCAAGCGCCAGCGGCACGATGAGCCCGAGCGCGGCGGCGACGGTTTTGAAGGTCTGCATTCGATATCCTCCCTCGTTTATTTTCTATCGTTGAGCGTCGGTGGGCCGCATTCAACACCGAGTGCGGCCCACGGGCAAAGCCTAAAGTCTCAGCGCCGGCGCAATTTACGGCCGCGGCGCGGCTTTGCCGCCGGTGCCGACTTCTTGGGCGTCAACGGCCGACCGCCGGCTTTGGCCACCCGCAATTCCCAGTATTCCCACGAGCGCACGAGGCCGGTGGTCTTGCTGCTGATCGAACCGGCGAGCTGCGCCTCGCCCGGCGTCAGCGAGGCGATGTTGCTGCCGATACTCAGCGCCCGCACCTGGTACTCGGCATTGCGCGCCGAATAGATGCAGCGGAACACGCAATCCTTCACGCTGGTGCCCGCGACGGTGACGCCGTGCCGCTTCATCAGCACCATCCAATGGCTGCCGAGCGCGCGCGCGAGCGAGGCCCCCTCCTCCGGCTTGATCACCAGCATATTGGTGTCGCCGAATTCGTCGTGCTGGTCCCAGAACGGCGGCTTGATGCCGCCGACCGCGCCGAGATGGAAGATCGGCACATAATCGGTGCCGGTGGCGAGCAGCGGCATGAAGGCCGGGCAATGGTGGTGGCACACCGACATGACCTCCGGCCGCGCCTTGTAGATTTCGCCGTGGATCACCCGTTCGGAATATTGCCCGACGCCGGGGTCGCGCACCGGCCGGGAATCGAGGTCGTATTCGATGAAATCGTCCGGCGTCACCAGCTCGGGCGCGCGCGAGCGCGACAGCAGATAGCGGCCCGGATCGTCCGGATGGCGCATGCTGACGTGCCCGAAGGCGTCGATGACGCCTTCGTTGGCGACCATGCGGTTGGCGAGCGCGAGTTCGGCGCGCGCTTCTTTGAGCGTATTGGCCACTGGGGTTTCCTCTCGTGGGGGATGGTTTGGTGTCCCACATTATAGGACAGCGCATGATCGCGAAAAGCGGATTCCGCTTTCGGCTAAGATCGTGTACCAAAACAAATCACCGCGTATCAACGCCGACGGCGCTTGACAGACGGCGCCCGTTGGGGACGCTTCATTCCGCCATGACCGCACCAGCACAAATCGTCATCGATGGCGTCAGCCACATGTATCGCCCGCCGCGCGGCCGCGCGGTGCTCGCACTCGATCAGGTCTCGCTCGAGGTGCGAAATCGCGAATTCGTCGCTTTGCTCGGGCCGTCCGGCTGCGGCAAATCGACTTTGTTGTACCTGATCGGCGGCTTTCTCCCGGTCGAGACCGGCACCATCGCGGTCGACGGCAACGCGGTCAGCGGCCCCGGTCCCGACCGCGGCATCGTGTTCCAGCACTTCGCGCTGTTTCCGTGGAAGACGGTGCGCGGCAACATCCTGTACGGCCTGGAACGGCAAGGCATGCCGAAGGCGGAGCGCGAAAAGCGCGCGCTCGACTTCATCGAGCTGGTCGGGCTCTCCGGCTTCGAGGACAGCTACCCCTCGCAGCTCTCCGGCGGCATGAAGCAACGCACTGCGATCGCACGCACGCTCGCCTTCGATCCGAAAATCCTGCTGATGGACGAGCCGTTCGGCGCGCTCGACGCGCAGACGCGCGAGCTGATGCAGAGCGAGCTCCTGCGCATTTGGCAGCGCACGCCGAAGACGGTGATCTTCGTCACCCACGACGTGCAGGAGGCGGTCTATCTCGCCGACCGGGTGGCGGTGATGTCGGCGCGGCCGGGGCGCATCAAGACCATCGTCGATACCAAGTTCGACAAGACCGATCCGCACGTGCACAAGGCCAAAGCCTTCGTCGAGAAGGTCGACGAGATCTGGAATCTGGTGAAGGTCGAAGCCATCAAGGCGCAGGGGAAGCGCGCACCATGAAGCAGGTCGTGCGCTATCTGCCGCTCCTGCTGCTGGCCGTCGCCTGGGAGCTGGCGGCGCGTCTCGAACTGGTGTCGACCACCGCGCTGCCGCCACTGTCGGACGTGATCCGCGCCTGGATCGACCTGATCAAGGACGGCGATCTCGTCAGCAACGCGGCGTCCTCGCTCTACCGCGCCGGCGCCGGGCTGGCGCTGGCGATCCTGGTCGGCGCCACGCTCGGCATCGTCATGGCCTGGTGGAAGCCGGTGAACGTGCTGCTCAGCCCGATCGTGGAAATGTTCTATCCGCTGCCGAAATCGGCGCTGATCCCGGTCACCGTGATCTGGCTCGGTTACGGCGACGGCTCCAAGATCCTGCTGATCTTCCTCGGCTGCATGTTGCCGGTCACCATCGGCGCCTTCAACGGCGCACGCTCGAGCGAGCAGGCGCTGGTCTGGTCGGCGCGCAGCATGGGCGCCGACCAGTTGCGCATGCTGTGGGACGTGGTGGTGCCGAGCGCCATGCCGGAACTGCTCAACGGCGTACGCACGGCGCTGGCGCTCTCCTTCATCCTGCTGGTGTCGTCCGAATTGATCGTCGCGCAGAAGGGTTTCGGCTACCTGATCGGTTCGCTGGGCGCCAACGGCTCGTACGATGCGATGTACGCCGTGGTGCTGACCGTGGCGTTCCTCGGCTTCGCCGCTGACCGGCTTTACCTGCTGATCACAAAGCGGGCGCTGGCATGGCGCGAATAACGCAAACCATACCGAGCGAGTTGCCGAACGGCGTGCCGGAGAAAGCCGTCCGCTTCGTCTACAAGCTGTTCCGGGCGTTCGCGCGCGTGTTTTCGATCCTGCTGCTGTTGGCGGCGTGGGAAATCCTGGCGCGCAGCGGCAGCTTCACGCATTTCCAGCTGCCGGCGTTCAGCGAGGTCGTCGCACGCATCTGGAATGACGCATGGTCGGGCGATCTCTGGATCAACACTGCGCTCACCCTCTACCGCGCACTGACCGCGTTCGCGATCTGCGCGGTACTCGGCGTCATCATCGGCATGGCGATGTCGCGCAATGCACTCGCCAACTGGTTTTTCGATCCGATCATATCGGTCGGCTTTCCGATGCCGAAGATCGCCTTCCTGCCGGTGGTGATCCTGTGGCTCGGCGTCTACGACGTTTCCAAGATCACCATGATCGTCATCGACGCGATCTTCCCGGTGATCGCGGCCACCGTCATCGCCATCCAGGGGGTCGAGCGCGAGCTGATCTGGTCGGCCCGCAACATGGGGGCGAACAACCGCGAACTGCTGACGCAGATCGTGCTGCCGGCGGCGCTTCCGCAGATCATGACTGGCCTCCAGGTGGCGCTACCGCTGTCGCTGATCGTGGCGGTGGTGGCCGAGATGTTGATGGGCGGCTATGGGCTAGGCGGCGCCATGATGACGGCCTCGCGCTTCGCCAATTCCACCGGCGTATTCGCCGGCATCGTCGAAATCGCCGTGGTCGGCTTTTGCCTAGTCAAGGCGATGGCGCTGATCCGCCGGCGGCTCCTGGTCTGGCACCAGGAAACGAACGAACCGGCCACGGCGTAATATTTTTCTTTTGCGCATGGCCTTTTCCGAAAACCGGTACCCATCCCCGATCAAGTCGAGGACAAGCTTTTCGGGGCCCTGCGCCGTACCGCATGGCGGGTAAAACGCCACAGCCGTGAGGCTTGCCAAAATCGGTTGGACCCCCGACAATCTTTCCTTTCGCGGCGTGAAGCTTGCCAAACCGAAGCGCAAGCCCGGCGAAAATGGGAGGAAACGATGCGCCTGATAAAACTCGCGCTGGCCGGCGTGTGCGCGCTCGGTCTACTCGGCGCCGGCAGCGCCAACAGCGCCGAACCGGTGAAAATCCGCATGTCGTGGGTGGCCCCGATCGCCAACTGGGGCTCGATCATTCTCGAGAAGAAGGATCTCGCCCAGCATTTGGGCAAGTCCTACACGCTCGAGTCGGTCCACTACCAGGGCACGCCGCAGACCATCACAGCGATCGCCAACAACGAGCTGGAGGTCGCCAGCATCGCCTATTCCTCGCTCGCCATCGCGATCGAAAACGCCGGGCTCGACGATCTGCGCGTCATCGCCGATGAATTCCAGGATGGCGTACCCGGCTATTACAGCGGGCAGTACTACGTGCGTAAGGACTCAGGCATCAACAAGGTCGAGGACCTCAAGGGCAAGGTGATCGGCACCAATGGCGGCGGCAGCGCTATCGACGTCGCCATCCGCGCCATGCTGCACAAGCACGGGCTCGAGGAAAAGCGCGACTACACCATGCTCGAAGGGCCGCTGCCGGCGATGCCGGCCATGCTGCTGGAGAAGAAGGTGGACCTCATTCCGGCGGTGCTGCCGTTCTCGTTCAATCCCAAGCTCAGAGAAGACGGCAAGGTCCTGTTCGAACAGCGCGACATCCTGGGCGTGACCCAGATGATCATGTTCGTTGCGCGCAAGCCGTTCATCGAGAAGAACCGGGCCGCCATGATCGATTTCATGGAGGACACGCTGCGCATAGTGCACTGGTACCTCGATCCGAAAAACCACGACGAGGTCGCCCAGATCGCCTCCAAGATCACCAAGGCGCCTCCGGAGCGGTTCGGCTGGCTGTTCACCAAGGCCGACACCTACCGCGATCCGAACCTGATCCCGAACCTCGAGGCGCTGCAGCGCAACGTCGACACCACCCGCGAGCTCGGCTTCGTGAAGAATCCTATCGACATCAATAAATACGCTGATCTAAGCCTGGTGCGGGACGCGGCCAAACGTCTCAAGTAGAGCCCAGACAAGATCAAACCGCCGCGCCGGGAAACCGGCGGGGCGGCTTTTTTCGTTCCCTGCGAAGCGGCGCGGCTCAGTTCCGCTTGATCGGAATGGCGCCCAGGAAGTCGCGCTTGCCGATTTCCAAGCCACAATGGCGCACGATGGCGTAGGCGGCGGTGAGGTGAAAATAGAAGTTCGGCAGCACGAAATGATTGAGGTAATTGCCGCCCATCATCTGGCCCTTGCTCGGCCCCAGCGGAAAAGTGATCTCGCGGTCGGCTGAGGCGTCGATCGCCTTGGCATCGAGCGTCTTGAGATAGGCCACCGTCTTGGCGATACGCTCCTTGAGCTGGTCGAGTGTGGTTTCGTTGTCCTCGAATTTAGGCGGCTCGGCGCCGGCGAGCCGCGCAGCGCCGTTCTTGGCCTGGTCGCAGGCGACCTGCACCTGGCGGCCGAGCGCAAACATGTCGGGAGCGAGGCGCCAGCCGAGCAGCACCGCGGGATCGACTTTTTTCGCCGCCGTGAAGG
This sequence comes from uncultured Alphaproteobacteria bacterium, assembly GCA_963739075.1. Classification (GTDB taxonomy): domain Bacteria; phylum Pseudomonadota; class Alphaproteobacteria; order Rhizobiales; family Xanthobacteraceae; genus Pseudolabrys. Next base: position 184,862 of record CAVTZC010000006.1, on the reverse strand, counting down.
CCGCGGCCTTGTCGAGCACGCCCGATAGCGCGGTAAGGCCGATCTCGAACGTCGGCAGAGCAGTCTGAGACATCGAATACGGCATGGGAGATCCTTGCGGAACAAACGAACGCCGGTACAGGTCGGCGCGTCGGACGATGGCACGCCGGACGGGGCCGTTCAACCGGCTCGCCGCAGGATCGGCCTTGTCTTCGCCTTGGCGCGCCCGCTATCTAGAGGCAGCGCTCGGCCTCAAACCGAAAAACCGGTCGCAATGGAAGCCATCCGCGAACTAACCACACCGCCGCGCCGGCCGGAGACCGCGCGCTGGGCAATCTGTATCTTGCTCGCGCTCGGCATCCACGCCGCCGGCGCGGCCGCCTTACTGGCGCGCTGGAACGCGGAGCCGGATCAGGTCGCGAACGCGCCGTTGATCATGATCGAGCTGGAACCGGTTCCAGTTGCCCCCGACATCAAGCAAACCGAGGCGCCGCCCGGTCCGCAGCAGCAACAGGCCGCTGCCGAGCCAGAGCGCCCGAAGCCGGCAGAAAAGACCGCCGAGTTGCCGCCCCCACCGCAGCAGAGCGAAGCGCCGCCGCAGGCCGCGCCGCAAAAGCCAGTCGAACAGACGGCCGCTTTGCCGCCCGAGCCCAAGGCCGAACTGCAGCTCGCGGCCGCACCGCCGAAGCCGCCCGAAAAGGCGTTCGAAAAGAAGCAGCAGCAAAAGGATGCCAGCCTGGCGAGCGCGCCCAGCACAGCCGAAAAGAAAGCCGCACGCGCGGCGGCGCCGGTGCCGGGCGCCGCTTCGCACAATCCCGACGCGGTACCGAACTGGAAGTCGCTACTGGTCGCCCGGCTCGAACGCAACAAGCGCTACCCGCCCGAAGCACAATCGCGCGGCGAGCAAGGCGTGGCGCAACTCGCGTTCAGCGTCGACCGCAGTGGCGGCGTGCATCATGCCCGCATCGTCCGTAGCTCGGGCTCGAACCTGCTCGACGAGGCGACGCTGGCGCTGCTGGGGCGCGCGGCGCCGCTGCCGCCACCGCCGCCGGAGATTGCCGGCGCGCAGATCGCGATCCAGGTGCCGATCCGCTACAATATCCGTTGAAGCTCAACCGGTCTTCTGATCCGCGCGCGCGACGCCTGATCGCGTGGCGGCCGTTTCGCCGAACACATGGCCCAGCATCACCAGCACCGGGCCGCTCAGCGCGGCCTGCGCAAGGCGGACCGGCAGTTCGCCGATCGGGGCTGAGACGACCGCTTGGTTCGGCCGCGTGGCATTGGCGATGGCGAGCGCCGGTGTCTGCGGGTCGAGCCCTTCGGCCGTGGCTTTGGTCACAAGCGCTGCCAGCGTCCGCGTCGGCATATAGATCGCCGACGTCGTGGCCGGATCGGCGAGACTCTGCCAATCGAGATCAGCTGGCAGGTTGCCGTCGTGCGCGTGGGCGGTGACGTATTGCAGCCGGCGGGCGTGCTTGCGGTCGGTGAGCGGAATGCCCAGCCGGCTCGCAGCGCCCTGCGCCGCGGTGATGCCGGGCACGACGTCGACCGGGATCGCCGCCGCCTGACAGGCTGCGATCTCCTCACCCGCGCGGGCGAAGATCAGCGGATCGCCGCCCTTGAGCCGCACCACCCGCTTGCCCTGCTTGGCAAGGCTCACCATCAGCGCGTTAATGTCGTCCTGCTTGCAGGACGGCCCGAATCCGGTCTTGCCGACCAGCATCTTGCGCGCCTCGCGGCGGGCGAAGTCGAGCACGTCGCGCGACACCAGATCGTCGAACAGGATCACGTCGGCCGATTGCAGCGCGCGCACGGCGCGCAGCGTCAGCAATTCGGGATCGCCGGGGCCGGCACCGACCAAAGTAACCGAACCGTTCTCGACCGCAGTACCTAAGCCTTTTACCTCGGCGACGAAGCGTTCGAAATCAGTCTGCGCGGGTGCGCTGTCGGGATTTCTGATCGCGTGCGCCGTGAACAGCTGCCAGAACTTGCGGCGACCCGAGAACGGCAGGCCGCATGCCTTCACGGCCGCGCGCCAGCGCGCGGCCGCGGCGGCCCAATCGGCAAAGCCCTTCGGCAGCAAGGCTTCGAGCTTGGCGCGGATCGCCTGCGCGAACACCGGCGCGGCGCCATCGGTGGAAATCCCGATCACCAAGGGAGAACGATTGACGATGGCGCCGAAAGCGAAATCGCAAAACGCCGGCTTGTCGATCACGTTGACCGGCACGCCTGCGGCGCGGGCGGCGGCGGCGAAGGCCGCGGCGCCGTCATCGTCGTCAAAAGCGCCGATGGCGACCGCCGCGTCCCTCAGATCTACCGCCGTCCACCCCCGCCGGTTCACCGCGATCGCGCCGCGCGGCGGATCGCTCGCAATCTGCAGCAGTTCGTCGGATGGCGCGTCCGCATAAACCTCCACGCGCGCGCCGGCGGCCGACAGCAACTCCGCCTTCCAGGCGGCCGCGGCGCTGCCGCCGGCAACCACCGCGCGCTTGCCGTCGAGCGCCAGGAACACCGGCAACCGCGCCAGCGGCTCCATGCGCGCCGTGCGTGTTTCGGAAGGGCTGCGTATCATGTCCACGGCTTCGATCCTTTGTTGCGCATGGCCTTATCCGAAAACCGGTATCCACTTTTCGGGGCCATGCGCTAATAAACGTCCGCTTGATAGCGGTCGTTCTTCTTCAACTCGGCGACATAACGCGCGGCATCTTCCGGGCTGCGCTTGCCATGTTCGGCTACGACATCGACGAGCGCGCGTTCGACGTCCTTCGCCATGCGCAAGGCATCGCCGCACACATAGATGTGCGCGCCGCGTTCGAGCCAGGCCCAGAGGTCGCGGCCGTCGTCGCGCATGCGGTGCTGCACGTAAATTTTCTCGTTGCCGTCGCGCGACCAGGCCAGCGTGAGCCGGGTGAGCAGGCCGGACGACCGCATCGCCTTCAGCTCATCCTCGTAAAAGAAATCGTAGTCGCTGCGCTGATGGCCGAAATAGAGCCAATTGGGGCCGGGTGCATTGGTCGCCTGCCGCTCCTGCAGGAAAGCGCGGAACGGCGCCAGGCCGGTGCCAGGGCCGATCATGATGATCGGCTTCGTGGGATCGGCCGGCAACGCGAAGTGCTGGGCTTTCTGTACGTAGACCCTGATCTTATCGCCAGGCGAAACGCGGCCCGCCAGGAAGGTCGAGGCGACGCCGAGCCGCGTGCGCCTTTCGACTTCGTAGCGCACCGCATCGACCGTGAGCGAGACGCGGCCGGGACTGCATTTGAGCGACGACGAGATCGAGTAGACGCGCGGCTGCAGGGCATCGAGCGACTCGATGAAGGCTTCCGGGTCCGGCCGGATCCCGGGAAACCTCTGCAACGCCGCCAGCACGTCGAGCGTCGCCGCGTCGCCGTCGGGGTCCTGCCCCGCCGCCAGCGCCCTCGCCTTCTGCCGGCGCTCGCCGCCGGTCAAATAAGAAATGAGCTGGAACAACATGTCCGGCGCCGGCGACAGCGATACGCCATCGGTGAGCACCTCGCGCAAGGTCCGTCCGCCGATCGGAAAATCCGGCGGCGCCTCCAGCGCGGTGAGCACCGCCTCGACCAGCGCGCCGTCGTTGGCGGGATAGATGCCGAAACTGTCGCCGACCACGTAATCGAGCCCGCATTCGGCGAGATCAAATTCGATATGCCAGGTTTCCTTTTCCGAGCCCGGTTTGTTGAGACGCCGGCGCAACAGGAACGTGGCGTAGACCGGGTTGTCGCGCGAGCGGCCGGGCGTGGTCAGCGGCGCGGCCGCCGCCGGGGCGGCATCGGCTTGCGGCACCGCAGGCTGCGGCACGCCGAGCTCGGTGTAGAGGGTCTTGAGCATGCGGGCGGTGTCCTTGCCGCCCGGCACGCACAGGTTCAGCCGCGTTTCCTTCTTGGTGAACAGCGCATCGGCATAGTCGTTGCAGTTATAGCCGCACTGGCTGCAATCCTGCTGCGCCATCGCCGCCATCATCCGGCGCGGCAGCGGCTTGCCGTCGGCAAGCTTCATGCGGTCGGGCAGCGGCATGGCGGGATCGTGCCAGGGTGCACCGTCCTCGGCTTCCGCGGGCGCGCCGCGATCGAGCACGTCGGGCAGCAATTTGGCGGCCTGCTCATTCGACAGCGCGGTCACGTTCTCATCGAGCGAAATCATTCCGGCGAACAAACCGTTCAGCCAGGTGCGCTGCTCCGGCGTGAACGGCGCCGAATTCCGGGATCAGCGACGGGATCGGCGGGCGCGGCGTGATGCTCATTCGGCCGCCTCCAGTTCGACCATCGCCTTGAGAGCATCAATCTCGTGGCGGCGCGCGAAAGCGATGAAGCTTTCCTCAGGCGATTGACGGTGCGCCAGATAGGTCTTCAGGACGCGCTCAATCGTCTTCGGCGCGTCATCCGCCTTGACGTCACGATAGAGTTCGCGGCCGAGCGCGGCATAAGGGCCGAAGCCGCCGCCGATCAGCAGGTGATAGCCTTCGATCGGGTCCGCATCCTCCGTCTCCTGCACCTTGCAGGCGAGCAGACCGATCTCGCTGACGAAATGCTGCGCGCAGGAATGATGGCAGCCGGTGAGATGGATATTGACCGGCGTATCGAGCGCGACCCGCGTCTCACACCAGCGCGCGATCTCTTCGGCATGCCGCTTGGTGTTGGAAGCTGCGAATTTGCAGCCGGTATTGCCGGTGCAGGCAACAAGCCCAGCGCGGATCGCGTTGGTTTCGATCGCCAAACCGAGCGCTTCGATCTTCGCTCGCGCCGCATCGAGCTTCCCAGTCGGCACGCCCGAAATCAGCAGGTTCTGCCAGACCGTGAGCCTGATATCGCCGTCGCCCAGATCGCGCGCGATGTCGGCGAGGCCGTGCATTTGCGCGACCGTCAGGCGGCCGACCGGCACCACCACACCGATCCAGTTGAGGCCGGCCTGCTTCTGCGCGTGAATGCCAAGATGGCCGGTGCGCGAGAACGGCGGCCGTGGCGCGAGCGCGCCCGGCACCGCACGATCGAGCTTGCGGCCGAGCTTTTCCTCCATCAGGCCGAGGAATTTTTCGACGCCCATCTTGTCGAGCACGTATTTGAGCCGCGCCTTGGTGCGGTCGGTGCGGTCGCCGGTATCGATGAACACGCGCACCACCGCATCGGCGACCATGGTGGCGTCGGCCGGCTTCACCAGCACGCCGGTGTCGCCGGCGAAGCTGTGGTGGCCGGTGAGACCGCCCAGGCAAAGTCGGAACCAGATGCCCGGTTCGAGCCCGAAACCGTCGTTCACGGCAACCGCTTGGAAACCGATATCGTTGGTGTCCTCCAGCACCGGAATGATCCCAGCGCCGTCGAAACCGACATTGAACTTGCGCGGCAGACCGTAGAGCGAGCGGTCGTTGAGGATGTGGAAGTGCCACTCGCGCGTATAGGGGCGCGTGTCGATCAGCTCCTGCGGGTCGATGCCGGCGGTAGGCCCGCCGGTGACGTTGCGGATATTGTCGGCGCCCGAGCCGCGCGAGCACAGGCCGAGGTCCTGCACCGCTTCGATCATGTTGACCGCGTTCTTGGCCTCGATCTCGCGGATCTGTAGATTGGCGCGGGTGGTGACATGCGCGTAGCCGCCGCCATACTGCTCGGCCAGATCAGCGACGCCGACGAATTGTGCGGCCTTGAGAATGCCGTTCGGCATGCGCAGCCGGCACATGTAGGAATTCTGGTTCGGCGCTACATAGAACAACCCAAAGAAACGCCAGCGGAAATTGTCCGGCGGCTTGGGATATTGGTTCTTGGCGGCGTGCTCCTTCAGCCGCTCGTAAGTGTCGAACGGATGCTGCTCGCGCTTGAACTTCTCCGGATCCGACAGCTTGCCGCCGGCCTTGAGCACGCGGTCCTGCGCCTTGAGCCCGGCGGCATCGGGGCCGACCGGCTCCGGCGCGGCCAGCGCCCCCGCCAGCCCGGCGGCCGAGCCGGCGAGGCCCTTTGCCGTCTTGGCGATCTGCAAACCGGCGGCAAAGCCTTCCAGATAGCGCTTCTGTTCGGGCTCGAAGTCGCCGGTTGCCGTTGCGCCCGCCAGCTTGAGATCGCTGGTGGCTTCCGTTGTCATTCCGCCGGCACCTGCGTGGGCATGGTGAGCGAGGCGACGGCTTTGCGCGGCTTGTGCGTGATGTAAATTGCCAGGCCGGTGAAGATGAAGCCACCGACCAGATTGCCGAGCGTGACCGGAATCTGGTTCCACACCCACCAGTCGGTGACCGTGATCTTGGCGCCCATCATCATGCCGGTCGGGATCAGGAACATGTTGACCACGGAGTGCTCGAAGCCCTGCGCGAAGAAGATGAACACCGGCATATAGGCGGTGGCGATCTTTCCGATGGTGGAGTTGGTGGTCATGGTCGCGACGATGGCGAGGCAAACCATCCAGTTGCACAGGATCGCCTTGACGAAGACGGTGATCAGCCCGGCATGGCCGATGGCCGCGTAGCCGATAGTCTTGGCCTCCGCGATCGCGATGATCTTGGCGGCGACGCCGGCCGGCGCGGCCGTGCCGAAATTGGTCAGCGTGATCGCCAGCAACCCGCCATAGGCGACGCTGCCGATTAGATTGCCGGCGAAGACGAATCCCCATTTTGCCAGCATGGTCGAACTGCTGACGTCTTTTTCCAGCCATGGCAGTGGCAGCAGGCCGAAGCTGCCGGTGACCAGATCGAGGCCAAGCAACACGATGAGGATGAGGCCGACCGGGAAGATCAGCGCGCCGACCAATGGCTGGCCGGTCTGCACGGTGCCGGTAATTGCAAGGCTGGTGGCCGCGGCCAGAATGCTTCCGGCGAGCGCGCCGCGAATGAGGCAGTCGGCAGCCGACATGCCAAGCTTGCGGCGCCCCGTTTCGAGCATGGCGCTGGCGACGTCGACTGGCTTCACATAGTCCATTTCTCAACTCCCTATTATGGCGGTCGCCGAGATCGCTACGCAGGTCAGTCCGGCCGGCCGCCGTTGATTCTATGCTGCAAGGCAGCAAGGAGCGTGCCAGCCTATAAGGCGCTGATATATTTATGGTATTTCTATCCGATGGAACATTATTTGGGCGTTTGCCTCGCAAAGCAGCAACTGCGGTGGAGAAACTAGGCAAAGTTATGCCGGGTCTTCGCACAAGACTCACCGCGCCGCGCGCTCGGTCTTCGTACCCACGTTGGCGTGGAAGTCACGACCGTTTGCGGTGGCGGCGACGAAGCCGGCGCGGACGGTGAAATCGCCGAAGTGTTCGCCCTTCTGTCGTCCGCCGGCGTAGGCAGCGAACATGGAATCGAGCGCGGAGACGATCGCAGCGTGGTCGAGGTCCTCGGCATAGAGTTTGTTGAGCCGCGAGCCGTCGAAGGCGGCGCCGAGATAGAGGTTGTAGCGGCCCGGTCCTTTGCCGACCAAGCCGATCTCAGCCAGATACGGCCGCGCGCAGCCGTTCGGGCAGCCGGTCATACGGATGACGATGTCGTCGGCGGAGAGCCCGTGCGCTGCCAGCGACGCGTCGAGCGCCGTCATCAGATCGGGCAGATAACGCTCGCTTTCTGCCAGCGCGAGACCGCAGGTCGGCAGCGCGACGCAGGCCATGGAATTGCGGCGCAGGCCGGACCACGGCGCCAGCAGCCCGGCTTCTTTCGCCAGCCAGTGAATTTCCGTGCGCCGTTCGGCCGGGATATTGGCGACGATCAGGTTCTGATTGGGCGTGATGCGGAAATCGCCGTCGTGGCTTTGCGCGATCTGGCGCAGCGCCGACATTTGTTTGGCCTTGGCATGATCGAGCAGCCGGCCGTTCTGCACGAACAGCGTCAGATGACTGCGGCCGTCGGTGCCATCGCTCCAGCCGTAGCGGTCGCCGGTGGAGGTGAACGTAAAAGGTCGCGCCGGTTCAAGCTCAACCTTCGCACGGCGCATCACCTCGGCCCGAAAGAAATCAAGACCGCGGTCCTCGATGGTGTATTTAAGCCGCGCGTGCTTTCGGTTGGCGCGATCGCCCCAATCGCGCTGCACGGTGACCACCGCCTCGGCAATCGCCACCGCATCCTTGGTCGCGCAGAAGCCCATCACGTCGGCCGTGCGCGGATAGGTGTCTGGCTCGCCATGAGTCATGCCCATGCCGCCACCGACGGTGACGTTCCAGCCCGCCACGCCGCCCTTGTCGTCAAAGATGGCGATGAAGCCGAGATCGTGCGCGAATATGTCGACATCGTTGGAGGGCGGCACCGCCACCACGACCTTGAATTTACGAGGCAGATAAGTCTTGCCGTAGATCGGCTCCACCACTTCGTCCTCGCCGCCCGCGATCTTTTCGCCATCGAGCCAGATTTCGCGATAGGCCGGCGTACGCGGCGTCAGATGATCGGAAATGGCGCGCGCCAGCTCCAGCGCCGCGGCATGGGCCGGGCCCTGATCGGGATTGGCGCCGCACATTACGTTGCGGTTGACGTCGCCGCAGGCGGCGATCGAGTTGAGCAGCGCGGCGTCGATTTGCCTGAGCGTCGCCTTTAGGTTCGACTTGATGATGCCGTGCAACTGCACCGTCTGCCGCGTGGTCAGCCGCATGGTGCCGTTGCCGTAGTCGCGCGCCACCTGGTCGAGCACGAGCCATTGTTGCGGCAACAGCACGCCGCCCGAAATGCGCACGCGGATCATGAAGGCGAAGGCCTTCTCCATTTTCTTGCGCGTACGCTCGGGGCGCAGGTCGCGGTCGTCCTGCAGATACATGCCGTGGAATTTTACCAGCTGCTGGTCGTCCTCGACGATGGCGCCGGTGATCTCCTCGCGCAGGCCTTCGGCGAGCGTACCGCGCAGGTAATCGCTCGCCTCCTTGATGCGCTCGTTGCGCGAGACTTCGTCGGTCATTGGTCTTCCAATCGGCGCAGGCTCAATAGGTGTCCTGCAGGTAGCGCTTGTCGCGCTCCAGGTTCGCCACCGCCTGCTCGGCGGCTTCCGGCGACAGCGCCTTCACGTCGACGTAGGCGCGCACCAAGGTGGCGCGCACGTCCTTCGCCATGGCTTTGGCGTCGCCGCAAACGTAGAAATGCGCGCCACCGTCGAGCCATTCGATCAGTTCGCGGCGCTTATCCCAAAGCTTGTTCTGCACATAGACCTTCGCCGGCGTATCGCGCGAGAAGGCGACATCCATGCGGGTGAGTGCGCCATCCTTGAGCGCCTCCTGCCAGTCGAGCTGGTAGAGGAAATCGTGGGTGAATTGGCGGTCGCCGAAGAACAGCCAGCTCCGGCCCTTCGCTGCGGTCGCGCGGCGCTCCTGCACGAATGCGCGGAACGGCGCGACCCCGGTGCCGGGACCAACCATGATGATGTCTTTGTCAGCCGCCGGCAGTCCGAAATGTTTGTTGGGCTTGAGCTTCACGCGCACCCGACCGCCGCGCTTGAGCCGCTCGGCCACGAAATTGGAGGCCACACCCTTGCGCGCGCGGCCATGAGTTTCGTAGCGCACGGCGGAAATCAGCAGATGCGCTTCGTCGCCCACTTCGCGGCGCGACGACGCGATCGAATAGGCGCGCGGCGCCAGCGGCCGCGTCAGCGCGCGCAAATGGTCGGCGGTCAGTGCGATCGGGAAATTGGCGATCAGGTCGATCAGCTGGCGGCCGGCGATCCAATCCTTGGCCTGGCCGTCGGCGAGCAGCGCCTTGACGTATTGATGGCCGGTCTGCGCCACATAGGTCTCGACGGTCTTGAGCGACAGCGTGGTCACGTCGCGCGTCTTGATGAGTTCGGCGCGCAGCTTGTCGTCGCCTGCCAAGCCGGCGACCTTGAGCAGCTCATCGACGTAGGCCGGATCGTTCTCGGCATAGAGATCGAGCGAGTCGCCCGGCTCATAGGCCGGCGTCGCGCCGTCGAAGGCAAGCGCGAGATGGATAGTCTCCTTGTTCGAGCGCGAGGAATTGAGATTCACGTGCTCGCTGATCTCGGCTTCGACGATATCCGTGTTCGGCGCCGCCGCCGGTTTACCAAAATCCACTTCGATCACCCGGCCACGATCGGCATCGGGCGGAGTGAGAACTTTCAGCGCGTCGCCGATCCAAGCCGCGGCCGGCGCGGCGAAGTCGAGATCGCAATCGACGCGCTCGACCACGCGCTTTCCGCCGAGCGCGGCCAGCCGCTCGTCGATCTTCTTGCCGATGGCGCAGAATTCCGCATAAGCCGTATCGCCCAACGCCAGCACACCAAACTCGACGCCGTCGAGGCGGGGAGCGCCCTCGCCCATCAGCTCGCCATAGGCGCGCAAGGCGCGCGCCGGCGGCTCGCCTTCGCCCCAGGTGGCGGCAATGAACACCAGCCGCTTTGCGGCGCCCAGCTGGGCCAGATCGAGATCGGCCATGTCGATGAGAGTTGGCTTCAGGCCGTTCTTGCGCGCGGCCTTGGCCAGGTCGCCGGCGAGTTTCTCGCAATTGCCGGATTCGCTGGCATAGACGATGGTGATCGGCTCGGCCGGGCGCGCCGGCGCGGCGGGCAGCGCCACGCCGCCCGTTTGCGAGGCATCGAGACCGGCCAGGAATCCCGCCAGCCACGCCCGTTGCACCGCGGTCGCCGGTCCGACGACGCGATTGAGGAGATTGATCTCCTCCTCGGCAAAGGGTGCGGTCTTCGGGATCGGCGACATGCGCGGGCTTTGCGTTAGATCGAGACCGGGAACAGATGATTGACGACAGCGAGGATGACGAGCAGGCCGATGCCGAGGCCGAGGCTCCAGCCGATCAGCTTCTTTTCAATCGGCAGCAGCGGTTCGACCGCCGCCTTGCTCAGTTCTTCGCCGACATTGGGTTGCGACATGACGCGCTCCTTTAACTTGCCAGCGGCGGATGGATGCCGCTGAAGAACAGCCAGGAAATCAGCAGCCCGACCCAGATCACGAAGCCGAACAGGCTGACGACATAGACGGCCGCCAGCTTGCCGATGCCCTCCTGCCACAGCGTGCGGAAGTTGGAGAGCACGCCGATCGAGAAGAAGGTCAGAATGAAGAAGATGACGCGGAAGGCGTTCGCCTCGCCCATCGCAGCGGGAACCTTGGCGGCAATACCCGCCGGCGTGCCGAGCGCCAGATAGAGACCGACCATGAAGGTCGCCACGAAGCCAAGGATGAACTTCGGGAAACGCTGCCAGATCTCGGACGCCTTCGCCTTGTCCTTGTTGGTCGGGTTGATGTGGTTGGTCCAGATGTAGCCGAGGATAAAGGCCCAGATGCCGATGAAGATGTCGATGAACACCTTCACGGTGGCGGTGGTCGCCAGAACCCAGCCCGGTTGATACTTGATGCCTGCGGCCGCGTTCTTCGCCAGGATCAACGCCTCGGTGATGCCGCCGCCGGCAACCGCCGCGCCGTCGGTCTTCACGGCCAGGCCGATCCATGCGCCGGCGACCAGCGGCTCGCGCCACAGGAAGGTCTGCGCCAGGAACGGCAGGATCAATACCTCGACCACCGCAAAGATAACGACGAGCGACGACACCAACACCGGGATCGCCGGCTTGGCGCGGATGGCGCTGCCGGTGGCGATCGAGGCCGCTACGCCGCAGATCGAAATGCCCGACGCCAGCGGCGCCGCCCATTCGCGATTGAAGCCGAACCATTTGCGGGCGACGAAGTAGACCACCGCCCAATAGATCAGATAGGCCTCGACGATGGCGGCGATGCCGCGCAGCAGCAACGAGCTGGCGAGATTGAGTTTGCTCGCCGCCGTCACCGCAATGAAACCGCCAAGAATAACGATGGCGATCTTGATGTAGAGTTCAGGCCGGATCGCCGCCTTGATCGTTTCGGCGAAACGCGGAAGGAAGTTGGCGATAATCAGGCCGGCGACCAGCGCGAAGATATAGCCGCCTTCGTTGGTCAGCTTGAGCGACCAGTTGATGCCGAATTTTTGCAAATCGGCGGGCGTCACCGCCGCGAAGTTGGCGTAGTTGCCGACGATCCAGCTGCCATAGGCGATCCAGAATACGGCGGTGAATGCGAGCGCGAAGCGCTTGAGGTCGCTCTTCAGCGCAAACACCGTCACGCTCAAGATGACGAGCAGTGCGACATAGGTCGCAAGGATCGCACCGGCGCCGCCGAGCGAGGCATAGGACTTCGCGACAGGACCCAGGGCTTTACCGAGATCGGTCCAAACCGATGTGGTGACGGTCCAGCCCAGCAGGTCGATATTGGCGATCCCGGCCAGCGCCAGAACGAAGATCAGAAGGCCGACGATCAGCGACAGCCAATCTTCGCTGATCCGCGGCGAGATTTCGACATTGTCGGCGCGCCTGGGAATGGAGCCGGCGGTCAGTGTGCTGGTCGTAGTCGACATGGAAGTCTAAGTCCTCACCAATGAATGCGCGGCAGAATGCCGAGCAGAATGAGCGCCAGGAGCGAGGTCGCGATCGCGACGGCCCAGTCGTCGAGCGACAAGCGCGCTGACAGCCGCTGCGGGTCGTCGGGAAAATCGGTCACCGGGGTTGGCTCCAGCGCAATCGACAGGAGCCGCTAAATAGAAGCTTATTCTGTGCAGCCGCAATAAGTCACGGAAAATAAGAAGATATTTCCTGCTTTGCGCCGTCACGGACGCAACAATTTCCTTTCGCGGCGGGTTTGCGGAGAACACCGCTGCTGCCAGTTCTCGTGCCAGAAACCCTCACAACTTAGCTGTGGAGCCATTGCCGGCAAAACCCCGCCGCTTGCATCGCCCGGATAAAGTGCCGCGCGCATGATCACCACCGCTTACCGAAACCGCCTCCGCGCGCTGCTGACGCCCGCCGAACACCGGGTCTTCGCGCGCCTGAGGACGGCACAGATCATTCAGACCTATATCGACAGACTGCCGCCGAATTACGAGCTCGACGGCGACACCACCATGTCGCCGCGCCGCGTGCTGAAGGCGCGCACCGCGCATTGCTCGGAAGCAGCCATCCTCGCCGTCGCCGCCTTCATCTATCACGGCAAGCCGGCCTGGCTGATGGACATCCAGGCGCTGCCAAGCGACCAGGATCACGTCGTGACGCTGTTCCAGGAACGCGGGCTTTGGGGCGCGATCAGCAAGACCAACCACGCCGTGTTGCGCTGGCGCGATCCGATCTACGCAAGCGTGCGCGAACTGGCGATGAGCTACGCGCATGAATATTGCCTGCCTGGCGGCAAGAAATCGATGCTGACGTTTTCGCGGCCGTTCTCGCTGACGCGCTACGCCCCCAAACGCTGGTTGATCGCGTCCGACGAACTCGACTGGATACTGGAAGAGCTCGACAATTCGCCGCATGTGCCGGTGGCGCCCAGGCACGCGCTGCACAAACGGCGGCGCATGAGCCGCGTCGAGTTGAAGTCGCAGGACGTCACCGAATGGCCGGTGCCGCGGAAACACCGGATTCCGCCGACGAAGTAATGCTATAATTTAATAAAGGCCGGGGAGTTCACGCGTGGCATCTTTCACATTCCGCAGGCAGTTGACCGTCGAATGGGGCCAATGCGACCCGGCCGGCATCGTGTTCAACGCACGTTTTTTCGAGATGTTCGATATCAGCACCTGGATGCTGTTCGAATCGGCGCTCGGCGTGACCGCGCATCAATTGGCGGAAACCTTCGGCATTATCGGCATTCCGCTGGTGGACGCGCGCGCCAACTTCCTGCAACCGGCGAAATTCGGTGACGTGGTTGAGATCACCTCGCGGGTGACCGAGTTCCGCCGTTCCAGCTTCGACGTCGAGCATCGGCTCACGGTCGGCGGCTCACTGGCGGTGGATGGAGCCGAGACCCGGGTCTGGGCAACACGCGACACGGACGACCCGGATAAGATTCACGGCATAACGATTCCGAGCGAAGTGATTGCCCGCTTTGGATGATCGCCGACCGACCGCGGGCAATCGTCCTAGCCATTCCCGATAATGGGTCTGGAGGGGGTGGGCGCGCTGGTGTGTCGTAACGGCATAATCAGACGAAGCGCGAATCGCTGAACACGCGCCGACCAGGGAAGAAACATTTGACCCGGCTTCTTGAGTTTACGCTCAATGGGCGTGACCGCGCCGACGCGGTCGCGGACAATATCCTGCTGCTCGATTTCCTGCGCGAAAAAATCGGCCTCACCGGCACCAAGACCGGCTGCGACGGCGGCGAATGCGGCGCCTGCACCGTTCTGATCGACGACAAACCCACGCTGTCCTGCCTCACGCTGGCGGCGACCGTGCGCGGCAAGCGCGTCGATACCATCGAGTCGCTTGGGACTGACGGGCAGCTCTCCGCCGTGCAGCGCGGCTTCCACGAGAAGCTCGGTTCGCAATGCGGCTACTGCACGCCCGGCTTCATCATGGCCTCGGCCGGGTTGCTGCGGAAGAACCCCAATCCGAGCGAGGCTGAAATCCTGGAAGCACTCGGCAGCAATATCTGCCGCTGCACCGGCTATGTGAAAATCATCGAAGCGGTGAAATACGCCGCCGCGCTCAACGCGCAAGGCGTGGCGCCATGAACAAGATCGTTCCGGCGCACAATATCGGCGGCTACGTGCCGATGATCGACGGGCCGGAGAAGGTATCCGGCCGCGCCAAATACACCGCCGACATTCTGCAACCCGGCATGCTGGCGGGCCGCATCTACCGCAGCCCCTACTCGCACGGCGAGATCATCGAAGTCGATGTGTCCGAGGCGCTCAAAGTGCCTGGCGTGCGTGCCATCGTTACCGGCGCCGATTGCGACAAGCCCTTCGGCGTATTGCCGATCGCGCGCAGCGAATATCCGCTGGCGCGCGACAAGGTGCGCTACCGCGGCGAACCGGTGGCCGCCGTCGCCGCCGTCGACGACGCCACGGCGCGCGAGGCCATCCGCCGCATCAAGTTCAAGGTGCGGGAGCTGCCGGCCTATTACACCGCCAAAGACGCGCTGGCGCCCGGCGCCGCCCTGCTGCACGAGAAGAAGCCGGGCAATGTCGAGCGTGACGTGTTGTTCGAGCTCGGCTCGACCGAACAGGGCTTTGCGCAGGCCGATCTGGTGCGCGAGGGAACCTACAACTGCGCCGAGGTCTGCCAGAACCAGATGGAAATGCACGCGGCGATCGCCGAATACGACACGCTGCGCGACCGCATGACCGTGCACGCCTCGACGCAGGTGCCCTACTACGTGCACCTGATGCTGGCGCAGATTCTCGGTATGGAGATGTCGCGCATCCGCGTGATCAAGCCGCATGTCGGCGGCGGCTTCGGCTGCCGCACCGAAACGCTGGCCATCGAATTGATCGCCGCGCTGCTGGCGCGCAAGGCCAACGGCACGGTGCGCATCGTCACCAACCGCGAGGAAACCTTCATCACCCATCGCGGCCGGCCGGAAACCGACATCAAGCTCAAGATCGGCATGCGCAAGGACGGCCGCGTCACCGCGGTCGAGTGCGACTGCGATCAGCGCGGCGGCGCGCATTCCGGCTACGGCGTGGTGACGATCCTTTATGCCGGCTCGATGCTCTACGCGATCTACGACCTGCACAACGTCAAATACGTCGGCAAACGTGTGCTCACCAACACGCCGCCCTGCGGCGCCTTCCGCGGCCACGGCACGGTCGATATCCGCTTTGCCTTCGAGAGCCTGCTCGACGAAATGGCGGCAGAGCTCGGGCTTGATCCGTTCGCGGTGCGGCGCGCGAACTTGCTGCAGGCGCCGACCTTCACCGACAACGACATGATGGTGAATTCCTACGGCCTGCCGGAATGCCTCGACTGGGTGGAGAAGGAAAGCGGCTGGAACAAGCGCAAAGGGAAGCTCGGCAAGGCCAATTGGGTCAGCAAAGGCCTTGGCATGGCCTGCTCGCACTATATTTCAGGCGCCTCCAAGCCGGTGAACTGGACCGGCGAGCCACATGCCACCGTCAAGATCAAGCTCGATTTTGATGGCTCGATCGTGGTGCTATCGGGCGCCGCCGATATCGGGCAGGGCTCGACGACAATCCTGGCGCAGACCGTGGCCGAGGTGCTCGGGCTCGATCTTGCGCGCGTGCGCGTGGTCACCGGCGATAGCGAGGTGGTGCCGAAGGACAACGGCTCATACTCGTCGCGCGTCACCTTCATGGTTGGCAATGCCGCGCTCGATGCCGCGCGCAACCTGAAAAGCGTGCTGGTCAAGGCTGCCGCCCGCAAGCTGGACGCGAGGCCGGAAGACATCGAATGCCTGGGCGAGCTTTACCGAGCTGGAGCACAGGACAAAGGCGCGACCTTCGATGAAGTGGTGACCGAAGCGCTGAAGGACTCAGGCACCATCACCGTCACCGGTAACTATTCGACCATCCCGGAATCGCACGGCGGCAAGAAATATCGCGGCGCCGCCATCGGCGGCACCATGGGCTACAGCTATTCGGCGCAGGTGGTCGAGGTGAGCGTCGACGAAGAGACCGGCGTCGTCACCGTCGACAAAGTCTGGGTCGCGCATGACTGCGGCAAGGCGCTCAATCGCCTCACCGTCGAAGGCCAAGTGCAAGGCTCGGTCTGGATGGGCATGGGCCAGGCCATGAGCGAGGAAGCCGCCTATCACGACGGGCTGATGCTCACCGCCAACATGCTCGATTACCGCGTGCCGACGATCCAGGATTCGCCGCCGATCGAAGTCGGCATCGTCGAGAGCAACGATCCGCACGGGCCGTTCGGCGCCAAGGAGGCGGGCGAAGGCTCGCTCGCCGCCTTCCTGCCGGCGCTGACCAACGCGATCGCCGACGCCATCGGCATCCGCTTCAACGATTTGCCGGTGACGCCCGACCGCGTGTTCGAGGCAATCGAGAAGCGTAAGCGCGCGCTCGAAAAGAAAACCGGGGGCGCCTGATGGACGCCCTGCCCGACTTCCGCGTGCTCACTCCGGTGACGCTCGACGAGGCGCTCGCCGCGCGCGCCGCCAATCCGGGAAGCCAGCCGCTCGGCGGCGGCACCGATCTCGTCGTCAATATCCGCCGCGGCATCGTGGCGCCGCCGGTGTTGATCGACATGAACCACGTGGCGGAACTCGCCGTAATCAAGGCAGACGCGGATTCGCTCGAGATCGGCGCCTCCGTTCGCCTCAGCGAAATCGCCGAGCATCCGGCGATCGTGAAGCATTATCCAGTGCTGGCGCAGGCGGCCGCGCATATCGCCGGCCCCACCCATCGCAACATGGGCACGGTTGGCGGCAATCTCTGCCTCGACACCCGCTGCATCTTCTACAATCAGAGCGAATGGTGGCGCGACGCCAATCACCATTGCCTGAAGACCACCGGCAGCATCTGTCACGTGGCGCCGAAAAGTCGCGGCGTTTGCTTCGCGACTTTCTCGGGCGATCTGGCGCCCGCGCTGCTGGCGCTCGGCGCCGAAGTTGACATCGCCGGGCCCGCGGGAAAACGCACGATCCCGCTCATCAAGCTCTACATCGGCTTCGCGCGCCAGGATGTGCCGGTGACCGAGACGCAAGGTGACGGCAAATATTATCTTTCGCTGCGCCCGGGCGAAATCGTCACCGCGGTGCGCGCGAAGAATACGCCGGACCTGCGCTCGGCCTACGACAAGATCCGCATCCGCAAGTCGATCGAATATCCGGTGGCCGGCGTCGCGGTGGCGCTCAAACGCGCGGGCGATACGCTCGCCGATCTACGCGTGGCATTCACCGGCACCAATCCGCGACCGGTGCTGCTCGAGGACACGGCTGAACTGTGCGGCGGCCCGCTCGACGCGCGCTTGTTGAAAGGCCTCGACGCGCTGGTGCGCGACCAGATTATGCCGATGAAGACCACCTTCACGCCCGGCCATTACCGCCGGCGCGTGGCCGGCGTCTTGGCGCGGCGGCTGCTGACGCGATTATTCGAAGGCTGACGGGGCGGACGGGGATGGGTTTGTTCGACGACTTCACCGAGCGCCGCCCCTACAACGCCGTCTCCGATTTCGTCGACGCCAACGTGGCGCGTGGCCTCGCCAAAAAAATGGCGTTCATCGATCCCGACCGTTCGCTCAGCTATGGCGAGTTGCAGGCGCGCTCGATCCGTTTCGCCAATGCGCTCCGCGCGCTCGGCACCCGGCAAGAAGAACGCGTCGCGTTGCTGCTGCACGATACCGTCGATTTTCCGGTGGCGTTCTGGGGCACGGTCCGCGCCGGCAGGATCGCGATTCCGCTCAATACTTTCCTCAATGTTCCGCAATATGCCTACATCCTCGCCGATTCCCGCGCCACTGCGCTGGTTGTTGCCGCGCCGCTGGCGCAGGCGATTTGGCCCATCATCGACAAGCTTCCGCATTTGCGCACCGTGATTCTGGTTGGCGCCATCGAGGATGACAAATCCGCATTTTCTGGCCGCGACGTGCATCTGTTTGAGGACGTCATCGCTGCCGCAGCTAGCGCGCCGTTCACCGCCGACACGGTGTCCGATGAAGTGGCGTTCTGGCTCTATACGTCCGGCTCGACCGGCGACCCGAAAGGCGTCAAGCACGTCCATTCCAGCCTGATGGCGACCGCCAAGCTGTTCGGACAGGGCGTACTCGGCATCAGCGAGAACGACGTCGTTCATTCGGCGGCGAAATTGTTCTTCGCCTACGGGCTTGGCAACGCCATGACCTTCCCGCTGTCGGTCGGCGCCACCACGGCGCTGTGGCCCGAGCGGCCGTCGCCGGATTCCGTATTCGAGATGATGCGCAAGCATCGCCCCACCATCTTCTACGGCGTGCCTTCGCTCTACACCGCCCTGCTCTCGCATCCCGATATTGGCAAAGGTGCCGGCTCCGACCGGCTGCGGATCTGCGTTTCGGCCGGCGAAGCGCTGCCCGCCCATATCGGCGAGCGCTGGCGCCAGGTCGTCGGCGTCGACGTGCTCGACGGCATCGGCTCGACCGAACTGTTGCAGACGTTCCTGAGCAACCGCCCCGACGACATCCGCTACGGCTCGACCGGCAAGCCGGTGCCGGGTTACGAGGCGCGCATCGTCGATGAGAAGGGCCGCGAGCTGCCCGCCGACGAGATCGGCGAGCTAATCGTGCGCGGCCCGTCGGCCGCCGAAGGCTACTGGAACCAGCGCGCCAAAAGCCAGCGCACATTCGTCGGCGAATGGACCCATACCGGCGACAAATTCCGCCGCGACGCCGACGGCTACCATTATTACTGCGGCCGCACCGACGACATGTTCAAGGTCAGTGGCATGTGGGTGTCGCCGTTCGACGTCGAGGCGGCGCTCACCTCACACGAGGCGGTGCTGGAAGCCGCCGTCATCGGCAAGCGGGACGCCGACGGGCTGGTGAAGCCGAAAGCATTCATCGTGCTCAAGAACGGCTATGTCGCCGACGACAGCCTGCTGGAAAAGCTGAAAACCCACGTCAAGGAGCACGCCGGGCCGTGGAAATATCCGCGTTGGATCGACGTGCGCGCCGACTTGCCGCACACCGCCACCGGCAAGATCCAACGCTTCAAGCTGCGCGACGAGGATATGCGGACGGCACGCGCCGACTAAGCGTCGGCGATCTTCACATACTCGAAGTCGCCCGGCTTGTTGTCGATGCCGACCCGCGGCGGCGCGATCCAGCTCGCGAACTTGCCGGTCTCGAACTGCGGCTGCATCAGCCCCTCGATGAACTCGCGGTCGCCATCGGACGGCAAGAATTCACTGCGGCGCTTCTCCCATTCCGCCTCGCTCAGAATATTGCCGTTCACGTCCGCCTTGATCGAGGCGAACTCGCCGATATGGCGGTGGAAGGCGACGTGCGGCAGTTTGATCTCGAACGGGATGCCGTGTTCGGCGATCACCTTGTTCCAACGGCCGACACCGATATTGGCGTCAGTGACGTAGTCGTCGCGCAGCCGCATGTTGAGCGCGGAGAGCGCCGGCGTATCCGCGTTCTGGATCTTGCCGTCGATCAGGCGCAGCACCGGATAGGTGACGTTCTCGAGCTGATGATCGTCCTTGAGCCGATCCTCGCGGTAGCGGCCCTTGAGGCCGGCGTGGAAGGCGTTGGCGGCGTTGGTCGAGATCTCGTTGCCGAACAGATCGAGCGTCAGCGAGAAATGCATGTTCGCCTTTTTCTGGATGGTCGGCAGGTCGATCACGCCGAGCTTGCGCACCGCCTCGATATTATTGGGATCGCTGATGCCCGCCGCCTTCATCGCCTCGCAGGTGCGTTGGATGACGCGCGTAACGCCGGTCTCGCCCACGAACATATGATGCGCTTCCTCGGTCAGCATGAAGCGGCATGTGCGCGAGAGCGGATCGAAGCCGGATTGCGCCAAGGCCTCGAGCTGCATCTTGCCGTCGCGGTCGGTGAAATAAGTGAACATGAAGAACGACAGCCAATCCGGCGTCTTCTCGTTGAAGGCGCCCAGCATGCGCGGCGTGTCGGCATGGCCGGAGCGGCGCTGCAGCAGGGCTTCCGCCTCTTCGCGGCCGTCGGTACCGAAATATTTCTGCAGCAGATAGACCATGGCCCAGAGGTGGCGCCCCTCCTCGACATTGACCTGGAACAGGTTGCGCAGGTCATAGAGCGAGGGCGCGGTCTTGCCGAGATGGCGCTGCTGCTCGACCGAAGCCGGTTCGGTGTCGCCCTGGATCACGATCAGCCGCCGCAGCATGGCGCGGTATTCGCCCGGCACTTCCTGCCAGGCATCCTCGCCCTTGTGCATGCCGAACGGAATCTTGCGGCCCTCGTGCTGCGGCGCCAGCAGTACGCCCCAGCGGTATTCCGGCATGCGCACGTAATCGAACTTGGCCCAGCCCTTGGGATCGACGCTGATCGCGGTGCGCAGGTAGACGAGCGACTCCTGGAAGCCTTCCGGCCCCATATCGTTCCACCAGTTGATGTAGCCGGGATGCCATTTCTCCAGCGCGCGCTTGACGCGCGGGTCCTGCCCGAGCCCGACATTGTTCGGAATCAAGCCGTCGTAGTCGACCTGAGCGATGTTCATGCTCACACCCTTTCCTTATTGAAGGTCGGCGACACGCCGCTGCCGTAGAGCTTCAGCGCGCCCTGCTCGCCGATCGCGTTCGGCCGCTGGAAGATCCAGTTCTGCCAGGCGGTCAGCCGTCCGAAAATCTTGGTTTCCATGGTTTCCGGGCCGGCGAAGCGCAGGTTCGCTTCCATGCCGGTCATGGCGTCGGGCGAGAAGCTCGTTCGCTCCTCCAGCATGACGCGCAACTCGTCGTCCCAGTCGAAATCCTCATAGGCCATGGTGACGAGACCAAGTTCCGCGGCCTCCTCGCCTTCGATCGGCTCGCCGATCTTGCCCTTGAGCGCATCAAGCGTCTGCGGCTCGCCCAGAAAGCGGGTCTGCAATCGGGTGAGGCCGTTGCCCATCGGATAGGAGCCGAAATTAACTTGGCCGAGCGTAATCGTCGCCGGCGGGCGGTTGTCGCCCTCGCGCGTGCCGATCAGCATCAGCGAGCGGTCGGCTGCGAAAGCGAGTTCGGCCAGCGTGCCGGCAAAACAGGAGCCGGGCTCGATCAGCGCGATCATGCTGCGCGGCGTCACGTCCAGGCGCTTGAGCACGCGCTTGAGGTAATGGCGGATCTCGCGCATCAGCCAGTCGCCATTGGCCTTGCCGAGGAAGTCGTCGTGCTCCAGCACGCTTTGCGCATTGCCGTCGGTGCGCAACAACCAGACGCCGATGGCCTGCTCGTTGGCGCGCAGGTGCAAAACGGCGTCTTCCAATTCGCGCGCGACGGTGAGCGGCCAGAACTTGGCGCCGAGAGCATGCGCGGCTTCGACCGAAGCTGGTACATTTTGCGAAGGCCCGCGCACGGTGACAGTCGCCAGTCCGCGCGCGCGGTCGATCTCGACGTCCACATGCGAATAGGCCACCCGGTCGGTCTCGATCTTGCGGTCGAGCGGAGTAAGCGCGATGCCCTTGGCGTTTTTTGGCCGGTCCGAGCGCGCGGCGATTTCGTGCGCGCGCGCAGCCACCGCGTCTTTCCACTTCGAATTGGGCACCACTTCGTCCACCAGCCGCCATTCGACCGCCTTGGCGCCGCGGATGCCTTCCTCGATCGAGCAGAACACGTCGGCGCGGTCGCGCCGCACTTTGCGCTTGTCGGTGACGCGGGTGAGACCGCCGGTGCCCGGCAGCACGGCGAGCAGCGGCGTTTCCGGCAGCGCCACCGCCGAGCGGCGGTCATCCACCAGCATGATGTGATCGGCGGCGAGCGCCAATTCGTAGCCGCCGCCGGCGGCATTGCCGTTGATGGCGCAGATGTAGGTCTGCTTGGAATTCTCGGATGCATCCTCGATCGCCAGGCGCGTCTCATTGGTGAATTTGCAGAAGTTCACCTTCTGCGCGTGCGTCGACTTGCCGAGCATGCGGATATTGGCGCCGGCGCAGAACACATTGTCCTTGCCGGACTTGATGACCACGCAGCGCACTTCCGGATGCTCGAAGCGCAGGCGCTGCACCGCGTCGTTGAGCTCGATATCGACGCCGAGATCGTAGGAATTGAGCTTGAGCTCATAACCATCGAAGAGGCCGCCGGCCTGGTCGACATCCATGACCAGATAGGCGACGTCGCCGGCGCACTCGATACGCCAGTGGCGGTAGCGTGCGGGCTCGGTCTGGAAATCGATGGTTTGCATGATCAAACTGGCGCCGGATCGAAACCGCCCGGCGGCCTTCTCCCTGTATGCATTATTTTGCATCTTACTAACACGTTCGCCATCACTTCACAACAGCGGCGCGGGCAAGAAGACCGCAAGTTCCACAGCCGGCCCGCATCTATGGGAAATAGGCCTATAAAACAAGGCTATTCTGCAAATTCGGCGGCCTGCAGCCTGAAAAACGAAATCTCGCGGGTCGCCTCTTGCTTCGCATTATAATGCATGTTAGCCGGTAGGCGATGAAACCAAGCCGCGCCAAGCCCGCCCCCAGCCGCACCGCCGATGCCTATCTGCACCGGCTGGGCGAGCGCGTGCGCACGCTGCGCCATCAGCGCGGCATTACGCGCAAGGCCTTGGCGCAGCATGCAAAAGTTTCCGAGCGATACCTGGCGCAGCTTGAAGTCGGGCTCGGCAACTGCTCGATCGTGCTGCTGCGGCGGATCGCGCGCGCCATCGGCCTGCCGGTCACGCAGCTCGTGCATGAGGGCGCCGAACCGCCGCTAGATCTGGTGCTACTGACGCAGTTTCTCGAGCGGCTGCCGCCGGACATGCTCGTAGAAGCCCGCAAGCTCGTGACCGAGCATTTCTCCTCGCCGTCCGAGGATCAGCGGCGCATCGCGCTGATCGGCTTGCGCGGCGGCGGCAAGTCCACACTCGGGCGCATGCTGGCGGAGCGCCTCGATGTGCCTTTCATCGAGCTCGACCGTGAGATCGAGCGGCGCAGCGGCGCCAACTTAAGCGAAATCTTCGACATGTTCGGCCAGGAGACTTTCCGCCGCGCCGAGCGCGAGGCGCTCGACGATGTCTTGCGCCGGCACAAGCATTTCGTGATCGCCACCAGCGGCAGCATCGTGACCGAACCGGGCACGCTTGAATTACTGCTGGCCTCGTGCTTCACGGTCTGGGTGCGCGCCGAGCCGGAAGAGCATATGAAGCGGGTGATGGCGCAAGGCGACATGCGGCCGATGGCCAACAATGCCCGCGCCATGGAGGATCTGGTATCCATTCTCAAGAGCCGCGAACCGCTTTATGCCAAAGCGGAGGCCGTGCTCGCCACCACCGGCAAGACGCCTGAGCAGAACCTGGCGGAGCTGCTGCGCGTCGTCGCAGTTCCCGCAACCCCCATTGCGCGCAGGTCGGCGTGACTACGTGACCATCGAGAAACTCGAAGTAAGGAGCCGGCCGACGCCGGGACGAAAAGAATGAGCGAAACGATCAAGACCGACGTGGTGATCATCGGCGCGGGGCCGGTCGGCCTGTTCGCGGTGTTCGAGCTAGGCCTGCTCGACATCAAGGCGCACCTCATCGACATTCTCGACAAGATCGGCGGCCAATGCGCCGAGCTCTATCCGGAAAAGCCGATCTACGACATTCCCGGCATCCCCTTCATCACCGGGCACGGCCTGACCAATGCCTTGATGGAGCAGATCAAGCCGTTCAATCCGACCTTCCATCTCAGCGAAATGGTGACCACCGTCGAGAAGATCGGCGATCCGTTGTTTCGCGTTGGCACCGACCGCGGCCAAGTGTTCGAGGCGAAAGTGGTGGTGATCGGCGCCGGCGGCGGCTCGTTCCAGCCCAAGCGCCCGCCGATCCCCGGCATCGAGCCCTACGAGAACAGATCGGTGCACTATGCCGTGCGCAAGATGGACGCCTTCCGCGACAAGCGCCTGCTCATCGTCGGCGGCGGCAACTCGGCACTCGACTGGACGCTCAATCTGCAGCCGATCGCCAAGCGCCTCACGCTGGTCCATCGTCGCGACGAATTCCGCGGCGCGCCCGACAGCGTCAACAAGATGCGCGCGTTGGTCGCCTCCGGCGACATGGACCTCAAGATCGGCCAGGTCTCGGCACTGGAGGGCGCCGACGGCCAGCTCGCCGCCGCCTCGATCAAAGGCAAGGACGCGGTCGAACGCATCGAATGCGACGCCATGCTGCCGTTCTTCGGGCTGACCATGAAGCTCGGCCCGGTCGCCGACTGGGGCATCAAAATGGAAGACGAACTGATCCCGGTAGACACCGCCACGTTCGAGACGAATATCCCCGGCCTGTTCGCCATCGGCGACATCAACACCTATCCGGGCAAGCTCAAGCTCATCTTGTCGGGCTTCCACGAGGGCGCGCTGATGGCGCAGAAGGCCTATCACTACGTCTATCCCGACAAGCGGCTGGTGTTCCAATACACCACGTCGTCGACCAGCCTGCAGAAGAAGCTCGGTGTCGCATGAGCGACGTGCAGGACATTTCCCGATCCACCGCCGCGAAAAACGAGACGATGCCCAAAATCACATTCATCGAGCATGACGGCACCGTGCATACTGTCGACGCCGAAATCGGCTCGACCGTGATGGAAACCGCCCAGCGCAACAATGTGAGCAGCATCGTCGCCGAATGCGGCGGCTCCTGCACCTGCGCGACCTGTCTGGTGCATGTGGACGAGAAGTGGTTTCCGATCGTCGGCCCGCCCTCGACCGAGGAAGAGGACATGCTCGATTTTGCCTTCGAGGTGACGCCGACCTCGCGCCTCTCCTGCCAGATTAAGGTTACGAAAGAACTCGACGGCCTGATCGTGCGCACGCCGGCCTATCAGGGACGCTGACGACAGCGCTGGCCGCACGCGTTCGGCGCGGACCCGGTCAAGGCATCGCTCGATTTGCGGACTTCGTCACTTTTCCGCCGTAGTGTAGTAACGGTTCTGATTTCGGCCATGCTTCATTCCGAATTTAACCGTGCTAGATAATCAATCCAGATTTAGTTTCACGGTACGGTCTAGAACAAAGTATGGCGATTATCGCCGTAATGCTTGTGGCACTTGCGCCATAATACCGGGCTAATCCGAGGAACATTTTAGCCAAATGGTCATGATCCTCTTAGCCGCAGCCGCGCTCGCGGTTTGGGTGTATCTGATTGCGGGGCGCGGCGGCTTCTGGCTCGCTACCGAACGCGATGACGGCGGCCCAGCGCCGCCGGCATGGCCGGCCGTCACCGCCGTCATCCCTGCGCGAGACGAGGCCAAAGGCGTCGGACAGACCGTCGCCTCGCTGCTGCAACAGGATTATCCGGGCCCGTTCTCAATCATCCTCGTGGACGATCAAAGCACTGACGGCACGGCCGAGGTCGCGCGGCATGCCGCGGCAGCAGCCCCCGATCGATTGACTATCGTTCCCGGCGCCGCGCTACCGGCGGGATGGACGGGCAAACTGTGGGCGATGAAGCAAGGCCTCGAACGCGCACTGATCGCCGAGCCGACTTATCTGCTGTTCACCGACGCCGATATCGTCCACGGCCCCGATGCGCTCACGCGCCTCGTTTCACAGGCGCAGGCGAATGGGCTGGCGCTCAATTCGTTGATGGTCGCGCTACGCTGCGAGAGCTTCGCCGAGCGTGCATTCGTTCCGGCATTCATCTTCTTTTTTCAGATGCTCTATCCTTTCGCCTGGGTCAACCGCCGCGACCGCGCTATCGCGGCGGCGGCGGGCGGCTGCATGCTGGTGCGCCGCGACGCGCTCAGCGCGGCTGGCGGCATCGAAGCCATCCGCAACGCACTGATCGACGATTGCGCGCTTGCACGCAACCTCAAGCGGCAGGGGCCGATCCGGCTCAGCCTGACGGAACGCGTGCACAGCATCCGCAGTTATCCATCCGTGCAGGACATTCGCCGTATGGTCGCGCGCTCGGCCTACGCGCAGCTTCGCTATTCGCCGCTGCTGCTCGCGGGCACGATCGCCGGCATGACGCTCGTCTATCTGCTTCCGGTTGTCCTGGCGCTGTTCGGCCACGGCCTTGCCCAGACATTCGGTCTTTTCGCTTGGGCGCTCATGACCATCGCATTCCTGCCGATCCTGCGGTTCTACCGGCTGTCGCCGCTATGGGGCCCGTTTCTGCCGCTTATCGCGCTGGGCTACATGGCCTTTACCATCGACTCCGCTTATCAATATGCCCGCAAACGCGGCGGCCTGTGGAAAGGCCGCGTTCAGCCAAACGTGAACGGCGTCCAATGACCGATGCCACTCTATTTCGGTCCGGCAAGACCCACCGCGACGAAAACTTCCCGGTGGCGTCGTGGCTTGTCCATCCGCGCCATCGCGCGTTGATCCTCGCCTTTTACGAATTCGTCCGCTGCGCCGACGACATCGCCGACCACGCCTCGCTTCCCGCGCAGGAAAAGGTACGCCTCCTGGATCGCCTGGAGCAGGATCTGCTTGGCGCCGGCGACGGCAATGTGCAGGCGGTCGCGCTGCGCCGCGCGCTGGCCAAACGAAACATGTCGCCGCAGCATGCGCAGGATCTGCTCAAGGCCTTTCGCCTCGACGCCACCAAGTTGCGCTACCGCGACTGGGACGACCTCATGGGCTACTGCACCTACTCCGCAATGCCGGTCGGGCGTTTCGTGCTCGACGTGCACGGCGAGAGCCGCAGCACGTGGCCCGCATCCGATGCCATCTGCGCGGCGTTGCAGATCATCAACCACCTGCAGGATTGCGCGGCCGACTACCGTAACCTCGACCGCGTCTATATCCCGCTTGATGCCCTCGCCGCGTGCGGCCTTGGTGTCGAGGCGCTCGGTGCAGCCAAGGCGTCGCCGGAATTGCGGAGCTGCATCGCCGAGCTGGCCGAGCGCACCGCAGCCCTTCTGCAACAGGGCGACGCGCTGCCAAGCCTTGTCGCGGACTGGCGGCTTGCGCTCGAAATCTCCGTCATCCAGACGCTGGCGCAGCGTCTCACCCGCATCCTGATGCAGCGCGATCCCCTGAGCGAGCGCGTGCATCTCGGCAAGCTCGGCGTCGCCGGCATCAGCCTTTTGGCCGTGCTCAAGGGCGTGACCCGCCGTGCCGGCCATCATCGTGCAACCTCGGCGGCGCAGCCGTGAGTGCCGTGACCGACGAACCGACGGCAAGCACCGAGCAGCGCGCCAGCGGAAGCTCGTTCTACTTGGCCATGCGCATCCTGCCGAAGGCGCAACGCGAGGCCATGTTCGAGATCTACTCGTTCTGCCGCAGAGTCGACGACATCGCCGACGAAACCGGCCCACGCGATCGGCGCCGCGCGCAATTGCAACGCTGGCGCGCCGACATCGATGCAATCTATGCCGGCATGCCGCCCGCGCAGCTCGCCGGGCTGGCGCAGGCCGTGCGCGGTTTCGACCTGCAACGCGAGGACTTCCTCGCCGTCATCGACGGCATGGAGATGGACGTCGTTGCCGACATCCGCGTACCCGATCTCGCGACGTTCGACCTCTATTGCGACCGCGTCGCCAGCGCGGTGGGCCGGCTGAGCGTTCGCGTGTTCCGCATGGAGAAGCAGGCAGGGCTCGCGCTCGCGCATCATCTTGGGCGCGCGCTGCAGATCACGAATATCCTGCGCGACCTCGACGAGGATGCCGCCATCGGCCGCCTCTATCTGCCGCGGGAAGCGCTGGTTGATGCTGGGATTGCAAGCGATGACCTCGCGACGGTGTTGGCAAGTCCGGCAATCGGCCGAGCCTGCGCCGCGGTCGCCGCGCGCGCGGAACACCACTTTGCGGAAGCCGAGACCATCATGGCGAATTGTGCGCGCCGCACCGTGCGCGCGCCGCGCATCATGGCGACGGCCTACCGCATGATGCTCGACCAGATGATCGCCCGCGGATGGCAGCCGCCGCGCATACGGGTGCGGCTGCGGCGCTGGCAATTTCTCTGGATGTTGCTGCGCTACGCGATCTTGTAATGTCACGCTCGGTCCACATCATCGGCGCCGGACTAGCCGGCCTCGCCACCGCCGTGCGGCTTTGCGCGCAGGGCATGCGCGCGAGCGTCTATGAGGCGACCAACCAGGCGGGCGGGCGCTGCCGCTCGTATCATGATCCCGTTCTCGGGATAACGATCGACAACGGCAACCATCTGCTGCTGTCCGGCAACCGGGCCGCGCTCGGCTATCTCGATACGATCGGCGTGCGCGATCGCCTGTGCGGGCCGTCGACCGCGAGTTTTCCCTTTATCGACCTCTCGACCAAAGAGCGCTGGACGCTGCGCGCCAATGACGGCCGCATCCCGTGGTGGATATTCGATCGCAATCGCCGCGTGCCGGGAACGCGCGCGCGCGATTATTTGTCCCTGCTGCGCCTGCTGCGCGCCCCGCCGGGAGCGACCATCGGCGACGTCCTCGATTGCAAGGGTCCGCTGTATGACCGCCTGCTTGGACCGCTGTTATTGGCTGCGCTTAACACCGAGCCGCCGCAGAGTTCCGCAACTCTCGCCGCAGCGGTGATCCACGAAACGCTGGCCGCCGGCGGGCGCAGCTACCGGCCGTTGTTCGCACGCGACGGCTTATCCGCGGCCTTCGTCGAGCCGGCGCTGCGGTTCATCGAGGCGAACGGCGGCAAAGTCGTATTCGGCGAGCGGCTGCGCGCGTTGACGTTCGAGGCGGATCGCGTGACCGGGCTCGATTTCGGCGACCTTTCCGTGCCGCTGCGCCCGGGCGACGCCGTCGTCCTGGCGGTGCCGCCGGTGGTGGCGGCATCGCTCATTCCGGAGTTGACGACGCCGACCGAATTTCGCGCCATCGTCAACGCCCATTTCCGCATCGCGCCGCCCGTCGGGCTGCCGCCGATGACCGGCATCATCAACGGCACGGCGGAGTGGCTCTTCGCCTTTCCCGACCGCCTTTCCGTCACAATCAGCGGCGCAGATCGCTTGCTCGATACCCCGCGCGAGGAACTTGCGGCGCTGATCTGGCGGGAAGTCGCCGAGGTCGCGGGCATTGCGGGCCCTCCGCCTCCGTGGCAAATCGTGCGGGAACGGCGGGCGACCTTCGCCGCCCTGCCGGGCGAAGACGCCAAGCGTCCGGGCCCGCATACGCGTTGGGGCAATCTCCTGCTCGCGGGCGATTGGACGGCGACCGGTCTGCCGGCGACGATCGAGGGCTCGATACGGTCCGGCAATCGGGCGGCCGATTTGATCGCAACAATGAACTGACGATAGGCAATGTCCGACACCTTGAATGACCTGACCGACAGCAAGCCGAACGCGGCCTCTTCCGCGCTCGATCGCGCTATCGCCGCGGCGACCGAGGCCTTGCTCGCGCGCCAGCGTCCCGACGGTCATTGGGTGTTCGAGCTCGAGGCCGACGCCACCATCCCGGCCGAATACGTGCTGCTGCGACACTATCTCGGCGAGCCGGTCAATGCCGCGCTCGAAGCGAAGATCGCCGTTTATCTGCGCCGCATCCAGGGCGCGCACGGCGGCTGGCCGCTGTTTCGCGACGGCGATCTCGACGTCAGCGCGACCGTGAAGGCCTATTTCGCGCTGAAGATGATCGGCGATTCCGTCGACGCCGACCACATGCGCCGCGCGCGCGAGGCATTGCGTGCGCGCGGCGGCGCCGAACGCGCGAATGTATTCACACGCATCATGCTCGCCTTGTTCGGCTTTATTCCGTGGCGGGCCGTTCCGATGATGCCGGTCGAGATCATGCTGCTGCCGAAATGGTTTCCGTTCCATCTCGACAAGATGTCGTACTGGAGCCGCACGGTCATCGTGCCGCTGCTGGTGCTGATGGCGAAGCGGCCGGTTGCGCGCAACGCGAAAGGCGTGCGCATCGACGAGCTTTTTCTTGGATCACCGCAGAACCTCGGCCCAACGCCGAAGGCGCCGCAGCAGAAAGCATCTTGGTTCTGGTTCTTCCGCGGCGTCGACAACGTGTTGCGTGTGATCGAGCCGCTGCTGTTGCGGCGGCTACCCTCGCATCAGCGAGCGATCGATCGTGCCGTCGCGTGGGTCGGCGAGCGGCTTAACGGCGAGGACGGTTTAGGCGCGATCTTTCCGGCGATGGCGAATAGCGTGATGATGTTCGACGTCCTCGGCTATCCGGAAAGCCATCCGCAACGCGCCATTGCGCGCACGTCGGTGGAAAAGCTCCTTTCCGTGCACGAGCACGAAGCCTATTGCCAACCTTGCGTCTCGCCGATTTGGGACACTGGCCTTGCCTGCCACGCCCTGCTCGAAGCCGGCGGCGAGCGCGCGGTCGCACAGGTCAAGAAGGGCCTCGACTGGCTGGTGCCGATGCAGATTCTCGATGTGCGCGGCGACTGGATTGCGCGGCGACCCAACTTAAGTCCCGGCGGCTGGGCGTTCCAATATGCCAATCCGCATTATCCCGACGTCGATGATACGGCCGTCGTCGCTATGGCCATGGATCGCGTCCAGAGAGAGTCGGGTCATCAGGATTTTCGCGCTGCGCTCGAACGCGCGCGCGAGTGGATCATCGGCATGCAGAGCGATAACGGCGCCTGGGGCGCATTCGATGCCGACAACGAGTTCTACTACCTGAACAACATCCCGTTCGCCGACCATGGCGCCCTGCTCGACCCGCCGACCGAGGATGTCACCGCGCGCTGTGTGTCGATGCTGGCGCAGTTCGGGGAGGCAGCCGCGAACAGTGCGGCGGTCGCGCGTGCGCTCGATTATCTGCGCCGCACGCAACTCGCCGACGGTAGCTGGTACGGCCGCTGGGGCATGAACTACATCTATGGAACGTGGTCGGTGTTGTGTGCGCTCAACGTCGCCGGGCTAGATCCCGCCTCCCCGATCATGCGCAAGGCGGCCGACTGGCTCGTCTCCATCCAGAATGGCGACGGCGGCTGGGGCGAGGACGGCACCAGCTACAAGCTCGACTACCGCGGCTACGAGCCGGCGCCGAGCACCGCCTCGCAGACCGCCTGGGCGCTGATCGGCCTGATGGCGGCGGGCGCAGCCGATTCCACCGCGGTCAAGCGCGGGATCGACTTCCTGCTGCGCACGCAAGGCTCGGACGGGTTATGGGCAGAGGAACGCTATACGGCGACCGGTTTTCCCCGGGTGTTCTATTTGCGCTACCACGGATACGCCAAATTCTTTCCGCTCTGGGCGCTCGCGCGCTACCGTAACCTGATGCAGGGCCGATACGTCAAATTTGGCATGTAACGCCGCCGGGCACCCGGTGTTCCATCACCGGATTGGCTGCATCGCCCTTATGCTTCCGGTCCGCGGAGGGCCCGCGCCCTTCGTCATCATTCCGTCGGATGCTTTCTGCAGCGCGAGCCAATACGGCACCAGGTTTGCCGGCACCTCGCCCGGCGGCAGCGCGTCGTCGGGAAGCCGCTTCCACACCTGATTCTGCCCGAGCAGTTCAAACCCGAGATAGCCGCGCAAAGTAAGTTGCTGGCCATCCGGGCTTAGCGTCATTTTAGCGTGATAGACGTGGCCGTCGCGCGGATCGAGGATGCTTCCGTTCTGGTAGACGAGACCGTTGCGCTGCATCCCCTTGATGATGACGAGGCCGAGCGTTGGCGTGTTCTTCTGGTCGCCGGTGCAATGGGTGCAGATCGGGTTTGGATCATCGTCGGGCTTAAGGAACATCTTGGCGATGGCGCCTTCATAAGTGCCATCATGCTCAAAAATGAGAAACCAGCCGCCGACCCGGCCGTCCGGAAAGATCTGCGCCCACATGCCGACTACCGAGGGCTCAGCCGCGGTCAGCGGACCGCCATAGGCGAGCCCCGCCATGAGACTGGCGACGATGACCGTCATGAACTTTAACTTCATCATGCAGCACCCAACTCGCCGCAATGGAAGCACGTTTCGTACCATCGTCCAGCTATGTGTTCTTTTCACGAAATCAAATGCACCCGTCTGGCTAATTCGTTAACCCATTTTGCAGGCACCTGGGTTCCGGCGTTTGAGTTCCTTCACCGACGAGCGCCGGCGAAGCGCGAATGCGGTATTCGCTGGCTCACTGCCCGTGACTTTCCAGCACCTCGCGGCAGGCACGGCGAAGTTTGGCACGGTGCTCCTGCAGGCAAGCAAGAAAGACCGTGTCGCCCGACCCCGGTGGGAGGGCGTGGCAGAACCGGCGGACATCGGGGCGGCACGCGGCCTGTTCATCGGGGCTGCCACCCTGCGCGATTGCCGCCGAGGAGACGGCGGTTAGGACGGTCACCAGTAAGAATGCACGAAACATCATCAGCTCTCCTTGAGTTTATTGCCACGCGCGCTTGAGCGCGGTGGCGAGCATCCCCCAGTCAAGACTTGCCGTTTTGGCGCTTGTTATCGCGCTGCGTGCGAATCCTTGACTCATCACTGATTAGCACACCGTTACCTGGTTCGCCCGCCGCCTCATCGTCACTGCGCGGTTTGCCCATGAGCACCGGCTGGAACAAGACCGCCGCCGCGAGCGTGCACATCAGCGACAGCGCCAACAATTTGCCCATGCTGGCGGTTCCGGGGTGGCTGGAGAACCATAGGCTACCGAACGCGGTGGCGGTGGTCAGCGCGCTGAAAAACACGGCGCGCGTGAGGCTCGTCTGCAAAAGTTTCGTCTGTCCCGCGCGCCATGCCGTGATGTAATAGATCTTGAAGGCGACGCCGACGCCGAGCAGCAGCGGCAGCGCGATGATATTGGCGAAATTGAGAGGCAGTCCGATCAAGACGCAGATCTCCAGCGTCACCACGCCCGCCAGCATCAGCGGAATGAGCGTCAGCAGCACATCGCCGATTCGCCGCAGCACGAGCCACAACAGAATCCCGATCGACAGCAGCGCCCACAGGCCGGCCTCGATAAAGGCGTGCACGATCGTATCGCCCGCGTCCAAGATCGAGATCGGCCCTTCGACGGCGTTCGGCTCGACCGCCAGCACAGCGCGCGCAAACTGGCGCATCGCCTCGTTGTCGCTCGGATTGCCCTTGGGCGCGGCCTCCACACGCGCGCGGCCGTCCGGTGTCGTCCAGTCGCGAACGAGGTCGGGCGGCAATGATGCTTGCGTCACCGGCTCCGCCTGGAGCGAAGCCCGCAGGCTGCCCAAAACCGTCTTCAACGGCTGGATGAACACGTTCTCAGCCTTGGCGCGTAACTCCGGGCTCGCGCCGGCGACCGCCGTGAGCGCCGCAGCCAACCGCTTGGCAGCGCTGGCGCCAGAGCCTTTTTGATCACCGGCGGCTTCGATGAGCCGTTCTGCACCCTCCTTGAGCGCGTCGATATTTTCCGCATCTGTCGGCGGCTGCATCGCATTCTTCGGGTCAAACGCCCCTTCGAGCTTCTTTGCCGTGTTGTGAATGAGCGGCAGCTTCTCCTGCTGCAGGTCCGGGATGAAGCTTGCGAGCGTCATGGTTCGCGACACTTCCGGCAACTTCGCCAGGCGGCTTGCGATGACGCCGGCGTCGCTGAGCGACGGCGCCAGCACTTCGACAGCATTGGTATTGCTGGCGGGGTCGCGGCTGAGATCGAGATAGGTCGCGATCGATTCCGATTTCGGGTCGCGTAAATTGATCGGGTTGAAGTCGAAACGGAGCCAATAGAGCAGTGGCAGACCCGCGATCACGATGATCGCGGTGGCGACAATGATCGGAATTCGCCGCCGCTCGAGAAATTCGTCGACCGGCGCCAGAAAGGAAAACCCGAGTTCGTGTGGCTCGCCCGGCGGGTTGAGCAAACGGATCAGCGCCGGCAGGATTGTGATGCTGGTCGCGAAAGCGATCAGCATGCCAAAACCGGCGATCAGGCCCAATTCGGAGACGCCGCGGTAATCGGTCGGCAGAAACGACAAAAAGCCGGCCGCCGTGGCGCCGGCGGCGAGCGTCAACGGCGCGCCGACATATTTTCCGGCCTGCAGCACCGCAGCCTTGAGATCATCGAGCTCATGGCGCTCGGCGCGGTAACGCACGCTGTACTGAATCCCGAAATCGACGCCGATGCCGACGAACAGCACGGCAAAGTAAACCGAAATCAAATTAAGCTGGCCGACCATCAACAGGCCGAGCGCCGCGGTCAGCGCAAGCCCGATGAACATGTTGGTGAACACGGCAATGATGAGCCGCCCTGAGCGCAGCGCGAGCCACAGGATGCCGAGCACAATGATGACGGTGATGATGCCGTTGCGCGTAGCGCCTTCCTTGATGGTGGCGAATTCCTCGTCCGCCATCGCCACCGGCCCGGTGAGCCGGACGGTTGCCTGGAATTTCGGGGCGATTTCGGCCGCCGCCGCGCGGATCGTCTCGGTGGCGGCATGGCCGGCCTCGAGTGCGCTGTAATCGAGTACCGGCCGCACTTCGATGAAGCCGCGCAGCTCGCTCGGCTGTGCCGGTTGGCCCGCCACCAACACGCGCCAGGAGAAGCTCGCGGGCTCCCCCTTGATAACCTTCTCCAGGGTATCGGAGGCCGTGTTGAAGACGCGCGTGAAGTCGTCGAGCTTGAGGCGCTTGGACTGTATCCCGAGCAGTCCGTCCTCGAGCCCGCTGACAAGTCCGCGCAAGCTCGGATCGGTGGCGAGATCGCGAATGAGCGGTTCCGCCTGGACCAGCAGCGCGAGTTGGCGCTTGAGATCCTCGGGCGACTGGAACAGCAGTCCATTGCGGGCGAAAAACTCGCCGCCGCCCAGTTGCGTCACCGCGCGAAGTCGATCCTTGTTCTTCGCCAGCGCCTGCGTCAGCGCCGCGGTCGCCTCGGTCGCCAGTTCCGGAGTTGGCGCCTCAACGACGACGAAAATCCGCTCGAAGCGGCTGAAGGCCTGTTCCAAGGCAAGTTCGCGTTTGCGCCAGCCCAGATCGGACGAGAGCAGCGTGTTGATGTCCGAATTGATGGCAAAATGCCGTGCGACATAGACCCCCGACAACAACGCCAGCAGCAATCCAGCCGCGACGACGCGCCAGGCGTTGCGCGTGCAGGCGTCGATGATCCGAACAATGAGAGATGTGAGCATGGAGTGGGGATCGTCCAGTCGCCCGATCGCATTTTATGGAAACAGCGGCGGCCGCGCACCGTCCAATCGCAGGCAACATGCCGAAGGTCAAACGACCGGCACTACCCCGTTACGGCCGATATTTTCGGCTGGGCAGGCTTGGCTCCGGCAGGATCGACGCCGCCCTCGGGTTTGGCCGCTTGAATTTCGTGCAGCATCTTTTCGACGTGGCGGGAAAAGACGTACTGCGCCGGCCGCTGGTGCTCGAGTGAAATTTCCGGCGCCATCGGTCCCGCCGTGCGCACGCCGCGCAACGCAGTCCACACGGCACTCCACGGATTGCTGACGGAGGCATGCGCCGCGGTCGGCTCATAGCCGCAATGGGCCATGCAGTTGGCGCATTTCTCATACCGTCCGGTCCCATAGGAATCCCAGTCGGTGGTCTCCATCAGCTCCTTGTAGGTCTTGGCGTAGCCTTCGCCGAGCAGATAGCAGGGCTTCTGCCAGCCAAACAGATTGCGGGTCGGCATCCCCCACGGGGTGCAGTGGTATTCGCGGTTGCCGGCGAGGAAATCCAGGAACAGTCCCGAATGCATCAGGTTCCACTTCTTGCCCTTGCCCAAGGCGAACACGCGCCGGAACAGTTCCTTGGTCTTGCGGCGATTGAGGAAGTGATCTTGGTCGGGCGCGCGCTCATAGGCATAGCCGGGCGAGATCGACACGCCGACACCGAGCTCCTTCGCCTGATCGAGAAATGCCGCGATGTCCTCAGCGGCGTGCCCATCGAAGATCGTGGCGTTGACGTTGACGGTAAAGCCCTTGTCTTGGGCGGCCTTGATCGCGCGCACCGCAATGTCGAACACGCCCTTCTGCGACACCGACTTGTCGTGATGCTCTTTGAGGCCGTCGAGATGGACCGAAAAGAACAGATACGGCGACGGCTCGAATAGGTGCAGCTTTTTCTCGAGCAGCAGCGCATTGGTACAGAGCGAGACGAACTTCTTGCGCGCGACAATGCCTTTGACGATCTCGCCGATCTCGCGATGGATGAGCGGCTCACCGCCGGGGATCGCCACCATCGGCGCGCCGCATTCGTCGACCGCGTCAAGGCATTCCTTGACCGACAGACGTTGATTGAGGATCGGGTCCGGATAGTCGATCTTGCCGCAGCCGATGCAGGCCAGATTGCAGCGGAACAGCGGTTCCAGCATCAGAACGAGCGGATAGCGTTTGCGGCCCATGATCCTCTGTTTGAAGAGGTAGGCCGCGATGCGAATTTCCTTGAAATACGGCACTTTCATAATTCAGCGATTCTCGTTCGAATTTTCGCGCGCCGCGCGACCTATGGAAAGGACGGGAGCAAGCTAAACGGAGGCCAATTCCGCTGGCAACCGGAACTCGATTGTCTCCTCGCGGCCAGCTAAAACCGAAACTTCGACGGGACCAAGGCGGCCCAGGGCATCGATGACGCCGTCGACCAATACTTCCGGCGCCGAGGCGCCGGCGGTGAGACCGACGGTCCGCGCGTCCCGCACCCATTCCGGCTGCAGCTCGCTGCTGTCGGCGATCAGGTAGCTCGGGATGCCGGTCTCCAGCCCGATCTCGCGCAGGCGATTGGAATTCGAGCTATTTTTGGCGCCGACCACCAGAATGATGTCGACTTGCCGGCTCAACTCGCGCACCGCCGCCTGACGATTCTGCGTAGCGTAACAGATATCGCGCATTTCGGGACCGACGATATCGCTGAAGCGCTGCTCGAGCTTTGCGATGATTCCCCTGGTGTCATCCACGCTCAGCGTAGTCTGGGTGATATAGGCGACCGGGCTATCGGTGGGGATGTCGAGACGCTCGACGTCTTCCTCCGTCTGCACCAGCACCACGGGACCGGGTATTTGTCCGATCGTGCCCACGACCTCGGGGTGGCCGGCATGGCCGATCAGAATGAGGGTACGTCCCTGCGCGACATAGCGCTTGCCTTGGTTGTGCACCTTGGTGACCAGCGGACAGGTGGCGTTGAGCACGGGAAGGCCGCGTCCCGCCGCCTCCTCCTCGACGCTGCGGGCAACGCCGTGCGCGCTGAAGATGGTCACCGCATTTTCCGGTATCTCGGACACCGTCTCGACGAAGCGGGCGCCCTTGGCCTTGAGGCTGTCGACCACGTGCTTGTTGTGCACGATCTCGTGGCGCACATAGACTGGGGCACCGTATTTCTGCAGCGCGCGCTCGACGATCTCGATCGCGCGCACCACCCCCGCGCAAAAGCCGCGCGGCTGCGCCAGGATAATCCGCAACGGCGTTTTCTGGGTCATTGGTTTCTCCGCCAAATCGGATCCGTTATGCGAAGCCGAGCTTGAACGATTCCGCACGAACGTCCCTGCCGAGCGCTTCGAACACCTTGGCGACGATGCCGCGGGCGTCGAGGCCGGCCTTGGCATACATCGCCGCCGGCGTGTCCTGGTCGAGGAAGACGTCGGGCAGCACCATGGCGCGGATCTTGAGGCCGCTGTCGAGCACGCCGTTGTCGGCCAGCGTCTGCAGCACGTGCGAGCCGAAGCCGCCGATCGCGCCCTCCTCGATCGTCACCAGTACCTCGTGCTCGCGCGCCAGGCGGAGCAACAGGTCGCTGTCCAAGGGCTTGGCAAAGCGCGCATCGGCCACCGTGGTCGACAGCCCGAGCGCCGCCAGTTCGTCGGCGGCTTTCAGGCATTCGCCCAGCCGCGCCCCATAGGAGAACAGCGCCACCTTGTGGCCCTCGCGCAGGATGCGCCCCTTGCCGATCTCCAGCGCCTTGCCCTCGTCCGGCATCGCCACCCCGCGGCCCTCGCCGCGCGGATAGCGTAAGGCCGACGGCCGGTCGTCGATGGCGACCTGCGTCGCTACCATGTGCACCAGCTCGGCCTCGTCCGCCGCCGCCATCAGCACGAAGCCCGGCAGGCAGCCGAGATAGGCCACGTCGAAGGATCCGGCATGGGTCGGCCCGTCCGCCCCGACGAGGCCGGCGCGGTCGAGCGCAAAGCGCACCGGCAGCCGCTGGATGGCAATATCGTGCACCACCTGGTCATAGGCTCGCTGCAGGAAGGTCGAATAGATCGCCGCGAACGGCTTGAAGCCTTCCGTCGCCAGCCCGCCGGCAAAGGTCACCCCGTGCTGCTCGGCTATGCCCACGTCAAAGGTGCGCTTGGGGAACTCCTTCTCGAACAGGTCCACCCCGGTGCCGGACGGCATCGCCGCGGTGATGGCCACGATCTTGTCGTCCTTGCGCGCCTCCTTGATCAGGCTCTCGCCGAACACCTTGGTATATTGCGGCGCCCCACCCTTCGATTTGGCCTGCGCACCCGTGGCCACGTCGAACTTGACCACCCCGTGATACTTGTCGGCCGAGGTCTCCGCCGGCGCATAGCCTTTGCCCTTCTGCGTCACCACGTGCACCAAAATCGGTCCGATCTCGGCGTCGCGCACGTTGCGCAGCACGGGCAGCAGGTGGTCGAGATTGTGCCCGTCGATCGGCCCGACGTAATAGAAGCCGAGCTCCTCGAACAACGTGCCGCCGGTCACGTAAGTGCGCGCGTGCTCGATGGCGCGGGTGATGGCGCGGTCAAGCGCCTTGGGCAAATGATGGGCGAGCTGTTTGCCGACGTCGCGCAGCTTGAGATAGGTATGCCCGGAGCCGAGCCGCGCCAGATAAGCCGACATCGCGCCAACCGGCGGCGCGATCGACATGTCGTTGTCGTTGAGAATGACGATCAGCCGCTCGTTGCGCGCCCCGGCATTGTTCATCGCCTCGTAGGCCATGCCGGCCGACATCGCCCCGTCGCCGATCACCGCGATGACGTTGTTGGTCTTGCCGGCCAAATCCCGCGCCACCGCCATGCCCAATCCGGCCGAGATCGACGTGGACGAATGCGCCGCCCCGAACGGGTCGTATTCGCTCTCCGCCCGCTTG
This sequence comes from uncultured Alphaproteobacteria bacterium, assembly GCA_963739075.1. GTDB lineage: Bacteria > Pseudomonadota > Alphaproteobacteria > Rhizobiales > Xanthobacteraceae > Pseudolabrys. Next base: position 145,708 of record CAVTZC010000006.1, on the reverse strand, counting down.
GTGAACCCGGACAGCCCGCCGCCCTGCCGCAGCGTCCGGATGCGATCGCGCCGGCCGGTCAAAATCTTGTGCGGGTAGGCCTGGTGCCCGACATCCCAGATCAGCCGGTCCGCCGGCGTGTCGAACACGTAATGCAGCGCCACCGTCAGTTCCACCACGCCCAGTCCGGCCCCCAAATGCCCGCCGGTCGAAGCCACCGCGTTGATCGTCTCCGTGCGCAGTTCGTCGGCTACTTGCTTGAGGTCCGCTCGCATCGAGGCGCCGTAGGTCGCAAGGTTCTTTAATCGCGTCTAACATTTCACTTCCAATCTGCATGTTGAGTGGAAATATAGGTCGTAAATCCCGACGGCTACGAACTATTTGAACAGAAGTATAAAGCAAGAATTATACCAAATCCATGTCTCCAGCTCCCGGTCGACTTGGCCTAATCACCTTATAAGCCCGCCAATTTACGTGGATCGGTTAACCAGCGGGTACTTAATCGCATTGCGTTCTAGGAACTTAGGTATCCGGAGTTGCAAAACCAGCGGACAGCATCGTTAATCGCCTCCGTATAAAGCCTTGAACGATATCCGAGTTCCCGTTCGGCTTTGGACGATTTGAAGAACATTCGGTGCTTCGCCATATGCACCCCGTCCCGGGTTGCAAATGGTTCGCGGCCCGTGATGTTCGCCATGGCTTCGGCGACAAATGCGACCGGAATGAGGACTCGCCACGGCAGCCGCACCCACGCCGCGCGGCGGCCGACCAGACCGGCAATATCACGGAGCATTTGCGAAAATAAAACATCCTGCCCACCGAGAATGTACCGCTCGCCGACCCTCCCATGGCGCAATGCTGCAAGATGGCCGCTGGCCACGTCATCCACATGCACGAGGTTCAGTCCCGTGTCGATGAATGCCGGAATGCGGCCCCTGGCGGCTTCGATGATGATCCGGCCAGTCGGCGTGGGCTTCACATCGCGCGGTCCAATCGGCGTCGAAGGATTCACAATAACGGCGGCGAGACCTCGTTCGGCCACCATGGCCTCGACCAGTCGTTCGGCCGCGATCTTGCTGCGCTTGTAGGCGCCGATGCCTTGATCCTCGCGCAGCGGCGTGGTTTCGTCGGCGGCCGTCCCATCCGATCGCACAGCGATGGTCGCCACGCTGCTGGTATAGATCACGCGCTCGACGCCCGCCCGTATCGCCTCCTCCATCAGGTTGCGGGTCCCTTCGACGTTCGAGGCAAAGATCTCGCTGGGGTCGCGCGCCCATAGGCGATAATCCGCCGCCACGTGAAAAACGTAGCGCATGCCGGCGATCGCGCGTGCGACGGATTTCCGGTCGCGCAGATCGCCTTCGAAATATTCCAAATCCAAACCGGCGAGGTGCGCGCGCGGGCTTGCGCCACGAACCAGCGCCCGCACCGAATAGCCGGCCTCGACGAGTTTGCGGGCGACGGCCGAACCGACAAATCCGCTTGCGCCGGTGATTAGAATCTTTTCTTTATGGCTCATGCGAACTGCCGTAGTCGACCTATTATGATCGGTCGTCTATTCGAGTTCCGGGCAAAGGAAAAGCTCAATCCAACTGCAGCTAGTGGCGCCCCCCTACAATACGGCTGGAAAATATGTGGCCGTTCGGGTAGCGGCATGAAATTTGCCTGATAAAGTGGGCATAGAGGGGCTGATGGCGCACACCAGCACGAACGATTCATGGGCCTACGGGCTGCCGAAGCCTCGCACGGCGCCTCATCCCGTCTCTCCGGCCAACGGTAACATCGCACGCCCTGTTCCGTCGGCCTGCATGGACGTGGATCGCGCTCCGGACGACCGCTTCGTTATCGCCCTCGTCGGGTTAGCCTTCGAAGCCCGCATCGCGTCCGGCCCAGGCGTCGTCGTCATCTGCCGCAATACCGAGGGCGAGGTCGCCTGCTCCCTCGACCAAGCCCTCAAACGAGGGTGCCGCGGCATCATCAGTTTCGGAGTGGCGGGCGGGCTGGCTCCGCATTTGCGCCCGGGAAACTGGGTCGTAGCGTCATCGATCGTCGACGCGCAACAGAGTCGTCCGACCGATCGCGTCTGGTCGGAAAAGATCCTGGCGATGATCCCGGGCGCCGAACACAAGCCTATCGCGGGCGTCGATTACGCGGTCGCCGACCCCGGAGCCAAAAAGCGAATGCACGTCGAGACCGGCGCGGCGACCGTAGACATGGAATCGCATCTCGTCGCCCGCCTCGCTTCGACCCACGGCCTGAGTTTCACAGCGGTCAGGGTGGTCATCGATCCTGCGCACCGCGTCGTGCCGGAAGCCGCGCTGGCTGGGATGCGCCCCGACGGCGGCACGAGCATTACGGCCGTCATGCGCGAGCTGATCGCCGGGCCGTCCCAGTTATCCGGCCTGCTCCGGGTTGCCTATGATGCCTACGCGGCGCGGCGCGCCCTGCTCCGCGTCCGCCGGCTGCTCGGGCCGGATTTCGGTCGGCTCGGTCTCAGCGAAGCCTGATCCGACCGGAAATAGCCACTTTCCGAACCGTTCCCGGCCATTCGCCTTGTTGGCGTTGACGCGCCAGTGAGGGATGGCGATATAGTCCACATGCGGGCTAGAAACGGCTCGCACGAAAGAACATTTCATGAGCACCGCGACACAAGAACGTCACAAATCGGTTGCCGTGGACGTCGCCGGCGTCAAAGTCGGCGGCGGCGCGCCCATCGTCGTGCAGTCGATGACCAACACCGACACCGCCGACGTGGAAGGAACCGCGCGTCAGGTGGCGGCGCTCGCCCGCGCCGGCTCCGAGCTCGTGCGCATCACGGTCGACCGCGACGAGGCAGCAGCGGCGGTGCCGCGCATCAAGGAACGGCTGCTCAAGATTGGCGTCAACGTGCCGATCGTCGGCGACTTCCATTACATCGGGCACAAACTCCTCGCCGACCATCCGGGTTGCGCCGAGGCGCTCGACAAATACCGTATCAATCCCGGCAATGTCGGCTTCAAGGATAAAAAGGATCGCCAGTTCTCCGCCATCGTCGAGATGGCGATCAAGCACAACAAGCCGGTGCGCATCGGCGCCAATTGGGGATCGCTCGACCAGGAATTGCTGACGCAGTTGATGGACGAGAATTCCCGCGCGGCGGAGCCGCTCGAAGCCCGGCAAGTGACACACGAAGCCATGGTGCAATCGGCGCTGTTGTCGGCCGCGCGCGCCGAGGAGATCGGTCTGCCGAGGAACCGAATCATCCTGTCGGCCAAAGTCTCGGCGGTGCAAGACTTGATCGCGGTCTACACCGAACTGGCGCGCCGCTCGGACTATGCGCTGCATCTCGGCTTGACCGAAGCCGGCATGGGATCGAAAGGCATTGTCGCGTCAAGCGCCGCCATGGGCGTGCTGCTGCAACAGGGCATCGGCGACACTATCCGCATCTCGCTCACGCCGGAACCGAACGGCGACCGCACGCTCGAGGTGCAGGTGGCGCAAGAGCTGTTGCAGACCATGGGGCTGCGGACCTTCGTTCCGCTAGTCGCCGCCTGCCCCGGCTGCGGCCGCACCACCTCGACCACGTTCCAGGAGCTCGCCTCCGAAATCCAGGGCTTTATCCGCACCTCCATGCCGGAATGGAAGCGGCATTATCCCGGCGTGGAGACGCTCACGGTCGCGGTGATGGGCTGCATCGTCAACGGGCCGGGCGAGAGCAAGCACGCCGACATTGGCATCTCGCTGCCCGGCACCGGCGAGCAGCCGACCGCACCGGTGTTCATCGACGGCAAGAAGGCCGCCACCCTGCGCGGGCCCACGCTGACGGCCGATTTCAAGCAAATGGTGACGACCTACATCGAGCGGCGCTTCGGCCATGCGGGGCAAGCCGCGCAACGCGGCAAGGTTCCCCAGCTAGATGACGTCGCCCCGGTGCAGTAATCTTTCCGGCACTGGTGTAAAGAATTTTTCAGGTCAATGCCGAGGGGGCTGAAAAGCCCGCAATCGATGGGTCTGCCGTCTCAAAATTCGACACCGTCTTCTTCAGTCAAGAGCAAGGCGTCTCGCCCGGTCGACCCCACCGACCGCTTTAAACAGACTCTCGATCAGGTCGCCGCCGACACTCAGAGCATGCTCGATCGGCTGCTGGCGCCCAAGCCGGCCGCCGGCGAGCTAGCGCGCCCCGCCCGCCTCTTGGAGGCCATGCGCTATGCCAGCCTCGGGGGCGGCAAGCGGGTCCGCCCTTTTTTGGTGGTGGAAACCGCGAGACTATTCAAGGTCCCGCGACGTCAGGCCCTGATCGTGGCCGCCGCACTCGAGTGCGTACACTGCTACTCGCTCGTGCACGACGACCTTCCCGCGATGGACGACGACGCGTTGCGGCGCGGACGGCCTACCGTTCACATGGCCTTCGACGAAGCAACCGCGATTTTGGCCGGGGACGGTCTTTTGACCTTCGCCTTCGATATTCTCTCGCGCCCGCAGACCCACGCAAAGCCCGACATCAGAGTTCACCTGATTTCCGCGCTTGCGCGCGCTGCCGGTATTGGCGGCATGGCCGGCGGGCAAATGCTCGATCTCGCGGCCGAAGGCCGATTTGCCAATGGCCGCGGACGCCCACTTGATTTCGGCGGGGTCAAAACACTGCAATCGATGAAAACCGGCGCGCTCCTGAAGTATGCCTGCGTCAGCGGGGCTATCCTCGGCCAAGCCCCCCGAAAGGCGCACGCGGCGCTCGAACGTTACGGCTCGGCCGTCGGCGAGGCATTTCAAGTCGCCGATGACTTGCTCGATATCGAGGGCGATGCGGCCACCGTCGGCAAGGCGACGGGAAAAGACGCGGCCGCGCACAAGGCGACTTTCGTGAGCTTGCTCGGGGTCGATGGCGCGCGGGAACGGCTCAAGACGCTAATCGCCGAGGCCGAAAAGGCGCTCACGCCGTTTGGCAAAAACGGCGCCATCCTGAAAGCGGCAGCGCATTTCATCGCCAATCGCCGCAGCTGAGCCTGAGCACTATACTTGAGCCAAGGCCCATGCGATTGTTGCCCTCGCGCATACATCGATGGTGACGGATGATGTTCGCCCTGCGTTTCAGTCCTTTAAGACACCGGCCGACAGCCTTGTAGAGAGCCGCCGTGACCAGCACTCCGCCGCCGGAACTCGAATTTCTGGAAACGCCGCGCAAGGTCGTTCCGCGGAATCTGGCGCTGGGCATCGAGCGCATCGGATTCTTTCCGCTCTCGCACCGCCTGATCTCCATCGTCGTCTTTGTCGTCCTCTGCGCCTTGGCCGCGGTCGGATTTACCCGCCTGAAAGTGGACGACTCGCTCAGCCAGTTATTCCGCTCCGATACCGCGGAGTTCAAGACCTACGAAGACGTCACCCACCGCTTCCCCTCGACGGAATTCGACGTCCTGGTCGTCGTCGAAGGCCCGACGCTGCTCGAGCGATCCTCGCTGGAAAAGCTGCGCGATCTGGTGATCGACCTCCAGCTTATCGACGGCACGCGCGGCGTGATCTCGCTGTTTTCGGCGCGGCAACCGCCGGAGAACGGGCAAATTCCGGCTCCGCTCTTCCCCAATCCGCTGCCGACCGGCGCGGAATACCAAGACCTGATCGCCAAGGTGCAGGCGAACGAAATCATCCGCGGCAAATTGCTGTCGACGGACGGCCATCTTGCATTGATCGTGCTGGCGCTCGATCCGGCGGCCACGCAACATAACTTGTCCAAGGTTATCGGCGAGGTCCGCCAAACGCTCAACGAGCATCTGGCCGGGACCGGGTTGAGCGGCGAGTTGTCGGGCGTTCCGGTGATGCAGCTCGAAACGCGCACCGCGATCGAGCGCGACCGGTTGTATTACAACGCGCTCGGCTTTATTGCCGGCTGCCTGATCGCGGCGTTGTTCTTCCGCCGCATCGCGTTCATGATCATTGCTGCCGCCCCGCCGCTCGCCGCCATTCTGCTCGCGCTCGGCACGCTCGGCTGGCTCAACTTCAGCCTGAACATTTTCTTGAACGTGATGACGCCGCTCATCATGGTCATCAGTTTTTCCGACAGCATGCAGCTCACGTTCGCGGCGCGCGACCGCCTGATCATGGGCGACGATAAGTTCACCGCCTTCCGCAATGCCCTACTCATCGCCGGACCGGCTTGCGTGCTCACGCACGCGACCGCCGGCATTTCGTTCATCGCTTTGCAATTCTCGTCGTCCGAACTGATCCGCACCTTCGGCGAAGCCGGTCTGATCGCCACGCTCATCGCGCTGATAGCGGTGATCATGCTCGTGCCACTGCTCGGCGTTCTCCTCATCCGCAACGAGGCGAGATTTGCCGCAAGCGTGCGCGGAATGGACAAGGCGCTCGACGTGCTACGCCGATTCTGCGGCTGGATCGCCGTTCGCATGGTCACCCATCCGGGCCTCTACACGTTGGCCGGCCTGCTCGTGGTCGTCGCGCTGTCGGTTGGCTATGCACAGCTGCAGCCGCATTACCGGCTCGCCGACCAGGTGCCCGACCGACAGCAGGCCGTCGCCGCCAGCCGGCGGCTCGACGTGAAGCTGACCGGCGCCAATCCGATCGACGTGCTGATCGAGTTTCCGCAAGGAAAGTCGCTCTACGACCCCGAAACGCTCGCGGCCATCGCCGACGTGCATTCGATGCTGGAGCACCAGGAAGGGGTCGGCAACGTCTGGTCGGTGGAGACGCTGCGGCGCTGGCTGGCGGAAAAGATGGGCAAGACCGACGTCGCCACGCTCAAGCAATACGTCGACATGCTGCCGCCCTATCTGACGCGGCGGTTCATCTCGGCCAAGCAGGACGCCGTCATCGTGAACGGCCGCGTTCCCGATGCCGACGCCAACAAGCTCTTACCCATCGTCGATTCGCTCGACCAGAAGCTCGCCGCCCTCAACGCCAAATATCCCGGCTATACGATCGCGGTCACCGGCCTGTCGGTGATCGCCGCGCGCAACAGCGCGATCATGATTGACAAGCTCAGCGACGGACTCACCATCGAGATCGTCTTTGTCGCGGCGTTCATCGGCCTGGCCTTCCGCTCGTTCATCGTGATGTTGACGAGTGTCCTGCCGGGACTGTTCCCCATTGTCCTGGCCGGCTGCCTATTGTGGGTGAGCGGCCTCGGCTTGCAGTTCGCGAGCGTCATCGCGCTGACCGTATCGTTTGGCCTGGGTCTGAGCGCGACGATTCACTTCCTCAACCGCTTGCAGATCGAGGACACCGAATCGGATCCGGCCGTCGGCGTCGAGCGCGCGACGATACTAGTCGGGCCGCCGTTGATCCTGACGTCGGCCGTGCTGGCGTGCGGGCTGGCGATGACGGTCTTTTCCAGCCTACCCTCGCTTCGCTTGTTCGGATGGCTGAGCGCGTTTGCGATGGTCTCGGCGCTGATTGCCGATCTGCTCATTTTGCGGCCGACGGCCACGTTCCTCAGCAAGATCGCACGCCATCTCGCCGAGCAGCGATCGAGCCGGTCGCCAGCCGAATAGGCCATTCGCAAGCGAACCCGCGGCGGTCTAGCCGCCGCGCCGCATGCTGATTGTCACGCCCTTGATGCCGGCGTTCGGATCGGACGTTCTTATCGACACCGATTGCCGGTTACCATGCGTAGTCAGGGTCAAGGTGGCGGTGAAGCTCGCGCTCTCCGCGTGGGCATGGATATGATCGCCTTCGGCGGTGCCGGAGATTGTCCCGGCGACGCCGTGAGTGGATTCGCTCCACGTCCCGCTGACGACATGGCCGGCGAGAACCGCGTTGCTAAAGAGATTGAAATTGTAACTGTCGCTGGCGCAGCGAATGCTGAGCTGGAGATTCCTTCGTTCCGCCGGCACATCGTAAGACGCCCGGCACCTCATTGGCTCGCGTGTGCCGTCCGACAGGTCGATCGTGCCGGACCCGGCCCATTGGCCCACCATTCGTTCGAAAGGTCCGCCGGCGTGCTGCGCATAACCGTTGCCAGTGCAAAAAAGCCAGAGCGCCAAGACGAAGATCATGCTCCGCGTCAAACAAGCGATCCACTGCGATCGTCTTGGCATGACCGGACTCATGGACTGAGAAACATCGGCACGAGAAAGTTGCTGATAGAACAAGCGGTTCATGTTTGGCACTTCATCGCGCGACCGGCGATGCCCCCCGTCTTCGCTCGTTTTTGCCATTTTGTAAATTAGAGCAAAATCTCATTGCCAGTCGACGACACGATGGAAACGGACCTCGCTAATGGCAACAGCAATCTAGCCTATTCCGTTGGTAAATGGCGGCGTCATTTACGACAACAAATAAGCCATTGGTTTTAACGGGGTTTGATGGGCGCACCAGGGCTCGAACCTGGGACCCGCTGATTAAGAGCTTGCCTCTAGCCATCATCGCCCAGGCCATCCGCGCAATCTTGTTGGCAAGCGCGATGGCCGCGACCTTGGTCGGTTTTCGGGCTAGCAATGCCGTGAGCCAAGGCCGCTGCTTGGTGCCATGGGTCTTGGCATAGCGGATGATGGCGAGTGCGCCGGCCACGAACAGGCTGCGCAGATAGCGATCACCTTGCTTGCTGATACTACCGAGCCTGTCCTTGTCCCCGCTTGAGTGCTGCTTCGGCACCAGCCCGATCCAGGCCGAGAAGTTGCGCCCTGACCGGAAGACCTTCGGATCGGCGACCCTGGCGACAAGAGCGGTGGCCAGCATCGGACCGACGCCCCGGGATAGCATCGAGCCGCTTGCTCACATCATCGGACCGGTGCCAGGCTATAATCATACGATCGAAGCCCAGAATCTGCTGCTTAAGCCTGCGCAGTTGAGCCCCAAGTGCTGCGAGACACGCACGGGCTATCGCAGGAACTCGCTTGTCACTTGGATCGGCGACGACATCGAGCAGTTCCTCGACACCTTTGCGCCCGACCGGTGCGACGATCCCGAACTCGGCAAGATGGGCCGGAATTACACTGATCACAGTGGTTTGCTGACGGATGAACAGATGGCGCGTGCGATGGAGCGTCAGACAGCTCTGCTGCTCGGGGGTCTTGGTCGCAACGAACCGCATGTTTGCCCTGGTGACGGCTTCGCACATCGCCTCGGCATCAGTGGCATCGTTCTTCTGCCGCTTGACGTAGGGCTTCACATAGGCCGGCGGCATTAATCGCACGGTGTGGCCGAGCGCCTTGAGCTCGCGCGACCAATGATGTACCGACGCGCAGGCTTCGATCCCCACCAGGCATGGCGGAAGCCTCTGAAAGAACACCAGAACGTACCGCCGCTTCAACTGTCGGCGGATGGCCACTTGCCCTTGCGCATCAATGCCGTGGACCTGGAAAACAGCCCGTATCCATGCTTCACTCAAGTGCCAGTGGAGGAGCCGTCCACAGCATCATTAGCGACATCGCCAGCACGATTAGCACGTCGACGGCCTGGCGAGAGACCCAATCCTCGTATGTATGGAGATCGCAGTAGTGGACCAATGTTCCGTTCGACAAATGAACAAGCAGTGATCGCGTTTCACCAATGATAATTGACTCCGGCCCGCGCAAGATCGTTGGTGACGGGAACGGTTAATGTGGACGTGCCCGACGCGGCGCCCATGAAAGTGGCGGTGCCGAGATCAACATGGAGATATTCGAGCTTGGCACTCCAGTTGTGGTCGATGGCGTATTCCAAGCCCGCACCGGCGGCCCACCCGACATTGGTGCCGGTGGACGTGCCGGTCGGCTGCACCGTCTGGATGTTACCGTAGGCGACGCCGCCGGTGATATAGGGCAGCCAGCGATCGAACGCGTAACCGATACGTGCACGTGTGGTGCCTAGCCAGCTTTGCCGAGTCTGGCACTGGCCGCCGCCGTCGGCGGCACAGACGCCCCCCGTGCCGGAAGTGGTGCCCTTGATACCCATCCAGCCGGCATCAGTTTCGATGCCGAGCACGGCGGGACCGGTCTGCCAATTGTAGCCAAGCAGTCCGCCGAGCAATCCGCCGGAGGCGTTGAATTTTCCCGAATCCGCGCCAACGACCGGATCGCTCCAACTCGACTGGCCCCAGGCGTAGCCACCATTGATACCGGCGTAGAAGCCAGTCCAACTAAACGGCAGCTCCGGCGGCGCCTTGTAGTATGATGATGAATCTGATTGCCCAGGAAGATCGGCGGCCCGCGCATATATCACGCTCGCGACCACGCACGCGACGGCAATACCGAGAGAGAGCGAGCGGTTCATCGCAGCATCCTCCCTAACACCAGAAATTACTCGCTGTGTTGTGCGGCAGAGACTTACGAACTGGCTGGTCAGTGGGCGGACCCACCATGCTTCGCGTGCCACTTCGGCCCTGGCCCGCGCATGTAGTGTCGTTCGGCGCGGTACGACTCGTGGCGTGGTTTACGCCCGAACGGATAGATCACGGCCATCAGCACATTTCGAATCAATGCCCACCACCGAGTGCGGCGAGGTAAATCCGATATCCCATTTTGTAACTGCATGCCAAATTCCTCACCTTAGCGATTGACTAAATTGGTTTCGGCCGTTTTGGCGAGCCCGCGCAATAACTGGTCTGATGCAAACGCGTCGTGGTCCTGGCGGATCAATTCGAACGCATTCTCACTGCGACCGAAGGCGTTCGGCGTGACCATCGCCTCCATTCCGTGAGCCTCTGAGTAGAAGACACCGGGTAGACCGACCGTTATCAGCGAATAAATAACCCCTGGCACAAGGACAGCCGCAACCAGTGCCGAAATCAAATAGGGCAACACTTCCAAGACGAACCGCGATGTCAGCTTCAGCATGAAAGACCCCCTAACTAACCTTCGTCGCCCTGCTCTAAACGTAAGTTTCATACGGGAGAGTGTAATTAAAACGACCGTTTGAGGCGGAATGATGACAACCCTCGCGCTACTCCCCATTCTACGAAAGTTGCATTTTGCCGAAAAGCGTATTATGGGTCTGCTTCAAACGACTGTTTGAACTGAGAATCAATGACCCGTCCAGCCGAATACACCCGCCAATCGATCATTAAGGCCGCCGTCACTCTGTTTGCGGAGAAAGGCTTTGAGGGTTCGAGCGTGCGAGACATCGTTACCAAAGCGCGCGTCAATCAGGCTGCCATCAATTATCATTTCAAAGGCAAGGACGGATTGTACCTCGAGGTCCTCAAAACCGCCTTCGAGAAGCTGACGGAAAACGCGGGATTTGATGCGGAGAAGCTCAAAGTACTGTCGCGCGAGGAGGCTTTGCGAAGCTTCATTTACCAGCAATTGCGGCCACTGCTGTACCGCGACGAAATGAGCCGCTACATCCGCATGTTCGCCTGGGAGAGCGCACATCCCTCCAAGGTCTTTCGCAAATTCATGGCGACGAATCCGGTCTCTTATCTTACCGCTGCAGTCGATCTCGTGCGCCGATTCCTGCCTCCAAACACACAGAAACGGGCCGCCCTGTGCGCGGCCATCTGGCTGATGGGGCAATGCAGCATTTTCGTGCGGAACCGCGAGCTGTTTGCGCAAGAGCCGTTCAGCATCACAATCGACGAGCCGTTCGTTGACGAACTGACCGAACTTATTACGCGGCTTGCAATCGGAGGACTGCTGCACGCGTCTGAAAGTCAGAGTAAGCAAAGTGCAGTCGGTTTAAAATGACAGAGCCCGCCAACTGAGGCGACCTCTGGAGCGAGTTAGCTCAAGCGGCGTTTCATTTTGCTTTCTTCCACACGTTCACAGGCGTGATCGGGCTGACGTGATGGATCTTTTTGTACCAGCGGGATAGAGATTACTGCTTATAGAGCAGCGCATAGACAAGATTTGGGCAAGCTCATTGACACGTATTCAGCGTAAAGCGCGAACGCTCAGCAGCAGGCGGCTCTCTACGTTTCAGGGTTGCCGGTAAACTCAGCAAAAGCTGCTGCTGTGCAAATCGGATAGTCAGGATTTACTGACAGCCTGACATTAATTAGCACATTAAGTATGAGTAAGCCGAGACCAACTGTGCGACGTGTGCTGCTTCTCTAACCCGCTGATTTTTTTGGGTGATAAGTGGTGGGCGCACCAGGGCTCGAACCTGGGACCCGCTGATTAAGAGTCAGCTCGTTATTATGAGTTATCAATAGCTTAGATTCAAACTGCAGCTATTTCACGCCATTCCAAATCAAAAGGTTACGAGCGAAATGCAAACCGAATTTCCGTCGCCGAGAGGATTCAGAAGCATCGGCAGTATAAAAAATTGACTCCCAAACAAAATAGCTCATGAAAATCAGCTACTTGATAAATCGGAGCAACGAAAATGCTCGCCGTCTCCAGCGGGAATCGTGACATGTATTATCAAAATATTTTTCACCTTTCGAGCCCGGCTCCAATATTGGCGCCATTAGTGCGACCGTATTCAAGCAATACTTGTGATTGAAAGTATAAGGGCATTTTTCCGTCACACCGAGCTTTACTTCAAGCAAAAACTAAATAATTCCGAATACATGCTCGTGATTAATTGACGCCCGCCCGCCAGAAGACTATTTCGCGATGCAGCAGGACCTACAAGCAGTCCGATCTTGCCGCATACATCAAACGGAACCTGCTTAACGGCGGCAAGGAAGACTCAAACGGAACAACACCATCAAATGAGGATACTAATCAAATGAACTACAAAAAATTTTTCCCTAACGGCATTACAGTTGCGTTTTCTTTTGACTTCTGAATCCATGGGCCACCATGATTTGGAGGATCATGGATGGCGGGAGCATCGATTGAGGCGACGCTTGAGCTTTGGGCGTCGTCGTTGCGGGATGTGAAGGCGCAGCTTCGTCCTTTGTTCGCGCCAAGAGCGGGTTGCGGCGTCGGCATGGAAATTCCTGGATGGGTTGCTCGGGAACGAACCGCGCAAGACAGGTTGGATGCGCGCGGAAGCGGCCGGGGATCCTGGCCCGTGGCGTCAGCAGGCGATCCTGGGCCGCGGCCGGTGGGACGCGGAAGCGTTGCGCGACATCGTACGCGATTACGCGCTGGAAACGCTCGCTGATGAGGATGCGGTTCTTGTCATTGACGAGACCGGCTTTCTGAAACAGGGCAAGGCGTCGTGCGGCGTTGCGCGCCAGTATACGGGCTCGGCGGGCAAGATCACCAATTGCCAAATCGGCGTGTTCGCGTCCTATGTGTCGCGCCACGGCCATGCCTTCATCGACCGGGCGCTTTATCTGCCGCAGGCATGGACGGACGATCCCAAACGCATGACGGCGGCGCATGTGCCGGATGATGTGAGTTTTGCGACGAAACCGCAAATCGCGCGCAGGATGATCGCGCGTGCGATCGCCGCAAAGGTACCCTTCTCTTTTGTCTGCGGCGGACAGCGTGTATGGCACGGGAGAACTCGAAACCGCGCTCCGCAAAGCGGGCAAGGGTTATGTTCTGGGCGTTGCCGCCAATCATGTGTTCCATTCCTGGGGCAAGAAGCAGATGGTTCGCGGGAGCGCCGCGAAGATCGCGCAAAATCTTCCCAAAAGCGCATGGCGGCGCCTGTCGGCGGGCGAGGGAACCAAAGGCGCGCGCCTGCATGACTGGGCCTATCTCGAACTGGCCGATCTCGATGCCGGCGAATACAACAGCACCCTCACCGGAAAGTGGACGCGGGGTCTGCTGATCCGCCGGAACATTGCCGACGGCGATCTCGCTTTCTTCTCCACATGGTGTCCCAAGGACACGCCCATGAAAAAGCTGGTATCGGTCGAAGGCCATCGTTGGGCCATCGAGGACAGTTTCGAAACCGCCAAGAACGAACTCGGCCTCGATCACAACGAAACCCGCTCCTGGCATGGCTGGCACCGTCATGTCTCGCTGGTCATGCTCGCCTTCGCCATGATGGCCGTCATCCGGCATCGCGCCAATATCACGCCGCCGCCCAAAAAAACGACGCTCCCGTCTTCGGACAAGACATCGTTCCTGATCCGCTGGTCGATCCAGGAAATCCGCCGCATCGTCATCAAGCTTGCACAACGGCGCATCCAACCCGCGCACATCATCGCATGGTCACTCTGGCGAAGAGCTCACCAAGCCGAAGCACGCCGCGCCCATCTCAAAAAGAGAATGCAACTGTAATGCTAGGGCCTGTCTTCAGTTAGGCGGGCTTTGCACGAGAACGGATCAGAATCAAACGCGGAACACCGTTCTATTTTGCAACGCCGCCGGTACGTTGGGATTCCCAAATCAGTTGTCGAGTGATTGATGCGAGGTCAGCTTTGCGGAGGGCCGACCCATGCAGCGCTTTGGATTGCGGACGACCAATGGGAGCGGATCAAGAATTTTTTGCCCGGTCGTGAAGGCCATGTCGGCGGCAATGCAGCGGACAACCGGTTGTTCGTCGAAGCCGTTCTTTACAGGTATCGAACGGGAATCCCCTGGCGTGACCTGCCTGCGCGTTTCGACGACTGGAAGATCGTGCACCAGCGCTTCAGTCGATGGGCGAAGAGCGGCGTTTTCGAGCGTATTTTCAAGCTGTTGGCAAGCGATCACGACAACGAATACATGATGATCGATGCCACCATCGTGCGCGCTCATCAGCACAGCGCTGGTGCGCGAAAAAAAACGGCCCGCAAGCGATCGGCCGATCGCGCGGTGGACTGACCACCAAAATTCACGCGCTCGTCGATGCCTTGGGCAATCCCGTCGCGTTGATGCTCACGCCAGGCCAAGCTCATGATCTTGCTTGCGCCGAACCGCTGATCGACAACGCCGATCCAGATGCATTGCTTGGCGACAAGGCATACGACGCAGACCTATTCATCGACACCCTCACCCAGCGGGGAATCACTCCGGTCATCCCGCCCAAGGCCAACCGCAAGACCCCGCGAGCTTGCGATTTTGCGCTCTACTGCGAACGCAACCTTGTCGAACGGTTCTTCAATCAGCTCAAACACTTCCGTGCCATCGCCACACGTTATGACAAACTCGCCAGAACTTTTCTCGCCGGAGTGCAGTTGGCCGCCACTATGATCCTGCTCAACTGAAGACAGGCCCTAATCAAATGAACTACAAAAAATTTTTCCCTAACGATTTTGTGGAATTTGAAATCTTGGTGATTCTTGGACGCCTCGACTCTCGTCTCACCAAGACATTTAAAGCGAAGAGCGAAGTAGAGAAGATTGGCCTTTTAATTCTTGATCTGCTGCGACTGCTTAACGTAGTTGCCCCTCGCACAAGCTTCCGACGGACGCAACAGCTGGATCCTGACGGATGATATCGATTTAAGTTTGGATAAATTGTTATTAGGTGAAGTCAACGACGAGAACAATAATAATGACGACGACAACAACGGCAACGATGTTGTAGGTGTCACTCGCAAAGCAGCTTAAATTAAGCCTCGCCTGTCAGAAACAGAGGAGCGTCAGGACTCCTGACGCTCCTCTACTCTTAGGACAAGCGCAGGTACGTGACTGAGAAACTCTGCTTCGATGCCTGCATCGACCACCGGCAGCGTGCCTAAAAGGTTTCGACGAACGCACTAGGCGCCGATTCGAGGGCCTTCCGTCGAGGTACTACGTTATCAATGTTGAGGCGTTAGATCGTTCGTTAAAATAGGACGGCGCATTTCTCGGCGAATCTTCGTGTCGTTCGCGGCACTGAAGCGACGCAAGGCCTGCTAGTCTATTATCATAAGGGCCTCGTTTTCGACCGAACTTAGCGTCAAGGCTTTTTCGCGAACGGTCTGCTGGCTGGCTTGCCCTGGCCTTGCGCCGCCTTGTAGGCCGACACATTCTTAGTTTGGTTTTTGTCTGCCTTTGGTTTCTTATTTTCCTTATTGCTTTTTTGAGCCTTCGACATGCCGATCCTCCCAATTGAAACCATGAACGCTTTGTATTTGTGTAATGATTGTTTTCAGGCTGCGCCTTTACCGCGAAGGAGTCGAGTAAATAGCCGCCTCTTCTTTTTTCTAGGGCATAGGCGTCGTACCGAGTTTAGGTCACGGCTTGGGGTCCCGATGGAATGCCGTCCATCCGACTATAATGGCGGCCACTGTAAGGACGGCAGCGGCGCCGTAGGCCACATACCCCGGCCAACTTCCGAGATGCTGATTTCCGATTCCAATCGCAAACGGAACGGGAAAAAGAAAGAAGACGGCACGACCTAGGATTTGAGCAGCGTTTTTCATGTGCTCAATTTAGGTGCCACCCCGTAGGAATGCTTGTGGCGTCTGCGCCATAATACCGGCTTGTTCCCCTAAGCCGTGTTCACCGTATGCAGCGCCTTTAGCATTACGAGGGTCCTTTCGTCCCCAACTCCGAACTCGTTGATAATTGTGGCCAGCGCCTTCGCTGACTTAGGCATCACGGACGGCGGGGGAAGGATGCAGGACTTGCAGCTTGCGTCTTGCGCGGTCGTCGGAGCCACCATCGTCTTTTTGTAGTCGATCATGGCGCAGTAGCAGATCACATGGTGATCGCAGAACACGTCCAACCGAATCCCGGCCTGCGCTGTTGAGGGTTGGATTATGGTCGCTTTTGGAAGAGTTGCGTATCCAAGCGTGGGAACATGCGTGACAATATCAAGAATGTAATTGAATAGCCGATATTCCTTGACGTTGGCGGCAAAGAGACTTGCCCACGCGGAATCACCCGTGCGCGGAGACGCGAAAAGGCACGCCGATACTCCCGATCCCAATCTCTCTGCCAGGTCGTCTGCGAAGTAGGTGGCCAGCGCACTGCCAAGGCTATGTCCTGTCACAACGACCGTACCCGTCCCGACCAGCTGGTGCCGTCCGGAGTTGGTTGGAATTGAGGGTGGCGTAGTCTCCGGGGTGATCAACCTCGAATCACCGGCGTTGAAGCGCCGGCTGGAGACCACGCCATGACGAGCGCTACCACGAAGCCTGATTCTGCGCAGCCTGCGACCGAGCCAGCTGCTGAGCTTTTCGACAACTGGTTTGATCCGATCGAGACCGAGGTGCGCGATCGGGCTCGCGAGTTCATCGAAGAGCTGATCCGCGGCGAGCTCGACGCGGTGCTGGCTCGCCCGCGCTACGGGCGAAGCCCGAAGGCCGGCGATGAAGGAGGAGCCGGCGTTGCGGGCCACCGCACGGCAGCCGGACGCGCTCGCTGACCGGGACCTTCGGGCCGATCGAGATCGCGGTGCCGCGCGCCCGGCTGAACACCCCCGACGGCAAGACGACGGAGTGGAAGAGCCAGGCGCTGCGGGCTTATCAGCGCCGCACGCTCGCCGCCGACGCGCTGATCGCCGGCACGCTATCTTGCCGGCACCAACACGCGCCGGGTGCGCCGCGCGCTCGCCGCCCTGTTCGGCGGCGCGGTCGGCAAGGACACGGTGAGCCGGGTCTGGCGCAAGGTGAAGAGCGACTGGGACGCCTGGAATGCCCGCTCGCTGGCCGAAGAGCCGATCGTGCGGCTCATCCTCGACGGCACGGTGGTGCGGGTGCGGCTCGACCGCAAAGCGACCTCCATCTCGCTGCTGGTCGTCCTCGGCGTGCGCGCCGACGGCCAGAAGGTGCTGCTCGCGATCAAGAGCATGGGCGGCGAGAGCGCCGAGGCCTGGCGCAGCGGTGCTCGACGATCTCATCCAGCGCGGCCTGCGGCGGCCCGAGTTCCTCATCGTCGACGGCGCGCCGGGGCTCGAGAAGCGCGATCGCCGCCGTGTGGGACGGCGTGCCGGTGCAGCGCTGCACCGTTCACAAGCACCGCAATCTGCTGGCGCACGCGCCCGAGCGCCTGCACGAGGAGATCACCGCCGACTACAACGACATGATCTACGCGGCGACGCGCGAGGAGATCGAGACGCGCCGCAAGGCCTTCATCCGCAAATGGCGGCTCAAGCACCGCGCCGTCGCCGACAGCCTGGAGGAAGCCGGCGACCGGCTCTTCACCTTCACCCGTCTGCCGCCGAGCCAGTGGCGCAGCGCTGCGCACCACCAATGCGATCGAGCGGTTGCACGAGGAGTTCAAGCGACGGATCAAGACGCAGACCGTGCTGCCGTCGGCGGACACCGCCGCGATGCTGTTCTGGGCGCTGCTCGCCTCCGGCCAGATCAACATGCGCAAGGTCGATGGCTGGCAGACGCTCGCCACCAAACCCATCGATCAGCCAATTGACCTCGCCGCCTGAACACGATACCTTCATGTTACCGGAGATCGCGCCACGCCGAATTCCAACCACATTCCGGACGGCACCGACACCGGCGACGCCTTCAGCCGCATTTTGATGCGTCGTGAGGCCGGTTGCGGAATTGGCTAGGCTCATCGTTTGATAGATGTTCCAGAATCCTTGCTCGACCTGAACGCCGGGATAGCGCGGATGCGGAATGAGAAGGAATTCCGCATCGGTGACCCATTCGACGAGCCCTTCAGTGCCACGGACAACCGCGACATAGGATTTTGGATCGGTATTATTCTGGGCAAGAAATCCGAAGAACACACGCTTTGCCCCGTCCATGCTCAATTGCTGGTGCGCCGCACTCTTGGCCGGAATCAGTGCGTCCAAGGCGGTCAGATAGCCGATAATAGTCCATCCGGATGTCGCAATTCGCGGATCCGCCGCCGGATTTAGCGACCCAACTGCTGTGTCGTACATATCCTCCGCGTACATCGCGAGAAGACCAAACGATAAAGATTGCGAGTCAGTAATGCTCATAGAGGCTGCCTCTCGTTCCGATAAGTGCAGAGCAACCCGATGTTCTGCGCCGAGTTGCAATTTTAGTTTTTGCAGCTTTCGCAAAAGCACTCAAGGGCTCGAACCTGGGACAAATGTTCTCAAGGCGCATTCCGACACGTTCTACCTTTGTGTCGGCATTGACAGCATTGAGGAATATAGCAATGTCGGAATGACACAGCTTCCAACCAGACCGTTATGAGCGGTACGCCCGACCCGGAAAAGCCGATAAAAAGCTGATGATTAGCATAGCGTTCGATGCCGTTTGACGACGTTTGTTCTTGTTTGGTTGCGCCGTATCGTTGGTCAAGAACGGCGGCTTCCCGGCAACCCAAAGAAAAGAATGATCATTCGCAGACGAGCTGCGGCGATTAGCGGCCCGTTTCTAACGATGATGAACGTCAGGTGAATTTGCTTGGCTTTTGGGTTGCTCCAAAAACGTGGCGACTTTTTCGAGCGGCACGCCGTCGAGCTGATACACGACGACATTAAACCTTGCATTGATCAGACGGTAACTGTCATCGCTCTTCTTTTCGAGGCGATACCCTTCACGCTTGGCAAGTTGCCGAATTGAATATTCGCGTTGCATCTCTTCCTCTTAGTGCGGTCAACGCGCCAAGTTGAGCATCACTTTGCGGGCGGCACATTTGCTCAGTCAAGCCGTTGCATGACTACGTATGTGATGCTGACAGGTATATCCATTTTGCAGAGCGAGACGAACCTAG
Organism: uncultured Alphaproteobacteria bacterium; assembly: GCA_963739075.1. Classification (GTDB taxonomy): domain Bacteria; phylum Pseudomonadota; class Alphaproteobacteria; order Rhizobiales; family Xanthobacteraceae; genus Pseudolabrys. The sequence continues at coordinate 126,411 of CAVTZC010000006.1, read as the reverse complement.
AATAATGGCGCCGAACATGCAAAAATTTAACCTATGCGATCGAACCGTCTCACGTACAAGCTTTATCTTGCCACGAAAGGCAAATCGTCTTTTTGGAGATGGGAGGTATTTCGTAAGCGCCGCGTCACCCCCCTAAAATCTGGAGTGGCCTACGGAACCATGTTTGACGCTAAACAGTGTGCCGAGACTGCAATCTCGGCAATATCACATTCTGAAAAAATGCGCCCCCAAAAGAAAATTTGACGACCGCGAACATCGGCCTGTGTGGTTGCTACTTCTTTCCGAAATTTCGCTTCCAGCCCGGGGAAGCCTCAACCGTCCACTTATAGATGTTCATATAGATGTTCATATAGATGTTCATATCCGAGGCTTTGCAAATCGGCTGGGTTTGGTTGATCGGCTCCTGTACCGACAACACGCTCTCTTTATCATTAGTCGAAAGTTACGCAGTGTAAGCGCTACGGCGGTGTAGGCCGCGCCCGCAGCCAGGCCGAGTAACTTGTTAAGAAAATCGCCTTTCTTAGCCAGTTGAATGTTTCCGGCACGATCTCGTCTGATCGCGTCATATCTGGTTGGTTCGGTCGCAGTGAAAAGTGGCCTGCGTTGGCTAAACGCTGCCTCCTACTTCGCAAAAAGCTGCATCGCTTCAGCCGCTAGCACGCCCCCGGTAATGGAAATCGGCGCGAAGGGCGTCTTCGCCGCGACCTCATCGCTCGAAATCATGATCTGATCGATTTTGCTTGCGAGTTGCTGCACGGACGCGGCGTAGACGAGCCGACCGATACGGCACCAAAGAATCGCGCCCATGCACATCGCGCATGGCTCGCCGGAAGTGTAGAGCGTGCTGCCCCTGAGCGCCTTGCTGCCGTGGGCGGCAAGGCAATGGCGGATCGCGGCCATTTCACCATGCGCGGTCGGATCGTCGTTAGTGCGCCCCGAATTGCTCCCGCGCGCCAGCACCCGACTATCGCGCACGATCACTGCGCCGAACGGATAGTCGCCTCGCCGAGCCGCAGCGAGCGCCATGCGCATGAACCGCTCGTCCTCGGCCGAAGATGAAACTGCCGCCGCAGCGAACACAGAAGAGGTCGCTGGTAGTACGGTCGCTAGCGCCGCAATGACGGTACGGCGGTTTGGAAGGGCAGTCGCGCACTGGGTGTAATTCTTGTGCAAGCTCATCTTGCCATCTCCATTTGATCATTCGCGCAAGTTCGGTATTGGTCAAATGCCACCCCGAATAACTCGCTAACAGACACGCTTTTCTTAGCCAGTTGACGACTCCGATTTGCTCGGTTCGACCTGGCCCATTCTCAATACCCGCCACGCATCGGGAAATGGTGCAATCAAACCATTATGAGCGGTAGGTCCTCGCCGGCAAAGCTGATAATATCTGACGATTAGCATGACTTTGTGCCACACCGAACCCTGCCGGGAGACTGTAATGGCTCAAGCCCAGTCGAAAGCGCAACGCGCCGCGCGTGATTGGCCATTCAAGGTCAAGCCACTGCATCCCGTCCTCGGCTGCGAGATCACCGGCATCACGCTGGCCGAGGCAGTGTCGCCAACGATGTTCGCCAAGGTCTATGAGGCCTTTCTCGACTACGAACTGATCCTGTTCCGTAACGTCGATCTGCCGCCTGCAACGCAGGTGGCCTTCGCGCGCAATTTCGGCGAGGTGCAGGTCCACGTTCTTAGCCAATACCACGGGTACAAGGAGCATCCAGAAATTTACATGCTGTCCAACCTCGACAAAGACGGCAATCCAAGTGGCAAACACCCGGACAGAGGCACGCTGTACTGGCACACAGACGGCTCATGGAAAGAGCACACCGGGCAAGCAACTATGATGTATTCTGAAATTGTGCCGCCACTGGGGGACGGCGGTGAAACGCAATTCGCCGACATGTATTCCGGTTATGATCTTCTTCCGGCTGACATCAAGAAGAAGATCGACGGCAAGCGCGCGATCCACAATTTCACTTTCTCGCGCAAGCGCCGCCACGGCGAGGACCCATTAACCGCAGAACAATCAGCCCAGGTGCCTCCAGTCGCGCATCCGATCGTGCGCACGCATCCTGAGACCGCGCGCAAGGCGATTTTCCTCGGCGACCACGCCGAATCGATCGAAGGCATGGATTACGACGAAGGCCGAGCGCTGATCGAGGAACTCAACGTGCTCACCACGCCGCCGGTTAACATTTACTCGCATACCTGGCAGCCGCGCGAGTGCATGGTATGGGACAATCGCTGCACGCTCCATCGAGCCACCGGATTCGACGAAGCGCGGTTCAGGCGCGTGATGCGCCGCTGTACGATTGTGGGCGACAAGCCATTCTAGACGCCATTGTCGGAAGTGACTGGTTAGTATTTAATCGCTGCAAGTGCGGCTCAAAAGCACGAAAAAACAAATAACACAGGGAGGAATACCAATGAAGAATTCGATCAAAAACTTCGGCTGCTTGGCGGTTACCGTGGCCGCCATGGCATTGACCATGTCCAGCAATGCTTATGCTCAGAAAAAATATACCTTCGGTTACGATCAACCGCACTCGACGGCATACGGCATCGCGGGTGACATCTTCAATGCCAAGCTTATGGAATTGAGCAATGGCACTATGGGCATCGACCAGTTCCCGGGCGCGCAGCTCGGCCAAGAGCCGGTGATGCTACAGAAGATCCGCACCGGCGACATCGACTTCATCATCACCTCGACCGCCAATGCTTCGACCGTTGCGCCGCAATCTGGTGTGTTTTCTCTGCACTATATCTTCCGCGACCAGAACCATCTCATTAAGACGCTATCCGACCCGGCAGTTTCGAAAGAATTCCGCGCGATGATTGATGATTCAGTGCAGGGCGCACATGTGCTCGGGCTACTCACCATGGGCCTGCGCAGCATGTATTCCAAGAATGAGATTCATAATGTCGCCGACATCAAGGGTCAGAAGATTCGCGTTCAGGCCACCATGACCGAAGACGCACATTTCCCCGCTTACGGCACGCAGACGGTGCATATGCCATTCGGCGAGGTCTATACCTCGCTGCAGACCGGCGTCGTCGCCATCGCCGAGAACGGTGTCAACGTCTACATGGCCAACAAGCACTACGAAGTGGCGCCCGTGCTCTCAATGACTGAGCACGAAGCCAACAACAACTGCATCTGGGTCAGCGACAAGACATGGAAGGGCTTCACGCCGGAGCAACAGGGCTGGGTGCAGGCGGCCGCCGACGAGGTGGCCAAAAAGGAGCCGGCGCTCGGTCTCAAGCTTGAGTCGGATTCGGCCGTGAAGCTCAAAGCCATGGGCGTCAAGATTGTCGAGAATGTCGATAAGTCCGGCTTCATGGCCGACGCCAAGCCGATTCAGGACAAGCTCGCCAAGGAGCTTGGCCCGCATGCAGTGAAGCTCCTCGAACTCGTCCGCAATGTGAAGTAATTCAGCTGCAGTTGTAATCCGGGCGGTGGCGCAACAACGTCGCCGCCCGTAACTTGCAACGAGCGACTTCAGTAAGGACCTTCGATGAGCGTGTTTCTGGAAGCCGCCCCGATCGAGTCGCCGCTCGTGATCGCGCGCCATCGTCACCTGAAATGGACGGCGCTGAACCCGCTCGAACACGTTTTGATGGTGTTCTGCGGAATCTCCATCTTCGGATTTACCTTTTCGGTCTTTACCGATGTTGTGACGCGCACTTTGGGCTTTCCGATTCTGTGGCTGCAGCTCGTTACCACCGGGTTTTTCGCCTGGGGCATCTTTATCGGCATGGCGGTCGCGACGCGGCGCATCGACCATCTCAATCTGGTTGAGATCACCAAGCGCATGAGCGGACCCAAGCGTACCTTTATGGAGGTCTTTAATCGAACGATCATCCTGCTCGTCGCGTTGGCGATGGTTGTTTTCGGCATCCAAAATTTCATGAACGACCTCGGCAGCTTTCGCGCGCCGTCGTTGATCCCGCTCGCGACCTACACCGTATGCTTGCCAATTTCCGGCCTTCTGATTGTGCTGTTCTGCATCGAGCAATTGGTCAACGGTTGGCAAAACGGCTTCGAGGGCCCGGAAGACGCTGACGACTTTGCGGGGATTGTGAAATGAGCCACGGCTCGATCCTCCTACTGATGACGGTATGTTTCGTGGGCTTCGGCTATATGGGTGTGCCGGTCGCCTTTGCGCTTATGGCCGGCGTGCTTGCCGCCTGCGCACTGACCCCGATCAGCATGCAGTCGATGATCGGCCAGATGTTTCACGGCATCGATTCCGAAATCTTGCTAGCAGTGCCGTTCTTTCTGCTCGTTGGCGAATTGATGACATCGGCCAAAGTCACCAATCGAATGATTCGATTGGCGCAGACCATGGTCGGACATCTGCGCGGCGGCCTGGCGCAGGTCGTCACGCTGTTCAGCATGTTCTTTGCCGGCATTTCCGGCTCCTCAACCGCCGACGTTGCCGTACTCAGTCGCACTGTGGCGCCGGAAATGAGCAAGGAAGGCTACGACCGCGCGTTCACGGCAGCCTTGATCGCCTGCGCCTCGACCATGGCGAATCTCATTCCACCAAGCATTATGGCGGTAGTCTATGGCGCCACCGGCAACGTTTCGATCGGCGGGCTGTTTTTGGCGGGCATCGTCCCCGGCTTCGTAGTCGGGATCGGGCTAATGATCTATTCGCACTTCTTCGGACCGATCGGCGTGATAAAAGCCCGCGCCTCACTGTGCGAATTTGCTGAAGCCGCACGCGCCTCCGCGTTGCCGCTGATGATCCCGGTAATTATCATGGGCGGCATCCTGACCGGATGGTTCACGCCGACCGAAGCGGGCATGGTGGCCGCGGTCTATATTGTGCTGGTGCTGGTGCCGCTGCTGAGCCCCGGGCATATTCGACATTTGCCGCGCGACTTCGTCTATACCGGGCTACTTTATTCGATCCCGCTCGCGTTAGTCGCGGCGGCGTCCGCCTTCGGCTGGATGCTCGCCTATCTGCGCGGGCCAGATATCGTCTCCGGCTGGATCGAGATCGTGGCCGGCAATGACGGGCGCATCATTATGCTCCTGCTTGTGCTATTGTTCATCGTGATCGGCGACTTCATGGACGCTGTTCCGGCAATCATCATTTTCATGCCAATCGTCATCAAGCTCAACGAACTCGGCAATATAAAGCCGTTGCACATGGGCGTAGTACTTATCACGACGCTGGTGTTTGGGCTGATTACGCCGCCTTACGGTCTTTCGCTACTCGTGGCGTCGAAATTCGTCGGGGTGCCGTTCTCCAAAGCGATGTATGCCTCGCTGCCGATTTACGTGGTGTTTTTTGTCGCAATCAGCTTCACGGTGATGTTTCCAGACGTCGTGCTCTATTTACCGAAGCTTCTGCTTCCGGAATTGGTTGGATGCTTCAAGAGCCCAACCGGAGCAGGTTATATCTGTCCACCGTAACTTATTGTGCGTGCGGCTCGATCAGTTCGATCCGGTTGCCGAACGGATCGTCGAAATGACGGCGGTCGCAGCCTTAAATCGGCTCGTCTTCTGTGACTCGCAATCCGGCTGCATCGCATTTGTTATCGTTTCAACAAAGTTATCGCGTCCTTACATGGAGCAGTCCGACGGTGTTGTGTCATTGTCGCCACTTCCATCCCGGCTGGACTGTCTGATCAATGCGTTCGTATATGATTTTCAGAACCGATAGCAAACCTCGGCTAAATGGATCATGGACTGCCAGGATCAGCAATGACAGACTACAGACGCGGAGAAGGCTGTGCCTACCATCTTCCTCACTCACGTCCCCGACATGCTTAAGAACTACTACGGCGAGCGCGCGCTCGCCGAGTTGCGCAAGCTAGGCGACGTGCGGCTCAACGACACAGGCCAAGTGCTTGACGCCAAGGCGCTGGCGCAAGCCGCCCACGGCTGCGAGATTATTATCTCAGACCGGCAAACGGCCGGCCCCGCCGAGTTCTTCCCGCTTGCGGGCGATTTGGTCGCGTTCCTGCGGGTCGCAGTCGATATTCGCAACGTCGATATCTCGGCCGCGAGTGCCCAAGGAATCCTGGTCGCCCACGCAACACCTGGCTTCATCGCTTCGGTTGCCGAGATGGCCATCGGCTTCATGATCGATTGCGGCCGCCATGTCACCGAGGCCACGTCCGTCTACCGCACTGGCCGTGTCCCAGAAGTGCGCATGGGCCGCCAGCTTAAAGGAGCAACGCTCGGTATCATTGGCTATGGCGCGATCGGTGAGCATCTGGCCGAGCTCGGACTTGCGCTGGGCATGACGGTGCTGGTTGCGGACCCCTACAAAAAGGTCACCCAGCCAAGGCTCAACCAGGTCCAGTTTGCAGATCTGCTGGCACGATCGGATTTCGTAGTTTGCCTCGCCATTGCTAACGAGCAGACCGAGAATTTGATGAACGCCGAAGCCTTCGCGCAAATGATGCCGTCTGCCTTTTTCATTAATCTGTCGCGCGGCAATTTAGTTGATGAGGCCGCGCTTGCCCGCGCGCTCGACGACAAGCGCATCGCTGGTGCTGCCCTCGACGTTGGCCGGGCGCAGGACCAGATGCCTTCGCTCGCATTGGCGCAACGTGCGAATGTGATCGCCACTCCGCACACGGCGGGTTTGACGCCGGAAGCCGCAGAGCACCAAGCCTTTGACACGGTGAATCAGGTCAAGGAGCTAATCGCGGGGCGCATACCGCCCGGCGCCGCAAATCCACAGGCAGCCCGTCGCCTGAACCGCCTAAAGCGCGTGTAACGGGCACTGCCTTTGCGATGTTCGCATCACGTCCGGTTCACGACCAACAATGGACATTGCACGGCGCATTCACTCGCTAATTGCCATGAGTGGGCGGATACTGACTGCGCTGCTCGCTATATTCGTGCAATATTTGGATGGCGAGGATCCACTTGCTCAAATCTCACCTCAATTAACTCGCTAACAAAATGCTATTTCTTAGCCAGTTGAATTGACTCCGGATTCGTCGGTCCAACTGGGCCCAGTCGCCTCTGATGACCCGGGACCGCTGACCACCACGCACTGACCGTGACTGCCGAGTATTCTCACCTATGTTGCGGCTGAGTACGCCATTCGGTCGCGTGGCGGATTTTCAGGCTAAACGCTCCCTTTTTCGTTGCGACGATGATCCGTAACAATTGCGCCTTCCATTTATTCCATCGAAGGGTGACGGAAGGCCGGTACGCTTGCCAGCGAGAATTCAGAGGATTTGACAGATGGTTTCTTCGGCATGTTGTTTCCACTTATAGCCGGATTGGGTCTTTCTCAGACACCTGAGCCCCAGGAACTACTCAACCATCGAAACATTGGCACTACCCGATTAGGGAACGGGCGCTGGGATGTTTGAAGTTGAACACCTGGCAGCCCTGAGGTTTGACTCCCGACATTACAGCCGGGTGGCGCCATCTTTTCCCACCGCATCCATCGCCTGAAAGATCAGCAGGACAGCATGGCGGTTGGATGCGTAGAGAAGCTGCTGTTGTGAACTTAGTTGTGCAACGTGTTCTTCCAGTAGGTTTTTATACTGCTCCTTCGACTTGTATACCGGCTTCACGATCGTCGGCCACTTCTTGAGATTGACCTTATCTCCTTCCCGCACGCGAAAGTCTTTGGGGTCTATTTTCATCTTCTTCCCTTCGGTCGTGCTGGCCGCATGGGCCGCGTCGATTCATTTTCGTGGCGGCATTGCCGCAACATTCATCAACTCACTTAGCGGCCTGCGGCGTCGAATCGCACGGCGTCTCGGCTCTGGCTTCACGCTTAGGCTCGGCGTCGGGCTTAGGCTCAGCTTTGGCTGCCGGCTTGGGCTCAACTTTGACCGGATCAAGAAACCGATACGCGAGCAGTTTCACACGGTCGTTCACGAGGAACCAGGCAAGCGCATAGCCCCAGACGAACAGGGCCCAACCCCAGCCGAGGGGCGTCATGAACAGCCCGTAAACCGCAATCAGGGTCGCCACAATTTGTGTGCCGAGCACCGCGCCCCATAAGATCCGCGCCGGGCGTATGGACCAAAACGGGCCACGCGTGCGCGTCAGGAAAATCGTCAGATGTCCGGCCACGGACAGCTTCATGTACATAAGCGTCTGGATGTGCGCGCGGTCGAGGTGAAATACGCGCTCGCCAAGATAAAACAGGCCGAACGCGGAGACGACACCGATGATGCCCAGCGCCGTGGCGATCCCCAGCACCAGGCGCATGTTCCAAGCCTCTGGCTGATCCTTGTAATGAACGTTGTCATAGGCAATGGACAGGATCGCGCCGTCGTTGAGCAGCGCCAGCATCACAATCATCACCGCCGTCAATGGATAAAAGTTGAAGACCAGGATCGCCAGCGTCATGAACAACAGCACGCGCAGCGTCTCGGCGATCCGGTAGATCGCGTAGCTGTTCATCCGCTGGAAGATTTTTCGGCTCTCTTTGATTGCAGCAATAATCACCGACAGGCCGGGCGTCATCAGTACGATGGCCGCTGCCGCGCGCGCCGCATCCGTCGCGCCCGAAACGGCGATGCCGCAGTCGGCTTTCTTCAGTGCTGGGGCGTCATTCACCCCGTCGCCCGTCATGCCGACGATGTGGCCGCGCTTTTGCAGAACGTCGATGATGTGGAACTTGTGTTCCGGGAACACTTGGGCGAAACCATCAGCCTTCTCGATAGACTCGGTCTCCGACGCGGTCGCCTTTTGCCTTGTGTCGCCGAGGCCGCTGGCATCGAGAATATTTGTGCCCATCCCCAATTTCATGGCGGTTTCCTGGGCGATGGCTAGCGCATCGCCTGTCACCATCTTGATCTTCACGCCCATCTGTCGCGCCGTCGCTATAGTTACCTTGGCATCCTCCCGTGGCGGATCGAACAGCGGCAGCACACCCAGAAACTGCCATTGGCCTTCGCCGTCGGCTCGCGCCACTCCCAATGAACGAAAGCCGCGCGCCGCGAAGTCGTTGACCGCCTTGTCGACGGCGGTGTTCACCTCTCCGGCATTGGCTGATAACGCCAAGATCACCTGCGGTGCGCCCTTTGTGACCTTGAATGCCTTTCCGTCGGCGCCCGTGACATTGGCCTCGGTGCGTTTATGCACCGGGTCGAACGGTTGGAAATGAGTGACCTTATAGGTTTTCAAGACCTGATCGTTTTTCAGGCCGCCCAGAACGGCCAGATCGATGGTGTCGTTATTGTCCGCGCGCGACGCCAGCGCGGCACTGAGGATCACTTGCTCGGCGGGGATTTTGTTCACGCTGAATGGATCGCCCAACGTCAGTTTGTTCTGGGTCAGGGTGCCGGTCTTGTCGGCGCACAGCACGTCGACGCCCGCCAATTCCTCGATCGCCACCAACCGGGTTACAATTGCCTTTTGCTTGGCGAGCAAGCGCGCACCTACCGCCATCGTCACCGACAGCACCGTGGGCATTGCCACAGGGATAGCGGCCACTGTCAGTACCAAGGCGAACTGCAACGTGGTGAGGATCGGATCGCCGCGGAAGATCGCGAAGGCAATAATCGTCGCCACCAGAACTACTGCGAGGATGATCAGGTAATTGCCGATCTTGAGCACCGCGCGTTGAAAGTGGCTGACGGTCTTCGCCCCCTGCACCAGTTCCGCCGTCTTGCCGAAGTAGGTGTTGGTACCCGTGGCATAGACCAGTGCGCCGATTTCGCCCTGACGAACGATCGAACCGGAAAACACCGCCTCGCCGGATTTGCGCGTTGCGGGTAGCGACTCGCCCGTCAGCGCGGACTGATCCACTTCAACCGGGTCGCCTTCCAGCAAGCGCGCATCCGCCGGCACGATGTCGCCCATACGGACGCGGATGACGTCGCCCGGCACCAACTCACGCGCCGCCGGGGTCACCCACTTCCCATCACGTTTCACCCTGGCCTTGATCGCCAGCGTGGCCTTCAGGGCAGCGATGGCGTTGCCCGCCTGGTGTTCTTCCCAGAATCCGACCACGGCGTTCGCCAGAAGCAAAAGGAGGATGATGCCAAAGTCCGGCCAATGCCGGGCCACCGCCGACAGGATCACCGCCGCTTCGATCATCCACGGGATAGGACCCCAAAAATAGCTGAGGAATTTCAGGAGCTCGTTGGTCTTCTTTTCTTCAATCTCGTTCGGTCCATATTGGGCCAGCCGTTTCTGCGCCTCGGCTTGCGTGAGCCCTTCCGCCGACGACCCCAATTTTTTCTCCACCTCAGCCAAGGGCAGCGATTTCAAATCGTCCTTCGCATTGGGTTTCGATCCCTGCTTGGATGAGGCAGCCCGGGGAGCAGCGTCATGAGGTGTCGCAGCGGGCGCTCCTTCTTTCTCCGGTGCGCCTCCAGGGGTCGTGTTCTGCGGAATATTTGTTGTCATGATCATGCCCTTTCCGGCATGCCCGTGATCCGGTCTTTCGCGGCAGGCAACTCGGCGAGCCGGAACAGCCGGACTTCTCCGTAAAACAACGGTTTGAACATGTTGACCATTGCACTTATCGGAGCGTGATCAGTCACCACCGCGATGTGGCTGAAATCGTGCCAGTGCTTGAGCCCGAAAACGCCGTCGTCCCACAGCGCCTCAAGCTCAAAGCCTGTGAATTCCTTGCCGATGACATAAAGCATCCTGATCGGACCTTTAGCCATCATCGCTTCGGCCTTAGGGATCAACGTGTCGCGATAATCTTCATGTGTTACTTTGCCATTGGCTTCGATCGCCATCACGTCCGGCGGCAAGCCTACGATGAACGTGAACATTGTCCTTCTCCGTATGCCTCTAGGCGTCGCCTCAATTCCAATTGCAAAGTGGCTATCGAACGCATCGCACCTGATTCCAGCGTCCTGTGATCCGAAGCCTCCTCTATGGGCGAACGAGCGCCAACGTGTGCTGCGCGATCATCAGTTCCTCGTCCGTCGGAATGACCCACACGGATACGCGACTGTCCGCGGTGGAAATACGTGGCCCGTTCGAAATCGTTCGCCTGCCTGTCCAGCTTTACGCCGAGCCACGCCAGCTTGGCGCAGAGCGCCGCGCGGACCGGGGCGGAGTGCTCGCCGATACCGGCGGTGAACACGAAGGCGTCCAGCCCGCCGAACACAGCCGCGTAGGCGCCGTCATATTTGGTCATCCCGTATTCGAAATACTCCACCGCCGCGACCGCGCGCGAACCCGTGCTCTCCTGCAATACTCGTAACTCCTCGTCCTCTTTCGCGCCTACCTTGGATGAGACGAACTGGGCGAGATGATCGTTCGATCACCTGTCGGATCGGCGCAATGGAAGCGTATCCCGCTACGGGGGCGAGAGTGATTTCGCAATTATCGCAACGCTAGTGAACATGGACGATTTTAGAGTCGATTGACCGTGATTGTCCTGGTTCATTCACGCATCTCACGGGCGAACCGGTAGCGGCGTGACTGCTCTTGACCAGCCTATGCTGATAGCTTTCTTGAACGGCTCAATCCACATTTCCCATAATGCGATGAGAATCTGAGCACCGAGCGCCAAACCCATGCACGCTCCACCCACGACAACGACGTAGGCGAAGAATGCTGGATCGAGATATTTGGTGAACCACCAAGAGCCGATATCCATCAAGATGGTCAGGTAGGGAACGACAACGAGACTCACGCGCAGCCAGACAGGCGTTTCACTCAGGGCGAAAATCGCCCCGGTCAGCAGGAATATGATGCTAATGCCGAACAGGTGAATGTGAGACACTTTGGCCAAATCGGCGATGCTCGTTCCGGTATCCGCTTTCGCAACCTTCTGCACGTCCTCGAAACTCGCCAGCGGAGGGATCGACTGGGCGCCTGCCATATGACAGCTGATGCAATTGGTGGAGAAGATCGGTTTGACTTGCGGATAGGCCTCGGCTTTTGCGCCATCATGAACCCACGTCAGAATGCGAGTACGGTCGGCACCGGATAGTTTGTCGGCCATCGGCCCCATCAGCGCCAACTCGATCAAGGTCTTGCCTTTCGGCAACCCGTGATATTCGTCGCTGATACCCGTCACCAAGCCCTCCCCCATCTGTTGATGCGGCTCGATCACAACCAGGTACATGAACGACAGCGCCATCAGGTATCCGACACCAATCAGGATAAGGAAGCTGCTAAAGAGCGCACGAAAGGCGATAGGCAGGCTGCGTAACGTGAACATTGCAAGCTCCAAGCTCTTGCCCTGATTCATAGTTGCTTAATTTAGTGAGCCAGCTCCGCCACTTTCGTGCCTGCATGCACATCAACTCGTGTGGGATTAGCCGTACCGAGGATGGTCTTAGCGCGCGCCACTTCCTCCGCCGTGCCGTGTGCCATCACCAGAAAGCTATCGGCCTTCAAGGCGGCCTCGTATTGGATCACGCTGTCCTTCGGGATGCCAATGCTGTACAGCGCCGCACCAAGTGCACTTAGCCCACCAACCACTATCGCGTTCTCGATGCCGGCGATTGCGATGGTGGCCAAATATCCGAGCACGACGACATGCCCCACGACGGGAACTGTCATGAACAGTCCGCCCAAGAATAAGCCCCAGAAACCGCCCCAGAACGCGCCGCGCTTGCCCCAAAACTTGATCCGGTCACCCGCGTTATAAAAACCGACAACCTTTTCGTCGGTGTGATAGCCCTTTCCGACGACGCTAAGATTTTTCATCTCGAAGCCGGCTGTAGTTAACTTCTTCACGGCTGTTTCCGCTGCATTGTGGTCTGCGAATACGGCGATGACCGAGTCAGCTTTAGCGTCTTCCATTTGATCCTCTTTCATGGTTTGCTCTGCCCTTAATGGGCCGGACGATATCGCCGCAATCGTGATTAAGCCTCGATGATCACCTTGAGCGCTTTGGTCTTGGCGGCATTTCCGAAGGTTTCGTAGGCATCGAGAATCTTATCGAGCTTGAAGCGATGCGTGATGAGGAGCTTGGGGTCGATCTTTTTCGCGCGGACCGTCTTAAACAACATCGGTATGGTCGCGGTATCGACCAGCCGCGTGGTGATGGAAATATTGCGGTCCCATAACTCCTCCAGATGGAGATCGACCTTCTTTCCATGCACGCCGATATTGGCAATGGCGCCACCTGGCGCGACAAGTTTTTGACACAGCTCAAAGGTGACCGGAATACCCACCGCCTCGATGGCAGTATCGACGCCGCGCCTGTCGGTCATCTTCATGACCGCTTCCAAGGCTTTGCCGTCGGCGCTATTGACGATCGCCGTAGCGCCGAATCGTTTGGCCACCTCAAGACGATTGTCGTCGAGATCGATCATGATGATCTCACCCGGCGAATAGAACCGGGCGGTGAGCAGCGCGGCGAGCCCAATCGGTCCCGCGCCGACGATCGCCACGGTACACCCCGGCGCAACCTTGCCGTTGAGCACGCCGCACTCGAAGCCAGTCGGCAGGATGTCGCTGAGCATGACCAGCGCTTCTTCGTCGGCATCGTCTGGAATGGGATAGAGGCTGTTGTCGGCGTAGGGAATGCGAACGAACTCGGCTTGCGTACCGTCGATGGTGTTGCCGAGGATCCAGCCGCCGGTCATGCAGTGGGAGTACATCTGCTTCCGGCAATACTCGCATTTGCCGCACGCGCTGACGCAGGAAATCAGAACATGGTCTCCAGCTTTGAACGCAGTCACGGCCGATCCAACCTTGTCGACGATGCCGACGCCCTCATGACCGAGAATACGGCCCGGCTTGCACGTCGGGACGTCACCTTTGAGAATGTGCAGGTCGGTGCCGCAGATTGTCGTTTTGGTAATTTTGACGATCGCGTCCGTGGGTGCCGTGATGTCCGGCTTGGGCCGGTTTTCGAGGGCCTTCTTTCCCGGCCCCTGATAGACGAGCGCTTTCATCGCCCCTGTTGTTATAACTTGAGTGCTGGTTGCTGGTTTTGGCGTCGTCATGAGGTTCATGGCCTGTCACCTTTCAGGTGAGCTGGTTGATGGTATGAACGGTTGCTATCGGCCAACCGGGAGCGGTAGGCACCGGTGCCCCATCAGAAACAGCGAAAAATTGCGAATATGAAGGCCGAGATCCATGACCCTCTTGCATGGCGTCATTCGGCTTTGGCGGACAGCAATCAAACACCCCTACGTGTTCAATACGCCAGTCATCCAATGGTTCCATCGATTGCGTGTACCGAAACTCTAAAATCGCACTGGCATGACTGCTTTTGATAAGCGGATATTCGACGGACGAATTGCGATGTCTGCTTCACCCCCAACTAGGGACATCCGATGAGTGGGTCGGCACGGCCGGTAATCGATAGGCGACATCTCGTGCTTGGTTTGAAATGAAAAAAACCGCCAGCTGTTGGCGGCGGTTCACATGAAAGTTATTTGTAAGGCCGCCGGTATTGGCATTGAATGTCTCAGTGCAGAGCTGCCGTTGCCCCTGGGATCGGCAGCATCATTTCCCCAACTCGGCACAAAACCGCGCCCTAATCGGCGCGGTTTTTTTGAAAGAGCCAGATCTTTTAGTGCCTTGATGAGAGAAGCTGCCAAATCGACGTCGTCTCTTGCGCTTACCATCTATCGGGGCGCGCTCAAAAGCCCCGTAATCAACTCGGCTAGCCCACTCACTAAAAATATCATGAGGAAAGGCGGATATATCACCATGGCCGCCTCAAACTGTCAGAAGCGCGGGCTGACGCCGTCTTTGTTCGGCAAACCAACGAATAATAAAACTACAAAAATGGCAAGCAGCGCCAAGCCCATCACAAAATCGAAGTTCATCAGTTGCCCCCAGCTTTCCGCCCAAAATATCGACCAATAAAGAAATAAACGCCACATAAATTACGACGAAAGTCACTCCCAATTGCGATCGGGTCGGCGCCGAAATGTCTGACGTGGCAAAGGCGCTAAAAGGCTCGGAGAGCACTCGGTTGTGATGGGGGGTCGAGGCGGCCGACTTTGCGCGCGCCCCTCCGAATCTCAATGGCACGGCCGTCAAGAATCTTTTCTGCTTCCTTTAAAGCCGCAGCATCATTCGGCAATTCATAGATTGTCGGTGGCCCCGTGACGCAGTCAGTTTTTTCAAAAATGTAAAATTTATATACGGGCACAGTGCATTCCCCCGAAAGGAAACCGCAAACGCTATTGTGTTCGTCTTACCCGTAAAAGTCGATAGTCAAATTCACGCAGATTTATGGACAGCCCCCACTCGAATTTTGTCCTATTTCAAACTGAGCCATCACCGAAACTCGTAATTAGGACGCTGGAACCGTCAAATTATGATACTGGGATTCAATGTGGATTGAGGATTACAAGCAGTGAAGGACCACCACGCCGTGATTGGAATGCTGGCCGGAGCTGCCGGTGGTGCCGTAGCCATTGGCATAATGGAAGCGTTTTCCACCCGCGCCGCCATACCGCTCATGGCCATTCCCTTCGCGACCTCCATAGTCCTTGTCATGGGGTCGCCAGAGGTGGAAGCAGCACAACCTCGGGCCCTTATCGGCGGTCACATCGTGGCGACGATTGTCGGCCTTATAGTGGTGAAGATCGCAGGGCCTGAATTGTGGGCTGCGGCACTCGCAGTCGGCCTTGCAATAGAAGCGATGCACCTCACGCGCACATTTCATCCGCCAGCCGGAATTGATCCGCTGCTTGTTGTGGTAAACAGCATGTCCTGGAGCTTCTTGCTTGTCCCGGTCGGGGTAGGCGCGGTTCTGCTCGCACTATTTGCATTTATCTGGCACCTCCTCGTCCGCCGCTATTCATGGCCAACTCGATGGTGGTGAGCCTTGCGCACTCACGGCGACCAATTCCGATTTGGGTTAGGCATCTTCCTCTAAGGGCTCGAAATGCGGCCGGAACCAGGTTTGCGCGATGAGTGTGGGCACAACCGCGCTGCCGATCACTGCCGTCAGCAGGATCGTGTATTGACCTTGGTCAATGATGTGATTGGTCAGGCCGAACAAGGCCGAGATCGATCCAAAGGTCAGGCCCGTCGACATCATCAAAGTCGTGTACATACCTTCGCGCTTGTCGAATTTAAAATAGCGCGTCAGCGGTAAGATGCCGACGAACTTGGTCGTCATTTTGACGGCGAGGAAAACTGCGATAAATCCGGCACCGGCAATTAGCGTGTTTGCTTCGATCAGCGAGCCGGCCTTGAGAAAGTAGAACGGCGTAAGGAACGCGAAGCAGATCGCACGCATTCGGTGCTGGAGTTGCTTCTGTCCTATAAAGAATGGTGCCAACGCCATTCCGACAAGATATGCCGGCAACACAGCTTCGCTCTTACCTAAATTGGCGAGACCGCCAAGGCCAAACAGCACGAGGAAAAAGAACTTGATCTCAGGCTCGCTCGCACGTTTGCCGATCCGCTTGAACAGCCACGGCACAATCCAAGGAAGCACCGCGACAACCGCAATCGTGACGACGGCGAATAGCACTAGATACATGTTGTAGTTGGCAAATACGAGGCCAAGTGCCAAGACGGTTCCTATGTCATTGATGAAACAAGCTGCCAGGATGATCTTGCCGAGTTCGGTACGGTTGTAACCAGTCTCGACCATCACCGCATAGACGACTGCCACGGATGTCGTGGACAGTGCGATGCCGGCAATCTGCGCTTGCGGCCACGGCCAACCCAGCCCGTATTTGGCGAAGATCAAACAGCCAAGATAAGGCGCAAAGAATCCCATCAGCCCGATTGTGACGCTTGACCAAAAGTGCCTCTTCACGACGTGCGGATCGATATCTGTGCCCGCGAGAAACGTTAGGACAATCGCACCGAAGGCGGCGATGTAGTTGATCCAGGGCGTCAGCGGCAGTCCAATTGTGTTGCCTGCAATAGCGCCGATGACAATCTCGAATAGGGCAGCTGAGATCGGGATCAATATCGATCCCATGGCGGCGAGCAGTGCCAGCACCATCCACAAGGCAGATTGAAACCAGATGTTCTCCATTACCGCTCTCCTTCTCGTTTGTGCCGGCTAAAGGCACAAAAAAGCCCGCACTCAGCGGGTAGCAATGGCTCCCCACCGCATTCGCACGCGGTAGGAGTCATCAGCCTCATCGGCGGTTTTGGGGGACCCCATCCCCTTTTTTGATCAATTATTTTAACCTAGAAATAGCCGACTGCAAGCCCAAAGCGTTTCACAAACAGTGTCATTGAGGCCCTGCGTTTGTCGTGGGGGCCAGGACCAACACCGATGGCAAATCTGAGAGCGCGCACTAGACAAAATAGAACTCCGTCACGAGTATTCGATGAGGCGTTGCCGCAGGCATTGCCAAAAATCACACTTCAGCACGGCCGAGCGCTCTGGGTATTGACACAGCTGGGGTTTCGAGGGGCCACCTCCGAAAGTACGTTCTTTGAGTATATTAAATCGCTACGCAAAATCGGAACTCCGTTCGAACACGGAGAAATTGGATTCGCACGTCGAGGGCTCGCGAACTACACATACTGCCATCTGATGGAACTCGCGCTTGCCCTTACGCTGCGCGTTTATCATGTCGTTCCCGATTCAGTGCTTGCCGAAATCATTGGATATCGAAAGAGCCTCAATCGATACTACAGACGCGCTTACATCCAGCGCAGTTCTGGGATTGGCGTTCCCATCATCGTTAAAACTAAGGGCCGCGCACCGATCGTTATGCGCGGCGTTTTCCTTGACCTCCAAATGAATTTTTCTGGCGGACGGCTTGTGAGTTTCGGTCCACCAAGATTGCTTTCTCCCTTCGAGGCCATCAAACTGTTTTACGAGCGCGATCTCGCTGCCCGGGCCTTTCTTCCGATTAATTTATCCCTTTTGTCGGAGAAGGTCGTCGCACTCGCACTCGATGCCCGATTGATAGGTCGGCACCTAGGCCGCCCTCAGCATAAGAAATCTGCCAACTAAGGGACACGGGTGCTCGCACCGACGGCCACATTGTCCATCTTTGTGCCAATTGCTGCCATCTCAATCTTGGCTTGAAATGAAAGAGGCCGCCAACTAAGGCGGCCTCTGTGCTCAGGTCAGATGTATGGGATCGATCTTAGTGGAGCTGGGTCGAGACGCTCGTGAATGTGTTGTTGAGTTGGGTGCCCAGGCCATTGACGACGGCGATGATCGCGATCGAGATGCCGGCGGCAATCAAACCGTATTCGATGGCGGTCGCCCCTAACTCGTTCTTCAAAAACGCTGCAATTCTCCGCATGATTCAACTCTTTCCTGGAGGTTGGCGCTGCGTAGAGAATGTTCCAAACCCTCTAAAAAGTCGTTTTTTGCTCGGCGGGCAATTTCAATAAATTGAAATTAGGACAGCCATTCCACCAAATTAGGTCAACAAGCCGTAAATACGGACAGCGCTGTTGGGGTAATACCCCGCAGAATAAGTTAAGCTACGGCATTCGGTATGAGTCTCGGCAACCAGCGGAGACATGACGATGGGCGGCGATGGGAAG
Source organism: uncultured Alphaproteobacteria bacterium (assembly GCA_963739075.1). Classification (GTDB taxonomy): domain Bacteria; phylum Pseudomonadota; class Alphaproteobacteria; order Rhizobiales; family Xanthobacteraceae; genus Pseudolabrys. The sequence goes on along the minus strand of CAVTZC010000006.1, from coordinate 108,050 downwards.
AGGTCTGGCATCGGAAGGCGCGCAGGGAAGGATAGACGATCCGGAACCGATACGCGGTCGGATGAGCAAAAGAGCCGCGTGGGCGAAAGACGCTCTGGCGTGGATCGCAGGTCCGGCGAGGATCGGCGTTCTGAGAAGGGGCCTAGCAAAAGGGGCCACTCATAATTTCAAAAGGGACCATTGAAGGTCAAAAGGGGCCAGTACCAACCACCGGGTACTGGCCGAAATCGGCCACTCGCGTTTTCAAAACCGGCCACTAGGGGTCAAAACCGGCCAGTACCAACCACCGCATAGGAACAAATCGAAAAACCAGAACGGTTCGTGAGCGTTGCAGTTGGCGCGATAGACCGTTGCTGTGTGGCCCTCATGTCCGCTTCGCGTCAATCACGTCATAGCCGTCGCGGGCCAAAATTGACGTTTGTCCGTTGTTGTCCAATCGCGTCCTAAATGGTGCGGTGCCGCGAACGCAGTCATGTGCCGATATTGTTGCAAAAGTCGTTTTGCACTGCTGATAAAAAATCTCTGGGCTCTAGATGCGATTTTGGAATAAATATGCGAGGGACCTCATCGCACAGCGACGAACTCACCGGCGACTTCGGTAATTAGGCTGAGGCCATATTAGTCGGCGGTCACGGCCTGTTCTGCCTTCTGGCGGAAAAATTGTCGCTCCTCGATTTGAGACTTTTGCAACAATATCTGCCAATCGCGACCGATGCGCCGCAGCAAAAATGTTATTCAATCGGCGATGGAAACACCCACATTCATGACATTCACATCCCGGTGGGGGAGCCTCCACAGCATCAATAAGCGACATCGCGCCCTTGCGTGTCACGCCGCCGGCATATCGCTCGGCGTCAATACTACCGGGCTCGAGCTGCCCTTCAGGGGAAGGGGTTGGTCGCCGAGCATTGCCTTCAATACGACACTGCGAGCCGCTTCTGCGTCGAGACCGTTCTGCACGATTAGGTCGTGGCATTCGCTGATGATCTGATCGGCATCCTGCATGATCTTGAGTTGTTTGTAGCGGTCGCGATGGTCCAACCCCATGCTCTCGCCAACAACTTCCAGTACATTGATAATGCGGAATGGCCAGTCGCGCTCATGCGCACACAGCTCGCGATGATCAGAATGATAAACGGCAACCAATGCGTCGACGCCCGCGTCGGACGCGGCTTGAAGTTCGTTTAGCTGGAGTTCGCGCTTGTAGGCCGGAAGGACACTGAGATTGATGCTCTGTAGACCCACTGCGGGCTGTTTCAGGTCGACGATTTCCACGCCGGGCACCAATCGTAGAATTTCCGCGGCGGCTTCCATGACGCCGGCGACCCCCGGATGCTTGTGTAGCGCAACCCGCATTTCCACCCGCCGGCCCAGGTGTGGCGCTAATTGGTCGAGCCGCGCGCTAAGAAACCGCATGAATGGCATCATTTCGAACGGTACAGAACCACGCTGCCTCTTGACCGTCGGCAGCGTCGTCTCAGTAAACTGGACGTAGCAGCTCGGGCACCATGTGATCACCTGGCCGGTTTTCGAGTGCGCAAGCTTCTCCATCGTGCTCGATCCCATGCGTCCGGACATCTCAACATCGCCTGCGCGTAGTTGCTGGATACCGCAGCAGTGGGTCGGCCCGCCCATCACTCGATAGGTGACACCGAGCGTGTCCATGATGTCGAGCGCGAGCAGCGCGATGTGGGGCGTCTTTAGTACGTTACAGCCCGTGTAGAATACAAAGTCCGGGGCCTCGCCCGAACTGGGTGCCGATGCAGAATTTTGTCCGAGCCGCTCGAGCACCTCTCCGTCGAGCTGCAGGCGCGAGAGTACGGTCACGTCTCGGCTGAGATCGCGGAACCTCTCCACGCCATGGCGTCGCCGATCTCGAAGTTCATTCGCGGCCCTGGCCAAAGAAACTCGCGCCATCGCGAGCAGGAAGCGCGGATTAACGCCGTAGTCGCACGCCTTAATGCACTCCCCGCTGAGCATGCAAGACTCGGCCCATTTTCGCGAAGCGTCAGTACCCTCGCCAGCGCGCACAATTTCGAGCACGCCGCTGATAATATCTTTAGGGCTCGCATCCAAGATACCGGCAGGCCTTACGCTCGGACAGACCTCCACGCACTTACCGCACTTCGTGCAGGCGTCGAGCATTTGGTTGACGCGGCCGCCGAGTGTCGTCTCGAAAGAGATGTTGTTCATCGGCTACAGGTCCAGCGCGTTTGCCTAGGTGTGTGAACTGCCGGCGTGCACAGGAGAGCCATCTAAGTTTCAAAGGTTAGCCCACACTTGTTGTGGCGTAAATGGTATACGGTAACAAACCACGTCGTGGGGGAATGTCCGCTTCAGGTCAATCGCGGCCTAGCCGTTGAGGCCCTGCGCCGCTGTTTGTCCGTTGTTGCCCCAATAGCCGACAAACTTTGGCAGCGCCGCGAATGACGCTATGCGCCAGGCACAGTTCTGTTTTTGTAAAAATGTTACACGATCTGCGTCAAGACAATTAGTACAACAGTCACGGTAATTGCACCGCCGATGCGCGTGGCAATCTGGGCAAACGGCATCAGCTGCATCCGATTGGCCGCAGTGAGGATGGCGACATCACCTGTTCCTCCCTGACCGCTGTGGCAGGCCGTGACGATCGCGGTGTCGATCGGGTACATCTTCAGCCAGCCTCCGACAAAAAATCCCGTTGCGATAATCGTAGCCACCGTCGAGACGATGGTAATGAGATACGGCAGCGTGAAAGCTGCTACCAGCTTGTCCCATGGCGTCAACGAGACGCCGATGGCAAAGAGTAGCGGGTAGGTGACAGCGGTCGAGAAGAATTTATAGACGTGAAAGGCCCCGACTTGTAGCGATGGCGACACGGCCCGCGTCAATTTCAGGAACACAGCAATCACGAGCATAACCACCGGCGCGGGAAAGCTAAACAGCCGCTGTGCCAAAGCGCCAATCAGATAGAGCGTCACCGCGGTAACGACAGCGGCCGCAACAGTCGTGACATCAACGTGGTCGTCCCTATTCTCTTCCTCTAATTCAAGCTCGTCGTGTTCACCCGGCTGCAGGCGCCCTTCACCCGTAAGGTGCGGATATTTCTTACCGACAAAGTTGAGCGTGCCCGCCAACAGAATTGCCGTCAGGCTGCCGAGCATCACCGGTGGCAGAACTTGCGCAAACAAATCGCCTTGCGATTGGTGAAGGATCTGCGAATAGCCGATAGAGAGCGGGATCGCTCCCTCACCCACGCCTCCGGCCATGATCGGAACCACGACAAAGAAGAAAGTGTGGTAAGCGCCGAGACCGAGGAGAACACCAACGAGCGTCCCGACGACACCTCCCGCGACTGAGCCCGCGGCCAATGGGACAAATATCTTGAGAAAGCCCTTGATGAGCACACCACGGTCCATCCCTAAGATACTGCCGACGATAATGCAGGAAATGAACAAGTACAGGAAGTTTGAGTCCTTCGTGAAGTCCTTCACCGAAGCCAAAATTGAGGCGGGCAACAAATGATGGAATGCAAGGAATGACGGGATGAAGGTGGCAAAGATCGCCGCTGCACCGATGTTACGGATGATCGGAATTCGCTTGCCCAATTCAGCGCAAGTAAAGCCGCCCATCGAGAGCAGAACAATCGCCATCAAAATGTCGGATGGCACTTTCCCCGTGAGAGCGAACCCGGCAATAACCGCGAGCAAGATCACGAAAACCGGCAGCGGAACGATACCGATCTTGTAATCGACAATCGACCACCAGCCCTTGGGCCAGAAACCCTCCGCTGCGCCTCGCGCTGCGGGTGCTACGCTCTTGGTGTCCTGCACCTTAGTCCCCCCTATATTTGTATTTGCGGCGACAATAGCGCGCGTTCGCACCGCACACAAATTAGCGCGACAGCCAAATTGCGCGCGAATGTCGCGATGTGCTATTGACGACCGATTGTCCGGACCGATGCTTGTCCGGGCATGGCGAGACCGAGGGCCTTGGCGGTCTTGAGGTTGATGCCCGCGAGCGACATCGACACTGTAGTGGTGGATAGTCTGAAAGGTAGTGGTCGATGGCTTGAAAGCGCTTGACCCCGAACGGCCGATTATAGAAGCGACCAATGCACCGCAACATGATCGAGTGGATGCAGCGGGGCTAACCTAGCCAGGGGAAGACACGTTAGATCGGGCCACCCGCAGTGCCTTGGACTTTACGGAATCTGAGCTAGCCTGCCTCTCGGGATGATTGGTCGTACGTTCGTGCAAAGGGGGGCATCATGAGTACGGAAATTCGATCAGCAATTGATTTTTATGAACGCCATCCGATTTCAGCCGAAATCATTCTCGCCAAACTTACTGCAAGTCGAGGTCATCTCAATGACATTAAGCCGCAGGAATTGTTTCCGTACGACCAAGATCATTACGGTGGGCTAGACGCCAACGATGCACTGGCGGAACGGGCTGGCGTTGGAAAAGACACCCGTGTTGTTGATTTTTGCGCTGGCCTAGGCGGTCCAGCACGCTACTTGGCCTACCGCTATGGTGCCGATGTCACTGGCATTGAATTGACTCCGGCTAGGGTCAAAGGAGCGGAGGATCTAACTCGTCGCGTGGGCCTGCAACAAAAGGTACGCATCATCGAAGGCGATGTTTTGCAGGTCCCATTGCCTGATGCCAACTTCGATGTCGTCGTAAGCCAGGAAGCATTGCTTCACGTGCCCGATAAGGAGCGCACGTTGGCTGAGGCCTTTCGAATATTGAAGCCAGGAGGCCGACTTGCCTTCACCGACTGGGTTGCTCACCGTCCACTGTCTGGAGCTGACAAAGAGTTAATGTGGCAGGGCATGGCAGTCGCAGACTTGTACAGCTTGCAGACATACGCCGCGCTCGTACGAACGGTGGGCTTCAGCGTTAATTCAGTCGAAGATTTGACAGTTGATTGGGGTATCATTCTCAAACAGCGGCTTGCAATGTACATCAAGCTCCGCACGGAGGCGCAAGACGCCAACACGCCTGCCGGTCACGATGCGTTTTATGAGAGCTATGTGCGCTTTGTCGATTTAGTGAACGATGCCGCGCTGGGCGGCGGTCGTATCGTGGGCGAGAAGCCAAGATAAATTAGGTGGGTAGTGGATCAGAATTGGGATCGACCATTCAACGCCACCCATGGGTCGGTCGAGTCCATGACGGCGTAGCCAACCAGCGCCGGAGCCGCCGTTTGTCCATTGTTAGTAGCGACCGTTCCACTGCTGAGTTCGTTTGTTCGCGAAGTGCCATGGGCAAACTCATGCAGTGCAACAAAAATCGGGGATATGTGAGAGGGGAAATCTGCGATTTGGACGACACGACGCGGGGCTAATGGCTGGCGTGTTCGCCTGACCTGATAAGGGACGCACCCGTGCGCGGCAGGATGATCTTAAATTCCGTGAACTCGCCAGGCTTCGTATCGACCTCAATAGACCCGCCATGTTGCTTGACGATGACGTCGTGACTGATCGACAGGCCAAGTCCCGTGCCCTCTCCGGCCGGTTTGGTCGTGAAAAATGGATTGAACATCTTGTCTCTTACCTCTGGCGGGATGCCCGTGCCGTTGTCGCGGATTTTGATTTCCACCCGGTCGCCAAGGCTCTTCGTTGAGACGGTGAGGGTCGGCTTATAACTTTCACAATTAGTCTGAGCTTTTTTCGCCGTCGCATAGACACCATTTGAAATCAAATTGAGCAGTACCCGCGTGATCTCTTGTGGGAAGAGGTCAGCTTTGCCAGCAGCCGGATCAAGCGATTTCTCCACCATGACATTGAAATTCTGCTTCTCGGCTCGTGCGCCGTGATAGGCCAGATTAAGGCTCTCCTCGATGAGAGTATTGATGTCAATCGGCCGGTGCTCGCCGGAACCCTGACGGGGCGAAGAGGTTCGGATGATTAATGTGCGTGCCTGCGTTTCTGATGTAGGCGACATCTTCAATGGGCCGAACGCCTTCAAGTGCGTTGGTGGCACGCTCGATGAGCGCCTTCGTTTCGTCGAAGAACAAGAGGACCTGGCGGTAAGATATCAGGGCAAAGCGTATCGTGCGTACCTCACCAAACGCATAGCGGACAAGACAGCAATCGAGACGTTAAACAAATACATAGCTGAGTACATTGAGGCGACGCTGCTGTTCGACCAATATCGTTGGCTTGGGCGCATCAGAAAGTTTTTCGCTGTTGTCTATGCCAGTGCCGCCCAGGCTATTGACTATGAGATTCTTCCTTGGAGCAAGAAGTCAACGTTAAAGGCAATTGCAGAATGCATGATCGATGCGATGGAGCAACTGACGGCGAATTCCGGCGATGCTTCCGATGCTGCCTGTAAAGAGATCAAGTCTGATAAAGTGCTGCTGGCAGAGTTCACGCAACGAGTTGATGATGCGAAGTTCGTACGCCTCAACCGGACTCGGCCAAATGGCCGCTTGGTCGCGAAGAGCCTGAAAAAGGCGAACGGCATCATCCGCCCGACGTCGCCGGGCAAAACTCAATGTTTGCTTTTTAGCAAGACGTTGGATGGGTGGTTTCCCATTGCGACGGAGCGCAAGCGCCTGACAAAAATGCTCCGTTCCCGTCGCATAATTGGAAAAGGCCGCCGCCCCGACACGAGCACGCGGCAGGTCTTTATCGCGGAGGCGGGCAGAAAGATCCCCTGCTTTGCATTATCACGAAAGCGCCTGCAGGCAGAACCCGAAAATAAGAAGGCTAACTTTCGCTAAGCCGATCCGTGCGCATGATCCGTGGCAGGTTCAATCCCTAACACGAGCAATTCGCCAGGCTCGCTTCTTCTGGCATGTAACTCAGTTCGCTATCTTTATACATTATGCATTTAAGGCCATCGCAATATCCCCACAATCCACAATTGAGCCCAGTCTTATTTGCTTGCTGAAAGCGGCATTAGAATTGCAGCATCAGGGGCCCTGTTTGCTTGGAGTGCCGTTTAGCGGGGAGAGAATGCGTAGTTTATGCGGCGGACTGTTTATTGCCGCGCCACTTTACCTCGCCGGATGTGCACCAGTCATCGAGACGGTGAGCCAGGGTGAAAGTGTGTCCAGTGATTTTGATGGTGCGCTGCTGAGCTACGCTTTCGCACGCGGAGAGTTGCCTGCATTGGCGACCTACACGAATGATAAAGGCGCATCACTCATCATTACAATGAGCCCCCTCAATGCCTTAGCAGATTTCCAACATAAGCATACGTTACTCTATCGCCACGGAGGACTCTCCCTGGACAACGTGGACATTCAACTTGACGGCGCAATGTTGAAAAAAGTGTCATCGACCTCAACGGACCAAACGCTCGCGGCCATTCAGAACGCAAATGCGTTGCTCACCCAAGTCATAGCGACCGGCGCGACATCTAAGGGATCTACAAAGACCGCCATGATTTTACCGGCCCCACCTCCAGGAGCACCACCTTCCGTATCAACGCAGTGCCCAGACAATATAAAGGTTGCCCGGACAAGAGACCTAACTAATGAAATCCAGCTACAGCCGGTAGTCCAGCAAGCATCCTCTGCTTGTTCGATTGATTTGGAAATCAAAGTCGATGATTCAATAACGACCTTTGGGATTGAAGGCTACCCGAAGGGCGGCGCCGACGTACCGACAGAGAAAATTTGCGATCAGGCCGTTTGTTTTCGACTTACGGGTGGTTACAAAGTTAAGGTTATAGCTACTCTGGTAGACGCGAAAAACAAACCGATTAAACAGCCTGACGGCACTGTCTTTTCAGTTGAAACCGACCTTGACGTACTTGCGCCGCAAAGAAATACAATTGGTTTCGTGCGCTTTAATCGAAGAGCATTTGTTGCAAACACGACTACAATCACATTCACGAACGGCATGGTATCGGAATTCAGTGCAACGGACCCGAGCGAAATCGCTGGATTCTTTTCATTGCCTACGGCGGTCCTCCAGGCAGCCGCAGTGATAAAATGACCAGCAATTTACTTCACGTTCAGAAGTTTAGCCGATGAGCTGAAAGCATCCCGAGCAATGCAAGTTTTGTTGAGAACAAATCGTTTACCGGGACGCAAGAAGTATCACATTATTCACCGGCCCCTTGTGTTGAAATAGCTCCTGTCAAGTCCTGTTGAGCGGGACCAACCGTCTCAAGGTACATTCTATATAGAGTTAGATGGAGGGCCATCGGGTGACGAAGCAGTCCGACACAAACGCGGAGATTGCGAGGCGCCTCCTCAAGGCTGGCCTTGAGCCGCACGAGGCTTTAGAGCAGATTTATCCTGTTGAGTATGAAGATTCGAAGGAAGAACCTACCGCAGAGGCGCTCCAGCTTTTCGCATCATCACTGTGCGGTCACAAAAGCTCCGACAAAATTCTTGAATATGCATTCGAACCCTATTTGCTGACTGCGCAAATAGTCGGGGCAGATGCGGCGCATCGCTGGTCAGTCATGACGCATGATAAAACATTTGCCGAGATATTGCGGATCTTATTTGCTGGGAAGGGGCCATCAATATTCGAGTCAGTCGCAAATCTTTCATCGGCGATAACCTACAGCTCAATTATATGTCTGCTGCCGTGGAAGGGATTCTTGTCTGAAGATTTCGGTGGTGAAACCGTCCGGGAGCTGCTGCCACACCTCTCGGAGAAAGGAACGCTTTACTGGATAACGGGACAACAGATTGGTTTTGATCCGAGCGTCAATCGGACGTTCGCTGATTTTGAATCGCTTGGTTTTCACGTCGCAGGATTTATCGAAATGGCACCAGGTGCGTTTATGATGTCCGAGGGTGCCATTATCGCCCTTCGGCACGAAGTCCCGAAGTAGCGGTTCGTGGGGGTCCTGCGAAATATTGATACAGCTAGCTCCATGGCCGAAGCCTTTTTATCCGGACCAACGCGGAAGGACGGGCCGAACTGGAGTTGGCTCAACCCTGACGACTTACGCACGTTTTCCGATCTGGAAAACTCTCGCCTGTTGCAGAAGCTTACGCCACGCGGACGTTACATTATGCGGCCTCTTGGTACGCTCTTGCTTACTGACAGGGTCGAGAAGGCAGATCGACCGATCTCTGATGTAGATCAGGCGGCGGCGTTTCTTTATGTACCGGAATATGCAGAGAGCCGAGTGACAGCGGGGCTTGATGAGCAAACCGTAAATCCTAAGGCTGTCTATAGGCTAACGATTGATTTGAAGAAGGCAAACCCGCGGTTCCTCTCGCAGATTTTTAATGGTCCCTACGGCAAACAGCTTCGCGGAAACGCCGCAACCGGAGCAACAATACAACGTGTTTCTGTAGCGAGTTTGCTGAAGATTGAACTGCCGCTACCTGATTTAGCAACGCAAGATCGGATTGCACGCATCGGTGGTGACATTAGTTTGTTGCAGGCGGCATTTGCCGAAATGCGAGCCATTCTCGATCAGGATTGGACCACACTCTCTGATATCGGAGAGAAAATAGACGGCCTCAAGGCTGTTCTCGATATCGAGCGACAGATTGCGGATTGGTGGCGTGAACTGCCTTATCCATTGGCTACCATTTACAGACGCTATCAAGTATCAATCGAGCCGAAGGAACGTCTTGATGCGCTTTTGCACTTTTTCGAGATGGCCGCTGTCTACCTCGCGACCGTCGGCGCCAGCCATGTTAAAGCTCTTCGGTCTGACTGGAAGGATGTGCTCGCGACATGGTTGCACCCGACAGGCGGCGCAGGGATCGAGCGTGCTGATTTTGGCTTTTGGATCAATCTTGCAGCCGCAAGCCTGAAGGATACAAACCGTATCGCGAGCGATAAGGAACTGCGAGCCAAGGCTGTGGAGATTGCTGGCCCCGAATTGGTGCAGCTAGCTAGCACGGTCGGTGGATTAGGCAAGGCAACGGAAATTCTAAAAGGTCCAGCGCAATATCGCAATTCGTGGAAAGGCCACGGTGGCCACATGAAAGCGAGCGATGCTGTAAGGTTGGACAGAGAATTGCAGCAATCACTCAGAGAGTTCTACGAGATCACGGCGTCGATATTTCGTCGCCTTCAGCTTGTTCGGCCCAGTACGGCTGAATTTACAGACACCGGGTATATATTTCAGATCGAAAGACTCTCGGGGAGTGATCCAACTTTCCAAAAACAGCAGGTTGAATTGGTGCAGGCAGCCAAGTCAAACGCATTGGCATTTTGGATGACGGATGCACGGACTATGTGCCGCGCGTTACCCTTTTTCCGCCTTGGCGCTCCACAACGGCCGCAAGAAACCAGCTTTTACGTCTTCAATCGTGTTGTAAATGGTGGCTTTCGCTGGATTTCCTATCAAGAAACTCTCGAACAAGAGTTCGTCGCGCCACCAGACAATGAACTGCTTGGGATTATTGCGCTCGGGACAGTTGCGAAATAATCAGACCTGCGCCGAGCCGGACCAATTCGCCGGTTGTCCCCTGCCCCGGCATCCGCTCCGGAATGGTCGGCTCAACCAAAGTGCCTACAGCCTGTTCCTGTTTATTCGGGACATTGCCGGTGGCGACATTGTTGGGTGGATTGATGCGCAGCTAGCCGACCATATCGAACCCGGCAACCTCGCTGCGGCCCGAGCCGCCCTGGTCGACCCGCTTCGGTATGTCTATGGGATTTCCGACAAGGTCATCGGCATGGCGCTGGCGACCCTGCTGATGGGGGCTGGGGCAACCCGCCCTGGGTGGTTCGACGTCGGGGCGAGTTTCATTGTCGTCGATACTCTGGTCCACAACTTCATGGTTCGAACCGGAATCCTGGATCGGCTCGGGGCTTGCCATCCGTATGGACCGGCCTGCTACCGGCCAGGTGGGTGCGCTGACGCCCTTTTCGGCATTGCCACGGGGATTGATGCCCGCCGGTTCAATCCAGGCTTTCCCAAGGTGTTTCCCCGGTTCGTCCAGCACGCGATTTGGCGGTACTGCGCCCAAATCTGTCTCGACATTTGCAACGGCAATCAGATCGACGACCGTGGCCGCTGCACAAACATGTGGTGCCAGCTGTACAGCCGCTGTGATCGGCTCGTTTTGCACGCCGAGCCGAAAAAGCCCGAAAAAACAGGCATTTTGAGCGACGCTTGACTTCTACTATAGGTTGTGTACAATACTTTATGCATCTATAAGTAAAATAGCTGCAGTCGGCTGACGGCGTGTTCCCGTCAACGTGAACGGCTGGGCCGCACTGTCGCGGCTGTCAGTGATCAATGAAACCAAGGGGCCGTCGGGCCCCTTTTAAATTCCAGGAGAACGTCATGACCCAGAAGTCAGGTACCAAGCCAAATTCTGCCACAGCAGGGAAGGTCGTTGTGTTCGGCCTCGACAGTAATTGGCGGCCCCACGCGGCCTGGTTCCCCCATACCCAGGCCGACCAGGCGCGAGCCGCTGCCAAGCAGCTACGCCTCAACGTCATTGAGGTTGCCAACGGGACTGCAGCCGATCTCATCGCCAACCTTCCGGCTGGCCAAATCCATGCAGCTGGCCCAGCGATGGTCCCGCCAATCCGAGAAGACCTGTACGAGAAAGTCGTCGCCACCATTAATCCGCACGGTGAAGCTGGACAGGACCCGGGCGACCCAACCGGAATTGATTTCCCCAGCACGTATTGGGACGCCATCAAGCCAGGGCACGTCGTCCTCGCCCAAGATAGCCTGATCGAAGGTTGGTACGAAGCGATTGTCGTTGGCCGGAAGGGCGACAAAGTCACGCTGCGGTCCCGCGACTACCCCGGTTTCCCAAACTTTACCGTGCCGGTGACGGCTGTCGCCTTAATTGGCCCGGCGACCTCCTAACAATTCGACTGGCGCTCATACCTCGGGCTGCTCCCAGGCAGCCCGAGATGCCACTCAGCTTTTCATACATGGAGAAATGTCATGACCAACCAAACTCAGCAGATTCGCACCCTCAACGACGAGCTGCGTAAGTTTCTAATTGGTGGCGGCGCCGTCATCACCCCGGGCATTGCTGCCCTCGGCCAAGAAGCTGTCGAGCGAATTGTCCAGACAGTCGCCGTGTTCGATGACTTCTGCCACGCCAATGATCCGTATGAAGAGCACGACTTCGGGTCATTCGAGGCAGAGGGAGAGACGATCTTTTTCAAGGTTGATTATTTTGATCGCACCCTCACTTACCATTCCCCCGATCCAGCCGATCCGACGGTCACCGAGCGGGTGATCACGATCATGCTCGCCGACGAGTACTGATTGAGGGCCGCGCCGGTTTCAGCCAATGTCCGTTGTTGCCCCAATAACCGACAAACTTTGGCAGCGCAGCGAAATGACGCGAAGTGCCAAAAGCCGACATTCCGCCATTCACTTGATTTCCGCCGTTCCCCCGACAATGGCTATCTTGCCAGACTGCAACGATACTACAGACACCCACGGAGGCTTGGCCAATGCAGGTAAAATTCCTCGGTTGCGGTGACGCATTTGGCTCCGGTGGCTGCCTCAATACTTGTTTTTTGGTCAATCGCGGCGATGCGAGTTTCCTGATCGACTGTGGTGCATCTGCAATGATCTCGATCCGGCGCTTCGGCGTTGATCCAAATAGCGTCGGCGCAATCATACTCTCTCACTTGCACGCCGATCACTTTGGCGGTCTGCCGTTTTTCATTCTAGATGCGCAACTAGTCAGCCGACGCACGCGCCCGCTTTTGATTGCTGGCCCAAAGGGCTTAGGCGCGAGGCTCGATGCTTTAATGGAGGCTCATTTTCCCGGTTCGACAAAGGTGGAGCGTAAATTCCCGATTGAGCTGATTGAGGTATCGCCCGAGCGTCCGGTTGACGTTGGATCGACTGGCGTGCGCGTCTCAGGGTACGCCGTAATGCATCCCAGCGGAACACCATCTCTGGCGCTTCGGATCGAATGTGACGGCAAGGTCCTAACGTACACAGGCGACACTGAGTGGGTCGACGCGTTGCTCGCCGCAGGCCACAACGCCGATCTGCTAATTGCAGAAGCGTATTGTTTCGAGCGCAAGGTACGGTTTCATTTGGACTACATAACTCTGCGCGAGAAGCTACCGATGATCGGTGCCAAACGGCTAATCTTGACGCACATGTCGCCCGACATGTTGGGGAGAATGAGCGAATTGCAAGATTGTGAGGCAGCCAGCGACGGGCTGGAAATTGAAATCGTTTGACTAGCCCTTCAGACGGGAAGCGTCCGCTGTGGGTCATTGATGGCCTAGCCATCCGGCCCATTTTTCAGTCTTTGTCTGTTGTTAGTCCGATAGCGATCTTTCAGGGCGTGGGTCAAAAAGGGCGCAATGTGCCGATTGGTTTGTTTTGGCGCCGCAGCGATTCCTTCAACCCTCAAGAAGAATCTTTGAGCACACCCGTCGCACCTTTAGTGACGGTCTCACCTAGGTCCTTCATCTGTTCAATGTAGTTATTCCATTGCGTTTGCATGAAATCACTCTCAATCCGCCACAAAGATTGAACATCCTTGGCTTCCGAGAGTTTCCTTATAAACTCGTTAGCAGCAGCGATATTTTTTTGAATGTAAGTGTTAGTCCGGTTGTTAAGGTCGGCGTCAAACAATGGAGAGGCTTTCATTGTTTTTTGAAACAAATCTGCGTAGCTCTCCATTGCTTTGCGCGTTTGCTCAAAGCCGTGGCTCATGATTTCAGTGAGGAGAAAAGGATCGTCGTTTCCTGCCATATTCGCCTCCTGGGTGCTCAACGGCGTGTTGTCGTAGTAATTGCTGTCCGTTGTCATTTGGCACCTCCTTGGACATTTTTTGCCCGCAGAGGCCGACACCGCAGCTTAGGGAGCGGACCGCCCCTAATTCAGGGTTCGCCTCATCGAGACAAATCAAGCATTCTCAAAAGAGGCCAGTACGAGGTGTTTTCTGTCTCATAACGAATGACGTTACGCCAAAGCAGATTGCAGCAGTCAAACTGATTGACAGTAAGGGAAGCCACGTCTCGACGTAGAGCCACATACGACCCTCCTAAGATCGGCGGCCAAGTCCATCATTTCAACGGATGCGTGCAGAAAAGGTTCCCTCCCGCAAAAGTTAACTTCAGCCACTGACGAAGCTTATAGGGAAGCCTACAAGGGGCCTACGACGAGGCTTACAAATGGAGAAATCCAATGGCTAATTGGGTCAAATGCACACACAAGGGCGATGAGAAACCCGTCTATGTGAACGTCGATATTGCAATGTCGATAAGATGGATCGAGAGCGACAAGGCCACCATTATCGCCTTTGCCGGTGGCGAAAATGACGTTCTCAGGGTGCTTCAAAGCCCCGAAGACATTCTAAAATGGCAGGAGCTTTAATTCCCCGAGGCACCAAAGGCTACGTGTGATGATATAGATCAATGGGTCAGCATTGCTGATAAAATTGTAGTAACCGAGACATCGCTCCCGCCATTTGTCCGCTCATGTCCAATAGGACAAACGCGGGCGCGATTGGTTTGTCCGCGAAGTGCCGATTTTGTTGCAGAAGTGATTTGAAGGCTTTGGCGAACAGTGATTCCGTCTCCTGACGACAATTTTTGTCGGAGACGAGCAATGATGGGACGTCAGAACAACGATCAGGGGCCTCTGTTCTATGAATTCCGCCTCGACGAGGCGGTTCCTGATGATCATTTGGTACGCAAGATCGACGCCGTTCTCGATCTATCATGGGCCTACACAGAACTCGCGCCGCACTATCCAACGCTCGGCCGGCCCTCGGTTGATCCGGTGCTTATGATCCGGATGCTGACCATCGGTTATGTCTTTGGCCTGCGTTCCGAGCGGCTGCTGTGCCGCGAGGTGCAGGTGAACCTTGCCTATCGTTGGTTTTGCAAGCTCGGCATTGAGCACAAGATCCCGGATCATTCAGTGTTCTCGCGGGCACGCAATGAGCGCTTCCGCGACAGCGACATCTTCCGCCGGGTATTTGAGCGTGTCGTCGGGGCGTGTATTGCGGCCGATCTCGTTGGCGGAGAAGGTTTTGCAGTCGATGCGAGCCTGATCCAGGCTGACGCCAACAAACAGCGCTCGATCCCAGGCTCAGAATGGCAAAAGACGCGCGATCCCGAGACGGCGAGCCGCGCCGTGAAGGAGTATCTGGCAACCCTCGATGACGCGGCCTTCGGTGCAGCAAGCAAGGTTAGGCCGAAGTTCATCTCGCCATCTGATCCAGCCGCGCAATGGACGGGCGCAATGCGGGGACCGGCCTTCTTCGCCTATGCCGACAACTATCTGATCGACTTGAAGTGCGGCATCATCATGGATGTCGAAGCTTCTCGTGCCATTCGCCAGGCCGAGGTGGGCGCGGCCAAGACCATGATTGATCGGACCGAGAGACGCTTTGGATTGAAGCCTAAACAACTCGCGGCCGATACAGCGTATGGGTCGGCGCCGACCCTTGATTGGCTTGTCAATGACAAGAAGATTGCGCCGCACATTCCAGTCATCGACATGGCTAAACGCGAAGAGAGCATCTTCTCGCGCGAGGATTTCACCTATGACAAGGTGCGCGACGTTTACGCCTGTCCGGCGGGCAAGCTTCTCACCACGACTGGCAGGATTAGAGACGATGACTTGCGCCCGTACCGCGCCAGTAAACTCGATTGCGATATCTGCTCATTGAAGATGCAATGCTGTCCGAAGGATATATCACGTAAGCTTCTCCGCAGCATCTACGAGGAGGCCCGTGACGTTGCTCGTGCGATCGCCCGCACCAGCGCCTTTGAGCAATCTTGTCGTGATCGAAAACGTATTGAGATGCTGTTCGCCCATCTCAAGCGCATTCTGAGGCTCGGACGTCTGCGGTTACGTGGGCCGAGCGGTGCTCAGTTCGAGTTTACACTTGCGGCCATCGCCCAGAACTTACGTCGGCTCGCAAAATTTATGGCCAGGCCACCACCAGAGGTCGATGCATGTCCTGCGTGACCAATGGGGGCAAGAAGTATCAGCCAGGTCGATGCTGCCGTCCTCCAAGAGGCGGTTGATCGGGAGCCGTTCCAACAAATCGAGGCAATCACCTCGCGATCACAATCGCCGACTTCTGCAACAAAATCTGCCATTAGCGACGGTTTCGTGATATCCGCGAAAGGTCCGGTCCACCCCCGACAACGGACATTTGTAGGATGCTTGTGCATGTTGGCGAAGTGCAACTAACCGAGAACCGGTAAGAGTCTCAACCAGCAAAATTCTCTGACTTCAAATGTAATGAAAAGCCCCGGCGCGCGCTGGGGACCAGGACACACCGGGGCTTCCATCTTCGGAATGGGAACGCAACAAAGCACTCACGATACGCGTCATTCCGGCTACGATCTGATTCCGCTACGACTTAGGCCGCGGCAGCGAAGCGGACCTTAGGTGAACCGACCACGCCGCTCTTCTGCATCGTCGCCTTCAGGTCATCCGAGCCCAACCAGGTGCGGGCCTTTGCCACGTCGGCAACATCCTGCAGGATCACAATGTCATTCGGGTCTTGGGCGTTGCGGAACACTCTCCCATTCGTGACACCTGCGGAGAGGCGGTTCTTCTCTTGTCCATCATAAGCCGGACGCCATGTGGCGTAGTCTTTGACCTTGATGTGGATTGTCAGGTTTTCGTTCGCATGTTGTGCGTTCGTCATGGCAATTACTCCAAATATCTTGTGAAACGTTGCTTGAATGTCGTCATTCAACCAACAAACGTTATCTATGCCGTAATCCCAGGAAAGCGAGGTTTAATAAATAAGTTTAATCATGGAACCCGAAGAGTTCCATCTTGCTCAAAGGCGCCACAAGTTTTGGAAGACTGCTCACTGATCATTCGTGAGCGGACCACAAATCACTTCCCCATTAAATACAACACCCACACCTCAGCGTTCGACTAACGCTGCAAACTCAGCCCCGCCACTTCTATGTGTGGGGCTTTTCTTATCAACCTCGGAAGCCACCAATACCAGCCTTCGATGTGGTCTACCGACCATCCAGCACCCTGGTAATCTCTGTTTCAGGATTGCAAGGAATTCCAAGTCGCTGCAGGATTACGCTGGAACTGGCAGCTCAATCGGGATGCCGGCCTACTGCTTATGAATATGTAGCCAAACTTAGGCGATCATCGATGAGAACAATGCGACTGAGCCTGGTTTTGGTATCGCTTTCGATATTCGCCACGCTTGTCGCTACCTCGGCGATGTCGCGGACCTGGCAAACACAAACGGCGTCGGGCCAGAAAGTAGCTGCCCACGCATATTGCTCCGGCCTGAACCAGACAACATGTACCGAAACTGCACTTCCGCAAATCGACGTGACCGCGCCGCCAAGTGGCGGAACGATTAGTTTCGGGCATACGATGAGCAACAACGTTTTCACCCGCGTCGGCGAAGTTCGAATCGGCAAACAATGTCCTACGTTGCCGCGACATTGCGTTGAAATCTATTACACGCCAGCAACCGGCTATCGCGGGGCTGACCACTTTTCTTATACGGTTTCTAATCCCAATGGACAGAAGTGGCGTGACACATTAACGGTCGTCGTACACTAGGCCTAGCCGCACGTATCCGCTTCGCCGAAGCGGCCGACCGGAAATAATAATCGAAATATCGTTTGCTTACCGTGCAATATTCTAGCTCGACACCGATGCAGACACCGACCCCCATGACTCTCGGCAGCATGTGCGCCAACCGCGTGCGCACGCTCGCCGCGTGGTGTGAGAACGCCACAGCAATAATCCCTCAGTGAGGCGGCCGAGTATTCTCAGAGGTCGCGCTGTAGATTGTGACACGGAAGACGAAAAAATGATTGTGAAATGCCCAAATTGTTCGGCTGTACTAGACCTTAATGCAGACGGGACCGATGCCCTCGCGGGCGGGTATAAGCTTTTCTGTCCTGTAATCAGGGAAAAGGTGATCAAAGAACGGGCGCTGCTCCGTAAGCTGGAATGCCGACACATGCGGGACGCGAGCGATGCTGAAATTAAGAAATTGAAGCATGGATGATGTTGCCGGATGGTGTCTCCGTATGCTCCCCCCTCAAACGCGCGTCCAAGCACCGCCCCGACGGCGAATGGTCGGGCGGCGACTACAACGTGTTCGATGGCGAACAGCACATCGGCCGCATCTTGTGGACCTACGCTGCGCCAGATCGCCGCTAGTTCTGGGCAATCACGGCGCGGGTGCCGCAATACCCGCATGATTGAGGCTACGCGGCGAGCCGTGAGCAGGCGATGGCGGATTTCAAGGCGGCATGGAGCCGAACGGGATAATTTGCGCGCTTGGTCGAACAGCGCGGACGCGACGTTAAGGTGATCGATTGGCTCGGCGAGATCATCGCCGAATGTCCGAAAAAGCAGGCTGGCAATATGAGCGACCGGTGCGCCGCTCGGTGCCCTGATCTGCCACGGGTACCGTAACCACCAGGCGAGCGGGACAACGCCAGCAGCGGCTAGCTTGCCTCGGTCAGGTCAATACTGCCGGTACGCGCTATACAGCACCGGTGAAATCATCCAGATGGCGCAAATGGATCGGTCAAATAGCCAGCACATCAACCGGTCACATTTCGATTTCTGAGGTGGCCTAACGGAGATGCGTTTAATCGGACTCCCCTGGTCCCCAGCAATAAAGCTAGACTTCCCAATCCTTATGAATGGGTGGGGTCATGCCGAATTCTAGCGGGAAGTTGAGCGAAACTGAAAAGAGCGAAATTCGCCAAAAGATTGATCGGTTATGGACTGGGAGCGCAAAGAATTGCCCCATCTGTGGCAGCAATAAATGGCTTATCGGCGACCACGTTGTTGAGGCTCCGATCATAACTGAAGGGATGCGTGGTTTCGCAGCCGGCGCTTATCCCTCTGTGTTGCTCATATCGGAGCCTTGCGGCTACACGATTCAATTCAACGCAGTAACTCTGGGTATATTGCCGCCTATGACCGGTGCTGGTTTTGGCGGCGAAGGCATCCTCAGCGCTACTGGTACCATTACTCGCCCAAGTGGAGGCTGACATGATCGATCAGCCCCTGTCTCAGAACGAACCTAATCAGCTGCAGCTCGGCTCAAGTTTGATTCCGTTATACGTTGAGCGAAGAATGAAAATATATGCGGTGCCAGAATCTGAGTTTGACTCACTTGCTACCCGTAATACGCAGGCCACAACTTTTTATTCGGTGGGTGCCTTCATTTTGAGTGCCGCCCTTAGTGTCTGGATAAATGCATTATTTTATGTCGATGTTCCGCCAGCGGCGTATGTAGCAAAGACAATGGTTGCTCCCGCCTGCCTGCTATTGGCCTGCGTGTTTTTCTTTCTTGGGTGGCAAACCGATAAGAGCGGAAAATCAACTTGGACAAGAATTAAGGCTAAGTCTGTATCGCTTCCCACGCCAGGAAGTGCCTAGGTAAGTCTCGTAGGTTCCAATTAGCCAACGCCTGTCATCCCAAAATAACAGCCGCGTGATGGCGGATTTCAAGGCGGCGTGGGAGCGCAAGCCATGATCCTCAAGTCCGAGACCTACAATTTCCACCGTCTCGATCTCAATCGGCAAGCCGGTTTTGTCGTGACGATATACGATGAAGACGGGCTAAGGCTGGCCGCAACGATGCCGCTCCCTACTCCGGCCGAAGCCTTTGCAGAAGCGCGAAAGATTGTGGATAACAAGGTCGAGGGACCGAGAGATTAGGGACGACCTGTCGAGAACGCGCATAACAGGGCGCAAGGGTCGCTATGCGGTGGCGCGGCGGCACATTTGATGGATCACTAGGCAAGCTTAGTTGACTGCCTTATTCCAAACTGAGCCAATATCAACGAGTGCATCAGGCTACTCTCGGCCTCCAGTTCTTCAATGATGTCCCGTGCGGGGGGGGTATGCGTGAAACTTGGATTGTTGTGGCTTGCAGCCTAGTCGTTGCCGCCTGCACTAAGGATGCCGATCAGGTTGGCGCGACTTCCGTTTCGCCTATCGCCTACGATAGCTACAACTGCACTCAATTAGTCGAGGAAGCACAGCGCGTATCGTCACGCGCCGCTCAAGCGGCTGGGGTGCAGGATCAGAATGCCACAATTGACAAGCTGGCAATGGCTGCGGGCCTAATCATATACTGGCCAACATTGTCGACGCCCAAAGCAAACGACACGCCCCCGCCGAGTTGGCGCAGTTAAAGGGCGAAATGGATGCCATCGAGCACGCCTCGATCCAAAATAAATGCAATATTGCATTTCGGCCCGCCACGCCGAGCGAGCAGCCAGCGGTAAAGAATAACCGAGAATTTCACTAAGCAGCGGATTGAGCAACGAGGGCGCGATGCAAAGGTGATCGATTGGCGCGCCAAGATCACCGCCGATTGTCCGAAAAAGAAGGCTGGCAATCTGAGCGACCAGTGCGCCGCCCGGTGCCCTGATCTGCCACGGGTTATGTGATCTCGGGAGCGCCCCCCCAAGCTGCTTCATCAGCCCCAGAACTCCCCAAACGAGATGGAATATTATCAGCGCCTACACGAGAGCGAAGGTCACAGACCATGAACAGCCCGCTAGACCTTTTGAACAAGATCATCAGTGCGGTCATTGCCTACGGGCCAAAAAACAAAACTAAGAAAGCCAGAAAGGCGAGGAAGGCGGCGCACCGCAAAAAAATTGCGGCGATAAAACGCGATTAGCCGCATCGAGTATCCGATGTGGCAGTGAAGCCCTCCGAAATGGAGCATTTGCAATGCCGCTACAGCAAGGCGAGGTCCGGGGTTACGACTTCAATCGGTCGGTCGTTGAGTTCACGATGCTCAATCAGGGCAAGGTCATTCTGTGCGCGATCAGCAGTGAAGCAATGGACGATCTCGAAGATCGGCGTCACATAAGGCCAGATCAGCGTGTAGATCAGTTTATGCGACTACGTGAAATAATTGAAGAGCGAGCATCGCGTAAGTACTTCGAGGAACCGAACCAAGCGAACCGGCCAGTGGTGTTGCGAGCCAATGATTTTTCAAAATAATCTACCCATGACCATCGGCAAGTTGCGAATGCACCAATTTCTAGGGGCAATCTTTAGAATTTGCATGGTCTCAGTTTTTATTCTGGGCCTCGCAATCTATTTGCTGACGCTTTACATCGCCTATCTCAGCAGCCTTTTTGCGGTGCTGCTTTCATTGATTTTCCCATTTCTAAGTCAACTCTATTGGATTTGGCATATTTGGAGCGGGACAGGAGTGTTTTTCAACTTTCTGACATTGATATGCCTTGGATGGATCGGTCTGGTAGTGGCGATGATTTTTCTGGCCGTAATTGGCGATAGCTATGCTTACGCACGCAGATGATAATCTCGACGCCGATGCAGAAATGTCGCCCATGACCCTCGGCAACATGCGCGCCAATGGGACCGGGAAATTTGTAATTTCACGGCTTATGGTGCGCCATCGACTGAAATAGTGCCGCCGTTGAAAAACAGAAAAACCGCCCGGCTCTCCCCCAGTTAAAAGTTGCTAGTTCTCTTTAACATCCCGGTAAATGGCACCGCCTATGCTGGGCAACATCCGGGGTGGCCGCGCTTGATGTGACTGACGCTTCACCGGGAGGCAGCCATGTCTTTGTTTCAAGCATTCGCGCGCTTCAAGCGGACATTCATCGAGCAGCGCCGCTCAATACGGGAATACGTGGATTTCCCAGCCTGGATTGACGTCGGTGACGGCTCGCAACCGCGTTCCTGCACCGTCTTGGACGTTTCCGAGGACGGCGCCCGGGTCATGGTGGCATCCCCCGCCGAATTGCCAAAGGAATTTTGGCTCGTCCTTAGTAAAGACAGGACGAGGCGCCGCCATTGCCGGATGGTCTGGCGCTCCGACACGCAGGTCGGTGTCCAATATCTTGGAGCCGTTCAGTCCGATTTCTTTCCGCCTACATTGAACTGACCGCAACACCAAAAGCGGCTGGCACCTCATGACGCTAAAACGGGAGCCTCTTGCTAGCCCCTCAAAACAGAAAGACCGGCTCGCGGCGGTCTCTCCAAATCCGACCAGTGCCTAATGCTGATGACCTAGTCCGATCCCCAAAATCCCAGCCTTCCGTCTTAACGCCCCTATGGTTCTTTTCATCACTTTTGAAATCTTCGATACCGGCGTTCTGGATTTTGAATGCGCCTTAAGCTCGGCAAAGTCTTTCTTCGTCCAAGCCCGCAGTTTACGCTTCGCCATATTAGCCCCCATGAAAAAGTGAACAGGTACCGTCTAGCAGAATAGAGTTCAACGATCCATTGCCTTCGGTGTGCGCAGCATAGGAAATGCGCGAGGCCTTGATGGCTAATTTCAAGGCGTATCTTCGGCAGGACTACCGACGCACGAGCATTCTCTGAGGTCGCACGGTAGATTGCGACATGGAGGCCGGAAAAACGATTGTGAAATGTCCGAATTGTTCGGCTGTAGTAGACGTTAATGCAGACGTGACCGATGCCCTCGCGGGCGGGTATAAGCTTTCCTGTCCTGTAATCAGGGGAAAATTTGATCAAAGCATGGGCGCTGCTTCGTGAGCTTGAATGCCCACACATGCGGGACGCGCGTCTCCGTAATTCTCATTCTTAAACGAGCCAACAAGTCCCGACCGGACGGCCAATGGTCGGACGATGATTACGACGTGTTCGACGGCGAGCGGCACGTCGGCCGCATCTTGTGGACCTACGCTGCGCCGGAAGATCGCCGTTGGTTTTGGACGATCACGGCGCGGGTGCCGCAATACCCGCATGATCGAGGCTATGCGGCGAGCCGTGAGCAAGCGATGGCGGATTTTAAGGCGCGGTGGGTCGAAAGAAGCTAGGCCGCGCGATACCTCGCTGCGGACCTAAAGCCATATTTCGTACCGTTATCGTCCACGGCGACGGTCATGGCTTCGCGACAACTGCGGCATTCGAAACTCTGCAGTTCAGGATGCCGTGCAACTGCTGGCAAACTCCGAACGAAGCGCATCGGCTCACTACATTTGGAACATCTCGGGAGAGGTCTGAGCATGGAGGCGGCCTAAATTTCAAGATTGCGAGATTGCCAAACAAACCACGCGACGGCGAGAAGGGATGGCGTCAACGCAGCTATTATTCCGAGCAGCATTTGTTCCGACATATGGGTCCCCACAACCGGCTGAGAGGCGATTTTTCTAAACAACGCGCCAAAGTTGGTAATTGACCGAAATCAACTGCCACATTCAAAATAGGACACTGAGGGTCAAAACTGGCCAGTACTCTCAATCGCGTCGCAACGGGTGCGGCCTATTGTGGTTTGCGCTTAATAGTTCCGCCTATAGGTTTCCGCCGGTTTCGGTTGTCGGCCGGGAATACTCTTTGGACGACCAATGTGCGGGCTCTGCTCGCTATCGCTCTCTGGGTAGTCTAGAGTCGCTATTTGCTCTTGAGACAGGTCAATGCGGTTGAGCAGCTTTTGTGTCTTAAATTTTATTATGTTCTTGACGACCTGCATTGTGCGGCTGCCGGGCGTGTACCGTCGCATCGTTTCATTGAAAAGGTTCGGGACATGACCAAAATCATCGCTCCGCCTCACACCATGAGCATGGCTGACCGTGTGACGTATGGAGTTGTCGCCGGCGTCGTTGTCTTAGGCATCCTTGCGTTTATGTTTTTGCAGTAACCGCGGCTTAAACGCCCGCGTCTTGTCCGTTTGGCGTGAAGCAGCGCAGCCCCAGCCTTGGACTTGACTGGGGCGATCCGGAAGTGCCGCGGGCTGGCGGGGTTGTCGCCGACCTGACCGCCCCAACATTTCGCAATCGGGGTGTGATGCTTGTCACAGAAGCTTCAACCGAATCCGCTGTAGCTTGCCGATGACCGAGTGAGCTTTATCCCTTTGCTCGCTCCGTTACCCAATCCTCCTTCGACCCCCACGCTCTCCCCCGAGAGTGGCGGTCAGTTTAAAGAAACTGGGTTACCTTCGACGGAGAGACGGGGAATATTTGCCACTCACTGCCGATCTAGTGGTCAAGACCGTCGTTCAAACAACATGCGATCAAAAGAAGGGATCAGTGCCATGACTGGAACCACGATGGAAATTGAACTGACCGAACAAGAGGTCCTTATCTTCGATGTCTCCGATGAGGCGTTAGAAGCTGCAGCGGGTACGGCGAGGGAGAAGGTTGCGAACTACACCCTCGCGGCCTGCAGCGGCCTATCTGTCTGCCCCTCTTGATATCACGCTCGTTGTCTTAATTCCTCCCGCAAACTTATCCCTGCTTCGGCGATAGCGGACAAACGCGGGTGCGGTTGGTTTGTCCGCGAAGTGCCAGGAGCTGTCGCACTCAAACTCGGATGATCTGACTACGTGTGCTTTGTGTGCATGCGATCACACGGGGTTGCGGAGCAATAGTTGCCGCAGCGCAGCATGAGGTTTGGTGTGTCGGAGCTATCGCGACGCGGTCGTCGCATCGAGGCGCGGACGGTCGGCAACGGATGCAGTCCCGATGGTGCATCCATGTACGACGGCGCGATGTCCTACCGTTGTATCGTTTCCGATACGCAACGGGCTGCCAGGATCGCTGTGCAGGATACATCCATCCTGGATGTTGATCCGCTCACCAATAACGATCGGCTCGTTGTCGCCTCGCACCACTGATCCGAACCAGATACTCGATCCGGAGCCGACGACCACATTTCCTATGATCGTTGCACACGGCGCAATCCAGCACGACGGGTCGATGTCAGGAAGAAACTGATCAAGCTGGTAGGCGGGCATGATGCGCACCCTTGTTATCGAGGAGCACAGCTTGCTCCTTCACCGTCGGTTGTGCGAAAATCTGTTTCAATGAAAAGCGGACGCCGAAGCGCTGATCAATCTTGGCCGCAGCCATCTCGGCTCGGAGCGGATCTGCGCCGAACTCGAAAACGTTGTCTGTGACGCCGATGTCATCGCGTTGGATGATCTCCAGCCAAATTGCCAGTAGTATCTGCTCGGTGGGTTGGGTCGCCGCTATCCGAGCGGGCGCCAGCTGTTTCGCCAATAGGGACGGCATATCGCGCCGCAACACCTTCCCGATAGCATTGCGGGGTATTGCTTCAACTACGAGAATTCGCGTCGGAACTTTATAGCCGCTCAAGACCTCGGTAACACTTTCACGGATGCTTGAGGGAAGTACAACGGAACCTGCTTTCGGGACTATGGCGGCGAGAACGTCCTCGCCGAGGGTCGGGTGAGGGATCGAAAACGTCACCGCCTCGGCGACAGCCGGATGATCCAGCAATGCGTTGTCTATCTCCAGCGGAAAGACTGAGTGCCCGCCTCTCTTGATGACCTCTTTCAATCGACCAACGATGTACAAATAACCGTCTCCGTCGACGCGTCCGATGTCGCCGGTGCGCAAGTACCCGTCGATAAACGCGTCCGCTGGCTGAGTTCCGACGTACTCCCTGATCACACCGGGACCTTTCAAGATCACCTCGCCGTCCTGGCCCGCAGATAATTCACGCCCCTCCGGATCGACGATTTTCAAGTCCGCGCTAATTGCTTGTCCAACAGAGCCGGGCTTGCGCTTCCCTGGGGGCAGTCGGTTCGAACACAAGGTTGAGGCGGTCTCGGTGAGCCCATACGTTTCCAGCAGCGGCGCGGCGTAAAGCTCTTCCAAGCGCGCTATCGATGCAGGCGGAAGCGGCGCGGACGATGAGCGAAAGCATCGCAGCGTACGAATACTCGGCCTAGAATTTTGTCCCGCATAGTAGTCGCTCATAGCGATGTGCAGCGCGGGCGCTGCCGTAAGCCACGTCGGCGCGTAGTCCCGTAATGCCTGATCGAACGATCGAGGCGAGAACGTTTCGCAGCAATGGATCGATGAGCCGGCAGAGAGCGCTGAAAGGGCTGCCGCTATCAACCCATGCACGTGATGCAGTGGCATCGGCGTTAGACAAATGTCGCTTTCGGTGAGTTCGAACGCCACCTGCATCGTGTCTGTCGCAGCCAGGACGTTGGCATGCGTAAGCCCGACGAGCTTGGGCTGCGCTGTCGTCCCGGATGTGCGCATCAGAACGGCCGGCGCTTCTCCCGACGTCAAGGTCATAAGGCGATCAGAACGCTGCATGTTTCTGGCGGGCCTCACGTCGACGATGCGACAGTTGCCGTGATCCGAGGAAATTTCGTAGATGACGACGGCTAAGCCTGCGGCAGCGGCTGCTTTCACGCCTATCGATTGAGATTCGCTGCTCAGCACGACATCCGGCAACAGGACCGAGTAAGCCTCGTCAAACTCGTTTTGCCTGAGCTTTCCGTCCAGTGGACAGCAGGTACCGCACTCGATTGCGCCTAGAAAACCGTAGAGTGCAGACGAGCCGCGAGGCATTGGAAAGCACACCCGAGGAATTGATGCGCCTGACGCAGCTTTCAACGCTTGGGAAATGACGGTAGCGTTCTCGTCCATCTGGCTATAGCTGCAGAATCGATCGGGAGCGAACCAGACGGCGGGAGTACTGCCACGACGCTCGACATGACGCCGTATTCGCTGCGGGATCGTCTCGTTATCCGATCGACCGCGGTTGGCAGCCCCACCCCAAAGTGATTTGAACCAATTCATCTCGGTACGCCCGCCCTCGAACTTCCATGCACGCGATTGGATCATCATCGTCCCCGAAAAGGCCGCGGCTTACGTTTATCGAGGTGCGCTGCGAGCGCTTCGCGAAAGTCTTCTGTCAGATAAAGCTTCATCGGATCTGTAATCGCCATCGCCGCTCGCTCAGCTTGATCCATGAACCAGCGGCGTGCTCGTACGGTTGCTTGCACGCTCAGAGGCGGATTGGCTGCGATCTGGCGGGCGAGAGCTGTAGCTGTCTCGACGACCGAACCGGGCGGAGCAATAGAACCGACGATTCCCACCGCGGCCGCTTCGGCAGCCGAAAAAAAGCGCCCGGTGAGAGCCACCTCCGTCGCGAAGCTGCCTCCGCCGCAGAAATGGAGCAAAGCCCAGAAGCGAGCACCGCCGAGCCCGCGCGGTGTTTCGGTGATCTGAAAACGTGTCTGGCTATCGGCAACGACCAAGTCGCACTCGAAAGCGACACCTATACCCAGCCCCATCACGACCCCGTGTACGGCTGCAACGATCGGCTTCGACTTCGGCAGTCGAGCGAGAAGATCGGCCGTGTGAGCATCCGGCTCTTGTGGACCGCCAAGTCGATCGAACTCCGCAACGGATCGGATCTGTCGTTCGCCGACGTCAGCCCCGCTCGAAAAACAGGGTCCTGAACCGGTCATAACGGCGACGAATGCATCATCATCGGCCTCAAACCGAAGCAGTGCAGCCCTTAGTTCTTTGACAAGCTCCGCGTTGAATGCGTTGCGCTTCTCGGGCCGATTGAGCGTGATCGTGACTACGTGCTCGTCCCGGCTGTAGAGCACCAGTTCGTGCTGCGCGGTGGTCATGCGGACGTCCTCTACAGCCAATAGCTCTTATGAACGCTGATCCAACGCCCACCTTGATGTCAATCGGCCGATGCTTCGTCGGTGCCCTTCATGGCCCAAGTGACAAGGCGAACGATAAGGTCTCCGTGGTCAACTGGAATTCCGGAATACGTATGGCGCCATCAAGCAAATATTGCAGCGCACAACGTTACGCGCCAGCTACCGACACGCCGCGCAACACAAGTGTTGCGCACAGGCACTGAGTCCGCTTCGGGTCAATCGCTGCGTATCTAATCAGCGTCCGGGCCGACCAATGTCCGCTGTTAGTCCAATAGATGGGGTAATCGGCCGGCAGCTTGTGGATAGCTGAAGATTTTGGGTGCTGCGCTTCAGGCTGATGGTGAAACGAGGTCACCGTAGTTACGGGCCTCAAGCATCAGAAGGAGAAGCGCAGCATGGACCATTTTGCTGGACTAGATGTTTCAGTCAAGGAGACCAGCGTCTGCATTGTGGATGACACAGGCAGGATCGTGCGGGAAGTAAAGGTAGCGAGCGAACCTGAGGCACTTCTTTCGGTGCTGAAGAACCCCGCCTACCAGTTCAAGCGGATCGGATTGGAAGCTGGGCCACTGTCGCAATGGCTTTTCAGTGCGCTGGCCGAAGCCGGCTTGCCGGTGATCTGCGTCGAGACGCGGCACATGCGGGCGGTGTTAAAGGCACAGATCAACAAGACCGACCGCAACGATGCACGCGGCATGGCGCAAATGATGCGGGCGGGGATTTACCGCCCGGTGCATGTGAAGACACTACGCAGTCAGAAACTGCGGATGCTGCTGACCCATCGCCAGTTGCTGCTGTCCAAGGCCATTGCCATCGACAATGACCTGCGCGGTACGTTGCGCAACTTCGGCCTCAAGGTCGGCATGGTTGGGAAGGTGAAGTTCGAGGCCCGCATCAGGAAGCTTGTTGAGAACCTCCCCGACTTGGCGGTTCTGGTCGAACCGATGCTCATTGTCCGGCGGGTCTTGCGCGAACAGATCGTCATCCTGCATCGCCGCCTGCTGGCCATCGTCCGGGATGACGAGGTGTGCCAGCGATTGATGACGACCCCCGGCGTTGGCCCCGTGGTGTCGCTGACCTATCGCGCCACCGTCGACATTCCGGCTCGCTTCCGCAAATCCAAGTCCGTCGGGGCAGTGTTTGGGCTGACCTGCGCCAAGTATCAATCGGGCGAGGTCGATTGGGACGGCAGAATATCGCGCTGTGGCGATGAGATGATGCGGACGATGCTCTACGAAGCAGCTCAAGCCATGATGCGTTCCAAGAAATGGTCCTGGCTCAAGGCCTGGGCGATGCAGATCGCCAGGCGCCGCGGGATGAAGAAGGCAATCGTGGCTCTCGCCCGTCGGTTAGCCGTGATCATGCACCGCATCTGGGTTGACGGCACCGAGTTCCAGTGGACCCGGGAACAAGCCGCGGCAGCTGCATGAAAGCAGTGCAGGATCAAATGCGATAGGAGAAAAATCGAATTCCACCGAGCCGTGGAAAGATGTCCCTCACGGGACGATGGATGAGGTGAGTTCGCTTGGTCGCTTGGACCCGCCGGTCGTCTGACGGTAAGGCCGCCCAATAGATTGTTCCGCCTCGTCCTCGAATCCCATGATGGAAGGGCCTTGGTGCCGATTCCGAAGAGAAGCACGAGCCCGTGAGCGACATCGACACTGCAGGGGTGGATAGTCTGAAAGCGCTTGACCCGGAACGGCCGATTAGAGAAGAAGCCGACAAAACCCGGTGTGGCTGGTTTGTCCGTTAGGTGCCAATAGGCGACAAACTCCGGCGCGGCTTGTTTGTCCGTTCAGTGCCAGGAAGAGGCCCATGCGCTACACAAAAATAGCGAGCGCCTTCGCCACCTCAGACGAACCACCCTATGGCACTTCGATGCCTGGAACGGGTGCCGCCCACCACATCAATTGCGGATTCCGCCTCATTGGGCGCGCTATCGAGGCGAAGCACATCTCGCGGAGCTAGCTCGAAACAGCTCAGTTCGGCCTCGGGGACGCACTCCTACTTGACGTAGCCTTTTCGACGACTTCCACTTGTATGAGTTGACTCATGCTGAGCACTCTGTGAGCACAGCAACGCACGTACGGGGACAAAATCGATGAAGCTCCTCAACCGTCTGAGTTTTCTGCCAATCGCGTTTGCAGTTTTTGTCCTGTCCTCTCCGGTAACAGCGTTCGAAGCCAGTATTGTCACACGTGAACAAGTGGATGCCGTTGCACTGTTGCCACCTCCTCCGGCGGCAGGATCGCTCGCCCAGCAAAAAGACATGCAGGCTGTT
The DNA here is from genome assembly GCA_963739075.1 of uncultured Alphaproteobacteria bacterium. Classification (GTDB taxonomy): domain Bacteria; phylum Pseudomonadota; class Alphaproteobacteria; order Rhizobiales; family Xanthobacteraceae; genus Pseudolabrys. The sequence goes on along the minus strand of CAVTZC010000006.1, from coordinate 78,472 downwards.
ATACAAGCTCAGGAAGACCGCACGCCGGAGCAGTCTGCAATCGCCATTGCGGACAATGAGATTTCGATCTTCCGGTTCGCGGATGTGCTGGGACCGCATTTTACCGCGACAGAATTGCCACTGACCTCAAAATTTTTCCAGCAGTTGAAAGCGGTGGCAGATGCGATATTGCTGCCCACGAAGACTGTTTGGAACCGGCCGCGACCCTTTGTCACAAATCCCGACTTGCATGCAATCGGCCCATTACCGAAAACCGGATCATATCCGAGCGGTCATTCTAATTTCGGTTATTTGACGGGAATAATAATTGGACAGATGGTGCCGGAAAAGGCGGCGGAACTGATGGCGCGGGCTGTCCAGTATGGTGACAATCGGGTATTGGCAGGCGTGCATTATCCGAGCGACGTTGAGGCCAGTCGGCGGGTGGCCGCTGCGACAGCAGCCGTCCTTCTGAGCAATCCCTTATTTCGTGCCGATCTCGCGAGTGCCAAAGCGGAATTGCGGGCTGTGCTTGGATATTCGAATTAACCGGAACCGGATGAACACGGTCGAGTGCGGTCAGATGTGCTGCCGTGGGTAGTCTGGATTAAAGAGGTGCATGAATGTCCGCTTTGGGTCATTCGCTGCGTATCCATCCAGCGTCTGAGCCGACCTATGTCCGTTGTTGGTCCAATAGGCGACAAGTCTTGCGGCGCAGCGATATGACGCGATGTGCCATTAACGACCAACACACCGCAGCAAACAGCATCCCTATTCGATCACCTCGCGGCACGGTGAGGCCGAGCGCCTTGGCGGTCTTGAGATTGATGACCAACTCGAACTTGGTTGGCTGTAGCACCAGAAGTTTAGCAGCCCCCGATTTGCCAGCGCTGCCATGTATGGGCAATATGAGCACAGGGGGCGAGGATCGCGAATGCATGGGGGCAGCCATGGGCTGGCTGCAGCGGCTTGACCGCCTGATCGCTTTGATTATTGCCGCAACGCAGTGGCTCGCACTGCCGCTTGTTGTGCTCCTCTTTTTGCAATGGCCGCTCCGCGATATCGTGCATGCGTATTCCAGCCAGGCAAATGATTTTGGGCAGATCATTTTCGCGCTGTTTGTGGCGGTCAGTGTTACAGCCGCGACGCGGACCGGCGCTCACCTCGCCGCTGATACACTGGCGCAACGGTATTCCGCGCGCACCCGCCACTGGCTGAAGCGGATCGGCACCGCCTTGAGCGTGCTGCCCTGGGCGCTGTTCGTCTTAGTCGCTAGCAAGACCTTCGTCGTACCATCGGTACTCGATTTGCGGTAGGGACGCTCATTGCTGAGCGCCCCCCGCACAGATCCGTACAAGCGGGATTCCCGCATACGGCTCCCACCTCGGGTGTGTGACGGCGAAGCGTGCTTGCGGCCAGGGGTGCAGGATGTGCGGCTTGGGGAGCCAGTCGTTGGCGAGTCGCGCGATCCGCTCCCATGTCATGCCGTCCTTCTGACTACGCCGCCGGAGCGTGCGCTGCCAGAGTTCGGTGACGAAGAAGCGGAAGGCGGCGAGCGCCAGACTGTTTGTCGGCACCGCGTAGTAGTTAAAGTACCCGGTGACGACCTGTCTCAGCCATTTTCCCTGTGTGGGGATCGGCTGATGCATGCGTTGCCGCAGTTCCTGTTTGATGACTTGCAGCTTCGCCCGCATGCGGTCACGCCGAGATTTCCGTTTGATTTGGAATTTGCCCCGACGCGACTTACTGCAGATGAAGGTGAAGCCCAGGAAGTTGAAGGTCTCCGGCTTTCCGAGTCCACGACGCTCGCGGTTTTCCGCCGCAGAGCGCCCAAACTCGATCAGCCGGGTCTTCTCGGGATGCAGCGACAACGCGAATTTCCCCAATCGCTCACGCATCGCGTCCAGAAAGCGCCGGGCGTCGCTCTCGCACTCGAAGCCAACGATGAAGTCGTCGGCGTAGCGCACGATGATCATGTCGCCCGTGGCCTCATGCCGTCGCCAGCCTTCGGCCCACTGATCGAGCCCGTAGTGCAGGTATATGTTGGCAAGCAGCGGTGAGATCACCGCTCCCTGCCCGGTCCCCTTGTCACTGACGTTCACGACCCCGTCTTCCAGGACCCCCGCCTTAAACCACTTGCGGATCAGGCGGACGATGCGCCGGTCGCCGACGCGGTGCTCCACGAGGCGGATGAGCCATTCCTGGTCCACCGTGTCGAAGAACGAGCGGATGTCGGCGTCCAGTATGAAGTTCACCTTCCGGCTTTCGATTCCGACCACGAGCGCATCCATCGCATCATGCGCGCCGCGCCCGGGCCGGAATCCATACGAGAACCCGAGGAAATCTTCCTCGTAGATCGCGTTGAGCACCGCCGTCGTCGCCCGCTGGATGATCTTATCTTCCAGCGCAGCAACGGCGAGCGGGCGCTGTCGTCCATCCGGCTTCGGAATGTAGACCCGCCGTGACGGCAGCGGCCGATACGCTCCTCGATGTAGCCGCGAATGCAAATCCTCGAGATTGCGCTCGAGGTCTGCCTCATAGGCTCGCCACGTCAGCCCGTCCACGCCGGCTGCGGCATTCTCTTGAAGTTCGAAGAATGCCGCTTCGAGGTGTTCGACGCTGATGTGATGGAAGAGCGCGGTGAACCTCTCCTTCTTCCTTTCGCTTGCAGCTTTCCGTATGCGTTCCAGCGCCTGGGTCACGCTCGCCCGGCTCTGTGTCCGGTGCGTGCTTTGCTGGTTCGCATTCCCCTTGGTCTCCGCCCTTGGCTCCACCGGCTCCGCAGCGGACCGCTCCGCCTTGTTCGTCGGCTTCCCAGCTACTATGGCGGAGTCAGACTTCTCACGCGCGTGCATCATCGGCTACGGCTCCTCGCCTTCCCGATGCGGACCGGTGTGCAGGCACAAGCGGTCACGTGTGAGACCTCCCGGTTCCCGTACAAGGAGCTTCTGCACATGCCAGGGTCTTTGACCACGCGGGATTGGACCGGACCTCGCGATATTGCGTCCGTCCATATTGCCTTCCGCGCCCAATACGGCGTCGGCATCCCGGGTTGAAAACGACTTTCGCGGCTCAATGGCTGGCCTATGCTCTCCCCCGCCAACGCTTCGCCTGACACCTCACGATGTCCGACGCATGACAAGGGGTCAGTGTGGTTCGCTACGCCTTCACTGTGAGGGACTCTCACCCTCTACTCCTTGCCGGTCTCCCGGCGCACATTGGAGTTGTTTTCCGAAACCACTAATCCGGGCTATTTCCTTATCAAGTGCGCCCTTTGGGTTATGACTATTCTGGTCATCGCTCAGGCCATTCTGGATATCGTCCGCCCTTTGCCCGCGGATGACGTCTGATGGAATAGAGCGGCTTTGCGCTTCTGATCCTGGTCGGCGTCGGCATCATAACCACCGGCCTGCCCGCCGCCTTCGTACTGGTGGCGGCTGCCTGCCTCGGCGCGCTGCTCGGCGCCTGATCAATCTGTTTGAGAACGATCTCTTACAGGCGCACCATTGCGATGAATTCAATTGGCACCGTTAGTGAAGAACTCGGCACCTGCTGGGTTTTTTTCGCAACATCGACCAATGACCGCTTTAGGTCATTCGCTGCCTATCAATTCAGCGTCCGGGCCGAAGTTTGTCCGTTGTTGGTCGGTGGTCTCAATGGATCGACGCAACACTTTATCTTAGAGGTAAAAGATGGAGTGTGACGATGGATCAGAGGTTTCGTCGAGGGTTTACAGCGGCCGAGAAGACGGAGTTATGGGATCGCTGGCAGCGGGGTGAATTGCTCAAAGCGATTGGACGAGCGTTTGGTAAGCCGTCCTCATCTATCCATAACCAGGTGGCACCATATGGTGGGATACGTCCCGCGGCACGGCGTCGCTCGCGGTTAGCACTGACGCTCTCGGAACGCGAGGAGATCTCCAGGGGTCTTGTAGCGCACCAATCGTGCCGATCGATGGCGAGGCTGCTGGGTCGTTCGGCCTCGACGGTGAGCCGAGAACTCAAGCGCAATGGCGGCTATGATCGCTATCGAGCCGCACTAGCGGAGGAGCAGGCCTGGGGGCGAGTTCGACGTCCGAAACGGTGTAAGTTGGCAAACAGTCCGTGGCTACGGCGGGCAGTGGCGAGCAAGCTCAGGTTGAATTGGTCGCCTGAGCAGATCGCCGGCTGGCTCAAGAGATTGCATCCACACAATGAGAGTCATTGCGTGTCACACGAGACGATCTATCGCAGTCTATTTGTTCAGGCCCGCGGGGTACTTAAGAAAGAACTGCTGGGCTATCTGCGATCGAAGCGTACGATCCGTCGGTCGCAGCGGGTGGACCCCAATCGCGATCAACCGGGGCGAATCAAGGATCTCGTCTCGATCCGTCAGCGGCCGGCCGCGGTTGAAGATCGGGCCGTGCCTGGTCATTGGGAAGGCGATCTGCTGACGGGGTCAAAGAACAGCTACATCGCGACCCTGGTCGAACGTCATACGCGTTACGTGATGCTGGCAAAGGTGGCCAACAAGGACACGCAGACGGTCATCACCGCGCTCATCAAGCAGGCCAAGAAGTTACCGAGTGAGCTCTATAAATCGCTGACCTGGGACCGTGGCAAGGAGCTGACGGATCATCGACGCTTCACTTTGGCGACCAATATCGACGTCTACTTCTGCGATCCGCAGAGCCCATGGCAGCGCGGTTCCAACGAGAACACCAATGGTCTGCTGAGACAGTACTTTCCGAAGGGAACCGACCTGTCGGTGCACTCGCAAGCCCATCTGAACAAAGTGGCGCGACAGCTCAACGAACGGCCACGGCAGACCTTGCAATTTGAAACGCCGGCAGAGAAATTCAATGCCTGTGTTGCGTCGATCGGTTGAGGCGGCAGTCCAATAGGCGACAAACGCGGGCGCGGCTGGTTTGTCCCTTAGGTGCCAAAAGCAGACTCATGCACCGCAGCAAACAGGCCCCGCGTTCATAGCACTCACGAGCCGTTGAAGGTGCCGTTCACAGCATCACATACGCGCGAAGTTTGTCTTTTGAGGTCCCAGTTATCGGCATAGACTGCGCAGCGGCATTGTTTTGGAACAGTGAGGATGTCATGGGCGTAAAGGTTGCTGTTTCCCAAAAGCCGCCGGTCCTCCTTGATTTGAAGGCCACGATAGCTCGGGCGACTCAAACGATTATTGAGGCCAGCCACGAGGGTGCGCAGCTTGTTATTTTTCCGGAAGCCTATCTTCCGGGTTACCCCACATGGATATGGCGGCTTCGCCCCGGCGGAGACATGGCGCTTGGCAACAAACTACACGCCGAATTACGGAAAAATTCTGTCGATATTGCCGCTGGCGGGCTCGATCCCATTTGCCAATCCGCCGCTGAGCATGGCGTCGTGGTGGTGATAGGGCTCAATGAGATCGACTTAAAATTCAGCGGCACTACGCTGTTCAATACAGTTGTCATTATCGGATCTGATGGATCGATGTTGAACCGTCATCGGAAATTGATGCCAACGAATCCCGAACGGATGGTGTGGGGATTTGGTGACGCCAGCGGCTTGAGGGTGGTCGATACGCCGGTCGGACGGATCGGATGTCTCATATGTTGGGAAAACTACATGCCGCTTTCGCGTTTTGCACTCTATGCACAAAAGCCTGACATCTATGTGGCACCAACTTGGGATTGCGGCGAAACTTGGCTTGCGTCCATGAATCACATTGCCCGCGAAGGTGGCTGCTGGGTTCTGAGCACAGCGACGGCTCTGCAGGGCACCGATATTCCCGAGGCGTTTCCAGAACGGAACAAGCTGTTCAAAGATGATGAATGGATAAACTCTGGCGATGCGGTCGTGGTGAAACCATTCGGCGGTGTCGTAGCGGGGCCGCTCCACAACGAAAAACGCATTTTATACGCGGACATCGACTTGGAAGCTGCGCGCAACTCGCGCAAATCACTGGATGTAGCAGGCCATTATGGCCGCCCCGATATATTTCACCTCGAGATCGATCGCCGTTTCATGCCGCCAGTTACGTTCGTCGACAACATAGATTGAGTTCCAGCGGAAGTTCCGACCAATTAATGCTCACTTGGCGCCGTAAACTGTCTCGCAGCCGTTATCACTTTTTTTTATTTGCCATGGCATCCGCGCGATTACTGAGGGCTGCGGCATCGTTCGGGTTGAGCTTGATCGCCTGGTCGTAGTTCTCGATGGCGCGGTCGTACTGGCGTTTGTGGGCGTAGCTAAGACCGCGATTGTTGAAGGCTGCGGCGTCGTTCGGGTTGAGCTTGATCGCCCGGTCGAAGTCCTGTATGGCATGGTCGAAATCGTCTTTTGCCGCGTACCCATTGCCGCGATTGTAAAATGCTTCGGACAGGCCTTTTTGATTGCCCCGTCCGGACTGAATTAGCCCGGTGCAACCGGCAATTTGCTGTTCTGGTGTTACGCCGCTCTTACCGCCGCACCAATCAAAATTTTGCGAGAATGTGGAATCGTGGGGAAATGTCACTTTGTGGGAATAGTAAAATGTCGGATTCCGCAAACATAAAGTGACTGCCAAAAAAGAAACGATCGGCAGTCCTAAAAACATTATGAAGTTACGCCGTCGGTTAGGCGTTTGCATATGCCCCAATTTTGGGGCCGGATATGTTCCCCTCCGCCCAAACGCTGGTCGAGTGCGCTGTTCCATTTTTGCATCGTCCCGTCGCGTGCCAACCCGCATCAAACTGGCAAAATGCCTTTGGGTCAGGATCCCGAAGCAAGTTAGCAAAATTCGATTTAAGGAACGATGTAAGCAATTTTTTATGTTGTCATGCCCGCCAGTCACTTTGCGTTAACGGTTTCTCGCCCCGCCAGAAGGGCTTAAAGCGTGAACGCAGTGCACAGCCAATGTCGCTGTTGGGTCAAAAGCCGACAAACCATCGCGGGCCAAGATCCATTGTTGTCCGCTGTTACTCCAATAGCGGGCATTCGGGCCGGTCGATTCCGATCGCCCCGTTCGGTTATGCGGCGCGTCCGACCTGCGTATTGATCTCGCTGCGCAGTGCCCCAAAGTCGATCGGCTTCGTAAATAGCGCCTCGGCGCCGCCCTCTAATGCTTTGCGCTTGGTCTCCGCATCGCCGTAGGCCGTGATCATAATGATCGGAACATCTGGCCGCACGGCCTTAGCCTTGGGTAGCAGTTCAAGCCCGCTCATCCCCGGCATGTTGATGTCGGACAGAATCAGGATGAGCGACACGCCCGCCGCATCGGTGATCCGCTGAAGCGCAGCGGGAGCAGATTGGGCAAACTCCATCGTGAAGCGCCCGGCACGGAGGTCATGCCGGAACTGCTGGCGGAACAGCACCTCAACGTCCGGTTCATCGTCGACCACGAGAATGAGAAGATTCACGCTCGTTCTCCTGATTTGGCGATGGTTGCAGCCCCACGCGGCAGAACGATCCTGAACTCAGTAAACTCGCCCGGCTGCGTATCGACCTCGATAGACCCGCCATGTTGTTTGACGATGATGTCATGGCTGATGGAGAGGCCAAGGCCGGTACCTTCTCCGGCCGGCTTCGTCGTGAAGAACGGGTTGAACATCCGCTCCTTTACCTCAGGCGGAATGCCGGTGCCGTTGTCGCGAATCCTGATTTCGACGCTGTCTCCCAGGTTCTTGGTCGCAGCAGCGAGGGTCGGCTCATAATTGCCCCCATTCGCCTCCGCTTTGCGCTTCGTCGCCGCGTAAAAGCCGTTTGAGATCAGGTTGAGCAGTACCCGCGTAATATCCTGCGGGAACACATCGGCCTCGCCGGCGGTTGGATCGAACGATCTTTCCAGAGTGATGTTGAACCCCTGTTTCTCGGCCCGTGCCCCATGATAGGCGAGGTTGAGGCTCTCCTCGACCACGGCGTTGATATCGACCGGCCGGTGCTCTTGTGAGCCCTGGCGCGAGTGCAGGAGCATGTTCTTGACGATCGCGTCCGCCCGTTTGCCGTGCTGCATGACCTTGGCAAGGTTGCCCCGTAACGTGTCCATTAGTTCGGTGATCTCACTGCGCCGCTTTTCGTTGAGGTTCACGTCCTTTAGGGCTTCCTGCAACTCGTCAATCAGCTCGACCGAAATCGCCGAGAAGTTGTTGACGAAGTTGAGCGGGTTCTTGATCTCGTGCGCGATGCCGGCGGTCAGTTGGCCAAGCGAGGCGAGTTTCTCGGTCTGCACCAGGCGGTCTTGCGCGGTGCGCAGGTCCTCTAGCGATTTCGCCAGTTCGCGCGTGCGAGTTTCGACGCTCTCGAACAAGCGCACGTTCTCTATCGCGATCGCTGCCTGGTCGGCGAACTTCGATACGAGCTCCACCTGCTTATCCGTGAACGGCCGCACCTCGTGCCGCGTCAAAGCCAGAACGCCGATCGGAGTTCCCTCGCGTAACATCGGAACGGCAAGGACGGTGCGATACTCGCCCAGCTTCTGCCCCTCGACAAAAGTGTATTCAGGGTCCGCCCGCACGTCGGGAATATGCACAACCTTGCCCTCAAGCAGGGCCCGTCCTTGTGCCGTGCCACGCTCTGGAACGACTGGCAGGTTTCTGACGTACTCCGTGAAGTCGCCGGAGAAGCCGTAAGTTGCCACACGTAGGTACACACCGTCCCGCTCTCGGGCGATAGTACCCTGATCAGCCTCACAAAGCCGGGCGGCAGCGTCGACGAGTGCATCCAATACCGTTTTGAGATCGAACGTCGAGCGGCTTATCGCCTTAAGGACGTCGGCAGTCGCCGTCTGCTGCTGCAAGGACTCGGACAGATCACGCGTGCGCGCCTGCACCTCATCAAATAAGCGAACGTTCTCAATCGCAATCACGGCTTGGTCCGCAAATGTCGTAACTAGCTGGATCTGCTTTTCGGTAAATGGTTGTACTGCATGACGTCCAACTACAATCACGCCGATTGGATTTCCTTCGCGCAGTAGGGGTACGCCAAGAGCCGTTCGAAGGTCGGCCTTTTGTGCAGTTTCGGCCATCGTGTATTCTGCATCCGCAAGAACGTCAGGCACATGTATTGTCTTGCGATGCAGAATTGTTCGCCCGATTATGCTCCCTTGCCCTGGCTCGTGCGCGACGTTCTTAAAATAATCGTCCAGTTCTGGCGGATAGCCGTAGGTCGTAGCGTAATAATAGGTCGTGCCATCCTGCCGCGTAATAGCGGCCATATCCGCCTCGCAAAGTCGCGCAGCTGACTCGGTCAGCGTTTCGAGCACCGTTTGTAGATCGAAAGTCGAGCGGCTGATGACCTTGAGCACGTCGGCGGTGGCGGTCTGCTGTTGCAGAGATTCACGCAGCTCATTGAGCAGCCGCACATTCTCGATGGCGATGACGGCCTGGGCGGCGAAATTTGTCAATAACTCGATCTGCTTGTCGGTGAAGGGTCGGACCTCCTGGCGGTAGATGATGATGGCACCGACCAGCACATTCTCTTTGAGCATCGGCACAGCAACAAGCGACCGCGCGCGACCGAACTTTGCCGCGGCGCGGAAGGCTGGTTCTGCCGAGTTGTCGGCAACGCGGACCAAGTCTTTTGTCTGCAACAGGCGATCGAGACCGGTTCCGGCTTCCGGCTGAAACGAGCCACGCTGCCGAACAAACTCTGCAAGTGCTGGGGGCGCGCCGAACAGTGCGGCTGGATTGAAGGTTCCGTTATCGTGTCGGTACAGAAGGCCAAATTTTGCGTCGCAAATCCGTACTGCGTTCGCTAGCATGGTTTCGAACACGGGCTCTAGCTCGCCGGGTGAGCTTGAGATCACCCGCAGAACCTCAGATGTCGCCGTCTGCTGTTCCAACGATTTGCTCAGATCGTCAGTACGCTGGCGAAGCTCCTTGAGCAGGCGAGTGTTTTCGATGGCGATGACGGCCTGAGCGGCGAAGTTTTGGACTAGATCGATCTGCTTGTCGGTGAAAGCGCCTGGTTCCTGCCGGTAGATAACGATTGCGCCAATAAGATTTCCATCCTTGAGCATTGGTACCGCAAGCAGGGCTCGAAAACCGCCGAGTTCCACGGCGGTGACGAACATTGGTTGGCGTTCAATGTAACCTTGGTCCGCGGTAACCTCTGGAATGTGAACCGGCCTCTTTGAACTAGTGAGGCGAGCAAGCAGGCTCCCCGGTATGGGGTGAATCAAGGGGTCGCGCCTGCGCACTTCCGCAAACGCCGGCGGTACGTTGTGCATTGCGGTCGTACGGAACGCGTCGCCTTCACAAAGATAAAGGTTGCCGAATATCGCCGCGCAAATACGCGTCGCGTTTTCCAACACGGCCTGGAACACCGGCTGAAGCTCGCCGGTCGAACTCGAAATAACTTTTAGTACTTCCGACGTTGCCGTCTGCTGCTCCAGCGATTCGCTCAGATCGTCGGTACGCTGGTGCAGCTCGTTGAGCAGCCGCGTGTTCTCGATGGCGATGACCGCCTGGGCCGCGAAGTTTTGAACCAGCGCGATCTGTTTGTCCGTGAAGGGGCGAACTTCTTGGCGATAAATGCCAATCGCGCCTACCACTTCGTTGTCCTTCAGCATCGGAACGCCGATCAAGGTCCGGCCGCCAGCAAGCTCGACAAGAGCTTGGCGACTTTTGTCTCCGTGCGTTGGTCCGGCCGCTACGTCCGCCACTTGGAAAGCTTCCTTTGTCCTCAATATCTGACCGAGTCCTACCCTTGGATCCGGGTCGAAAACGCCTTGGCTATGCAAATAATCAACATAGGCCTGAGGCGCGCCATGAGTTGCGCCTACGCGGAAGACGTCTCCCTCGCGCAACCAAAGATTACCGAATTTGGCGCCGCAAATTCGCACCGCGTTTTCCAACATGGCCTGGAATACGGGCTCCAACTCACCAGGCGACGAACTGATAACCTTGAGCACGTCGGAGGTTGCAGTTTGCTGCTCAGAGCGACTCGCGCAGCTCGTTGAGCAGCCGCGTGTTCTCGATAGCGATGACGGCTTGGTCAGCGAAAGTTCGCAGAAGTTCAATCTGATGCTCGGGAAAGTATCCGATTTGAGGCCGCGCAATCGCAATCGCGCCTATCGGACGACCAGCCTTTAACATTGGCACGGCAACGATGCTTCGGAACTTCGCTATTCTAGCGTTATCGCCATGCGCGTATTCGGGGTCCGCTTGAATATCAGGAATCTGTTCAACAACGCCGCCAAGGATTGCGCGAGCTGCGGCGGTATCCCGTCCAGGCGGCATGGGATAACCACGTCGTATGATGTCACGCACCTCACCTTCATAGCCATATGTAGCGACACAATGTATGAGTTCGCCGTCGAAGCGAAACACGTGACACAATCGAGCATCGCAATGTTGGGCCGCGCTTTTTGCGATGAGATCGAAGACGGACTCGTCGTTTGCCGCCGAGCCGGCGATAACGCGCAGCACTTCAGAAATTGCTGACTTTTGCTCTAATGCTTCATCGCGCTCGTGTTTTAAGCGAGCGATCTCCTCCGTCGAGAAGTCGGTCGATATGGGCGCGGCTCGCAGATTGCGAGCCTTGGACTTTGTTGTGCGCCGACCCTTTACCGGCTGTCCGCTTCCACCGCGTCGCTGCATGTCGCCCCCTCTGGCGGTCCACGGCGATGCTCAATCCTACGCAAATCCCAGGGATCGCGAAAGCCGTGCTGATGGGCTAAAGGCGCGCTGCATAGGGCCTACCGGCAGCATTGACCTGACCGAGACGAGCGCGCTCCTAAAATAGAAAGACCGCCGGTTGCGGCGGTCTCTCCTAAATCCGATCAGGTGTTTGGATCAAGCGATTGCAAGACCACCGGCCTCTCCTTCGGTACAAAATGATATTGCAAAGCGGAACGGTGTCTTGAGATTTTGTCTCAAACTAGTTGCAGGCCATCCAGCAGCCGTTTGGTCCGCAGACCCGATGCTGCCCTCGGCCTCCGCACGGATAAGGTCCTGGTCCGACCGGAGCGCCAGGAGGAGCGACATGTAGCCCGGGCCGCCATAATAAACTGGCGGCGCAACCACGACCGGACCGCCGTAGTAGCCATTAGCGCGACATCCGCCATAAGGGCCACGATGGAAACCGATGCCGCAACCGCCAGCGACTGGAACGACCAAACTGTCCTGAGTTTGATTGCTCAGAAATGGCATGGCCTGAGTGGAGACCACCGACAAGCCGAGAGCTGCGGCAATTAAAACAAAAGCGAAAAGCTTATTCATTTGTTCTCTCCCTGAACTATGGCCGCCTTACACAGTTCGATATTATCGGTATGCCTTATTGGTCGCAATTGGTCTGCGGATGGCAGTAGCTTTCAACGTCGCTCATGGCTCATTCGCGATCATCTTTGTTTTATGTTTTGTTTATTTTGTCCGTTTCGGGTCGTTAGCGACCGAGCCAACTCGGGCCAAAATCCAGCATGTCCGCTATGCACCCGATAGCGACCGTTCAAGGGAGGAGTCCGAATTGACGCGACGTGACAGCGCCTGAATCTGCACCGTTCACATTCCGCCGCCCGCTAACCCACCTTGCAGTGAAAGGCCATTTCCTCGAAAAAAGGTCTGGCCGCCTTGGGTGCAAATAGTTGCGTGGTTGTCTTCGGCAGCACGACCCGAAACGGCTCGCCACGTGCAATAGCTGCGAGCACAGGATCGTCTCGCCCGAAACCGTATTGGATTGAGATTCCGCCTAGCATTTCTTCGGGGCCACGCATGGCCGCATTCACCGCAATGCGTTTCTTTCCGAATACAAATGTGGTGGGAATGTTGGTCTCGATATCAGACACGTATCGGGGCCCCCCGTATCCACCGCTCCTTATGGCCCTAATGGAGAGGTCTACGTGGTCGTGACCTCCCCGGCAGATAAGATAAAAGTCGTTATCCGTTGGATCCTTAGGAAGGGCGTGAACAATCGCGTATTCGGTATCCGTCATGCGCCATCCAAACCATGTGTAACGCTTCTCCGAGCCCGCGACCGCGGCGCTCACAAACAGGACAATCAACGTTGCTAAAGACACAAAATATTTCACTTCTCTTGACCTTCGCCCCAAGTGACCTTGGCCCACTGACCAAACGGCGTACCGTTAACAATCTCCCATTCGGCGGTCCGCGAGCAAAATGCTACATAATTGCTTCCGCTGCCGCCAGAAGCGCTCAGTCAGACATCTCGAATTTGAACGGTCGCGTCGTAATGCGGTGCGATTTATAACACGACGGATTGCCGTGGCCGCCACAATAGCCGCTATGCAGTTGGAAGAGGATAGTGCGCACCACCGCCCCCGGTTACCGAGCAAGTTCCTCAAAAACGTATTCGAGCCCTGCAGGATGCGCGAACTTGTCTCTGTGCATTTTCCACAGCACCCTTTCGGTCGCCTTTGGCAAATCGCCAAACCAGACCCAGATGTCGCTGTCGGGAGAACGGGCAAAGTACTTTCGTCCTATTTGCTGACATTCTTGTGGTAGGCCTGGGTCAATGCCGTACGGGTCGATTATCAAAGTATATCTGCCGCAAACCTTGGCAGTTTTTGGGTCAATTTTCCGACCCGCGTCTCGAATTGCGACCCATTCTTCCACCGTTATTTCTTTAGACATCACTTTTCCCTTTGCGTTGTTTTGTGCGACGCCGCATCGTTATTGATTTACAGGATTGATAGCGGGCAACGCGTCTTCAAAAAGCATTATTATTGAAGCTTCAATTCGTCACTGGCGGCGGCATTTAATTCCGGACTCTCGCCTAAGACGCTTTGTCGGTGGATTGTATTATTCTGGCCGCATCATTTTTCCGTAGGGCATTCTTGTTCTTGGCAGCATATTTTTTAGCGCTACCGGAAATTCCGCCATTCACTTTAAAAAACCATTTCAGTCTCTCTGCCGGTTGACGCCAGCCGAATGCGTATTTTAACGCTTGAGTCCACCGACTCTTTTGCCGCGCATCCTCTGGACTAGCTGACGCCTCGATTAATATTCGAATTGGATGCGATTTTTTTGACTGACAGCTTGCATATTTTGGCAATGCGTCGCGTGCTTTTCTTGGCAATTCGCCTTGAGCGAAGTTCGAGAAAAACCTGGTAAATATCGGTCAAATATTTGTATATTCCAAACCGTCGCTTTCCTGGTCGAATATCACTCCGATGTTTCACAGCTGATTTTCTTAAAGTCTTGATTATTTTCCGAAGATATTCGTCGGTGATGTTCGTGCTCATTTTCGTGATTTCGAGTTTGATCAGTTTAGCTTTTTCTTCGTCATCAAATTAGTGTCGTTCATAGGTCGATCTTCAGGCGAAAGGTTGCCGTCTTTAGGCGAGAATTCGAGGTGTTAGGTTCCGGCTGGCGCCGCCTTGATTGGCGCCATGGATATTGGTTCCGACGGGATGATTTGGCGGTTCTCTGCCAGGCCGTGACTCATGGCAAAGTTACGGAAATGCCACCAGTTTAGTGATAGCGGCGAACACCGCGGGATTGCGGTCATAATAAGACATCCACAACCCACGTTGAGATTTTGCCTTTTCTTTTCTCTCACGCATCTTTTTTGCAATCTTGGCTTTGAGACGGTCCCATGTGGGACCTGTGAGAGGAATCGGGTCGCGCCCTTCGAGTTCGGCTTTTTCAGATTCTCCCGACATTAAATCTAAGAGGCAGCGCTCTGCGATGGACAGGTTTTTAAGCATGGTCTCTGTAATTACGTAGGGTTTGATTATTACGTGAGATTTCTTTTTGGACATTTTATTTTCCTTTGGTTGTGCAGCGGCTTTTTTGCGCTGTAGCTAAAGCTTCTTTACAGGATCGCCTCGACGCAAAGATTCGCCTGAGGAACGCGAATTTTGATCAAAAGTCGCGAGATTCGGACCTGCGGTTTATTTGATTGTTTTTTCAGAACACCCAGGCAATTTGATCCAACATTATATTCAGACGTTATCTCGTTGGTAGTTAAGTCAATTAAATCAATTCCAGAGTTGCCGAAGACCGAAAAAGTCCTCTGGAGGACAAGGCTACTGTCTCTGTCAGGATTATTGAACGATTGCCTTCGAGCAGCTTGCCTTCAAGACACAGCGGTTATTGTCATTGCAGGAAGCCTATTCCGTCGTTGGGGAAAGCCGCTCAAAAACACCGTGACTATTGTCGTTAACGCCGATGCCTTACGATTTTCGACCAATCTATTTTTGAGGTCGCTCGGACTTTGAGAGCGGGAAAATCAGCAGATCATCAAAATCACATCTTCGGTGCCGCAGGGATTTCAGCGCATATTCGGTAACAAGGCCGGGTTGATAGGAAATGTGTTCCACGTGGATGCGGGAAAGTGGCAACCCCGCTCGAACGTATGACTTCCGCTTCACCGTTTCGAAATGATCCTTCACTCCAACATTTAGGTCGTTCCGTGGGGTACAGCAAAATGCCGCCCCAATGGGCGCCTTCCCAAGGCAGCACCTTTATTTGATCCTGCTTGTTTCTTTTCCAGACGGGCCAATCTGGGCAGGCGATCAATATTGGTCGGTTATACAAATTATGCTTTGACCATGGGTAGCAAAGGCATTCAGTTAGGAACCGTGAATAAACGCGAGATACCTCTTCTCGCATTTGTTGATCCTTTGACCGGTTTTCCAACATTGCGAGTTTGAACATGAAGGTCATAAGATATGGCTCATAACCACGCCCTATGTAATCTTCGACTAACCGACCAAGGCCACCGATGTAGCGATTGATGTCTACTGAGGCGTCTACTGAGGCGACTGCATTGCTATTGTCTATCATATTCTTTTGCTCCTAATCCCGCGCTGGTTATCCAATGACGCAGGCGACTGATAGAATTTAGTGTTGTTCATTCGAGTTGTTTGTCGCGGGAAGCACCAGATTATTCGCTTCAGGCGAAACATTTGGCTGAGGCGAAGGCTTTGCAATTCCGTCGTTAGGTTGACTGGCAGCCTGCTTTAGTGCGCGGGCCGCCTTCGATAGCTCAGACGCGCGACCTGCAGCACCGCCGCCCTTTTTCAGCCATATCGGGAATTGTTCGTCGAGACACCGGATTGATGGGCGTTCGTCAACACTGCCGCCCACCGGCTCCGTGTTTTTGGGTCGCGGTTGGAAGACTTGAGCAGCTTGAAGAACGCGTCTCTACTCCGCTTGGCCAGCGCCTTGCTCAAGGGACGGCCATCGACGGTTCGCGTCGTGAGCTTACGATAGACCTTAAGCACCGCAGCAAGGTAAGGCACAAACCAGGTTCGCGCCTTGCCAGGTGTAGCTGCGGTCGGGGTGGCTTCTGCGAAGGTTTGCTTCAGCTCTTTGCGATAGGGCCGGATTGCCCTTTTTTGGGCCGGTGTCATCGGCCACTTAGCCGCCGGTCAGCTTTGCGCAGGGCCTTCCGCAACGGCTTAATGTCTCCTGGTCTACACGAAATGCCCTTGCTCGATGGGCAAAGGTTTCCCCCTACGTCGCGATACCAGCGGCGAATGTCGATGAGCGTGTGCCCTTTGAAATCACGCACCATAACGCGGACCAATTCGCGCTTTGTCGCGAGCCATTCTCCGACCACGATGTCTTTGGTAGGCGCTCCTGCCGGCGTCAACGACGTGGCGTTTTTCTTTTTCCCCATGGCGGTCATAGAACTCCCCTACTCTTTGCTTTCACGCGCGCCGTCTATCTGGTTTGCCGAGCTCGTTGTGCCGGTCACGGTGATGCCCAACACTTCAGCAACAAACCGAGCCTGCACCGCACTGGGTGCGCTAGCCCAGACAGTGGTCTTCGAAAATGTATGCCATGACTCCCGCAGCCGCTTAATCACACGGACGCCGTGAGATTGTGTGAATCCTTACTGTGAATGGGTCGTCGGCTCGTACCAGTGGACATACGGCGCGCAAATTCCACGCGCCGTCTTCTTCGACTTGATGCAAAATGCAAGGGCTCCACTATCGTCGGACAGATTGTTCTTAGCGGGTGCGAAGATTTGCCGCGCGGGATCACGATTGTCGCAAGTCACAGTGAAAGCTGAACGAACCGCTGCAGTAGCCGCGAACGATCCCGTGATCCGCGCTAACGCGCTTCCGCTGCGAGTTTTGGTGAAATGGCTGATGCAGATGATGGCGACGCGGTGCCGAGTCGCAAGCTGGTCAAGGCGGGTAAAAAGCGCCCTCACGTCAGTAACACTGTTGGCGCTAAAGGACTGACCGATTTGGGGTTGTAGGCAGGCATTGATCGGATCGATAATCAGCAGCCGTGGCTTCCCGAGCTTGCACAAGGTTTCGTCAAGACGACCAACGTCCGCGATCAGACTGAACGGCCGCGTACCACCATAGTCAGGGACCGAATCCACGATGTGGACGCGGTTCAGATCGGCACCGGCAGCCTCCAGACGCGGCAGTATCGTGTCCGCGATCCCGTCTTCGGCTGTGATCAAGAGCACATCGCCGCGACGAGCGCGCTCCTCGCAGCAAGGCCACCGTTTGCCGGCCGAGACTTCAGCGGCCATATCGATGCCGACTTGCGATTTTCCAAGCCCAGGATCGCCAACGACGTAGCTAATCTTACTGCGCGCGAAACGGCCAGGCCAAAGCCAGGCTAATTGTTTCGGCAAAACCTGTGACGCTTGCTGCGCATTGAGTCCGTTTGCTTTCATCTCTGTCTTCCGTTTAGTGGCGAGGGGTTGAGCCACATCGATTATCTCGCCGATCGGCAACTTGTATTCGCGATCGCTCACACAGTCGCCGCCGAAAACATATGTCATGACGCTGGCACAACTTTAATCACACACAGTTCGTGTGATTGTGCCTGACGCATTGATCTAGAGAGCGCATAACCGTCGAAAGCTGACTACTTGTGCGCCGGTCTCGGGGCGCGGAAAGGCCATGGCGCGTGCCTAAGCCACGCGCCGATCTTGTCAGGCAAATCCATAGGGATGGAAAGTCGTTGGCGTGCGGCGGTTCGCACTTGAGCCCGCGCTAAAGAAAATATGCGCCGCAAGGTACCGTTCTGCCGTATTTGTCATATTGGTTACGCGTTCTTGATGTTCTCGCGTATCGCTCAAAGAGTGGTTGATCCGAGCTATTCATTTCGGGATGGGTGCGGTTCGATCACACCCTATTTTTATCGGTCATGCGGGTTTCGTACGGGTTAAGGTAGTTAGATCCGCACGGCGGCTCCGGGCAATTGTTTTCGGCCTGTAGTCCAGGGCGTCTTTTTCGCTCAGCTGGCTGGGTTCGATGGCCTCGATGATCTGCGCTTCATCGGAGCCGAAGGGTACAAGCTTAGGCTCAATACGCACGACGTTTCTGAAATCCTTCTCTCGAACATCACGAGCTTTCCGATTAAGAATGGCCGCGGCGTAAGCTGCTCTACCAAGCAGGCGATTGAGCACTTCTTGGTTCGCCGCAAGCCGTTCGAGTGCGTCTGTCGCTTCGGCGATAGATCTTATTCGCCGCACGCCAAAGGAGAAGGTCGGATAAAACGCATATACATACGGAGCCGCCTGTTTATTCAGCTCCCAAAATTTCGTTATATTTCTCAGCGAGTACTCCTTACCGTTTTCATCTCTCGCTTTTTCGACAAATCGCTTCGCGCACTCAATTGTGGATTTAGAGCCGCCGCCAAAGTATTTTTCATATCGACACAGATAATCGGTGATTTGATATACACACCATAACTGTTTTCTTGCCTCCTTTGCCCGAGATAGCAGGCTACGGACCCCGCGGGGGCTCTCTATAAACAGTCCAAAACCGCCTGAGCTCATGAATAATTTAAACATCTGCTGCAGCGTATCGTCTTCTTTGTCGACCTGGCCGGCGGCCTGAAAGCCATGGTCCAACAGGCATGCAATGGCCAGATGGCCGGCGTACTTCGCATTCTTGCTTTTAAATCGGGGCCGATTGCCGCGACCAGTTCTTGGATTTCGTCTTCCCGGCCGCTGATCTAAACACATCCACGTAAACAACCGCGCAAGCGCCCACGTTTTAAGAAATGTAGGGTGCTTTTGGTCGAGCAATAATTCAATTGCTTCACGGGGTCTGAACTTTTTGAGATGCATGAGCATGCTCCAAGAGGCGAGAGACCGAAACATTCGACTATACGAGAAACATCATCTTCTCGACCATAGGATCAGCCCCTTTGTTGATCCGCGCCGAATACGCTTCCAAGGACTATAGCAGACGTATGAAAGGTGATGGTTGACGGTTCAATCACTGGGCAAGGCATCCGAGGGAGCGCCCAGTAATCAGCGTGATAGCCGCTCATTCTCAGGCGACCCTCGTTATGCGCGAATGATGCGGTGCTGTACCCGTGCCTATCGTCGTGTTCGACCAATAGCCTGGCATTACAATTTTGTCGTGTTGGTCCATTTCGTGCGCAAATCGTCTGTTGAACCGCTACACCGCTACGTTGAACGCGATCGTTCCGGGCAAACGCCCGGCATTAGACGGTTTGCAGCGGTGTAGCGGATTGATCGATTGCCACAGATACGTAGCGAGCGAACGCGTCCTCGAACTGCTCGAGGTGGTAGCCGCGAAGCACCTGCTGACCTATCCTCATTTCGACCGGCGTAATCTTGAACGGGGCGAGCAGGCTGGCGATGGCCTTTTTCGTGATCGGTTTCCCGCCCTTCCACTCGCCCCAGGGCCGGCCCTCGAGCTGCGCCAACGCTACGGCTAGTTCGCCCGAGGGCAGGCGCTCAGCGGATCGACGAGTGATGGCGTAGATGTCTTCGAGCAACATCACCTCATGCGACTGTTCGGTGCCACGTTTAGAAAGCGAAAGGGATTCGGCGATCTGTCGCGTACGCTTTGGCCAATCTCTGCCCGCAACGTCGGCGATCGTAAGGAGCGGCCTCCAATTATCAGCTTCCCGATTTTCCAGAAACCTCGGCACGTCGGGGTCCGCGGCCGTGAGGCGATCGAGATTGTCTGCAGCCCATCGAGCTGCCATGCGGGAAAGACGGTCGAGGTCCTTCGTCTGGTCTAGTCGGAACGGGGCGACGACTTCGTCTTTCCGACGTCGCTGCAACCGAATTTGTATACTGCGATCCTCCAATGTTGTCGGCAAACGTCCGTTCATTGCGATCGCAGCTGATGCCCAGGTCGAAAACATCTGACCTGCGCGGAATACATTTGCCGAGTTCCGGCGGTGCCCCGAATTGAGGATGCCACGCAAGGTGTGGTTGTTAGTGAGGAAAGTATCCGCCTCGTCGATTAGGAGCGTCGGGGCCATCATATCGACGAGGCGGAAGACAGCCGCCGCCGTCGTATTCACAGTGACCATTGGGCGACGGACTAGGCAGGATAACACGTCGAGCAAAGTCGTCTTGCCGGATCCCCGCAAGGCCGATGTAATCCCAAGTCGTGGCGAGATGGAAAAAGCATCGATGGCGTGAGTGTGCAATATCCATACGGCAGTGGCATCAGGTGTGCCCGGTTCTAAGACCACGTACTTGCGAATGGTCGTCGTCAGCTCGTCGAGCAGTACCGCACCGTCCACGGGTTCGAGCCACGGCGCGGTATCCAGGACTGGAACATTACCATTGGCGTTGGCGTTGGCGTCGCCTCTTATCCGTGCCACCACTGCATCGAGAACGCTCAGCCGCAGTCCAAGGCGCTCTGCAGCACCTTCGCGCTGACGCTCATATTCGATTGTTCCGATCTGCGCGAGGCGGGCAATCTCTGCGTCGTCAGTCACCAGGCCTTGATCGGGCATTGACGCCACCGCACGCGTTTGTTGATCAGCCATTGTTACTCGCCCTGCGGCTTGGTTCAGCTTCCATGGACGCTTCGAATAGAGCCGGAAGCGGAGCGGAACAATCACATTGGGAGCGTGTGATTGGACACATGCCTTGCTCGTGGCACTACCCTGAGAAACTGCCGCGGCCTATGACGACTGCTGTGCTCGGTATTGATCTCACGAATGCGCACATCTCAAGCTCTACTCGCCCGTTATCCGCCGTCCGGCGTCTGGCCGGCGCAGATGCGCGCGGACATGGCGGCCGCATATCTTGATTTTTCGAATACGGCCGAACTGGTGGTTGCAATCAAACGCGGCGATGCCCCTGCGCCGTCGTCCCTGCGAGGTAAGGGCCGAAAACGGGAGCCCGTTTGGTCCAGAGTTGACCTCGATCGGCATATTGCGCCGCTCTCTCCACGACTGCAGGATGCTAGGGTCAGAGAGAACCTACCGAGCCTCATATGAAGCCGCCCCGCACCGCAAAACGCCTTCCCCGGTACACCCGCCGTAAGCCGGCTACCAGCGGCCAATGGGCCTATTTCTTTGAGCCGCCGACGTGGGCGCGCCGGGCGGACTGCCCGGTTACAGCCGAAGCGCTTGGAAATGACTACGACCGGGCGGTCTGCCGGGTCGAGGATGTTCTATTGCCGGCTCTCGATTCATGGCGCACTGGCGGCCGGTCCGATCTTGTTCCGCTCGGTCCTCGGGTCGGTACGTTTGATTGGCTTGTGACGGTGTTTAAACAGCACCAAGCGTGGCGGGATATCGATCGCAAGACGCGACGGCTTTACGATCAGGGGCTCGCCGTCGTAGCCAACTATGTCTTGAAGGATGGCGCGCGCGTCGGCTCGAAACAAATCGCTGATTTCACGCGCGGCTTCGTCGACGCGCTCTATGCGAAAATCCTCGTTGTCGAGGAGCACGACACCGAAGGAAACGCAACGACGCGCGAGCGCAGGCGGTTTGCCAACGCCGCGATGACGGCGTGCCGCCGCGCATGGTTCATCGGTCAGCGGGCGGAGGAAAAGATCGCTCCAGCCGCTCAATCCGTTGGCCAAGATGGGTCTGAAGAAGCGCCGCCCTGGCGAGGCGCCGCGTGAGACGCCTACCGCCACATGGGATGAACTCACGAGGTTTCGCGGCAAGGCTCGTGAGCGTGGGTTTGGGTCCCTCGCGACGGCCGCGCTCATGACATGGGAATGGCTACAGCGAGAGGAGCATCTGTTTGGCGCGTTCGACGCAACACACTACCGTCCCAAGGATAGGCCCAATAGCGTCCACGTCGTGCATCCCAAGACGGGGGGAGGATGCGTGGTGGCCGCTGTTCGATGCGGAGGGCCGCGCGCTCTTTCCCGAACTCATGGCCGAGCTTGACGAGATTAAGTCCCGCATGATCGCCGGCCAGATGTTCCGCCGCGACCACGCCCACCGTCGAAGCCGTGTCCCGCAGCCATGGATCACGCCACGCGGGGACCTTGATTATCTCAGGTCGACCGTAAAGAAGGTTATTCGCGCCGCCGGGCTTCGCGACGAGCTTTCGTTCACGTCGTTCCGTCACGGTGGATTTACTGAAGGCGCCGATGCCGACATGTCCGACGCCGAATTGCGCGCCGCTGGCCGTCACCGTTCCGCACGGCAATTGCCTACTTACGCAAAGCGTACGCGCAATCAACTGATCTCAGGCGCAAAGAAGCGCCGCGCGATGAGAACAAATGCGGATGATTTGTCGGAATAGCAGTTGACCGCGTTGTCGGAATGAAGTTCCGCATTCGGCCTAAGTTGCTGGAATGATTGGTGGGCGCACCAGGGCTCGAACCTGGGACCCGCTGATTAAGAGTCAGCTGCTCTACCAACTGAGCTATGCGCCCGGATTGCCGTCGGCGGGGGATCCCGCCAAGCGAGGTTCGCTTAGCAAAGGTGGACCGGAGTGTCCAGCCGCGCCCTCAGACCAAAATCGACAAAAAGCCGCCGGGCGAACCCGGCGGCTTTGGGAGGCAGCGGCTTAACGCGTCAGGGACAGTAGTACATTGGCCGCCGCCCCTGCTTCCCGTTGCGGCGGTTTACTGCGGCCGTGGCCCGCGATCAGGTCCCATCGGACCGGGCCCAAAGCCGCCCGGGCCGCGATGCATCCAGCCGCGCTGCCCGTGCATGCCGCGCTCGCCACCGAAATGCCGCCCCTCGAGCCGCGCGAGCATGACGAAGCGGTGCTTCTGTCCCTCGTCCAGGCTATTGTAGAGTGGGCCGGCCGCGCCCGCGAGTTTCTTGAGCGCGGCGGCGCGTTTCGTCATGACGTCCGCGCGCAAAGTCAACCGCTCGACTGGATCCTTCGGACGATCGGCGCTGGCGCGCGCCGCGAACCACTCGGAGCGCTGCTTGGAAAGATCGCGCAGCGCGCTTTCCACCGCCGGCCAATTCTTCTCCTGTTCAGCGGTGAGCTTGAGTCCGGCGTGCAACGCTGCGATGCGCGCATCGCCGAACGCGCTGATGTCCTCTGCGCTCGGTCGCCAGCGTGGCGCGAAATCGCGTCCGTCAGGACCTTGCTGCGCATAGGCGAGCGTAGCGCTGGCGATCGCAAGCGCGGTCGAACCGGCAAGAACAGTCTTCCACATGGCATTCCTCCAATAGCATTTCTGATGACGCCAATAGTGGAACGTCGCGTCGACTTTTCAAGTTAAAGTTTGGACAGAGATTAAAAGCACGCAATGTAGATGTATCGTTGTTCATGACAACGTTTGTTCATCTCGGTACGAAAGCATTTCTTCACATCATTCCAAGCAGGCGCGGCAACCACAGCGACAAACCTGGCCAGTAGGTTACAATCAGGAGGAAAACCAGCATTGCGCCTAGCCATGGCAGCACGGCGATCGTGATTTCGCTGATGCCCATTTTGGCGATGCCGCTTCCCACATAGAGATTGAGGCCGACCGGCGGATGGCAAAGGCCAACCTCCATATTCACCACCATCAGGATACCGAGGTGGATTGGATTCACGCCAAGTTTGAGCGCGAGCGGATAAAGGATCGGCGCCATGATCAAAAGGATGGACGATGGATCCATGACATTGCCGGCAAGCAGCAACAGGATATTGACGACAAACAAGAAGGTGGCCCAACCGAGACCTTGGTCGATCATCCATTGTGCCATCGCCTGCGGGATGTTCTCGTAGGTCATCAGGAACGAGAACAGCACCGCATTGGTAATGATATAGAGCAGCATCGCGCTCAAATTTGCCGCGCTCAGCAGGACTTTAGGCACCTCCGAGAGCTTCAATTCGCCATAGACAAACACCGTGATGAAGAATGCATAGACCGCCGTCACGGCGGCCGCTTCTGGCGGCGTGAAGATGCCGCCATAGATGCCGCCCAGCACAATACCCACGAGCAGCAAGCCCCAGACCGCCTCGCGGAAGGCACGCGCGCGTTCCTTCCAGGTCGCCTTCGGGATGCGGGGATAATTGTTTTTCCAGGCAATGAACCAGGTCACGCTCGCCAACATGCCGGCCAGCAGAAACCCCGGCATGATGCCGGCCATAAACAGCGCGCCGATCGAAGAGTTGGTCGACACGCCGTAAAGCACGAGAATGATCGAAGGCGGGACGAGAATGCCAAGCGCGCCTGAGGTCGTAATCACGCCGGCGCCGAAGCGTTTGGGAAAGCCGCGCTCAACCATCGCCGGCATGATGATCGAGCCGATCGCAACGACCGTCGCGACGCTGGAGCCGCAGATTGCCGCGAACAGCGCGCAAGCCGCGACGCCGGCCAGCCCGAGCCCACCGGGCAGATGGCCTACCAGCGACACGGTGAAGTCGATCATGCGCTTGGCGACCCCGCCGCGCGTGAGGAATGTGCCGGCAAGAATGAAGAATGGAATCGCCATGATGCCAAAATTATCGAGGCCGGTGAAAAGCTTGAGGCCGACGCTCTCGATTGGCACTTCCGTCATTGTGAACAGGAAGGTGAGCACGGTGAGGCCGAGCGCGATTGAAATCGGCGTGCCGGTCACCATCAAGGCGAACAGCAAGACGAACACTGTCGCTGCGCGCAGCCATTGCGGCATCTCGATGATGCCTGACGCCTGAGCGGAGCAGATCGCCAGAATAAGAATCGGCGTTAGGATTATGATTGCCGCAAGGGTGCGGCCCTGTTTCGCGGATTTTGGCTCCGGTCCTGGCGCTATGGGGTGCAAATCGTCCGCGGCAACTTGGACGCCTTCGACGCGGGCGGCATCGTGATGCGGTAGATTGCCGGTCCAGTAGAACCACCAGGTCACCTGCAGGAAGCGGAAACACATCAGACCGGAGCCGAGCGGGATCGCCAAGTAGACGATCCACATGGGTGCTTCGAGATCGTTGGAGTGTTCGCCGGTCGCCAGCATTTGCAAAACGAAGGAGGCGCCGAAAGCGGCGACGATGCCTGTGAAAAGCGCGCCACATAGCAGGCTATAGGCGATCACGCGCTTGCGTGACGCGGGTCCCAGCATGTTGACCAGCACATCCACGCCGACATGGATGCCGGTGCGCACGCCATAGGCGGCGCCGAACTTCGCCATCCAGATGAACATGTAGATGCAGAGTTCCTGCGACCAGGACA
Organism: uncultured Alphaproteobacteria bacterium; assembly: GCA_963739075.1. GTDB lineage: Bacteria > Pseudomonadota > Alphaproteobacteria > Rhizobiales > Xanthobacteraceae > Pseudolabrys. The sequence continues at coordinate 53,263 of CAVTZC010000006.1, read as the reverse complement.
GATCCCTAGCCGCGAGCCACGCGAAAATCGCTTGGAACGGTGCCGCTAGAGCCGTTAGGCCGTGCGCAGTTGCCCATTTGGCGACGTCGATCGATAACCCGGTGCCGTAGCGGTGCAGCACCGCCACGAATATCAGCGCGGTGGCTGCCGCCATCAGCGTGGCGATCAGCCACTCCTCGAGATGATCGAGTGCGCGCAAGAACACGTGAATTCCCCCCACGCTATTCGGCCGGGAGCTATCGTACCTCCGGCCACATTCTTATTGGTGATTTGGCAAGCTGGCCGATCAATTCATTTTAACATTGAGCTCCTTGGCGATCAGGTCGAGCACCTCCTCGCCGACGCGGCCCTTGGCCCACTTGTAAGTCGGCGCCATCGCGGTCTGCCAGGCCTTGCGCTGATCGTCGGTCAAATAATGCAGCGTGGTCTTGCCGGAGGCCTTGATCGCGGCCAACGCGTCCTCGTTTTCCTGGCGCGCGATCGAGTTGGTATAGTCGGTTGCCTCATCCATCGCCTTGCCGAGCTGCGTGCGGATGTCGGGCGGCAGGCCGTTCCAAAACTTGGAGTTCACGATCACCGCGTATTGCAGATGGGCGTGATAAGAGACCGTGATGTGCTTCTGCACTTCGTGGAACTTCTGCGTCAGATAGTTCGACGCGGTGTTCTCGCAGCCGTCGACCACGCCGGTCTGCAGCGCTTGATAGACTTCCGAGAACGCCAGGATCTGAGGGATCGAGCCGACCAGACGAAAATATTGATCGGCGATTTTGGATCCTGATATGCGGACTTTGAGCCCCTGGAAATCGGCCGGCATTAGCAGCGGCCGGTTGGCCGACACCATGTGGAAACCGTTGTCCCAATAGGCGAGTCCGGTAATTCCCTTCGCCTCGAGCTTCTGGAAGAGCCACTTGCCGACCGGGCCCTTCATCGCCTTTGCGTAAGTCTCATCATCCTTGAACAGCCACGGCAGATCAAGCGCTTCGAATTCCTTGGCGCCAAGCGGCGCGAATTTGGCGGTCGAAGGTGCCAGCATCTGCACCGAGCCGAGCTGCAGGGCTTCGATCTCTTCCTTGTCCTTGAACAAAGAAGAGTTCGGGTAGACTTCGACCTTGACCCTGCCGTTGGTGTATTTCTCGGCCAGCTCCTTGAACTTGAGCGCGCCCTTCCCCTTCGGCGTGTCGTTGGCCACGACGTGGCTGAATTTGACGATGATCGGTGCCTGGGCCATGACTGTGCCCGGCGCAGCGATAACGGCAGCCGCAGCCACCGCGAGTAGCCATTTACGCATTGACGTCTCCTCCCCTAAATTCCAAGAAATCGCATTTTTGCTTGATTTACTTGACGGTTAGACTTGCATTTAACGGCCAAAACGGCAAGTAAGCCGCGCCGCCCTCTAGGGGCGACGGGCGAAGTTCCAATCAATATCAAGGCCTGCGAGGGGCTTCTACTGCATGGCTCCGAGCAGGCGCGGCAGCCACAGCGAGATTTCCGGGACGTAGGTGATCATCACCAGAAAAATCAGCATCGCGCCTAGCCACGGCAGAACCGCGATGGTCATTTCGCTGATGCCCATTTTTGCGATGCCGCTGCCAACGTAAAGATTGAGCCCGACCGGCGGGTGGCAGAGGCCGACTTCCATGTTCACTGCCATCAATATTCCAAGATGAATTGGGTTGACGCCGAGCTGTACCGCCAACGGGAACAGGATCGGAGCCATGATCAGCAGGATCGATGACGGGTCCATCACATTACCGGCCATCAGCAGAATGATGTTCACCACCAGCAGGAATACCCAGACGCTGAAATGCTGTTGGAGAATCCAAGCAGCCATCGCCTGCGGTATCTGCTCGTGCGTCATCAAGAATGAGAACAACACCGCGTTGGTGATGATGTAGAGCAGCATCGCGCTCATGTTTGCGGCGTTGAGCAGAACCCTTGGCACTTCACTGAGCTTCAATTCGCGGTAGACGAACACGGTGATGAAGAACGCATAGACGGCGGCCACTGCCGCTGCTTCGGTCGGCGTGAAAATGCCGCTGTAGATGCCGCCCAGCACGATGAACACCAACGCCAGACCCCAGATGCCGTCGTAGAACGCGCGCGCGCGTTCGCCCCAGGTGGCGCGCGGATGGCGCGGGTAATTGTTTTTCCAGGCGATGTACCAGGTCACTGCGGCCAGCATTGAGGCCAGGATCAGCCCGGGAATGATGCCCGCCATGAACAGCGCGCCGATCGAGGAGTTGGTCGATACACCGAACAAGACCAGGATGATTGACGGCGGCACCAGAGTACCGAGCGCGCCCGAAGTTGCAATGACACCGGCGCCGAAGCGTTTAGGAAAGCCCTGTTCCACCATCGCCGGCATGATGATCGAACCGATCGCGACCACGGTCGCGACGCTGGAGCCGCTGATGGCGGCGAACAAGGCGCAGGCCGCCACACCGGCGAGTCCTAACCCGCCCGGCCAATGGCCGACCAGCGAGACCGTGAAATTGATCATGCGCTTGGCCACCCCACCGCGGGTCAGGAATGTGCCGGCCAGGATGAAGAACGGGATCGCCATGATCCCGAAATTATCGAGACCGCTGAATAGCTTGAGGCCGACGCTCTCGATCGGCACCTGCGTCATCGTGAACAGGAAGGTGAGCACCGTCAGGCCGAGCGAAATCGAGATCGGCATGCCGGTCAGCATCAAGGCAAACAGAATGACGAAAATCAGTAGCGCACTCATCGCGAGCCGCCCTCGACGCGAGCCATGGCATCGGGGTCGACGCCCTCGACGTGGGTGGCATCATGATGCGGCAGTTCGCCGGTCCAAAAATACGCCCAGGCTACCTGCAAGAAGCGGAAGCACATCAGATAGGAGCCAAGCGGAATGCACGCGTAGACGATCCAACTCGGGATCTCCAAGTCGGGCGACACCTGATCGGTCGGAATAAGATCGACGACGAATTTGAGTCCCATCGTGCCGACGATCCCGGTAAACAGCGCGCCGCACAGCAGCCCAAACAGAACTACTTTCTTGCGCCAGGCCGGATTGAGCTGGTTGACCAGGACGTCCACGCCCACATGGATGCCGGTGCGAACGCCGTAGGCGGCGCCGAACTTGGCCATCCAAATAAACATGTAGATGCACAACTCCTGCGCCCACGTCAGATTTAAGGGGTAGAAAATCGGATAGAGGATCGGAATGCCGACTGCGAAACGCTGTACCACCGCGGCAAAGATCACCAGCGTCGCGGCCGCGATCAGGCTCGCGATTATGATTTCTTCCAGCCGGTCGAGAATGCGAAGGAACATCGGGAATGCCTCTAGCGCTCAGGAGCGACGCGTGCCCCGGCGGATGGCGATTCCGAAATGCCGTGTGAGAACGCTGCTTCGCACATTGTTCGCGAGTAACCGGCGTCGTGGAACCCCCACCCTGGAAACGACGCGAACCCGGACGCAGGCCCGGGCTCGCGCGTGATTGCCTTTACTGACCGACGGTCGCGGTCTCCTTGATGATTTCATCGATCAGCGGCTTGCCGACGCGGGCTGCCATGCTGGCATAGATCGGCTCCATCGCCTTGCGCATTTGTGCGTTTTCTTCGGCGGTCGGAATGATGATCTGGGTCTTGCCGGCCTTTTTGATTTCTTCCAGCGCCTCGACGTTCTCCTTTTCGGAGCTCGTGTTGGCGAAGATCGTTGCTTCCTTCATCGCCTGCTCAAGCTGGCCGCGGATATCGGCCGGCAGGCCGTCCCAGAATTTCTTGTTCACGACCACAACGTAGCCGATGTAGCCGTGATTGGTCATCGTCAGGTACTTCTGCACTTCGTGCATTTTCTGGGTGTAGATGTTCGAGGCCGTATTTTCCTGGCCATCGACAACGCCGGTCTGCAGCGCCTGGTAGACTTCGGAGAACGCCATCACCTGCGGGGTCGCGCCCAGTGCGCGGAACTGGGCCTCCAGCACCTTCGAGGACTGGATGCGGAACTTCATGCCCTTGTAGTCCGCCGGCACGTGCAGCGGCTTGTTCGCGGTCATCTGCTTGAACCCGTTATCCCAGTAAGCCAGGCCGGTCATGCCTTTTGAATCGAGCAGCTTGAGCAGCCGTTGGCCGATCGGGCCGTCGGTGACTTTGCGCAGCGCCGCGAGGTTTGGGATGATGTAAGGCAGATCGAAGACTTCGAATTCCTTGATGCCGATCGGGCCGAACTTCGAGTTCGACGGCGCCAGCATCTGCACGGCGCCGATCTGCAACGCCTCGAGCTCTTCCTTGTCCTTGTAGAGCGTCGAGTTGTGGTAGACTTCGATCTTGACCTTGCCGTTTGTGTATTTCTCGCCAAGTTCCTTGAATTTCTCGGCACCCTTGCCTTTCGGCGTATCGGCCGCGACGACGTGGCTGAATTTGATGACGATCGGGGCTTGTGCCGTGACAGCGCCGGGGGCCAAAAAAACAGCGGCCGCGGCGGTGGCGATGATCCAATTACGCATGAATATTTTCCTCCATAGGCTTATGCGGCAGCCCCGCTCTGGCGAGCGTTCCTGCCGATCCGGAGGATGTTTATTGGCCTTTCGCGGGCCTGTTGTTGATTTGCGTCAATCGGGCCGCCCGCTTCAGCGAACGCGGAGGTAATGCTCTTCGCACGCCTTAATTCAGCGCCGCCATCACCACCGGCCCTAAGCCCATTTCCTGTGCGAGTTGGCCGGCCGCTTGTTTCTGCTGATCATCGAGTTTCGCAATCAATGGACGCGCAGCCACTACCAATCGCTCAACGGCCGCGCTGTTGAGCACGATCGAGACCACCCGCTGGCTGACGCGGTGCACGAAACCATCCGATTCCGCCCGCTCCTGATGGCGCGCGAGGTTGCGCAAGGCGGCCTCCACCGGTCGCCAGTAGCGCTCCTGCTCCTGCGTCAGCTTGAGCACGCTTCGGATACGCCCGACATCGATCGAGGCCGACATCGACCCCTGCGCCGCGTAGCCGTTCCCCATTTCACCGGCGTTGGCGGCCGAAATATTCGACAACAAGCCAATCGCCGCGAGCGCGAATACGCCCGCGCAAAGTGTCTTCGTCATTCGGTTAATATCCCCAACGTCTGGTACAGGATGTGGGTGGGAGATAGCCGCCAATTCCGCCCCAAAAGCGAACGAAATGCGGGCAAAATGTGATTTTTGGGTTCCACGCGGAACCATCGGCCGACGTGGAAAATGCCGCGCCTTTCGCAGGGCGCGGCATCATCGTTAAACCTCAGCGTCAGCCGACGTCGGTGGAGTGGATGCGGTTTTCGACCCCCGGCGTCCGGTTGCGCTTGCTGGTCAGCTTATTGAGCGCGCCGAGATAGGCCTTGGCCGACGCCACCAGAGTGTCGGGATCGGCACCCTTGGCGGTATAGGAGCGGCCGTCTTCCGAGAGCCGTACCGAAACCTCGGCCTGCGCGTCGGTGCCCTCCGTTACCGCATGCACCTGGTAAAGCTCGAGCTTGGCCTCGTGCGGCACCAGCTCGCGGATCGCCTTAAAGATGGCGTCGACCGGACCGTTGCCAGTCGATTGCACGGTGACGTGCTTGCCCTCGATGTCGAGCGTGAGCGTGGCCGATTGTGGGCCCATGGTGCCGGCGATCACGGTCAACGAGATGATCTTGATGCGGTCGTGGGCAGTGGCAATCTCCTCATCCACCAGCGCCTCGATGTCCTCGTCGTAAATCTGTTTCTTCTTGTCTGCCAGCGCCTTGAAGCGCACGAAGGCGTCCTCGAGCTGATTGCTGGCCAATTGGTAGCCGAGCTCTTCCAGCTTGTGCACGAAGGCATGCCGTCCGGAATGCTTGCCCATGACCAGCGAGGTCTGCTTCACACCCACCGACTCCGGCGTCATGATCTCGTAGGTCTGCGCGTTCTTGAGCATGCCGTCCTGATGGATGCCGCTCTCATGCGCGAAAGCGTTCCGCCCGACGATCGCCTTGTTGTACTGCACCGGGAACGAAGTCGCCGCCGCCACCAGCTTGGACGCGCGGGTGAGCATGCTGGCATCGATGCCGGTGTGGAACGGCAGCACGTCGCTACGCGTTCGGATCGCCATCACGACCTCTTCCAGGGCGGCGTTGCCGGCGCGCTCGCCGATGCCGTTGATGGTGCATTCGATCTGGCGCGCGCCCGCCTTTACGCCGGCGAGCGAATTGGCCACCGCCATGCCGAGATCGTTGTGGCAATGGGTGGAGAAGCGCGCTCTGTCGGAATTGGGAACACGGTTACGCACCATCTCAAACAGCGCAAAATATTCCTCCGGCACCGTATAGCCGACGGTGTCGGGGATATTGATCGTGGTGGCGCCGGCATTGATGGCGGCTTCCACGCAGCGGCAGAGGAAATCGTGTTCGGTGCGGGTGCCGTCCTCGGCAGACCACTCGACGTCGTCGGTGTGGCCGCGCGCGCGGGTGACCTGCGCGATCACCATTTCGTAGACCTCGTGCGGCTCCTTCTGCAGCTTGTATTTCATATGCACCGGCGAGGTGGACAGGAATGTGTGGATACGCCGGCGCTTGGCCGGCCTGATCGCCTCGGCGCAGCGGTCGATGTCTTTCGGCGAAGCGCGCGAGAGGCCGCAGATGACGGAGTTCTTCGAGCGCTTGGCGATCTCGTTGACGGCGGCGAAGTCGCCATCCGAAGCGATCGGGAAGCCGGCTTCGATGATGTCCACGCCCATGGTGTCGAGCAGCTCGGCGACTTCGAGCTTCTCCTCATGGGTCATGGTCGCGCCGGGACATTGCTCGCCGTCGCGCAACGTCGTGTCGAAGATGACGACGCGGTCCTTATCGGACTGGGTCTGGGAAATCATGGCAGAAGATCCTTCTCATCTAATGCGCCGCGGAAGGCGCGTCTCAGGGGTGCTCACTCCGTCGATCCCCCGAGTGCCCAGGCGCAAATGGCCCAGCCGGCCCTCAGGGGCGGATAAGGAGAAGGAGCGTGCCCAGAATGAGGGTGGCCACGGGTTCGGCTTGCGCCGCCCGCCCGATCGCGCAGATGCTCTGCCGCGTCGCCGCCATTGCCAAAAAACCCTCGTCTTCGCGGGCTAAGGTCGCGGAACAAGGTAAAGTCCGCGTTAACCGCCGGTGGAAGCCCCTGCTTCTAGCGGAAAGCGGCGAACCGAATCAAGCGGCGTAGGGCGATAGGTCAGCAATGCTGTCGAACAATCTCAAACGCCGAGTCTGGGTTCAGACATTGCTATTTTTGCCATTCCTGGCCTTGGCGCTGTTTGCGCCAGCCGGAACGCTGCGGTTTTGGCAGGCCTGGCTCTACGGGTTCGTCATTGTCGCCGCGACGTCGGCGATGGGCTTTTATTTCCTCAAGCACGATCCCAAGCTGATCGAACGCCGCATGAGGGTCGGGCCCGCCGCCGAACGGGAGCCGGCGCAAAAGATCATCGTGATCATGATTATGATCGGCTTTTTTCTGATGATCGTCATCCCCGGCTTCGATTATCGCTGGCACTGGTCGGCCGTTCCGTCCTGGCTTGTGCTCGTGGCCGATGGCTTTGTCGCATTGGGTTTTGCCGTCTGCTTTGTGGTGCTCCAGCAGAACAGTTACGCAGCCTCGACAATCACGGTCGAACCGGGGCAACCGGTCGTCTCGACCGGCCTTTATTCGATCGTGCGGCATCCGATGTATGCCGGAGCGTTGTTGCTGATGGGCTTCTCGCCGCTCGCGCTCGGATCCTATTGGACGCTGCTTCTGCTGGTCCCGATGTTCACGGTTCTGGCATGGCGGCTGCTCGACGAGGAGCATTTCTTGAAACAGAACCTGCCAGGCTATGCCAACTATTGCCGGCGGGTGCGCTATCGCCTCATCCCCGGTATCTGGTGAGCGGCGCTACCGTTTCTCCCGCTTCAACGCCTTTTCCACCTTCCGCAGTTCCTCGAGCGCCTTGCCCTCGACCTTTGGATAGTCGAGGTGAAGGGTTTCAATTTCCTGCACGAGGGCTGCCGCCACCACCATGCGAGCGAACCATTTATGGTCGGCCGGCACCACGAACCAGGGCGCTTCCGGCGTGCTGGTTTGCCGAATCATGTCCTCGAAAACGACCATGTATTGGTCCCAAAGGTCACGTTCGCTAATGTCGCTCATCGAGAATTTCCAGCGCTTGGCCGGCTCGTCGATTCGATCGAGGAAGCGGCGGCGCTGCTCCTCCTTCGATATGTTGAGGAAGAACTTCAGGATCAGCGTGCCGTTACGCGCGAGATGACGTTCGAAGGCGCGGATATCATCAAACCGCTGTTGCCAGATGTCCTTGCCGATGAGTTGCTTCGGCAATTTTTGGCGCGCCAGAAGCTCCTTGTGCACGCGCACCGTCAGTACTTCCTCGTAATGCGAGCGGTTGAAGATGCCGATGCGTCCGTTGGTCGGCAGCCGTTGCGCCACGCGCCAGAGGAAATCGTGCTGCAATTCCTCGGCGCTCGGCTGCTTGAAGGAATGCACCTCGCAGCCTTGCGGATTGATGCCGCTCATCACGTGCTTGATGATGCTGTCCTTGCCGGCGGCGTCCATCGCCTGCAGCACGATCAGAACCGACCAGCGGTCTTCCGCGTAAAGGCGCTGCTGCAATTCGGCGAGCCGTTCGATGCCGTCGGCCAGCATCGCCTGGGCCTCTTTCTTGTCGACCGTCAGTCCATAGCATTCGGCCGGATCGTGCTTGGACAGACGGAATTTGTCCGGCTTGTCGATGCGAAAGCGCCTGGCGATGTGATAGAGCTTCATGGCCGAAAGCCTATCGCATGGCGAACCGGTGCGCCAGGAACGCGGTGACGAAGCGCGGCATCGCCGGATCGAAATCGCTTGGGCTGCGCACGATGCGAATATCGGCGAGTTCTGGCTGCCGCTCGCGCGTCAGATACGCAAGGATACGCGCACGCAAGGCATCGGCGTCCTCACGGCTGTGCAGCACTTTGATATGCGCGATCAGCGACGCGTCGAACACGGCCGTCCAACCCGGCTCGGCGGTGAATTCGGTGGCGTCCAGCCCGGTTTCCTCTTTGAGTTCGCGCCGCACGCTGAAATCGAGGTCGACGCAGTCTCCCACGATGTCATCCCGATCTGGCGTGCCGCACGGAAAATAGATGCGGCCGGCATTGGCGGTATGCGGGCCCATGATTCCGAGCAGAAATGCGCCGTCCGCGGCAATAATCGCTGCCGCACCGAAACAGTCGCGGATCGCCGCCGGCGACCTGCCCCAAGCGCGCCAGGCGGCAAAGCTCGCATAGTCGGTTTCGAGATAGTGTCCGCGAAAAACGCCGTCTGCCATGGCGTGATCGTGCAACAGCAGCACGCGGCCGTTCCACAAAGCCGGATTCTCGCGTTGCAACGCGGCGAACCAGGCGTCGATCTCGGCGCGCCGCTCAGTCGCGAAGGCCCAAGACTTTGGCGCCAAAGCGAGCTGCAACCGATCCAGGTGGACGACCGATCCCACTTCATTCATGGCGATATCGTCATAGTTCTTCCGCCTCGAACACCCTGCTCGGCGCGACGATCTCATGCTGCGTGGCAACGATCTGGATTTCGCGCGCGCCCATCTCGGCGGTCTTGGCCAGCACGCCGAAGATAGCGGAGGCGGCGCGCGATAGCGCCTCGTCGATTTTTCCGCTGCGCAAATAGTGGGCGAAAAACAGCGCCGCAATGGCATCGCCCGCCCCGTTCACCGCCAGCGGCAGCTTAGGCGTGCGCAGGCGGAATCGTCCGGCCTCGTCCGAGGCGAGTAAATCGACCGTCCCCTCCGGCGTGTCCTCGGTATGCAGGGAAGTCACAAGGATCGCACGCAGCCCGAGCCCGTGGACGATCATTACCGCTGCCAGCACATCAGCCAGTGTCTTACTCTCGCGACCGCTAAGGTAATCCAGTTCGAACTGGTTGGGCGTGACAATGTCGGCCACGGACACCGCCTTCTCTTTCATGAATTCCGGTATGCCATCGCGCACGAAGACGCCGCGCCCGGCGTCGCCGATCACCGGGTCGCAGGAATAGCGCGCGGACGGATTGGCGCGTTTGACCGCTGCGACCGCGTCGAGAATGGCGGCGCCGAAATCGGCCCCGCCCATATAGCCCGACAGCACGCCGTCGCATTCTCCTAAAGCACCGCGCTGCTCAATGCCGCCGACCGGTTCGCGGATCAGTCCGGCGTCAAACACCCGGCCCTGCCACTTGCCGTAACCGGTGTGATTGGAGAACTGCACGGTGTAGATCGGCCATACCTCCACGCCCATCCGTTGCAGCGGAAACACCGCGGCGGAATTGCCGACATGCCCATTGGCGACGTGGGACTGGATGGAGAGGATGTTCATGGCGCCGACAATAACAGACACGGCGGGCAAATCCCCCGCCGTGTGGCCGCCTTTGGATTTTAGCGCGCGACGGGAACTTACTTCATCCCCATCTTCTTGTTAGCCGCATCGACATACTTGTTGGTGTAGGTCTTCGACAGGTCGATATTGGCCTTGGCCACCTCGGGCGAGGACTGGCTGAACACCGCCAACACCGCCGCGGCCCCCTTCGGGTCCATTCGACCGGTCTCGGAATACATCGGCAGCGTATTCTTGAGCGCGGCAATGTAGCCGGCCTTATCCTTGCCGACATATTCGGACGGCATCTTGTCGGCGATCTCTTCCGGTGTGTGCGAATGGATCCACTTCAGCGTGGCCACGATCGCATCGGTCATCGCCTGCACTTCCTTCTCGTGGCCCGCGATCCAATCCTCCTTGGTATAGAGCGCCCCGCCCGGATACTCACCGCCGAAGACAGCCAGCGTGTCCTTCTGCGTGCGCGTGTCGCTGAGAATCGTCAGACCCTTGTTGCGGCCCTCCAGCACAGTGACCGACGGATCGAGCATGACGGCCGCGTCGATCTGACCTTGCTCCATGGCGGCGACGGATGTGGCGCCGAGGCCGACGCCGATCACGCCGACCGAGTTAGGATCGACGCCGTTCTTGCTCAGCAGATATTTGAGGAAGAAATCGGTCGACGAGCCGGGCGCGCTGACGCCGACTTTCTTGTTGGCGAGGTCCTTCACCGATTTGATTTCGGCAGCGTGCTTCGGCGACACGACCAAGGCGAGACCGGGGAAGCGGTCATAAACCACGAAGGCCTGCAGATGCTGGCCCTTGGCGGCGAGATTGACGCAGTGGTCGAAATAACCGGACACCACGTCGGCGCTGCCGCCGATCACTGCCTTGAGCGATTCCGAGCCGCCCTTGAAGTCGACCACCTCGACATTGACGCCGGCCTTTTCAAATTCGCCAAGCTGTTTGGCCAGCATGGTCGGCAGATAGCACAGGCACGCGCCGCCGCCGACGGCGAGCGTGACCTTGGACTGCGCGAGCGCGAGGCCCGACGATAGCAGAAGCGCGGCGAGCGTCGTGAGCAGCTGCCGGAATAATGCGGGCATGATATCCTCCCCGTTTTCGATAGCCTTTCAGCAGGCCATTTCGGCCGGAACGATAAGCCAGCGCGGCGGGCTCTGCCTAGGGCCTGGCGTCGCTCGCCATCGGTCGCCAGACCAGTAGGCGCCTTTCGACGACGGTGACGATGTTATCGATCACAATCACGAACGCGGCGAGCACGAACATGCCGGCGAACACGCCGGCGACGTCGAATACGCCTTCCGCCTGCTGGATCACGTAGCCGAGGCCGGCGGCGGAGCCGAGATACTCGCCCACCACCGCGCCCACCACGGCAAAGCCGACCGAGGTGTGCAGCGAGGAGAACATCCAGGACAGCGCCGACGGCCAATAGACGTGCCGCATCAGTTGGCGCTCGTTCATGCCGAGCATGCGGGCATTGGCCAGCACCGTGGGGCTGACTTCTTTGACGCCCTGATAGACGTTGAAAAATACGATGAAGAATACCAGCGTGATGCCGAGCGCCACTTTCGACCAGATGCCGAGGCCGAGCCAGAGCGTGAAGATCGGCGCCAGCACCACACGCGGCAGCGCGTTGACCATCTTCACGTAAGGATCGAACACCGCCGCCGTGCGCGGCTGGCGCGCGAACCAAAAGCCGACCGCGACGCCGCCGATCGAGCCGAGCACGAAGGCCAGGATCGATTCCTCCAATGTGACCCACAGATGCTTCCAAATAACGCCGGTCGCGAACCAGTCGACGATTTGGCTCGCCACATCCACCGGGTTAGAAAAGAAAAACGGCGGCAGCAGGATTTTTCCAAAAACCTCATAGGTGGTGAGCACGTACCACAGCGCGATCGCGACCGCGGCGACCAGTACCTGCAGGACGATGAGCCGGGTGCGGGACATCACGCCCCCTCCGTTTGCGCATAGCCCTTGATCACTTCGGCCTTGAGCATGTGCCAGATGTCGCGGTGCAGTTCGTGGAAGGCGTTATCGAGCTTGATCTCGCCGATATCGCGCGGGCGCGCCAGCGGCACCCGCCAGTCGCCGATGATGCGCGCCGCCGGCCCCGCCGACATGATGACCACGCGGTCGCTGAGCGCGATCGCCTCTTCCAGGTCGTGGGTGACGAACAGCACTGCCTTGCGGTCGGCGCTCCACAGGTCGAGCAGCAGGTTGCCCATGATCTGCCGGGTCTGCGCGTCGAGCGGGCCGAATGGCTCATCCATCAGCAGGATTTTCGGATCGCGGATCAACACTTGCGCCAAGCCGACGCGCTTGCGCTGGCCCCCCGAGAGCATGTGCGGATAGCGGTCGCCGAACGAGCCGAGCCCCACGCGCACGAGCCAGCTTTGCGCCCGCGGGCGCGCTTCGGCCGACGGCGTGCCGGCCGTCTCCAGCCCGATGGCGACGTTTTCCAGCGCGGTCTTCCAGGGAAACAGCGCGTCGGCCTGGAACAGGTAGCCAGCCTGGCGGTTGAGACCGGCGAGCGACGACCCGAAAATATCGACCCGGCCGGACGACGGCGCCATCAGGCCGGCGGCGATGTTGAGCAGCGTGGATTTTCCGCAGCCGGTCGGCCCTACGATGGCGACGAATTCGCCGTCGGCGACCTCGAGCTTGGTGCGCTCGACGGCAGTGTAGATGCCGCCGCCGGCCAGGCGGAAACCGATCGACACATCGCTGAGCCCGACGGCAGACGCCGGCATCGGTTTCGCTGTGGCGCTGTCGGCCATCGCCGCCTTATCTCCCTGTTTCGCGGCGCAAACTAGCGGCTTGCCGAGACCTTGCAAACTGCCGCAATCGCCGGTTCCGCGCCAGGGTGCCCCATGCCATCATCTTGGCGATGACTATTGACGCCCGTCTTGCCGACGCGTTCGCGCGGCTGCCCGATTACCTCGGCAGCCACGTGCTGGTGAGCATCACGGCACTCGCTTTGGGCCTCGGCATCAGCCTGCCATTGGCCATCGCCTCGCGCCGGCGCCCGGTGCTGCGCGCCGGCCTGCTGACATTTGCCAGCGTGGTGCAGACCATTCCCGGCCTGGCACTGCTCGCCCTTTTTTATCCGATGCTGTTGACCCTTGCCGCCTTGTCGGAGCACCTGTTCGGCAAGGGGTTCTCGGCGCTCGGTTTTCTGCCCTCGGTGCTGGCGCTGACGCTCTATTCGATGCTGCCGGTGCTGCGCAACACGGTGATTGGGCTCAACGGCGTCGACCGCTCGTTGGTCGAGGCCGGCCGCGTCATCGGCTCCAAACCGGTCCGCGTTTTGTGGGACATCGAACTGCCGCTGGCCATGCCGGTGATCATGGCCGGCATCCGCACCTCCGCGGTCTGGGTGATCGGCACCGCCACGCTGTCGACGCCGATCGGCCAGACCAGCCTCGGCAATTACATATTCGCCGGGTTGCAGACGCAGAACTGGGTCTTCGTGCTGTTCGGCTGCGTGGCCGCGGCGGCGCTGGCGCTGGTGGTCGATCAGTTGCTGGCATTGATGGAGCGCGGTGTGGCTTCACGCAGCCGCGCGATGCTCGCGGCCGGCGGCGCCGGGCTGGTGCTCGTCGTCCTCGCCGCACTGCTGCCCAGTTATGGGCGCGCACAGGCGCCTTACGTGATCGGCGCCAAGCCGTTCACCGAGCAATATGTGCTGGCCGCGCTGATCGAGCAGCGGCTTAAGGCGCGCGGATTCTCGACGCAAGGCCGCGACGGCCTCGGCTCCGCCGTCATCTTCAACGCGCTCGCGGCCAACGAGATCGACGCCTATGTTGATTACTCGGGCACGATCTGGGCGAACCGCATGGGTCGCTACGATGCACCGACGCGCCAGGCGGTGCTGGACGAAGTGGCACGCTGGCTAAATGCGACCTACGGGATCCGCATGTTGGGCGCGCTCGGCTTCGAGAACGCTTATGCGCTGGCGATGCCACGCGCGCTCGCCGACAAGCTCGGCATCCGCACCATCGCAGACCTGGCCGCGCACGCGCCGCAATTGTCCATCGCCGGCGACTACGAATTCTTCGAGCGCCCGGAATGGAAGGCGATCCGCGACGCCTACGGCTTGCGCTTCCGCGCGCAGCGCACCATGCAGCCCGACTTCATGTATCAGGCCGCAGCCGCCGGCGAGGTCGACGTCGTGTCGGCCTACACCAGCGAAGGCCGCATCGCGCAATTCGATCTTGCCGTGCTCGACGATCTCAAGCACGCCATCCCGCCCTATGATGCGGTCCTGTTGATCGCGCCCAAGCGCGCGAACGACGAGGCATTGCTGGCGGCGCTGAAGCCATTGGTCGGCGCTATCCCGGTCGAATTGATGCGCGCGGCCAATCTGCGCGCGTCGACCGGCGATAGCTCGGCGGACGACGCGGCGCGCTGGCTTTCGGGAGAGATGGCGAGGCGCCGCTAGACGCTAATTCCGGTCTTCTTTGCCTTCGAGTTCTTTTGCGCGGGTTTCCGTCATGCTGCGCATGCATTCGCCCGCTTCGATGCGCGCGATGGTGCCCTCGCCGAGATCGTAAAAGAGGCAATTGGCGTCGCGGTACTGGATCCAGAGCCGCTGCGCCACGCGCAATTGCTCGTGCTGCTTCGGCTCACCAGCGCGCAGCATGCGCTGATAGGCGACAGTCATGCGCTTGTCCCAATAGGCCGTCTTGGCCTTGAGACAATCCACCATCTCGTAGGTGCTGCCGTCGCACGGTTGATCGGGCTCGCCCTGGTCGCCCGCAAATGCAAACGCGGCCGCCCCGATGAGGGCGGCCGCGGCAATGAGTGCGATGCGAACGCGCAAGATCAGTTCTTCGACTTGTCCACCAGCGCCCGCTGCTTGATCCAAGGCATCATCTCGCGCAACTTGGCACCGATCTGCTCGGCCGGATGTTCCGCAAGCTTGGCGCGCGTGGCCTTGAACGAGGTCTGGTTGACCTTGTTCTCCAGCATCCAATCGCGCGTGAAGCGGCCGGACTGGATGTCGGCCAGGATGCGCTTCATCTCGGCGCGCGTCTCCTGCGTGATCACGCGCGGGCCGGAAACGTATTCGCCGTACTCTGCGGTGTTCGACACCGAATAGTTCATGTTGGCGATGCCGCCTTCGTAGATCAGGTCCACGATCAGCTTCATCTCGTGGATGCATTCGAAATACGCCATTTCCGGCGCATAGCCGGCCTCGCACAACGTGTCGAAGCCTGCTTTCATCAGTTCGACGACGCCGCCGCACAGCACGGTCTGCTCGCCGAACAGGTCGGTTTCGCACTCTTCCTTGAAAGTGGTTTCGATGATGCCGGCGCGGCCGCCGCCGATCGCCGAGCCATAGGACAGGCCGAGGTCGTGGGCGTTGCCGGAAACGTCCTTGTGGATCGCCATCAGACAGGGCACGCCTGCGCCGCGCTGATATTCCGAGCGCACGGTGTGGCCGGGGCCCTTGGGCGCGATCATCAGCACGTCGAGATCGGCGCGCGGTTCAATCAGGTTGAAATGGACGTTCAGGCCGTGCGCGAACATCAGCGCCGCGCCCTGCTTCATGTTGGCCGCGAGATGGTCGCGATAGATGTCGCCCTGCAATTCGTCAGGGGTGAGCATCATCATCACGTCCGCCCATTTGGCGGCGTCGGCCACTTCCATGACCTTGAACTTCTCGCCCTCGGCCTTTTTCACGCCGCCGGAGCCCTTGCGCAGACCGACCGCCACCTCCTTCACGCCCGAGTCGCGCAAGTTCAGCGCGTGGGCGTGTCCCTGACTGCCATAGCCGATGATGGCGACCTTCTTGCCTTTGATCAGGTTCAGGTCGGCATCGCGATCGTAGTAAACACGCATGATTCTTTACCCCTGCATCGGCCGCTCGGTCGGGCCTTTGGTTCTTTCCCGCGCTGCTTCTAGAGAGGTTGAGCCGCCGGGACAAGCCCGCTCAGCGGGCCGCCATCCCCTCCGGCCCACGCGCGATGGCGGCGATGCCGGTGCGCGCCACTTCGACCAGCCCAAGCGGCAGCATCAGCGCCACGAATTGCTCGATCTTGTCGCTTTTTCCCGTGATCTCGAACACGAAGCTCTCGGTGGTGGCGTCGATGACGCGGGCGCGGAACGCGTCCGCCAGCCGCAACGCCTCGACCCGGTGCTCGCCTTTGCCCTTCACCTTGACCATCGCCAGTTCGCGCTCGATCGAGCGGCCGAGCAGAGTCATATCCACCACGCGGTGCACCGGCACCAGGCGATCGAGCTGGTTCTTGATCTGCTCAATCACCATCGGCGTTCCGGTGGTCACCATCGTGATCAGCGAGAGATGCGCCTGGTGCTCGGTCTCCGACACCGTCAGCGACTCGATATTGTAGCCGCGGCCGGAGAACAGGCCGATCACCCGCGCCAGCACGCCCGGTTCGTTGTCGACCAGCACCGAGAGCGTGTGGGTTTCCGCCTTCTGCGCCGTTGGCGCCGCCGGATAATGGCTTGTCGAGGGAGCGTTCATGATTTGCGTCCTTAACGTCTCACGATTGAAAAGGCGAAGTCGCGACCTCGGCCGCGCGCGAGCGCGAGGTCGATCCACAACGTGGCGTGCGCCTCGAGCAAGCGGGCATTGCGCAAAGGCCCGGCGTCCACCACGTCGAAGCCGAGCTGGCCGACCAAGTCGATCACCTTCGGCTTGTTCGCCGCGTCGTCGCCGGCGACGAACATCACCGACTTCACGCCGTTGTAGACCGGGTTCGCCATGTTGCCGAAGCCGGTGGTGTTTAGCGTCTTGAATACCGAAGCGCCCGCAGCCCAACCCTGCACTTTCTCGCCGGCCGAGATGCTGTGCCCGATCTCCAGGCTGATGCCGTCCGGCCCGCGCGTCAGCGGGTTGGTGGAGTCGAGAATGACCTTGCCCTTGATGGTGCCCATGGAACGGATGGCGGATTCCGTAGCCGGCCACGGCGTCGAGAGCACGATGACGTCGGCGAAGGCAGCGGCCTCCGCCACCGTGCCGGCGCGCGCTTTCGCGCCGATTGCCCGCAACAAGCGTTGCGTCTTGTCCGCATTCGGGTCGCGCACGCCGAAAAAGATCTCGTGGCCGGCCTTCTGCGCCCAGGCGGTGCCGAGCACACCGCCGACATTGCCGGCGCCGACAATGGCGAGTTTCATGGTTACACCATCACCTTACCTTCCTCGGTGATCGCGTCTTCCAGCTTCTCCGCCGCATCGCCGAGGATCATTTCATTGTGCGCGCGACCCGACGGGATCATCGGGAAGCAGTTCTCTTTATGATCAACCACGCAGTCGAACAACACCGGCCGGTCGACGTCGATCATCTCGCGGATGGCGTGATCGAGATCGCCCGGCTTCTCGCAGCGGATGCCGACCGCATGGTAAGCCTCGGCCAGCTTGACGAAATCCGGCAGCGCCTCGGAATAGCTTTCCGAATAGCGGCCGCCGTGCAGCAATTCCTGCCACTGCCGCACCATGCCCATGTAGCGGTTGTTGAGGATGAAGATCTTAATCGGCAAGCGGTACTGCACCGCGGTCGACAATTCCTGCATGGTCATCAGCACCGAGGCCTCGCCGGCGATGTCGACGACCAGCGACTTCGGATGCGCGAGCTGCACGCCGACCGAAGCCGGCAAGCCGTAACCCATGGTGCCAAGCCCGCCGGAGGTCATCCAGCGGTTCGGTTCCTGGAAGCCGTAGAACTGCGCCGCCCACATCTGATGCTGGCCGACTTCCGTGGTGATGTAGCAGTCGCGGTCCTTGGTGAGCTCGTAGAGCCGCTGGATGGCGTATTGCGGCTTGATCACCTCGTTGGACGGCCGGTAGGCGAGCGACTTGCGCCCGCGCCACTTGTCGATCTGCGTCCACCACATCGACAGCGTCTTCTTGTCGGGGTGAATCGCGCCGGTGCGCCACAGCCGTACCATGTCTTCCAGCACATGCGCGCAGTCACCGACGATCGGGACGTCGACGCGAACGTTCTTGTTGATCGACGACGGGTCGATATCGACGTGGATTTTCTTGGAGCCAGGCGAGAAGGCGTCGAGCCGTCCGGTGATGCGGTCGTCGAAGCGCGCGCCGATGCAGATCATCACGTCGCAATCGTGCATCGCCATGTTGGACTCCAGCGTGCCATGCATACCGAGCATGCCGATCCATTGCGGATCGGCGGCCGGATAGGCGCCGAGCCCCATCAACGTCGACGTGATCGGGTAACCGGTGAGCTTGACCAGCTCGCGCAGCAGATTGCTTGCCGCGGGTCCCGAGTTGACCACGCCGCCACCGGTGTAGAACAGCGGCCGCTTGGCATTCGCCATCAGCTCGACCGCCTGCTTGATCTTCTCCATGTCGCCCTTGAGCTTGGGCTTGTAGCCAGTGTGTGGAAAATCCTTCGGCTTGAAATAGACGCCCTTGGCGAACTGGACGTCCTTCGGGATATCGATCACCACCGGACCCGGCCGGCCGGTCGAGGCAATGTGGAATGCCTCGTGCAGCACGCGCGGCAAATCCTCGATCCGCTTGACCAGGTAATTATACTTAGTGCACGGCCGGGTGATGCCGACCGTGTCGGCCTCCTGAAAGGCGTCGTTGCCGATCAAGTGCGTCGGCACCTGGCCGGTGATGCAGACGATCGGGATCGAGTTGCACAACGCATCGGTCAAACCGGTCACCGCATTGGTGGCGCCAGGACCCGACGTGACCAGCACGCAGCCGACCTTGCCGGTCGAGCGCGCATAGCCTTCCGCCGCGTGCACGGCGCCCTGCTCGTGCCGCACCAGGATGTGCTGCACTTTGTCCTGCGCGAAGATGGCGTCGTAGATCGGCAGCACCGCGCCGCCCGGGTAGCCGAACAGATGCTTCACGCCCTGGTCGGCGAGCGCCTCGATCACCATTTCGGCGCCGGTCATTTCGCGTGTCATGGTCGTCATCCTTACCTATCGCTTTGCTCTTTGCCCGTCGTTCAGGCCAATAAAAAAGGCCCGTAAAGGGCCATGTCCGGACGCTTCCTTGGAAAGCCCTTGTCAGGGCGATCCCGGCTGCGTCCGAACCTCGACTACGATAACAATATTGCGCGACATTGGGCCTGCCCGAACTTTCATTGCGCGGTTTTATAGTGCCGGCCCAGTGACCGGTCAAGGCCATTTTGGCGCCCGTAACATGGATTTTGTTGGGCGAAAGGCCGTTTCGACCACCGACTTGGCCGTTTCAGCCGCCGCACGCGGGCTTGATTTGCCCGAGTCCGGGTGGCTGTCGGAATGTGTCTGTCAGAGCCGGTAGACGCCGACGCAAACGATCGTCTGGTTGAGGCTTTCGCAGTACATGTCCTTGCTCTGGATCTTCTTGGTCTCCGGATTCACAAACTTGAAGTCGTACCAGAACGAGGCTTCCTTGCGTGCGCGTTCGGTCATGTCTTTGCTGAAGAATTTTCCATCGACATCCTGCACGTCGGTCATGTTCTTTCCGATCAGCTTCGGATTGGTGGCATGGGCTACCGTCACGCCGTCGGGACTTGAAACGACCACGTAGATTTCGCCGTCCACGAACTGGCCGCCTTTGTTGATCTCGGCATAGGCTTTTTCCGTCCCGTCGGCCTTCATCGCGGCAACGGCCTTTTTCACCATCGCGACGGCATCATCCTTGGTCGCAGCGAGGGCAATTGTGGTGCCGGCAAGCAGAGCGATGGCAGTCACGGCAATTTTCCGAATTTGCATGGGTCGCATCCTGTGTCACTCACTCGAACTGCTCAACAGCGAGCAATCGGTGTTGCGCTTGAATGGCACGGGAATGACTAAATGCATTTTAATGCGAGACAACTATCTCGCTAAACTGATTTTTCATTCTGGATTGATGTCGCGGTATTGATTTAAGATTAAAGCAAACGCCTCGTCCGGCGCGAGCGCCGCCCAGTCCCGCATCTGATTGCGAAACCAAGTGACCTGCCGCTTGGCGTAGCGGCGGGTGTCCATGATGGCGCCAGCTGCCGCCTCCTCGAGCGTGATCTCGCCGGCAAAATGGCGGATCAGCCACGGTACACCATGCGCCTTCATCGCCGGCAACAAGGGATCGAGCTGACGCTGGCTCAGCGCCCTCGCCTCGTCGAGCGCGCCGGCCGCCAACATGGCGGCGAAACGCGTTTCGATCCGCGCGACCAGTTGCTTGCGCTCGCAGATGAGGAACACTTTGGCCGCGCGATCGGGATCGATCAGCGCCGGTTGGCCTTCGCGATGCCAGTCGGTGAGCGAGCGCCCGGTCGCCAGCACCACTTCCAGCGCACGGGAAATGCGCGAGCGGTCGTTTGGCATCAACCGCTGCGCGGTCAAGGGGTCGAGTTCGGGCAAGCTCGGCATAAAGCGGAGCTACGCCCTCGCTCTGCGTGCGTCTACGCACGCCGCTACGGATATCGGCCGGGATTGGCGGCACCGCCGCGAGCCCGCTGGTCAACGCCTTGAAATAGAGCCCGGTGCCGCCGACCAGAATCGCGACGCGGCCTTGGCGTCCCACTTCTGCCAGCGCCTCCCCGACGTCGCGGCACCAGCGCCCGACCGAATAATTTTCGCCCGCGTCCACGTGACCATAAAGCCGATGCGGTACGCGGGCTTCCTCTGCGGGCGAAGGCCGCGCGGTGATGATGCGCAGATCGCGGTAGACCTGCATCGAATCGGCATTGACGATCGTGCCGCCGAGCTTTTCTGCCAACGCAAGCGCCAGCGCCGACTTGCCGCTCGCGGTCGGTCCTGCGATGAGAATGACGGTCGGTTTGCGCATGGGCTTGCGGTCGCCCACGTTGCGCTAGTTCAAACGCCGCGACGGTGGCTGCGAAACTGCCTCCTCGACCAGGGCGGCGATCGGGCTGGCCTGATGGTGGGTCATCCGCCACTCGCCATCGATGCGCTTGAACAAGTTGGTGGCCGCCAAGGCCGCCCCGCCGACGAATTCCACGCAAATCACGCGGGCTTCGTCACCTGCGGTCAATACCGTTTCATTGCGGGGGTCAATCCGCTCTTGGTTCGGATTGCGCAGAATTTCGCGATAGGATTCCAGGATTGCTTCCCGGCCGATCAAGACCGGCCATCCGGGGTGGATGCAGGAGACATTGTCATCCGCCCAGATGCGGCTCATCGCGGTAAAATCGGCACCCGTGAAAGCGCGGTAATAGGCCGCATTGGCGGCCAGAATTGCAGTTTCGTCACTCATGCCCTGT
Source organism: uncultured Alphaproteobacteria bacterium (assembly GCA_963739075.1). GTDB lineage: Bacteria > Pseudomonadota > Alphaproteobacteria > Rhizobiales > Xanthobacteraceae > Pseudolabrys. Next base: position 31,748 of record CAVTZC010000006.1, on the reverse strand, counting down.
GAGGTGCAGGAATTGCCGGCCGAAATCAACCGAGAAAAGTTCCGGCGCCGCCGCGCGCTTGCCGCTCACCGCCGGGCCTGCAATAAGCACCGCCATCACCCAATCTCGGGAGTTCGTCTCTTGCCGCTCATCAAACCGTTTCGCGCACTTCGCCCCGCGTCCGGACGCGCCGTCGAGGTGCTGGCGCCCCCCTATGACGTGCTTTCCAGCGCAGAAGCGCGCACGCGCGCCCAAGGCAAGCCGTGGAGCTTCCTGCACATCTCCAAGCCGGAGATCGATCTCGATCCGGCCACCGACCCTTACGACCGCGCGGTATACGCCAAGGCCGCCGACAACCTCAACCGCATGGTCGACGGCGGTGTCATGATACGTGACGGCAAGCCTTGCTATTACGTCTACCGCCTGACCTGGCGCGGCCACACGCAAACCGGCATCGCTTGCATCGCCTCGCTCGCCGATTACGCGACCAATCGCATCCGCAAGCACGAGCTGACCACGCCGGTGAAGGAAGATGACCGGGTGCGCCAGATCGAGGCGGTCAACGCGCAGACCGGCCCGGTGATGAGCGGCTATCCGGAGGCGCCGGCGATCGACGCCCTATTGGCTCAGACGGCCGCCGGCAAACCGGAAGTCGACGTCACCACCGACGACGGCGTACGCCATCAGCTCTGGGTGATCGCCGACGGCGCCACTATCGAAAAGCTCACCCGCGCCTTCGACGCCCTGCCGGCGATCTACATCGCCGACGGCCATCACCGCTCGGCCGCGGCCGCGCGCGTCGCCGCGGCGCGCAAAGGCGAAGGCTCGCACAGCTATTTCCTGTCGGTGATCTTCCCCGAACGCGAAATGACCATCCTCGACTACAATCGCGTGGTGAAGGATTTGAATGGCCGCAGCGCCGAGCAATTTCTTGCCGAACTGCGCAAAAGCTTCACGGTCACCGCATCCGAGCAGCCGGTGCGGCCGGCTTCATCACATGAATACGGAATGTATCTCGCCGGCCGCTGGTACAAGCTGACCGTCCGCCCCGATCTGGTACCGAGCGATCCGATCGGCCGGCTGCCGATCACCGTGCTCACGCGCAACGTGATCGAGCCGCTGCTTGGCATCAAGGATCCGCGCACCGACAAGCGTATCGATTTCATCGGCGGCGCGCGCGGGCTGGAGGGACTCGAAGCCCGCGTGAAATCCGGCGAGATGGCGGTCGCCTTTGCGCTCTATCCGACGCAGATGGCCGACCTGATGGCGGTGGCCGATGCCGGCGGCATCATGCCGCCGAAGTCGACCTGGTTCGAGCCCAAGCTCGCCGACGGAATGGTCAATCACGTGCTCGATTGAGCAAACGGCCGGCGCGAACGCCGGCCGTTGCCTAAAGCGTGCGCAAATTTATTCCAGGCTGAGCGCCACGAAGCTCGGATCGCCGCCGGGCGTCAACACCAGCAGCACCACGGCCTTCTTGCCATCCTTCTTGAGCTTCTCGATGCGCTGCTGCAATTCAGCGGCGGTGACGACCGGCTGCTGCTGCACCTCGGCGATCACCATGCCGGGCATCAGACGCTTTTCCGCCGCCGCCGAGTTCGGCTCGACCGCCGTGATCAGCACACCCTTCACCTTGTCCTTGATGTTGTGCTGCTTACGCAGTTCATCGGTCAGGTTGGCGAGATCGAGGCCCAGCGCCTTCTTCACCACCGGCTTCTCGTCGGCGCTGTCCTTCTTGGTCGTCAGCGCGGCCTGCTTTTCATCCTCGAGCCGGCCGAGCTTGACGATCTTCTTTTCTTCCTTGCCCTTGCGGATGATCGTGACCTCGACGTCCTTGCCGACCGGCGTCTCGGCGACGATCTTGGGCAGATCGCGCATCTCCTTGATGTCCTGGCCGTCGAATTTGACGATGACGTCGCCCGGCTCGATGCCGCCAGGCTTCGCCGGACCCTTGTCGTCAATGCCTGCGATCAGCGCGCCGCGCGCGGGCTTGATGCTGAGGCTGTCGGCGATCTCATCGGTCACCTGCTGGATGCGCACGCCGAGCCAGCCGCGCCGCACTTCCTTGAACTGGCGCAATTGATCGATCACCGGCACTACGGTTTTCGACGGCACCGCGAAGCCAATGCCGATCGAGCCGCCCGACGGCGAGATGATCGCGGTATTGACGCCGATCACTTCGCCATTGAGGTTGAACAGCGGTCCGCCGGAATTGCCGCGATTGATGGCGGCGTCGGTCTGGATGTAATTGTCGTAAGGCCCGGAATTGATGTCGCGGTTGCGCGCCGAGACGATGCCGGCGGTCACCGTACCGCCCAGGCTGAACGGATTGCCGATCGCGATCACCCATTCGCCCAGTCGCAATTTGTCCGAGTCTCCGAACTTCACCGCCTTGAGCGGCTTGTCCGGCTTGACGCGCAGCAGAGCGAGATCGGTCTTGGTATCGCGGCCGACGATTTCGGCTTTCAGCGTCGTGCCGTCGTTGAGAATGACGTTGATCTCGTCGGCGTCGGCGATGACGTGGTTGTTGGTCACCACAAGTCCGGACGGGTCGATGATGAAGCCGGAGCCGAGCGAATTGACCCGGCGCGGTGTCTGGCTGCCCTCGCCATGGCGGTTCTTGAAGAACTCATCGAAGAATTCCTCAAAGGGTGAGCCTGGCGGCAACTGCGGCATGGCGTTGTTGCTCATGTCCACGGTCTGTTTGGTCGAGATATTGACCACCGCGTCGATCACGGCTTCTGCCACGTCGGAGATGCCATCGGGTCCGCGCGCGGCGGCTGGAGCGGTCATTGCCGGCCAGGCAATTGCGGCGGCGAACAAAACCGCCAGGGCCAAGCGGCCGACCGGCGCCGTCATGCGGGGAAAAAGTGCGCCCATGCGCGTCGATTCTCCTGGAAAAGTGTCTGCAGCAAGGTGGCCCTGTCTTCAAGGCGATTCAAGGGCATCGGCCATCACCATCAAAGGCCGATTCGCCCGCAAAAGCACCCGCATGATCCCAAAATTGGGGACCGGTTTTCGGATAAGATCAGGCGCAATCAAAGCCTAACCGCGCACCAACCACACCAGGACCAGGCCGACGACCGCCGATCCGATGCCGATCGCGCGCAAGGACGGCTCCGGCGTTTCCATGACGCTCGCCATCGCCCGCTTGGCCGGGCCGGGAAACGCGGCGAAGACCAGGCCCTCGATCACGAAGACCAGCCCGAGCGCGGCCAGAAAATCTTCCATGCCGGTGTTAGCGCGCCGGCGCGGCCGGCGGCGGCGCCTCGGCGCGCGGCTTGCCAGACGGACTGTTGAAGTAGCGGAAGAAGTTCGAATCCGGCTTGAGCAGGAAGCGCGTATCGGAAGGCTTGAGACCGGCCTCGTAGGCCTGCATCGAGCGGTAGAAGGCGAAGAAGTCCGGGTCTTTGTTGAACGCGTCGGCGAAGATCTGGTTGCGGGTCGCATCGCCCTCGCCGCGGATTTGCTCGGACTTGGAGGTGGCGTCCGCCACTAGCACGGTCACCTCGCGGTCGGCGCGCGAGCGGATTTCCTGCGCGCGCTGGGCACCTTGCGCACGGAATTCGGCCGCCTCGCGCTGACGCTCGGTCTGCATGCGCTGATAGACCGCCTGGCTGTTCTGCTCCGGCAGGTCGGCGCGGCGGATACGTACGTCCACCACCTGGATGCCGTAGCCGGTCGCCTCATGATCGACCAGTTCGCGGATACGCGCCATCAGCTCGGCACGCTGGTCGCGCACGACATGGGTGAAGGTCACCTCGCCGAGCACGCGGCGCAGCGCCGAGTTGAGCAAAATGGCGAGCTGCGAATTGGCCCCCTGGATCGAGCCCAGCGTCTGATAGAAGCGCAGCGGATCCTGGATGCGGTAGCGCGCGAAGGCATCGACCACCAACCGCTTCTGGTCGGAGGCGATCACTTCCTGCGCCGGCGCTTCCAGGTCGAGGATGCGCTTGTCGATATCGATCACGCTGTCGATGAACGGCACTTTGACGTGCAAACCCGGTTCGCCGACCACGTGCACCGGCTGGCCGAGACGGACCACCAGCGCCTGCTGGGTCTGATAAACCGTGAACAGCGCGCTATAGGCGACGACCAGCGCGGCGAACGCGAGAACGGCGATGACGCCGCCGATGACGTTGAGTTTCATTGCTGGCCTCCCGTCGGGGACTGGGTACGCGGCTGCGCGGGAAAGCCGAGGTCGTTGAGCGGCAGATACGGCACCACGCCCTGCGCGCCCTGATTGGTATCCACAATAATCTTGTTGGAGCTGCCGAGCACGCGCTCCATGGTTTCCAGATACATGCGCTCGCGGGTGACGTCGGGCGCTTTCGTGTATTGCTCGTAAATCTTCAAGAAGCGCGAAGTCTGACCGGTGGCTTCAGCCACGGTCTGCGACTTGTAGGCTTCCGCGGCCTGCGTGATCTTGGCCACGTTGCCGCGCGCTTCCGGCACCACGCGGTTGGCGTAAGTCTGCGCCTCGTTTTGCAGGCGCTCGAGATCGGCGCGCGCCGCCTGCACGTCGCGGAAGGCGTCAATCACCTGCGCCGGCGGATCGACCTTCTGCAATTGCACCTGCTGCACGAAGATACCGGCGCCGTAATGGTCGAGCGTCTTCTGCATCAGATCCTGCACGGCGGTCTCGACGGTTTGTCGCGCACCGGTGAGGATCGGCTGGATCTCGGAGCGGCCGACCACCTCGCGCATGGCGCTTTCGGCCACCGCCTTCACGGTGCCCTCCGGATTCTGGATGTTGAACAGGTAGTCGCCGACGCCGGTCGGCTTCACTTTCCACAACACCGAGAAGTTGACGTCGACGATGTTTTCGTCGCCGGTCAACATCAGGCTTTCCTCCGGCACTTCGCGCGAGGCGGAACGGCGGCCGTCCTCGACCTGGCGCATGCCGATGTCGATCTTGTTGACGCGCAACGCCTTGGGCGTGAGCACGCTCTCGATCGGGTAAGGCAGGTGGTAATTCAATCCGGGCTGCACCTCGCGCACGTCCTGGCCGAAGCGCAGCACCACGCCGAGTTCGTCCGGCTCGACCCGGAAGAAGCCGGAAAAGCCCCACAGCGCGATGGCCGCGAGGCCGAGCAGCGCAAAACCCTTGCCGCCGAGATTGCCGCCCGGCAGCACGCGCCGCAATTTGTCCTGGCCGCGGCGGAGGATTTCTTCCAGGTCCGGCGGCGTCGATCCCGACGGTTGCGGTCCGGAGCCCCACGGGCCCTTGCCGCCTGAGCCCCACGGGCCGCCGCCCCCTCCACCCTGATTACTCCATGGCATTCAGATCTCTCCCGACGCCGGATGCTTTCTTGCCGGCTGGTTTATTGGGTGGGGTTATAGGGGACCGGACGGGTGGTTACAACGCGCCGGAAAGCCACCTTTTGTCGCGTTTTCTCGCCTTTCAGTGTCTTAAATAAACCGCGACCGCGAAACTGGCGCTGTCACCGGGGCCCGCGGGATATTCTCTGCGCATAACCTCGCGCCAGACTGCGGGGTCGATCGGCGGGAAATAAGCGTCGCCCTCCGGCGCAGCATGAACATGGGTAATCTCTAGCCGGTGCGCCAGTGGCAATGTATCGGCGAAGACGTCGCTGCCGCCGATCACCATGATCTCGTCGACGCCGCGCTTTCTGGCATCGTCGCGCGCATAGCCGAGCGCCGCGTCTAGACTGGTCGCCAGCGCGCCGCCGGGCACTTTGACCGAGAGATCACGCGTCAGCACGATATTGGTGCGGCCCGCGAGCGGCTTGCCGATCGACTCAAAGGTCTTGCGCCCCATCACCACCGGTTTGCCGATCGTCAGTTCACGGAAATGCTTGAGGTCGGATTTGACCCGCCACGGCAATTGGCCGTCGCGGCCGATCACGTTGTTTTCGCCGATGGCGGCGACCAGCACGATTTTCATCAGGACGCCTCCGCGCGCGCGAAGGCCTGCAAGGCCTGCCCGCTCAGGCGGCAAATACGCCAGTCGCCCATAACTTCGGCACCGATGGAGCAATAGAACGCGATGGAAGGCGCATTCCAATCAAGCACCGCCCATTCGAAGCGCGCGTAGCCTTCATCGACGCAGCGCTTGGCCAGCCGCGTCAGCAACGCCTTGCCGATGCCGCGCCGGCGAAACGCCGGCCGCACGAAAATATCCTCGAGATAAATGCCGTGCCGGCCGCGGAACGTCGAGAAGTTGAGGAACCAGACCGCAAATCCCGCCGGCTCGCCATTCCACTCAGCGATGTCGCAGAAAAGCCGCGGTTGCGCTGAGAACAGCGCGGCGGCGATCTGTACTTGCGTTGCATCCACGGCGGCGGTGAGCTTCTCGTAGTCGGCGAGCTCGCGCACCAGGGCAAACACCAGCGCGCTATCGTCAGGGCGCGCCGTGCGGATCGTGAGGCTCACACCGCTACCTCGGCTTTGATGTGCGGATGTGGATCGTAATCCTGGATTGCGAAGTCCTCGTAACGGAATCCGAAAATATCCTTCACCGCCGGGTTGATGCGCATCGTGGGCAGCGCGCGGGTGCTGCGCGACAATTGCAGCCGCGCCTGCTCCAGGTGGTTCAAATAAAGATGCGCGTCGCCGAAGGTGTGGATGAACTCGCCGAGCTTGAAGCCCGTTACTTGCGCCACCATCAGCGTGAGTAGCGCATAGGACGCGATGTTGAACGGCACGCCAAGAAATACGTCGGCCGAGCGCTGATAGAGCTGGCACGACAGCTTGCCGTCGGCGACATAGAACTGGAACAGGCAGTGGCAGGGCGGCAACGCCATCTTGTCGACGTCGGCCGGATTCCAGGCGGTCACGATCAGCCTGCGCGAATCCGGATTGCGCCGGATCATGTCGATCACATGCGCGATCTGGTCGATCGTCTGCCCGTCTTTGGCCGGCCAGGAGCGCCACTGGTGGCCGTAGACAGGCCCAAGGTCGCCGCGCGCGTCGGCCCATTCGTCCCAGATGCGCACGCCGTGCTCGTTCAAATATTTGATGTTTGTGTCGCCGGCCAGGAACCAGAGCAGCTCGTGTACGATCGATTTCAGGTGCAGCTTTTTGGTGGTGAGCAACGGGAACCCCTCGTCGAGCGCAAAACGCATCTGATAGCCGAAAACCGACAGCGTGCCGGTGCCGGTGCGGTCGCGTTTTTCCGCGCCGCGCTGGAGAATATGTTCCATCAGATCAAGATATTGGCGCATCGCCTCGGGGTAACCTCCCACGACTCAAGATGGGCAAGTTTACCCCGCCCGGCAACCTCCGGGCAGCGGCTTATCGACAGGTCCCTGAGCGTATAAGATTACCCCACGGCGATGAGTTTTGGACTTGGGGGCGTGAATCGATGAAAATTCCGCGTCGCAAATGTCTGCAAGTTGCAGCGCTGAGCTTCGTTCTGGCAGGCATCGCTGCGCTCACTGGGCCGGCGTGGCCGCAAACCGGCAGACCCATCAGGATCATCATTCCGTTTCCGCCCGGGGGCGCAGCCGACGTTCTGGCGCGTATCCTGGGCCAGCAGATCGGCGAAGCGAACAACCAGACCGTGATCGTCGAAAACCATCCGGGGGCCGGCGCCTCGATCGCTTACGAGCTGACCGCGCGCGCCGTGCCCGACGGCAATACAATCGTGGTGGCAGCGAATTCAGTCGTCATCAATCCGCTATTGCGCAAGACGAATTACGATCCGGTCACGAGCTTTGAGCCGGTTTGCAATCTGGTCACGTCGCCGATGGTCTTTGTCGTCAACAGCGCATCGCCCTACAAAACAATCGGCGAACTTATCGCCGCCGCGCACGCCAAACCCGGCACCCTCACGCTCGCCGCCCTCGGCCCGGCCACCACGCAGCACATTGCCGTCGAACAGTTCAAACGCGTGACGGAGGCCGAAATGATTTTCGTGCCTTATGCGGGCGGCGCACCCGTGGTCAATGCGCTCCTTGGCCAGCAGGTCACTGCAGGATTGGTCAACTACTCGGAGGCAGTCCAGCAGATCAAAGCCGGCAAGTTGCGAGCGCTTGCGACCGCTTCAAGCAAACGCATCAAGCCACTGCCCGACGTGCCGACGGTCGCGGAATCCGGCTACCCGGGTTACGAGTCGGAGGTCTGGCTCGGCTTGCTCGCGCCGGCAAAGACGCCGGAGAAGAACATCGCGCAACTGGTCGCCTGGTTCGCCGCGGCATTGAAAACGCCCGCGGTTGAGGCAAAATTGTTACCGCTCGGCCTCTATCCGGCAGATGTCTGCGGAAAAGAATTCAGTGCATTCGTCAAACAGAAAAACGACGAGTACGCACGCATCATTCACGACGCGAATATCAAGGTGGAGTGACCATGAGCTTCGATCACATCCTCGTCGCCCGCATCCTGTTCACGCTGATGACTGCCGGCTGGGCCGTCGCCACGGTGTTCGCCGACTTCAACAAGACGCACGCGACCAATCCGAAATGGACGCCGCACGCGCGCTTCCACGTGGTCTGGCAGATTTCGAGCTATGTCGGCTTCGGCCTGCTGGCCTTTGCGCTGATCTGGTGGCCCGGGCCGCTTGTCGTCGAGCGGCTCTATCTGGTCGCGCTGATGGGCGCGATCGTCTATGCCGCCTTTTTCGCGGCGCTGATCGCCATGCCGGTCTATGGTGGCGCGGCCTATGACGACAACGGCTACCAGCCGTTCAAGGCGCCGATCCCGCTGATCGCAAACAAATGGGACGCCAACGTCACCATCTTCTGCGTCCAGTTGCTGATCTTGGCGGCCGGCTTATTGACGGTGACCGGCGCCCTCGCCGGCTGAATTACAGCCACCCGCTGAGCCCGAGCACGCCGGCCACCGCGAACATCCAGAGCGGGTTGATGCGGGTGAAATAGGCCACCGCCGCGGTCGCCGCGGTGATCAGCCCGGCATTGACATTATGATCGGCGGTGCGCGCCAGCACGAAGGCGCTGGCCGCGATCAGCCCGAGCGAAAGCGGAACCAGGCCGGCCTGGATCGCGATCCGCCAATGCGCATCCTTGAAACGGTCCCAGGTGCGCGCCACGAAAAACGCTAGCGTGCAAGTCGGGCCGCACATCGCCGTGATGGCGACGCCGGCGCCGGCAAAACCCGCCACGTGGTATCCGATCAGCGCGACGATAATCACGTTCGGCCCGGGCGAAACCTGCGCGATTGCGAACACGTCAGCGAATTGGCGGTCGCTCATCCAATGCATCACATCGACCGCAACGCGATGCATTTCCGGGATCGCCGCATTGGCGCCGCCGACCGCGAACAGCGACAGCAGCGCGAAATAGCCAGCAATCGTGATGAGTGGAGAATCGTTCATCGCTTGAACCACGCAAAGGCCACGCTGACCGGCGCCAGCCACAGGAACACGTAAGGCAGCGGCCATTGCATGATGGCGACGCCGGTGAAGGCGAGGGTCGCGAACAGCGGCGCCGAATTCCATCGCGTGAGGAACATGGGCGCCGCCATCTTGGCGACCACGGCGATCAGCAGGCCGACCGCGGCGGCGGTGATGCCGGCGAGGATACGGCTGAGCGTTTCCAGGCCGCCGAAGCGCTCGTACAAAATCGCCAGCACTGTGATGATCATCAGTGGCGGCCCGAGCAGGCCGGCGAGCGCCATCGCCGCTCCGGCCGGCCCGCCGAAGCGCGAGCCGAACACCACCGAGAAGTTGATCACATTGGGACCGGGCAGGAACTGCGAGAGCGCGAAGGTTTCGTTGAATTCCTCGGTCGTCATCCAGCGCTTCTGCTCGACGATGGTGCGCCGCGCCCATGGCAGCGCGCCACCGAAGCCGGAGATCGACACCAGCACGAAGGCGCGGAACAGTTCTGAAAGCGAGGGGCGAAAGGCAGCGGGCGGCGTGGCGGAATCGGACATCAAAGAAGGATTACATCGCGTTGCTGCGCGCGACTAGGCGCTTCGGCGCGGCCGCATGATGCGCTGCGGGAATGGCTTTTTCGGCCTGGGTCAGGGGATGGCGCACAAGCGAAAATGCTGGTTTCATCGCGGACCTGCCAAGATAAAGAGACTAAGGGGGCACCCATGCGTTTTCGCCAGACAATAATCGCGCTTTGCGCCGCGCTGGCGGCGATGGCCGCCACCAATGTCCGCGCCGAGGTGAGCGAAATCACCATCGCCCAGCAATACGGCGTGAGCTTTCTGCCGCTCATGGTGATGGAGAAGTTCAAACTCGTTGAAAAACACGCCGCGCAACTGGGGCTTCCCGGCGTCACGGTGAAATGGGCGAAGGTGGCCGGCCCCAGCGTCATGAACGACGGATTGATCTCGGGCGCGCTGCACTTCGCGTCACAGGGCGCCCCGTCCTTGATCACGCTGTGGGATAAAACCCATGGCCAGATCAAAGGCGTTTCCGCGCTGACGACCTATCCGCTCTACCTCGTCACCCGCAATCCGGACGTCAAAACTCTCGCCGATTTCAGCACCAAGGATAAAATTGCCGTTCCCTCGGTTAAGATATCGACCCAGGCGATCATGCTGCAGATGGCATCGGCCAAGGCATTCGGCGAAAAGGAATACGCCAGGCTCGACCCGCTGACGATTTCGCTCTCGCACCCGGATGCAACGCTGGCATTTTTAGGCAACACCGCCGGCGTGAATGCCCACTTCTCGACGTCGCCATTCTACGAACAAGAAATCAAGGTGCCGGGCGCGCACCTGATCACGACCAGCTACGAAATTCTGGGCGGTCCTGCGACCGCGCTGGTGTTGACGGCAAGCGCGAAGTTTCGCGAGACGAATCCGAAAGCCTATAAGGCGGTGTTCGACGCGCTCAGCGAGGCGATCGATATCGTCAACAGGGACAAGCGCACCGCCGCCAAGCTCTACCTTGAAGTCGCCCACGACACCAAAACACCACTCGACGAAATCGTCGCGAGTATCAGCGACAAGGATTATGCCTTTACGCTGAGGCCGCAAAAGGTTTTTGCAACCGCCCTGTTCATGGCGAAGATCGGTTCGATCAAGCAGGCGCCGGCGTCGATCGACGACCTTTTCTTCCCGGGGATCGCCGATTTGAAGGGCGACTGAACTTGTCTACGTTCCGCATCGGCACGGGAGCGGGTTTTTCCTCCGACCGGCTGGAGCCGGCCATCGATCTGGTCGAGCGCGGCAAACTCGACGCCGTCGTGCTGGAATGCCTGGGCGAGCGCACGGTGGCGTTCGGCCATCGCGACCGCATGGCCGATCCCTCGCGCGGTTATAATTCGCTGCTCGACCGGCGCATGCGGGCGCTGCTGCCCGCTTGCCGCAAAGCCGGCACCGTCATGATTACCAATATGGGTGCGGCCAATCCGCGTGCGGCGGCCGAACGCACGCTTGTCCGCGCGCGCGAACTCGAACTCAAGGGCTTGAAAGTGGCGTGCATCGAAGGCGATGACGTCTCCGCCCTCGTTCCGCCCGAGCAGCCCTTTATGGACGAGCCGGGCACGCTCGCCGACATCGACATGCCGGCGGTCGGCATGAACGCCTATCTCGGCGCCGACGCGATTGCTCCCGCGCTCGCTGCCGGCGCCGACGTGATCATCGGCGGCCGGCTGGCTGACCCTTCGATGTTCCTGGCGCCGATCGCGCACCGCTTCGGTTGGGATGCCGCAGACACGGCGCGCATAGGCGCCGGCACGCTGGTGGGACACCTGCTGGAATGCGGCATGCAGGTGACCGGTGGCTATTTCGCCGACCCGGGCATGAAGAACGTGCCGAACTTGGCGCAATGCGGCTTTCCGATCGCCGAGGTGCAATCCGACGGCAGCGCCGTCATCACCAAGCTCGCCGGCACCGGCGGCTGTGTCACCACGGGGACCGTGAAGGAGCAACTGCTTTACGAGGTGCACGACCCATCGTGCTATCTGACCCCCGACGTGACCGCCGATTTCAGCCGCGTGCAAATCGCCGCTGCCGGCCCCGATCGCGTCAAGGTGTCGAACGCATCCGGCAGCGCGCGGCCTGCCACGCTGAAGGTGACGGTCGGTTTCGACGGCGGCTTCCAGGGCGAAGCCGGCGTCAGCTATGCCGGCCCGGCGGCGCAGGAGCGCGGCCAACTCGCGGCCGAGATCGTCGCCGAGCGGATGGCGCGCGTGCATGGCATCAAGTCCGATTTGCGCGTCGACCTGATCGGCGTCAGCTCGCTATTCGCCACGGCAGGACTGCGCGCCGCCGACACGCAGGACGTGCGGCTGCACGTGGCGCTGCGCTCGCGGAAGAAAGAGGAAGCCGAGCTGATGCTGTGGGAAGTGGAATCGCTGCTGTGCTGCGGCCCGGCCGGTGGCGGCGGCTATCGCGGCGTCATCACTCCCTGCGTGATGACCAAATCGGTCTTGATCGAACGCGAGCGCGTCAAGCCAACCTTGCAGGTGTTGGTGGCATGAACGCGCCGCGCCGAAACGCGCCCCGCATCGTGCGCGACATTGCGCATGCACGAGCCGGCGACAAGGGCAACACGTCGAACGTGAATGTGTGGGCTTATGACCCCGCCGATTTCGAATTGCTCAAGCGCGCGCTCACGCCCGAACGCATCAAGCGGGCTTTCCCTCACCTGATCCGTGGGACAGTGACGCGATACGAGCTTCCGCACTTGAACGGCCTCAACTTTGTCATGCAGGACGCGCTCGAGGGCGGCGTTAACGCGTCGCTCAATCTCGACTCGCACGGCAAGTCCTGGAGCTACCTCATTCTGGGGCTCGCATTGGATGATGACGAGCGCGGGTAGCAGCTGGGTAATCATCTTAAACCATTGATTTATCTGGCGCTCCCTAGGGAAGCGCGTGAAACAAGCAAACTCAATTACTTACGTAAAAGTTTGGGGCGAGAATGCCTCATTGAGTTTCAATACGTTTCAACATCGACGCCCAAACCTTTTGGGCTTCCCGCGCACTGACAATCACTAAACCCGAAATTGCCGACCCGTTCGTGGCGGTCGCTGGTGCCAGTAATGCACAGGAAGCAGCCGGTGGACCGGTCACCGTCGATCTCAGGCACGTCCGGCGCAGCCAGACGGTCGGATTTGCTCGGTTGATCCAAATCAACGCGTTTGCCCCAATACAGTATACGAATTGTTGTGAGCCCGTCGCCTCACGAAAACACGAGGGGAACGCATTATGGAAACGGCTGCGTTCAAATGGCTAATAATTGCCAATACGATCATCGGGTTTAGTGCGTGCGCATCGGCTCAAGATATCGATGTAGGCAAAACGGAATATCAGTCCGGTTGTGCGGCTTGCCACGGTATCGACGCAAAAGGGAACGGACCAGTCAGTAAAGAGCTGAAGATCCGCCCTACTGATCTGACAGTTCTCGCCAAGAACAATAGCGGCGTGTTTCCTTACAATATGGTGTACGAAATAATTGACGGACGAAATTCGACAATCGGCAGCCATGGCACTCGTGAAATGCCAATTTGGGGATACCGATTCACACCACCAGAAGCATTTAGGCTTAAAAATGCAGACGACTATATCTATTTGCCTCCGGATTCTCCAGAACTAGCAATCCACAGTCGTATCTCGGCGGTCATTGATTATCTAAATCGCATACAAGCGAAGTGAGCTGTCGAACGATGATATCGTGTTTCTGCCAAACACTTCGCCACGCCTTTGGCTTTCATCAATAACCACTCCCAAAGTTCTGAATGTTCGTCGCAAGCCCGTGGCCACTAGGCCTCATCCTATCCTCGCAACGTTTAATATATTTTAGGCGTCGGCATATTGGCGCGGCGTAACTGTGACTGTCGTCTAGGGAACTTAATTTGTCACAATGCTCCGGAATTATGACATATTTAAATCAGCCGTCAGGAGGCAAGGCCATGGAGTTCATCATCATAGCTTTTTTGGCTGGCGCCATCGTATGGATCGTACTGATCGCATGGAAAGTGCGGGTGCACGACCAGGTGCTAGAAAAGGCCACCTTGGATCAGGCGTGGCGTATAGTTCTTGCTGACCCACATTATGTGCACCGGCGGCAATATGAAGAGCGCAGGCATGAACTGGAAGCGCAATTGCGCAAAGAGGCAGCAGGCCTGTAGCAGCTCCATCATTTGCAAGCAGAGTATAGCGGCTTGATGGCTCGCGGGGTCCCCCTCCCGACCGGTTCCAACGAGAACACCAACGATACGACAGTACTTTCCGAAGGGAACAGACCTGTCGGTGCACTCGCAAGCTCATTTGAACAAAGTGGCGCGTCAGCTCAACGAACGGCCACGGGAGATCTTGCAATTCGAAACCCCTGCGGAGAGATTTAACGCCTGTGTTGCGTCAACCGGTTGAGGCGGCTCCCCGAAAGCGGACATTCGCAGGTGCGGCTCGAATGTCTGTTAAGTGCAATACGGGACTTATGCACCGCAGCAAGCAGCATCTCTATTCGATCACCTTGTCGGCGCTAGCAAGCAGCGCCGGCGGGACGGTGAGGCCAAGAGCCTTGGCGGTCTTGAGGTTAATCATCAGTTCGAATTTTGTTGTCTGTTGGACAGGGAGATCACTCGGCTTCTCGCCCTTAAGAATGCGGTCCACATACGTGGCGCCCTGGCGCTCCTCTTCATCCAGACTGAAGGCATAGGACATAAGGCCACCATCTTTGACGAAACGGCTATTCCAATAGACCGTTGGGAGCCGATAGCGTGCGGCAAAATCGATGATCCGCTGACGATGCAGCATTGTGAAAGAACTTGGCAGAACAATCACGCCGGCGTCCGAAAATGTTTTTAGCGCATCGATGGCGTTGTCGATCTCGTTGTCGGTATTGACCGCAGCTTCATTCACTTCAAGACCAAAGACTGGAGCAGCCGATTTGATCACGGGCAACCAGCCTCCGTCAGGCGTGGTTTCAGGATGATAAATGAGCGCGAAATGGCGGAGATCGGGCGAAATCTCCTTGAGCAATTGGAGCCACTTCGACCCCAAGGAGAATTGGAAAGAGGTGAAACCTGTGATGTTGTCGCGTGGATGCTCATGGCTCACAACAAGGCCTTGGTTCACGGGGTCAGTAACGGCCACGAAGACTATGGGGATCGTATCGGTGCTGACTTGAACGGCCCTCAGTGCCCGCGAACTCACGACGAGGATTACTTCCGACTTCAGGCCCACCAAGTCTGCGGCGGCGGACCGCATTTCCTTCTCGTTGCGTGCCACCCCACGGTATTCAAGATGGAAATTTCGGCCTTCTTCCCAACCTAAACGCTGGAATTCCTTCGGGTAAAGGCGGCTACATCGTCCCGATCAACAAAATCCTGCTTGGTAAAAGGCGTCAGCACTCCGACGCGCCGAATACGCTCGGGCTGCTGCGCTTGCGCCGCCACCGGCCACGCAATCGCCGCGCCGCCGAGAAGGGTGATGAACTCTCGCCTCTGCATGTCCGACCCCAAGCTCAAGAGGCATCATCTTATCGGCTCAAACTAGTGCTTTGATAGGGGTTGAAACCGACACCAAAACCATTGCCGCAGTGCACAGCCAATTTCACAGTTGGGTCATGTCGCGACCGAGTGATCCTGCGCCCGCGCCGATCAATGTCCGCTCTTATTCCAACAACGACCAGGCGCACGGGACCGTCTACTATCAGTCATTGGAGGATTGCCGCATATGCATGAGCTCTTCACATCGTGGCAATGACGTAGCTGCCGATCGGCTACGGCTGGCCATGGAGGCCGGACCAGGAAGTTTGCGCTGAGGCGATGAGCAATGGGCTCCGGCCAACCGAAGTGAATGATTTGGGCCGCTAGACGTGGACTTATTCATCCAAAGGCACGCAATCGACCGTTGGCAAAAAGGAAGGGCCGCCAAGCGGGGAGGTTACGCCGGCGGCCCATTTGAGTTTGACAAGAACTGGCTCGGAGGTTGTGAATGCCCCCTGTCCCATATGGCGCGGAAATAACCTCGGTTAGCAACTATTCAAGAGGCTCGCGCCGCCGGGCGGCGACAGCTCGCGCCTCGGGCGGCACTGACACCAAAGGCCCGCCGCTACGGAGTACGCCAACGATGTAACAGCCACTCGATCGCAGGTGGCTCACTCTTCGGCGAGCGCCTCAATCTGATCAAGGCGCAGCTTGCCCGCCGCACCCCAGCCTCTGACGCCCGCGGGAATATCCGGGCGAAACCCTTCGTACATTCGGTAGGCGCGCGCCGCTATCTCGCGCCTCGGCAATGACCGCGCTAGCTTCGCCATCGTTCGCCGTGCGGCTTCTAGGTCGTCGCCAAACTTGCCTTCCAAATAATGCTCAACGCTCTCCGGTGAAATCGGCCGGTCTTTGCTCAGCGCCCGAAGGCCATCCGACGTCCGCACGACCGGAACCGCGCGATGAAGCAGGTCGACCTTCAGCTTAGCCCCGGCCTTGGCCTTCTTGAGGTGGTCGTCGACTGCCTTAGACGAGGGCTCGAAGAGCCCGAGCGATACGCCCTTGGCATACGCATTGAGCCCGGCCACCGCGCGACCCAGCGTCAGCGCGGTATCGCGATTGAAGCCCAGTCGTTCGGCAACGACTGCCGCCCAAAGGGTAAGGACCGGCGCCCTGTTAATGCTGATGGTTCTCCCCGTCGCCAAGCTGGTCTCCAATATTCCCGTTAATCGCCGCCTTTCGGCTCGACCAGTTCCAGCGCATGGCGCTGCAGCTCCCTCAGCTCGACCTCGGCCTCGACCACCTCGGCCTCGGTCAATGCCTCTGGTGGGTGAAACATGCCCGGCGCGGTCCAGTGCGGCAAACGCCGCGCAGCGACGAGCCCGCGTTTGGCAGCGGCGTGGGCGAGCGCACGAGGGAGGGCATAAACGCGTCCTACCTCGTAGAGCCGGAGTGAGCCCTCGCGGCTTATGTAGGTGAAGTCGACGAGCACGAAGCGGCGCTCGGTCATGCCCTGCGCCTCTCTGGGTTTCGCGAGAGCCATTATAGCGCATGAGAGCCAATGCGTAGGAGTTTAAATTGATGGATGGCGAGCTAATGCGACAATGCGGGGGCGACCGTGGCCGTTGCAGCGAGGGCATCGAATGTCCCAGAGTGCAATGAACATCGACGCTTCCGGATCGCGGGGTTTCATGCGCAAATCAAGATCGATGACCGTCCCGCAGCTGTCGCAAGCGACCAGACATCACTGTCCGATCGCCACCGGGATTCTGTGGCGGCCGAAACTCCCGACCCCGCCGTCGAAGCGGCCGACGATTGTGGCGCCACAGCCAGGACAAAACCCGCCCTGCGCCAGGGCGTGACGCTCAATCTGGTACCAGTCCCGCACAATCAGGCGCTCATGGCATTGCGGACAAAAGGTCGTGTCGCCGTCCGCATCGTGAACATTGCCGAGGTAGACGTAGTCGAGACCGGCTTGTGTTGCGATCCTGCGCGCGCGCCGCAAGGTCTCGGGCGGCGTCGGGGGCGTGTCAAGCATCCTGTGAGCGGGATGGAACGCCGAGAAATGCAGCGGGACGTCGCGCCCCAGCTCCCGTGACACCCACTGCGAAAGTGCAGTGAGCTCCTCATCCGAGTCATTTTTACCCGGAATCAGCAAAGTGGTGATCTCCAGCCAGACATCGGTCTCGTGTTTAAGATAGAGCAGCGTATCGAGCACAGGCTGCAAATGCGCGCTCGTCAGCTTGAAATAAAAATCGTCGGAAAACCCTTTGAGGTCGATATTGGCAGCGTCGATCTTCGCGTAGAAGTCGCGCCGCGCCTGGTCGTGCATGTAGCCGGCTGACACTGCGACCGTCTTGATATTGCGAGCATGGCAGGCGTCGGCTACGTCCATGGCGTATTCAAGGAAGATCACGGGATCGTTGTAAGTGAAGGCGACGCTGCGGCAGCCGTGCTGCACGGCAGCCGCCGCGATGGCCTCGGGCGAGGCTTGGGCCATCAACTTGTCCATGTCTTGGGTTTTGCTGATGTCCGAGTTCTGGCAGAACTTGCAGGCGAGATTGCAGCCGGCCGTGCCGAAGGACAGCACGCTCGAGCCCGGGTAGAAATGATTGAGCGGCTTCTTCTCGATCGGATCGATGCAGAAGCCCGACGAACGCCCATAGGTCGTCAGGACCATTTCATCACTCTCGCGCATGCGGACGAAGCAGGCGCCGCGCTGTCCTTCGCGCAACTTGCAGTCGCGCGGGCAGACGTCGCATTGGATTCGTCCGTCGGCGGTTTTGTGCCAATAATGAGCGGGATAGCGTTCAGGCATTAGTGCACCGTCCGCCCGATTTCTGGTTCGCTGCATTTGGCGACTTGGAATCGATAGAGGCGAATTTCATCCGACCAGAAATCTGGCGGCAACCCGGCTTTCAGCTTGAGCAGACCGAGGAAGTCCCGGGCGTCGGGAGCAGAGCCCCACACTTGCGGCAGGAAAATTCCGCGATGGCGCCCAGATTCCAGCAGGAGCCCATCGACGTGGGGCCTGATGTTTCTCAGCGCCTCCGCTTCCGAAAAGGCCGCCATGGGCTCCAGCTCCGAGAGCAGGGAAACCTCGATGCGGGTAATCGCCAGCTCGCTGGCGCTAAGCGGCGGAAAGCGCGGGTCCTCCAAGGCCGCTGCGCGCGCGGCGGCCGTCACAGCCTCCAGCAACGAGTGACGGGGCTCGATGTGGCCGACGCAGCCCCGAAGCTCACCGCCCTGTTTTAGAGTGACGAAACAGGCCCCTTTTTCGCGCAGCCAAGGAGCGGATTGATCGGCGAAACAGGTCTGGCCCAACGCGCTCGTAATCGACGCGCGGGCGAGAGCGAGCAGCACCGGGCCGCGATCATCGTTCATGGCGTCGGCGCCCCTCTGGCTTCCAGAAATTCGACGGCCGCGTAACCGACGACGCTTTGCCAGTCGCCCCCGGTGTCGCCTGAATTGCATTGTGACACGAGCTTTGGCGTCAGCTTGTGCCGGCTTGCCGTCAGCAGCAGCCCGTTAATGGGCAAGGCACCGCAAGCTCGCTCAAAGCTGTCGAGTTGGCGACCACCTAGGATTCGTTCCACCGTGTCATGGTCTATTTGCTTAGCCTGGGCGTAGGGCAGGTAGTGCGACAGGTCGGAACTAACGACGATCAGCGTCTCCGGCCCACCCCATACCACCTCGAGCACATCAGCTACTTCCTCGGCGGTCGCATCGCCGACAGCAAGCGGGACCAAGGAAAAGTCGTGCAGAACGCTCTGCAGGAACGGGAGTTGAACTTCTAGCGAATGTTCGAAGGCATGTGCGGCCTCACTCACGACCACTTGTGGCATCCTTGCCAGTCGGCGAATTGCGTCTTGGTCGAGGGGAACCTCGCCCAGGGGCGTCGCGAACCGGTCCGCCTTTGGCAACGCCAATCCGCGGACCGGGACCCGGTGCACGGGACCAAGCAGAATTACTCGGCGAATGATTTCGGCGTGCGTAATGAGTTGGGCATAGGCCTGGCCGGCGATCGGGCCCGAATAGACATAACCGGCATGCGGCGTGATCAGCGCCTTGGGCTGCTCTGTCTCGCACGACGCCACGGACGATTTCAGAAGCTCTTTAATCGTCTGCCGTAGCATTGCGGCGTTGGCAGGATAGAAGGTTCCCGCGACGGCAGGCTGACGAACCATGGATCTTTATTCCTTTCGGGGAATAGTCACCGGCTCCCCTTCTTTGCTTCATATAGGAACCGCTGGGCAGATTTTAAGAGTGTATGTTGACCCGGGTATTTTAGGGAGCAGTTCATGCTTCCGTCTAAGTGGACCGAGGTAACAAAGTGACAGCGGACGACCCGCGGGAGCATATTAACTTTTCACCTTGTTACCCGGCGCACGATCCGTCGCTCTAAGCTGGCGGGTCGCAATGGCGATGGACGGGGTCAAATCAAGGATCTTGTCTCAATCCGTGAGCGCCCGGCCGCGGTTGAAGATTGTGCGGTGCCTGGCCATTGGGAAGGCGATCTACTGTCTGGCTCGAATAACAGCTACATCGCGACCTTGGTCGAACGTCATACGTGTTACGTGATGTTGGCGAAGGTGCCCAATAAAGACACCTAGACGGTCATCTCCGCACTCATCAAACAGGCCAAGAAGCTACCAGATGAACTCTATAAGTCGCTGACCTGGGACCGGGGCAAGGAGCTGACCGATCATCGACGATTTACGTTGGCGACCAACATCGACGTTTACTTTTGTGATCCGCAAAGTCCGTGGCAGCGCGGGTCGAACGAGCCGCAGCAAAGCGTCTTGAGGCATACGGAAAAGGACAGTTCGATCAGAATTTGCAAGTGCAAACGTCGTTTTCAGAATGCCGCAACTTCCTCAAGTGTTCTCGATGCGAAATCGTGATTGTGAGCAAGTTGCAATGTGATGATGGCGGAGGGAGAGGAACTGGAAACTCAGGCAAGCCAGCGTAGACCAGCGAGCTCAGGCGTATTGGGTGAGGTTATCGACACACACACAGCGGCCCCCGCTTATTGCGCGACCGCAGGTTTAGCTTTTTTCGGATGCCAATTGGATTAAAGGGGCTGCCCGCCAGGACGGTGTCTCTCGGGTAATCAATCTGGGAGCGCCCCCGCAAAATTGCGGCTACGTTGCGGGCGGGCAACACGTCATCCTAAGTATTTCAAATTCCTTGCCAATCCAAGATTACGGGCCACGAATTAGTTGGGGCGATTGCTGATTACGCACAGGTTTGCATTTTCTGATCCTGAAGATTTGTATTAGGTTTACTGTACACGCGCGATTGCAGAGGCCTCCACCGCCAAGTTTAATTTTTCGAAGTTGACGATATGACACACGACCCCGACACACTGCGCGCGACCCTTTGGGTCATCCTTGCTGTGATGATTGGTTGGTCAATCGCCAGTGTGGCGCTATTCGCCCTTGTGCAACGCTTCCTTGCCACAACCATACGAATTCAAGGGAGCCAGCCGCGTGCTGCGCTCGATAGCCAGTCTTCTACGCAATGATCGCCGCTTCTAGCGACGGTGGCCCAGCTTAAGACCGAGCGCGCCAGCTTTTTGACGCAACGCGCCCACAGTCCGCTTCATCAGCTTTGAAATCTTTTTAACGGCCAACTTGTCCTCCGAGTATTTGCGAAGCTCTGCAATATGGGATTTCGTCCATGATGCACGCTTGACGCGCCGCTTTGCTTTCTTAGCCATTACGTTCTCCGATGATTGACGGCGGGGTTATCCCGACGTCGGGCTGCAATGCCTACCGCGCCCGAACCCGAACTGAAAGAGGCCGCCAACTCAGGCGGCCTCTTTAATTCCAAAATGACCCACGTGATGAGGTTTTCGGTACACACACGTGGCGTGTCTAGCTTGAAAATAGCAGCGGTGGCAAGATGGCCGTCAGCATGTGGCAGGTGGCCTACTTTTGGAGCTATCAATATACCGCCTATGCAATAGGACCGGGAATTATTTTGAAGGAACAGGGAATTTTGGCCTGCGAAATCCGAAATCGTCGCCGGATGAGATTTTCGGCACGCACAACAGCCGTCAATAACAAAGTTTCGTCCATAGGCGTCCGCATTGATTGTGGCGGAGCGGACGCTGGCCGGAACGATCATTTTACGAATCCAATCGAAATCCACGGAACAGCTGCGACGACGAGAAGTCCAATCAGCAACGCGAACAGATAAGGCCAGATCGGCCGCATGCCTTCGTCCGGGCTGACCCGGCCGATCGCGCAGGCCGCGTAATAGCCGATGCCGAACGGCGGCGCAAAAAGTCCGATGCCCATCGCCAGGATGACCACGATCGAATAATGCACCTCGTGGATGCCAATCTGACGCGCGATCGGAAACAGTAACGGGCCAAAAAGAACAATCGCAGGAATCCCCTCGAGTACCGAGCCGAGGATCACGAAGGCGATGATCGACACGATCATGAAAGTAACCGCGCCACCTGGAAGTCCAGTCATGGCGGCGGCGAGATCACGCGAGAAGCCGGATTGTGTCAGCGCCCAAGCCATCGCAGTCGCGGCACCAATGATCAGCAGAATCGCGCCACACAGGGATGCGGTATCGACCAGCATCGGCATCAGCCGCGATATCGGAAAGCTGCGGTTTATGACGAGGCAGGCGATGATGGTATAGGCGATGCCGATGGTCGAGACTTCCGTCGCGGTCGCGACCCCCTCAACCACCGTAGCGCGGATAAGGAATGGCAGCGCAAGACCGGGCAGCGCGATCACAAAGGCACGCCCGGCTTCTCCCCACGAGGCGCGGGTCACGGCGGTGACATTGTCGTCGCGATAGCGGCGCCGGACAATAACGCATAGCGCGAGCGCCAGCACCAACGCCGGCAATAGACCGCCATTGAACAGCGCCGCGATCGATACGCCGGTGACCGAACCGATGGTGATCAGAACGAGGCTCGGAGGAATCGTCTCTGACATCGCGCCGGATGACGAGAGCAGCGCGACCAGTTCGCCGGGCTTCGCGCCCCGCCGTATCATTTCCGGAAACAAAACAGGGGCAACCGCCGCCATGTCGGCCGCCTTGGAGCCGGAAATGCCGGACACCAGATACATCGCGCCAAGCAGAACATAGGACAGTCCGCCACGCACATGGCCGAGCAGCTTGGCAAGAAAATCTACCATGGCGCGCGCCATGCCAGTCGCTTCGATGAGCAGACCAAGGAAGACGAACAATGGCACAGACAGCAGGACGATGTGGCTCATCCCCTCGTCAATGCGGTTCACCACCACGGTCAGTGGCGCACGTGTCGTGATGGCGAGGAAGGCAAATGTCGCCATCGCGAACACGAAAGCGATCGGTGCGCCCGCAAGCACGCCCGCCGCAACGATGATCACAAAGAACACCACAAGCTTGTAGTTTCCCATCGCGATGAATGCGGGCTTGAGCATCCATAATCCGGCACCGATGACCGCGATGACTAGAAAAGCGAGAGCGACCCACCCAAGGCCGCCGATGCGCACGAGCCGCAATACCGCGAAGATCAGCATCAGCGCGAAACCGATTGGGATAGCGGATGCGCGCCAGATGTTCGGAATTTCCATTGCGGGCGTGACAACGGCCGCCTCGTCGAGGGCGTAATCGATGCTCGAATGCAGGATCAGGACAAGAAACGCTATCGCGATCGCCACCGCGAAGGCTTCGAAGAAAATGCGCCAGCGCGGTCGCGCGCGCGCAACCAGCGTCGACATGCGCATATGCTCGCCGCGGCGAAAGGCGACTACGGCGCCAAGCATCGCGAGCCAGAGAAACAGGATCGAGGCAAGCTCGTCTGACCAGACGAGCGGATTACGAAACACGTAACGGGAGATCACGCCGGCCAATAGAATTAACACTTCCAGCCCAGTCAGCAACGCAACCGACAATTCGACGATGCGGCCGAGCCAGCTTTCAATGTGGACTGCGACTGAAGCCGAGGAGGAGGCCGGGAACACAGCCTCCTCCGTCTGATTCAAATTCATGACCGATGCGGATGCTTGAAGTTACGAAATGGGGCCGGTGTATTTTTCCAGCACCGACCACGCCTCGTCACCGTACTTGCCTTTCCACTCCTTGTAGAAGCCCGCGGCCTGCAACTTTTCACGGAAAGGTTTCTGATCGACCTTGATGAACTCCATGCCCTTGCCGGTCAGATCGGCCTTGAAGGTCTCGTTTTGCTTCAAGATGTCGGCGCGCTGGTCGATCGCGGACTTGTTGAGGTTTTTCGCGATGACATCGCGTATGTCCGCGGGCAGCCCATTCCACACATTGCCGTTGGCCAGGAACCAGAAGCCGTCCCACATGTGGTTGGTCTCGGAGAGATACTTCTGCACTTCGTACAATTTGGCGAAGTAGATGATCGAGAGCGGGTTCTCCTGGCCTTCCGCGACCTTCGTTTGCAACGCCGAATAGACCTCGGAGAAATTGATCGACATCGGCGCCGCGTCAAACGCCTTGAACATCGACGTCCACAGCGGGCTTGGGGGGACACGGATCTTGAAGCCCTTGAGGTCGTCCGGCCCCTTGATCGGCCGGGTCGAAGAGGTCATCTGCCGGTAGCCGTTGTCCCACTGCCGCTCCATAGCGTACAGGCCGACCTTTGCGATTTGCGTGCGCACGTAAGCGCCGAGGCCGCCGTCCATCGCCGGCCAGACCTTGTCATAGCCTTCCCAGATGAAGCCGAGGCCGTTGATCGAAGCGACCGGCACCAGGGTCGAAAGGATCAGCCCCGACAAAGTGAAAAACTCGATCGCCCCCGAGCGCAATTGACTTAACATGTCGGTGTCGGAGCCGAGCTGATTGTTCGGGAAAATCTGGATCTCCACCCGGCCGTTGGTTTCCTGCTTGATCCGCTCCACAGCCTCCTTGGCGCGGATATTGAGCGGGTGCGCGACCGGCGAGTTGTTGGCGTATTTCAACTGAAATTCTGGCGCACCTTTAGCGATCCAGGGCATCGCGATCGTCGCGCTGGCGGCGGTGCCGGCCAGCAACAAGGTACGGCGAGTTGTCTTGAACGTCATCGTCATTTCCTCCGTTGATTTTGTTCGACGCGAATGCGGGCGGCTCTTATCAGGCCTTTACGGTACGGCCGTTCGCTTTCATCATGGAAAGCACCGGTTTGGCCGGCAAGTAATTTGGCGGAACAAAGGGATAGCAAAGAGCGGGAGGACGGTCCATGTTGAATACGGGAAGCCGCGCACGTGGCGCGATTGTCACCGGTGGCGCGTCGGGGATTGGTCTCGCCACGACGGCGCGGTTGCTTGCATCGGGATAGCGCGTTGCAGCGTTTGATCGCGACCAAGCGGCGATCGCCACGTTGCGCAATTCCTTCGGCGATAAAGTTCGTACCAGCCTGCTCGACGTCACCGACGAGCCGGCAGTGGAAGCCGCCGTGAAGGAGGTCGCCTCGGCATTCGGCAGCCTTGACGGCATTGTCAATTCGGCGGGTATCGGCGTCGACATCCCCCTGCTTGACACGCCAGTGTCGCAATTCCGCAACGTAATCGATGTCAACGTGACCGGGACGTTCATTGTCGGGCGTGCCGCCGCACGCGTCATGAAGGACCAAGGCGCCGGCGCCATAGTCAACATGGCTTCGATTGCCGGCCTGCGCGGCTTCAAGGGGCGCGCCGCCTACGGCGCCTCCAAGGGCGCGGTCGTGATCCTGACCCAAGTGATGGCTGTGGATCTCGCGCGCTATGGTATCCGGGTGAATGCGATTGCGCCCGGCCCAGTCGACACGCCGCTGGTACAGGCGATGCACCCGGCCGCAGTGCGACGCGCCGTCCTGCATCACACGCCAATGCGGCGCTACGCCCTGCCCGATGAGATCGCGACAGCAGTCTCGTTCTTGCTCGATGGCACGCAATCTAGTTTCGTTACCGGCGTGATCCTGCCGGTTGACGGAGGCTTCATCGGTGCCGGATTGATGGAACTCGACGAGGCTTTGCCCCAACAAGATTGAGGCGGACATGACGCATTGGAGCACGCTGCAGTTCATGACGCTACAAGGCCACTAGTCCCTTCACCGCCTTCACGATTTTTTCCGGCGATAAACGCACCTCGGCTTCCAGGGGCGGAGAGAACGGAACCGGGATACGCGGCGCCGCAAGACGCTTGGCAGCTTTCAGAACGCCCGTCCCGACCTCATCGAGCACGCGCGCGACGATCTCGGCGCCAAACCCTGAGACCTCCACCGCCTCGTGCACGACCAGCAGCCGGCCAGTTTTCTTCACCGACGCAATCACGGCATACTGATCCCAGGGCCAGATAGTGCGCAGATCGAGTAGATCGACCTTGACGCCTTCCACGGCCAGCATCTCCACACCTTTTGTGGCGACCGGCATCGCGGCGGACCAAGATACTACCGTCGCGGCGTTGCCCTCCGCAACTTTGCGAGCAACGCCGAATTGGATGGGCTCGATGTGTTCCGCAATGTCGCCCCGCACGCCGAACAGATCCTTCGGATCGAAGAACAACACCGGATCGTCCGAGCGAATGGCTTGTACCAGAAGTCCTGCGGTGTCTTCCGCAGTTGACGGCGTCACCACGACGACACCCGGCAAATGCGCGAACCAAGCTTCAAGCATTTGGGAGTGCTGCGCAGCGGAATTACGCCACATGCCGTGCGGCATCCGCACAACCACGGCCGGCTTGGCCTGTCCGCCGAACATGTAGCGGATCTTGGCGATCTGGTTGACCAGTTCGTCCATTGCGCACATCACGAAATCGAAGATGCGCATTTCAATGATCGGCCGCGTACCGACTAGTGCCGCGCCGAGCCCCGCGCCCATGATGGTTGATTCCGAAATCGGAGTAGAAACGGCGCGGTCAGCGCCGAATTCCTCGAGGAAGCCTTTATACTGTCCCCACAGTCCGCCACGAGCAACGTCCTCGCCGAGCACCCACACGGTCGGGTCGCGCCGCATCTCCTGTTGCGCAGCGAGACGCCCAGCCTCGATCAATGTCACTTCGACCACGCCACCGCTCCAACGTCCTGGACATCATTGAATGCTGAGGCAGGTTCTGGCCACGGCGCGACCAGCGCGTCGGCGCGCGCACGTACCATTTCTGCTTGAGCCTCGGCAACAATTTCGGCAAGTGTCTCGGCGGCGACGCCACGTTCGCACAGTACCGCGGCAAACCGGATCAAGGGATCTCGCTTACGTGCTGCGGAAACCTCATCGGCATCACGCCACGCTGCGCCGTCGGTCGATGTATGGCCCATCAAGCGATAGGTCTTGGCATGGACGAAACGCGGTCCGCCACCACGCCGTACCTCCGCCACCGTGGAGCCGATAATCGCATCGACAGCGATTACATCGTTGCCATCGACGGACTCGGCCGGCACCCCACACGCTTGTGCGCGCGCCAGGGGACCGGGACCGGCCGTCACGCTATCAGCGCGGGTGAAAGCGGCGACCCCGTTGTCCTCGCAGACAAACAGTACGGGCAGACGGTAGAGCGCGGCCCAGTTGAGCCCCTCGAGAAAGGGGCCGCGGTTGACCGCGCCGTCGCCGAAGATACAGGTGACGATGGCGTCGGACTTCAGAAGCTTGAGACCCTGTGCTGCACCGCACGCAATCGGGATTCCGCCAGCGACAACTCCGTTCGCGCCGAGCATGCCTACCGAGAAGTCGGCGATGTGCATTGACCCGCCTTTGCCGCTGCAATAGCCGGTCGCCCGCCCGAACAGCTCAGCCATCATGCGCGCCGGCTCCGCCCCCTTGGCGATAGCGTGACCGTGCCCCCGATGGTTGGAGGTAAGGCGGTCAGCACGGCGCAAATTGACGCAGACGCCTGTCGCTACCGCTTCCTGGCCGATCGATACGTGAAGCGGCCCGGGGATTTCGCCTGCATTATGGGCAGCAAGTGCTGTCTCTTCGAAGGCGCGAATACGCGCCATCGTGCGGTAATGGTCAATGAGACGGCGCAAATTATCAGCGGCGTCGCTCATTGCACGGGAAGGCAATTGGCTTGCGTTGTCGCTTGCAGCGTCATTCACCTTGGGCTCGCTATGTACACGATACAAAATGCGATCTGCCCGCGACCCATTCGCGTTCAGCCGCCACGAGACTGATCAACCAAAGGCGACCGAACGCTGCGCGGCAAGCCATACGCCAACGGAACCCAGGTAGAATGAGCAAACAGGGTGTAGACTACATGATCCAGACCTGGCGTCGAGCCATTCGTGCAGATCGATCAACATTATAGGAGAGGAATAATGAAATTGCGGGACCTGTATGACCGAGGATTGAAGCTGCGGCAGGCAATGTACGGCAAAGATATGGTCGAAAAGCGAATGAATGCATTCGGAAAATTCGGCGAACCTCTGCAAGACATCATCAATTCTCATGCATACGGAGATATTTGGAGTAGGCCGGCGCTGCCGATGTCGATGAAAAGTCTCACCGTCGTCGCCATGCTCGCAGCCATGGGGCGGCACGCCGAACTACGCGTCCACATCAAAGGGGCGATCAAAAACGGGGTCACCGTCGATGAGATTCGCGAGGTTTTCATCTTGCTCACTTTGTATGCCGGCATTCCAGCCTCGATCGAGGCGCATCGAATTGCTATGGAGGTCATGCAGGAACTCGGACTCCATTGACAGACCGCCTGTCCATGTCTCACCCGAAAATCACATCCGCACATATTGATGGTGTAGTCCGGACAAGATGGTGTGTGTACCGAAAACCTAAACCCGAACGTAATGGTGATGAAGTTCGCCAAGGATCATGTGTGATTTTATAGATGTGATCCGCTGAACCGGACGAGAGACCGGCGTATCTTTATCCAATGGCCGGCGGGTTCTGATGTCATTGTAATTGCGAGCGTAGGTTCGCAGGATGCGGCGTAGATGTGTGGCGCATCCGGACTGTTCGACTTAGCGCTGAGCTCGGGGCCCGGCTGGCGGCCACCATCGCGTGATCGACGTGGAGCATTATGGCGACGACGTCCAGGTGCCGTGGTTCGGGCCGCGAGTGCGCTGCGAGCGATGCGGCCATTTGGGTGCGGACGCGCGGCCGAACTGGGGCGACCGACTGACGATCGGCGCGTTTATCCCGACGTCGGGCTGCGGTGCCTACCGCGCCCTAACCCGAACTGAAAGTGGCCGCCAACCAAGGCGGCCTCTTTCAGGTCAAAATGACCCGCCGTCTGGCTACGTGTAAGTCGGACCGACCAATTGAGCCGGCAGTTGTCGTTATTCACACACCCACACGCGACGCAAGCGCGGGCCGTATGGGGTGCGAACGCGGATGGTTCGATAGCATCCACCGTAATAGGGGCCGCCACCGTAATAATAGGGGCCGTAGCCATAATAGTAGGGAGATGCAAGCGCTCCACCTATTAGCGCTCCGCCGAGCAATCCCGCGCCAACACCCCAACCCCAACCCGGACCACGCCAGCCACCACGCCAGCCACCGCCATGCCAGCCACCGCCATGCCAGCCACCGCCGTGCCAGCCACCGCCGTGCCACGCAGCTGAGGCACCGGTCGGATTAGCCGCGACGCCAATGGCGGCTATCACGGCAAGTATGATCGTCAATTTACGCAACATTGTTTGCCTCCTTGGGTCGCGCGCCCCCAAACGAGCCATTATCGTGGGAGTGTCGAACTGAATGCGACGTGAACCAAGATGGGCGACAATGTGACAAAGGTACGTTTATGCTGCAACGCACCCGCGTGTTTGTTTTTGCGCGACGGATGCTAATATCCGACCTGAAGCACCGGAGATAGCGCTGCGCATCATGACCAATTTCCATGGCTTGATTCCGGCGATGGCCGTACCGCTGAACGAGGACGGCAGCGTTGCCATTTCTGAATTGACCGGCTTCGCCCGCTGGCTCGCTCGCCAACCGGGCGTCGTCGGCATGATGACTAATGGCCATACGGGCGAGGTGTTCTCATTTACGCCGCGCGAGCGCGCCGCGATAACACGTATCGTCGTTCAGGCCGTCGATGGGCGGTGTACGGTCGTCTCCTCGATCGTCTGCGAAGGTATCCGGGATGCCGTCGAGCAGGCCGGCTGGGCAAAAGACGCCGGCGCTCAGGCGCTCGACATCATGCCGCCGCATCATTGGTTGCGCTTTGGATTTCGTTCGAGCCACGTCATCGATTATTTCAATGCCATAGGTGATTCCAGCGGATTACCGCTGATCGTGCATGTGTACCCAGCGTGGACGAAAGCCTCTTTCTCATCAGAGTTGCTCGCTGATCTCGCTAGGTTGACCTGCGTGTGCGCGTTCAAGATCGGCACGCGCGAGATGAACAAGTATCAGCGCGACTTGCAGCTGATCCGCGCGGCAGCGCCCGATAAAGCTTTGCTTACATGCCACGATGAGTATTTGCTCGCATCCATGGTCCAGGGTGTCGATGGGGCGTTGGTCGGTTTTGCCTCGGTCATTCCGGGGCTCATTCATGAACTGCTACAGGCCGTGAAAGCAGGAAACCTTACGCGCGCCATGGCCATTCAGGCGCGAATTGACCCGCTAAAGGATGCCGTCTACGGCGCTGGTGAACCGACTGGCGAAGCACACGCCAATATGAAGGCGGCTATGGTTGCCGCCGGCATTTTCAAGAGCGGAACGATGCGTCCGCCAACTGTGGCGCCAAGCGAAGACGAAATTAGGAAAATCGAGGCCGCTGTCGCGGCGGCCGGGTTGAAGCCCTTCGTCGACACTGACTACGCAGCGGAATAATACGTGGCACCGAGGGCTGGGACAGAAATCATGATTAGACGGCGTGATTTCATCAAGGCCACTGCCGGTGCCGCGGCCTATACGGCCGTTGCCGCACCTTCCATCGCTCTGGGTGCGTGGCCTGCAAAAAACAGAACCTTAAAGGTGATCGTGCCCTGGCCGCCGGGCGCCGCGAACGACGCCCTCGGCCGTCTTATTGCTCAGAAAATCCGTGACAAATTCGACATCTCAGTTGTGGTCGAAAATCATTCGGGCGGCTCTGGCCTAATCGGCACCAAGGCAGTCATTGCGGCCGAGCCTGACGGTTACACCTTGCTCGCCAGCGCCTTCAACACGGCCGTAATGCCACTTGTTCTAAAGGCCGCCGATTTCGATCCAGAAACCGATCTGGAGGTCGTGGCCCG
Organism: uncultured Alphaproteobacteria bacterium; assembly: GCA_963739075.1. Classification (GTDB taxonomy): domain Bacteria; phylum Pseudomonadota; class Alphaproteobacteria; order Rhizobiales; family Xanthobacteraceae; genus Pseudolabrys. The sequence goes on along the minus strand of CAVTZC010000006.1, from coordinate 1,329 downwards.
CACGGCTGTCGCGCCGCTCGTGTGCGTCATGACAACGAATTGGCCAGAGAAAACGCTTAAAGAAGTAATCGTCGCCGCCAAAGCCGAACCCACGAAGTGGAATTTCGCGATCGCTTCTCTTGGCGCCGCCGGCCATCTTGCGACTATCGATCTGCTTCGCCGTACCGGTTGCACCATTCCTATGGTGGCTTATCGCGGGACCCAGCCTGCGCTGCTCGATCTGATGGCAGGTTCTGTTCAGCTCCTCATCGACGCGAGTTTTGCGCTTCTTCCTGCGGTGAAGGACGGAACGAAGGTCCGCGCGCTCGGTATCGCGGAGGCCAGCCGTTCCATTCTCGCGCCAGACATCCCGACACTGGCGGAACAAGGCCTGCCAGGCTTTGAGCACGAATCCTGGTATGCAATATGGACGCCGAAGGGAACGCCGCGCGAGATTTAAACGACCATCAATGCACTCGTTCAGGAAACCATGCGCGATCCCGCTGTGATCTCTATACTGAGCAAGACGCTGCTGGAGCCCATTACCGAGAGCATTGATCAGACCAAGACGTTCATTCATCGAGAGATCGTGCGGGCGCATGAGCTGTTGCAGAGCGTCAATTTCCAGCCGACGTGAGTCCGCTGTACCCCGAATGGCTAGACAGAGCGGGCAGCTGTCGAGTTTATGCTTGGCCGCATAATCGAGGCACAGTGGAGAACATTTCAATTGGACCCTTATCGCACCGATATTGCGCCCGACTCAGGTCGCGTGCGCACGCAGGGCAAAATCGCTATCGGGCACGTCTTCTCGACAGATACTGCTGTCGCTGGTTTGCGGCTTATGCAGTGATTGTAGGTCTTGCAAGCCTCTTCGCGGCGCCGACCCACGCTGAGACTTGGCCGAGCCGGCCGTTGACCATGGTGGTGCCATTCGCGGCGGGTGGCCCGATGGACGTAGTTGCGCGGATCCTGCAATCGACTTTGAGTGACGCGCTACAGCAGCAGGTGATCATCGAAAATGTCGGTGGAGCCGGCGGCATGACTGGCACCGCCAAAGTCGCAAAGTCGACGCCGGACGGCTATCAGTTCTTGCTCGGCAATGTTGGCACGCAGGCCGTCAGCCAAACGCTCTATAAGCAACCACTTTATAATACCATGATCGACTTTACCCCCGTCGTGCTGATCGCCGATTTATCGCTCGTGCTGGTCGCGCGCAAGGATTTGCCTGTCAGTAATTTACAGGAATTTATTGCCTATGCGAAGGCTAACCAAGACAAGATGCAATTTGCTTCAGGTGGCGCTGGCTCTGCCACGCATCTTGGCTGCGCTCTCTTGAATGCGCGCATTGGC
>CAVTZC010000005.1:0-106479 GCA_963739075.1 uncultured Alphaproteobacteria bacterium | reverse complement strand
CTTGCCGAAAGGTGCCATTCCGCATCACCCCGCCAACTGTTGGCCGTTAGCGCACTGACAAACTAAAGCCGCCGAACGCTATGCGCTCCAAGGCAGTGGCGTGAATTGAATTTTGTTACCTTGAAACCATTGGGTCCCGGGCTCGCTGTTCAGGTTCAGACCGGTTAGCCCGCCCACTGAATGTCCGCTATTGACCGAAGCAGACAGAGGTACGGAAAGCCGGAACTGAGTGCAAGCGACAAAAACGGCGGATTAGGCACCAGTCTGGTGCAGTCGTTGGCCAAGCAGCTCGATGCCCGTGTTGGTACCGAAAGCAATTCCAACGGAACAACGTTCACGATTACGCACGCGCTATCCAAAACCCAACCGCTCAAGGCGGCCTAAATTAATCCATAAGCGCCACAGACTGTATGGTGGCTAAGGGCTGATAAAAAAAGCCGCGCATTACTCTTGCGCGGCTTTTAAGCGCTTCTCAGGCCTGGGGCATCGGGGGGATGGGTGAGCCCGAGAGCGACTGCTTGACCAACTCAATTCGGTGTCCAAAGTTCCCTACCCAGTGTCCGAATTAGGACAGCACCCGAGCCTTGGTGCGGTCCGTATTTAAGCGCCCTGCACCTCGAAGTCGAGCTTCCACAGCCGGCTGTGCTCGACCGGGGTGGCGTTGACGACGAAACCGGCGCCATCGAATGCGGCGCGCCGGTCGGTGGTGTGCTCGACGATCAAGCCCGCGCCCGACGTTTCATTCAGGCGCTTGGCGATGCCGGCCCACTTCGAGAGTGTCTCGGAATTGCGGCTCACCATCGTCAGCGTGCTGCCGTGCAACTCACGTTCATGCCGAACGACATATTGGTCGCGCCGATGAATACAATCTTGGTCTTGTTGGTTATGGGCGGTCCCTGTCGGCATGTTCGTCATGCGGTCACGGTCGCCGCGGAATGCTGATCGTCAGCCTCGGCGTTGATCGATGCCATCGCCTGCGTGAGTTCCTCGTAGACCCGATCGTCGATCGTGACCGTGCCGAAATTGGAGTTCTCGCCATCGAAGCGGCCTTCTGCCGGCTGATCGGCGTGCTCGAACCAGTGGTAGCCGACCAGCGTCGGATGGTGCAGCGCTGCATTGACGTAGCGCTCGAAGCAGGCCGCGCGTTCAGCCTGGGTCGCGACATGCGGTCCGGCGCCGTTGGTGTTGGGCAGGCCGGAATCGGCGGCCCGAAAGGAGAACTCGCCGATTAGACAGGGCTTGCCGGTGACGGCATAGGCATCGATCGCGGCGCTCGCGTCGAGCTCATAGCAATTGAACGAAACGACGTCGGCGTGCTGTCCGGCGGCGTCGATGACCGCGGTCGGCGGGACGTAAGCGAAGCGGCAACCCAACACAAGATGCTGAGGGTCGGCGGCCTTGATGGCGGCAACGGTCAATTCAAAATAGCGATCCGCTACGCGCGCGAGGAATGCATCGAAGTCGGCCGCGAACAGGCCGCGTCCGGAGTCGGCGAGATTGGCCTCATCTTCGGTGCGCTCGCTGCGCTGATAAGGCGGCTTGCGACGAAAAGGCGGCTCGATGTGCGTCAACGCGGCGAGCTCATCCCAAGAGCGCGCGGCCGAACGCCAAGATGCATTGAATTCTTTGAAGTCGCGATGCCGCTTGCGCAAGAAGTCGATCGCGGCGTGCCGGCCCGCACTCGCGGCCGACAAATTCAGAAACAGTGGCAACAGGTCGTCGGAACCGCGCCAATCTGGGCCCCAGCGCAGCTCATTGTCAATGAACCAGCCGATAATATTTCGGTCGCCGCTGCGCTGCGCGCAGAGCTCGCGCGCCCTGCGGCGGATATGAACGTTGAAGTCGGGATCGAAGACGTCGGGGAACTCTTGCGTAGGTTCGCTCTTGGCCTGATCGTTCTTCTGCCACGCGAACGACATGCCGAGATCGAGATTGGGTGTCACCGCGAGCGGTACAGGGCCTGCGCTTGCGACCGCTTCATCGGACCAGGAGCCGAGCGTGTTGAAGCCCCAGCTCGCGAGCCGGCGGGCGACCGCTGCGCGCCAAGCGTTTAGGCTGCCGTATTTCTTTCGGCAAGCTTCGGCATAGGGAATGCGGTCGCTATTTCGGATTTGGTCCTGATCGAAGCGCACTGTGTCGACGCCTTTCGACAGCAAACGGCCGCCGTCGGGGTCGATGAGCCAGAACACGCCACCGGATTGATCGACTCGAAAATATCCGCTTGGGCGGAAACGGCCGCTAGCAATGCCGCCCCATCGGGTTTTTGGAACCTGAGTTTGCATCGGCCACTCGAATTTGACCGCGCCAGATTGCCCAGAATGCAGCGCAATGTGTTGACATGTCTCAATAAAGCGCTTCGCCTTGGGTCTAGTTTGTAAGCTTAGAGGTCAGCAGGGGATCATCCATGCCGGTAGACGAGGGCGCCAATACGTCGGCCGGAGCGCGGCCGAAGCTCGCGCCGGAGTTCCCGTCGATCGCTGCGTTGCGGCGCGATTTCATCTGGGGCGTATCGACCTCGAGTTTCCAGATCGAAGGCGCGACGAGCGAAGACGGCCGCGGGCCCAGTGTCTGGGATACCTACGGCCAGCAGAGTCAGACCACCAGCAAGGACACCGGCGACGTCGCCTGCGACCACTACCATCGCTATCCGGAAGACATCGCCCTGATGCAGCGGCTCGGCATTCAGGCTTATCGCTTTTCCGTTGCTTGGCCGCGCGTCCTGCCGCGGGGACGCGGGACACCGAACGAGCTTGGGCTGGCGTTCTACGACCGCCTGATCGACGCCATCCTCGCCGCCGGCATCGAGCCGTGGTTGTGCCTCTATCATTGGGACATGCCGCAGGCGCTCGACGATCTCGGCGGCTGGACCGTGCGCGACAGCGCGGCGTGGTTCGCCGACTATGCCGCTCTTGTCGCGAGCCGCTACGGCGACCGCGTCAAACGCTTCGCCACGTTCAACGAACCGTCGATTTTTACGCTGTTCGGCTACGGCTTCGGCGGCGGCAGGCGCGATACCGCGGGCGTCGAGTCACTGCATCGGGTCATCCATCACGTGAACCTCGCCCATGGGGCGGCGGTCGATATCCTGCGCGCGCGCGTGCCGGGCTGCTCGATCGGCGCCATCCACAACAATCAGCCCTGCCTGCCGTCCTCGCCGGCCGACGCGCAGGCGGCAGTCCGCTGCGATGCTTACTGGAATCGGGCCTTTCCCGATCCGCAATGTCACGGCGTCTATGCGGATGTCATGCGGGCTGCGATCGAGCCATACATGCAGCCCGGCGACCTTGCGCGCATCCAGCGCCCGATCGACTGGTTCGGCCTCAATCATTATAGCCCGGTGTTTCTCAAGGCCGACGCCAACGCTCGGCTCGGCTTCAGTTTCGGCGACCGGCCGCCCGAGATTCCACTTACCCCGATCGGCTGGCCGATCATGCCGGACGCTTTTCGCGACACAATACTGGAGGTGGCCAAGAATTACCGCCTGCCAATTTATGTCACAGAAAACGGCCTGGGCGGTTACGACAAGCCCGACGAAAGCGGCGCGATCGTTGACGATAATCGTATTGCCTATTTGCGCGCCTATATCGGCGCCATGAACGAGGCGGCCGCCGCCGGCGCCGACGTTCGCGGCTATTTCGTCTGGTCGCTGCTCGATAATTTCGAATGGGACTCCGGCTACAAAATGCGGTTCGGGATCACTTATGTGGATTATCCGACCCAAAGACGCATCCCGAAAGCGTCGTTTCATTGGTATCGCGATCTGATCAAGACGGCGCGCGGGCAATCCGGCTATGGCTGATGCGTCCGATCACGATGGCGCTGGCGGCGTCGTGCTGGCGGACGTCGGCGGCACCAACGTGCGGTTTGCCTTGCTGGCTGGCGGCACGCTGGGCGAGATCGCGCATATCGAGGCTCGCGACCATAACGACTTCGGCGACGCGCTTGCCGCGTTCATGGCGCGGCAAACGCGCGCCGCGATCCGCAGCGCGATCCTTGCGGTGGCGGGTGTCGTCGAAGGGGAGCGCTGCGCGCTCACCAACAATCCGTGGGTGATCGATGCGGCCGAGCTGCGTACGCGCTTCGGATTTGTCGGCATCCAACTTGTCAACGACTTCGAAGCCATCGCCTGGTCGCTGCCGCATCTTGCCGCCGGCGATGTTCGCACGATCGGGGGCGGCAAACCGGTAGCGCAGGCACCTATGGTGGTGCTCGGGCCCGGCACCGGGCTCGGCGTCGCAGCCTATTTGCCGCATGCGCAGGGCGGGTTGGTCCTGCGCAGCGAAGGCGGTCATGGCACCGTGCCGAGCGGCTCGTTGCGCGAGGACGTCCTGATCGAGAATTTGCGACAGCGCTACGGTCACGTTTCCGCCGAGCGCGTGTTGTCGGGGCAAGGGCTGGAAAATCTCCACCGCGCCATCGCGTCGACCGACGCGCTGACGGTGCCCGAACGCACCGCGGCGGAGATCACCCAGGCCGCGCTGGACGGACATTGTGCGGCGAGTTGCGCCGCGCTCGACACTTTCTGTGCGATGCTCGGCGACGTCGCCGGCAATTTCGCGCTCAGTTTCGGCGCGCAAGGCGGGGTATTCCTTGCCGGCGGGATCGTGCCTCGCCTGGGCGATTATCTCCCCAGGACGCAATTCCGGGCTCGCTTTGAGGCGAAAGGGCGGATGCGGCACTACGTGGAGGCGATCCCGGTTTACCTGATCCTGCGCGAGGATCCGGCGTTCGTCGGCTTGCGGTCGCTCGCCGAACAATCGGCGCGCCGCGCGGAAGGACGCTGACCATGGCGCAGATCGTTACCTTAACGCCGATCCCGCCATCGATCTTTCGACGTCAGTCGATCGTATCGTGCCGGTCCGCAAGCTGCGTTGTACGCCGCAACGGCGCGATCCGGGCGGTGGGGGAGTGAATGTCGCGCGCGTCATCAAAAAATTTGGCGGCGATGTCGAGGCCATTCTCCCGATCGGCGGCTTTACCGGACAATTGTTGCGCCGCCTCATTGCCGATGAGGGAATTCCGCACCGCGTCATCGAAGCTGAGGCGGAAACCCGTGAAGATTTTTCGGTCTCCGAGCTGAGCACGGCGCAGCAATACCGCTTTGTGCTGCCCGGACTGCCGTTGCGCGAAGCCGAATGGCGCGCGTGTCTCGAAGCGCTGGCCGCCACTATGCCGCGGCCGGATTTCGTCGTCGGCAGCGGCAGCATGCCGCCCGGCGTGCCCGACGATTTCTATGCGCAAGCGGCCGCGGTTGCGCGCAAGCTCGGCGCCAAATTTATCGTCGATACGTCTGGCGCGCCGCTCGCCACGGCGATCGAACACGGCGTCTACATGATCAAGCCGAACCTGCGTGAAATGCGGGACCTTTTGGGCTTGGAACTTCTCAAGCAGGATGACTGGATCATCGCGGCGCGCGAATACATCAACGCCGGAAAGGTCGAGGTCGTCGCGCTATCGCTCGGTCATCTCGGCGCGCTGCTCGTCACGCGCGATTGGGCGTGGCGGGCGCAGGCGCTGCCGATCAAGCCGGTCAGTTCGGTCGGCGCCGGCGACAGTTTTCTCGGCGCGATGATATTCAGCCTGGCGAAGGGCGATAGCCTTGCCGATGCATTCCGCCTTGGCACGGCGGCCGGCTCATCGGCGCTGATCAATGCGGGGACCGAGCTTTGCCAGCCGGATGATGCCTATCGCTTGTACGCTGCGGCGACAATCAAATCTGTTTAAGATCATACCTGTTGCGACGGCGGAACGCTTGGCAATTCCTTTGCTTCAAGCTCGTCGAGAGCCAACAGCAAGGTTGCGACACGATGGGCGGAGGACCGCCAATCGGCCAAGCGCTGGTAGTTGTCGACGAGCCAGTTGAATGCGCCCTGCACGGTGACGAACGCGGCCGCGGATTGCGTGAGCTCGCCCAATGACATGGCGCCGCTGAGATATTTTGGCACGCACAACAGCCACGCGACGACCGGTGCAAAAAGAAAGTTTCCGTGTGAGACGAACGTCGTGCGGACGAGTTGCCAACAGAACTCGCGCCACCAGAGGAGGACGGCCTGCAGCTTGAGCCATAGCGTGTCAGTTTTAATGGCGTCCTCCGGCCTGGGGCCCCCGTGATCGGGCTCTTCGCGGAAGGCGTCGGCTGCCGCGCGGAACTCCGCTTCTGTTTGGTTCATGCGCTCAATCACGCTCGTCAGGTGATGGCCGAAAAAAATCATGAGCGCGGACGTGGCGCTGGAATAGACGATGACGCCGAGCACCAAATAACCGGGAATCGTCACCGTCACCCCAAATATGGAAATGTCGAGGCTGCCGCCGACGGTCCATAGCACGCTGAAAAACGCGATCGCGGTCAACAGCGACGAAAAAAATGCGAGTACGAGGTCGATTGGCGCGTCCGTGGCGACACGGATGTCCACGGCGATCCGGTATTCCGGATTCTCGGAGCCTTTGACAAGGTGATTGAGGTGGCGAAACCGCTCCTTGGCAAGCCATTTCTCGATGACGTGCCGCGTCATTGCCTCGCGCCAACTGCGTTGCGCCGTCATGCGGCCCCACACCGACGCGGCGGCGAGAAAGATGCTGGCCGCGGCCAGCGGTACGAACAATTGCGCGAGCACCCAAAGCGCGTGGCCATCCTTGCGCGCAAGCAAATCGAAGAAATTGCGGTTCCAGAGGTTGAGCAATACCTGCAGCAGCAATTGCAGCAGCACCACCACGATCAGATAGATGACAAGGAACGTGACCCAGCCTTTCCTTGTCCGCCAGAATAGCGAAGCGGATTGCCAGAAGCGCGCCAAGAGGTGCTTCTGATCGAGGATCAAAGCGATCTGATGGAAGAAGCGCATTCGTTCCATGCTAGTGTCGCGCAGAATTGATATGAATACTATGCGGACACCCCATCCGTACAAGTTCCTTTTGTTCCTTTTGCAGCGGCTTGATCCACGGTAAGCTTTTATGGATCAACGAAACGAGCAGGCCATGACGCAAATACCGCATCCTTTTGCCCTGCCGGCAAGACTTTCTTCCGATCTGGGCCGGGTGCGCGATTATTGGAGTAGTCTGAAGCGCGGCGAGAATGCAGTGCCGTTCTCGGATGACGTGAAGTTGTCGGCGTTGCCGGGATTCGAAGGCCGCCTATTGCTGGCCGATGTGTTCGAAAAGCTGCAAAGGTTTCGCTTGAATATCATAGGCGATAATATCCGCGACTGGGTTGGCGCCGATATGGCCGGCAAGTTCACGAATGAATTCGAAGCGAAGGGGCCGCTGATGTTCTTTGCGGCGCAAGCCAGCATCACCGTGGAGGCCGCCGCACCCACCTACTATCATGACGATTTCGCGCGGCTCTTGTTGCCGTTGTGGGGTGGCGGATACGTCTCGATGCTGCTGGGGGCAATCGCCCGCCTGTAGCAGGTCAGGCGATGCTACGTTACGGCGCGACTACGGAACGACGATGACGATGCACGGCGCCAGGCTCGCCACTTTCTGCGAGACGCTGCCGAGCAGCAGGCCGGAAAGGCGGCCGCGGCCGCGCCTGCCGACAACAAGCATGGTGGCCTTTTCGCTCCGAACAATGTCGATGATTGTTTCCGCGGGATCGCCCCATCCGTTTTCCAGTTTGGGCGCGGCAATTCCAAGGTGCTGCGCGCGCTTCTGAGCCTGCTTAAGAACTCGATTCGAAGCCGATTTCAATGTCGCGGCGACGTCACCACCGATGCCGGCAAGACGTCTTAATTCCGCGCCGGTAATACTTCCGCCGACCGTCAAGATCACAAGATCGGTACTGAGGGCCTTTGCAAGCCTGGCGGCAGTATCAACGGCGCGATTTGCGGCTGACGAGCCGTCGGTGGCTACAACGATGCGTCGCATGGCGTCTGCCGTTCCCGTCATATCTGCCAATGCCTACACTTATAAGGAGGCGAGGATGCCGAAAAGACCCTCGACAACCATTTCTAAATCCAAGGCTTTACGATCATTAGCAATAGCCAGTCACGACCGCGGCTTTCCGCGGGCTCGAACAGATCGCAAAACCCTTAATCACTGCGCTGTTTGGGCGTCCTCAATTCGAAGGCGCTAGATTATACAAGCAGTATTCGGCGAAAAAATCGACCTTTCATCGCCGTTCGGGCTATTTCGCGCGCGCCGATCGTCTCTGAAGCGCCGCAGGCTCGGAGCGGCGTTGTCGTTTCCGGCTTGAGCGTTCGGGCACAGATAAACTCGATCCGGCGAGGCAGTCCGCCAGCGTATAGCGATCGAGATGCTGGTAAAATGCGTTCTTGGCGGCGTCCAGCATGCCGCGCAGGCGGCAGCGCGGCAGCAAGTTGCAAGCCCCGCCGTCCGCGCGGAAACACTCCACCAAGGCCTGATCCTGCTCGTGACTGCGGATCACTTCGCCCACTTTGATCTCGCCGGCCGGCCGCGCCAGCATCACGCCGCCGCGCGCGCCGCGGATCGTGCGCACTAGTCCGGCCTCGGTGAGGTACTGGACGATCTTGTGCAGGTGGTTGCGCGAAATGACGAGTTCGCGCGCGAGCGCATCGGTGCTGACATGGACATCGGGCGTTGCCGACAGCCGCATCAGCACGCGCAGGGCAAAGTCGGTCGATGTCAGCAATCGCATTCGGCTCTCCATATCTGGTATTGACGATACCACATTGCGGCCGTACGGTCACCCGCAATCTCGATTGCTGTCCGCCCGAAACACAATTCCTGCATGATCGCCAGAATTTCGCTTTACGTCGCCGCTGCCGTGCTGATCGCCGCCCACTTCCTGCGCGTGGGCAATATGATCGGCGTCGCGTTGTGCCTGGCGATGCCGCTGCTGTTTCTGGTGCGTCAGCGCTGGAGCCTGCTTCTGCTTCAGGGGCTGGCTTATGTCGCCGCCGCCATCTGGCTGGTGACGGCGTGGCAAGTTGCGGCCGAGCGTTTGTCCTTTGGGCAACCTTGGCTGCGCGCCGCTCTTATCCTGGTCATTGTTGCCGCCATCAGTGCGCTGGCTGGCATGCTTCTGCGCAGCGCCACCGTCCAAATGCGCTATGGCGATCGCTGAAGAACCGGTGCCGGCAGACGTCCGTCGATCATGTGCCTGATCGCCAGCAGCGGATGATGCCATAGCATACGCGGGCCAGCCCACCGCATGACCACTCTGACGCGCTCGCGCATGCTCGCTTTGTAGCAATGGACCGTGCACTTGGCGCAGGTCGGCTTGGCCTCGCCGAACACGCAGCGCTCCAAGCGCCGGTGCGCATAATCGTGCAACTCGGCACATTGCTCGCAGAGCGCAGCGTCTTTTGAGTCGTGATGGGTGCGGCAATACATCCGCAACATGGCAGCGATCATCTTGAACTCGCGCGCGCGCCGGCCGCGCGGCGCCCTGTCGGCGGCATCGCGAACCGGCTTGGTCATCGCCGTCATTGCCCGCTCCATATTGGTATTGACAATACCATATTTTGAATTACGGTAACTGGTAATCTAAATACCAGTATATGCAAAGGAGAATTTGCATGAACCAGGCCGAACCCCAATCCTTGGCATCCCGTAGCCTGGGCGAAATCGCGGCCGGCTTGCCCGGAGCAACCGCGGTTTTCCGCCGGCACAAGCTCGACTTCTGCTGCGGCGGATCGGAAAGCCTCGCACAGGCCGCCCGGCAGAAGGGGCTTGACCTGGCGCCGATCGAAGGGGAGCTGGCGGCACTATCCCCTGAGCCGAATACCGTGCCGGAGAGCGTCGAAGAGCTGATCCAGCATATTCTCGATCGCTATCACCAGGTGCACCGGCGGGAAATGCCGGAACTGCGCGATCTCGCGCTGCGCGTCGAGCGCGTGCATGCGGATCATCCGGGCGTGCCCAAGGGACTTTCCGATCTGCTGGCGCGCATGCATGGCGAACTCGAATCGCACATGCAGAAGGAAGAGCAAATTCTGTTTCCGCTCATGCTGGCCGGCGGCAACCCGATGATCGTGCATCCGATCGGCATGATGCGCCACGAGCACGATTCGCACGGCGAAGAACTCGAAGCGCTCGCCAAGCTGACCGGCGACCTGACGCTTCCGGCGGAGGCCTGCAATACCTGGCGCGCGCTCTACGCCGGGCTTGCCAAATTGTCCGACGATCTGACCGAGCACATTCACATCGAGAACAACATCCTGTTCCCGAAATTCGAGGCTTGAGAGAAGCTTTGCGCCGCTGGCCGTGGTCGAAGGCCGGGGCACAAACGAGGCGACGGCAGAGCTGCTCGCCGCCTCGATCGCCGATCCATCCGCGAATTCGCTTTGGCAACTTGTTCTCCAGCGCACGAATCGCGTCTTGATAACAATCAAATCGAAGCCGCTCTAAAGTCAAATGACGGTCAAATATAAGTAAAGCAAAATTGTCGCGGGAAAAACGTAAGTATTATTGATCGGCGTCAAAGCATTCGCTGCAGTCGCTGTCTATCTCCCCCGCTGACAGTTTCCAATCGACAAGAGTGGGGCGCCATCATGCAAGCGAAAGCGGTTACCGTCGAAGGCCAACGTCGCGCACTCTGGATGTCCACCATCGCATTCACCGTCTGCTTCGCGGTGTGGACGATCTTCGCCATCATCGGCGTGCAGATTAAGCAGCAGCTCGGTCTCAACGAGACGCAGTTCGGTCTCCTGGTCGGCACGCCCATCCTCACTGGCTCGCTGGTCCGCATTTTCCTCGGCATCTGGACCGACCAATATGGCGGCCGCCGAATCTACACAGTGGTGATGCTGGCGGCTTCGCTCGCGACCTTCCTGCTGGTTTACGCACACACCTATACGCAGATCCTGATCGCGGCGCTCGGTGTCGGCATTGCCGGCGGCTCCTTCGCGGTCGGCATCGCCTATGTGTCGCGCTGGTATTCGGCCGAGAAACAAGGGACGGCGCTCGGTATTTTCGGCGCCGGCAATGTCGGCGCGGCGGTGACCAAGTTCTGCGCGCCGTTCGTGCTGGTCGCTTATGGCTGGCAGGTGACCGCGCAGGTTTGGGCCACGGCCATCGCGCTGATGGCCATCGTGTTCTGGTTCTTCACCAAAGAGGATCCGGTCGAGCTCGCCCGCCGCGCCCAGGGCGAGCGGCCGCGCAGCACATGGCTCGAGCTTGAGCCGCTGAAGAACGTCCAGGTCTGGCGCTTCGCGCTCTATTATTTCTTTGCGTTCGGCGCTTTCGTCGCGCTGTCGCTGTGGCTGCCGCGCTATCTGATCGGCGTCTACAAGCTCGACATCGAAACCGCCGGCATGCTGGGCGCGGCCTATTCAATTCCGGCCAGCCTGTTCCGAATCTATGGTGGAGTTCTCTCCGACCGCTATGGCGCCCGCCGCATCATGTATTGGATGTTCGGCGTTTCGGCGTTGATCACCTTCATCCTGGCTTATCCGCCCACCGATTATGTCGTGCAGTCCATCAATGGTCCGCTGCACTTTCACATGGCGACCGGCGTCGTCACCTTCACCTGCCTGATCTTCGTGCTCGGCTTTTTCATGAGCCTGGGAAAAGCGGCGGTCTACAAGCACATCCCGGTCTACTACCCGGACAATGTCGGCTCGGTGGGCGGGCTGGTCGGCATGATCGGCGGCCTCGGCGGCTTTGTGCTGCCGATCGCATTCGGTGCGCTCAATGACCTCACCGGCATTTGGACCAGCTGCTTCATGCTGCTGTTCCTCATCGCCGGCGTCTCGCTGCTGTGGATGCATCTCGCCATTCAGCGCATGGAACGCGGGGCGCTTGCCTCCGGGCTGCACAAGTTGCCCGAATTCCCGGAAATGGAGCCGATCCACGAAGAGAAACATGTCGGCGTCCTCTCCGGCCATGTGTTGGCGGAATGGAAGCCGGAGGATCCGGCGTTCTGGAACAGCAAAGGCCGCGCCATCGCCCGGCGCAATTTGTGGATCTCGATTCCGGCCCTGCTGCTGGCTTTCGTGATCTGGATGGTGTGGTCGGTGGTGGTCGCCAAACTGCCGGCGGTCGGCTTCAAGTTCACGACCGATCAGTTGTTCTGGCTGGCGGCGATGCCCGGACTATCGGGCGCGACGCTGCGCATCTTCTATTCGTTCATGCCGCCGATCTTTGGCGGCCGGCTGTGGACGTCGATCTCGACCTGGTCGCTGATGGTGCCGGCGGTCGGCATCGGGCTTGCCGTGCAAAGCCCCGATACCCCGTACATCTTCTTTCTGTCGCTGGCGCTGCTGTGCGGCCTCGGCGGCGGCAATTTCGCCTCCTCGATGGCGAATATCAGCTTCTTCTTCCCCAAGGCGGAGAAGGGCAACGCGCTCGCGCTCAATGCCGGGCTCGGCAATCTCGGCGTCAGCGTCGGGCAATTCGTCATCCCGCTGGTGATCACCACGGGCGTGTTCGGCTGGTTCGGCGGCGAGCCGCAAGTCGCGGCCGCCGGCGCCAGCAAGCTTTGGCTGCAGAATGCCGGCTTCATCTGGGTGCCGTTCATCGCGATCTCTGCCTTTGCGGCCTGGTTCGGCATGCACGACATCGAGGACATGCGCGCCTCGTTCGCCGATCAGGCAGTGATCTTCAAGCGCAAGCACAATTGGTTGATGTGCTGGCTCTATACCGGCACCTTCGGCTCGTTCATCGGTTATTCGGCTGGCTTCCCGCTGTTGGCCAAGACCATGTTCCCGCAAGTCGACTCGCTCAAGTTCATCTTCCTGGGGCCCTTGGTCGGCGCGCTGTCGCGCTCGGCGACCGGCTGGCTGTCGGACCGCTACGGCGGCGGCCGCGTCACCTTCTGGGTCTTTATACTGATGATCGCCGCGGTCGGCGGCGTTCTCTACTTCCTCGGCATCAAGGACCAGGAGGGAGCGTTCTGGGGCTTCTTCGCCATGTTCATGATCCTGTTCTTCGCGACCGGCGTCGGCAATGCATCCACCTTCCAGATGATCCCGGCGATCATGCGCGCGGAAATGCCGCGGCTCGAACCCGGCCTCGGCGCGCCGGCGCGGCAGAAGCAGGCCGAGATGGAATCGGCGGCGATCATCGGCTTCACCTCGGCGGTCGCCGCCTATGGCGCCTTCTTCATCCCGAAAGCCTACGGCACGTCGATCGCGCTTTCCGGCGGGCCGAGCGCGGCGCTGTGGGGCTTCATGGCGTTCTACGTGACCTGCGTCGCGCTCACCTGGTTCTTCTACACCCGGCGCGGCGGTCTGCTGCGCGACATCGAACGCGGCCGTCCGCTGCCGCCCGCCGCCGCGCAACCCGCCGAATGAAGGGAATTGGACGATGAGCCACTTTCTCGATCGCCTGACGTTCTTCAATCGCGGCGCCGAAACTTTTTCGGACGGTCACGGCATCACGACGCACGAAGACCGGCGCTGGGAGGACGGCTACCGCAAGCGCTGGCAGCACGACAAGATCGTGCGTTCGACGCATGGCGTGAACTGCACCGGATCGTGCTCCTGGAAGATCTACGTCAAGGGCGGCATCGTCACCTGGGAAACCCAGCAGACCGACTATCCGCGCACGCGGCCCGACCTGCCCAATCACGAGCCGCGCGGCTGCGCGCGGGGCGCGAGCTACAGCTGGTATCTCTATTCCGGCAACCGCGTGAAATATCCGCTGGTGCGCTCGCGGCTGCTCAAGCTGTGGCGCGAGGCGCGCGCGCTCAGGACGCCGGTCGCGGCCTGGAAGTCGATCGTGGAAGACCCGGGCAAGCGCGCCGCCTATGTGAGCAAGCGCGGCCTCGGCGGCTTCGTCCGCTCGACCTGGGACGAGGTCAACGAAATCATTGCGTCGGCCAACGCCTATACGGCGAAAACCTATGGGCCGGATCGCGTGTTCGGCTTCTCACCGATCCCCGCGATGTCGATGGTCAGCTACGCGGCCGGTTCGCGTTATCTGTCGCTGCTCGGCGGCGTCTGCATGTCGTTCTACGACTGGTACTGCGACCTGCCGCCGTCGAGCCCGCAGACCTGGGGCGAGCAGACCGACGTTCCGGAAAGCGCCGACTGGTTCAACTCGGGCTTCCTGCTGCTTTGGGGCTCGAACGTGCCGCAAACCCGCACGCCCGACGCGCATTTCTACACCGAAGCGCGTTACCGCGGCGCTAAGAGTGTGGTGATCTGCCCGGACTATTCGGAAGCCTCGAAATTCGCCGATCTCTGGATGTCGCCGAAGCAGGGCACCGATGCCGCGCTCGGCATGGCCATGGGCCACGTCATCCTGCGCGAATTCCATATCGACCGGCAGGCCAAATATTTCGAGGACTACGCCCGGCAATACACCGATATGCCGCTGCTGGTACGGCTGGTGAAACAGGGCGCGCATTACGTGCCGGAGCGTTTCATTCGCGCTTCGGACGTCGTGAAGGGGTGTGGCGAAGCCAACAATCCCGAGTGGAAGACGCTGGCCTATGACGAGACCAGCAACGCGATCGTCGTGCCGAAAGGCTCGGTCGGATTCCGCTGGGGCGAGAAGGGCAAGTGGAACCTCGAGGAGAAAGCCTCGAACGGTCAAGAGACCAAGCTGCGGCTTTCGCTCGCCCCCATCAAGGACGATGTCGCGGCGGTCGGCTTCCCCTATTTCGGCAATCGCGAGCACGATCATTTCCTCGGCACCGATCATCCCGGCGTGCTCGTGCGCAACGTCCCGGTGAAGAAGCTGCAACTGGTCGAGGGCGAGACGCTGGTCGCGTCGGTGTTCGATCTGTTTGTGGCGAATTACGGCGTCGACCGCGGCTTCGGCGGCGAACATCTCGCAAAGAACTATGACGATCTCGAGCCCTACACGCCGGCCTGGGCGGAAAAGATCACCGGCGTGCCGCGCGACCAGATCATCACGGTGGCGCGCGAGTTCGCGCTCAATGCAGAGAAGACCAAGGGCCGCTCGATGGTGATCGTCGGCGCCGGTCTCAATCACTGGTACCACATGGACATGAACTACCGCGGCATCATCAACATGCTGGTGATGTGCGGTTGCGTCGGCCAATCAGGCGGCGGCTGGTCGCATTATGTCGGCCAGGAAAAGTTGCGCCCGCAGACCGGCTGGTTGCCGCTCGCCTTCGGCCTCGACTGGAGCCGTCCGCCGCGGCAGATCAATTCGACTTCGGCGTTCTACGCGCATACCGACCAGTGGCGCTATGAGACGCTCGACGTGTCGGAAATCCTTTCGCCGACGGCGCCGGCGGGTCCGTGGGACGGCGCGCTGATCGACTACAACGTGCGCGCCGAACGCATGGGCTGGCTGCCGTCAGCGCCGCAGCTGCAGGCGAACCCGCTCGAAGTCGCCAAGCAAGCGGCCGCCTCGGGCCTGGAAGCAAAGGATTATGTCGCCAAGGCTTTGAAATCGGGTGCGTTGAAGCTCGCCTGCGACGACCCGGACAATCCGCAAAACTGGCCGCGCAATCTTTTCGTCTGGCGCTCCAATCTGTTGGGAGCGTCCGGCAAAGGCCATGAGTATTTCCTCAAGCACCTGCTTGGCACCAAGCACGGCGTGATGGGCAAAGACCTCGGCGAAGACGGCAAGAAAAAGCCGAGCGAGGTCGTCTGGCACGAGGAGGCGCCGGAAGGAAAGCTTGATCTCTTGGTCACGCTCGATTTCCGCATGTCCACGACCTGCATGTATTCCGACATCGTGTTGCCGACGGCGACCTGGTACGAGAAAAACGATCTCAATACCTCCGACATGCATCCCTTCATTCACCCGCTGACGTCGGCGGTCGATCCGGTCTGGGAGGCGCGCAACGACTGGGACATCTACAAGGGGATCGCCAAGGCGTTCTCGGCGGTCGCGCCGGAAGTGCTCGGCGTCGAAAAAGACGTGGTGCTGACGCCGATCCTGCACGACACGGCGGGCGAAATCGCGCAAGCCTTCGACGTCAAGGATTGGAAGAAGGGCGAGATCGATCCGATTCCCGGCAAGACCATGCCGGCGGTCGCCGTGGTCGAACGCGACTATCCCAATCTCTACAAGCGATTTACCTCGCTCGGTCCGCTGATGGCCAAGCTCGGCAATGGCGGCAAGGGCATGAGCTGGAATACCGAGCACGAAGTCGACTTCCTCAAGCGGCTCAACGGCGCCGTCACCGAAGAAGGCGCCAGCAAGGGCCTGGCGCGGATCGAAAGCGACATCGATGCCTGTGAAGTCATCTTAAGTCTCGCGCCGGAAACCAACGGCGAGGTCGCGGTCAAGGCGTGGGCTTCGCTCGGCGGCTTCACCGGGCTCGACCACACCCATCTCGCGGTTCCGAAAGAAGACGAGAAAATCCGCTTCCGCGACGTGGTCGCGCAGCCGCGCAAGATCATCTCGTCGCCGGTCTGGTCCGGGTTGGAGTCGGAGAAGGTTTGCTACAATGCCGGCTACACCAACGTCCACGAATTGATCCCGTGGCGGACGCTGACCGGCCGCCAGCAGCTCTATCAAGACCATCTGTGGATGCGGGCGTTCGGCGAAGGCTTCTGCGTCTACCGCCCGCCGATCGATACCAAATCGGTCAATCCGATCATCGATCGCAAGCCGAACGGCAACGCGCCGGTCGTGCTCAATTTCATCACGCCGCATCAAAAGTGGGGCATCCACTCCACCTACACGGACAACTTGCTGATGCTGACGCTGTCGCGCGGCGGCCCGATCGTGTGGATCAGCGAGATCGACGCCAAGAAGGCCGGCATCGTCGACAACGACTGGATCGAAGCCTTCAACGGCAACGGCGCCTTGGTCGCGCGCGCGGTGGTGTCCCAGCGTGTGAAGCAGGGCATGTGCCTGATGTACCACGCGCAGGAGAAGATCGTGAACGTGCCGGGCTCGGAGATGACCGGCTTGCGCGGTGGCATCCACAACTCGGTCACCCGCGCGGTGCTCAAGCCGACGCACATGATCGGCGGCTACGCCCAGCAATCCTACGGCTTCAACTATTACGGCACGGTCGGGTCCAACCGCGACGAATTCGTCGTCGTGCGCAAGATGTCGAAGGTCGACTGGCTCGACACGCCGACCGCCGATCAGCCCGAACCGCTCCCCGTCGCGCCCAAAATGGAGGCCGCAGAATGAAAGTCCGCGCCCAAATCGCGATGGTGCTCAATCTCGACAAGTGCATCGGGTGTCACACCTGTTCGGTTACCTGCAAGAACGTCTGGACCAGCCGGGAAGGCATGGAATACGCCTGGTTCAACAACGTCGAGACCAAGCCGGGCATCGGTTATCCGAAAGATTGGGAAAACCAGAAACGCTGGAACGGCGGCTGGCGCCGCAAGCGGAACGGCAAGATCGAGCCGCGCATCGGTTCGAAATGGCGGGTGCTGGCCAATATCTTCGCCAATCCCGATCTGCCGGAGATCGACGACTACTACGAGCCGTTCACCTTCGACTACGAGCACCTGCAGAAATCGCCGGAAATGACGGCGATGCCGACGGCGCGCCCACGTTCGCTGATTTCCGGCGAGCGCATGGA
Organism: uncultured Alphaproteobacteria bacterium; assembly: GCA_963739075.1. GTDB lineage: Bacteria > Pseudomonadota > Alphaproteobacteria > Rhizobiales > Xanthobacteraceae > Pseudolabrys. The sequence goes on along the minus strand of CAVTZC010000005.1, from coordinate 89,087 downwards.
GAAGATCGAGTGGGGCCCGAACTGGGAGGAAATCCTCGGCGGCGAGTTCGCCAAACGCTCGCAGGACTACAATTTCGAAGGCGTGCAGAAGGACATCTACGGGCAGTTCGAAAACACCTTCATGATGTATTTGCCGCGGCTGTGCGAGCACTGCCTCAACCCGGCCTGCGTGGCCGCCTGTCCGTCCGGCGCGATCTACAAGCGCGAGGAAGACGGCATCGTGCTGATCGACCAGGACAAGTGCCGCGGCTGGCGCATGTGCGTGTCGGGCTGTCCGTACAAGAAGGTCTATTACAATTGGTCGAGCGGAAAGTCCGAGAAGTGCATCATGTGCTATCCGCGCATCGAGGCGGGACAGCCGACGGTGTGCTCGGAAACCTGCGTCGGGCGCATCCGCTATCTCGGCGTCGTGCTCTATGACGCGGACCGCATCGAAGAAGCGGCCAGCGCGAAGAACGAGCAGGATCTCTACGAGGCGCAGCTTTCGATCTTCCTCGACCCGAAGGATCCGCAGGTGATCGAACAGGCGCGCGCCGACGGCATCGCGGAGAACTGGCTGGAAGGCGCGCGGCGTTCGCCGATCTGGAAAATGGCGATGGAGTGGAAGGTCGCCTTCCCGCTGCATCCCGAATACCGCACGCTGCCGATGGTCTGGTACGTGCCGCCGCTATCGCCGATCCAATCGGCGGCGCAGGCCGGCAAGATCGGCCACGACGGCGAAATGCCGGACGTGCGCTCATTGCGCATCCCGCTGAAATATCTCGCCAACCTGCTGACCGCCGGCAAGGAAGAGCCGGTCGCGCTCGGCCTCGAACGCATGCTGGCGATGCGCGCCTATATGCGGGCGAAGACCGTGGACGGCGTGATCGACGAGGCGATCGCAAAACGCGTGGGCCTCACCGCCCTGGCGATCGAAGACATGTATCAGACCATGGCGATCGCCAACTACGAGGACCGCTTCGTCATTCCGACCGCGCATCGCGAGACCAACGAAGACGCCTACGACCTACGCGGCTCGTGCGGCTTCTCGTTCGGCAATGGCTGTTCGGGCGGCACGACCGAAGCGAATCTGTTCGGCACGCCCAAGCGCGCCAAGACGCCGATGGAGGTCGCGTGATGATCAAGGCGTTGAAGGCATTCTCCGCCCTGCTGACGTACCCCACCGCCGAATTGCAACAGGCGGCCGGCGAGATCAGCGAGGCGATCGAAAACGAACCGGCGCTATCGGTCGGCGTGCGCGATCAATTGCACCGGTTACTGAAGGAACTCGCCACCGACGATATTTACGATTTGCAGGAACGCTACGTGCTGCTGTTCGACCGCACGCGCTCGCTGTCCCTGCATTTGTTCGAGCATGTGCATGGCGAAAGCCGCGACCGTGGCCAGGCCATGATCGACCTCAAGGCGCAATACGAAAAGGCCAACCTGTTCATGGGCGCGGCCGAATTACCGGATTTCCTGCCGCTGTTTCTGGAGTTTCTCTCGACGCTGCCGGCCCAGGAGGCGAGCGACATGCTGGGTCAGCCCGCGCATATCCTGGCCGCCATGGCGGAACGATTGCGCAAGCGCCGCTCGGCATACGAAGCGGTGTTCCGCGCGCTGGTCGCGCTGGCGGCGGACAAGCCGAAGGAAACGGAAGTTTCCGCTCTGCTTGCCTTGCCCGATCCCGACGCCAACGACTTTGCGGCGCTCGATGCCGCTTGGGAGGACGAACAGGTGACATTCGGTCCCGGCGCCAGCGATGGCTGCAAGGACGGGCTGATCGCGCGCATCCGCGGCGGCTTGCGGCCGGCGCCGGATATGCCGGCAACTCGCAATGTCCCACCGCGTCATTGAGGGCATGGTCATGTACGAACTGATCAACTACATCGTTTTCGGCTGGTATCCCTATCTCTGCCTGACCGTGTTCCTGCTCGGCAGCGTGCTGCGCTTCGACCGCGAGCAGTACACCTGGCGTAGCGGATCGAGCCAGCTGCTGCGCCGCCGCCAGCTGAGCTGGGGCTCCAATCTGTTCCATGTCGGCATCCTGGTCATCTTCCTTGGCCATTTCGGCGGGTTGCTGACGCCGATCTGGATCTTCGACGCGCTCGGCATATCGCACACCTTCAAGCAGTGGATGGCGATCGGCATCGGCGGCGTCGCCGGCGTTATGTGTTTCATCGGAACCACACTGCTGGTGCATCGCCGGCTGTTCGATGCGCGCATCCGCACCACCTCGTCGTTCGGCGATATCGCGATCCTGCTGCTGCTCTATGCCCAGCTCACGCTGGGCCTGTGCACCATCTATATCTCGCTGCAGCATCTCGATGGCCACGTGATGGTGACCTTCATGACCTGGGCGCAGGGCATCCTGCTGCTGCAACCGGGCGTGTCCGCGCTGATCCTCGACGTGCCGCTATTGTTCAAGCTGCACCTCACCCTCGGCATGACGATTTTCCTGCTGTTCCCGTTCACCCGCCTGGTGCACGTCTGGAGCGCGCCGATCTGGTATATCGGCCGGCGCGGCTATCAAGTGGTGCGTACAACGCGGACGCGCGGGGCCGTCGCGGCGGAGTGGCCGCGATGACAACCTGCTCGGCCCACGCGCAAATACCGACAGGAAAGCCCGTCGCCGTCAGCGTGAACGGCGTATCGATCGCCCGCGATGCGATTCAGCGCGAAATGCAGCACCATGCGGCGGCGAAGCCGATCGCGGCCTGGCAGCAGGCCGCGCGCGCCCTGGCAATCCGCGAGTTGCTGTTGCAGGAGGCGCGCCGTCTCGCCATCGCGCCGCAGCCGTTGAGCGATGACGACGGACGCCGCGAAACCGACGAGGAAGCGATCATCCGCGGCCTGATCGAGCGCGAGGTCAGCGTGCCCGAGCCGGACGACGAGACCTGCCGGCGTTACTACGAGCGTAACCTCGCGCGCTTCCGCTCGCCCGACATTTACGAAGCCTCGCATATCCTGTTTGCCGCGCTGGCCTCGGATCGCGCGGCGCATGCCAAGGCGCGCGAAGATGCCGCCGCGGTGCTCGCCGAACTGCGCGCGAAGCCTGAGCGGTTCGCCGAACTCGCGCAAGCGCACTCGCGCTGCCCGTCGGCGGCGCAGGGCGGCAATCTCGGCCAGATCACGGCCGGGCAGACGACGCCGGAATTCGAGCAGGCGCTTTTTGCGCTCGAGCCCGGCCGACTGTGCGAAGCGCCGGTCGCGACGCGCTACGGCTTCCACGTCATCCGGCTCGACCGTAAGCACGAAGGCCGCACGCTGCCCTATGAGGTGGTCGCCGCCCGCATCGCCGATTATCTGCGCGAGAGCGTACGGCGGCGGGCCGATGCGCAATATGTCGCGCGGCTGGTATCGGCGGCGCGCATCGAAGGCATCGATCTCGCCGGCGCCGACGCGCTGCGCGTGCATTGAGGAGGGGCGGCGATGCTGGGTGACCTGCTGGCCAGATTGACCGACGAGACCGCGGCGGTCGAGACGCTTCTTCAACTCGGCGATCTGACGCTGCTGGAAACGGCGCGCGGAAAAGCTGCCGCCGAGGGGCTCGATCTCGCCGCCTGCGTGACGCAAACCGTGCAGCGCTACGCGTCCACTGCCTCCGACGAGGAATGGATCACGCTGATGGGAATGCTGAATCGCTCGCAAGATCCCGGCGCAACCTGCCTCAGGCGAGCCTTCGCCTACGGGCAGTCATGAGTCCGATCCCGCGTTTACAAGCCTACAGCGGACCGGCGCTGCTGTCCTACGGCTTTCGGCCGTTCTTTCTGTTCGGGGCGATCTACGCCGGGCTCGCGATTCTGGCCTGGCTACCGATGTTCAACGGCGAGCTGACATTGTCGACGGCGTTCGGGCCGATCGACTGGCACGTGCATGAAATGCTCTACGGCTATCTGCCGGCGGTGGTGACCGGTTTCCTGCTCACTGCGATCCCGAACTGGACCGGGCGACTGCCGATCCAGGGCACGCCGTTGCTCGCACTGGTCGCGGTCTGGTTGGCCGGCCGCGTGGCGGTGACCTTTTCCGCGGAGATCGGCTGGCTGTCGGCGGCGATCATCGACGTCAGTTTTCTGGTGCTGGTGGTGGCCGCGACGGCGCGCGAAATCGTCGCCGGCAATAATTGGCGAAACCTGCGGGTCACCGCCTTGGTGACGTTGCTGCTCGCCGGCAATGTCGCATTCCATCTCGAGGCGCATTTTAGCGGCAGCGCCCAATACGGCGCCCGCATCGGCATCGCCGCCACGGTGCTGCTGATCGTGGTGATCGGCGGACGCATTATCCCCAGTTTCACCCGCAATTGGCTGGCGCGCGAGAACCCGGGCCGGCTACCGGTGCCGTTCGCGCGCTTCGATGTCGCGGTGATCGGCTTGAGCGCCGCGACGCTGGCGCTGTGGGTCGTGCAACCGGCCGGAAAAATAACGGCCGCCGCACTCGCCGCCGCCGGCGTGCTGCATATCGTGCGATTGGCGCGCTGGGCCGGCGATCGAACCTGGCGCGACCGCTTGGTGCTGATCCTGCATGTCGGCTACGCCTTCGTGCCGTTTGGTTTTCTGCTCGCCGGCGCCACGGCGCTCGGCATGGTTCCGGCCGACACCGGGACCCACGCCTGGACGGTCGGCGCGGCCGGCACCATGACGCTGGCGGTAATGACGCGCGCCAGCCTTGGCCATACCGGCAGCGCGCTAAGCGCTTCGGCGGTGACGCAGGCGATCTATGCGGCCGTCGTCATCGCCGCGCTCGCGCGCATCTGCTCGTCGCTGCAGCCAGCGTGGAGCGATCTGTTGCTGCAGATCGCGGCGTTCGCTTGGGTCGTGGCCTATTTCGGCTTTGCTGCATCGTTCGGATCGCTGCTCGTTACCGCGCAGCGGGGCAAGACAAAGCAAGCCTAGATCGATCTCGCCGGCAGCGGGATCGGCGCCAGCGCCTGCGGCTGATAATGCGCGAGCGTCTGCATTGCGTCGGCGTCGAGGAATTCGACCACGCGCTCAGAGTCGGAGATCAGCTTTTCCGACCGCAATTGCTGCATCATGCGGTTGAGATGAGGCACGCTGAGGCCGAGCACGTCGGCGATCACCTCCTGCGAGAACGGCAGCGTAAAGCGCGTCTTGTCGGCGCGCCCGACCGCCTGGAGGCGGGCATGCAGTTCGAGCAGGAAATGCGACAGCCGCTCGACCGGCGTGCGGCGGCCGACGTCGATGACGTGCTCGGCATAGGTGGCCGCCTCCTGCACGGCGAACCAGGTCAGCGCCAGGCCGTATTGCGGGTGCCGGTAGCAAAGCTGGACGTAGAACTCGAGCGAGCAGACGTTCATGCGCAGATCGGTGATGGCGGTGACCGAGTACACCGCGCGCTCGTAGAAGCTGCCGGGCAGGCCGACGATGTCGCCGGGCAGGATGACGTTGAGGATCTGCCGCTTGCCGTTGCGCAGCAGCTTGTAGCGCACGGCGTAGCCGTCCTTTACGAAGCAGAGCTTGCGGTATTCGTAGCCGTCGGCGATGAGATCGCGCCGCTTGCGGATTACCAATTCGCCGTCGATGATGTCGTCGAGGTCTTTGAGATCGGCGGCCTTCAGATCGACGAGTTGCAACAGCCGCGCGACGAACGGATGCTGGTCCAACGCGTTGCGTGAGGTCGGCGCGCCCATGGCTCAAAACCAGCAGCTAGCGTAACCTCGTTCATTAATTTGAATCAATAATCGCGCTGAAAGCGCCCGTCCGCGGTCAGGGGGCAGACTTGCCGTTGCCGCTCTTTTCCCCTCTGGAGGGGGTGGCATTGACCCAAGCTGAAACTCATGGCCGCACCGCTTGCGGGCGGCCATTTTTGGTCGCGGCGCAGGACTGAGCGCCCTTGGCACCGGCGCTGCGCCAGCGAGAGGGCTTTGCGTCCCCAAAAGCCAGCCACAGAGGGCGGAAAAAGCGAAGATCCGCGCTAACCGGCGACCGCCAGATGGCGCTTATGTGCGGGTTCGCACAGTTTACCGACCGCGTAGTCCGCATAATCTTCGTTCACGTGTGTCATAACCGCAGCGACCTCGGCCTTGGTCTGGCTGGTCAATTCAACCAGCGGCAGGCGAACCTTGGGCGACATGAGGCCAAGCAGGCTCAACGCGTACTTGAGCGGAGACGGACTGGTCTCGCGGAACAGTACCGCGGTCAATTGCGCGACCGGAATGGCCCAGCGTTGCGCACTGCTGATCTGCCCCTGCCGGCAGGCCAGAAACATATTCCGGCACAAACCCGGCGCGACGTTGGAGGTGACGGATATGCAGCCGTTGCCGCCTTGCGAAATGAAGGCCAAGGCGGTCGCGTCGTCGCCTGTGAGAAGTCTAAACTCCGGCCCGAGCAGTGACCGCAGCCGCATCGGCCGCGTCACATCGCCGGTGGCGTCCTTGAGCCCGATTATTTTTGGCAGCTCGGCCAGCCGGGCAATCGTTTCATCGGCCAGGCCGCACACCGTTCGCGATGGCACATCATAGAGGATGATCGGCAATCCGCTCGATTGAGCGATGGCGCGGAAATGCTCATACAGACCTGTTTGCGTCGGCTTGTTGTAATACGGCACGACGGACAAGATGGCGTCGGCTCCCGCCGCCTCGGCGTCCCTGGTCAATTCGATGGCGTGGGCGGTCGAATTCGACCCGGCGCCCGCGATCACCGGCACCCGGCCGCGCGCAACAGCAACCGCGATTTGAATGAGCGTGGAATGCTCTGCGGGCTTTAGCGTGGGTGCTTCGCCGGTGGTTCCGCAGACGACCAGCGCGGTGGCGCCGGCCCGGATCTGGCGATCGCAGAATTGTTCGAATGCCGCGACGTCGACGTTGCCGTCGTCGCCAAACGGCGTCGGCAGGGCAGGCGCATAGCCCGAGAGTTTTGAAACGTGGCGGCCGATTGGAGCCATCATGTTTGAAATTCGCGTCATTGGTTGAGTTCGTTCCATTTTGCAAATTCCGTCGCAAGGACAGGCCATCGTTTCGCAGGCGTCAACGGACGATCGGGACGTCGTCCTCATTCTTTGATGTGTGTTTAGATCGGTCGCGGGGCAGTTGCCTTTCAATTGTCGCCCGATTCATGCGTGTCTCGGCAAGAGCACGTGCAAATCTTGCAATAAGCGGCCGCGTTACCGCGCCATCTTGCCTGCGGGCGCGGTTAGTCGTTGCACAAGATGCGAAACGAGCCGCTTTGCGGCGGCAAGATGAGCGACGAGAGGATTTCCTTTGTTCTCGACGTCAAGTTCGAAGTGTTCGGACAGAAGCATCGTGGCGCAGCCTCCTGGCTGGGTGATTCTATTGGCGAACCGAAGGGCAGACTGTTTGCGCAGGAAAATACCGCCAGCTCGTCCGTCGGCCTCGCGTGCAACCCAGAACCCGTCTTCATTCCGGCCGATGAAAAACAGTGGGATTACCTCACTGAGGATTCCGGGATCAGGCCGCGGCGGCAGTTTCGTCTGTTGCGTTATAGTATCCATCGCAGCAAACGGTGTCGGTAGCGCGGGCGCATAGCCCGAAAGCTTTGAAACGTCGCGGCCGACGGGGGCCATCGCCGTCGCCTTAAGCCACCTGTTGCATTTGTACGGTGTTGGATGGCAGGCGCTGTTCCGGACCAGCCTTGCCGCTCATATCGAGTTCAAAAATACCCGGAACCATAATGACCGCTTGCGGCCGATTTCCATTTTCAAACATTGCAAACTTGAGGGCTTCTGCGCGATTGACAAAAAGTCCGCCGCAACTGCCCTGATTGTCCTGGACGACCCAATTGCCCCGGCTGTCTTTTCCGATCAGGAAGAGCGGAATTCGCCTACTTGGTTCGGGGGAGGGAGGCTCGACGTGTTTCATGACACTTCTCCTTCACGATGGATGGTTGCGTTCCGCACACTCGCTTAGTGGCGGTAATAGACGGGAAGCCAGATCGCCAGCCGGAGTCCGATCGTCGCGGCAAGAACCGCCGCGAATACCGCGTATACGGCGATGACCGGAAAGACTTGCTTGGCCGTCGCAACGATCCGGCGGGTGGCGCACGGCCACAGTCTGCGGAGCGCGGCGGGCCGGCGTGCGATTTGCGGTTCAGTCCATTGGCGAGAGAGCATTGTCATGGCAAATCCCCGCTCAATGTCGGTTCAACGGACGACCGGCAGATCGTCGTCGTTCTTGGACGAGTGCTTGTAGCGGTTGAGATAAAGCTCCGCCTCGATCGCCGTCTTGTGCATGCGTGCTTCGGCGATGGTCTCGACGATGTGCGTGAGTAGCCTCGTGCCGCTCCTGATCGTCTTGCGTAGGAAGCCGGCTACCGCCAACACGGGTGACGCGATCGCTGTGCTTTTCCGATGTGCGAGGACCGACATGTTTGACTCCTCTAGAGGCGAGCCGATGCCGGCCGGCCATAGCCGCGAAGCCGTTTCCGGCGCGCCGGCTTGGCCTTCCCGCCACTGAGGTGCGAAAGGCCAATAATCGAGCCGATCAGCATGAACAGCATGATTAGCTTGAGGTTTTCGACCAAAAGGGCAGTCATCGAAGTCTCTCTTTATTGCTTTATTGTTCTTGCGGAAGCCGGTGCGGCCTCCGGTGCCGGCAATGTGTGGGGCACCGCGTAGGAATTCGATTGGGAAATCAGCGCTGCCTTATAAAGCGGTCATAAAGATCGAGAATTGTGACAGTCGGCGCGGCCAATCGGCCGCGATCTTTATTTTCTCTTGATGTAGCGCAATGACATTCCGCATCGTTTCTTTATCGGTCGGAACCTATTTGAAGCTCGCTCCGGACAATTTGAAAAAGGGGCCATAGATGCTCGACTTCATCATGCTCGCAATGGGTCTTGTCTTCTTCGCGCTGGCGATTGGGTACAGCTACGCCTGCGATCGGCTTTGAGGGGGCTGCCATGATTTTCGACTATTCGCTCGCCGGCCTCGTGACCGCGGGGCTGCTGTTCTACCTCACCTACGCTCTGCTGCGGCCCGAGCGGTTCTAGCGCGCTTGATCCGAAAAACCGGGGACCGGATTTTCGGAAACGATCATGCGTCAAAAGAGAGATGTGCCATGACTGCGATTGGCTGGATTCAAATTCTGCTTTACTGCGCGATCATCGTCGCGATCACGCCGGTGCTCGGCGGCTACATGACGCGCGTGTTCAACGGCGAGCGCACCTTCCTGTCCCCGGTGCTGCGGCCGGTTGAGGCGGCAATCTACTGGGCCGGCGGCGTCGACGAGAAGCGCGAGCAGAGTTGGCTCACTATACGTGATCGCCATGCTGCTGTTCCATGTCGGCGGCTTTCTCATCCTCTACGTCGTGATGCGCGTACAGGCCGTGCTGCCGTTCAACCCGGCCGAACAGATCGGCGGTGGCGCCGGATCTCGTCGTTCAATACCGCGATCAGCTTCATCACCAACACCAACTGGCAGAACTACGGCGGCGAGGGCACGATGTCGTACCTCACGCAGATGCTCGGCCTCACGCACCAGAACTTCCTGTCGGCGGCGACCGGCATCGTGCTGGCGCTCGTGCTCATTCGCGGCTTCGCGCGCGCCTCGATGAAGACGGTCGGCAATTTCTGGGTCGATATCACCCGCTGCACGCTCTACATTCTCATGCCGATCTGCGTCGTCGCTGCGCTGTTCCTGGTCTGGCAGGGCATGCCGCAGACGCTCGGTCCCTATGTCGATGCCACCACGCTGGAAGGCGCCAAGCAGACCATCGCGGTCGGCCCGGTTGCCTCGCAGATCGCGATCAAGATGCTCGGCACCAATGGCGGCGGCTTCTTCAACGCCAACGCCTCGCATCCGTTCGAGAACCCGACCGCGCTGTCGAACTATCGTGCAGATCATTTTGATCTTCGCGCTCGGCGCTTCGCTCACCAATGTGTTCGGCCGCATGGTCGGCAACCAGCGCCAGGGCTGGGCCGTCCTCGCCGTCATGGGCGTGCTGTTCATCGCCGGCGTGATCGTCTGCTACTGGGCCGAAGCCAACGGCACGACCGCGCTCAACGCGCTCGGGCTCAGCCGGCGGCAACATGGAAGGCAAGGAAGTCCGCTTCGGCATCGTCGCCTCGGCGCTGTTCGCGGTGATCACCACCGCGGCCTCCTGCGGCGCCGTCAACGCCATGCACGACTCGTTCACCGCGCTCGGCGGCATGATCCCGCTGATCAACATCCAGCTCGGCGAGATCATCGTCGGCGGCGTCGGCGCCGGCCTCTACGGCATGCTGCTGTTCGTCATCATCTCGATCTTCGTCGCCGGTCTGATGGTCGGCCGCACGCCGGAATATGTCGGCAAGAAAATCGAGGCGAAGGAAGTCAAGATGGCCATGCTCGCCATCCTGGTTCTGCCGCTGATGTATCTCGGCTGGACGGCGGTCGCCGCGATCAACCCGCAGGCGGTGTCCCAACTCGGCAATAACGGGCCGCACGGCTTCTCGGAGATGCTTTATCTGTACACCTCGAGCACCGGCAATAACGGTTCGGCCTTCGCCGGCATCAATGCCAACACGATGTTCTTCAACATCACCGGCGCGGTTGCGATGTTCGTCGGACGCTTCTTCATGATCATCCCGGCCATGGCGATCGCCGGTTCGCTCGCAGAAAAGAAATCGGTTCCGCCTTCCGCCGGCACGTTCCCGACCACCGGCGGCCTGTTCGTCGGCCTGGTCGTCGGCGTGATCGTGATCGTCGGCGGCCTCACCTTCTTCCCCGCGCTCGCGCTCGGGCCCCTCGTCGAGCACCTCGCGATGACCGCGGGCACGCTGTTCTAATACGGATTCATTCGGAGTTTCGGCAATGGACACTTCCAAACTGCGCAAACGGATGCCTGTTTCCACGCTCTTCGATCCGAAGATCGTGCTGCCGGCGATCGGCCAGGCCTTCGTCAAGCTCAACCCGGCCACTCTGATGAAGAATCCGGTGATCTTCGTGCTCGAGGTCGTCACCGCGCTGACCACCATTTTGCTGGTGCGCGACCTCGTGCAGCATCACGAGGGGATCGGATTCACCTTCCAGATTGTCCTGTGGCTGTGGTTCACCGTGCTGTTTGCGAACTTCGCCGAAGCGGTAGCGGAAGGGCGCGGCAAGGCGCAGGCCGACAGTTTGCGCAAGACCCGCACCGAGACACGCGCCAAGCGCATAGCGTCGCTGGACAAACCGGAGGTGTATGAAACCGTCGCGGCCGAGAAGCTGCGCGCCGGCGATCTGGTGGTATGCGTGGCCGGCGATATCATTCCCGGCGATGGCGACGTGATCCAAGGCATCGCCTCGGTCAACGAAGCCGCCATTACCGGTGAATCCGCGCCGGTGATCCGCGAATCCGGCGGCGACCGCTCGGCGGTGACCGGCGGCACGACCGTCATTTCCGACCGCATCGTGATCCGCATCACGTCGTCGCCCGGTTCCTCGTTCCTCGACCGCATGATCAAGCTGGTCGAAGGCGCGGAGCGGCAAAAGACGCCGAACGAGATCGCACTGAACATTCTGCTCATCGGGCTGACCATCATCTTCGTGTTCGCAACCGCGACCATTCCGAGCTATGCCGCCTATGCCGGCGGCGCGATCTCCGTCGTCATTCTGGTGGCGTTGTTCGTGACGCTGATCCCGACCACCATTGGCGCGCTGCTCTCGGCCATCGGCATTGCCGGCATGGACCGGCTGGTGCGCTTCAACGTGCTGGCGATGTCAGGCCGCGCGGTCGAAGCCGCCGGCGACGTCGATACGCTGCTGCTCGACAAGACCGGCACCGTCACCTTCGGTGACCGGCTCGCGACCGAAATCATCGTGGTGCCAGGCGTGACCGAGCGCGAGGCCGCGGAGGCGACATTGCTTGCCAGCAATGCCGACGAGACCGCGGAAGGCCGCTCGATCATCACGCTGATGCAGGAAAAATACGGTGTGAAGCGCGAGGCAGCGCCGGCCGGTGCCAAGTTCATCACGTTCTCGGCGACGACACGGATGTCAGGGGTCGATGTCGGAACCCGAAAAATCCGCAAAGGCGCAGTCGATTCCGTGCTCAAGTTCGCACGTGAGCAGGCGGGTCAGAACGTGGCGGAGCCGCCGGCGTTCCGCGCAGCGGTGGACAAGATCGCCCGCTCGGGCGGCACCCCGCTCGGACTGGTCGAGAACGGACGCATCCTCGGCGTGATTCACCTCAAGGACGTCATCAAGCCGGATGTGAAGGATCGTTTCGCCGCGCTGCGCCGCATGGGCATCAAGACCGTGATGATCACCGGCGACAATCCGGTGACGGCGGCGGCGATCGCCTCGGAAGCCGGTGTCGACGATTTCATCGCCCAGGCCACGCCCGAGGACAAGCTGCGCTACATCCGCGGCGAGCAGACGCACGGGCGGCTGATCGCCATGTGCGGCGACGGCACCAATGACGCGCCGGCGCTGGCGCAGGCCGATGTCGGTGTCTGCATGCAGACCGGCACGCAGGCCGCGCGCGAGGCCGGTAACATGGTCGATCTCGATTCCGATCCGACCAAGCTGATCGAAGTGGTGGAGATCGGCAAGCAGCTGCTGATGACGCGCGGTGCGCTCACCACCTTCTCGATCGCCAACGACGTGGCGAAGTATTTCGCCATCATCCCGGCGATCTTCCTCACCTTCTATCCGCAGCTGGCCGTGCTCAACATCATGCATCTGGCCACGCCGCAGAGCGCGATCCTGTCGGCGATCATCTTCAACGCATTGATCATCATCGCGCTCATTCCGCTGGCGCTGAAGGGCGTCGCCTACCGTCCGATCGGCGCCGGCGCGCTGCTGCAACGCAATCTGCTGGTCTACGGGCTGGGGGGCATCGTGCTTCCGTTTATCGGCATCAAGGCGATCGACCTCCTGGTCAACGCCTTGCATCTGGTCTGAGGAGAAGTAGTCATGCTCAAAGAAATCCGCCCGGCCATCATCCTGATCATCGCCCTGACCGTGATCACCGGCTTGGTGTACCCGCTCGTTATGACCGGAATTGCGGGCGTGATCTTCCCGTACCAGGCGCAGGGCAGCCTGATCGAGAAAGACGGCAAGGTCGTAGGCTCTGCTTTGATCGGGCAGGTGTTTGCCGACGACAAGTATTTCCACGGCCGTCCGTCCGCGACCAATGCTCCGGATCCGAAGGACGCTACCAAGACCATCGACGCGCCCTACAATGCCGTGAACTCCATGGGCTCGAACCTCGGCCCGACCAGCAAGGCGCTGGTCGACCGCGTCAAAGCCGATGTGGACAAGCTGAAGAAAGAGAACCCGGCGGCAGCGATCCCGGTCGATCTGGTGACCACCTCCGGCAGCGGTCTCGACCCGGATATCTCGCCGGAAGCGGCGTTCTTCCAGGTGCCGCGGGTCGCCAAGGCCCGTGGGCTGCCGGTTGAACGTGTCCGTGCCCTGGTCGAGGGCCAGGTCGAAGGACGGACCCTCGGCCTGCTCGGCGAGCCGCGCGTCAATGTGCTCAAGCTCAACCTCGCGCTCGACGGGCTGAAATCTTAAGAGCGAGCGATTGGTCCTCGCGCACTACCCGTCCCGGAGCGAATCCGGGACGGGCTTTTTTCTGTATTATGCGCTAGAGGAGCCGCATGCCCGGCGACGAAGCGCAAAGAGCCTCGCCTGACGCCCTGCTTGCTCTCGCTAAGAAAGAAGGGCGGGGGCACCTGAAGATTTTTCTCGGCGCCGCCCCCGGCGTCGGCAAGACCTACGCCATGCTTACCTCTGCCCAGGCCGAAAAGACGGGCGGGCGGGATGTCGTCGCCGGGCTGATCGAGACCCACGGCCGACGCGAAACCGAGCGATTGATCGAGGGCTTCGAGGTCCTCCCGCGCAAGCCGATCGTCTACCGCAACCAGATCATGAAGGAATTCGACCTGGACGCGGCACTGGCGCGCCGACCGGGCCTGCTGCTGGTGGACGAATACGCGCACACCAATGTGCCCGGCAGCCGCCACCCCAAGCGCTGGCAGGACATCGACGAATTGCTGGCGGCCGGCATCGACGTCTGGACGACGCTCAACATCCAGCACCTGGAAAGCCTCAACGACGTGGTTCTGAAGATCACCAAAGTCCGGGTGCGCGAGACGGTGCCCGATACGGTGTTCGATAAGGCGGACGAGATCATCCTGGTCGATTTTCCGCCCGACGAATTGCTCAAGCGCCTGGCCGAAGGAAAAGTTTATGTCCAGGAGACCGCCGCCCGCGCCGTCGAAAGCTTTTTCAAGCCGCAAAATCTGACCGCCTTGCGCGAACTCGCGTTGCGGCGCGCGGCCGAGCGTATCGATGCCGATCTCATCGAACGCATGCAGGCGCAGGCGATCGAGGGGCCGTGGGCGGCCGGCGAACGCATCCTCGCCTGTATCGGGCCGGACACGATTTCACCGACGGTCGTGCGCACGGCCAAGCGGCTCGCCGACCTGATGGATGCGCCGTGGATCGCGGTCACCGTCGAACGGCCGGGCACCAACCTTGACGAGGCCGCGCGCCAGCGGCTGGACGATGCGATGAAGCTTGCGGAGGCGCTCGGCGCCGAAACCCAGACCTTGACCGGCAGCGATCTACCCGCGGAAATGCTGCGTTTCGCCAAATTCGAGAACGTCACCCAGATCGTCATCGGTCGCTCGCATGGCGGCTTCTTCACCGAGCTGCTGCGCCGCTCGTTGCCGCACGAGCTGGTGCGCCGGACCCAGGACATCGCGATCCATCTGGTGACGCGGCAAATCGAGGCGACGCCACCCGCGCCGCCACGGCGCCGCATGCGCTTCGTCTTGCAGCCGCTGCCGTTCCTTTATGCCACGCTCGCCATAGGCGCGGCGCTGGCGATCGGCGAAGGGTTGACCGCGCTGACGCCGATCCCGAATCTGTCGATGCTTTTTCTGGTGGCGGTGCTGTTGGTCGCGGTCAACTTCGGCATCTGGCCGGCAATCTATGCGTCTGGCCTGTCATTCATGGTCTACAATTTTTTCTTCATCCCTCCGCTCTATACGTTCACCGTTGCCGAGCCATACGAACTGCTGGCGCTGCTTATTTTCCTCATTGTCGCAGTGATTACCTCGGCGCTGGCCGGCCGCGTGCGTGAGCAGGCCACGATTTCGGCAAGTCGCATGCGGGCGATGCGGCGGCTCTATGAATTTACCCGCCGCCTGTCAGGCCTGGCGTCGTTCGATGCCGTGGCCGAAGGCGCCGCGAGCGAAATCCACGCCAGTCTCGGCCGCGCGGTGGTGGTGCTGCTGGAGCAGGCCGGCGATCTGGCATTGACCGCCGCTTGGCCGCCGGAAGACGCGCTCGACGCCGCGCCGATGACCGCGGCGCGCTGGGCCTTCAGCCACGGCGAGCCGGCAGGCGCCGACACCGGAACCCTGCCCATCGTGCCGTGGTACTTCGTGCCGCTGCGGATCGGCAGCAAGACGCTCGGTGTCATCGGCGTCGCCAAACCGGAGGGGATGGCCCCGCTCGACTCGGAAGCACGCACGCTGCTTGATGCGCTGTCCGAGCAAGCGGCCGCCGCGCTGGAGCGCGCTTCGCTTGCGCGCGACATGGTGAGCGCCAAGACCGCGACCGAGACCGAACGGGTACGCAACACGTTGCTGGCGTCGATCTCGCATGACTTCCGCACGCCGCTATCGTCGATCCTCGGTTCGGCGACCAGTTTGATCGACTATGGCGACAAGTTCGATCCGGCGGCGAAGAAAGAGCTGCTGGTGCAGATCAAACAAGAGACCGAGAGCCTCGACGAGATGGTGCGCAATCTGCTGGCCATCACCCGGATCGATGCGGGCGCCTTGGAGCTGCGGCGCGACTGGATCGATCTGCGCGAAATCGTCGATCGCGTCGCCAATGCCGCCCGCCGGCGCGGCGCGCGCCAGCGGATCGAGATCGCCTTGCCCGCCGACTTGCCTCTGGTACGCGCGGACGCCACGCTGGTCGAGCAGGTGATCGGCAACGTGATCGGAAATGCCGTTGTCCACACACCCGCCGAAACGCGTGTCGTCGTCGACGCTCAGGTCGGCGCGCAGGAGATCGCGTTGCGCGTCACCGATGACGGTCCCGGCATTCCGGCGGCGGCCCTACCGCAGATATTCGACAAATTCGTCAAGGCCGATACGACGCAGGCCGATGGCGGACAAGGGACCGGGCTTGGGCTTACTATCGCCAAGGGCATCATGGAGGCGCATGGCGGTGCGATCGCCGCCGAGAGCCCCCATTCCGACGGCCGCGGGACGCGGATCGTATTGACGTTTCCGCGCCAGGAGTTGCCGGCATGAGCGCAAAGACCGAAGTCTTGGTCGTCGACGACGAGGCGGCCATCCTGCGTTTCCTCAAGCCGGCGCTGGAGGCGAACGGTTACGAGATGATTAGCGCCGGCAGCGTCGCCGAGGCGACCAAACGCATTGCCGCTGACGCGCCGGATATCGTGTTGCTCGATCTCGGCCTGCCGGACGGCGACGGCAAGGACGTGATCCGGCGCGCGCGCGAATGGTCGGATGTACCGATCATCGTGCTGTCGGCGCGCGAGCGTGAAACCGAGAAGATCGAAGCGCTCGATCTCGGCGCCGACGACTACGTCAACAAGCCGTTCAACGTCGGCGAACTGCTGGCGCGCATGCGCACCGCGCTACGGCACCGCATGCAGCGCAAAGCCGAAATTCCGGTATTGCGCGTGGGCAATCTCGAAGTCGATGCGGTGCGCCACCGCGCCACGCGCGCGGGCGCCGAGATCAAGCTGACGCCGAAAGAATTCGAGCTGCTGTCGTTTCTCGCCCGCCATGCCGGGCGGGTGGTTACCCACAAGCAGATTCTCACCGCGGTCTGGGGGCCGGCGCATGCCGATGACACGCAGTATCTCCGTGTCTATGTCGGCCAGCTTCGACAGAAGGTCGAAGAGCATCCCGACGACCCCCGGATCATTCTGACCGAGCCGGGGATCGGCTACCGGATTGCGGAGAATTGATTCAGCGTGCGTCCAGTCCAGGTAACGCTGACAGAACGCAGGTCGAATCTTGCCCCAATCGTCAATGTAGTTTACGAGCCGTCCCGCGATGATGGCGGGCGGGTTCGATTGGCTCCTCGCAACTCGCAGTCGTAAATCGACCGGTATATCCCGTCCCGGTCGACAATCATGAGAGACTGATGTCTGCAAATCCGAAGATCGTCGTTCGATTTAACCTCTGGTGCGATCCGGCGTTCGGCGAACGGCTTGCGCGCGAAGCCGACATTGAGCTTCGGATCTGTGACCGCGAAGGGCCCGACAACCGGGCATGGTCCGATCTTGCTGCGGCGCACGTCTATCATGTTTCGTCGGCGAAGGACGAGTTGCCGCGTCGATGGTTCGCGACGGCTGAGCTGCTGGAGAAATGTCCCAAGCTGCTGTGCGTCTCGGCCAGCGGGGCAGGTTACGACACCGTCGATGTCGCCGCCTGCACCAAGGCAGGCGTGATCGTCGTGAACCAGTCCGGCGGAAATGCGCAGGCTGTCGCGGAGCACGCGATCGGCATGATGCTTGCCGTTTCCAAGCGGATCAGCGAATCCGACCGCCGCTTGCGGCGCGAGCGCGGCTTCGTGCGAGAGGAACTGATGGGGCGGGACATTTCCGGCAAGAGTCTCGGACTTGTCGGGATCGGGCACGTCGGTACGCGCGTCGCGCATTTGGCGAACGCCTTCGGCATGACCGTTCTTGCGTTCGATCCTTATCTTTCCGCGGAAGAGATCGCGCGGCGGGGCGCTCGCTCGGTGACGATGAACGAGCTGTTCGAGCAATCGGATTTCGTGTCGATCCATTGTCCGCGCACAAGCGAGACGCTGGGCATGATCGATGCGCGCGCTTTCGCCCGGATGAAGAAAGGCGCCGTGTTCGTGACCACGGCGCGCGGCGGAATCCATGATGAGACAGCTTTGTTCGAGGCGCTGCAATCCGGCCGGCTGAGCGGCGCCGGCGTCGACGTTTGGGACAAGGAGCCGCCGCCGCTTGAGCATCCGCTCCTCACGCTTGAGAACGTGATCGCGACATTTCATACCGCCGGCGTGACGGTCGAGGCACGCCGGAACATGGCCGCCATTGCGGCCGAACAGATTGTCGGAGTTCTCAAGGGCGGGCGGCCGCCGCGCCTGATCAACCCGGAAGTATGGCCGGCCTATCGCGCACGATTCGAAGCGATCGTGGGTTTCCCGGTCTAATTCTAAAATCCATGGCGACGCGCGGTGTGAACGGCGCGCTCTTGCGCGATATGAAATCCGCGGTCGCCGCTCCGGTGCTTCGTTGCGTGTGAAGCGAAAACAACGCTAGTATTGCGTTGGAGGATGCGCCGATGAAATATGCATTAAAAGCTGCAAAAGCTGCCCTTGTGCTCGCATGCATCGTGCTTGTTTCGGCGCAGGTGCGACCGGCGCAAGCTCAGGATTTCTCCAACAAGCCGATACGAATCATCGTTGGATTGGTGGCCGGCGGCGCAACCGATGTGACGGCGCGGTTGATTGCGCAAAAACTGACCGACAGCCTGCACACGAACGTCTATGTGGAAAATAAACCGGGCGCTGCTTTTGAACCCGCTTTGCGCGAACTCACCAGCGCGCCGCCGGACGGCCACACGCTGTTCATGATTTCGGCGAGCGTCGTCGTCACCCAGCCGTTTCACAAGGACTATCCGTTCGATCTCGCCAAGATGACGCCAGTGACGGAAGTATCGGACGGCCCGTTCATCTTGGTCTCGCGCAAGACGGCGCCGTTCAAGACCGTCAACGACTTGGTCGCTTATGGGAAGGCTAACCCGGGCAAACTCACCTTCGGCTCCGGCGGCGGCGCCGGCAGCTCGCTGTATCTGGCGGCCGAATTACTGCGGCTTCGCTCGGGCATCGCCATCGTCAACGTGCCCTACAAGGGCGCTGCGGCCTCGCTGACCGATCTGCTCGGCAGTCATATCGACGCCATGTTCGACGCGATGCCGGTCGAGGTCGGCCAGGTGAAGGGCGGCAATGTCGTCGGCCTGGCGGTGACCAGCGCCAAACGCTCCGACGCACTGCCGGATGTACCGACGATGGCCGAGCAGGGTTACAAGGATTTCGTGGTGAATAATTATTTCGGCTTACTGGCGGCGCCGGGCACGCCGCCGGCCATCGCCAAGAAGCTGCGCGACGAAGTCGCCAAGGCCGTGGCGATGCCCGAACTCGTGACGGAATTCGAGAAGCAGGGCATGGCGCCGGTCGGCGGCGAACCGGAAGAATTCGGAACACTGATCAAGACCGAGCTCGCGCTCTGGACCAAAGTCATCAAGGATGCCGGCATCAAGCCGCAATAAACCATATCCGGCCATCAAGACCGTCACGTTGGCCCGCGCAAAGGAGCGATCGATGAGCCGTGGACCTTGGATCGATCATTTCGGCGATAATTTTCTCTGGTCGAATGCGACGCTGATCCTGAAGGGCATGGCGCCCTATGGCGTGGTCTCGCTCGAAGAGATGGACCGCGCTTGCGAGAAGCTGCGCCCGCGCTGGAGCGAGGCGGATCGCGGCAAGGCCTGGTTCGAGGAATGGCGCGCACTGGGCGACCAGATCGAGAAGCGCGGCGACGATGCGCTCGCCAAGAATCACAAGATCACCGCCGGCGACTACTACCTGCGTGCCGGCATCTACCACTACAATGCCGAGCGCTTCATCGTGCCCGGTCCGGAAAAAAAGGCGCAGTGCGCCCACGCTTATAAAGTCTGGCACCAGGGCATCAGGCTGCGCCAGCCGAATGTCGAGTTTATCGAGGTGCCCTATGAAGGCACCACGCTGCCGGCATTATTCATGAAGGCGCCCGGCGACGGACGAAAACCCACCGTGGTCGTGGTCAACGGCATGGACAACGCCAAGGAGATGAGCATCTTCTTCTGTGGCCTTGAATTTGCGCGGCGCGGCTACAACACCCTGTGCATCGACGGTCCCGGGATGGGAGAGATGCGGCGCATGCGCGACATGCCGAGCCGCTACGACTACGAGGTGCCGGGCACCGCGGCGCTTGAATATCTCCTGAAGCGGCCGGAGGTCGACGGCAAGCGCGTCGCCATCATGGGCTACAGCTTCGGCGGCTATTACTCTTCGCGCATCGCCGCCTTCGAGAAGCGTTACGCCGCCTGCATCGCGCTCTCCGCCCTGCATTGGGATCTCGCCGCCTGGCAGCAGAAGATCAAGGACGCCAACCGGAACGCGCCCGGCTCGGTGGCGCAGTCGAATTTCCAATGGCGCTGGGTCGCCGGCGCCAAGGACGAAGACGAAGGCATCGAAATCGCCAAAAAATTCTCGCTCAAGGACGTGGCCAAGAACATAATTTGCCCCTTCCTCGTCACCCATGCTGCCAACGACCGCGTCGTGCCGGTCGAGAATGCTCAGAAGCTCTATGACGCGGTCGGCTCGAAGAACAAGACAATCAAGATATTCACCACTGAAGAAGGCGGCGCCGAGCACGCCCATGTCGACAACCGCCAGATCGGCATCGATTTCGCCGCCGACTGGCTGCAGGATAATATGTAACCGGGCCGCGTGGCCCGACTAGAGTGTGGGGCCATAAACGGCGTGCCGAATACTGCCCCGGATGCGCCTTCCAATGTCTGTTTCATGCTGCTCGGAACCAAAAACCCGCAGCGCGGCTGGATCGCAATCGTCCTGGGCCTGGCTGTCGGCCTCGCCGCCATGTACGGCCCGCAGGCGAGCTTCCTATCCGACCTGTTCGGGACAAAGGTGCGCTACAGCGGCGTGTCCATCGGGTACAATCTTGCATCGATCTTCGCAGGAGCGCTGTCGCCGCTCATCGCCATTGGGCTCATGACCACCTACAGGCCAGAGACGTGGCCGATCTCCGTCTATATGATCGGCCTCGCGCTAATCACGATTGTTTTGGTATATTTCGCGGCAGAGACGCGGAACAGAGCCAAGGCGTAGGAGTGGCGGCACCGCTCATCGCAGCGTCGTCGCGAGGAGCGAAAGGTCGAAGTTGTCGACAGCCGACTTCGGTCTGACCCGACGACGGCGAGCGCAGAGGTACCCGTTGATGGACCATCCCGCCCTCCCGTTTCTCAAGCGCGACGAGAAAGGCAAGGTCGTGTCAGCAGCCGACGCGGTGAAACTCATCCGCGATGGCGACACGCTGGCGACCGGAGGCTTTGTCGGCATCGGCTTCGCCGAGGAAATTGCCATCGCCATCGAACAGAGATTCGTTTCCTCGCGCGACGCCGAAGCCTCGGCGCCCGGCCATCCGCGCGATCTGACGCTGGTCTATGCGGCAGGCCAGGGCGACGGCAAAGAGCGCGGATTGAACCATCTTGCGCATGAGGGGCTCGTGCGCAAAATCATCGGGGGCCACTGGGGACTAGTGCCGAAGCTGCAGCATTTTGCCGTCACTAACCAGATCGAAGCCTATAATCTGCCGCAGGGCGTGATCACGCATCTGTTCCGCGACATCGCCGCGCACCGGCCCGGCCATATCACACGCATCGGCCTCGGCACTTTCGTCGATCCGCGCAACGGCGGCGGCAAGCTCAACGAGAAGACGAAGGAGGACATCGTCCGCCTGATGGAAATCGACGGCGAGGAATATCTCTTCTACAAAAGATTCCCGATCAATATCGGTATCATCCGGGCTACGACCGGTGATCCCGACGGCAATCTGACAATGGAGAAGGAAGCGTTGACGCTCGAAGCGCTCGCCATTGCGATGGCCGCGCGCAATTCCGGCGGCATCGTGATCGCGCAGGTCGAGCGCGTCGCCGAAAGTGGCTCGCTCAACTCACGTCAAGTGAAAGTGCCAGGCGTGCTGGTGGATTGCGTCGTGGTGGCCAGGCCCGAAAACCACTGGCAGACTTTTGCAACGCAATACAATCCCGCATATTCCTCGGAGATCCGCGCGCGAGCAGGTTCACTGCCACCGATGGAAGACGGCCCTCGAAAGATCATCGCGCGCCGCGCTGCCCTCGAACTTGAACCCAACAGTGTGGTCAATCTCGGCATCGGCATGCCCGAAGGCGTCGCCACCATCGCTAACGAAGAAAAGATCGCCGATCTCATCACACTCACGGCCGAGCCTGGCGTCATCGGAGGCATACCTGCGAGTGGCATGGATTTCGGTGCAGCGATCAACACGCAGGCGGTGATCGACCAGCCCTACCAGTTCGATTTCTATGATGGCGGCGGCCTAGACATCGCCTATCTGGGCCTTGCGCAGGCGGATCGATCCGGCTCGCTCAACGTCTCGAAATTCGGGCCGCGCCTCGCCGGCGCCGGCGGCTTCATCAACATCAGCCAGAGCGCCAAGAAAGTTGTGTTCACCGGCACCTTTGTCGCCGGCGAAATGCAGGTCGTATATCACGACGGCGCTTTGCAGATCGTGCGCGACGGCGATATCCGTAAATTCGTGAACAAGGTGGAGCATGTCACCTTCAGCGGGGACATCGCGCGGAAATCGGGCAAGTCCGTGCTCTACATCACCGAACGCTGCGTATTCCGGTTGACTAAGGCCGGGCTGGAACTCACGGAAATCGCGCCCGGCGTCGATCTCGAGAAAGACATTCTTGGCAAGATGGATTTCAAGCCGCTGATGCCGAACCCGCCTGTCCTGATGGATCCGCGCATCTTCGCTGCCGGTCCCATGGAATTGCGCGATCATATTTTGTCGATCCCGCTCGAACAGCGCTTCACCTACGACGAGACGACCAATCATTTCTTCGTCAATCTCGAACGTTTTTCCATGCGCAGCGAGGCCGACATCGAACGCATCCGCCAGATCGTCACCGACCGCATTGCGCCGCTTGGCAGGCGCGTCTATGCCATCGTCAATTACGACAACTTCAAGATCGAGCCGGCCTTGCTCGACGCCTATTCGGCGATGGTGCGTGGCTTGATGGACAAGTATTACGCGGAAGTCACGCGCTACACGACGAGCGGATTTCTGCGCATGAAGCTCGGTGACGCGCTGGCGAGGCGCGGCGTCGCCCCGCACATCTACGAGAGCCCGGCTGAAGCGGAAGAAGGGCTGCAGGAAATCGAGGGCGGGAAGGCGTGCAGTCCGAACTAATTGGGCGCGCGTTTCCATCCTCGTCGCGTCCACAGCATCAATAGCCGACATCGAACACCGGCCATAAGATTCCCGATTTACCGCTGACTGGCAGACCAATTTATCTTCTTGTAGTCGAAGCCGGCCTCGATCGTCGGCTTTATCACTGCGAAATATGGAGAGATGTCGAAATCGCGTGGTGTATAAAGCGAACAGTCACGGATATGATAAATCTCCTGCCGAGCTTGCTCGCTTTCCACCTGTGTAATGCTGGGCAAGATTGGATAACGCACTGACATAAATGCCTGGGCAATAAGCGTCGAACAAATGAGCTTTGTTGGGTCGCCTGAACCGAGCCCAATCATTCGCCGCCGCCAGCGTTGTGGAACCGGTAGCGGCACTAAGTAACGCGCAAGATCAATAAGATTCTTAAGGTCATATTGCAGACCGATTCGCTCAATCGCGTAGTTGCAGACTATTTGACAGTCATCCGGGGATAATCCGGCCGGCCGGCATATGCGCGTGTGAAATTGAAAATACTTCGCTAAGGGGACGCAAACAATTCCATCGTCCAGATTCGATTCTATCAGATCACACAGTTGACCACTTGCCTGCTCTCTCCCAGCGATTGGTCCTACATAGAGCGCTGCGTGGGACCATGTAGATTGCGTCAGATATTTGATGATTCCCGAAATGTGATTATGGCCTTCGATCAGAAGAATATCACCAGGCTTAATGCATGCTCGCAGCGCGGAAGGATCAGCAGGTGTGAACGGCTCATACCCGGTTGACGGCCTTTGCAAATAGGTGGCGATCAAACGTCCTATGCGACCAAGCATCCATTTCATGGAGTTGAATTCTAGCCGGCTGTGCAAAAACGGACATTCTTTTTCTGCACTGCCCGCCAAATCAGGCCTGCCTTGCCTCGTTGAGGATGTCCGCTTCGGGTCAATCGCGACCGGTGCACCGCAGCAAACAGGATCTCTGTTTGATCACCTCGTCGGCGCTTGCGTCCGAACGTGGTCATAGCCTTGCCAAGGAGCGTGGATAAGCAAGAAACTGAACGGCTCAGTCGTGCTCAAATTACAAACTTCATGCTCGTAACCCGGCGGCATAGCGCAAAACGCTCGCGCCGACATCGGAACCGTATTAGCGCCATCCTTACCCTTGTAGTGGATTTCACCTGAACCAGAGACCACGAAAAACAGATCCCACGTTCGGGTGTGGAGGTGCGGCGCAAGCTTCTCCCCAGGGTTCACACTAAAGAGACTTGTTTCGGCTTCAGGCACTTGATGGAGCACGGCCTTTGAACAATTTCCGTGCACGTTGCTGCCTACTTTGGTGAGTACATCAAATACAGAAACGACTTCGGATCGGTCCATGTTCCCCTCCCGCAAGCTCAATACTATTTGCCATATTCAATCGTCGGCTCAAACTAGCACACCGGAAGGAGCGGAGTGCGAGTTCAGACACAGATCATTTAGCGGCTGCCGATGTCGCTGTTGGGTCACAAGCGGACAAACCGTCCCCGGCCAAAATTCACGTTTGTCAGCTTTTACAAGTTCAACAGAACACAGCAACAAAAAGCCCGGCTCTAAAGCCGGGCTTTTTAAATTCGTTATTTCCGACGACCTACGTCGTCGTTGGCATGATCTTACCTACGTAACCTTGTAACGGCTTATAGGTTTCTTTGGCAAGGTCGGCATAGAGCCCGCTGATCTTGGTCGATTGGGCGACAAAACCCTCGTAGGCGTTCTTAAAATAACCCTGCTGGATTTCTATCGCCTTATCGAATGACTTTGCACCGAGTAGCTGTTCAAAAACCTTGGTGCCGTCTTCGAAGGACTTCTTCGAATAGTCGACGAACTCGGTCACAATCGCCTGCATACCCTTGGAAACCACGCCAACCGACTTGGTCGCCGTTTCGACATTCTCCTTTCCCAGTTTCTCCATCTCTTCCAAATTTTTGGCCATGACATCTTCCTTTCCCGACAGTTTGCCCTGCCAAATGATCGGCAGAGCAGTCATGTATGTTGTGGCATTCAAGAAGCCGAAGCTCTTCACCCAACAAGCTTCTTCAACCCACAAAAACAGAATAATACTGCAATGCACAAAAAGTCATTGACGTGGATCAGACAGCATTACTGACCAATTTGAATCGCTCGGCAACCATGTTGCGCAGGCGCTGGTGCTTTGCCACGCAACTCCCGTTCAATCTCCAAATTTGACGGAATTTGATCGGGATCAATGACATTTTTGCTGCGACGCACCAAAAGACGTCGCAATGCACCATTTGACGTCAATCCTGAGTGTCGACTCAGAGGAGTTTTGTCATGCGCATACATCACGTCATCGCTGTGGTCGCAGTTCTCATTATCGGGGTGGGAGCGAAGCAGTTTTTCTCTCCAGCTAGAACCGCTGAAGCTGACGTACGCGCCGTTAGCGTGAATGTCCTTCAAATGCACCGGGAGTATCCGAACATGAAAAATCTTCTGGCGCAGGATATTAAAGCCGACTTGATATAGCCTTCATTCCGGAGGCCGTTTCAAATGCCGGCCTCTTTGTTTTGTCGGTTATGAATTGTCGCTGGTTGCTCGGCCTGCTTCACGAGCAAATCCAAGCACCTCTATGCGCGCTATAAGCGTTGCGCGCGAAGGCGTTCGCAGATTCTTGGTCGGCTCGGGTGGCGATCCGGGCCGATTTCATTTTAGTCTGACTTTGTAGGATTGTCGTCGAATAAACTTTGGAGGTCGATATGACCATAACAACAACAGTAAAAAAGCCTAGGCGCGCCCACTCGCTAAGACATGGAATTACCGCCCAACCTCACGGCGTGCGCATCGTATGCAGGTTTGATCTATATGAGGTTGGATTCGTAGATGTCATCGTTCTGATTGGTCGTGACAGCTTCAGCGAGCTTGCGCAGGCAATGATAAAGACCAATGCAAAAGACTCCATCAAAGCGTTCGGCATAGCCCAAGCTAATATTTAAATCCTAAATGGCTTTTGGTTGTCGTGCAGCTTGGGTAAGGCAATAAATCCACCGCAACTGCCAACGCTGATCATCAATATCGATTAATGAGTGCGCGGCCTAGATTTGTTGCGTCACCTTCATCGAATGCCATCCCCTTCGCTGCGCCGTTCCATTTGCTGCGAAATCCCCTACGGCCGCACCTTCCCGTCCATATTGACGCCAACCTTGCCGCTCGCTGCCAAGCTCTCGAGTGAATCGTAGAGCAGTTGCAGAACGTAACGACCGTTATGATACGCACCGCCCGGATCACGCACCGAGAAGCTGTAGTTGAACACCGCCTGCAAGAGCCGCGGCGTGTAGGCGGGGTACTTATTCGCCGGGCGAATTTCTTCTGGATCGATCCGGCCGTTGCCGTTGGTGTCAGCGTACCAGTATGGAAAGGCTGCCTTGGTGAAAGCGATCGGCTTGCCGCTGACGTTCTTGGCGTAGTTCTGGATGGCGGCATAAAGCTGATCTTGCAAACCGGCAATCTCGCGCGCCAGCCCCTCCTCCTTGCCGTTGCCGTCGAAGTCGCCACGCGTCGACATGCGAATGTTCACGAGGTCGACCATGGTTTTGACGCCTTCGTGGCATCCCCCACAGCGATCGATCTTGATCTCACCGCCGTGTGGCTGATGGCAGCCGGTGCAGGTGCTCACATTCGGCATATGAGCAAAACGGCCGACATATTTCTTGCCATCATACTCGTAGCCCACTTTCGCCTCGGTGCCATACATCGTCGCGCCGGCCGGATAATAGTGCACATGGAGGAAGGTCAGTTTGGGATCTGGCGTATCGGGAGCAAGTCCGACGATCGCCTTATTTACACTTGCCGTGGACTCCCGCCCCTGATGGCAAGTCATACATAGATTGGCATCGTTGTTCCCACTGTCGACCGTTACTCCGCCGGGGAACGTGACCTTCGGGACATTGTGCCGCGCATAGGTGAGAAGATTGGCGTGACAGTTGGTGCAAGCAAACCCGTTCTTAACGTGAGGTGCCGGGGTATTCTTACCTTCCTTTAGGTATTCCGGGAGGCTGTTGGCGCCATGGCAGCGTGCACAGACCGCTGGGATTTCCTTCTCTTTGTCCCATTCGTGGAAGGCCTCGCTGCCCCGGTCGAAGTGCCCCTTCCAAAACTCAAGTCGCACACCTGCCTCGGTCTTCTCATCCGACCAGCTTGGGCCGCTACCCAACAAGGCGGCCACCACTAAAGCAACCGCAAGTATCTTGAATTTGCGCCAGTGAAGGGTTGTGGGCATGGCTTACTCCTTGTCGCCTGGCATTACCGCAAATTGACTTTGGTAAAAGGCGCTCACCCAAAGCTATTTCGCCAAAACGGCCAATACATGTGTTGCACCGCCTAATGCATTGATCTTCGTCAACGTCGCGTCGGCTCTGCATGAGCGACCGCAAATTGCTCGCGCCTCCGTGAGGCTGAACGGTTGTCCCATTGTCATCCAGCGGATGACGTCTGGCCTAATTGCGCAAAATCGTCGCCGTGTTGACGACGACCGCCACGCTTACACGAAGGTCCTGGAATCCCTTTTTGTTCCTTTCCTGAGTTTGCCGGCGCCCTTGAGCGATCTCTGTTGATTTAGTGGGTGACCATTTTTTGCAAGTGTTTGATTTGCCTCAAGGTGGCCAGAGCGATTGGGCCCATAAGCAAAAAAGGGATCAGCAGTTTTACCATTGGCCTTCCCATTCTTGGCATCGCGATGATCGGAGTTTAGTCATGGTCACGCTCGACGACGTGCAAGCTCGATCCAGTGCTCCGGCCGCCGCAAAAGCCGCAAGGCGCAGCCGGTATCGCTGGACGGTTCTCCTGATGCTCGGCCTGATGGCCCTCATCACCTTCATCGACCGGACCAACATTTCCGTGGCGGCTCCGGAAATCGCCAAAGAGTTCGGTTTCACCAAAACGCAACTAGGCTGGATTTTCAGCACCTTTGGTTTTGCTTACGCGTTGGGCCAGATACCGGGTGGATGGATTTCCGACAGGTACGGTGCACGCAAGGTGCTCGCCATCGTGGTCATGTTTTGGTCATTGATGACCATGATGACCGCGCACGCTGTCGGTTTCATCTCCATGCTGGTGATCCGCTTCGTCTTCGGCCTCGGCGAGGCCGCCGCGTGGCCGGCGGCCACCCGCGCGATGCAGTATTGGTTTCCCAAGTCCGAGCGCGGCCTGGCCAACGGCGTCACCCATAGTTGCGGCCAATTCGCGACAACGGCCGTCCCGCTCGTCGCGGTTGCGATCATGACCGCCTGGGGCTGGCGCTCGGTTTTCTACGTCTTCGGCGCGGTCGGAATTTTTTGGGCCATCGCATGGTACTGGTTGGACCGCGACCTGCCGGCGGATCACCCAAGCGTTAATGCCGCCGAGCTCGCATATATCCAGGACAGGGCGGAGGAGACCAAAAGCCAGACGCCGGCCGCGATAGAGAAATCCGTTCCGTGGAAACTCATCCTGACGTCCAAAAATATGTGGTTCATCGCTGCGGCTTATAGCGGCTTCGGCTATGGCAGTTATTTCTTCTGGTATTGGATGCCTACCTATCTGATGGAGGTCCATCATTTCTCGCTCAAGGGTATGGGTCTTCTCGCGCCGCTGCCGCTGTTTGCCGGTGCCATCGGGGTGATCACTGGCGGCCTCGTTACCGACCTAGTCTACAAGCGAACCAAAACGCTGAAATGGTCGCGCCGTGCGGTGTGTATCGCAAGCATGCTCGGTGCCGCGGTGATTATGGTCCCATCGGCCTCGGTGAGCGATCCGGTGCTCACCGTCATTCTGTTGTCCCTCTGCAACTTCTTAATCTTTATGAGCTTGGCACCATCCTGGGCTGCCTCCATGGACGTTGCTGGCGGGTTCAGCGGCTCGGTCTCCAGCGTCATGAACATGATCGGCCAGGCAGCCGGCTCGGTATCCGCCATCATCTTCGGTGCATTGGTCGATCACGTTTCATGGATGGCGCCGTTCTACGTAATCTCGGCGGTGATGCTGGGCTCGGCCGTGCTGTGGGCATTCTTTATCGACCCCGAACGGCTGGTGACGGACCGATCCTAGAGGACATCGCGACAACTGATGCAGGGGCGGCGTTACAGGTATTCTTTCCTGCAAAGGAAACGAACAAGATGCATAGCAATGTCGGAGACAGCTTATGAGTGGTCGTCAGGCAAAACGGATCGGCTTGGCGATCATCGGCGGCGGGCGCGTCGGCCTGTTCCGCGGCGAGGTGGCGGCGCGCCATCCGGCGGTCGAATGGATCGGGCTGGCCGAAAAGAACCCGAACCGCGCCGGCGAAGTCGGGCCCAAGATCAGCGCCGATTTCGTCACGCAAAGCCACGTCGAACTGCTCAAGCGCCCGGAGGTGACCTGCGCCATCATCGCGACCGACGAGCATCTGCACGTCGACCCGATCATGGTGGCGGTCGAGCGCGGTATTCCGTTGCTGATCGAGAAACCGCTCGCCACCAACCTCGCCGAATCCGCGCGAGTGCTCAAAGCGATCAAGGACGCCAAGGTCGACGCCGTGGTCGGCTATACCCAGCGTTTCCGCCGCCGCTGGCTGGCGGCCAAGGAAAAGTGCCGCACCGGCGCGCTCGGCGACGTGACCTTGGTCACTTCGCGCGCCTTCATGAACCGGCTGGTGGCGATCGACAATTACAAACGCACCGACGATCCCACCACCATCTCGCCGATGGTGATCTCCGGCACCCACGCGCTCGACATCTGCATGTGGTGCCTGGAGCCGAAGCAGCCGACCGAGGTCTATGCGCGCTCGATCGATAAAGTTCTGGGGCCGCTCTACAAGGGCATCGACGCCACCGCCGGCATGATCATGTTCGGCGACGGCACGGTCTACCACCTCAACATTTCCTGGGCGTTGCCGGTGACCTGGCCGGGCGCGGTCTATTCGCTCGAGGTCGGCATCGTCGGCACCACCGGCGTGCTCACCATCGACGACACCCACCGCGACATCGTGCTGGCGGTGTCGAAGGCGCAGTCGGAGGGCTACAACCCCGACGCCACGCGGCTGGTGGATTTCATGGGCAGCTATCCGCCCGGCGACATGGCGCTCGGCGAGCTGCGCGGACCGATGGCGGAGGAAACCGATAGCTGGCTCAACCGCGTCGCGCTCGGCCTGCCGACCGCGGCCGCGACGGTGGAAGAGGCGCACCGCAATCTGATGCTGACCAAGGCGCTCGACCTGTCGGCCAAGCGCAAGCAGCCGGTGAAGCTGCCGCTCGATCCCGACGAGGTGAAGGCGGCGGCGTAACGCCGCCTCTCTGTCGTTCCCCACCTGATCAAAACACTCATCGGATTTTGAAGAGACCGCCACGAGCAGGCTGTGTGAAAACTCCCAAACCGCGTCGACGATGAGAATAGTATTTCTCACGCCGATCAAACTCGCCGCGCGTGAGAATTTTACTTGCGTCAATCGCGATCTGATGAAAACCGATTCTATAGGTTTTGCTCGGCACCGAGTTTTCACACAGCCTGCACGAGGCGGACTCTCTATGTGCGCTTTTGTTTCAGTGCATGAGTCCGGTTATGGCACTTAATGGGCAAACCAACCGCGACCGCGTTTGTCTGCTCTTGGAGCAACAGCGAACATGCGGCCTATTCTATGAGTACGCGCCTTAGCGCGCCGCTTGATCGATCCGCTTCTTGTAACCCGCCGGAAATTTTCCCGCGAGCGCATCGCGCATCCAGTCGGCGACCTGCAGATAGAAGTCCGGCAGGCGGCTGCCGAAGGTATGCGACTCGTCCTCGTAGACCCACATTTCCTTCGGGCATGACAGCAGGTCGAACATGCGCTCGCCGTCCGCGAGCGGACATAATTCGTCGTACTCGCCCATCGCCAGCAGCGTCGGGCATTTGATCTTGCTGGCAATCGGCTCGAGTGTCATCTGCGCGGCCATGGCGTCGAATTTATCTTCGTCGTGGACGTTCGACATATACATGTAGTTGGCGCGATAGGCCGGCTTGGAGTGCTTGAAGATCGTGTCCTTCTGCAGGTAGTTGCCCATGGCCCCGACCAGCGCCTTGACGCGGCGGTCGTAAGCGGCGACGCGGGGTCCCCAGTAGCTCCCCATGCTCCAGCCGTAGATGCCGACTTTGCCGGCATCGAGTTCGGGGATCGTTTCGATGAAATCGATTGCAGCCTTGCCGGCGCGTTCGAAGTTGTCGAGCGTGACCCAGGTTTCGCGGGTGTTGCTCTCGCCCTGGCCAGGACCGTCGATGCTGAGCGTCGCCATGCCGCGGCGGCGGAAGTGATTGTGATAGGGGCTCGGCATGTACTCTTTGATGGTGTCCATGCCGGGGATGACGAGCACGCACGGCGTCTTGCCTTTCGCGCCAGGCACGGTCTGCAGGATGCCGGGGATAGTCTTGCCGTTCTCGAACGGAATTTCGACGCGGCGCACGGGCGCCTCGTCGAACAGCTCGGTAAAGCGCGTGTAGCAATCGATCATGCGCTGATATAGTTCGAGCTTGCGCGGCGTGTTGGCGTGGATCACGCCGCAGGGCGGCCCGTAATAGAGCGCCGCGCGGTAGTAGAACTCCGCCGCGCTTTCACGATGGCCGTTCGCCTCGGCCTCTTCGGCGAGCTTCTGTTCCTGCTCGGCGGTGCGCACCCACTGCTTGACGACCGCCATCGGGTGCTTGATGCGTTCGGTGGTGCGCCGCACGTCGGCAGGCCGGAAGCCCCATTCGACGAACATCACGGAGCGGAAACCGAAAACATCGATGACTTTGTAGAATTCCTCGTTCACCCATTTTTGCGCGCGCCGGCTACGATCGTTCAAACGTGCCTCCTCGGATCAGACAAGATTGCGCCGACCTGACGGCCGGCGCGGACGACATGTCGTGACGGTGGTTATTGCCCCTTCAGTCCTTTAGACTCGATGAAGGCCCCCCAGTTTTTAACATCGCTCACGACCAGCGCATGCAGCTCCGGACCCGGCGCGTAATCGGGGGCGATGTCGAGCGACTTCAGCCGTTCGAGCAGCTCGGGTTGTTTCAGGGCGATTTGAATCGCCTTTTGCAGTTTCGCAGTCACCTCGGCCGGCATGCCTTTCGGTCCGAACACCGCGAACCAGAACCGCAGATCGACGTCGGCATGCTTGATGCCGGCTTCCGCCAGAGTCGGCACCTCCGGCAGCGCCGGAGAACGCGTCTTGCCGGTGACCGCGAGACACTTGATCCGCTTGGTATCGACCAGAGGCTTCGCGACCTGGCTCGACGGCACGGTGAGGTCGACATGGCCCGCGATCAGGTCGGCCATGGCCGGCCCGCCGCCGCGATAGGGCACGTCGATCGCTTCTATATCGGCGCCGTCGCGCACCACATCCCAGACCAGTTGCGATACCGACGTCACGCCGGCCGACGCAAAAGTCAGTTTTTTAGACGTCGCATGGGACAGCGCGATCAGTTCCTTCATGGTGCTGGCCGGCACTGCGTTGGTCACGCATATTGCCAGCGGCGACGATGCGGCAAACGCGATCGGGGTAAATTCCGTGGCCGGATCGAATGTCGGCTTGATGTCCTTGAAACCGGGGCGGATCACCAGCGCGTTCTCCGCCATCATCAACGTGTAGCCATCCGGACTGGCGGAGGCGACGGTTCGCCAGCCGATATAACCGCTGGCGCCTGCAACGTTTTCGACGAACACCGTTTGCCCGAGTTCCTTGCTCAGCGGGCCGGAAAAGATGCGGGCAAATGTATCGGTGGCGCCGCCCGGTCCGAAACCGACGATAAGCCGGATCGAGCGATTTGGAAAATCGCTTGCGGCCTGCACATTTGAGACGAGCGGAATGCCGAGAACGGCGGCGGCGAACGCGATGGGCAACAATCGACGCATTTTCGTTTCCTCGTCAAATGTTTATTTTGATTTGTAAATTCTCTTCATATAGCAAATCCCGCGAAAAATCCTTGAAAATCGAGCCCGCGAGTCACCACTCAAGGTGGCGTCGCGCCGGCCAATTGCGCCGCCAAATTGGCGGCCGCTTCGTGCCCTGCAATTCTGCCGAACACGAACGCGCGCAGCACCGAGACGGCGTTCGGCGCGGTTGCATAGAAATGCCCGGTGATCTCGCCGGCGGCGAACAGGCCGGGAATGGGCGCGCCCTTGCGCAGCACGCGGGCGCGGGCGTCGGTGGCTAGCCCGCCGAAGGTGTAGGCGACCGCGCCGACCAGCGGATAGGCAATGAACGGCGGCACTTCAATCGCGCGCGCCCAATTCGACTTCGGCGGCTGCAGCGATGTCGCGGCGGCGAGCCCATCTTTGAGCGTCGCATCGAACAAGGCGGGATCGCCGACGCAGGCGACGTTGTAATTGGCGACGGTGGCCGCAAGTCCGTCGGCGTCGACACCGATCAATTTCGCCAGCTCGGCCAGCGTGTCGGCACGTACCGGAGTCACCTCCGAACGGATGGCGCGCTGATAGTCGGTAATGTCGAGTAGCCGGCTGTCGAGAACGGCATAGGCAATTGAGCCGGGCGTGTTGAAATGTATGTTGCGCGCCAGCCATTCCCAGGTCTCGTGCATCAGGCCGCCACCCTCGTCGAAGAAACGGCGGCCGGTTTTGTCGACCACGATTCCGTAAGGGTAGATCAGCACGACCGGTGCGGAGTTCTTGCTGCGCGCGTCGACCGGCTCGCAGTGCATGCCGTTCCAGTCGCCGGATTTGTCGGCGCCAAGCTGCAGCGCCATGTCGATGCCGTCGCCGGCGTTAAAGCGCGTACCCGGCGAGATCAGCCGCATCGTCTCACCGCCGTCGCCCAGATGTGTCCGCATCATCGCGGCATTGCCCTGGAAACCGCCGCAGGCCAGCACGATGGCGTCAGCCGGCAAGGTCTCGCGCCTACCGGCCCGCTCGACAACGAGGCCAGCAATGCGATCGTCCTTTGTGATGATCGCGCGCGCGCTGCAGCAATAGCGGAACGTGACGCCTGCCTTGATGGATGCCTGCGTCAGCGCCTTGATCAGATTCGCGCCGCCGCCGACCGGCTGGATGCGCGGGGGGCCTTTCGACAAATAATATGGCGGCTGGATGAACTCGATGCCGTGTGATTGCAGCCACTTGGCGGTCGCGGGTGCGTCGGCCGCCAGCCGCGCGAAATAGGTCTCGTCGCCCTGAAACTGGGTGGCCGTGAGCATGTCGTGTACGAAACTCGGCTCGACGCGGTCGGGCGCGGCCATGCGCATGTTTGATGGCGACCATCGTGTATTGCCGCCGGCTTCGTCCTCCGCAGCCTTGTCGATCAGCGTGACATTGATGTTGCCGCGTGCCTGCTCGGCTGCCGTTAGCGCGGCGGCCAGCCCGGCGGCGCCTTGGCCGATGACGATGAGGTTTCTGGTGTCCGGGCTTACACCCATAGGATCTTCTTGCGGTAGGCGAGATCGGTGAGCAGCGGCGCCGCCGGGCCCTGGTGAATTACTGCGCCGCGCTCGAGCGCAAACACGCGGTCGGCCAGCGCCAGCACCAGGTCGAGGTTGTGCTCGACGATGACGATCGAGGCGCGTCCGCGCAGCTGGTCGAATACCTTGAACAGCTCCCTAATAATGTTTGGCGCAAGTCCTTCGAACGGCTCGTCGAGCAGCAGCAGCTTGACGTTGCCTGACAGTGCGCGGGCGACCGCCAGCATCTGCTGCTCGCCGCCGGATAGATAATCCGCCGCGACGTTCACGCGTTCTTTCAAGCGCGGGAAGTAGTCAAAGATTTGGTCTTCGCTCCAGACGATGCTGTCCTTGCCGTCAGTTGCTCGCGCCAGCCGCCCGAGCGCCAGATTCTCGGCGACCGTCATGCCGGCGAATAGCTGACGCCCTTGCGGCACGTAACCCATGCCGAGCCTCGCGATATCCGGCGCCGGCAGGCCGGCGATATTGCGGCCTTCATACTCGATCGTGCCGGAGGCGGGTGCCAGCAGCCCGGTCAAGGTCTTCAGCAGCGTGGTCTTGCCGGCGCCGTTGCGGCCGACCAAGGCGACGATCTCGCCCTCGCGCACGTCGAGGGAGGCGCCGTGCAGAATATGGCTCTTGCCGTAGAAGGCATTTACGCCTTCGAAACGCAGGATCTGCGTGGACTTGACCGCCGTCTCCGCGCTGCGCGTGCTGTGCGCCGTGTCGACCGCGCCCGTCCCGGTGTAGATTTCCTGCACGCGCTGATTGTTGCGAACCTCGTCGGGCGTGCCGGTCATGAGGATCTCGCCCTGGTTCATCACGGTGACGCGATGCGAGAAGCCAAGCACGCGATCGATGTCATGCTCGACGATCAGCACGGGAATATTGGCGGCGACGTTCTTGACAAGGTTAGAGACGCGCTCGCGCTCGGCAGCCGGCAATCCGGCGAGCGGCTCGTCGAGCAGCAGCACCTGCGGCTTGCAGCCGAGTGCGATGCCTAAGTCCACCAGGCGCTGCCCGCCGTAGGAGAGCTCGCCGGCTTCCATCTGCTCCATACCTTCCAGGCCAAGGTAGCGGATCAGTTCGGCCGTCTCCGTCTGAACGTCCGGATAACTGTCCGTATCCTTCCAGATATTGAAGCGCTCGGGATGCTGCGCCTGCAGCGACAGGCGCAAATTCTCGTAGATCGACAATCCGCGGAAGAGGTTGGTGATCTGAAACGACCGGACGAGGCCTT
The DNA here is from genome assembly GCA_963739075.1 of uncultured Alphaproteobacteria bacterium. Classification (GTDB taxonomy): domain Bacteria; phylum Pseudomonadota; class Alphaproteobacteria; order Rhizobiales; family Xanthobacteraceae; genus Pseudolabrys. The sequence goes on along the minus strand of CAVTZC010000005.1, from coordinate 53,481 downwards.
TATTGCAAATCTGATAGGGCGATAGGCCTTGGATTTCCTTATCGTAAAGGCGGATCGTACCGCCGTTCGGCGTATAGAAGCCGGAGACGAGGTTGAACACCGTCGTCTTGCCGGCACCGTTCGGGCCGATCAGAGCGTGAATTTCGCCGGCGCCGACCGTGAGGCTTGCGTTGCTGACGGCCCGGATACCCTCGAAATGCTTTGATACGTCATCAACGCTCAGCACCGTTCCTTTCGTGCCGAGCGGGCGCAGGAAGGCCGGCATCGCTAGGTCATCGTAGACTTTGCGTCGCCCCATCGCCGCGCCTTCTTCCGGCGTCGAGCGCCAGCGCTTCTGCAACTGGGCCCAAATCCCGACGAGGCCGCTCGGCGAGAACACCACGAAACTGACGAAGATCAGCCCGAACCAGAGCAGCCAATCGGCGGTCCAAATCGAAAACAGCTCGCGGAAAAGGATGAAGAACAGCGCGCCGAACGCCGGACCGAGGAAGCTGCGCATGCCGCCGATCACGACCATGGCCAGTAATTCGCCGGAGAAGGGCACCGAGACGCCTTCGGCCGACACCAGATAGGTTAGAAATCCGAGCAGCGTGCCGGCTAACCCGGTCACCGTCGCCGAGAGCACGAAGACGGCGAGCCTATAGCGCTCGACCGGATAGCCCTGAAACGTGGCACGAAGCTGGTTCTCGCGGATCGCCACCACGACGTGCCCGAACGGCGAGCGCAGCACACGTTGCAGGACGTAGAGCACAGCGAGCGCGATCACAGCGACCACGAAGTAATAAGCGAGCGGATTGTCGAGGAATAACGGCCCGATCGTGCCACGCTTCAAATCGCCCAGGCCGTTCTCGCCGCCAGTCACATCGGTCCAGCGGAAGGCGATGGTGTAGGTGAGGGCGGCGAGCGCCAGCGTCAGCAGCGAAAAATACACGCCGCGCCGGCGCAGAATGAGGCTTCCAGCAAACGTCGACAGGGCCGCCACGAGGACCATGGACGATAGAATCGGCAGCGCAATCTGGTTGGGGAACCATTCTCTCTGAAGGATCGCGGCAGCATAGGCGCCTATGCCGAACCAGGCGCCGTGACCGAACGACACCAGGCCGGCATAACCCACGCACAAATTCAACCCCATCGCCGCGATGGCCAGGATAACCACGGTCGAGGCAGTATCTGTCGTCAGACCAATCGCGCGCATGAGCAACGGCAACGCGATCAGGGCGATCACTGCGATCCACAGGGGTCGCAGCTTCGAATCTTGGCGTGCGATCATGTTTCGAACTTCTCGATGCGCTCGCCGAGCAGACCGCGGGGGCGGAACAGCAGGATCAGAAACATCAGCACGTACATCGATGCTTCACCGGCCGCGGGGATGAAATGGATGGTGATGCCGCGCACTACGCCGACCAGCAGCGCGGAAATCACCACGCCCCAGAAGCTGCCCAGCCCGCCGATCACCACCACCACGAAGGCGACCGTAATGACTTCCGCGCCCATGGCCGGATGCACGATGGTGATCGGAGCAAACAGGGCGCCACCCAGCGCCGCCATGCCGACACCGAGCATAACGATGGCGGTCATGTACGGCTGCAATCGAATGCCCAGCGCCGCCACCATGTCGGGCTTTTGAATGCCAGCGCGCACCACGCGACCGAAAGAAGCCTTGTGCAGCAGCAGCCAGATGCTTGCCAGCACTGCGATCACCACGGCCAGCAGGAACAAGCGATAACGTGAGAACAGGAAGTCTCCGAGGAAGACCGAACCCTTGAACGACGCCGGCATGTTTACCGACAGCGGTGCAGAGCCCCAGACGATGCGGATCATCTGCTCGGCGATCATGGCGAGCCCAAAGGTCACCAGCAGGCTGAGGATCGGGTCGGCCGAATAGAAACGGCGCAACAGGAAGCGCTCGAACAGAATGCCGAGCATGGCCACGGAGATCGGCGACAGGACCACGGCCGGACCGAAGCCGAGATATTTTCCGATTGTGATCGAGATATAGGCACCGAGCGCATAGAAAGCGCCATGTGCCAGGTTGACTACGCCGCCGACGCTGAAGATCAGCGACAGCCCGAGCGCAATGAGCAGGTAGTAGCCCCCGAGCACGAGGCCATTCACCACCTGTTCGAGCAAGAACGTGAATTGCATTCTGGATCCAGGAGGGCAGGAGCGCGCGTTGGCGACGGTGTGCCCATCGCCAACGCGTTTATCCGATCGCGCCGGCGCCGATCACATGATGCAGGTGTTCTGCTCCTTGTTGACGGACAGGACCTCCAGAGATTCGTTTGTTGCCGGAACAGCGGCGCCGAGCTCGAGCTGGTCCCACTGGTCCTTCGCCTTGCCCTTCGCCTTCACCGTGAAGGGATAGGCTTCCTGCATGAGCTGGTGATCCCACTTGCGGAAGTAGCCCTGACGCGCCTTCAGGATGTCGAACTTGGCTTCGCTCTCTAAGTAGGCGATCAGCTTCTCGGTGTCGGTCGACTTGGTCTCGGTCATGGCCTGCGCCATCATCTTGAGCGAAATGTATTCGATCCAGGCATGATTCTCCGGCGGTTTGCCGTACTTCTTGATGAAGTTGGCGACGAAGGTCTTGGACGACGGAACGTCGAGCGTGTGATACCAGACTGTTGGCCAGGTGCCGCTCAGATTGCCTTCGCCCGCCGCCCAGGCGTCGGCGGTGTTGAGGTTGAAGCCGACGATTGGATAGGGCAGGCCGAATTCGGCATATTGCTTGATCAGGTTGGTGACTTGATTGCCGGCGAGGTTCGAACAGACCACGTCCGGCTTGGCCTGGCGGATTTTCAGCATGTAGGGGCTGAACTCGGTGACGTCAGTTGCCACCAGTTCGTCGCCGATGACCGTGCCCCCGTTTTCGCTGAAAAATTGCTTCGCCGCGTTCCCCAAGTCGTGACCGAAAATATAGTCGGCGGTGAGGGTGTAGAACTTCTTGCCCTTCATCATGTTGTCGCGCACCAGCGCCTTGCCGACAGCATAAACCATCACGTGGCTCGGGATGTCGACGTGGAACGTGTAGCGGTTGCATTGCTTGCCGCGTAGCGCGTCGGAGCGCGCGCCGATCTGCAGATAGAAGCGCTTGTTGCGCGCCGCCACCTGCATGATGGTGACGGCCGAGGCCGAATTGATTTCGCCCATCAGGAAGGCCGCGCCGTCCTGGTCGAGCATGCGCTGGGCCTTGGTCGCCGCCGTGGCGGGGTTGACCGAGTCTTCTGACGTGATGTCGAGCTGACGGCCCATCACGCCGCCGGCCGCGTTGATCTCTTCCTGGGCCATCCTGATGCCCAACTGGGCATAGGCGCCGAGTGCGCCCAGAAATCCGGTCAGCGGCGTGAGATGACCGATCTTGATCTTTTCCGCCTGGGCGTGAACGATCGCTGGAAGCCCAATGGCGGACGCGCCCGCAAACGCGGCGCCGGTTTTCAATACTGTCCTTCGATTGAAGCTGGTCATCACAGGTCGCCTCCCGAGCTGGTGGATGATGTCACTCTCCTGATACCGCCTATGCGATATTGTGAGAGACGTTTTTTTATTATGGGATTATAGTTCCGAGCGTTGGGCCGCTGTCAATGTCAAAAAGGTTCAAGGCCCAGTTGCGAGTGCGCGCGCCGGCGTAACGCAATGCGCTCCGCGCCTAATCCAGATCCATATTTCGCCGCCGCGTACATCGCCGACTATTCCCCGGCGCCGAATTCGGCCGACAGGCGAGCAGCCGCGGCCTGCACGATCTTGGCCTGCCGTTGCAGTACCTGGTTGGGCAGTCGCCAGATCGGGCCGGAAATGCCGATCGCGCCGACGGTTTTGCCGGTGAAGTCTTTGACGGGGGCCGCCACGCAGCGGACTTCGAGATTGAATTCGCCGTCGTCGAAGGCAACGCCGGTTCGTCTGATTTCTTCAATCTCACGCAGCAGGACCGGTATCTCGGTGATCGACTTTTCGGTCGACGGCTTCAACTTCACCCGCTTAAGAAAATGCTCCAGTTGGCTGGGTTGCAGCGAGGCAAGGATCGCTTTGCCGAGCGCGGTGCTGTGGGCCGGCCGGACGACGCCAACCCGGTCGGCCAACTGGAAGGCGCCCGGGCCGCCGGTGCGAGCGATCACGACCACGGTGTCGCCCATGCGGACGGAGAAATGGCTGCTTTCGCCGGTTGCGCGCGACAAATCTTCGAGCACCGGAGTTGCGAGGTTTACCATCTCGATTTCGTCGAGCGCACTAGCGGCCAGCGCGAACAACGGCCGTCCGACGCGGTAACGTTTGGAGTCCTTTTCTTGGCGAATATAGCCAAGTGACACCATCGTCTTGGCGAGATGAAACGTGGTGGAGTTATGCAAGCCCACCCGCTTGCTTAGATCCGAAAGCCCGATTCCTTCCCGGTGACGTGCGATTTCCTCGAGAATCGCGAAGGCACGGCCGAGCGACTGAACGCCGACGCGCTGGGGAAGATCGACGACGTCGTCGAAATCGGGGCGCGAAGGTTCCACCAGCCGGGCGACTGCGGTCCGTACCGCAGGAGACGGCTTCTCGTTTTTCTTCGCTTTGGTCCGCGGTCTCATCAGGTGTCTCCAAATTGGGCGCCGACACTGTATCGAAAACGAATCATCGGCGCTCAACCGCCAGAGGCCAGCCTATAGAATGAACAACACCATCCGCTCTTCTCGACTTTCGCCTTGGCTTTCACCGCAGCATTCAGCGCATCGTCGAGTTCTTTCATCGATGAGCGCGGCGCGCGCGCAACCACCGTACCGCGGTAGGGATCGCGCACCTCGAATGTCTCGGACGCGGCGCGCCATTCGCCACCGATGAGCATGGGAATTTCGGTCGGCTCCGTTTCGACAGCGCGTTTGAAGGTGGACGGAAATGGATTCATGCGATGCCTCTTCGCTCCGTCGAATGATGGTCGCTCGAAATCAAGGTCAGAAACCCTAACACCCTCTATTCTAGGATGACAAATGACCACTCACCATATCGGATAGCCATTGACTCACGCGCCGTCGGGATTATGAGTGGCGGTCGCCGAAAGGGCAGCAGCAACCGGGCTAGCGACAAGGGCGCGGATCAGTGAACCCAGAGAGCAGCGTTCCCGCGTCCGCGTTCGGGTGCAACACCTACGCCTATATGCATTCGCACAGCGCGGAGGCCTGCCTCGCACGGCTCGCCGACCTTGGCTTTCAGGACTTCGAGTTGATGGTCTATCCGGGCCATCTGTGGCCGGCGGAGTTGTCGGCCGAGCAGCGCGGCGCAATCCGCCGGACGATCAACCAGCGTGGCCTGCAACTCACCGCACTCAACATGCCGAACATCGACATCAACGTCGCCGGCGCCGCGCAGGAGATGCGCAACTACTCGCTTAGCCTATTGACCGAAACGGTGCGGCTCGCCGGCGAGCTAGGCGCGCGCGGCGTCGTGATCGGGCCCGGTAAAGCCAATCCACTCTTTCCCGCCGACACCGAGACATTGACCGGATATTTCTTCGCGGCGCTCGACCGGCTTGCCCCGGTCGCCAAGGCCTCCGGCACCGCGCTCTGGGTCGAAAATATGCCGTTCGCGTTCCTGCCGGCGATCGGCGAATTGATGAACGTGCTCGCGCGTCACGGCAATGACGCGGTGCGGATCGTCTATGACATCGCCAACGCGCATTTCATTGCGGAAGATTTCGCCGACGGCCTCAAGCAATGCCAAAACCGGCTTGCACTGGTACATCTGTCGGATACCGGCCGCGAGGTCTATCGCCACGATGAGGTAGGCCTCGGCACGGTGCCGTTTGCGGACGTGCCGCCTGCGCTAGCTGCGGTCGGCTACCGTGCACGCCCGATGCTGGAGATCATCGCCCGCGATCCTGACCGTGCCATTATTGCCAGCGCGAGCAAACTCGCGCTACTAGGCTTTCCCTCGTCCGATCACATCCAATCACCGGGGTTCAAGAAGCGGTCATGAGCACAGCGTTACCTCAATCCACGGATATCATCGTCGTTGGCGGCGGCAACGCCGCATTTTGCGCAGCCTTGGCCGCGGCCGAGCAGGGTGTCTCGGTCCTGGTGCTGGAGCGCGCACCGGAAGACGAGGCCGGCGGCAACAGCCGGTTCACCGCCGGCGCGTTCCGCTGCGTCTATGACGGCGTCGAGGATTTGCGCGCGCTGATGCCCGACTTGACCGACGAAGAGGTGGCGAAATCCGACTTCGGCACCTACACCGAGGAAAAGTTCTTCGACGACATGGGCCGCATCACCGAATACCGCACCGATCCCGACCTGTGCGAGGTTCTCATAAAGCGCAGCAAGGCGACCATGCTGTGGCTGCGCGACAAGGGCGTGCGTTTCATGCCGATCTGGGGACGGCAGGCCTACAAGATTGGTGGCATGTTCAAGTTCTGGGGCGGCCTCACGGTGGAAGCCGTGGGCGGCGGGCCGGGGCTGGTGGATGCGCTCACCAAGATCGCGCGTAAGAACAATATCACCATCGCCTACGGGGCCCGCGCCTTCGCGCTGATTGCCGACGACGACGGCGTCAAGGGTGTGCGCGTCAAACACAACGGGCACACCGTCGAGGTGCGCGCCAAGGGTGTGGTGCTGGCGGCCGGCGGCTTCCAGGCCGATGCCGAAATGCGCACGCGCTATCTCGGACCGGGTTGGGAACTCGCCAAGATTCGCGGCACCCGCTTCAACACCGGTGACGGCATCAAAATGGCGCTCGAGATCGGCGCCCAGCCGATCGGCAATTGGTCGGGCGGCCACGCCGTCGCCTGGGACCGCAACGCACCGGAATTCGGCGATCTGACGGTCGGCGACAACTTCCAGAAACACTCTTATCCGTGGGGCATCATGATCAATGCCAACGGCGAGCGCTTTCTCGACGAGGGCTCCGACTTCCGCAATTACACCTACGCCAAGAACGGCCGCATCATCCTGATGCAGCCCAAACAGTTCGCCTATCAGGTGTTCGACAACAAGATCATCCCGATGCTGCGCGACGAGTACCGCATCAAGCGGGTGACCAAGATCCGCGCCAACACGCTGGAAGAGTTGTGCCAGAAGATGGAGGACGTGAACGCCGAAAAGGCGCTGGCGACCATCAAGGAATACAACAAGGCGGTGATGACCGACGTGCCGTTCGACCCGAATGTGAAGGATGGGCGCGGCACCCGCGGGCTCGCCGTTCCGAAATCAAATTGGGCCAACACCATCGATGAACCACCGTTCGAAGCCTATGCGGTGACCTGCGGGCTCACCTTCACCTTCGGCGGCCTTAAGATCGACACCAGCGCGCGCGTCATTGATTCGGACGGGGCGGCGATTCCGGGGCTGTTCGCCACCGGCGAACTGGTCGGCGGGATTTTCTGGTTCAATTATCCCGGCGGCACCGGCCTGATGAACGGCTCGGTGTTCGGCAAGATCGCCGGCACCACCGCCGGCCAGCGCGCCAAGCAATCGCCGTGACGGCAGAAGCCACCTTCGACGTCGTGGTCGTCGGTGGCGGCGGAAGCGGGCTCGCGGCCGCGATCGAGGCGCGCGCTACCGGGCGCGCGGTGTTGTTGCTCGAGAAGAACGCGGAGCTCGGCGGCTCGACCGCCTGGTCGATCGGTTCGGTGACCGCGAGCCGGACGCCGCATCAGGCGCGCAAGGGCATCGCCGATAATCCGGCCGACCACTGGCGCGACATGGCCGGCTTCAACGGCGAACTCGACGCGCGCGACAATGCGGCGCTGCGCCGCGTACTCGCCGACGAGATGCCGGAGACGTTCCGCTGGTTGCTCAAGCACGGCGTGCGCTTCTACGGCCCGATGCCGGAGCCACCACACAGCAAGCCGCGCATGCACAATGTGCTGCCCAATTCGCGCGCCTTCATCACGCATCTCGCGCGCGCCGCGCGCCGTGCCGGCGTCACCATTGTGTGCGGTGCGCGCGCCACGGCGCTGGTGACGGAACAGGGCCGCGTGGCCGCGATCGATTGCCTAACCGCGGATGGTCCGCGGCGGTTCCGCGCGCGCGGCGGCATCGTGCTGGCGGCCGGCGATTTCACCAGCGATCCGGAGCTGAAAACGCGCTTCATGGGGCCGCAGGAAGCCAAGATCGACGGCGTGAACGTGACCGCGACCGGCGACGGGCAGAAGCTCGCGGTGGCGCTCGGCGCCCGCATTATCAACGGTGATCTCGCGCTCGGCCCGGAACTGCGCTTCGTGCCGCCGCCGGGGCGCAGCATGCTGCTGATGCTGCCGCCATGGCGGCTGCTGGCCAACCTGATGGCCTGGTCGCTCGAACACATGCCGAGCGCCCTGTTGCGGCCGTTCGTGATGAGCTTTGTGACCACGGCGCTGGCGCCGGCGCCCGATCTATTCGCCGAGGGCGCGATCCTGATCAACAAGCGCGGTGAGCGCTTCACCGACGAGTGCGACAAGCCGGCTTACGCCTTGCCGGATCAACCGGAAAAGGTCGGCTATATCTTGCTCGACCGGCACATGACGGCGCTGTTTTCGGGCTGGCCACATTTCATCTCGACCGCGCCCGGCGTCGCCTATGCCTATGTCGAAGACTACCGCCGTAACCGCGCCGATATTTTCAACGCCGGCGCAACGCTCGACCAATTGGCGAGCAAGCTCGCCATCTCAGCGGAGGCGTTGACGGCCACCGTGCGCGCGCACAACGCGAGCGCCGGCAGCCGGCCACCGATCGGCGATGGGCCGTACGTGGCGCTCGGGCCGCTGCGCGCGGTGTTCGTGCATGCGGAAGGCGGGCTCGCGGTCGATCACGAGCATCGCGTGCTGGGCGAAGGCGATAAGCCGATCGCCGGCCTTTACGCGGCCGGCTCGACCGGGCAGGGCGGCCTGCTGCTCAAGGGGCACGGCCATCATCTCGGCTGGGCCTTCGCCTCCGGCCGGCGCGCGGGGCGGAATGCTGCGCTCGCCGTAGGCCAATAGTTATTTCACGTCGTCGGTAACAGGCGACGTCACGACGAGGAAAACTAGATCGACCACGCCGGTGTTGTGGATGTCATGATCGACGCCGGGCGGCAGGAAGATGAAATCATGCTTGCGCACGACGTGGGCCTTACCATCGATGTTCATGAGACCCTCGCCCTCGATCACGTGATAGATCTGCTCCTGGACCTTGTGCTGGTGCACTTTGACGTAAGCCATCGGCTGATACATCGAGATGCGGTAGTCGATGTGCTGCGAGCCGGCGGTCTCCGGCATCACCAGCGGCTTCGACAGCGCGCCGCCGAAATGATCGGGAAACTGCCGCCACGGCACCTCGGCGATATTGCGGATAAACCATTTGCGGGCGGTGGCCATGAGCGTTCCTCCTTCGGGCGTCGCGCAATTCGGGAATACCACATTATCAATTGACGTACAGCATTATGAGACATAGCTTCCGGCGCTGCTCGTGAAGCCGGGCGGCAGTGAACGGGTATGGAGAAGGGTCCGATGTCGACAAACATGCTCAACGGCGCGCAGGTCATTGTCGACTACCTGATCCAGGAGAAGGTGCCGCAGGTGTTCGGCCTGTGTGGTCACGGCAACATCCAGTTCATCGACGCGCTGTACGAGCGCTCGGCCGACATCAAGACCATCTCGGTGCATCATGAAAGCGTCGCCGGCTTCATGGCGGACGTCTATTACCGCGTGTCGGGCAAGGCGACCGCGACCTTTACCTCGTGCGGTCCTGGTTCGGCGCAGTTGCCGATCTCGCTAGCCACCGCCTATCTCGACTCAGTGCCGTTCCTGGCGGTGACCGGCAACGTGCCGACCAGCCAGTTCAACCGTGGCGCCTTCCAGGAAATGTACCGGCAGAACCAGGCCGACTTCCCGTCGACCGTGCGCAGCCTCTGCAAGCGCGTGTTCCAGCCGACGCGCGGTGACATGGTGCCGCTCGCGGTGCGGCAGGCGTGGAAGACGATGATGACGGGACGGCCCGGCCCGGTGGTGTTGGACGTGCCGTACGATGTTTTCATGGAGTCGGCCGCTGAGGAAGCGCCGAAAGCGAAAGAGTGGAACGGCAATATTTCGAGCCGTTGCGGCGCCGATCCCGAAGGCGTCGTGAAAGCCGTCGATATGTTGCTCGGCGCCGAGCGCCCCGTGATTTTCGTTGGCCAAGCCGTGCGTCACGGCGGCGCAACCGAGGAACTGCTCAAGCTCGCCGAGCGCCTGCAGATTCCGGTGGCGGCTTCCATGAGCGGGCTCGGCGCCATCGACACCCATCATCCGCTTGCGCTCGGAATGGTGGCGCGCGGCGGTCACTATCAGGCCAACCATGCCACGCGTCAGGCAGACGTACTGCTGTCTCTGGCCACTCGCTTTGACGACCGCACGTCGAGCTCCTGGATCCCGGGCTATTCCTTCACCATTCCGCCGACCAAGCTCATCCATGTCGACATCGACCCGGACGAGATCGGCCGCAACTATCCGGTCACGTTGGGCCTGATGGCCGACACGCGTACCTTCCTGCGGCAGGTGCTTGCCGAACTCGATCGTCGGAAGGATGTCGACAAGAAGCTCGACGCCCGCAAGAAGTGGCTCGCTCAGATCGACGGTTATCGCAAGGAATGGGACAAGCTCGTCGCGCCGGGTTTCACCGACGACAGCCAGCCGGTCAATCCGCAGCGCGCGGCGTTCGAGATTCAACGGGGTTTGCCTGACGACGCGATCCTGGTCAGCGACATCGGCGTGCACCACAACTGGCTGCTCGGTTACTGCAAGCCGCGACGTCCAGATTCGCTGATCAGTTGCATGGGGTTTGGCGCCATGGGCTTCGGCGTCGCCGGTGTGCTTGGCGCCAAGTACGCTGCGCCCGACCGGCCGTGCGTGTCGGTGTGCGGCGATGGCGCCTTCTTCATGCAGGCCAATGTGCTTGGCACCGCGGTCGAATATAATCTCCCCGTGGTCTGGGTGGTGTGGAACAATTACGCTTACGCTTCGATCCGTGGCTTGCAGCGCGGCTATTTGAATAAGCGCGAGTTGGCGACCGACTTCCACGATCCCAAGACCGGGCAACGCTACAATCCGGACTTTGCCGCGATGGCGCGTTGCTGCGGCGTCGAAGGCGTGCGCGTCGACCGCGCCGCCGATATCGCCGAGGCGATCAAGAAGGGCATCGCCGCCAATAAGCCCTATCTGATTGACGTCGACATCGCCGCTGACATCAATCCGGCCGGCGCCGGCATTTGGGAACTGCCCGGTCTCGGTCGCAGTAAGCCGTCGATCGGCACCAGATACGAGCCGGCGTGAACGGCAAAACAGAAATTCATCGGGGGAAACGAGAATGCAGCTCGCAGGTAAGAAAGTTGTCGTCGTTGGGGGCTCTTCCGGCATCGGTCTTTCGACCGCCGAACTGGCCAAGAACGAAGGCGCCGATGTCGTCATCGCGTCGCGTAACGCCGACCGCTTGAAGGCAGCCGCGGCAAAACTGGGCGCGACGGCGATCGCGACCGACGTCACCAGCGATGACAGCGTCACGCAACTTTTCCGCCAATGCGGCCTGGTCGATCATGTCGTCGTGACCGCCGCGCAGCTTAAAACAGGTCCGTTCAAGACCGTGTCGATGGATGACGTGCGTGCCACGATGGAAGGCAAGTTCTGGGGCGCCTGGCGCGTCGCGCGCGCGGCCGAAATCCGGCCCGGCGGCTCGCTCACCCTGGTGTCCGGCTTCCTGAGCATTCGTCCGCGGCCCGCCGCGGCGATCGTCGGCGCGGCAAACGGCGCGCTGGAGTTGCTGGCGCGCAGTCTGGCGCTCGAGCTGGCGCCTGTCAGGGTGAACTGCGTCTCGCCGGGGATCATCGACACGCCGATCCGCGCCGCCATGCCGGAAGCGGCCCGCCGCGAAATGCTCGCCAAGGCGGCCGCCGCGTTGCCGGTCGGCCGTGTCGGTGTAGGTGAAGATATCGCGCGGCAGATCCTCACCTTCATGACGGTCGGCTTTGCCTCCGGATCGATCGTCTATCTCGATGGCGGCGCGCTCGTGACGTGACGAGTTGCGCGCGCCGTGCTTGATTCCGTCAGTTCTGGCGTGGCTGTCTGATCGTAAAAACTCATAACGAAAATTTAAAAATTAAACGTTGGCGCGAGTTCCTTGGAAAGAACGCATCGCCGGCGAATAGTTCGGCTTGTTGGCCTGGATAATCCCGAGCGATGAAGACTTGGTGATTGCGCGGCACACACGTCGTCTCGTCGACGACGGCAGAGATTGACGGCCGGCGCTACCATTCCCGCCGCGACGCCCACGGCATTGCGTTGAGCGTTCTCAGCGTGGCGACGTTCGGGCAATAGCCTTCCCATACCGGGTTGCTCGCATCGCGCAACAGATCACGTCCGCACTGCCGGTGACTTTCACACAGCGTGCAAATGCGCTGGAGATCGCGGAAAGTTTGCGGTTCCACCTGCGCAACCTCTTTGCGATCGAGGTCGAGCGCCGCCATTCGGCGCAAGAGGAGGTCGGCGGATTCGGGACCGAGGCTCGCCAGTCTGCGCAGTTCGGAGGCGGACATGCCAATATCGCTGGCAATCCGTTCGACTTCGCTTTCCGCGCTGCAGTTGGGGTTTGCCAAGGCCGGCCCATTGCTGATCCACGCCTGCCACCATTGTTGAATGATTTGGATCAGTGAACGGTGCTTATTTCCGCTGAGCTGGACCGACATTCTATACTCCTCCCGCCCCGCATGCCGTCATGCGGCTCAACCCTATTTCCCTATACCTGAGTACTGCCTTTCGGCCTTTGACTTACGTCAACGGCCGCGCGACCACCGGCCAAGGCCTTAAACGGCCACGGAATGCCGCGATTTCGCCTGCGCCAGATACGTATCGAAAACCGACGCCACCAGCCGCATGTACGGACGGCCGCTTTCGGTGATGCTGATGCGACGGCCGTCGATCAGCACGCTGCCGTTGTCCAGAAACGGCTGCAACGATTTCGATCTCGTCCGAAAAATCGGTGTCGATGTCGAAACCGGTCTCGTCGGCGACCGCATCCAGATCAACGGCCATATCGCACATCAGCCGTTCGATGATGTGGCCGCGCAAGCGATCCTCGTCGGACAACGCGATACCCTTCACGGTGGCCAACTTGCCGCCGGCGACCGCGCGCGAATAATTTCCGACCGCCGGGGCGTTCTGCGCGAAGCCCTGCGGCAGACGGCTGATCGCGGAAGCGCCCAGGCCGACCAGCGCATCGGCGTCGTCGTCGGTGTAGCCCTGGAAGTTCCGCTGCAGCCGCCCACTTTTGGCGACCAGTCGATCGTCCGGCTTGGCGTAGTGATCGAGGCCGACCGGCCGATAGCCGAATTGCACCAAAGTTTCATGCGCGGCTTCGGCTTGCGCCAGCCGCTCCGGCGATGACGGCAGATCGGCGTCGGCGATCAGCCGCTGCTGCGGCCGGAACCAGGGCACATGGGCGTAACCAAAAACCGCGACGCGCTGCGGCTGCAACGAATGGGCCAAGCTGGCGGTGCGGCGCACGTCCGCAACGGTCTGCTTGGGCAGGCCGTACATCAAATCGATATTGATCCGGTCGATGCCGAAATCGTTTAGCGTGTCGACCGCTTTCCTGACCGTGTCGAAGGGCTGGATGCGGCCGGCCGCATGCTGCACATGCTCGCTGAAGTCTTGCACGCCGAGGCTCGCGCGATTGACGCCGATATCGCGCAGCGCCTTCGCCAGCTCCCGCGTGAGATAGCGCGGATCCAATTCAATCGCGTGTTCGCGCACCGTCAAGAGATCGAACTGGCGGGCGAGCTCGTCGGTGATCAATTTGAGCAAATCGGCGTCGAGGATCGACGGCGTTCCGCCGCCCCAGTGGATATGAGTGACCTTGCGCTTGCCGGCATGGCTGGCAACGATCGCGATTTCCTCGGCCAGCCGCTGCGCATAGGCCTTGATCGGCTCATCCCGCAGGGTCGCTTTAGTATGACAGCCGCAGTAGTGGCAAAGCTCCCGGCAAAAGGGGACGTGCAAGTATAATGAGAGGGCGGCTTCGCCGGGCAGGCCGGCAAGCCACGAACCGAAGACGTCCGCATCGACCGCCGAACTGAAGTTCGGGGCGGTCGGATAGGACGTGTACCGGGGGACTGCTCTCTCGAGCATATTTGCCATTCGCGCTACTCGCATTACCTGATCGGCCAGCCCGAATAAAATATACCGCCTGACCGCAAGCCGATTGACTTATGTCAATCGAATGACGCGATACCAGGCGCGATTCAATGCCTTGCGACGTGAAGGTCTCAGCGGGGCCAAACCGCCGGGTGGGAACCGCGCGGCTGCTGCTTTTGATCGTCGCGAGCGGTCTGCGTCGGTCGTGCGGCGGCCTGGCCGCCGGGCGAGGACGCGGCTTGGTTCCGATCGCGATCCTCTCGCGCAAGACCTGGCAACTGGCGCGCGCTTGTGAAGCCACCCGCAATCATGGCGCAAAATTTAGAAAATTGGTCGAATGCGCGCATGGCTACCTGGAGTTTTTTGGCCGCACGGCCGTTCCCGCAACTCAGCGAACGTTCGCGGCTTCGCTTTGCAAAGCGTCGAGCGTGTCCGCATTCGGGCAGTAATGCCGCCACATCTGATCGTTGGGCGCGACCACGAGATCGCGCTGGCATCGGCCCTTGGCGGCGCAGCTCGAACACAGCCGCTGCATGTCGCGCAGCGTGCTCGGTTCGCTCTTGGCCAGCGCATCGGCGTCGAGATGCAGAACGGCCATTCGATCCAGCAATTGCTTGGCCGCATCGGGCCCGAGTTCCGCCATCGCACGCAGTTCGTGCGGTGAAAGGCCGACGTCTTGCGCGATGCGCGCGAGTTCAACGTTGTCGCAGGCGTCGAGTCGCTGGCGGCATTGGCTGATCAACTGGCGGTGATGCACCCAATTGCGAAACGCCGCGATAAACGACTTGAAAGTCGGAAAGGTCTTGACCGGATTTGTTGCGAGCATGGCGGCACCCTTCTGTACGGTAGAATGATTAATCTCCTGGTTTTCCGGGACCTTGATCCACATCAATCGCCAAGTGAATCGTTTGCCGGTGCAACCGGCCTTTCGCATATGCGAAAGATCAAAACGGCAGGACCGTTTTTGCGGTTCGATCCGCCCGCAGCCGCTGCCGATATCCGGCCGGCTGCCAGCACGGTGGCGCATGTCGGCCGATCTCGTCTCTTGGCTTCCCTTGGCGACAAAATTGATCCTGGCGGCGGCCATCGTGGTCGCCGCCTCGGTGATTGCCGAGCGCGTCGGGGCTTTGACGGGGGCGCTGATCGCTACGCTGCCGGTCACGATCTGGCCGGCTTATCTGTTCCTCTCGCTCGATCATGACGCCGCCTATATCGCGCAGGCGGCGCTGAGCGGCCTCGTCATCAACGCCGCAACCGGCTTGTTTCTGTTGATCTATGCAGCGCTTGCGCAAACGCGCGGAACCTTCGTCAGCCTCACGCTGGCCGCCGGTTGCTGGGTTGCGCTCGCGCTGCTGGCCCGCTCGATCGGCTGGACGTTCGCGGCCGCCGCTTTGCTCAATCTGCTCGTTTATCCGGCCTGCCTGTGGCTTGGCGCCGATATGCGGACGGCCGAGATGCCGCGGCTCAGGCACGCCTGGTATGACTTGCCGTTGCGCACGATCCTGGTCTGCGGCTTGATGGCGGCCATCCTCGAGGTCAGTACCTGGGCGGGACCAATTCTGACCGGCCTGCTCGCCGTCTTTCCGATCTCCAGCACCAGCCTCATTCTCATCCTGCAGCCGCGCATCGGCGGTCGCGCAGCGGCCGCGGTGCTTGCCAATAGTGTATGGAGCCTGTTCGGGATCAGTTTCATGCTTGCGGCGATCAATCTTGCGGTGATGCCGCTCGGCGCCGCGATTGCGCTCGCCGCAGGGTTAGCCATTCCCATCCTGTGGAACCTGACTGTCTGGATGATCTACCGGCGCGCCGCATTTGCCGTCAATGAAGGCGGCCCGGTATGACTGCCAGCTGGTAGCCATGCACCGTCCGAAAATCGCGCGTGACGCCGGCGCCACATATCGATAAACAGCGTGTCGCAGCTTTGATTTCAGTCAAGAAGCCCTTTATCGACAGCGGTTATGTAACTTTAGATTCGGCAAACTCGGTCGAATTCTTTACCATGATTGGGGTGTCCCGTTTGCAATCGACCCGCCAGGGCAGAGTCCTCATGACCGAGCTGCACGAAAATACCGCCGCCAGGAATATTGGCGTGAGCGGGCGAGTGTCGCGTTTTGCGACCCGGATCGCCGCCGCCCTCATTTGCTTCGTTGCAGCGGCCGGCCTGTGGGCGTCCGACGCGCGCGCGCAAGACGCAGCCGCCGACAAGGCCGCGCCCAAGCTCACCAGCCAAATGTGCCTGAGCTGTCACGGTCTGGAAGGATTCGCGCCGGTCGCGACGCCCGGCGAGAAGCAATTCCCGATGGTGCTGAAAGACCGCTTCCTGGGCAGCGTGCACGGCAAATTGCAATGCGTCGAGTGCCACACCAACGTCACCAAGATTCCGCATGACAAGATCGAGGTGAAAGTCAGCTGCGTCACCTGTCACGAGAATTTGCTGGATGCCGCGAAAGACGACAACAAGCCCGACCAGATCGCGAAGCTGACCGGCGTGGTCGAGATGATCGGCCGCTACATGAAGTCGATCCACGCGCAGCCCAGCAAGGCCGACCAGTCGCACACCAACGCCACCTGCTACAACTGCCACGACGCTCACTACGTTTATCCAAAGGGCTCCCCTAACTATAATTGGTGGCGGCTCAACCTTCCCTATGCTTGCGGTGCCTGCCACACCTCGGAACTCGCGGAGTACAAGACCTCGGTACACGGCCAGGAAACATTGCTGCAGGGTAATCCGAAGGCGGCGATCTGCTCGGACTGCCACACTACGCACGACATCCAGGACCCCTTCCTCGATAAGACCCAGCTCCTGATCACCAAGAACTGCGGCAGCTGCCATAAAGAGCAGTTGGAGTCCTACCAGGGGACTTACCACGGTCAGGTGAACACGCTCGGCTTTGCCTACACCGCCAAATGCTTCGACTGCCACGGCTACCACACGATCCAGCGCGTCAATGATCCGCGCTCCAGCGTCTTTCCGGCCAACCGCCTGCAGACCTGTCAAAAGTGCCATCTCGACGCGACGGCCGGGTTCTTGAAATTTGAGCCGCATGCGACCACGCACAACCTCCACGAATATCCGCGCACGTGGATCGCCTCGAAATTCATGCTGCTGCTGCTGGGCGGCACATTCTCGTTCTTCTGGACCCATTCGGCGCTCTGGTTCTTCCGCGAATACCGAGACCACCAGCAGCACAAAGACCGGCCGCATGTGCGCACCGAAGCGCTCAATGGCAACGACGGCAAGCCGGTCGTTTACTACAGGCGCTGGCCCGCGATCTTGCGGCTGGCGCATCTGTGCTTCGCGATCTGCGTCATCATGCTGGTGCTCACCGGCATGACGCTGTTCAACGCCGACACTACATGGGCGCAGGTCATCAGCAGCCTGTTCGGCGGCCCGCGCGTCACCGGCAACGTGCATCGCTTCTTCGCGGCCGCTTTCATCGGGATCTTCCTCTGGCACATTTCCTATGTGTTCCTCCGTATCGGACGCAACTGGAAGACCTTCCGCTGGTTCGGCCCCGATTCGATGATCCCCAGCTTGAACGACCTCAACGATGCCATCGGCATGTTCAAGTGGTTCTTCGGTCTCGCGCCGAAGCCGCAGCTCGACCGCTGGACCTATTGGGAGAAGTTCGACTACTGGGCGCCGTTCTGGGGCGTCGCCATCATCGGCGGCAGCGGCGCCATGCTGTGGTTCAAAGGCTTTACCGCCACCTACCTGCCGGGCTGGGTGTTCAACGTCGCCACCATCTTCCACGGCGAGGAAGCCGTGCTGGCGGCCGGCTTCCTGTTCACCGTGCACTTCTTCAACAATCACTGGCGGCCCGACAAATTCCCGCTCGATATCCTCATGTTCACCGGCAAGATGCCGCTCGAGGAGTTCAAGCGAGAGCATTTGATCGAATACAATCGCCTGGTCGCCAACGGCGAGCTCGAGAAGTACCTGGTCGATGCGCCGTCGCGGCCAATGACGCTGGCGTCCAAGGTGCTCGGCTTCACCTTGATGGGCTCCGGCCTGTTCCTGCTCGTCTTCGTTCTTTACGGCTTCACCCGCCACCTGTTCTTCGGAGGGTGATCACGCCATGAGACTGAAACTAACAAATCAAAAACCGGGGTTTCCCATGAGACACCTGCTGCTCGCCCTGTTCCTGTCGGTGGCGCTGATCGGCTGTTCGGACGAAGGCACACCCGACAAGCAAACTGCGGCGGACATTAGCGCCGGCAAGATCGTGGCCGAAAAGGATTGCAAGGGCTGTCACGGTCTCGACGGCAAGGGCACCGCTGCCGGCATTCCGAATATGGCAGGGCAGCGCGGGCGATACATCATGGCCGCGTTGCAGGAATACAAGGAAGGCCGACGCGTGCATGCTGCCTTGCGGGCGATCGCGGCCGACTTGAGCGACGATCAGACCCGCAGCGTCGCCGCCTACTACGCTAGCCTGCGGCCGATCCCGGCCGAAAAGGGTCCTGTGTTCTCGCCATATGAGAACGGTAAAACGGTGGCGGCGGCCTGCGCGCCCTGCCACGGCGCGGACGGCAACAGCAAGACTGCCGGCACACCCAATCTTGCCGGCCAGCAGCCGATCTATTTCGTCGCGGCCACACAGGAATATCTGACCGGCGCTCGCGCATCGGCGCCGATGGATCCGATGCTGCGCAATTTGGGCAAGCTCGATATTGAAAGTGTGGCGTTGTATTTCGCATCGCAGCAGCCGGCGCAGCGCAGCGCGCCGCCGACCGGCGACGCAGCTTTAGGAGAACCGAAGACCGCCGTGTGCGGCGGATGTCATGGCTCGCACGGCGTGAGTACCGATGCGGCAACACCGAGCCTCGCCTCCCAGGATCCGCAATATCTGACGCAGGCGATCAAGGCCTACCGCACCACGCGCAAGCACCCCCTGATGTCGCGCCTGGTCGCAGACCTCAGCGATCAGGATATCGACAACATTGTGGCGTTCTATGCGACGCAGAAGTCGAAGCCAGCGGAAGACGGACAAAATCTGGTCAAGGACATCACTGACAAGTGCAATCGCTGCCACGCTGGCGACATCAACAATCCGGCGCTGGCGATACCGATCATCAACGGACAGGACAAGGATTATCTGGTTCTGGCGTTGCGAGCCTATCGCGACGGCAAGCGTGGGAACTCGCTGATGCACAACATGAGCGTGCCCTACAGCGATTCCATCATCGAAGCCATCGCGTCGTACTACTCGAGCCTGCCGGCGAAATAGGCGCGGACGATCATGATGCGGTGATCGAATGTGGGCAAGCGTGCTGCGCCCGGCTCGAAACGCCTCGCGGGAAGAAGGCATTGGCCGTTTGGAAGCCGTTGCGAGTTCACAATAATGAAAACGAGTGCATAGCGATGCAACGTATGAAGAGTTTCCTGATCGTCGCGGTCGTTGCCGGTGCTGCGATCGCAAGTAATTGTCTCGGCGCGGCGGCGCAATCCGGCGACGAAATGCGCACGCTCAATGGGACGCCGATGGACATCGCTGACGGCAAGCGCCTTGCGGAAACGGACTGCGCGAGCTGCCACGGCGTCAACGGCGTCAGCACCACCCAGGACGTCCCGCATATCGCCGGTCAGCGGCCGGCCTATCTCTACCTGGCGCTCAAGGAATATCAGTCGGGCGCCCGCAGCAACGAATCAATGCGCAATGCGATCAAGTTCCTGAGCGACGACGCGCTGGTCAAAGTGGCGGCTTATTTTGCCAGCCTCGATCCGGCGCCGCTGCCGACCGGAGCGGCCAGGCCCGCCAGGCCCGATCCGGTGGAAGCCGGCAAAGGCGTGTCGGCAGCCTGCGCCGGCTGCCACGGCGAAACTGGCATCAGCCAGATTCCCGGTATCCCGAGCCTGATCGGCTTAGACCCGAAATACTTGGTCGACGCGATGAAGGCCTACAAGGATGGCCAGCGCAAGAACGACACCATGAAGGCGATGCTGGCGGCGCTGAACGAGACGGCGATGAACAACGTCGCGCTGTTCTACGCGCTGCAAACGCCGGCACGCGCCAAGACGCCGGCCGCCGGCGATGCGGCCGCCGGCAAGGCCGCTGCGGCGAGCTGCAGCGGATGCCACGGCGAGGACGGCGTGAGCGGCAGTCCGGCAACACCGAGTATCGCCGGACAGGACGCGCAATTCATTGCGGCGGCACTGGTCGCTTACAAAGACGGATCGCGCGCCAACGAAACGATGAAGGGTCTCGCCGCCTCGCTCGACGACAAAACAATGAAGAATCTGGCGGCCTACTTCGCGGCGCAGCAGCCGAAGGCGCCAGACGTGCGCAA
This sequence comes from uncultured Alphaproteobacteria bacterium, assembly GCA_963739075.1. Lineage (GTDB taxonomy): Bacteria > Pseudomonadota > Alphaproteobacteria > Rhizobiales > Xanthobacteraceae > Pseudolabrys. Next base: position 33,104 of record CAVTZC010000005.1, on the reverse strand, counting down.
GCCGCTGTCGACCGCGGATTGGGTCGAGCGTTGCAACCGCTGCCATGGCGTCAACGGCAACAGCACGGACCCCCGCTTTCCGATGCTAGCCAGCCAGCGCGTCGAATACTTAGAGAAAGCGTTAGCTGAATACCATGGGCGCTCGCGTAAAAGCACCGAGATGGGCGCCATGGCCGGCGCGCTGAGCGACGGCGATATCGATAATCTCGCGGCCTATTACGCGCATCAAAAGGCGCGCGCGGTGCTGTTCGTGCCGCTGCCGGCGAAGTGACGTAGATCAAGCCGTAACCGATGGGACCCGACCATGAGTGAACTGCCACTGCACCGGCACTACCTTCATTACTCGGAGCTGCCGTACAGCCAGCGTGTTCTTTATACCGCGGCGCTTCTCGTCCTCGGCGTAGGCTATCTGTTCGCCTTGCTGAACGTGTACTTCACCTATGCGGGGCGAGGGGGCGGCAATCCGCAAATGCTCACGGCGGAAGATCTCATCGTGGCCTATTCCGGCAGCGGCAAGGGCTCGCGCCTGGAAGGGGCTCTGCGCGGGCCGATGGCGGCCATGCTGCCGTCAGACGATCGCAATGTCGTCCTCGCCTGGGCGGCCGAAGGCGGCTCACATCCGGCCTACGACAAGACGGTCAGGCCGCTGCTCGATAAATATTGCATGGCCTGCCACGACGGCAGCAATCCGCACCTGCCCAACCTCAATGGCTACGACAATCTGAAGAAGGTGACGGAGAAGGACACCGGCGCCGCCATCCCGACGCTGGTGCGGGTGTCGCACATTCACCTGTTCGGCATGACCTTCATCTTCTTCCTCGTGGGCCTGATGTTTAGCCATGCTTATGTGCGGCCGGTGTGGTTCAAATGCGCCGTCGTCGCCTTGCCCTTCGCCGGCATCATGATCGACGTAGCCTCGTGGTATCTGATCAAGGTCTTCCATCCCTTCGTGTTCGTGGAAATCGCGGCGGGCATGCTGCTGGCGGCGTGCTTTGCCTTCATGTGGGTGGTGGCGCTGTATCAGATGTGGTTCATGACGGCGCCGGACGTCGTGCAGGATCGCGCGCGCTATGACCTGTGAGTTTTGACCGCTAGTCTTTGCCGCTAGTTTTGGGTGTGACGTCGCGCCGCGCTTGAGCGAGCTTGTCGCGCACCGTTGCGGCGGCGATCGATGATCAATTATGCCGCTGCAGCTCGGCGATGCGGGCGGCGAATTCGTCGACCGCGTCCCAAGACGTGTACTCGACATTGGTATCGGGGTCGGTCGGCCCACCGGTCAGCAACATGATGAAGCGGATGATCTGACGATCCCGCCAGCTATAGCGCCGGTAATCGAGCCGCCCGGCAAAGGCGACCGCCAAAGCGGGGGTCAGGCCATGGCGCGCGATGGTCTTGCGCAGATAGGCGTTGCCCGTTGCCGTCGTCTTTTCAGGTTTGCGGGCGGTGAGATTGACCGACGCCAGCGCCAGCGGCGGCGGCGAAGCGAGCGACCGGTAGGCCGCCAGGAATTGATCCGCCTCCGGCAAGTGCCGGCCATAACGGACGGCGGCCACCAGCACGATCAACGAGGCGGCGGCGAGATCCTCCGGCGTCGGCTTCGCCACCGCGATGTCTTGTGGGGGCCTGAGCGTTTCGCTCTCCGCCAGACGGCGCGCAGATATGCTCGGCAATACGCCGCGCCTGTCCGTCGTGCGTCGCATAATAAACCGCAATCCCCCGGCGGCGGTCAGTCGTCGACATCGAGCGCCCCTAAGGCAGGCCGATCGCAGTCCGGCTCAAAAAAGATTTCCGCCGAACCCGATCGCCATCATGATGAACAGCGCCAGCCCGACGGCGACCAGGCCGAAGCCCAATATCTTGGAGCCGAGCGTCAGCGGCCGCGACGGCGCGTCCACCAGATGCCGCTCGAGCTGTCCGCTTTCCACCAGGCGGGCGTATTCGACGGCGTATTCGCGCTTGAACTCTTCGAGCGGCATCGAACCGGTGAAGATGACGATGTCGAGCGGGAATTTGTCCGGCCGCCAGTGATTCACGAAATAGTGCACCGTGAACAGGTAGGCGGCGGCGAGCAGCGCTTCATCGCCGTGCGCAACGGTGGCGACATTGAACGCCCATCCCGGCAGGTAAGCCGCGGTCAGCGTCTTGAACCACAACACGGCGCCGGTCGCGACCAGCATCGCGATGCCCCAGAACGGCGCCCAGTAATCGACCTTCTGTTGATAATTCCAATGGTCGAAGCTCGGCCGCGGCCGCCGCCCGAAAAACCATTTGAACATGGCGGCGAAATCCGCGGCGTCTTGCCAGTTCGGCATCAGCGAATAGGGCCCGAACACTTTGAAGCTCGCCCAATTCCGCGCGATATGGATGGCGGCATAAAGAATATGCCAGGCGAACACCGCGACCATCACCACGGCGGAAACCCGGTGGATAATGCCGGCGATTCTCGGCCCGCCCATCGCGCGTTCGAGCACCGGCGCCCAGGCCGTGTTCGGATAGAGCAATGTCACGCCGGTTGCGACCAGCAGGATGATGCTGACGGCGAACAGCAGGTGCGCCCAGCGCCACATCGCACTCCAGCGCTGGTAATAGCGGCCTTCGCCCTGCGGCACGGCTTCGGCGCGCACATGCGGGCGCGGCTTCTGCTGCTGGCGGTCGCGATATTCGCGATAGAACCAAAGCGCGGAATGAGCCCAGAAGAACAAGAGCACGCCGCCGACCGCCAGGTTCACGAATTTCGAGGCGAGCCACGTATAGGGATAATGAGCGAAGTCGTCGGTCGTGGCATGCGGCTGGAACGTCGCGAATCCCGCCGTCGCGTCCTGATGACACTTCTGGCACGTCTTCAGCACGTTGCCGGGCGCCACGCTCGACGCCGGATTGCTGGCGGGCAGGATCGCGTGGCTGCCGTGGCAGTCGGAACAGGTCGCGCCATGGTCAAAGCCCATGATGATGACCTGGCCATGATAGGTCTCCGCATAACCCTGCGCGGCCTTCGGATGGCAAGCGATGCAGTTCTTGGCGATGGCGATCCGCGTGCGGTCCCATTCGGCCGCTGACTTCGACACGCTCTTGTGCGGCAGCTCGGTGATCGTCGTATGGCAGTCGACGCAGCGCACCGACGCCTTGCCGTGCACGCTATCGGCAAAATGATCCGCCGCCACGGACAGCGAACGCGATCTGTCCGTCGGCGCGCGCTGCCGCGAATCCCGGCACGCCGTGACAGCCGAGGCAGGTCGCGTTGTCGAGATTTGCGGCGCCTTGCGCGCTCGCGGCTTGCGCCCAAAAGAACGCGATCGCTAGCACGACCGCCCGCAACGCAAATTTGCCGGCCTGCATGGCTCCACTCCCCGATATCCGAAAAAGCGAACGCGCGGCACTTTGCCGCGCGCTCCACCGTTCGACCCGCAAACTTTAGCGCGGCTTCGCTCAATCGATGGCGAGCATGCCGTCGACCATGATGCCCGCGAAGCTGTTCGAAGCGAGTCGATTCGCGGAGCGTCGATTATTCGCGATTAGAGCTTGTGGCCGTTCGCCTTGAATTTTTCGCCGGCCGACTTGAGCGCACCGCCGCCCGCCGGATTCTGATGGCAGAAGCCGCAAGCTTTGCCGGTTTGCTGGGCATATGCGGGCGTAGCATTCGCCGGGCGGGATCCAGTCACTGAAAACGCGACTGCGATCAGTATTGCCACCGCCGTGCCACAGACAAGCGCGACGAGATTTTTTGAGTTCACTTGCATATCGTCTTCTCCCATTACCGTGATGTTTGCAGACAATGTTCACTCGCGTTCCACAATATTCGCGAAGCATGTGACTTTATCAACACAGCGGAAATAAAAATAGTTTGGGGCCTTGATTAGGTATTCAAATTTTGATCTTGATCAAAGTGCAGATTTACCTTGCGTTAATAAGCGGAGTGAAGTGAAATCTGCATACGCAGGGGGCTGGGGTAAGTAGTAAGGCGGTAGGGTGCGTTTGTTTGCATCCTGTTGCGAAGGGGCGCTTGAAGACCAAAAAAATCGGCTGCGGTCACACGCGCTGCCAGTATTACTGATCCTCACCCACGCGAGGCGTTCACTCGATCAGCGTCATTCCGGCGCTGGTTCTTGAATTGTTAGCGGTGGCGGGGGTTGTTCGTGAAACATTATCGTCGTGAGACTGTCGAATTCGGGCTCACCGGTGCTTTGTCGACGGATATTCCGGACAGGCCACAATTTAGATTAAACAGGAAACTCGCATTACTTGGGGTGGCGGCGGTATTCTTAGGCGCCGCTTTTGGTTTGCCTCAATTGGCTAAGGCCGAGGGTGGTTTTACGATCGCGGGCATCAATTCGACATTGCCGGCCTGGTCGCAAACCGCCAAAGCCGAAGACTCCAGCCAGCCGCGCGCACAAGTCTCTGACGACTCGGCCGTTTTGGCGCTGAGCGCATACACGCAGCAGATTAATGCGCCGCAGTCCACCGGCGCCCAGGCGGCGCGGGGTTCCCAATTCGACGACCAGACGTTTGCCGCGCTGCAGTCGTTCGCGCAGAGCATGGGCTCCGACCAGCCGGCATCGCTTAAGGGTCAGACCAAATTGGCCGAAGCCGACAATCTGATTGATTGGCTGAAGCAGCCCCAACAGGCCCCGGCTCCCGCTCCGGCTGCCAAGCCGGCGAAAGGCGGCATGGCCGTGAAAGGCAACCGCCCGCCGGTCGAAGCCCACTTCGTCGGCGACAAAGTTTGCTTAACCTGCCATTCGGCATGGGCTGCTGAGTTCCAAAAGACCCTCATGGGCCGCATCGGCATGACGCAACCGGGCAAGTTCGCCTGCGAGAACTGCCATGGTCCCGGCTCGGCGCACGCGGCAGCCGGCGGCGGCCGCGGCGTCGGCGGCATTATGTCGTTCGAGGCGGACGATCCACGCACCGCGGAAGAAAAGAATTCGATTTGTCTCGCCTGCCATGAGCGCGGCGACCGCACCAATTGGGCGGGCAGCCCCCACGAAGAGCGTGGCTTGGCCTGCGTGAACTGCCACACGATCATGAAGAGCGTGTCGCGCAAGAACCAGCTCAAGACTGTGTTTGAAGCCGACACCTGCTTCCAGTGCCACAAGGACCGTCGCGCGCAGATGTTCCGCTCGTCCCATATGCCGCTGCGTGAAGGCAAGATTACGTGCTCGGATTGCCATAATCCGCACGGTAGCTTCACCGAGGCACTGCTGAGGAAAGATTCGATCAACGACACTTGCTACACCTGCCACGCCGAGAAGCGCGGTCCGTTCCTGTTCGAACACGAGCCGGTGCGCGAAAATTGCGATAACTGCCACGATCCGCACGGCTCCATAAACGAGTACTCACTGAAGCTCTCGCGTCCACGGCTCTGCTTCGAGTGCCACGGGTTTGGCCATGGTCAGACCACTGGTCCGGGCTCGGTGTTCACAATGGGCCGACAGTGCCAGAACTGCCATACGGCAATTCACGGCAGCAACAGTCCAGCGGGCGGTGCACTGCAACGGTGACCAAGGGGCTACACCGAACAAAACTGTGTGTTGAATATTTGGTTAGGGGCAGATCTATGAAAACGCGAAGCGGGCTGGTTCGGACATGTGTGGTCGGTGCAGTATTGAGTGGTATGGGATTGGTTCCGACCGGTGCACTGGCTCAGTCGGCGGGAAATGGAACCGATGCATTCGCGGCCGACCTTCCGGTGAAGGCGCCGCCAGCGCCGGCAGCAGTTGAGCCTGTGCCGTACTGGTGGTTCCACGGCGACGTCGAGGTGGGCGGTCGCTTCTTCACCAACAATCCGCAACGCAACGGCTCGGCTTACCGAGGACAGGACAGCCTGGCCAAGTTCTATGAATACCGCGACCTCAGGCCGGGGGCGTTCGGGAATTTCTGGCTATCCACGGGGAGTAAGGACGGGCTTTACCAGATCGACGTCGGCGGCAAGAACGTCGGCTATGACGATCAGAGCTACTATCTCGACGCATCGAAGGCCGGCCAAGTCTACTTCAACTTCGACTGGGATCAGACTCCTCATCTCTATAGCACCAGCGCGCAGACCTTTTATCAGGGTGTCGGAACCAGCAGCCTGACGCTGCCTCCCGGCTTTGTGCGTGGCACAAGTACCGCACTGCCCGGAAGCATCAATCCATTTCTCTATAACACCGATATTGGCATTAAGCGCGATACCGGATCCGCTCAACTTCGGTGGACGCCGACCGATGCCTGGGACATCAAGGCGGACTATTCCCATTTGTACCGCAGCGGCACGCAGGTTGACGGTGTCGTTGGTTTTGGACCCAGCTTCGGCTATGGGCCCACTCAGGTCCCACGGCCGGTGGACGACACCACGCAGAATTTCGGCGTGAACGGCGAATATGTCGGGACCTCGCCTTGGGGAAAGCGGTATAATTTCAAATTGGCCTATAACGGCTCAGTATATACCGACAACATGTCGTCTTATACGGTCGCAGATCCGTTTAATAACGGCCTATCGGGAACCACCGCTCGGGAATCGACGTGGCCAAGCAACAATGCCAATGCCTTTAGCGGAACGCTGGGCGCCGATTTACCGTGGAACAGCCGCTATGCCGGCACACTCAGCTACACGATGATGCGGCAGAACGACTCGTTCATCCCGATGTCGACCCAGGATCCGACTTTTCCGCTTCCGGCATCGAGCTTGAACGGCGCCATCAACACGTTATTGAGCGCCAATGTGATCACCACAAAGATAACGCCCGAACTGACTAACAAAATCACCTACCGCTACTACAACTTCGATAACCAGACGCCGATGGTGCAGTTCTTGAAAGGTTGGATCAGCTATGATCAAGCAGCTGGGGCGGGAGGAATAGGAACCGAGGCGCCGATCTCCAGCTTGTCGATGCAATACGTCAAGCAGAACTTTAGCGAAGGTTTGAACTGGCGGCCGACGAAGGAATGGAATCTAGGCGCCGACTACACCTACGAGCGATATGACTGGACGCAAGCCGACGTCAACTACACCAACGAGAATGGCGCCAAAGTCTATGCCGATTGGAAGCCGACGAGTTGGGCTACTTTGCGCGCGAGTGGCCTCTATTCCGAGCGGCGCTACGGGACTTATGATTACGTTGATAACGTGGCAAACATCCAATTCCCTCAAGGCATCACTTCACCGGTGCCCTCTAGCACCTCATTCTTCTATTCGTCCGCTTATCGGCAGCTGTTCATCGATAATCGCGATCGAGCGAAAATAAATCTTCTCGCGGATATCGTTGTCGCTCCCGGGCTTTTGATCACGCCGACGTTCAAATATCAGGATGATAAGTACAACCTAAATAACAGTTACAATGTTGTGAATGCGAATCCTAATGTTGGTCCTGGCGAAGAGGGATTGCAGGAAAGCCGTTCATGGAGTGCTGGCATCGATGCTACCTATAAAATCAATGCCGACACATCAATCACCGTTGGCTACATGTATGAGAACTACTATCAGTTGTTGTACAACTGCAGTTGCGGCGGCCATGGCGCCAACCTTGCCGTCCCAACCACCTCTACCGCGGTGCAAACAAGCGACAACACCTACGTGAATACTGTCACGGCCGTGTTGAGATGGGCGGCCATTCCAAGCAAACTTGACACGGAATTGCGCTACACGGCGTCGATGGGCGTCGACCAGGTAAACCTCACACCGGCACCCACCGCCGCGTCCGGCGGGCAATTCCCCAATTACACGACCTGGTTCCAGCGTTTGGATGCGGAAGCGACATATACGTTTGACAAGGATTGGGTCAGTCAACTTGGCTGGAAGGGCGTGATCAAAGCCAAGCTCCACTACGCATGGGAGCGCAATTCGATCAGCAACTGGGCCAATGATCCAGTGGCGCCGTATGACCCGACCTTCGCAAGCGGATCGTACGCGCTCTTCATGGCCCTCAACAACCCGAATTACAACGTCCAAATGTTGTTGGCATCGCTGGAATTCAAATGGTAGCCGCGGCGGGAACCACTCTTCCCAAGGGAGTATTTCGCATGAATGCCAACGTGAAAAAGGTGGCAATTGCTGCAACGACAGCGGTTGTCTTTGCTGTCATTTCAGTTGCCATGGTGGGCAACGCCAGCGCTGATGGTATGAAGAAGAAGGCGCTACACTCGGCCGCACCACCACCGCCACCATTCGGCTATTATTCCGGAGAGTGGCCAGTCGTTTTGGACTTTGCGCAGGCAGGGGCATGGAGCCTTGCGCATCCTTATTATACGCGCGGCCTGTACGACTACTGCGACTATCGCAATTGCACGTTGCGCCGCCAAAGCGATGGCTCTTGGGCCCCGGTCTGGTACGGACCGCCCAATTAAGTGAGAAAAATCTACGGGGAGCGGCCTTTGGGCCGCTCCTTTCGTTTGGGCCCCCGGCTTGCGCTCTGCAAAATCCTGCACATTGATAGCGGTGCAGCCGTCCGCAAAACGCGATCCCGGACGCCGGCCACACCTGGTCTAGCTCTTAACTGAGCCGAGCGCGCGTGGTTGCCGCGCTGGGCTTTCCCTTACACGGCAGGCAGCCCATACATGCTTTGCCGGCGCGAGGAATCCGCGTGGCGGGCATTTCGCCGCCACGATCGGCTTCGGCATTCTCGGAAGTGATTGACTAAGTTACTATGCCGTTAGGGTAGACGGATGGTCTGTCTATTGCGGGACTGACTGGTACCACATGAACCGTAAACAACGCCGGGCGGAAAGGAAGTTAAGCGGACCGGTGATTCAAGGAGTGCCGCCGGGCATTCAGCAAGTGTTCGTTAATGCGGCCCGATGCCATCAGGCCGGGCAGTTGAACGAAGCCGAAAGCCTCTACCGGCAGGTTCTGGCTGTTGTTCCCCATCACGCCGAAAGCCTGCACCTGCTCGGGGTGCTTGCCTGCCAGGAGGGGCGCCATGATTTGGCCGTTGACATGATCAGTAAGGCGATTGCAATCAACGCCAAATCCGCCGAATACCATGCTAGCTTAAGCTTAGCCTTCAGAGCCCAGGGAAAACTAGACGAAGCGATCGCCTGCTATCGTAGCGCCGTTGCCCTTAAGCCAGACTTCGCCGAAGCGCACAACAACCTCGGCACCCTACTGAGCGATCAGGGCAAATTGGATGAGGCGGTGGCGCAATATCAACGTGCGCTTGCCCTTAAGCCAGACTTCGCCGAGGCGCACAACAATCTCGGCAATGCTCTTAAAGACCAGGGAAAGCCGGAAGAGGCAGTCGCCTGCTATCGCCGTGCTCTTGGCCACAAGCCGAACTATGCCGAGGCACACAACAATCTCGGCAATGCGCTCAAAGACCAGGGAAAGCTGGACGAGGCGGTCCCCTGCTATCGGCGAGCCCTTGCCCTCAAGCCGAACTACGCCGCGGCTCACAACAATCTCGGTAATGCGCTCAAAGACCTGGGACGGCTGGACGAGGCGGCGGCGTGCTATCGCAGCGCCCTTGACCTTAAGCCCAACTATGCTGAAGCCCACCTCAATCTCGGCATCTTACTTTACGACCAAGGCAAATTGGACGAGGCGGTGGCGCAATATCAACGCGCCCTCGCCCTCAAGCCGGATCTCGCGGAGGCGCACAATAATCTCGGCATTGCGTTCAAAGACCAGGGAAAGCTGCCCGAGGCGATTGCCTGCTATCGTAGGGCCATTGCCCTCAAGCCAGACTTCGCCGAAGTGCACAACAATTTCGGCACCCTACTCACCGACCAGGGCAAACTGGATGAGGCGGTGGTGCAATATCAGAATGCGATTGCCCTTAAACCTGACTACGCTGAGGCTCATCTCAACCTTGGCACTAGCTTTCAAGGGCTTGGCCACCTTGCTGATGCGGATGCCAGCTACAGACGAGCGCTGGAGATCGACCCTCGGGATAATTTAGGTGCTCGACTCTTGCTTGCGAGCCTAGGTCTGGAACGGATGCCCATGCGCGCTTCAGAAGGTCACCTAAACAAACTTTATATGAAAAGAGCTCATAATTGGGATTCGGGACAGATTTACTATTTTGGGCATCAGTTGGTGGCGGAGGCACTTAAGAAACTGCCGCATAAATCAAAAAAGTTGGATATTCTCGACGCAGGTTGTGGCACTGGCCTTGTAGGAGCTTTGGTGCACGACTTGGCAAACAGACTCGATGGAGTCGATATATCATCCGCCATGCTGGAGAAGGTTAGAGAAAAGAATATATACGACCATACATATCAAGAGGACTTGTTGTCGTTCATGTCAGGACATTCTAATTGTTATGACGCGATAACCTGTGCTGCCACATTAATTCACTTCGGCGATTTAACGCCAGTGTTCCATGCAGCAGCGTCTTGCCTTAGAGACGATGGGTTATTCGTTTTTACGCTTTTCGCAAATGACAGTGAGCACAACAATCAAGAAGTAATTGTGCCTCAGAATAGGTCCCTTGCAATGGGGGGCTGTTTTGCTCATAGCGCTGGCTACGTTAGCCGCTTAGCCGGGGACGCCGACTTTTCCATAGATATACTTGAGTCTCGAATACACGAGTACCAAAACAATATAATACCGATTATGGGTCTGGTCGTAGCTTTGCGGCGGCGGTCAGTAGTTTCGTAGCAATACTTTGGTAGGCTCATTTACGAGGCGGTTCGGCGCCGATCCATCTTCGGGTGTTCTGGCATCATTGATGTGGTAGTCGAGCGACGGACTCGACGATGGCGGGGCGCTCGCTTTCGCGAGGCGGCGATGCTGGTAATAGGCGTAATCGATCATGGTCATGAGCGCATCACCACCTCGTACCTTGTGGTGAAGCGCGGGCAGATTGGCGAGATACCATTTTCCTCTCCCGACATCCGGTGTTTGCCGATGAGCCAGGCCTCGGCGCTCGGCATGTGCTGATGCCCTATGTCCCTGATCCACGATATGCGAATGCTCACTGCGTGGTATCTCGACCCTGCGATCATCACAACCTTATCGATGCCAGTCCGTTCAGCGATAATGTAACCGTGCCATCGTTGGCAATGCGCCGCAAGCGCTGTGGGCCAATCGCGGTGCGTTCGGCGAATCCGAGCGGGTTGCCGGCAATGTCGCCAATTCGCCCCTAGTAATTCAGCCACGTTCGCGCGATTAAATTTAGGTAGCATCTGCGCCAGATACTCTTTCGACGCCAGAAGCTGTGGTAGTCTGGCCGAATGTTTGTTCCACGCCCTGTCTATTTCGTTATCTGTTCGATCGCGCTGGCTGTTGCCGGCTGTGCGAGCGCGGGCGTGCAGGTGGCGCAAACTTCGGTCAGTGGTGCACCGACCCGGCCGACGATGGTCCTTGTCAACGATTTTGTGTTCTCATCCGATGTAGCGGTGGTCGACCGCGAATTTATCGCGCGATTGGAAAGCAAGCTCGGCAATCTAACCAATGACGCCGTCAAGGGGATCGCCGCCAAGCGAGTGAATGACGAAGTTGTGGCCACGATCGTCGTCATCTTGCGCTACGAGGCTGGGCTCAATACACAGCCGGGGAGCGACGCGGAAACCACGCCTAAGGAGGGGACATTGGTGGTCACCGGCCAGCTGGATGCCGCCGATCGGGGCAACCGCACCCAGCACAACCCGGTCACTTTCGGCTCGGGCGGCGGCGTGGTTGCCGACATCACCCTGTCTCAAGTCTCCGAGGGCACCAAGAAGCAATTGGTTACTTTTACGGCGCAAGCGCAGAGCGAGCGACAGTCCAGCGCCGTAATTACCGGATCGGCTGGTGCGGCGCGCAACGCACAGATTGCCGCTGTGCTTACTGCGAAAAGTGCGGCTGACGTGAACCTCTCGCCTAACTTAGAGACGCAGGCGCGTAGGCTCGGCAATGCAGTCGCTGAAAAGATCGTCGCCTATGCGATGCAGCAGGGTTGGGTGAATAAGGCGGATTTGCCTGAGCCGCTGGCGGCCGGGAAGCCCGTAAAGAAGAGGCCAGAGAAATTGCCAGTCACCGTTGCGAAGCAAGGCGGGTCGCCGCTTCCACCAGACACAATTCCGTGTAAGGAGTTCACTAAAAACTTCAGCGGGCGTTGGTACGTGAAGGGGCCGGTCACCTTAAATCTTGGGACTGCTGAAAATAAAACTCTGCAAAATCTAGAAATTCCACCCAAGTTTTACACAATCGGCGGTGTCGATCTTTACGAGGCCATTCAGAAGAAGTGCGGTAGCAACCAGCGCCCATAGCAATTCAGCATCGACGCTTCGCTCCCGATCAATCGCCGCGACGCGCGAGGATGCTATCGTAGCGTTTTGAGCGGCATGGAATTGCAAATTTGATTGCCAATCGCGCGCAGGCTGGGCGTTGGGCCGAATTGAAACGAAATGTACGAGCAAGAGCCAATCACTCGCGCAGGGGCGCAATTATCTCGCCGATTCAAGGCCATACCGTCAACGCTGTGCTCGCTGTCGTCGGACACAACTTACGCCCCCTGCTCAGATGGCTGAGGCTTTTGCTGTTCTTCATCGCCGCAAATCGTTGGCACCCCCCGGTTCAGATTCAGCCAAAATGAAACGTCTTTACGGGCGATTTTGTAATGCCCTTCTTGTCAGCGCGTCCTGCGGCTTTTTGTAAGCCTCGATCTCCCAATCTAATCCGTTCCAACTTTTCTCGATTAAAATTTTGTCATCTACGTCACATATACCCAAATCTACGTCTTTGTTCGGCAACACTACAAACACTCGTTTGCCAACATTAATAGTGATGATCCCATTATGCCCGAGACCATTCCGGGCCAATCGCTTCAGTTGACTGTAGTACGGTTCGTTTCTCCAGGACAGCGGTGAGCCAGGATCGACATGAAAAACCAGTTTGCTTGTGTCGCCGTCACGCACATGACAGATCACTATTTTTGAGCGCATCGGCTGCCACTCGTCGCCAAAATTTTCATTGGTCAACCACTCGCAATTAAAGTTCCGACATTCGTTGGGTCTGGAATTGTAGATGCTGCATCCGTTACTTTTGAGGCAGTGCGGGCACCATTGGCCCATCGGCTTGTTGATCTCGGCAAAACCGATGAGCTTGCAGCAAAGGGCGCATGATCCGCAGTTGCGAGCCGGTGCTATCGAAGATTTGACATCAATCGTGGACATGGTCCTACAGTCAATTTGATACAACGAAAATAGGCAGCAGCGGGATCGAAAGTCTATCCGATATTCTCCAGATGACTCACGACTTGACATGAACATTAGCGCCGCGTCTGCTAAGCAGCAAGAAAGACGTGAGTTTTCGACGGATAGGGCCCGCACTCATAAATCGAGGCCAGTCGGCAGCGGCTAGTCACCGAGCGCGTCGAGCACGTGATGGGTGTGGGCGGCAGCGGCCCGGCACAATCAGTCTTCACCATCCTCGCCCATTTCGCCGATATGGTGCTGGGCGTAAAGCTCAAGGCCAAGCTTAGCGACGAGGTCAAGTTGGGTTTCGAGGAAATCGATGTGATGTTCCTCGTCCGTCATCAGCTGTTCGAACAGGTCGCGTGTCACATAATCCTTGGCTGAGTGACAATGAGTAGCGGCCTCTTCGTAAAGCGAGCGCGCCTCAATCTCGGCCTGTAAATCTCGCTCCAGTACTTCTTTCACGGTTTGGCCGATATGGAGGGATTCAAGAGTCTGCATGTTGGGAAACCCATCGAGAAAGATGATGCGTTCGATAAGCTTGTCCGCATGCTGCATCTCCTCGATCGACTCCTTGCGCCATTGCTTGGCAAGCGTCTTGTAGCCCCAGTTGTCCAACAGCCGGTAATGTAGCCAGTATTGGTTCACCGCGGTGAGTTCATGCCGCAGTGCCTTGTTGAGGTAATCGATAACCTTGGGATCGCCTTTCATTGGCGCACTCCTATGTCGGAAGAATATAATATGCTCAGACTATTCCATTTTGTCAGCAAATACTCATGCATTTTGGTCTGTAAAGGCCAAGACCTTACGCAACCGCTACGTTTGGCCGCCCAGGCTTGGTCGGGGCGAGTAATCGTGTGAGAGAAAAGATGAGGAGCAACGTGATCACGTAAACGACGACCTGCATTCCGGAAGGCTGATCGGTGTAACCAACGAGTGTGTGCAACACACGACCAATGAGACTGCTGTCGCGGAGCATTCCGGACGTGTCCCAAGCGGTCCGGTCCAAGGCGGTGACGAGGCCACCCTGTTGAAGGAATACGATACTCTGCGCGGCAAGTCCCGCAGCCAGGAACGTAATCAGGGTCGTTGTGACACCAAACAGGTATCGAGCAGGAATTTTGACGAGCCCGAAAAACGTAAGAGCGCTGACGGCGCAACCGAGCAACAGCCCGACTACCCCTCCGGCTAACAGCTCCCACATCGATGCGCCGCCAGAAAGCGTCAGGCTGTATAAAAAAAGCACAATTTCTGAACCTTCACGAAGCACAGCAACTCCAACAACGATCGCAAGCGCTGCAAGCGAGCGTGAGCCTGCAGCAACCGCCTCACCAATCTCTTTCGTATGTGCTGCCAGTTCACGGCCATGCCGTGCCATCCAGATGTTGTGCCAGGATAGCATCACGACAGCTAAGGCCAGAATGCTTGCGTTGAATACTTCCTGACCGACACCCGCTAATGCACTGGAGAGTGCGTCAGCGAAGACCGCCACCAGTGTAGCTCCCGCGATACCTGCGGCGATACCTGCGGCAACCCAACGCCCACGCCGCGCGATGCCGGTCGTAACTGCAAGCACAATTCCGACGATCAGGCCGGCTTCGATGACTTCACGAAAGACGATGATCAATGCAGCAATCATTTCGGCCTCTATTACTGGACGACCAGATAACCTTGCGTCTCTTGATGGAAGTCGTCGAAGAAGCGATAACGTCCAGGATCAAGTGGACGGATCCGTATACGTGATTGTACCGCCTCCGGTAACGACTTTTTCGACGCGCAGCATATTGCTCTCGAATTCCGCCGGCGCGGGATCGAGATTTTTCACTATGATCATGATCGGCTTTTTGGCCGGCGCATGTAGTTCGGCCGGCTGAAAGCGATGATCCTTGAGTGAAATATTCACAGTCACTGAGTCTTCGGCGCCTGCCGGCAGCGTTGAAGCAAAAGAGCCGAGCATTAGAGCCATGATTGCGAGGCCAAACTTTATTGATGGGTGATTGTTTCATGTCCTGTCCCTCTTCCCTCGAAAGCGCTAGAATTCAACTTCGAATTTCAGATTGGCGCGATATTGCGAAAAATCTGTCAGGTCTAACGCACGTGGATCATTTGCTGCATGACCCGCAACCTGGGCCATAAATGCCGCAGCAAGCAGTATTTTTGGACTGAAATTAATTTGTAACGTCGGTCCAAGATAAAGCGCGTGACCATCAAAGGTTTGAAATGCCAAGCCATTATAAGCACGGTCGTATTCCAGTGCTGCGCCTGCTGTTACGGTTGGAGTAATTCGGTAGGCAAGCGCGGTTGATAAGCTGAGGCCTGAGCTGTTCTGCCAGTTGGGGTCAGCTGGCGCCCTTGGCCGTCTCCGGCACGTAACTGACGTTAAAGGCTGCGTAGAGCCGATTTGGAATAAGTTCGGTATCCGCAACGATACGAAAATCGCTACTGTAATCCTGTGTTTGCGTACCATCCGTACCGTCGATACGGGACCATTCCGGCTGGGCAGAAATCGTCAAGCCGATGGGCGAACCGGGCCCGCGCCCAATGATGAGATACCTCAGCTTCGCCGAGAGCGCCGCTAAACGCTGCATGGTTGATGTCATCGAGGCCCTCGACGCCGCTGATCGAATGCGCAATCGCATGGGCGCTCAGCTCATAGGCAAAAAATTGGGTCGGGACGTGCTCGAATTCCAGCTCTTGCTCCACTGCGGAATATCTGCCCCCGCGCTTCTGAAATGCTCCGGTTGTTTCAAATTCGATTGCCTTCTCTCCTTCGTTGCCGATGTCGGATCCGTCAACGAACCCAAACATGTATTTATCTTCAGCCTCGTGAAAGGCGGTGTCTTGAGCGCGTGCTGAATTGGTAAGGTAGAGGCAGACCAACGCAGCTCCGACAAATAGACACCTTCTGAATTTCGCGCGTCTATCGATGCAAGACAGAATCTCTACGGTGATGCTGTCACGCAAACTAAAATCGACGGAGACAAATTGCGTGGCAAGACAATAACGCGGGTGCAGGTGCGCGAGACAACGAAAGGACACAGTGACTTCCTCCAATTATCGGAGTTCAAGGCTCCGCATCAAAGGCTACGGCGCATGACTTACGGCTCATCACTACTGTTAGAGATAATCCTTGCAGTCAATAGATGATGGCCAATATTGGAGTTTCTCTAATGTAGAGTCATCTCTTAGTTTAGAAATCTACTAAGCTGTTACTTTGTAATCATCCTAAAGAGTCGGCGCTAGAATGCGATGTCGGTTCGGCTCCAGTCTTGCTCAGCAAACAAATAGCTTGCAGTCTTCCGCTTCTCGACGGACACCGTTTGTGCGTTAGTTTCGAATTGCGGACAAGTCATCTTTACTAAACACACGACTCACATTGCCGACGATGATCATGCCGGGTCGCGGATGAATTGGAAGCTACTTAAAGTGGTGTTAGACATGTCGGCAATAGCGACCGGCGGCCGAGTTCAGTTTCTTGATCTTTGCTCACTAATAGAAAGACCGCCTCGCGGCGGTCTCTCCGAAATCCGATCAGGTGTTTTGATCAGGCGGCTGCGAGACCAGCGGCGTTCAGTGACAATCTCGATCGCTCAAGGACAACGGTGCCGATATCCATCATTGCCTAAATGCGTGCCGCTACGAGGATCATACGATCTGAACCCTTGCATGCAGTAGGCCACGATCCCGGAGGAGGCCCTAAGCGTAGCCGGGGCCTGGATTGAATAGGGGCCGCCCCCTTAATAGCAAGGCGCAGCGAGCAATCCGCCGAGGATCGCGCCAGCGGCACACCCCCGCCGTAATAGCCCTATCCGCCGCCACGCCATCCTCCGCCGTAACCGCAATACTGCGCCTCGGCAGCGGCCGAAAAGGCGCCAACGCAACGAGTAAGATACCTTGATAATTCGCATTGCTGTGCTCCTTAGGCTGTCCCGCTACGGCTCCTTACGCTGTCTATCTATTTCCATCGGCTGGCAGCCAATGCAATCCCCACCCCCATGACCCTCGGCAACATACGCGCCAACGGCGTGCGAACCTCGCCGCCTGGTGTCTCAGTCGCGACTGCAACCAATTCAAGTTTCTTCATCAAATGGTCTTAAATTGTTGTGACCATGACATAGATTGCCGATATATTTGGTTTGAACGATTTAGGAGCATGCACCATGTGGAAAAAAGCATTCGTCTGCGCGGCCGCGCTTATGATCGCGGGATCGATGATCGTCTATGCGCAGCAAGGTCCGAGAGGGCCTAGCGCTAACGGAGAGGACAGGGGCGCGGCTACCAATACCAATGAAGACATTGCGGCGGTGCATTGGGCACCCAAGTTCAATATGGAGGACATGGCAGCATTTGCCGATGCACGTATCGCGGCGCTGCATGCGGGACTCAAACTCAAAGCAGATCAAGAAAAGATCTGGCCGACCTTCGAGCAATCATTGCGTGATCTTATTAAGATGCGGATGGAGGGGTCCGCAGCTAAGCCCGAACAGCAACCGTCCTCTGATCCAGTTATGCGATTGCAGCGGTTGGCCGATGCCTTGAGCACACGTGGTGCTGTTTTGAAACATCTCGCAGATGCGCTGGCACCTCTTTATCAAAGCTTCGATGACGGACAAAAACGCCGATTTACGATATTAGCACGGTTCATGCGACCAAATCCGCAGCATTCCGGCGATAATTTTCATGGTGGTCCGCACCACTTCGGCCGCGGTGAGAACATGCCGGATTAGCAATATTTGAGACTTCAGAGTTGGGCGCGCGCTGGAGTCGGCAATGTCCGCTCGATGTCTGCTTTACTCCCGATACCGACATTCGTCGGCGGCTCGTGCATCCTTCATTCTTTTTGGAGGAACTGGCTCTTGCGGCCATGCGCCAGCGTCAACAAGCTCCGCGGCAATCGGCCGATATTTGAGATTGTTCTTTCCATCCGTTGGAGCGTCGCGCTTTAAGCAAATTTCAAAACGAACCCAATATGTGCGTCCGGTCAAACACTTGCAGGCTAGCGGGGCGGTACTTGCTTTTTGCATACGTCAAGAATGAACAGTGTTTGAGCGACTTGTCGCCATAGAGCCGTCTCGTACCGATTGATCCGCTCGATCGGGAAGCTATTTAGATTGCAGAGCCGCAAGAAGATTGTCGCCGGATTTGGGTAGGGCGAGGCGTTCCCGGGTGCATTTGGAGCGTCGGCTCCATGATGGTTGGGCTCGGGTTTGTTTGTATCTGTGGGCGAGGGCACAAGGGTATCTGGACTGCGAAGCAGCCGATAAATGGTTCCCATCCCTGGGCTGGTGGCGTCCGATCCATCTCGGGCTTCGAGATCCCGCTCCCTCGCAAGCCGTGCCTGCAGCTGGAAAAGATTGGTCTCGATGAGGGTGGAACGTCGCAGTCGCCACAGCAGCGATGTGAGTCTTGCGACCAGCTCGTGCTCGATTGTTGAAACGGGCTGATAGTCGGCCCTGATCGCGGCTGCAAATCGCTCGAATTCCTCCGCATCCTCGATCGCCGGAACCACGGCCGCCGCCGTGAGGCCATGGCGCAGGGAATTGCGGCGCGACTGCAGTTTGCCATTTTGCGTGATGGGGCCAGTACTTTTGGCCGCGTTTTGCCGGTTGGCTGAAACTTGTCTTTCCGAAGCCATGGAGTGGTTTGCGCGATCAATTGGGTTCGTTCGGTAATTTGGCGGCGTCCTCAGGCTGGGCTGCCTCGGTATTAGGTGGATTAGTGCCTGCTTGTTGTTCGTAAGCCCGCGCGGCCATCTGATAGAGCTTGCCCCTGCTCTGCGCCCAAAGCCCTTTGGCGACTTCAAGTGCGTTGATATTCAAGTCGTGCCACCACGCCAATTCGTTGCCGGCTTGATGCAGTTGCTGGTGATGGTCACGACAGAGAGGGACGGTGAATTCATCGCTCACTTTGAGACCCAGGGCTCTGGGTTGGGCAAAACGCAGGTGATGCGGATCCGATGGCTGACGGCCGCAGACGAGACACGGCTGTGATGCCACGAACCGCAGATGATCCTTGTCACGCAGTCTCTTGGGTTCGCCTAGGGTGAGAGCGCTCTTGTCGATCTGCCCCGGTAATAGTTCGCCCGACGCCGGGACAATCGAGGTATCGCCTGAAGGCTGGACGGACAGTTGCCGTCTTCCCTGAGCCCGATCCCGGGTCACCAGATCCTGGCGGCGGCCATAGTAGCGGGATGGCCGCGGGATCGGGGTGGTGTCATCCGGCGGCAGACTGACTTGGCGCTGGCCTTGATCAACCAGTTTTGGCTCTGGCGCTGATATTCGCGGGGAGGGGGCAGTCTTGCCGCTCCCATACAGCGCCAATCCGAACGGCTTGCCGAACGTGGCAAGCGCCCGTTTGGTGGCATCGGTTTCCGCGGCCTTGAGTGCGATGTCGTGCACCTCGCCCGGCGATGTTCCGCGCCCTTCACCGGTGCCGTGACCTTCCCGGATAATGGTTGCGCCATCGGCGTGCACGGTGATTCGCACCCTGGCGATATAGACGGCGAGGAAGGTGCCGCGGTTCTCGCGGGCCAGGACGCATTTGGTCTCGATGGTCTCCCGGCTCCAGCCGTCAAAGCCGAAGATCCGGTTGGCCTCTGAGATCGCGTACCATCCCTCGATATAGGAGAGCTCGCGGCCATGGAACTCGCGGGTGCGGACCTGCCGGTGATCGAGATTGCGCTGCAGCGCCAGCCTTTGTCTTGCTGAGAAGCCCATCACCGTGTCCTCACGCTCAAAACCGGTTCGGGATTGGAGAGGGTGGCACCGGCGACCTCGGCGCCCCCTTTGAGGTCGCTCGCCAAGACTTGGCGCCTCAGGCGTGGCTCGCCTGGCTCCCAATAGGTCTTGGGTACGGCATCCTCATTGAGCACCACCAAGGCGGGCATTCCGGGTCGCAGTCGAAGCGGTAAAATCCGGC
Organism: uncultured Alphaproteobacteria bacterium; assembly: GCA_963739075.1. GTDB lineage: Bacteria > Pseudomonadota > Alphaproteobacteria > Rhizobiales > Xanthobacteraceae > Pseudolabrys. The sequence goes on along the minus strand of CAVTZC010000005.1, from coordinate 13,094 downwards.
GCCTCAAGTTTCTTCAGATCGAGCTCGACCATCACGTCCTTGGCGATTTGACGGCGCTTGGCGGCCCGGTCCTGCAGCCGGTCCAGCCGGTCCTGCATGTCGGAAATCCGGCACTTGAGCCCTGTGGCCATTGCCTCATCGGCCAGTGCCGCGCGGATAATGGCGGCCAGGATTTCATGCAGGTCGGTGAGGCCTTCAACCGTATCGGCGAGGGTCTGCTCATCGATTTTGGGGTCCTGGGCTCGGATACGGTCGCGTATGGCGCGGTAGGTAGTGGCGGCGAAGGCAAAACTCATGGCACAACTCCATTTAGGGTCATCAACTTTTATATTGACTGGAAAACGCGATGTCAACAGAAAATGTTGATATTTTAACCACGGCCCAATGTCGTGGTGCCCGGGGATTGCTAGTCTTACGCAACCGGCACTGGCGTCGGCAGCCCGAATTGGGCTTTCTACGGTCGTCGATTCTGAAAAGTCCAGAAGGCCAGTATCGAAAGAATCGGTTCAAGCTATCCGTGAGGCACTCGAACGTGCCGGCGTCGAGTTCATTGACGAAAACGGCGGTGGTCCTGGAGTGCGCCTCAGCAAGCAGCACCGACCAAAACAGTCGAAGTAAAACGAACCTGTCGAATGCAATCGGCGTGACAACTACCCGCCGCACCGAGCTAGGCGTCGGCCGCGAGCTCTATGACGGCCGCCATTGACCTGGCGGTTCGCCGTGCCTTGGAGTTGGCCGGCATCGAATTCATAGACGAGAATGGCGGCGGCGCCGGGGTGCGAATGCGCAAACGTCAGCGGCCAACACGGTCCAAATAGCCGCGCACAAACTTACTTTGCTTGGGGTTGTTTTTCGAAAAAATAATACCCGCTGCTGAGGGAGGAGGCGGTCAACTAGTCCGAGTTCATCGACGAAAACGGCGGCGGCCCAGATGCAAAGCTGCGCAAGGATCGACGAAACCTGGGCGACCACCAATATGACGCGCCGCACGGGCGCGCGCCGCGGGTGCAGGGGCGTCGACCCTCCTTGACCTGGCGCGCCGGTATCGAATTTATCGACTTCTGCTGATCAGCCGGGTATCCGCTTTGTCACGCCGACACGCACTCAGAGAAATGATGCGTTTGCACCTATAGTGAACATTTCCTGAAATCAGATGTGGCGCCGGTATCGAATGGATCATTCGGAACGGCGGTGGTTACGGGTGCCTACCTCATCGAGTGGCACCGGCGCTCTACAATTTTTTCCACGGTTCGTCCGGTTCCGAACATGGTCCTCCGGCATCGATCGTTCTTTCAGGCAGAGATGGCCATTTATTTCGGCCGAGCCGAGCTACTCGTCCCAACGCTGGCGTTCCGACCAGCTCGCGAAGCTGGAAGCCAAAAATCCTTCCATCCCATTCGATGGCAGTGAATTTCAGGAGCCAGGCGGGCGCCTCGTTGAATATTCGTTCAAACTTCAAATTGTCATTACCTCCAGGAAGTATGTCGAACATGAGAGGGACATAGATGATCAGATTTTCGCCTAAGCGATTGATTTTGCCAATTGCGTTTTCCAAAACGGCGTATTTGCGATCCCAATAGATCCAACCTTTCCAGCTCCATTGAGAAACTTTTGTCGGGCGCTAGTGCGGCGAACTTCGCAGCCGCGCGGTGAGGAGCGCTACTAGATAGCGCCGCAGATCGGCCGCGGCGGCCTCGGGCTTGCGATCGAGCTTGAAGGGCGCGACGAAGCGGCCCTGCTTGTCCATCAGATAGACCAGCGCGGTGTGATCCATGCTGTAGTCGCCGTTGTCGGTGGGGACTTTCTTGGCGTAGACGCGATAGGCTTTCTCCACCGCGTCGATCGCCTTCTGGTCGCCGGTCGCGCCGCGCAGATGCGGATCGAAGCTCGACAGATAGTCCTTCATCATCGCTGGCGTATCGCGCTCTGGATCGACGGTGATGAACAGCGCGTTGACTTGGTCGGCGTCCTTGCCGAGCGCGCGCAAGACCTCCGACATTTCGAACAGCGTGATCGGACAGATGTCTGGACAGTGCCTGTAGCCGAAGAACACCAGGAATGGACGGCCCCTGAAATCCTGGTCGGTGATCGGCTTGCCGTCCTGGTCGATCAGCTTGAACGGCCCGCCGATCGCCGACGGACCGCCGCCGTTCCCTGATAATTTGGTCGTGAACAGAATAACGCCGAGGAAAATGACGAGGCCGGCCAGGAAGGCGGAGAAGACCAGCAGAATATGCGACGTTCGGCGCCGTCATCGGCGTCACTCGGGCTGCATCAGAAGCGTGCGGTCCAGCCGGTGCGCACGATTTCGAAGAACACGGCGGTGTCGTAATAGGCCCAAAGCGTCAGCGTCGCCGCCATCGATCAGGCCTGCGCCAAGCGCGAACAGCAGCAGCGGTCGCGACAGTCTGGCTGTTGACACGAGCGCGGGCATTGCAAGCCTCCTGGCGAAATCAATAGTCCAGATAGGACCTATCCCAAGCGGCGGCAACACGTCGAAGCTGCGACCACCTGCCGCCGCTGGAATTAGCCATCTTATGTCACTTCATCTGCATGCCGCCCATGCCCGGCATGGCGTGGTCGCCACCGCCTGTTTTGGCGCCGATACCCTCGACGGTGAAGTCGACGTCGACCTTGCCGGCCTTGGCGAACTGCAGTGTCGCCTTGAAATGATCGCCTTGCTTGAGCTGCTCCTTCAAGCCGACGAACATCACATGATACCCGCTCGGATCGAGCGTGACGGTCTGCCCTGGCTTGATCTCGATGCCACCGGCCACCGGCCGCATCTTCATCACGCCGCCTTCCATCTTCATCTCATGGACTTCGAGGCCGCGGGAGATATCTGTGGAGCCGCCGACCAAATGGTCGGGCTCGGTTCCGGTATTGGTGATCTTCATATAGCCGCCGCCGACGCTGGCGCCTTTCGGCGTAGCGCGTGCCCATGCATGATCGAGCACGAGATCACCGGCTTTGATCTGTTGCGCTGACGCTGGTCCAGCGCAAATAGCGGCGAGAGCAAGAAGCGCAAGTGCGGATGATCTAACAGATCGCATATACGTTCATGACAAGACTCCTTCGTTTGTCGATTCCACAGATATCAAGTCGCAGGCATCATTTAGTTGGCATTTCCCTTCCTGAACGTCACTGTGCATATGTATTGAACAGCGGAGTGCCTATCGCTCGATCACGATCGGGGCGTCGAGTACGAACGGTTCGCCGGCGTCCGCCTTAACGGTGAGCTTGACAACCCAGATGCCAGGCTGCCCAATTTTTAATTCGTCAACCTCCCAGGTTCCATCGGGCAAGCGTGTTGCGGCGCGGGAAATGGGTGAGGTGCCGGTGGGTGCCTGAGGTGTGAGCAGGAACGCCACATCGTTAGCAGCCAAGGGCGAAAAATCCTCATTCATAAGTCGAATACTCGCCCGTGCGACTCCCGGATGGTCGGGAGCGATAGTGACCTCGGCCATGCCCTTGTCCGAGTGGATATGTACGAATGCGACATCAGGATTGGTTGAGCCGCTCGATGTGTGAGCGTGATTGTGCATGTTCAAGTGAGCGGCGGGCGGAAGAGTTCCAAGCACGCTGACAATGACGATGATGCTTAAACCGAGGCCAATCTCAATCCATGTATTGCGAGCGAGCTGACGGATAGCGCCTGCATTCGGCAGGCGTGGCCTTAAGTGGAGCCGGTTGACGGCGGCCACACACACCATTACTGCGAAAAGAGCGATCTTCGCGAGCAGCAGATTTCCGTAATTCGTTTCCAGCAAAGCAGGCAAACTGCCAACCAATATCGCGGCGTTTACAATACCCGTCGCAAGCAGTGTTCCCACGGCAAATAAGCCGACCGTCGAGAATCGAAATGTCGCCGCACGCATTAGAAGAGGCATGGATTGATCCTGCGCATCGCGCGCAGAGGCAAGAAGCAGCGTAAGTGGCAAGAGGCCACCTAGCCAAGCACCGGCTGCGATCAGATGTAGAAAATCAGACGCGACATGAACGTCACCGTCTATTCCTGGCGTGCCTCCCGCGTGGCCGGACCACGCTAAAGATCCCATGAAGGATGCCGCACAGAATATCGGCAGCCACCCTGAACGGAATGCGCTTTTGTAGTCAGGATTTACGAACAACGACCAAACAGCCAGCAACGCTGCCAAGATCAAACGCATGATCCAGACAAACCCAATTTGAGTTTGGGTCAGAACTGTCCATAAAGTGCCGTCGGATACCACTACGGGTATCGGCTCATTGCTGATATTCGCTGCTAAAAGCACGAGCCACATTGCCCCCGATAAAACTGCGAGCGGAAGGCTGGTCCAAAATAGCCAGGCCAGTTTTCTAAAATAATTGTTATTCGCCGCCAGGATGGATGCCGCCGCCTGTCGGAATGCTGGTTCTGCGATCTGGAATCTAAAAAGCACGACGCCGAACACCATCGCTGTGGAAGCGAAGTGGACGGCGCGCGCGCCTATCAGTGCCTCGGGCATGACGGTCTTCGATTATGGGAGCCCCTGGGGCTATTGCCCTACGCGGAAGGTGAAGCTCCCTTCCGTCGTGTGGGTATCGACCGAAAGCGCGTGCCATGACACCCGGTAGGTCCCGGCTTTAATTCCCCGCAGTGGAACCCGCATGACGGTGCCGCTGATGTTGGGCTTGCCCGCATCCACCCGTTGACCGGAAGAATCGGTGACGGAGACTTTGCTGAAAGCAGGCTCCAGTTTTTGAGTAAACCAGAGCGTGAGCTGGCGCGGCGCGGCAGCCACCGCACTGCCCACCCGAGGGTCCGCGTGATCCAGGAAGGCATGGGCATTGGCCTCAATTGTCGCCCCCAAGAGCAGCGACAGCAGAGCAATAAGGATTCGTGTGCGCATGTTTCAGCCTCCGAACGGTCTTTTTTGCGTATTGGTCAAGTTGCTCAATAGCGGCTTGCCGAAAGTGTCGGGGAACATATCGTCGAGATAGAGATGCAACTGTGCGATGCCGCCGATCCCACTGCCGCTCTGGCCATTGACGGGGATGATGGCTTCGACGCCAACCTGGAAATAGCTTCCAACCCAAATCACGCCCGGTTGGATGGTGCCGGTCGTCACGTAGCTCAAGCCGTAATTGTTAGCGGCCGGTGTCGAGAACTGGGCTTCGACGATCGGGATCAAGTGATTGAAGAATTCGGGCAGGCCCAGATCGACCACGCTCGATTTCAGGTAGGGCATGCTGTATTGCAATGTTGCGCCGTAGACGAAGTACTGTGGGATCGGCACGCCTTCGATCTGGTCGAATGAGCTGGTCGGCACCTGATAGCCAATCTGTCCGGTCACCGCGAAAGGACGCGCCCATCCGACAGTATCGGGTAAATCGCCGAGACCCTTTCCGAAGTAGAACGTCGGCGTCAGCGTGCTGTAGGTCGTGGCGATACCTGTACTTGTGGCGCCGGTATTGCCCCAGTCGACGATGAGCCCGGCCATCAGCGCGAGCTCATGCGGACCGTCTTTCAGGAGCTGGTATTGGAACGTGGTTTCGAGATTACCGAAGCCGGCGAGTGTCGGGTTTCCGGGTTGGCTGATATGCGACCAGGTTTGTCCGATGGAGACGCCGAAATCCTCGGTAATTCGTTTTGAAATCTCTCCTGAGATATCGACTTGGGTCGCCGGAGGCATATCAGCGGTCTTGCTGTAGCTAATGGTCGGCAGCGACAGTTCGTCGGCGACGCAAGGGTCGTCGATCGCGAGTGTTGCTGGAAGGAAGCGTGCGCCGACGACGCAGTGAGCCGAAGCGCCGGTCATAAGCGCGAGCGTAGCCAGGAATCCCGGCGCGAGCGCACGCAATACGACTCGAAACATGAAAGGTCTCCGCTTATCGGAATGTGATGACTTGGTTGACGGCCCAAAAGCCGCTCAACCTCGAAACGCGTCCATCACACCGAAAGCGGAGGTCCTCGGGCGAGTTTGGGATCCGAGGTAGTGCCGATGCGCACCGGCGTCGACAATGGGCGAAGGGCGTGCAGAACGCGCGCCGGTGGCAGGCTGCCGAGCAGAGCAGACTCCGGTGCTGGCGGTGGTGCCGCAGCGTTGCAGAGATTGCAATGGTCGCAGGCATGCCCAGGGACAAGGTCGGGCTTGCTTGGCGCCTCATCGCCCACAGCACCGGCATGGACAACGCTATGGCATATGACGGAGAATGGATCGACCGTAGCTGACGCATTGGCGGCGACCGACGCGAAGCCAAGCAAAATGACGTGAAGGGCGACCGCATAGATCGCCACGCAACTCACCAGTTTCCTGCAAGCCGATGCGCATAATACGCGACGCCCTTATCCCCACGGCGGTAGCCTATCATCAGCCTATAACGTTGGAAAAGACAATTTATTCCATCCCGAGCCCCAAATAGAATTTCCGCCAAGAACCGGCGGTGGCTTACTGGAACCGGTTTCCTGGAACTGCTGGAGGCCAACGAGGAGCATCCCAAGGCGACCATTACGAAACACAGCAGCACGATCATGGTCCGCTGACGTTAGGCAATTCCTTCGGCTAATCAATGCAGATCAGATTTTCGGTATACACAGGTATTCATTTCATCGCTTCGAATTTAGCTCAAACAGATGTGGGACATCCGCATTCGCAATGACAAACCAGGCCTTCTTTGATCGGCGAATTGTAATTCGTCTCAGCAATCTGGCTCGCGCGAATTTGCGTAGCGCGTTGCAAACGGTGGCCCTTGAAACTGAGCAACGAGCGTCACACGCTTATTTGTAGAGGATTTCGGCAGTGACGCGTCGCCTCGTAGCCTTAAGGAGCAGACTTGCGAGGGCGATCCGGCGGGACGTTGAACGCAGCCCAATGCTGTTTAGCAAAATCTGGATATCACCGGGCAAGGTGGCGATTTTGGCTCGCCCAGTGGTGGCGATATACAAATTCATGAAGCAGGCAATCCAGGAATTGGAATGCCGAGCGTCTGCACGATCAGAAAAGTGTTGAGAAGCAGCACGAACGCGGTGGCAAACAACGCTGCTATGTGGGTTAGCCGGCTATTGGCGAACTGACCCATGATGTCAGCGCGTCGAGTGAACATCAGGAGTGCGATCATCGGAAGTGGCAGGGCAATGCTGAGCACGACCTGGCTAATGACGAGTGCACTCGTCGCGTTGGCGCCGAGCGCAACCACGATGAAAGCTGGGATCATCGTTACCAGCCGCCGAACCAGAATTGGGATCCGGAACCTCATGAAGCCTTGCATGATCATTTGGCCGGCCATTGTTCCAACTGCCGAGCCCGAAATCCCCGATGCAATGAGGGAGACCAAGAACACGCCTCTGCCCCAATACCGAGCAAGGGTGTCAGCGTGTGGTAGGCCGTTTCGATCTCCGCAACATCGCTGTGTCCAGCGTGGAAGGCGCCCGATGCCATCATCACCATCGCCATATTGACCAGTCCGGCGATAACAAGTGCGATGATGACTTCCTGATTTGAGAAGCGCAGCACCTTACGCCGCTCGTTGTCGTCATGGACCGGCGTGCGGGCTTCATCAGCCCGGAATGCAGATAGACGGCATGCGGCATGACGGTTGCGCCGATGATGCCGACGGAGAGCAGTAATGCGTCGCTATCAGCTAGCTGCGGCAGCACCGTATGCAACGCTGCCGCGCTCCAATCGACTGGAACTATGAACATCTCAATGAGGTAGCAAAGCCCGATAATGCCGACCAAGCTGCCAATGATCAGCTCTACGGGCCGAACCCAGACCTTTCGAACATCAAAATGCCATAGGTTACGACCGCCGTGACGCCCATCCCGGCGAGGAGCGGCATTTTGAATAGCAAGGCTAGCCCTATAGCGCCGCCGAGGAACTCGGCAAGGTCGGTCGCCATGGCGGCAATTTCACTGATCACCCACATCACCCAGACAACTGGCTGGGAAACTCTCGGCACAGCTCCGCCAAGTTCCGTCCGGTGACAATCCCGAGCTTGGCGGAGAGGGCCTGGAATAGCATCGCGATCAGGTTCGCGAGCAACACCACCCAAAGCAGGCCGTAGCCATACTTCGCCCCCGCTTGAATGTTGGTGGCGAAGTTTCCGGGGTCCATGTAGGCGATCGAGACGATCACCGCGGGACCGGCAAAGGCCAAATAGCCGCCAATTCCGCGGCGCTGGCCACCCAACAGCCCGCGAGCCGCCGATACGCTTCGCTCGGTCAGCGATCCTTTTTTGGGCATCACATCGGACATCGTTGGAGGCATGCAGCACCCGCGCCAAAATGTAACCCTTGCTACGTTCGAGAATATATACGAGCCTTCAAATGTCAATCCACAAGGTGTAGTCATGGCAACAGTTTGACAGAAAGATTGAAATCCACGTTCTTTCGGCGCAAGGTGAACCGTGCGGTTATCGAGAAGCGGGAAGGCGCGATGCTAAACCTGAAGGAAAAGCGGAAGCTCGCTGCCAGAGAGCTTCCGCCCGAACTGACCCAGGCGCGACGGTTCGGAAAAACCCGTTCGGCGCAATCGGCAGCGGTGCTTGAGGACTATGTCGAGCTTATTGCGGACCTGCTGGCCACCAGTGGCGAGGCGCGCCCGACCGATGTTGCCCGTCGTCTAGGTGTCTCCCACGTAACCGCTATCAAGACGATCTCTCGGTTGAAGAGGGAGGGGCTGGCAACGGGTCGTCCCTATCGTGGAGTATTCCTGACGGAAACTGGGCAGGCGTTGGCGGAACGGATGCGAGGCCGTCATAGGCTCGTCGTAGACATATTGCTCGCACTGGGTGTTCCCGCTGAAACTGCTGAAGCAGACGCCGAAGGAATTGAGCACCATGTCTCAGAAACGACGCTGAAAGCGTTCGCTCGGTTTTTACAGTCGCGCAAGTAATTGAAAAGACTGTCGGCATGAATTGTTAAGACCTTGATGGAAAACAGACATTAAATGGATACTTTGTAATCGGCGCGCCGCCGCCCATCCTGAGCGGCACTGGGCCTCTATCAGGTAGCGGTATTGAGCCTTCTTTCTGCGGGGGCTTGATTGGACAGTAATGGTGATCATCTTGGAGCGGGGCGCATGGGCGCGGATCACATGATCCTCGCCGCCCATGATGAGTTGGAGCGTGTGCTTGCCCCGCGCGAGGTTCAGCATTGTCTTCGTCTCACCATGCATCAGATGGATATGTTTCTCGTCCATTGGAACCGTCATGCCGGTCTTCGGGAGTGGCGAATCGACGATTAGATGCAGATGTGCGCCGTGATGTTGCTCATCGCCGTGCATTTCGCCCATTTGCCCCATTTGACCCATTTGCTTCGTCGCGTCGTTCGTCGCGGGCTTCGTATCCGCGTCATGCATCGTATCCGATGCATTCTTGAATTTGACGATCATCGTGACGGGGCTTTTAACCACGGCGCCGTCCGCCGGCGACAGGATGACTGTGGCGGCCTCGGATCGTCGTGGGCGAGTGCAACGGTGGTGAGGAACGCTCCGGCATTTAGCATCCCGGCAATGGCAGAAGCAAAAGCAAGTCGCATGTTTGGTCTCCTTTCCGTCAAGCCGAGTCTGGAGGAATGCGCGTTTACCCGAAATTACCATAACGAGAAAATGCCGAGAGCAATTGTTCCTCGGCGTGCAGCCATAGTCAACAATGACAACATCCTGTGTAGCACTTCAAGCGATACGGCGATGCGGCGATGAACGCTGTTGAACACCTTGCACCAGAGTAGCTGTCTCCGTACAACCGGGGATGGCGCGCGTTGCAAGCGTTGAAAGATAGAAGCATGTTTCCAAATCCGTTCGACGATCAACCATCACTGATCAAATCGAAAACTGCGATAACCTATGCCTTCCTGATAGCGGCGAACATCGCGGCTTGGACTTGGGCGCTGATTGCTTTCGTTGATCGGCCGGTCCTGCTCGGTACGGCTTTCTTGGCCTACATGTTCGGCCTTCGGCATGCCTTCGACGCCGACCACATTGCGGCCATCGACAATGTCGTTCGCAAGCTTATGCAGGATGGTAAGTCGCCCTACTCAGTAGGCTTCTTCTTTTCACTCGGACACTCCACCATCGTCATTCTCGCCTCCATCGCCATTGCTGCGACGGCGATGGCTATGCAGGGCAAGCTCGACGCGTTCCACAACATCGGTGGCGTGATTGGAACGACTGTATCTGCGCTTTTTCTGTTGGTCATCGGCATTGCCAATCTCTTCATTCTGAAGGGCATATGGTCGGCTTTCGGGCGCGCCCGTCGCGGTGAGAAGATCATCGACGAAGACCTTGACGATCTCTTGGCAGGTCGCGGCCTCATTGCGCGGATTTTTCGGCCCGTGTTCCGCGTCGTCTCACGCTCATGGCACATGTACCCGATTGGTTTCCTGTTCGGCCTTGGCTTCGACACCGCCACAGAAATCGGCCTACTCGGCATTTCGGCAACCCAGGCCGCGCAGGGCATGTCTTTCTGGACCATCCTCGTCTTCCCCGCCCTGTTCACCGCCGGCATGTCTCTAATGGACACCACCGACAGTGTGTTGATGACCGGCGCTTACGGCTGGGCGTTTATCAACCCAATCCGCAAGCTCTGGTACAACCTGACAATCACAGCGGCGTCGGTTGTCGTTGCCCTATTCATCGGTAGTGTCGAAGTCCTCGGACTGATCGGCGACAAGCTCGGCCTCGTAGGTGGGTTCTGGGGCGTCATTGGCGGCTTGAACGACAACCTTACGAATTTCGGCTTCGCGGTCGTTGGCATCTTCATCGCCAGTTGGATCGTCTCCGCCTTGATTTATCGTGCGAAAGGCTTCGACAGTCTGCAAGTTCGGCAGTTCTAGCTACTGTTGCGCATTTAAATGTTGGACGATTCGCCCCGCCGACTCATAGCGCCTATCATGCATTGCATAGCGTTTGGCGGTCTTAGTTTGTCCGCATGCTAGCGACCAATCGTTGGTGACGTGAGATGTAATGGCTCCGATCGGCAGCCTGCATCTCGGAGCTGGGTGACCGGCAAGTAAAGGAAATCTTAAGTCAGTTATACGACGCTCACGAAGAGGACGCCGCTAGCGCTTTTTCGGTTTCGTTGAGCTGCGTCAGCATCCATTCCTGGTAGGACAGGTCCGGCGGTGCGGTTTCGGTCACGCCGACCACCGGGATCTTGGACACGTGAGCGAGATCGACGAGAGTTTGGACCGCCTTGTTGGATGCCTGTTTGTTATAGAACATGACGCGCACCTTATGGCCCTTGAGGTCATCCTGGAATGCAGCCATGTCATGGGCACTAGGCTCGGTATCGTTCATGATTGAGAGCTGGAAGCTTTCGTTGCGCATCTTCAATCCCAGCGCGTTCGCCATGTAGCCGAACACCGGCTCGCTCGCGGTGACTGTCGTACCGGCAAACTTGCTGCGGATGGCGGCAATCTTGTCTGTCGATCGGTTTGAGTGAGGCGAGGAAAGTCTTCAGCCGAGCAGCATAACCGTCCTTATGCGCGGAGTCGGCCTTGGCAAAGGCCTCCGCCAGCGCTTTGGCGGCCGCCGGCATGGTGCCGGGGTCGTACCACAGATGCGGGTTGTCGCCGGCCTTCTTGCCCACTAGGTCGGCAACGACGATTTCAGTGCGCCCGGGTTTGGGCGAGGCCTTGAGCAGCTTATCCATCCATGGGTCATAGTCGGCGCCATTGAGGATAACGATCTGCGCATGGAGATTTGCCTAACTATGCCCGGGGTGGTCCGAACAGATGCGGGTCCTGATCGGGATTGCTCATGATGCTCGCGACCGTGACATCATCGCCGCCGATCTGGCGTGCAACATCACCATAGAAATTCTCCGCCGCCACTACGTTGAGCTTGGCGTCGGCGGCGCGGGTGCTCGGCACTGATGGTGAGGATCAATCCTAACGCCAGTATCAGTCCAAAGACTGTTTTCATGAGCCCGGATCCTTTCTAACTGCGCCGCGAGCTTCACCGTTTGCGGGAACACCGTTGACACTGGAAAATTTATGTAATGTTATAATATCACAATTCCCTGTCAAGGCGTTTCGAAGGGTTCCATGTCATCGGGTGTTTATCGGGTCCCGCTTAGAGCGGCGTTACCGTTCGTGTTCCTGGGTGTGTTGCCCGGGTTAGCTGGGGCGCAAGAGGTGCTTCCGGAGATTGTCGTGCAGGCGCAGCGCCCGGCGCCGCCACGCCCAGCCGCAGCCCCGGCGGCGCAACCGAAAAACGACCTCGCCTCGGTCAATACGAAATTCGACGTCGGGCGCGACAACCTGTCGCCGCGCTTCGGCGCCAGCACCTTCGACATGAACCGCGCCTTCATCGAAACCCTGCCGCAGGGCACCGACGGGCCTCTCAACTCCGTCTTGCTGCAAGCGCCTGGCGTTTCGAAGGATAGTGCCGTCAATGGCGACATTCACGTACGCAATGAGCACGCTAATGTGCAATACCGCATCAACGGCATCATTTTGCCGGACGGCATTTCCGGCTTTGGCCATGTCCTCGGCACCCAGTTTGTCGGCAGCCTGGCACTAATTACCGGCGCGCTGCCGGCACAGTTCGGCCTGCGCACCGCAGGCATCGTTGATATCCAGACCCCGAGCGGCAACTCACTGCAGCAGGGCGGCATCGTCGGAATTTATGGCGGCAGTTTTGGCACCGTGTCGCCGAGCTTCGAATACGGTGGCCGGGTCGCTACAACGGAATATTTTGTCACTGGTCTCGGCTTCACCAGTAATCTCGGCATTCAAAATCCGACCGACGGCTACAATGCGATCCACGACCGTACCTACCAGGGTAACTTCTTCAGCTATACCTCGACGGTCCTGGACCCGCAGACGCGGGTGAGTACGATCTTCGGTAACGTAACAAGCCGGTTCCAGATCCCTAACAATCCGGGCCAAGCGCCGCAGTATACTGCTTACGGCGTCAGCAATTTTGACTCGGCATCGCTCAATGAGAATCAAGCCGAGCAGAATACGTTCGCTGTGGTGGCACTTCAGAAATCCGTCAACGGGCTGGACTTTCAGCTCGCCGCCTTCTCCCGCTACAGCACGCTGCACTTCGTCCCGGATACGATCGGCGATCTTGTCTTCAACGGCATTGCTTCGGACGTCTACCGTCGCGGCTTCGCCAATGGGCTGC
>CAVTZC010000004.1:0-187734 GCA_963739075.1 uncultured Alphaproteobacteria bacterium | reverse complement strand
AATTAGCGGGCCTGCGGATCGATAGGTGGCGGTGACATGGGCCACCGGATCGTCCGTGCCTTCGGAATAGATGGTGACCTCGCCCACCGCCAACCGCTTGCCGACCTTCATCAAATGGGCGTCGGCAAAGCAGGTTGGCGCGGGTCGGCTTGCGCAGGAAATTGATGTTGAGATTGGTGGTGACCGCCAGCGGCTGCGGCCCGATCGCCGAGAACACCGCGACATACATGGCGAAGTCGGCCAACTCCATCATGGTCGGACCGGACACGGTGCCGCCCGGGCGCAGGCTGCTTTCGTCGAAAGGCCCAGCGCACGCGCACGTCGCCATGCTCGACGCGCTCGACGCTGTGCCCGCATCCGGGATAATACGCCTGCGGGAATTCCGCGTGCAGCAGCTTCGCGATGTCGTCGGCCGACATGGCTGGCGCAGGCATGGATCCCCCTTCCGCCGGTTTATCCGGCGCCTTCGTCATAGACGCGCCAGTAATACCGTCAAACGGTCTTTTTAGGCCTTGCCTTAAAGCGCGCAGTTCATCTTCGTCGTTTCTCAAGTTTTTCTTGCGCACCGGAAAGACCCTTGCCGGCACGATTATGTGAAGTCAGCATCGACATGCGAACGAAAGACTACATGCGCGCTTGCTGCCGTCTGCCGAGCGTTTAGCGAAAGGCGATTTGTTTTGCGAGCGCAAAGTGAACACGCCGGCTCGATCATCAACGCGCGCTCTCCTCGTGACGCGCTGCGACCACTGCCGCCCGCCGCGTGTTGTTTCTTGTCCTTCCTCTTGCCATGCCCCAAACTCGCCGCCGTCCCCGGCCTTGCGTGGCGCATGCTTCGGGTTAAGTATCGGGCTACCTATCTTGAATGTCATAACTGCCCAAGCCGCCGCTGCCCCGCTGCGAACCACGGCGCCCGTACTGCTGCGCGAGCGCGATGGAACCATCGCCATTCTCGCGCTCAACCGCCCGCAGGCGCGCAACAGTCTGTCGGAATCGCTGCTCGATGCGCTGTCGGCCGCCTTCAGCGAAATCGCCGCCGACAGATGGATCCGCGCGGTGGTGCTGGCAGCCAATGGCCCGGCATTCTGCGCCGGCCACGACTTGAAGGAATTGACCGCGCGGCGCAGCGATGCCGATCGCGGCCGCAACTATTTCCGCCACATCATGACCACCTGCAGCGCGATGATGCAGCAGATCGTCAACCTGCCGCAGCCGGTGATCGCCGCCGTGCAGGGCGTCGCCAGCGCCGCCGGCTGCCAATTAGTGGCGAGCTGCGATCTGGCCATCGCTTCCTCGGCCGCGAAGTTCGCTACTCCGGGCGTGGATATCGGCTTGTTCTGCTCGACCCCGATGGTGGCTCTCTCGCGCAACGTTGCGCGAAGCATGCATGGAAATGCTGCTCACCGGCGACATGGTCGCGGCCGAACGGCCGCGCGGATCGGACTGATCAACCGCGTGGTGGGCGCCGGACGAGGAGCGCAACAGCCGCGTTCGCGCTCGCCAAGGAGATTCGCGTCGAAATCGTCTTACGTGCTCAGATCGGCAAGCAGGCCTTCTACCGGCAGGCCGAGCTCGGCTGGCCGAGGCCTACAATTACGCTTCCGAAGTGATGACCGAGAACATGATGGCGCGCGACGCCGAGGAAGGCATTGCGCCTTCATCGAAAAGCGCGATCCAAACTGGGAAGACCGCTGATGGCCGGCACGGCCGCAGCGATGAACCACGACACTTATCCCGACAGCTATATCCGCGGCATCCTCAACACCGTGAAGACCATCGCCATGGTCGGCATCTCGCCGAAGGACAACCGGCCGAGCTATTTCGCATTCAAATATCTGCAAGAGCGCGGCTACCGGATGATCCCGGTCAATCCGGGACAGGCCGGACAGAAGATCCTGGGCCAGAAAGTCTACGCCACGCTTTCCGAAATCCCCGAGCCGGTCGACATGGTCGATATCTTCCGCGCCTCCGAACACGTGCTGCCGATCGTGCAGGAGGCGCTGACGCTCGAGCCCAAGCCGCAAGTGATCTGGATGCAGCTCACCGTGCGCAACGAGGAGGCCGCCCGGCTTGCCGAAGCGGCCGGCCTGAAGGTGGTGATGAACCGCTGCCCGAAATTCGAATACGGGCGGCTGTCGTCGGAGATATCCTGGATCGGCGTCAATTCGCGCACGCTTCCTCTAAGCGCGCACAGATGCTCGGCAAAGGTGTGCAGCGCATGGGGCTAGAGCGCGAGACCTGCAGAGCGGCCCACCGCAGCGACCGACCGCGCGCGAAAAAGCCGCCATAAACAACGTGCGGCACGCGCAGAATGAATTGCCGTTCGCGTCCATCGCCGGCGCAATAATCCTTGCGGTAGTGCCGCCTTGACGCCTCGACCCGTCTCGCGCTATTCGCGCTCGATCCGCGAGCCAATACGGCGACGGAAGACAGAGGATGGCAGCAACCATGGCCAACGCCGAACGCATTCCGGGCTTTTCGACGCTTTCAATTCACGCCGGCGCCAAGCCCGATCCGACCACCGGCGCGCGCGCGACGCCGATCTACCAGACCACGTCCTTCGTGTTCGACGACGTCGAGCACGCGGCCTCGCTGTTCGGCCTGCAGGCCTTCGGCAACATCTATACCCGCATCGGCAATCCGACCTGCGCCGTGCTGGAAGAGCGCGTCGCCGCGCTCGAAGGCGGCACCGCGGGCCTTGCGGTCGCCTCCGGCCATGCCGCGCAAGTGATCGTGATGCACGCGCTGATGACGCCGGGCGACGAATTCGTCGCCTCCAAGAAGCTCTATGGCGGCTCGATCAACCAGTTCAATCATTCCTACAAGAATTTCGGCTGGAACGTGGTGTGGGCCGATCCCGACGACATCGCGTTCTTCGAAAAGGCGATGACGCCGAAGACCAAAGCGATCTTCATCGAGTTGATCGCCAACCCGGGCGGCGTTATCACCGACATCGAGGCGATCGCGAAGATCGCGCGCAAGGCGGCGTGCCGCTGATCGTCGACAACACGCTGGCGACGCCCTATCTGTGCAAGCCGCTCGACTACGGCGCCGATATCGTGGTGCATTCGCTCACCAAGTTTCTCGGCGGTCATGGCAACTCGATCGGCGGCATGATCGTCGACGGCGGCAGCTTCAACTGGCTGCAGACAAGCGCTATCCGATGCTGTCGGAGCCGCGCCCGGAATATTCCGGCATGGTGCTGGGCGAGACTTTCGGCAATTTCGCCTTCGCCATCGCCTGCCGCGTGCTCGGCCTGCGCGACCTCGGACCGGCGCTGTCGCCGTTCAACGCCTTCCTGATCATCACCGGCATCGAGACGTTGCCGCTGCGCATGCAGCGCCATTCCGACAACGCCCTCGCGGTCGCCGAATGGCTGGCGAAGCGGCCGGAGGTGGCCTGGGTGAGCTATCCGGGGCTGGCCGGCGACAAGTACAATGCGCTTGCCAAGAAATACGTGCCGAAGGGCGCCGGCGCAGTGTTCACCTTCGGGCTCAAGGGCGGCTACGACGCCGGCGTCAAGCTGGTGTCGAACGTGAAGCTGTTCTCGCATCTCGCGAACATCGGAGATACCCGCTCACTCATCATCCATCCCGCCTCTACCACGCACAAGCAATTGTCTGACGCCCAAAAGGTGCAGGCGGGCGCCGGACCCGACGTGGTGCGGCTGTCGGTCGGGCTCGAGGATGTGGCCGACATCATCGCCGACCTCGAGCAGGGCCTGAAGGCCGGCTGATCAGTTCCTCTTGAGCGTGCGCGCGACGTAATCGCGGATACGGTTATGCGTCTCCGGGGCGGCCCAGATTTCGGTCACGGCCCGGTCGGTCGCCTCCCCACTTTGCGCCAGGCGGTCGCTCACCGGTTGCCGGATTTGCTTCTTGGTCTGAGCAAAGGCCGAGGGCGAAAGCAAAGCCAGCTCTTGCGCGACGGCGATGGCGTCCTCCAACAAGTCGGCCGGCTCGGCGATTTCGTCTATCCAGCCACGCTGCAAGGCGGCATCGGGCGCGTAGGTGGCGCCGCTCAGCGTGAATTCCGGCAGATGGCGCGGCGGGACCGCGAAGCGCACGATCTCGAAGGCGAGCGCCGGGAACGGCACACCCACCAATATTTCGGTCACGCCAATGCGGCCGCCCTCACGCGCCATGATGCGCCGGTCGGCGCAAGCGGCAAGCACCGCGCCGCCGGCGATGGCATGGCCGTTGATCGCCGCCACCACCGGCTTGGGATGATGGAACACCGCATCATAGAGCTTGTGCAACGCCGGCAAAAATTTGCGGACATAAGGCGCGCCGCCCTCGCTCACGCGGATTAGATCGACGCCAGCGGAAAAAATCTTGCCCTGCCCTTTAATCACTATGGCCTTAGCGTCGCGAGCCGCGCATCTCGTTAAAGCGCGAGGCCAGCGCCTCGCAGAATTCGATGTCGAGCGCGTTGGCCTTGCCGTGCGCGAGCGTCAGCACGGCGATACCGTCCTGGCTCTTGACGTCGATCATGCGGCCTGCCCTGCCACCGCGCGCGGCACCCGGACGATCGCGCGATGCGACAGCCGCTCGGCATGCACGATCGCGATGCTGAACACCACCATTGCCATCACCTGATGTGCGAGCGCGAGCGCGAGCGGCGCCTGGTAAAGCAGCGTGACGATGCCGAGCGCGGCCTGCAGCGTCACCGCGCCCGCCAAGATAATTGTTCCGCGCACGTCGCGCCGCGTGCGCCATGCATCAACGCCATGCAACATGACTAACAGCCAAATCCCGTCGGCCAACATGCGGTGATTGATCTGAACCGTCAATATATTCTCGAACACATTGCGCCAGAGCGGTTTGATAAATAGCACCTGGGCGAGCGGCGGCATGACCGCGCCTTCGATCAGCGGCCACGTATTATATTTCAATCCGCCATCGAGCCCGGCCAGCAGCGCGCCGAGATAGATCTGCACCAGCAGCAACCCGGCAATGGCGAGCGCGCCAAACCGCAGCCGCTTCGGCGCTTCGTCCAATGCCTGCGGCACGACCTGCTGCGCGGTCCACAGCACCGCCGCATAGATCGTGCAAGCCAGCGTCATGTGGAACGCCAGGCGGTATTGCGAGACCTTGGTGAGGGTGCCGGACAGGCCGGACGCCACCATCCACCAGCCGACCACGCCGAGAGCGGCGCCGCCGGCGAAGATGATCCATAACCGCGCCCGCAGCGGCGGCGGGATGGCGCCCTGCCATAGAAATAGCAGAAACGGCAGCAGGAACACCGCCCCGGTCGTGCGCGCCAGCAGCCGGTGCGCCCATTCCCACCAATAGATGGTCTTGAACTGCGCGAGGCCCATGCCTTTGTTGAGCTCACGGTATTGGGGGATGGCCTTGTAGGCGTCGAATTCGACCTGCCAAGCATCCTGACTCATGGGCGGCAGCACGCCGGTGACCGGCTTCCATTCCACGATCGAGAGGCCGGACACGGTCAGCCGCGTGGCGCCGCCGACGATCAAAGTCAGGAAAATCATCGCCGCCGCCGCGAGCAGCCATAGCCGCACCGCGCGCAGGCGAAATTCCGGAACAGAACGATGATCGTGCATGGAACGCTTGCTTTTCAGGAAACCGCGCGGACCATATAGTCCTACGCGCGCCATCGCAAATCGCAACGAGGCAGAGCCGTTATGCCCATCCGCGTCCGTAAATTGATCGGCACAGTCGCCCTGCTGGTGCTGGTGTCGGTCTGGGGCCTGCTCGCCATGGCGCTGGCGCAGTCGGTGCTCACCGACATCAACGGCTTCGTAGCGGCGACCTATTACGTCGTCGCCGGGCTCGGCTGGGTGCTGCCGGCGATGCCGCTCGTGAAGTGGATGGTGAGACCGGACGAGATCAAGCCGCGTTGACACGGCGGAAGCCGTTCCACATCGCGGTAGCGGCACCCGACATCAGAACTTCGAGATAACGCTGCCGCTGGAAGTCGCCATTGACCGAAATGCGCGGCAGCGCGGTCAAATGGTCGCGGTGCGCCTTGAACAGCACGCCTGGCCGCGTTGTCACCGCGGTCTTGAAACCGAGCTCGGCGGCGATGCGGAACTCGCGCGGGCCGGCCGAGGTCGGATCACCCACCGGATAAGCCAGATGCTCCGGCCGTTTGCCGAGCGCGGCTTCCAACACGGAACGGCTCATCTCCATTTCGGCCCGCACGGCGGATTCGTCCGTCATCTTCTTGAGCATGTTGTGGTTGACCGTGTGCGCGCCGATGGTGACCAGGGGGTCGGCGGCAAGCTCGATGATCTCCTGCCAGTCCATGCAGAGATCGCGGCAGAACGTGGCCATATCGACCCGGTGGCAGGCGGCAAGATCACGCACCGCTCGGCGCAACTCATCCTCGGTCTTCATGCTGCGCAGATAGCCGTAGATCTCGTCGTAAAGCTCTCGTTTCTCCTTCACGGTGCCGCACTCGAAGAATCGGTCCTCGCCATTGATCACCATGCCGATGCGGCTGTTCTGGGCGATCACCGCCTCGAGCGCCACCCACCACAGTTCGCCGAGCCGGTCGGGGAAGCTGGTCGGGATGTAGAGCGCAAACGGCAGCTGGTATTTTTTCAGCAGCGGATAGGCAAAACGCACCAGGTCCTTGTAGCCATCGTCGAAGGTGATGCAGACGAAGCGGCGCTTGAAATCGCCGCTGATGTAACGCACGTGCATCTCGTGGAGCGAGATCACGTCGAGGGCTGCGCCCTTGAGCCGGCGCAGCAAGCGTTCCAAAAATTCCGGCGTGACTTCCAGCAGATGGTTGGGCTGGAATGCATCCGGCCGCCGCGGTCGCACGTGGTGCAGCGTCAGGATGGCGCCGACGCCGCCCACCAGCGGACGCATGAAATGGTGCAGGCCGGTGAAGTAGAGCGTTTCCAGCCCGGTCCGGATGATGGTTTGCTTCATGTCCACCAAGCGCCTGCGTCCAAAGGCTCAATCGGCCGACTATTCAGCCCTTATATTGATAAATGTTTGCGAACCGGTGACCAGGCCTCACTCCCTGGCCGAACGGCCGGGAATTTAAGCCGCGATGACCTGCGGAGCGCCCGCCATCACCGTCACGTCGGCAATCCCCGCCATCATCAAGCGTTCACGTGCGGTCTTTGTCGCCGGATTGGCCGGATCGACGGCCACCAACACCGCGCGCGCGGCCAATGGGGCAAACCGCTCGACCGCGATATCGGCGGCGGACCCGACATCGATCACCACGTGATCGTAACTGCGCACCAGCGCCTCGACCATGGTCGCCAGCATCGGCGAGGCGGCGAGCACACGCGCCTCGTTGCCGACATTGCCGGTCGCGACCAGGTGCACGGCCGAATATTGGTCGCGGGTGATGATGTCGCCGAACGTGGCGCTGCCGCGTACGAGTTCGGCGACGCCGGGCGCGTTGGGATCGTCCGAGATGATCGACAGATTGGGCGAGCCGAAGGCCCCGTCGACCAGCACAACGTTGGTCTCTTGCGCCAACGTGCGGGCGAGCGCAATCGCGGCATGGGTGGTGCCGACATTGCGCATGGTCCCGACCACGATGACGCGACGGCCATCGTCGCCGGCTTGGCGCATGCTTTGCGCGATTTGTTCGACCGTCCTCGCCACCGAAGGTGCGGCGGACATGGCCGCTGGAGACGAAACGACCGGCATCAAAGACGGCGAATCGACGCGCTTCATCATGCGCGCGGCCATCGGCGGCGGCGCGTAGGGGTGACCGGACGACGGCCCCGGCGATGCGAGCAGCGCGCCGGTCACGATGAAGCCCGCCGACAATGCAAAAGCGGCGAAGGCTGCGATCAGCACGGTCGGCAGTTTTTTCGGGAAAGTCCGGCTTGATCGCCGGGCTGGCGCGCGAAATGATGCGCGCCTCCGGTGGCGCGGCATTGATGTTGTCGCGCGCGGTCGCCTCGCGGTATTTGGCGAGATAGGACTCGAGCAGATCGCGTTCGGTCTTGGCGTCGCGCTCGAGCGCGCGCAGCTGAACGTCCTGGGTATTCGTCTGCGAAACGATCTTCTTGACCGTATTGAGGCTGGCAGTGAGCGTCTCCACCCGGTCGCCGGCCACCTTGGCGTCGTTGTCGAGCTGGCGCGCCAGGCGCTCGCCCTCGCTGCGGATCTCGCGCTCGACTTCGGCGATTTGCGCCTTCAATTCCTTGATGCGCGGATGCTGGTCGAGCAGCGTGGTTGATTGCTCGGCGAGCTGCGAACGCAGCGCAGTTGCGCTGTTCGATCAGGCGGCGCATGGAATCGGAATTGGCGATGTCGGAGGATTCGACCGGTTTGCCGGAGCGGATGAGCTCGCGCAATTGCTGCGCCCTCGCCTCCAGGTCGGCTTTCTGCCCACGCGCCGCGGCGATTTGCGCATTGATATCGGTGAGTTGCTGGGCCGGCAGCGAGGTAGTTGTTGGCGCCGGCAAACAGATTGGACTTGGTGCGATAGTCGTCGACCTTGGCTTCCGCCTCCGCCACCTTGGTGCGCAGGCCGGCGATCTCGCCGGCCAACCAATCGCCGGCCGCCCGGGTCTGCTCCTGCTTCGCCGTCTGCTGCATCGTGAGGTAAGTCTCGGCGATGGTATTGGCAACGCGGGCTGGCGAGTTCCGGATCGGCCGAATCGAAGTCGACGCCGATCACACGGGATTTTTCTACCGCATAAACGTTCAGCCGATTGTAAAAGGATTCCAGCGTGCGCTCTTCTGGCGACATCGTGCTGGGGTCGCGGCCGATGCCGATCAAGCCGAGTATAATCTTCCAGGCCGGCATGCTGCCGACCGACGGATCGAATTCGGGCAAGCTGGCGAGCTTTTCCTTTTTGATCACTTCGCGCGCCAGATCGCGCGAGAGCACGAGCTGGATTTGGCTGGTCACCGCTTCGGGATCGATGGTAGTGCGATCGCCGCCATTCTTGTCGGCTTCGGCACGCAGAAACACGTTTTCGCGCGCCTCGAGCAGCAGGCGCGATTCGGACCGGTAGCGCGGGGTGATGGTGTTGACGACGGCAAAGGCGGCGGCCGCCGCCAGCAACGTGATGCCGAGAATCTTGGCCTTCTTTGCCCACAGAAGGCGGCCTAAACCGCGCAAATCGGGCTCGCCCGTTATGGCGATCGGCACCAGGGGAGGCGCGGCGGCTTTCGACTTCTTACGGAACCACATGCCTCACTCCAACGTACGCTCTGACGGTGCCGTTAGGATGACAACCTATTATGGTTGCTTCCGCGTTAATTTCCGCCGCCGATCCGTCAGACGTTAGATTTTGTTAACCATCCAGGCTCCCTAATCCGCTGAAAATTCCACGAGGTGGCGCGGATTCGCTTAATGCGGGGAGCCCGACTTTTGTTGGCCGTCTTGGTTGCGTTCGCAGCCACCGGCTGCATGCGCCATGAACCAGACGAGGTTGCCGGCCGCGGCCTTTTTACCGCGCCCGGTGGCGTGCAGGCCCATGCGCAAGTGTCGCCGGCGATACAGCCGCCAGCCGTGCTGCAATTCGGCGCGCTGCCACTGGCCGCCGCGCAATACGCCTACGCACCTCCCGCCGGCGAGCAGCCCTACACCCTCGGTGCCGGCGACAAATTGCGCGTCGTGGTGTTCGGTCAGGACGGCATTTCGAACACTTACATCGTCGATGCCGGCGGCAATGTGAGCTTGCCGCTGATCGGCAGCGTCGCGGCGCGCGGCATCACCACGCAGCAGCTGTCGCAGCGGATCGCCGAACGGCTCAAGCAGGGTTACGTGCGCGAGCCGCATGTATCAGTGGAGGTCGAGACCTACCGGCCGTTCTTCATCCTCGGCGAAGTGACCACGCCGGGGCAGTACCCTTACGTCGCCGACATGACGGTGGAGAAGGCGATCGCGATCGCCGGCGGCTTCGCTCCGCGCGCCAACAAGACCACGGTTGAACTCACACGCAGCGGGCCGGGCGAGCAGATCAAGGGCGCGGTGCCGCTCAACTATCCGCTGCGCCCCGGCGACACCGTGTTGGTCAAGGAGCGGTGGTTCTAACGCATGAAACCGTTGAATATCCTGCACGTGTTCCGCGCGCCAGTCGGCGGCCTATTTCGCCATGTGCTCGACCTCACGCGCGAGCAAACCGCACGCGGACACCGGGTCGGGCTGATCGCCGACTCGCGCACCGGCGGAACGCGCGGCGACGATGCGCTGCGGCTGCTCGAGCCTTCCCTCGCCCTTGGCCTCACCCGCATCCCGATGCGCCGCCATGCCAATCCCGGCGATTTGTTTGCGCTGGCGCATGTCGTACGCCGCGCCGCGCAAACTCAGGCCGACGTCGTCCACGGGCATGGTGCCAAGGGCGGCGCCTATGCCCGCCTCTCCTTCGGAGCCAAGCGCGCCGTGCGCGCCTATACGCCCCATGGCGGCAGCCTGCTGTTCGGCCACGACAGCCTCGCCGGGAAATTCTATCTGGCGACCGAGCGATTGCTGATGGTGCGCGGCGACCTGTTTCTGTTCGAGAGCGCCTATAGCGCCGACATTTTCCGCAAAAAGATCGGCAGTCCGCGCGGTCTGGTGCGCATCGTCCACAACGGCGTATCGCGCGCGGAATTTACGCCGATCATCGCCAAGGCCGACGCGACCGATTTGGTGTTCATGGGCGAGTTGCGACCAGTCAAGGGCATCGACGTGCTGCTCGACGCCATCGCCCGCTTGCGCGACACCGGGCGCATCGTGACTGCAACGCTGGTCGGCGACGGTCCGGAGCGAAGCGCGCTGCAAGCGCAGGTCGAAAATCTCGCCCTCGCGAACTCTGTCCATTTCAGACCCGCCATGCCCGCCCGTGAGGCGTTAACCCTCGGCCGGATCATGGTGGTTCCGTCGCGGGCGGAGTCGCTGCCCTATGTGGTGTTGGAGGCAGCCGCCGGCGGCAAGCCGCTGATCACGACGAACGTCGGTGGCATCCCCGAAATCTACGGCCCGCTCTCCAATACCCTGGTACCACCACTCGATTACGCCGCGCTTGCCGACGCGATCACTCGTGCGCACGACTTCCCGGACGTCATGGCGGACATCACGCAAAAGCTACGCGAGCGGGTACAGACGTCGTTTTCGGTCGAAACCATGGTCGACGGCGTGCTCGCCGCCTATCAGACGGCGCTTGAAACCCTAGGCAGACGGTGACGCCGTTAAGACTTATTCGGCTACCCCGATAAGCCTTTTTTGAGACTCTTTCCTTAGAAATTTCCTTGAATTAGGGACGATCCTTGCTGCTGCTCCGGGGCTCGCGGGCGGCTGATTGCTCAGGCATGACCGATACCGATACTCGCCCTTCGATCAGCTCAACGGGCGCCGCGGCGTTTCTTGACCGCCTGCGCAGCGGCCCGCGCGCTGCGAGCACAGGCGGTTCGCTGACGCCGCAAGCGCTCGCCGTTACCGCGACCCCAGCGCCGTCCGCGATTTCTCCTATCGTGCTCGCCGGTTTCGTGCGCATGGGTGAGTTTGCGCTCATCGTCATGGTCGGCCTGACGGTGTTCGCGCTCTATCTTCGGACGAACGAATCGTTGTTTTGGCATTTCGCCGAGGTGATCTTCGCCATCGCCGTGCTGTCGATGTTCGCGTTCCAAACTGCGGACATCTACCAAGTGCAGGCCTTCCGCGGTCACGAGAAGCAGTACATGCGGCTCGCTTCGGCCTGGTCGGTGGTGTTTCTGATCGTCATCGGCATTTCGTTCTTCGCCAAAGCCGGCGACATGCTTTCGCGCGTTTGGCTTGGCAGTTTCTATGTCTGCGGCCTGCTCGCGCTGGTGACTTCGCGCCGCCTTCTGTTCCTCTTGGTGCGCAAATGGACGCACGAAGGCCGCCTCACCCGCCGCGCGGTGATCGTCGGCGGCGGCGTGCCCGGCGAGCACGTCATCGAAGAGTTGCAGCGGCAGAAGGATTCAGGCGTCAAGATCATCGGCGTGTTTGACGACCGCGGCGACGAGCGCTCCAGCGTCGACTGCGCCGGCGAGCGCAAGCTCGGCGTCGTCGACGATCTGGTCGAATTCGGCCGGCGCACTCGCGTCGATCTGGTGATCTTTTCCCTGCCGATCGCGGCGGAAGACCGCATCCTGGAAATGCTGAAGAAGCTGTGGGTGTTGCCGGTCGATATTCGCCTTGCCGCCCATACCAACAAACTGCAATTCCGTCCGCGCTCATATTCCTACATCGGCAATGTGCCGGTGCTCGACGTGTTCGATCGGCCGATTGCCGACTGGGACGTCGTGATGAAATGGCTGTTCGACAAATTGATCGGCGGCCTCTTGCTCATTCTTGCGCTGCCGGTGATGGCATTGATCGCGATCGCCATCAAGCTCGAGAGCCGCGGGCCCGTCCTTTTCAAGCAGAAACGCTACGGCTTCAACAACGACCTCATCGAGGTCTACAAGTTCCGCTCGATGTATGTCGACAAGTCCGACGCTAATGCTAGCAAGCTCGTCACCAAAGACGATCCGCGCGTGACCAAAATCGGCCGCATCATCCGCAAGGCCAGCCTCGACGAGCTGCCGCAGCTGATCAACGTGGTGCTCAAGGGCAACCTGTCGCTGGTCGGTCCGCGCCCGCACGCCATCAATGCCAAGGCCGAAGCAAAACTCTACAACGAGGCCGTCGATGGTTACTTCGCCCGCCACCGCGTCAAGCCGGGCATCACCGGCTGGGCGCAGATCAACGGCTGGCGCGGCGAGACAGACACGCACGAAAAGATCCAGCAACGCGTCGAGCACGACCTCTACTACATCGAAAACTGGTCGCTGCTGCTCGACCTCTGCATTCTGGCGAGAACGCCGTTCGCGTTGCTCAAGATAGAGAATGCGTATTGATCACCCCGCAAGACATCGCAAGAGGTCGCCTGGAGCCACCGGCCGTGCCGATACAGCCGGCCGCGACGTTTTGCGAGCGGCTGCTGCTGGTGGTACTTTACATCACGGTCCTGGCGAGTTCGGTCGCCTTCATCGAGCCGTCGCCGCATGACGCTTTGATGGGCGTCCTGGCGATGGTTTGCCTCGCCGCCGGCGTACGCTTCGAGCGGCATCTCGCGCTCCTCGTTCTGCTCCTGCTGCTGTGGAATATCGCCGGGCTGATGGCCTTGCTCAACGTGCCCGGCGAGGAACACACGGTACAGTACGCCGGCACGTCGCTCTATCTGGCCTGCGCCGCGGTGCTGTTTTCGGCGTTGCTGTCGCACAACACCATGCCGCGCATCGCGGCCATCCGCGCCGCCTATATCCTGACCGCGACGATCATCTCGCTGGCCGGGATCGCCGGCTATTTCAGCCTGTTTCCGTACGCGCACGACTTGTTCACCGACTACGACCGCGCGCTCGGCGCCTTCAAGGACCCCAACGTCTTCGGTCCGTTCCTGATCTGGCCGGCGCTGGTCGTGGTCGAGCGAATGCTCACGCGCCGGATCAGCATGATCGACGTCATGGTCCTCGGCATCCTGGTCGTCGGCCTGCTGCTGAGTTTCTCGCGCGGCGCCTGGTTTCATTTCGCGGTGTCGTGCATAATCATGATGGCGCTCTCCTTCCTGACGGCGCCGACCGACGGCGCACGCAAGCGCATTTTCACGATGAGCGCGATCGGCATCGCGGCGCTTGCCGCCTTCATCGGCATCCTGCTGTCGTTCGACTCGATCGCGAACATGTTCCGGGAGCGCGCGCAGCTCTTGCAGTCCTACGACGTCGGCAGCGGCGGGCGCTTCCGCTTGCAGGAACTGGCGCTTACCGATCTGCTTAATTTTCCCAACGGCATGGGGCCTTTTCAATTCAATGTTGTGCACGGCATGCAGCAGCACAATGTCTATCTGCAGGCCTTCCTCGTTTATGGCTGGGCCGGCGCGATGTCCTATTTCACGCTGCTTGCCGCTACCGTGTGGATGGCGTTGTGCACCGTTTTGATTCGCACGCCGTGGCAGCCTTATCTGATCTGCGCGTTCGGCACGTTCGTTGGCGAAATCCTGGAAGGCTTTGTCATCGACACCGACCACTGGCGGCATTTCTTTTTGCTGCTCGGCATGATCTGGGGGTTGGCGGCGGCAACGCTGAATCATGGCTGCCCGCGGCCTGTGGTTCTGGCGGAGAGCCGGTGATGGCGTCCCGCATCGCGATCAATGGCCGTTTCCTGACGCAGCGCTCCTCCGGCGTGCAGCGCTTCGCCATGGAAACCATCGCGGCGATCGACGCGTTGCTCGACAGCGACTATGCCGCACTCAAAGGCCGCGTCGAGTTGCTCGCGCCGAAACAGGCGCGCGATTATCCGCTCAAGAACATTCCGCTCCGCCGGGCCGGGTTCTTCTCCGGCTATTTCTGGGAACAGCTCGAATTTCCGCTGCACGCCGCGGGCCGCCTACAGCTCAATCTGTGCATGCTCGGGCCGCTCGTCTCGAAACATCAGCTTATCGTCGTCCACGACGCCACCGTGCGCGCGCTGCCCAAGAACTTCTCCGCGCGGTTCCGCGCAGCATACGGTTTCCTGCTGCCGCGCCTGTGCCGGCGCGCCGACCTGGTGGTGACCGTGTCCGAATTCTCCCGCCGTGAAATTGGCAAATGGTACGGCGCCGACGTCGGCAAAATGCTGGTCTGCTACGAAGGTTGCGACCACATCATTGCCCTCCCCGCCGATAGAGCCGTGCTAGATCGGCTCGGCCTCGCCGGTCGCAAATTCTTTCTCGGCGTCGGCGTCAATTCGACGAATAAGAATATCTCCCGGGTGGTGGCGGCGTTCCATCAGGCCAAACTTGGCGACGCGATGCTGGTGCTGACCGGCGCCAAGGATCCGAAAGTGTTTGGCCAGATCGATCTCATCCAGTCCGATCGCGTGCGTCTCGTCGGATTCGTACCGATTCCGAACTCCGCACTTTGTACGAGAATGCGCTCGCGCTGGTTTTCCCATCGTTCTACGAAGGGTTCGGCCTGCCACCGGTCGAAGCGATGGCGTGCGGCTGTCCGGTCGTCATCAGCGAGCAGCCGGCGCTGATGGAAATCTGCGGCAACGCGGCGCTGCGCTGCCGTGCCGACGACACCGATCAGATCAGCCGGCACATGCAGACGCTTTACGCCGATGCGGGCTTGCGCGAGCGGCTTGCCGCCGCGGGCCGGCAGCGGGCGCAAAAGTTCACCTGGGCGGTGACCGCGAGTTTTCTTCTCGATCATTGCCTCGCGCTCGATGCTAAAACGGACGGCGTGACATGAAGCAGCGGCTGATTCCCATCCCCTTCTTCCTGCTGCGTACCGGCACCGCCGGGGCCGCGCTGATCACCGGTCTGTTGCAGACCTACGTGTTCGCGCACGTGCTCAGCCCGCACCGCTTCTCGATTTTCATCCTGGTGGCGGCCATCGGTTATTCGTTGTGGCTGATCGACTTCGGCATCGTCAAAATCCTGTTCGTGCAGCATCGTGCGCGCTTCCTATCGGGCGACCACGACGAGGCCATCCCGCGCCAAGCGACCGCGATCGTGATGTTCTATTTCTGCTTGGTGAGTACGGGCGCCCTGCTCTGCTTCCTGTTCATGGCGGTTCATACGGCCGCGCCGCTGCGGGAGGCAGCCGAGTTCGGCCTATTCTTCCTGGTGGTCGCGCTCAACCTGGTCTGGTTCGCGTTGCGCTATGTCTCGATTGCCGTTGACGAATACGTGCTGTTCGAGGCGCTCGAGACGGTGCGCCGCGTCGCCTACATTCTCGGGCTGATCGGCATCCTGTTCGGCCTGCCGCTGATCGTCATGCTGATCGCGCTCAATGGCTTGTGGGCAGTCGTGGTGACGGTCTGCGTCAAACGGATGATCGCCCGCGATGCCTTGTGGCCGCGCATTGACGGATGGTTCGCGGACCTGTGCGTGTTTTTCCGCGCCAACAAGACCCAGATCATCCGTAGCGGCACCTATGCGGTGAGCGAAATCTACGTCAGCAACTATCCGTATTTTATCGTGCCGTTTCTGTTCGGGCTCGGCGCGCCGCCGATCATCCTCGACACCACCTTCAAGGTCTTCCGCGGCGGCGCCGTCATCTTCGCCGCGGTTTGCGATATTCTGGTGCCGCGGCAGACCAGCGCGCTGGCCGAACGCGACGGACCGACGCTGGTGCGCGCGACTTTGACAGCGGCGGCGCTGTGCGCGATCCCAGCCGCCATAGCCTGCGGCATCCTGCTCGTTGCCGCGGACAAGTTCTTTGCTTTTCTGCTCGGCAATGCCGCGACCATGCCGCCGGCGACGACGCCAATCCTAATCGCACTATTGATCGCCAATCTGACGCAGATGATCACCTACAGCGTGCTGGTGCACAACGGCTTCTTCAAGGAAATGGCGCGCATCGGCATCGGTCTGGCGGCGGCGATGACCTGCCTTGGTGTCTTCGCCATCGCCGTTCGTCTCGACATTGTGCAATTTCTCGAGGCTTACGTCGTCATCTACGGCTGCAGCGCACTGGCCGCCGTGGTGCTGATGATCCGCGGCCCGTTCCGGCTGGCCCATGAGGCGAAGCCCCCCGACGCAATCGGCGCGGCGCCGGCCGTGCGCGCGCAAGGCGTCGTCTGAATAACTTGTAAGATCAGACCGCCGCGGTCTCGCGGGCGAGCGGCGCGGACAAGCGTTCCGGAGCGGGGCGAGCCTGCCGCTTGGACAAGCCGTTCAGCCACTTTGTCACTGGCTTCTCGAAACACCAGTACATGGTCAGAGCAACCACCACCGCGGCCGCGATTCCGACCGGAATAAACAGCCAGAGCGGCACTATGGGATGCAGGACCTTGTGCCAGCCGATCGACATGAGGCGCAGCAGGAATTCCTGCACCAGATAAAGGCTGTAGGACGCATCTCCAATCACCAAAACGGGCCACCAATACCGGCGGCTGTCATCGATCTGCGAGCCGAGAGCGAGCGCAATCAAGATCAAGGTCGCGGGAGCGGCTTCCGCCAGCCGCAGCCCGAAGGCGTCTTCCGCGCCCGCCGGGACCCAGGACAGGAAGATTACCGCAAAACCGATCGCCATCAGAATGACGGCCGAAAGGCCGGACAGACGGTATCCGTTGACATAGGCAATTCCGACTGCGGCTCCCAAAAGGAAGCCGAGGATGATCGGATCGCCCCAGAAGTTGAGCGCGACGCCGGGAAGCAGGCCGCCGACGCGCGCCGCGACCAAGAGGCTGAGCGAAGCAAACAGCAGCGTCAGACCGACCCAGCGCCGGAACAGCAGCGAAGCGGCGAAGACGACGTAAAACAGCATTTCGAGATTGAGCGTCCAGCCGGGCGTCGCCAGCGGCCGGATATCGCCGGTCAATCGCATATAGGGCCAAAACAGATAAGAGGAAACAATATAGAAGTAGTCGCCGGGCGGCGCCTTGCTCAGGCTCGGCGCGACTAGAACCAAGCCGAGCGCGCCTGTTGTGACGAGCCAATACAGTGGCACGATGCGGATGAGACGCCGGCGCATGAAATCCGTCGCCGCATGCAGCGAACCAAATGCACGCGCGCTGGTCACCACCATGATGAAGCCGCTGATGGCAAAGAAAATCGGAACTCCCGCGCCCCACGGATTCTCGTCGAACAGCCGCGCGCCGCCGGAGCCAGCCGCAAGATGCGCGGTTTCGATGCCGCAATGATAGACAACGATCATCATCGCGGCACAGGCCCGCAGGATCTGGATGTTCGGCAATTTCATGGCGATCTCCGCAGCGGACTCTATATACGGGCGGCTACCGTGGATCGGGCACCGCTGTTGGTAGCATCAGATTGCGATCAGACGTTGATTTCCCGAGGTTAACTTTAAGCCGCGCAGTTAATGGCGGTGCTTGCAGCGCCGTAGTTCCGTTTGCGGGATTCACCATAAAAACCGCAGCGTTCAACGGCGCAACGCGCCGACAAGCTCGCGCAGCTTGGTCGCCATCGCCCACAGAACCGGGGTCTGCTTGATCCAGCGCTTGATCCGTTGCGCTGCGAGCTTCGGCATAGCCATGAGCTCGCCGCGCCAGGTCACCGGCGTGATGTAGTCGTAAAGCGTCAACTCGGTGTCGCACCAATCGCGCTTGTAACGTTCATCGCCGATGGTGAAATCGAAAATACGGCATCCACGGTCGATAGCGTAATGCAGCAAATCGTGCAGATGAGCCGCGCCGGGTCCGAAGCGCGACAAGTCGCAGTCGCTGTAGCTCGCCAGCAGGTGATAGTAGCGCTCGCGATAGATCAACCCGAGATTCACAGCGGCGGCGTTCGCGCCCACGTCGAGCCGGCTAACATGCACGACATGCCGGGTCGCCGGATCGGTGGCAAGCGCGCGATAGAATTCCGTATGGCCCGGTTTGGCAAACAGATTGCCGACACCCAAACGGGCAAACGATCGCGCCTTCTGCGCCATCAACGTATCGAGCGAGCCCAAGATTTCGCTATCGCTCGACGGGTTGATGAACTTGATCTCGCCGTACTCGCTTAATTTTTTGCGCTTGGTGCGGTCGCGCCGACGCGTCGCCGACGAGCGCTTAGCGGTATAGAACGCTTCCCATTCACCGGCGAGATGGGTCAAATAAGCTCCGCTTGGATTGACCGTGCCGCCGAGGAACCGCATCGGGTTTTGCTGGGCGCCGACCATTTCCGGCATTTTTTCCAGCGCAATGACATCGTATCGCAGGTGCGGATGGGCCTGCAGGCTGCGCGTGATATCTCCCCACAATGCCAAGAAACGCGCACGGTCGATCCGCGCGGAGAAAGCCGGCGCTAGCAGCGGTCCGTTGTAATCGCAGAGCTCAGAGCCGAGCCAGGCCAGCTCGTGCGCCCAGACGCCTGCGCGAACCGATAGCGGCAGCAAGAACAGGATAGCCCCGGCGACGTCGTGCCCTACCACGATGGCGGGCTGCACGCCGTTGCATGCGCCGATATGGCGCTGCCAGGTCGCCAGCCAATCGAAGCTCTGGAATACCGTACCATCGGCGTACGGCTCGAAGGCCCGCCAATCGCGCGCGACGGGCGCCAAATCCTGATAGATCGCAATACGAATGTCCCCAAGCGCCGCGGCCGGCGATAACGTCTGCGTGCGGTCCACGGCCGGATCAACGCCGAAGTGCGCGTCAAGTTGTGCTGGGACAGCCCGGGCCATGGCCAGATCTCGATATTGGAGCGCCTGGGAAAAGATTACGTCCGACAGGCGTGCACAATCCGTTAACTCGGCCGCATCGCCCGAAAAGCCGCGCGCGCAGCGTTGTTGCGCCGCGATAGCCGCGTCCCTATAGTCCGCGCCGTTCCGGTCGGGGCGTGGCGCAGCCCGGTTAGCGCACCAGTCTGGGGGACTGGGGGTCGTGGGTTCAAATCCCGCCGCCCCGACCAATAAAACCAGTGGTTTCTTGCATTTTCTCCGCCCGGCACTGAACCGAGAATAGCTCAAAGGTGCACATCAGGGTGCACAGATGCGGCGGGTTGGCGGCCAGGACGCGCAAGCGACCGCGCGTGCCATCGAACTCGTCGACAACCATCCCATGTTGACGCTCAAACGCGCGTCTAAGCACCGCCCCGGCGGCCAATGGTCGGACAATGATTATGACGTGTTCGACGGCGACCGGCACATCGGCCGCATCTTATGGACCTACGCAGCACCGGAAGATCGCCGCTGGTTCTGGACGATCACTGCGCGGATGCCGCAATACCCGCATTATCGAGGCTATGGCGAGCCGGAAGCAAGCGATGGCGGCTTTTAAGGCGGCGTGGGAGCGCGAGCCGTGATCCGGCGTCTGAATTTATGGTTTATTGACTCGCGTCCTAGGTTCAAAACTATACAGTCAGAAGCCAATCAGGGGGGCGCATGATCCCAGGAGCCATCCATGCGGGATTGGGTGTTCATGTTGGGACCAGCCGCCCTTCTTCTTTATTTTTGTATAACCCTGACCAACTCGCCGCGTTTTCTAGGGCCTGTCTTCAGTTGAGCAGGATCATAGCGGCGGCCAATTGCACACCGGCGAGAAAATTTCTGGCGAGCTTGTCATAACGTGTGGCGATGGCACGGAAGTGTTTGAGCTGATTAAAGAACCGTTCGACAAGATTGCGTTCGCAGTAGAGCGCAAAATCGCACGCTCGCGGGGTCTTGCGGTTGGCCTTGGACGGGATGACCGGAGTGATTCCCCGCTGGGTGAGGGTGGCGATGAATGGGTCCGCGTCGTACGCCTTGTCGCCAAGTAATGCATCTGGATCGGCGTTGTCGATCAGCGGCTCGGCGCAAGCAAGATCGTGAGCTTGGCCTGGCGTGAGCATTAATGCGATGGGATTTCCCAAGGCATCGACGAGCGCATGAATTTTGGTGGTCAGTCCACCGCGCGACCGGCCGATCGCTTGCGGGCCGTTTTTTTCGCGCACCAGCGCTGTGCTGATGAGCGCGCACGATGGTGGCATCGATCATCATGTATTCGTTGTCGTGATCGCTTGCCAACAGCTTGAAAATGCGTTCAAAAACGCCGCTCTTCGCCCATCGACTGAAGCGCTGGTGCACGATCTTCCAGTCGCCGAAACGCGCTGGCAGATCACGCCAGGGGATTCCCGTTCGATACCTGTAAAGAACGGCTTCGACGAACAACCGGTTATCCGCTGCATTGCCGCCGACATGGCCTTCACGGCCAGGCAAAAAATCCTTGATCCTCTCCCATTGGTCGTCTCGCAATCCAAAGCGCTGCATGGGTCGGCCCTCCGCAAAGCCGACCTCGCATCAATCACTCGACAACTGATTTGGGAATCCCCAACGTA
Organism: uncultured Alphaproteobacteria bacterium; assembly: GCA_963739075.1. GTDB lineage: Bacteria > Pseudomonadota > Alphaproteobacteria > Rhizobiales > Xanthobacteraceae > Pseudolabrys. The sequence continues at coordinate 167,051 of CAVTZC010000004.1, read as the reverse complement.
CCGGCGGCGCTGCAAAATAGAACGGTGTTCCGCGTTTGATTCTGATCCGTTCTTGTGCAAAGTCCGCCTAACTGAAGACAGGCCCTAGTTGGGTCGCGCACTTTATTAGGTGAACAGAGTCGGTTTTGCGGAACGTCGCTTCCACATTTGGCTGACGGCTGTCCTTTCGGCCCCCAATCGAATCGCGTACCGTCAGCGTCGGTCCGGAGAGAAACCGGAATGGAGCGCTGCATGAATACGCTATTCATCTTCGCGATAGGAACTGTTGCCGTTCTCGGGGGCCTCTGGCTTACCGGAAGGCTAGTGTTGCAGAGATTGTCACCCCGCTAATTCTCCGTGATGATCCCCAACGATTGCGGTGGGGCCGCCTCAGTTGGTGACCTCTTTCATTTCAAAGTGGCCCCTTCGGATTCCCTAGCAGGCTCCGGCTTACCATCTACGATAGCCCGGCATAGTTCAGCATTTATCCGCTCACCGCGGCCCGCACCGGCGCCATGACGGCCTGCCGCGCCTTGAGGGCGGCGCGGGGCTATCTACGGGCGGCGGGCCGGTGCCGGGGGGGCCGGCGAGCCGCGAACCGATACTACGGGACGGCCGGCGGCTAATATGCTGGGGTGCTGGCCGCCGTGCGCAGCCCGCCATCAGGTGCGGCAATGACAGACAAGATCGGCAATTGCATTGTGAAAATAGTCGCCATCGGACGCGGTGCCGGCTCGCTTGAGGAGCGACGCGCAGAAGTAGAAGGTCTGATCCGTGATCTTGTCAGGGATGCCACTACTCAGGTTGGTGGCCAATTCAAGGTGTTGCAGGACCTTCGCGACCGGCTTGGTCAAGAGTTGAACCTCCACCACGGGCGGGTGAAGGTGTTTTTGGACGCGATTATCGACTACGTCGATATGCTTCTTGATCGCGATTAGGATCGCAGTGGTGGAGACGCGTTGGGCGCCCTCCCTGACATCTTTCAGGACGCCTATGCCCCGCGACGGCGCGATCATCTTTAGCGACCTAACCGGCAAGCGCGACGTGCTGCAGGTCGCCTGCGACAAGTGCGGGCGCAAGGGTCGCTATGCGGTGGCGCGCCTGATCGAGCAGCGCGGTGACAATGCCAGGGTGATCGATTGGCTCAGCGACATCACCGCCGAATGTCCGAAAAATAGCAGCAGCATTAGATGCTCAAGGTGCTGGCCCTCCACGAACAAATGTGGGAGCCGCCGCAGCGCTTAATTTCAATCTCTAGTAAACTGCAAGTTGGAGAATCGGGGGGCCGCCAATGCCTACGCCCAGACCAGCGCAACAGGCTGCCATTGAACCGAGCATCGGCTCAGTGCAACGGATCGCAATGCTGATCATCGACAAACCAAGGAAGCTGCGAGAGGCCGCCATCGAAATCGCCCGCCGTAACTATGCGGACGTTCTTAAAGAAAATGGGTTGGGCGATGACGAGCAGGCGCGCGCATGGCTTGATCTACAGATCACAGCTCTCCGAGCCCTAATTTCAAAAATTGAGGCATCCGGCAGCACCGGAGGCACAGCTTAAGGATGTTATGGCTATTCGCCGCAAAAAAGATCGGCTTGGCCGCCTGGATCGAACCCGGTATGGCCACTTTCATTTTTTGTTGCTATTCTCATCGTAATTGTTTTTGCAGACATGAACGGCCAACCGATCGTGCAAGAGGTCCGTATCGCCTTATTTTGATCCCTAGTGGTCCATTGGACTCCATGAACTTCGCCAATTCTGACTCCACTCTATGCAGCGATAACCGCCGCGCTAAAGCTAACACCAAAGCCTGTATTGCTTGTGGCTGCTTGATCAATCGCGGCCTACGCTGCGGGCCGTGTCGGGACGTCGCGGCTGAACAACGCAGGCAAGCTGCTTACGCCGCGAAGAAAGCACGTGCTGCCCATACTTAAGCTATGGGTACTGGCCTGTTTTGACCCCTAGTGGCCTAGTTTGAAATTGAGAGTGGCCCCTTTTTGCAGAATGCTTCTTATGCGAGACTGTTTTTGCCAAAACTAGGGAGAACACTGATGTGCAAACTGGCGATCACCTTCATTGCTACGGCGGCGATTCTGGCGGCGGGGGCAGTGGCCTTCAAAGCCGACGCGCAAACCTCGCGCGGGGCCGCCGACATCACCTCGCAGGCGAAGAACTTCACACCAATCGAAAAAGCCGCTTGCGGACCTTACTGGGGCCGCTGGTGCGGGCCGTTCCACCGCCGTGTTTGCGGCCCCTATGGCCGCTGCTGGTGCGCCCACTGCTGATCATAACCAGATCATTTTAGAGGCCGCCTCAATTGGCGGCCTCTTTCATTTCAAACCATTGCCCTTGAGCGCGCGGTACGCCAAGCGGACATTGTTAGGCGCTGGCGCTGAATGGCTTTATCGCTAATGACCTGCGTTTTGGATATCGTCCAGTCGGATGGCCTCGCATCCGATTGCAAATAGGGAGGCGAGGAAAAATGCCAGCGTAAATTTACCGCTTGCGAGCTTACTTGAAACGCTGGCTCTCGTTTCATCCCTAAACCCCTGCCGCTTTAGCAGATTGGCCAGTCCGTCATAAGTAATTCCGGCTCTTTTCAGTTCCGCCTTCAGTTGCTGAGATGCCCATTCAGCCCATTCTGCTTCAGTCATCCAAACCCATACGCCCTCATTAGTTGTTGCGCTCGCCGCTGCTGGCAATCAAAATTGCGGAGAGTTATGGCAGCACAGGATGAATGAAGGTGAGGACGGCAATCAGAACAGTAACCGCGCCAACTCCAACGACCGCGCAAAAGGCGCATCTAGCAAAGCGTCGCCATGACGGCTCGATAAGACTTCTCAATTGGGTTGCTGAACATAGCTACGCCCCCTACGACCGGGAAACCCAGAGCATTTCATCAGTTCAAATGATTGATTGGCCGCCATGATCTGGATCAAAAATAAGATTTAATTTCGTCGTGTATCAGCTCGACGGCATGCCGCTCGAAAAGATCGTGGCGTTTTTGAAGCAACCCACAGCCGAGCAAATTCGCCGGGCGCTCATCGTCGTTAAGCAACATGCGCGCCAACGGCGTGCGTACTCTCGCCGCGTGGTGCCTGTGGTTGCGGCTGCGATCACCCCTAAGCTGATCCATGCTCCTGCTGAAACGCGCCTCCAAGAGCCGCCCAGACGGCCAATGGTCAGACGACGATTACGACGTGTTCGACGGCGACCAGCACATCGGCCGCATCTTGTGGACATACGCTGCGCCGGAAGATCGCCGCTGGTTTGGACGATCACGGCGCGGGTGCCCAGTTCCCGCATGATCTGAGCTGCGCAGCAACGCGCGAGCAGGCAATGGCGGATTTCAAGGCGCAGTGGACGGGATAAAAGTTCCGCAGCGCGAGTAAGAAAAAGGTAAGAATTGCTGCTTCATTGTCGCGCTAAGTTTTTCAAAAATCCGCCAACCGCCGCGCATCCAATGTGCGAGCAACACAGCTCGAGGAACGCCCTATGTCTTATCGTCTCAATAACACCAAAAAAATCGCACCCTCACGCCCGCACATTCCATGCGCGCAATGCCACGAAAGCCTGTTCATGCCCGAATGGTCGGAATACGTCGATAAGCGCCGCGTCCGGCACCTTTGGCAATGCGAGGCATGCGGCTATGCCTTTGAGACTATCGTCTCTTATGAAGCAGAAGTAGAAGCGGCATAGCGATTTCGGATTGCGCGCATAAAGAAAGACCGCATGGCGCGGCGGTCTCTCCTAAATCCGATCAGTTGCGCCATGAGGTGGCGCGTCTTAGAGTCCGTCCGGAGACTTCACGACTGATTACAGAGTTTTCTGAGCATGAGACGGATTGAGGCGAGGCGCAAGAACGCGAGCGCCTTGCAGTTTAGGTTCTCCCAATCTTTGGCGAGTCTTCGGCAGCGATTGAGCCAAGCGATGGTGCGCTCGACGATCCAGCGTTGGGCCAAAACCACAAATCCCTTGACCCGATCGGAGCGTTTGACGATTTCAACATCGAGGTGCCGGATCACTTTTGTAATTGCTTTCGAAAATTGCGGTCCTTGATATCCGCTGTCGGCAAACAGCGTTTTCAAAAAGGGAAACATTCCGAATAAGGTCGCCATGACGAGAATGCCGCCATCACGATCTTGAATGTCGGCAGGATGAACGATGGCGTGGAGCATGAGGCCTAATGTATCGACGAGAATGTGCCGCTTCTTGCCCTTGATCTGTAGAGTCGAGGAGAGGCGCGGTTCTTAAGCCGTTGGCACAAGCCCGTTTCCCCTCCCCGCTCATCAGTAGGGTCGAGGACTGGCGCGCCGGTGTAGGTCGAAGTTCGTGTTTCCTGTTGTCTCGCCCTTTCGTCTGCGAGTGTCACACCATCTCGACCATGCCCCGTTTCCAGCCCCCGCCACGTCGAACGCAGCATGCGGATTTCCTCGCACTGCGCTCTCCTGTTTGCTTCGCCTCAAGGCTTATGGGACCTATCCTGCCGGGGCGGCTTTCGACATCGGTCGCCGAACCCGGTAGCCGTTGAACAGCCGCAAGGATTTGTACAACCAGTGCCTACTCCACCGCTTCCAGCCGAAGCCCTTTCGGTTCTGAGCCCGCCCCATATGGCGCCGGACCTTCTTTTCTACCCAGTCTTTGATGAAGCTGAAGCACTCGCTCGAATGTCCGACCGCAAAGTAATTCACCCAACCGCGCAACACCGGGTTGATCAATTGCACAACCCGGCTCACTGATTGCGATTGGTAGCAGCGGAACACGTCCTTGAGCTTCCGCAGCAGCGCAGTTCGTTTCTTGAGCTTGGGCGTATAGTTAGCACGCCAGCTACCCTCACGACTGCGCACACGGCGGAAATCGAAACCTAGGAAGCCGAAGCTCTCGCCTTGGCCCAGGTCTACGTTTCGACTCTTCTCTTCATTGATCTCGACTTGTAGTTTGGCCAACTCTTCCCGAAGTCGTTTCTCCACTGCCGCCATCAGCCAGTCATGTCGCGGGTGGGCGTCAATCAAGATCACCAGATCATCGGCAAAACGTGCGTACTCGATGCCGGTGTACTTGCCGTAACGCGTGGTCTCTTTCGCCCGCTCCAGCATTTTGTCCACCTCGTTGAGGTAGAGATTGCTGAGCAATGGAGAGATCACTCCGCCTTGCGGAACGCCGCGTCGACCGTTGGCTTTCAGCATCAGCTTCAGCAGATGCAACACGTCCGCATCATCCACCCGCCGTGCTACTTTCGCTAAGAGCCGATCATGTCGGACATTGTCAAAATAGCTGCGCAAGTCGATGTCTATGGTCGTGTCTTGTGCTGAACAATTGCTCGGGCCACCCGTTCGATCGCTTCATGAGCTGTCCGCTTTGGACGATATCCAAACGAACCCGGTTGGAAGTCTGCCTCGAAGATCGGTTCCAGTATGAGCTTGAGCGCACCTTGCACCACGCGATCCCTGATCGCAGGAATCGAAAGCACGCGGACTTTGCCCCCGTCCTTCGGTATTTCCTGTCTCCGGGCCGGAAGCGGTACATATGTACGCCGATTGAGTTCGTCCGCAATCTGTTCGAGGAATGCATCTACGCCCTGCTTTTCGATAGCCGCGAAGGTCACCCCATCTACTCCTGGAGCCCCATCGTTCTTTTCGGCCAGCGCATACGCAGCGTGTAGCGTTTCCATCTTGCAGACGTGGATGTACAAACCCCAGAACCGCCAGGTCGTCTCAGCCTTCGCCTTGACGTATATTCTCCGTCTCAGGTCCTGCAAATCGTTGGACGCCTTTGTCATCTCGTCCTTGCCTCCCTGATTGCCGAAGAAGTTACAAACAGCAGGGCCCCTTTGCTCCACGAACATTACTCCGCTTCGTTGCTCATACGGACCCATCCGCCACCCTCTCGCCGTCGATCGACTTCCCGGTTGCGCCGGTTATACGATCTACCTTGCTCCGGTGATTTCTCGCCGGGACGAGGAGGGCTTCTCCAGTTGCTTGGTATGTCCTTGTCACCGTGCTGTCGCTTTCACCCCGCCGAGATCAAGATGCCGCGTCGGTCAGATTTCGGCACCCCATGCTGCCTTCGCCCTTCAGTTGCGGGCTCGGCCCTCGGTCACGCATTTTCGAGGCCACTTTCGCGTTTATTTTCATTACGGCCCGGTGACTCGCAATCTCCCCGAGGGAGACCTTGTCGATGGGCTTCAGAGTCTTGGTTTCCCTCCACCCTGCCATCCAAGCTACGGGGCGCCTGACTCTTGCCCCGGCAGGTTTACTTCCTGCTGAACACACCAGCCTTCACTGGACGCACAACCGGACGTGCGGATTTCCCGCATCCGGCTTTCCGACTGGCTTCATCGTAAGACCCACGGCGGCGACCGTCTGCGCTCGCGTCGAAGGCATCGCACGGCCAGTTCACCGTAGACATGTTCACGGCAGAATTGGTCTGTGCCACGCCCTTGCACTTTGTGCCGTTTGCGGAGGAAGTTTCTCGCGCGGTCATAGACATGCTGATCAACGGCTTCGTACGCCGAGGCAAGCGCACCATAGGAGAAGTACGCGGACCAACCACCCAAGAGGCGGTTCAATCGCGTTCGCACTTCAAGCCAAGCGCCCTTGTTGCCCGGCGTCAGCAGCTCGCCGATCTTTGTCTTGATCCGTCGCACGCTCTTCTTGGATGGACTTGCGCCCAAATACCAGCGACCACCATTGGGAAGGTGGCGTGGTCCCAGCGTATAGCCAAGGAAGTCAAAGCTCTCACGCCGAGCGTCCTTCACCGAGGTTTTCGCCTCGTTGAGCGTCAGCCCAAGTTTCGTCATCACCGCCTTCGTCCAGGTCAGTGCCTCTTCCGCGCAGCCGCGGCTGAGGATGACGAAGTCGTCGGCATAAGAGATAACGTGCGCGTGAAACGCTTCGCCGCGTCTCGTCAGACGCCAATGCTTCAGGAAACGGTTCATGTAGATGACGGCGAGCAACGGACTGGCGACGCCGCCCTGAGGCGTACCGCGCTTGTTGCTTTTGCCACCGCTCATGCGCCGTTTCCCGTTGCCATCCCGTTCTTCGACTGGGGCCCGCAGCCACAGCTTGATCAGCCACAGCACGTTCCGGTCGACGATGCGGCGGGCCACCGATTTGAGGAGGTCCGCGTGCGGGATAGTGTCAAAATACTTCGACAAATCGGCATCGACGACGTCGGTATAGCCCCGGCACATTAGCCGGTGCGTTTCCTTGACAGCATCGATCGCGCTACGACGCGGTCGGTAGCCATAAGCGCTGTCCTCGAAGTCCGCCTCGAAGATCGGTTCCAACACGATCTTAGCGGCGGTTTGAACTACCCGATCCCGGATCGTCGGGATACCGAGCGGGCGTTCGCCGCCGCCCGGCTTCGGGATAGTCACCCGTCGCACCGCATCAGGCCGATACGTCTTCGAGACGAGGTCCTCGCGCAAGCCTGCCAACCAAGCTTCCACGCCCGACGCCTCAATCTGCTTGAAGGTCACACCGTCCACGCCCGGCGCACCCGCATTAGCGCGGGCAAGCGCATAGGCGTTGCAAAGAATGTCCTCGCGGCAGATCTTGTCGTAGAGAACGTAGAAGCGGAAAGCAGGCTCCGCCTTCGCCTTACGATAAAGCTTTCTCTGAAGGGTCCTGATCTTTTCGGATGTTTGAAGGCTCATCGCCAATCACCCTCACCTCGCCAACTTCGAAAGCACACCAGAAGTCAGGGTCCTTTCCTCCGCCGGCATTACCCGGCCTCAACGGTCATACGACCCTGTCCGACACCCGCCCGATCCACCGCCATAAGCGATGTTGAAGCCGCGACCTTCGATCTGGATGGGTCTCCCCCGATTACCCGCATCACCATTCCAACGTGCTGTGTCCAATACCCCGGCAGACCGAACAGGTGCGTGTGTCGATTGCTTCCCTGTTCGCACGGCCTTCCCCAAGCAAAAGACGGGTCGGCGTCTGCATCAACTCTTTCGAGGCCTGCTCGAACTTCACTCGCGTTACAGCCCGCTCGATCGCTCGACCGCCCAAGGCGGCCTTTGTCACGAGGCTTCAGCCCGGCCAGTTACCCAGCCGAACCGCTCGTCAGCTTCCAGATCAATCGACAACTGTCTGGATGGAATCTTCCTCCATAGATGACACGCGCCTTCGAGGCGCACTCTTGCCTGCATCGTACCCGTGGGGATCGATGCAGGCCCCCCTTTTTCCGCGCTTTTCACGCTCTGGCTGTCGATGATAGCAGCAGTCGGGCTGGCTTCCCGCCGAGCTTGTTCGCGACACTGCTCATAAAGCGCGTGGTGAATCCGCTCCAATGTACCGTCATAAGTCCACAGATCGAAATAGTCGTAGATCGTGCTTTTCGGCGGCAGGTCTTTTGGGACCGCGCGCCACTGACAGCCAGTTGAGAGAACGTACATGAGACCGTTCACCACCTCGCGCATGATCACCGTCCGCTTGCCTCCGCCGGGCTTGCCAGGTGGGATCAAATGTTCGACCAGCGCCCATTCGTCGTCGGTCAAATCGCTCGGATATCGCAGCTTGCTGCGGTCGTAACGTCTGCGGTTCTTGCTCGTCCACATTGGTGACCCTCCTCGAATCAGGCCACCACCCTTAAATCACAACTGATTCATATGACTCAAGAACTCTTCGGACAGACACTTAGAATGTGTGGATATAGTTGGCCATTTTACATGCCCAAGATTTTCCTCCAGCGCACAGACTGTTACATGCGGCGAGATCACGACTTTTGCACTGGTAGGCCAATTGTTTGGTCTTCGGGTCTGGCGATGGCTTTTTCTGCGCCGAGGCCGCGATCGGAGCGGCGGCAACCATAACCGCGACGAGCCAAGCAAAAAGAACTTTTGCAACCTTCGACATTCTTTCCCCTAATGTGGATCAGGTTTATTAATTAAGCGGCTCCGATAGCATCAATGCGCTTCTTCGTCCCGCGATAAGCAAAGTAGCCAAGATCGACGAAGCCGCTGAGTAGCATCAGCCAAGTCGATGCCAGCCGCTCAATGACCGAAGCAAGCCAGCAATCATCCTTCCGCGCCACGCCAAAGACTTTCATTGACGTATTAGATTGTCAATCGAAGATCGCGCAACCCGTCTGTAACGAATGATGTTTTGTACATCAATTCACCGCAGGGGCCGTAGCGCAGACGCGGCGCTGCATGGGGCCTACCGGCAGCATTGAGCTGACCGAGATGCCGGTTGCTCCATGTGCCGCGGTGCGCGAGATCGACGCCGACACGCTGCGCTGGCATGTCGGGATCGCCGTGTTCCCCGAAAGGAGGAAATCAGCCCTCGGTGCACGGTGCCTCATCGGGTGCTGCGCGCGCTAGTTCAGCAGCAGCCGGACTCGCCAAACGAGATAGGATATTATTAGCGCCTGCATGAGAGCGACGGTCGCAGATTATGAAGCTCGCGCTTAATTGCGTTTTCTCCGTACTTCTTCGGCTTTCCGCAGGTGCGGCCTGCGCCTCGCCTGCGCTGGCCGACACGATCAATTCCTTCCGGCATGCTCACGGCCTTCCGCCACTGCACCACAGTCGGACCATGCAAGCGATGGCGCAACGCCACGCCAACAGCATGGCGGCACGGCATTCGATGGATCACGCTGGATTCTTCACCGAGCGTGGGCCACGCGGCGCGCGAGCCGAGAATGTGGCGTGGGGATGTGCGACGGAAAGCTGCGCGATCAGCATCTGGGAGGGTTCGGCGGGACATCGGGCAAACATGCTGCTGTCTGGCGTCCGCAGTTATGGCATGGCATCGGCCACCGATGGGGGACGGCGCTATTGGTGCTTAGACCTTGGCCTATAGCGCTTCACTGTGCGCTGGCCGCGCTGGTTCAACAGCAGCCAGACTCGCCAAGCGAGAGCGATTATTATTACTAGGCCTAGGTCAAAACTGGGTCGATTCGGTATGGGCCTATTCAACACCCTGTTCGGCGGGTCGCGGCCCGCTTCAATGCGACCATCGCAAGGATTATTCGACGAACAAACTGCCAAGAAACTAGATTACGTCATCAACACTCTTCATGCAGGAGTCTTTAACGCCTCCACAAACACTATCAGCCAATTTATGGCGATGACGCGAAATATCTTTGCGGGCAAATCCTCAATGAAGCGCTTGTCGAAGAGCCTGATAATGATGCAGCCAAGAATTATAAGGCCAAAAATCACGAACTCATTCTCAAGGAAGCGAGGACATTAATCTCCGATTCGGACGCCAAAAAGGCTATTTCCTATCTTTACACCGCACAGGTCCTACGCCTTCAAATGAGCGCGCTATCTGGCAATTCACTCGCATTAGCCAGAATCTCTGATCTAACCAAACGCGCTACCGAACTTTTCATTGAAATACCCAATACAACCGAGATTTTTGACAAGGGCGACACATATTCTTGCGCTTATGCGCTTGCAGAATATGCAGAACAATTTGCTAAGGCCAATTAGATTGGTAGCGGCCGTTATGACATTACAGATACAACGCCCGACCCTCGGCAACATACGCGCCAACGGCGTGCGCACGCTTGCCGCGTGGTGTCTCGGTCGCGGCTGCAATCACCGCTAAGCTGATCCATGCTCCTGCTGAAACGCGCATCCAAGTCCCGCTCGGGCGGTCCATGGTCGGACGATGACTATGACGTGTTCGATGGCGACCGGCACATCGGTCGCATCTTGTGGACGTACGCCGCGCCGGACGATCGCCGCTGGTTCTGGACGATCACTGCGCGGATGCCGCAATACCCGCATTATCGAGGCTATGGCGAGCCGGAAGCAAGCGATGGCGGCTTTTAAGGCGGCGTGGGAGCGCGAGCCGTGATCCGGCGTCTGAATTTATGGTTTATTGACTCGCGTCCTAGGTTCAAAACTATACAGTCAGAAGCCAATCAGGGGGGCGCATGATCCCAGGAGCCATCCATGCGGGATTGGGTGTTCATGTTGGGACCAGCCGCCCTTCTTCTTTATTTTTGTATAACCCTGACCAACTCGCCGCGTTTTCTAGTTGGGTCGCGCACTTTATTAGGTGAACAGAGTCGGTTTTGCGGAACGTCGCTTCCACATTTGGCTGACGGCTGTCCTTTCGGCCCCCAATCGAATCGCGTACCGTCAGCGTCGGTCCGGAGAGAAACCGGAATGGAGCGCTGCATGAATACGCTATTCATCTTCGCGATAGGAACTGTTGCCGTTCTCGGGGGCCTCTGGCTTACCGGAAGGCTAGTGTTGCAGAGATTGTCACCCCGCCCTAATTCTCAGTGACGATCCCGGTCCGTCGTCAGACAATTCGAATGTTTTCAACAATGACCAGGACATCGGCCGTATCATGTGGACGCACGCCGCATCGAGAGAGAGACGCCCTGGTTTTGGTCGATCACCGCGCGCGTTCCGAACACAATGTATGATCGAGGCTACGCGGCGACGCGAGAGAAAGCGATGGCGGATTTCAAGGCGGCGTGGGACGCTTGATGTTTGTCCGCTCTTGCCCCAATAGCCGACAAACGCCCGTGCGGCTAGATTGTCCGCGAAGTGCCGATTTTGTTGCAGAAGTGATTTGAAGGCTTTGGCGAACAGTGATTCCGTCTCCTGACGACAATTTTTGTCGGAGACGAGCAATGATGGGACGTCAGAACAACGATCAGGGGCCTCTGTTCTATGAATTCCGCCTCGACGAGGCGGTTCCTGATGATCATTTGGTACGCAAGATCGACGCCGTTCTCGATCTATCATGGGCCTACACAGAACTCGCGCCGCACTATCCAACGCTCGGCCGGCCCTCGGTTGATCCGGTGCTTATGATCCGGATGCTGTCCATCGGTTATGTCTTTGGCCTGCGTTCCGAGCGGCTGCTGTGCCGCGAGGTGCAGGTGAACCTTGCCTATCGTTGGTTTTGCAAGCTCGGCATTGAGCACAAGATCCCGGATCATTCAGTGTTCTCGCGGGCACGCAATGAGCGCTTCCGCGACAGCGACATCTTCCGCCGGGTATTTGAGCGTGTCGTCGGGGCGTGTATTGCGGCCGATCTCGTTGGCGGAGAAGGTTTTGCAGTCGATGCGAGCCTGATCCAGGCTGACGCCAACAAACAGCGCTCGATCCCAGGCTCAGAATGGCAAAAGACGCGCGATCCCGAGACGGCGAGCCGCGCCGTGAAGGAGTATCTGGCAACCCTCGATGACGCGGCCTTCGGTGCAGCAAGCAAGGTTAGGCCGAAGTTCATCTCGCCATCTGATCCAGCCGCGCAATGGACGGGCGCAATGCGGGGACCGGCCTTCTTCGCCTATGCCGACAACTATCTGATCGACTTGAAGTGCGGCATCATCATGGATGTCGAAGCTTCTCGTGCCATTCGCCAGGCCGAGGTGGGCGCGGCCAAGACCATGATTGATCGGACCGAGAGACGCTTTGGATTGAAGCCTAAACGACTCGCGGCCGATACAGCGTATGGGTCGGCGCCGACCCTTGATTGGCTTGTCAATGACAAGAAGATTGCGCCGCACATTCCAGTCATCGACATGGCTAAACGCGAAGAGAGCATCTTCTCGCGCGAGGATTTCACCTATGACAAGGTGCGCGACGTTTACGCCTGTCCGGCGGGCAAGCTTCTCACCACGACTGGCAGGATTAGAGACGATGACTTGCGCCCGTACCGCGCCAGTAAACTCGATTGCGATATCTGCTCATTGAAGATGCAATGCTGTCCGAAGGATATATCACGTAAGCTTCTCCGCAGCATCTACGAGGAGGCCCGTGACGTTGCTCGTGCGATCGCCCGCACCAGCGCCTTTGAGCAATCTTGTCGTGATCGAAAACGTATTGAGATGCTGTTCGCCCATCTCAAGCGCATTCTGAGGCTCGGACGTCTGCGGTTACGTGGGCCGAGCGGTGCTCAGTTCGAGTTTACACTTGCGGCCATCGCCCAGAACTTACGTCGGCTCGCAAAATTTATGGCCAGGCCACCACCAGAGGTCGATGCATGTCCTGCGTGACCAATGGGGGCAAGAAGTATCAGCCAGGTCGATGCTGCCGTCCTCCAAGAGGCGGTTGATCGGGAGCCGTTCCAACAAATCGAGGCAATCACCTCGCGATCACAATCGCCGACTTCTGCAACAAAATCTGCCATCAGCGGCCATTAGGCTACCTGCCCCAGAGCCAAAAGAGCCCAAAGGCAATGGTCAGGATCGTGAGTGGCGCACCCACCTTGAAATAGGTCCAAAAATCGAATTCCACACCTCGCGCCTTTGCCCGCTGTGCGACAATAAGATTGGCAACAGAACCGACCAGTGTGAAATTTCCGGCTAGCGTCGCCGCCATCGCGATCACAAGCCAAGCGCGTTGCGGGTCATGTAAATTCGGAACGAATGACTTGAGTAAAAGCACCGCTGGAACGTTACTGACAACGTTAGATAGTACGGCCGTGACGCCAGCCAGGATTGCTGTATTGTCGAGGTGCTGGCGGCCGATCGCAGCGCTTACATCGGTCGTGATCGCCGCCTTCTCGAGCCCACCGACGACAACAAAAAGCCCGACGAACATCACCAGTAGCGGCCAGTCAATCTCAATATAAACCTTTTCAGGTCTCACTCGCCGCGTGAGCAGCAGAAATGCGCCACCGACGATAGCCACCTTGGCGACTGGTTGGCCAATGAAGAACAGCACGATCATAACCGCCAAAACAGCAACGGACTTGACCAACAGCGGTCCATGGAAGCGGGTTGGGACATTGATCTTCTCAAATTGATCACGCGAAAAGAATTCACTTCGATAGGATAACGCAATCAAAACAGCACCGATCACGAGCCCAACGACAGCGACCGGCACAAGCGCCGCAGCGAAATCGCCGTAAGGAATACGGGAGAGGCTTCCAATGATAATATTTTGGGGATTGCCAGTGATCGTCGCGACACTACCGATGTTAGATGCGGTCGCGGTCGCCAAGAGGTAGGGAATAGGATTTCGCTTTAGCCGTGTCACTAGTTCGAGCACAAGCGGGGTCATCACCAGGCAGATTGTGTCGTTGACAAGAAACGCTGAGAGAACCCCGGACGAAACAATTACCATTCCAAGAAGCGTGATCGGCCGTTTAACGTAGGCTGCGATCCAGTGGGTAATGACGCGAAAAAATCCTGAAAGCCGGAGATTGGCAACGACGATCATCATGCCGAACAGCAGCACGATCGTATCGAAGTCGATCGCTCGATACGCTTCTTCGAGCGACAATACGCCGGTGGCGACCATCAAACTGCCGCCAAGCAAGGCCGCCCCAGCCCGGTCAATCCTGTAAACGGGTATCTTGCCGAGCGCCACAACAATATAGGTCGCAAGAAAGACCAGCCACGCGGCAACGATCGTCGTGTCGGACATCCCGTTCATTTCACCCATCAAGCCTTGGCCCAACGCCCAAGGCAAGATGCAGGCCATGTCGCTTATGGGTCATGTATGGACGGCGCCCGCGGTGCAAGAGGGAATCTGACTTTTCTGCGAAGCGTTCGGGTGCGGTCATGTATTCGGCCTGTTGTCGCTTGGAGGATTACCTCTGTCGCGATGCAGCCGCTATGGCCGCTGGCCCTGATGTAATCCGCTGATCGGGTCCCAAACAAACGCACGCGCTCAAGTATCGCGTGACCCATCACGGGTTCTCCCAATCGACGGTCTCGACCGTTTCGCATCAATGCCGTCATCACCCCTGCAGTTCGTGTACGCGCTGAGACGCAACCTCATCCTGCCATCGCCAGACCCCTTACGCCGCTGCCGCAAGCGCAGGCGCTCGATAGGTGCCGCCCTTGGCCAGCAACGCCCAGGCCATGCGCGCCATCTTGTTGGCAAGCGCCACCGCCACGACCTTGAACGGTTTGCGAGCGAGAAGTTGTGTGAGCCAGGGATACTTCTCCGGCTGCTGGCGCGCATACCGCAACACCGCGCAGGCTCCGACCACCAGAATGCGTCGCAAATAGCGATCGCCTCGTTTCGAGATCGGCCCGAGCTTCCGTTTGCCGCCGGTCGAGTCTTCTCGCGGCACGATCCCGATCCAGGCCGCGAAGTCACGACCCGATCGAAAAACCTTCGGATCTGGGACGGTCGCTGCGATCGCGGTGGCCCCGATAACACCAATTCCGGGGATGCTCTCCAGCCGCTTGCTCGCCTCGCTCGCGCGATGCTGCGCCATGATCCGTTTCTCGATCGATCCGATCAGGGTCTGCATCGCCTGAAGCTCCGCCGCCAGCACGACAAGGCTGGTGTGAGCATCGACAGGCAAGCGCGCATCTTCTTCGCCCGCAATGATCCTTAGCAACTCCTTGATCCCTTCACGTCCTTGCGCAGCCACAATACCGAGCTCGGCTAAATGCGCCCGCAAGGCATTGATCAGCTGGGTTCGCTGCCGCATTAAAAGATCGCGCGCGCGATGCAACATCAACCGGCCCTGTTGCTCGGCCGTTTTAATTTGCACAAAACGCATGGTCGGCCGCCGCACCGCCTCGCAGATCGCCTCGGCGTCGGCCGCATCGTTCTTGTTGCGCTTGACGTAAGCCTTCACGTCCTTCGCCGGCATCAGCCGCACCAGGTGGCCAAGCTTCGTCAGTTCACGCGCCCAATAATGGGCCGTCGCGCAGGCCTCCATTCCGACAAGGCATGGCGGCATTGCTCTAAAGAACGCCAGTACCTGGCTGCGTCGGAGTTGCTTTCGAACGACGACCTTCTCGCTCGCGTCGATGCCGTGTACCTGGAACACGTTCTTGGCGATATCCAAACCGATCGTGGTAATTTGCATGTGGACGGCTCCCCTCAATGTGGTTCGTTTCGACGCAACCACTCTATGGCACTTCGATGCCGGGAGCGGGCGCCGTCCACCACATCAATCGCTGCGTATCTATTGAGCCTCCGGACCGAAGTTTGTCCGCTGTGGTTCCAATAGATGGGGTAATCGGCCGGCGTTGTTGTGGGTAGCTGAAGATTTCGGGTGCTGCGCTTCAGGCTGATGGTGAAACGAGGTCCGTTGTTACGGCCTCAAGCATCAGAAGGAGAAGCGCAGCATGGACCATTTTGCTGGACTAGATGTTTCAGTCAAGGAGACCAGCGTCTGCATTGTGGATGAGACGGGCAAGATCGTGCGGGAAGTGAAGGTGGCGAGCGAGCCTGAAGCATTATTGGCGGCGCTGAAGAACCCGGCCTATCACTTCGAGCGAATTGGATTGGAAGCTGGCCCGCTGTCGCAATGGCTGTTCAGCGCGCTCGCCGAAGCAGGCTTGCAAGTGATCTGTGTCGAGACGCGGCACATGCGGGCGGTGCTGAAGGCGCAGATCAACAAGACCGACCGCAACGATGCGCGTGGCATGGCACAGATGATGCGGGTGGGACTTTAGTCTGAAAGCGCTTGACCCGGAACGGCCGATTAGAGAAGCGACCATTCCACGACTGAGTTCGTTTGTCCGCGAAGTGCCATGTATGGACGGCGCCTGCGGTGCAAGGGAAAAATCGGGCATTTCAGCGAAGCGTTCGGGTGCAGCCATGTATTCGGCCTTTGAATGCGGCCGCTTTGGCCGCTGGCCCTGATGTAATCCGCTGATCGGGTCCCAAACAAAAGCACGCGCTCAAGTGTCGCGTGGCACTTCACGGGTTTTCCCGATCGACGGTCTCGACCGTTTCGCATCAATGTCGTCATCACCCTTGCAGTTCGTGAACGCACGGACGCAACTCATCCTCTTATTGTCGAGCTCTTTGTCAGGCTGCCTTTAGTTGAGGCGCCCGATAGGTCCCACCCTTGGCCAGCAACGCCCAGGCGACCCGCGCCATCTTGTTGGCAAGTGCGACTGCAACGACCTTGAACGGTCGCCGGGCGAGAAGCTGTATGAGCCAGGGATACTTCCCCGGCTGCTGGCGCGCACGCCGCAAAACGGAACAAGCTCCAACGACCAGGATGCGCCTGAGATATTGGTCGCCCCGTTTTGAAATTGGCCCAAGCTTCTGCTTGCCGCCAGTCGAATCTTCTCGCGGCACGAGCCCGATCCAGGCCGCGAGATCACGCCCCGATCGAAAAACCTTCGGATCCGGGACGGTCGCGACGATCGCAGTGGCCCCGATAACGCCGATCCCGGGGACGCTCTGGAGCCGCTTGCTCTCCTCGTTCGAGCGATGCTGCCCAACAATCCGTTTCTCGATCGATCCGATCGTCGTCTGCACCGCCTGAAGCTGTGCCGCCAACACGATAAGGCTGGCGTGGGCATCGACGGGCAAGCGCGAATCTCCATCCTGCGCGACGATCGCCAACAACTCTTTGATCCCTTCGCGCCCTTGTGCAGCCGCGATGCCGAGTTCGGCCAAATGTGCCCGCAAGGCATTGATCAACTGGGTGCGTTGGCGCATCAGCAGATCGCGTACCCGATGCTGCATCAAACGACCCTGCTGCTCAGCTGACTTGACCGCGACGAACCGCATGGTCGGGCGCCGCACCGCCTCGCAGATCGCCTCGGCGTCGGCGGCATCGTTCTTGTTGCGCTTGACGTAGGCCTTTACATCCTTCGCCGACATCAGCCGAACTTGATGCCCGAGTTTCGTCAGCTCACGCGCCCAATAATGTGCCGTCGCGCAGGCCTCCATGCCGATAAGGCACGGCGCCAGAGCTTTGAAAAACGCTATTAACTGGCCGCGGCGAAGTTGCTTTCTGACGACGACCTTCTCGGTCGCGTCGATGCCGTGAACCTGGAATACGTTCTTGGCGATATCCAAACCGATCGTGGTAACTTGCATGTGGACGGCTCCTCTCATGTGATTCGTCTCCGACGAACCACCCTATGGCACCTCGATGCCGGGAGCAGGCGCCGTCCACCACATCAATAGCGGACTCATGCACCGCACAAAAGGGGCGCGGAAAATTCGGCGCCCGCGATCCTCAGACTATTACCGCGAGCCAGTCGCCGCCTTGTTGTCAAAGGCGTGACCGAGCTTGGCCGCTGGTGTGAATGAGGCGGGAAAAATTCCGGTTGCGATGCAACAGGTCGATGAATTGTGCGCGCTGCATTGCGGCAAAAACCGCACATGCGCGGGGCTATCCCATTACCGAAAATATGGACGCGAATTCATCGGCCGGCCACGCTGTCTTCATCCGGCGTAGCCTACCTTAGTTGCGTAGCGTTTGGGGACTCACTTCGGCGAAAGCCGACAAACATAGGAGTTCGCCATGAGATCGCTCTTCCAAAAATCGCTTATCTCTTCTGGAATTCTCATCGTCTCGCTGGTGCTCGCCGGCAACGCAATGGCGGCCAACTCGCACGTCAAGGCAAGGACGACTGCCGCGCAAACGTCTTACCGACCGACGGTCGACGTGGCGGCAATTCCGCCTTATCCGAATTATTCTTCCTCGCCGTCATCTATCTCGTCGAGCCGCGGAGGCTTCGATGTCGCGGCGCGCCCGTCCTATTCCTATCCGGCCGCCCCATATGCCTTTGCCGGACGGCGTATCAATGTCGGGCAATTGATCGGGGCCATGCTCGGCGGCTTGCCGCCGCAGTACGCCCAGATCGTCCGCAACGCCGAGAGGGAGTCGGCCTCGCATCGCTACGCGGGATCGTCGGAATCGTCGGGCTACTCGCCGACCTATGACTTGCCCGCGGTCGAAGTCGATAACAGTCAGTCACAGGCGGCCATCGACGCGGCGGACCAAGCCATGCAGCAGGAGGACCAGTCCCTCCAAGACTTGGACGCCAGCATTGCCGCGGCCGAACAACAAAACGATGCGGCAAACGCCGCGGCGCTGCAGACGGAAATCAATGCCGGCATGTGAACGATTGCCGACATGTAAAGCGACAAGGGCGCCGGTCTCGGGCCGGCGCCCTTCGCATTTTGCTTACTGATAGCGCGTGGCGATTTCGTCGAGTGGCGGGCCGGGCGGCGTGGCGATATGGGCCACAAGCAGCCTCATTTACTGCGAATTTTAGTACGGAGAGTTTCAACGTTATTCGTGCTGGAGCGAATTGGAAGTTCTAGATTCCTCGTCAGAAGCGAGCTCTCGTAGCTGTCGCCGACTAGCACGTCCGCTCTGGGTCAAAAAGCGCCCGAGCCATCACGGGCCAGAATCGAGCTTTGTCCGCTCTTGCCCCAAGAGCAACCAAAATTGTTGCGTCGCGGCGAATGCAGCAACGTGCCAAAAGCAGACAAACGGCTTCACGCTGATCACCAACTGCGCCGAACGGCGATGCTCGGTGTCCAGGAGCCGGCCGCGGTATTCTACACGAGGCTTGGTGCGGCGCCACGGCCGAACGCGTCGAATGTGCTTCAATTTTGCGGTTCTATCAGGCCGCCGGCGCCCTATTCGGCCCGCGCGGCCGCCGCATCAATGAGCTTACGGCATTCGGCAAGCTCATGCAGCACGGCGTGCAATTTGCGCAGGTCGTCGCGCGCGAGCCGGCCAGCCAAGCCCGCCGGCGCGACGTGAGCCACCGGCGTGGCGGGCGACGGTTGTATGGCCGGCGGCGGCAGTCCCTGCGCGCCATGGATCGCGCGATCGGTCGGCTCGATGCGCGGCTCCGGCGCGCTCTTGAGCGGCGGCTCATGGCGCGCGTCGACGTCGTCCTCGCGATCGCCCAGGTCGCGGCCGATCAACGACGACAGCCGGCTGCGCAGGCCGCGTGCTTCGTCGGCAGTCTCGGCCTCGGCGGATGCGGCTTCTTCGGCAAGATCCTCATCCTCGGTCGCGCCATGCGGCGGCTGCGGCGCGCCTTCCTGCCAAACGACAGCCACGAATTTCGCGCCCTGCTCGCGCAAGATGCGCTGCACGCCGCGGATAGTGTAGCCCTCGCCATAGAGGAGATGGCGGATGCCGCGGAGCAGATTGACATCGTCGGGACGATAATAGCGCCGCCCGCCGCCGCGCTTCATCGGCTTGATGTCGCGGAAACGGCTTTCCCAGAATCGCAACACGTGCTGCGGCAGATCGAGTTCGTCCGCCACTTCACTGATGCTGCGAAATGCGTCCGGCGCCTTGTTATCCAAAGCGGCCTCACTCTCCATGATTTAAGGAACGCAATACAGAAACGAACGCCGGTCTCAGCTCGGTTCGGCGTGACCGTTGATGCGATGCTTGAGGATCGCCGACGGCTTGAACACCATCACCCGTCGCGGCGAGATCGGCACTTCCTTTCCGGTCTTGGGATTGCGCCCGATGCGCTGGCCCTTCTTGCGCACCACGAAGGAACCGAAAGATGAAAGCTTCACGGTTTCGCCACGCTCGAGACAGTCGGTGATCTCCCTGAGCACCAATTCCACGAGTGCAGCCGACTTCCGTCCGTGACAGTCCCACCTTCTGGTAGACCGCCTCACAGAGATCCGCCCGCGTCACTGTTTTACCGGTCATCGCCCAGCCCTGCCCCCGGCAAAGATATCCTACTGAATTATCGACGATATTAGCATCATCCCCGGTGGTCAACGGGGCGATTCAAATTGTGAAGGGGTCTTTGGCTGAGGTTAGGACCCACCCCGCGGTCATGGAGCCCGAGCAATTTCGCGGCCCGCAACCCGGCTGGCCACATCGGTCAGCGGAAAATACGCCCCACCCGACCTACCAGCGCAGCAGGGCCGAGCCCCAGGTAAACCCGCCGCCCATCGCCTCCAGCAGGATGAGATTGCCGCGCTTGATGCGCCGGTCGGCCACCGCGTCGGTCAGCGCCAGGGGGATCGAGGCGGCCGATGTGTTGCCATGGCGGTCCACGGTCACCACCACTTTGTCGGGCGCGATGCCGAGCTTGTGGGCCGAACCGTCGATAATCCGCTTGTTGGCCTGGTGCGGCACGAACCAATCGATATCGGCCGCGCGGGTCCCGGTGGCTTTGAAAGCGTCGTCGATCACGTCCGTGATCATCGCGATCGCATGCTTGAACACGTCACGGCCTTCCATGCGCAGATGACCGACGGTCTGGGTCGAGGACGGTCCGCCGTCCACATAGAGCTTGCTCTTGAAGTGGCCGTCCGAGCGTAGATGGGTGGTCAGAATACCCCGGTCGGCCGTGGTGCCTTGCTGCGGCTGTGCCTCCAGCACAATGGCGCCGGCGCCGTCGCCGAACAGCACGCAGGTGGTGCGGTCGTCCCAGTCCAGGATACGCGAGAAGGTCTCCGCCCCGATCACCAACGCGCGCTTGCAGCCGCCGCTTCTGAGCATCGCGTCGGTAACCGACAGGGCATAGACGAAGCCCGAACAGACCGCTTGCAGATCGAAAGCGGCACCTTGCGTGATGCCGAGGCCGGCCTGGACCGACACGGCGGTGGCCGGGAACGTCTGGTCCGGCGTTGAGGTGGCAAGCACGATCAGGTCGATTGACGTCGCCTCGACACGGGCGTTGGCAAGCGCCGCGCGCGCGGCATGCAGCGCGAGGTCGGAGGTCAATTCGCCGGCGGCCGCGATATGGCGCTCGCGGATACCGGTGCGCTGCACGATCCAATCGTCGGTGGTCTGCACCGACTTTGCCAGCTCATCGTTGCTGAGAATGCGCGCGGGCAAATAGCTGCCGCAACCGAGCACCACCGAACGCAATACCATCACGAGATTGCTCCGCTCGCCTTGCGCGCCTTTGCGCTGGCTTGCATATCGCGCGCCATCGACTCGCCGATCTTGGCGAGCAATTCGTAGCGGAACATGTCATAGCCCATGTCGATCGCGGAAGCGAAGCCCTCGGCGTCGGCGCCGCCATGGCTCTTGATGACGATGCCGTTGAGGCCGACGAGCACGCCACCATTGGATTTGCGCGGGTCCATTTTGTCGCGCAGCGCGCGGAACGCCTGGCGTGATAACAGATAACCGAGGCGTGCCGCCCAGGTCCGGTTCATGGCGTTCTTGAGATATTGCGCGAACTGGCGGGCAGTACCTTCGGCGGCCTTCAGCGCGATATTGCCGGCAAAGCCTTCGGTCACCACCACGTCGACCGTACCCTTGCCAATGTCGTCGCCCTCGACAAAGCCGACATAATTGAAATGCGGGAAATGGCCCTCACGTAACCGGCGTCCGGCCTCGCGCACTTGTTCGAGACCCTTGACCTCCTCGACCCCGATATTGAGCAGGCCGACGCTCGGCCGCTCAATGTCGAAAAGCACGCGCGCCATGGCACTGCCCATGGCGGCGAGGTTGATTAGATGCTCCTCGTCGGCGCCGATCGAAGCGCCGAGGTCGAGCACCACCGCCTCGCCTTTGAGCGTCGGCCACAGCGCCGCGATTGCCGGCCGCTCGATGCCCTCGATCATCTTGAGGTTGAAACGCGCCATCGCCATCAGCGCGCCGGTATTGCCGGCGGAGACCACGACGTCGGCCTCACCTTTCTTCACCGCGTCGAGCGCCAGCCACATCGACGACTTCCAGCGCCCGTGGCGCAGCGCTTGGCTCGGCTTGTCGTCCATGCGGATCGCGACGTCGGTGTGGACCAGCCGTGCGTTGGCCTTGAGCCGCGGCAGGCCCTCGAGCAAAGGCTCAATCACAGCGCGGTCGCCGTAGAGCAGGAACTCGATGTCGGGATGGCGGGTGAGCGAAATATCCGCACCCGGCAGGACGACCGAGGCACCGTGGTCGCCGCCCATAGCGTCAAGCGCGATTCGAGCCTTGTCAGGCATGGATCGACTTTGGCGGCACCGGCATCGCAGCCGGCAGCTTCAAATGGGTATGACGCACGGGGGCGACCATAACCGCTGGGCCGCGCTAGACAAGCCGGTTTTGGCACCGGTCCACGACTTGAAATTCGGTCACGATTGGCGGCCGCCGAGGGTCTTTTTCAGCGATTCCAGCGCGGCAAAGGGGTGCTCGCGAGCGTCCTCGGGCTTAGGCGGTGCGAATTGGGCGCCGGCCTTACGCGGATAGGGGTCGATGCCCAGGATCAGGAATTCGGTCGCCAGCGCACCCAAATCCAAGCTGCCGCCGACCAGCGGTTCCGGTTCGTCATCGTCGCGCGGGCGCTTGCGAGCGCTTTTGGGTTCGGCCTCGGCGCCGCTTGCCGGTGCGAATTTGAGGTCGATAGCCTCCGCCACCACGCTCTCGATCGGCTCGAGCGTCACCACGCAGGTTTGGCCGACCCGTGCGCTCAACCGGCCGCTGACGTGAACCATGGCACCCTGGCGCGTGAGATCGAATACCGCCGAAAGCTGCGGCAGATCGCGCAAACCGGCGAGCTCGGCCACCTCGCCGCGCGTGGCCGCCGGGGCGTCGATATCGATATGCAGCCCAGTGTCCGGGATATCCTCCACGGCCACCGGGACGCTCCAGGGGTTACCTATTTTCTTCATTATGGTCAGACCCTTAACAAGCGATCGCGGGTATCTTGCTGGGTTCCGGAAAGTGCAGCTCGCCGCCGGCAAGGTTGGCGGACGGCTGCGCAGCCAGCCCACGTAACGCCTCTCGCGTATAGGCCGCAAGGCGGGGTGCCGCCGCCGCGCCCACCGGCGCTGCGCCATAGATATTCCGTTCCAACGCCTCAACCAGCAATCCGTTGTCCTTGGCCGCCCATGCGACCCGATAGGCCTGCGAGCGGCCATAAAAACCCTCGCCCATGCGCCGCATTTCTTTGGGCACCTTCAGGTCACCGATCCCCATTTCCCGCAAATTGTGGTCCATATCCTGGCAAAACCGTTCGAAAATACCCTGCCCGAAGCTCTGCAAGGCGGGATCTTGCGCCAGACGATCAAGAACAATGGCCAAATGGAGCACGATCAAGTCAAAACGGCCGTTAACCGTATCGGCGACTGCATAGGCGCGATAAAAGTCCGGTAATCGTGCCTGCGCCACGATCATGCCATACAGGGTGGAAATGGTGTCGGGCCGCGCGACGCGGCGAAAAATGGGGAAAATCATTGCATTGGTTCAGAGCTGGCCGGGACTGCCGCCCGGTACGTGAACGCCCTCGCCGATGCAAGATCGAAATGACGGTGCCGCGTTTGGGGTCGACGACTACTCAGAATCGCAACAGGCCGATCCGCTTCGCGCTGGCGCTCGCCGGCGGCTTGGCGCTTGCTGGCTGCGGCAGTTTCACCGAGACGTTGCAGCGCGGCTATGTCGCGCAGGAAGGCGCGCTCGAACAGATCCCGATCGGCGCCACCCAGGAGCAAGTGCTGATCGTGCTCGGCACACCCTCCACGGTGGCCACGGTGAGCGGCGAGGCGTTCTATTATATTTCGCAGACCTCGCAGCGCTCGGCCGCGTTCATGCCCTATGAGGTGAAGGACCAGCGCGTCATCGCGGTTTATTTCGATAAGAACCGCCGGGTCCAGCGTCTGGCCAATTACGGGCTCAAGGACGGAAAAATCTTCGACTTCGTGTCGCAGACGACACCGACCGGCGGCAAGGAGTTCGCTTATCTGAGCGGCGTCCTCAGGGCCTTCAGTCCGAAGTTGTACTGACGTAGCGCGTCGTTTCGGTTGCGAACGCCGCGCTGCACTGCCGATCAACAAAAGGGGCCCGCTTTCGGCGGGCCCTTTGTTTTTGCTCCAAGCCGCGCTCGCGGCATTAGTGCGCCAGGATCGCCAGCAGGAGCAGCGCGACGATGTTGGTGATCTTGATCATCGGGTTCACCGCCGGACCGGCCGTGTCCTTGTAGGGATCGCCGACGGTATCGCCGGTCACCGCAGCCTTGTGGGCGTCGGAGCCCTTGCCGCCGTAGTGGCCGTCCTCGATGTATTTTTTAGCATTGTCCCAGGCGCCGCCGCCCGAGGTCATCGAAATCGCGACGAACAGACCGGTGACGATGACGCCGAGCAGCATGGCGCCGAGCGCTGAGAAGCCCGCCGACTTGCCGGCCGTCCCGCCCCCGGCGATCAGAAAGATCGCGAAATAGACGAAGATCGGCGACAGCACCGGCAGCAACGACGGAATGATCATTTCCTTGATCGCGGCCCTGGTGAGCATGTCCACCGCGCGGCCGTAATCGGGCTTGCTGGTGCCCTTCATGATGCCGGGGTTTTCGCGGAATTGCCGGCGCACCTCCTCGACGATCGCACCGGCGGCACGGCCGACCGCGGTCATGCCCATGGAGCCGAACAGATAGGGCAACAGGCCACCGAACAGGAGACCGACAACGACGTAGGGATTGGTGAGAGCGAAGTCGAGTTGCACGCCCTGGAAGTACGGATGCGCGGCAACGTCCTTGCTGAAGAACAGCAGATCCTGGTTATAGGCCGCGAACAGCACCAGTGCGCCGAGGCCGGCCGAACCAATGGCATAGCCCTTGGTGACCGCCTTGGTGGTGTTACCGACGGCGTCAAGCGCGTCGGTCGCCTTGCGCACTTCCTTCGGCAATCCTG
The DNA here is from genome assembly GCA_963739075.1 of uncultured Alphaproteobacteria bacterium. GTDB lineage: Bacteria > Pseudomonadota > Alphaproteobacteria > Rhizobiales > Xanthobacteraceae > Pseudolabrys. The sequence continues at coordinate 141,822 of CAVTZC010000004.1, read as the reverse complement.
CCATTTCGGCAATGCCGCCGGCATTGTCGGTGACTGGGCCAAAGGCGTCGAGGGCGACGATCATGCCGGCCAGCGCCAGCATCGTTGTCACCGCAATGGCAATGCCAAACAGCCCAGCCATGCCGTAGGTCGCCAGGATGCCGGCGATGATCACGATCGCGGGCAGCGCGGTCGATTCCATCGATATGGCGAGGCCCTGGATCACGTTGGTGCCGTGGCCGGTGACGGAAGCCGCCGCGATCGACTGCACCGGACGGTAGTCGGTGCCGGTGTAGTATTCGGTGATCCAGATAATCAGCCCGGTGACCGCCAGGCCGACGATGCCGCAATAGTAAAGCGTCGTTGTCGTGAAGGTCGCAACGCCCGCGGTGAGCGGCACGCCGAAGCCGATCAGCCAATGTATGACGCCGGCAATGCCGATTAGCGAGAACACGCCGGTCGCAATCAGCCCCTTGTAAAGCGCGCCCATGATCGACTGGCTGGCGCCGAGCCGCACGAAGAACGTGCCGATGATCGAGGTGATGATGCAGACGCCGCCGATGGCGAGCGGCAGCGTCATCATGGTCACCAGATGCGGCGTACCGGCGAAGAAGATCGCCGCCAGCACCATGGTGGCGACGATGGTCACCGCATAAGTCTCGAACAGGTCGGCCGCCATGCCGGCGCAGTCGCCGACATTGTCCCCCACGTTGTCTGCGATAGTCGCCGGGTTGCGCGGATCGTCTTCCGGAATGCCGGCTTCGACCTTGCCGACCAGATCGCCGCCGACGTCGGCGCCCTTGGTAAAGATGCCGCCGCCGAGACGGGCGAAGATCGAGATCAGCGAGGCGCCGAAGCCAAGCGCCACGATCGCGTCGATCACGGTGCGGCCATTTGCGGCCATATGCATGGTGCCGGTAAGGAAGCCGAAATAGAGCGTGACACCGAGCAGCGCCAAGCCTGCGACCAGCATGCCGGTGATGGCGCCGGACTTGAAGGCGAGTTCGAGACCGCCGGCCAGCGACTTGGTGGCGGCTTGCGCGACGCGCACGTTGGCGCGCACCGACACGTTCATGCCGATGAAACCGGTAACGCCCGAAAGCACCGCGCCGACCAGGAAGCCGACGGCGACTAGCCAACCGAGCGTGAAGCCCAAGATGACGAAGATCACCACGCCGACGAGCGCGATGGCGGAGTATTGACGCTTGAGATAGGCCTGCGCACCTTCGCGCACGGCGGCGGAAATTTCCTGCATTCTGGCGCTGCCGGCGTCGGCGCCCAGCACCGAACGGGTCGCCCAGATGCCATAAAGAATCGCAAGCACGCCACAGCCGACGATCACCCACAATGTGTTCATGGTGGTTTCAACCTCGATTGAAATGGCGCGTGCAGGAGAAACGCTCCCGCCGGCGCCAGGAGCGTCGAGGATGGCCGCTATGGAGGGCGCTTCACCCCGACCGGAAAAGCGGCCGGATATAGCCAAAAAGGAGCGAGCTACGCAATGCGTAATTCCCCAGTGCTTCGCGTCGGACCCTCCCTTTTCAGGGAAGGGATTAAGAAAGCGCACGCGAAATCGCCCCTATTCTTTGCGGCCCCGGGGAGGCCGTAGTCCTTTACCGCCGCCTCGAAAGAACCGAGGGCGCGCGGGACGCCAAGGGTCCATCGGACGCACGGGCGACGCCTCGCGACATAGAGGCTTGTCGAAGTCCGAATAACCGCAAGTCCGCCGTCTCGATGGCGTCCCGCGCGCGGTCTTTTGACGTTTGCTCCGTTTCGCCCCCGGTGGACGTTACCTTCCAGGCGACCCTCCTCTCCTTCCGGATTGTTGGGCCGCCTATCCACCGCTGCTCGGGCAAGTTGCCCCGTGGCGCGCGGCTGGCGCGCCGGGACGAAGCGGCTTGGACCGCCCGGGCCGCTCCGCCGCATCTCCGACGGAGCGTCATTCCCCGGCCACCGCTCCCCGCCCCGCGTCTGGAGACGCTGATCAGACACCCCTCGGTCACGAGGGGCGGGATCGCAGGAGTATAATCGTAGGTGTTTATTCCTATCACGGGCCGGCAGTGGGTCAGTTTGAAATAGGAATTAAATCTGAATAGGTTTTGGCATTGCGGCAGTTCTTCACGGTTTGATCAACAATCCCTGCCCAGTCGGCAGCGAGGCCATGCGGCACCCCTTGCTCGCCGCAAAGGTGTTTAATGCGTCTCTTTGGGTTTTAAATCCCATCCATCCGTAATCGTCGAAGACAACGATAGCGGAGAGGCTGAGGCGGTCCCAGAAGTACGAAGGCGCGGCGAGCTCTGCCTCAGCGTTGTTCATATCTAGCGAGAGATAGGCAACCTTGTCCGGTGCGACGGCAAGGCTCTCTGGTACGCGGCCTCTGATCAACCGAGCTTGGGGAAACGGCGCGAATACTTTCTGTGCGTTGGCATATCTACTGTGTCACATATTTCTGCGTGGCGACGGTCCTGTGATTGGAGCGTTGCAGCATGGACATCGAGGCAGGCTTCTGACGAGCGCGCCGATCAGCCGTCGACGCATGGTTGCAATTGAGTTTGGGATGTGACGCTCGGGCCGTAGCGGCGGAGCCTCGGGGTCGGTAACCGTCGGGTACGGCAAGTTCCGGGAACAGAGTGGTGGAACGAGGTCCTGAGGGGGGAATCGTCTCCCGCTCGGAGATCAGAATCCGTAGGCTGCGACGCACAGCGTGGCGTGGTGATGGAAGCCGCGCCACCCGCGCCCTTCAAAATGCCCGAGCCCGAGCTCCTGCTTGAGCTCTTGATAGTCGCGCTCGATACGCCAGCGCAGCTTAGCGGTGTCGACCAACCGGCGGAATGAGACGTCTTTCGGAAGGGTCGAGAGCCAGTATTTGGTCGGCTCATCCTCGCCCTTGGGCCACTCGATCAGCAGCCACTCTTCCGGCCGTGCCTCAGTGAGATTGTAATCGCGATGCGCGATCCGAACGCGCACGCGAGCAAAACGCGATGACAGCCACTCGGCCGTGCCTTCCCGCCATTTGATCGTGCGCCATGCGTGCTTGCGCAGCCCGAGAGCAAGTTGCTTGACCGAGATCGGCTGATGCTTGCCGTCGCGACGCATCAGCTTCGGTGGTCGCCCGTGGCCCGACCATCTTTTTGGCGGCAATGGCACCGTGCCCATCGGCCAGACCGTGGTGTTTGGTCGCGTGCCGGCGACGTAGCTCAATCCCAGCGTCGTGATATTCGTACGCAGATCGGTCTCGGCGCCATAGCCGGCGTCCATCAGGACTACACCGCGCGCAAGGCCGGCCTCACACGCCCAGCGCAGCTGCTCGAGCGCGATCTCCGGCTTGGTCTTGAAGCTGACCTCTTCAGGCACACCCGCCTTGCGCCGACGTTTGTGGTCCTGCGCCCAGTCTTGCGGCAAATACAGCTGATAGGCCACCGGCAGGCTTGCATAGTGATTGGCAACCGACAGCGACACCGAGACCTGACAATTGTCTTGCTTGCCAAGCTGGCCGCAATATTGCCGCGCCACCCCGACCGAGTGCCGCCCCTGTTTGGGAAAGCCGGTGTCGTCGATGATCCAGGCCTCAATCGGCCCGTGACGCTCGACCTCTGGCAGCACCATCTCGCGCACCTTGGCCAACACCCTCTCGTCCGACCACGCCGCATTGCCTACAAAATGCAAGAGCGATTGGTGCTGCGCCGCCGTTCGCTCAGGCGCCGTCACCGCCGCCATCGGCTCGACGCTCTTGCGCTCGCATGGCAGCATCAGGCCAACGCAATAGTCACGCAACGGTCCAGCACGGTCAGCATGGCCAATCACGCTTACAAGCCCATCGACATACCCCGCAAATCGCGATTCACTGTCGTCTGCTGCTCGGAGATCCATATCAACCCCCATCGGCTGATGTCTGAATCTCTTCCCTTACCAGAGTCGGGTCGCCTCTCGCGTGCGACTTTCTAACTCAGTAAGAATAGGAGTCGCGGTAAAACTCATCGTTAAACTTCTGAGCATGCTTGCGTTCGGCTGTGGTGAGTGTGTCCAGCGGAATCCCGTCGAAGGTATCGTAGAGATAAAAGCATCGGCCCGTGCGATTGAAGTCGAGGAAGTGGCAGATTGTCAGAGGCAGAAGGCCGCCGAACACGCCGCACTCGACAAAGTCACCTTCGATCTGCAAAGCCGTGAAAGGCGGCCCAGCATCCGATAAGGGCACGCCAGAGAATGTCAGGGACTTTCCCGTGCCATACGTGTTCGTTGGCGCTCTTGGCCTTGCTCCACGCCTCTGAGAAGCGAGGTTCAGTCAAGAAATCAAGTGACCGGCCGCGCACCGAGATAAAGTCACCGGTATTGCCAAAGAAGGGTTTTAAGACGAAAGGCCTCAGGAGTCGTTTCAGTCGTTCTAAACTCATTCGATTTTCCCCAAACCAGCCTTAGCTGTGATTGTCAGTGACGCTCCCCTCCCAATCCTCCAGCACCTTCACAATATCAATAATCTCCCAAAGCTTTTCAGTCACGCCAGCCGCCATCGCGGGCGTGGCCCTCCCACTCTTGTCATTGCCGGGTTTGACCCGGCAATCCATTGCAAGAACAAATTTACGTAAGGCTCTTCTCTGGGCGGCTCATCATGGATGTCTGGGTCGAGCCCGGGCATAACGCTGAGGATGCGGCACGCTCATCCTCTCCGCTCGTCCCCGCGAAAGCGGGGACCCAGAGCCATCGGGCACGAAGCAAAGAAATGGATTCCCGCTTACGCGGGAATGAGCGGAGCAAGGATCAACGGCGTCCTCAAACTGCCGTCGCCACCGCCCGCTTGCGCAACGCAAGCCACACCAGCATCGCGCCGACCAGGAGGATGGTCGGGAAGACCACTTCGTTGATCGCCGCCCAGCCGAAATATTCCAGCAACTGGCCGGAGGAAAACGACGAGACCGCCATGCCGCCGAAAATCAAAAAGTCGTTGAACGCCTGCACCTTGTTGCGTTCCTGCGGCCGGTGGCACTGAGTGACCATGGTGGTCGCGCCGATGAAGGCGAAGTTCCAGCCGAAGCCGAGCAGCACCAGCGCGGTCCAGAAATGCGCCACGGTGACGCCAGCGACCCCGGCGCCGGCGGCGAGCGCGATCAGCGCGAGGCCGATGCCGGCGATGCGCTCGACGCCGAAACGCGAGATCAGCGACCCGGTGACGAAGCTCGGCGAATACATCGCCAGCACATGCCACTGGATGCCGAGCGTGGCGTCGGTGACCGAATGGCCGCAACCGACCATGGCGAGCGGCGCCGAAGTCATCAGCATGTTCATCATCGTATAGCTCGCCATCCCGCAGGCGACCGCGACGATGAAGCGCGGCACGCGCACGATCTCGATGAGCGGCCGCGCGTTGACGGCATGCACCGCCGGCAGCGGCGGGATCTTGACGAACATCAGCACCAGCGCGGCGATCAAGGCGCAGGCCGATTGGCCGAGATAGCTCGCCGCGAAGATGTGCGGCGACAGCAGATCCTTGGTGAAGATCACGAGCTGCGGCCCGATCACCGCGGCGAACACGCCGCCGGCCAACACCCAGGACACGACTTTCGGGCGGAACGCCTCGCTTGCCGTGTCGGCGGCGGCGAAGCGGTAGGAATTATGCGCGGCGGCGTAAAGCCCGCCGCAAAAGGTGCCGACGAGCAGCAGCCAGAACTGGCCGTTCATCACCGCCGAATAGGAAATCAGCCCGGACAGAATGCCGAACGCCGAGCCGGTCTGCAGCGCGAAGCGCCGGCCGAAGCGGCGGGCGAGCGCGCCCACCGGCAGCGAGCCGAGCCACATGCCGATCACCATGGCGGTGATCGGCAGCGTCGCCAGTCCCTTGTCGGGCGCTAGCACCGCGCCGACGATGGAAGCGGTCGAAACGATGACGGTATTGTTGCCGCCGGCGAGCGCCTGCGCCACCGCCAGCACCATGGCGTTGCGGCGCGCCAGACTGTCGTCGACCGTCACATGATGGATAGGCTCGGCAATCGCCGACATGAAGAAGTTCCAGGCAAAAGGATTCTCCCTTTACCGGCGATTGGAGAATACCACCACTGCCGCCGGTGCAGGGCTGCGTTGCCGCTTGCCCGACGGGTCTAGTCGTTGCGGTCGAACCGCCAGGCGCCAGGATGGCGGATCACGGCGTCGCGCGCCTCGTCCAGCGAACGCGCGCCGATCTGGCCGAGCGACGAGCGCAATTCGTCGATGTAAAGGTCGATCAAATGGCCTGGTCCCGCATCGCCGAGCGCGCCGACCGCCCACAGGAAGCTCTTGCCGGCAAACGCCGCCTTGGCGCCGAGCGCCAGCGCCCGCATCACGTCCTGTCCCGAGCGGATGCCGCTGTCGAGCACGACGGTCACCTTTTGGCCGACCGCCGCGACGATCGACGGCAGCACGTCGACCGACGGCGTCAGCGCCTCGATCTGCCGGCCGCCGTGATTCGACACCCAGATGCCCTCGATGCCGAGCGACACCGCCTTTTTCGCGTCGGCCGGGTGCAGGATGCCCTTCACCAGCATCGGGCCCTTCCAGCGATCGCGGTAACGAGCGACCTCCTCCCAGGAGAACACGCCGCCCATGTTCTTGCGCGCGAACCCGATGACCTCGTTGGTGCTGGCGCCGGCGCGGGTATATTGGCGGATGGTGGCAAAGCGCGGATAGCCGTTGCGCAACAGCGCCAGCAGCCATTTCGGCCGGATCGCCATCTCGTAGATCATGCGCAGGTTCGGACGGAATTCACGCCCCAGGCCGGCATAAGTTTCGCGCGTGCGCGTGGTGCGCACCGGCACGTCGATGGTGAGCGCCAGCGCCTTGACGCCCGCCGCGGTCGCCCGCTTGATCAGGTCGAAGCCGATGGCGTGATCGTTCTGATAAAAACGATAGAGCTGCAGCCAGAACACGTCGGGCGCGACTTTCGCGACCTCCTCGATGGCCGCGCCGCCCGCGACCCCGAGCGTGTAGGGCACGCGCGCGCGCTGCGCCGCCTTCGCCATCAGCAGATCGGCGCCCGGCCACACCAGCGACGGCCCGCCCATGGGCGCGATGCCGATCGGCGCCGCGTAGCGGGTGCCGAACAATTCGACCTCGGTCGGCGGCACGGTGGTGATCGCGCCATAGCGCGGCACCACTTTGATGGCGTCGAACGCCGCCCAATTATGCGCGATGCCGACGTCGGCCCCGGCGCCGGTGTCGCCGTATTCGAACGAGAAGCGCGGCACGTTCTTCGGCGCGCGCGCCCGTAAGTAAGCCGAACTCGGGTACAGCCGATGCAGCGCCTCGAAATTCGGACTGAGCCCCGAGGGCATTTGCTCCAGCTGTTTTTTTGCCGTCAGGTCGTCCATGGCGTTTCCCTGAATTCGTTTCTTTCGACTATAGCGCGCCCGGCCCGGGTGTAACCACTAGGCCGGCGCACCTTCAGAAGTGACTGAACGAGGCGCGCTTGAAGGCGAGCGCTTGGCCGCCGGCGCCCAGAAACCGGGCGCCCTCGCCTGCCTTGATCTGCCCGATCTCGGTCACCGGCACATCGACCACTTTTGCCGCGGCGCGGAAAGCGTCGGCCTTGGCGGCCGGAACGGTGCAGACGATCTCGTAATCGTCGCCGCCGGTGAGCGCGGTCTCCAGCATGGCTGGCTCGGCGGCCAACACCGCTTTGGCGGCATCCGAGAACGGTACACGCGCGACCTCGATCTCGGCCGCCACCTTTGAGGCCCCGCACAGCTTGGCAAAATCGCCAACGAGGCCGTCGGACACGTCCATCGCCGCCGAAGCATGGCTCCGCACAGCCTTGCTCAGCACATTGCGCGGCTGCGGCAGCAGATAGCGCGACGTGAGATGCTGGCGCTGCGCGTCGCTGAGCGTCCAGGGCGCCCCCTTGCGCAGCGCCAATCCGAGCGAAGCGTCGCCGATGGTGCCGCTCACGAACACACAGTCGCCCGGCTTGGCGCCGGCGCGCCGCACCATGCTGCCGGCCGGCACGCTGCCGAACATCGCGATCGAAATCGTGATCGGCCCCGGCGTGCGGTCGGTGTCGCCGCCGAACAGCGGGCAGCCGAACAGCACCGCGTCGTCGCCAAGGCCTTGCGCGAAACCCGTCAGCCAGTCGTCGCCGATCTCTTTCGGCAGCGCCAACGACAACAGGAAGCCGAGCGGCTTTGCGCCCTTGGCCGCCAGGTCGGATAAATTGACCCGCAGTGCCTTGCGCGCCACGTCGTGCGCCGCGTCGTCTGTAAAGAAGTGCACCCCGCCGATGATGGCGTCGGTCTTGAGCACCAGGTCGCAGCCCGGCGGCGCCTTGATGAAGGCGGCATCGTCGGACAGGCCGAGCGCGCCCGGATGGGTCGCGATCGGCTTAAAGAAGCGCGCGATCAGACGGTCTTCGCCTGACACCTCGTCGGCCATAGCATCACCCGGCGAATTCGGCCGCGCGCAGCTTACGCGCCAGCTGATCGAGCACCGCATTGACCATGCCGGTCTCGTCGCGCTCGACGAAGGCGGCGGCGACGTCGGCATATTCCGACACCACCACCCGCGCAGGCACGTCGCGGCGGTGATCGAGTTCGTAGGCGCCCGCGCGCAATGCGGCGCGCAGCACCGCCTCGATGCGCTTGAGCGGCCAGCTTTTCGCCAGCGCTTCGTCGATGATCGGGTCAAGCTTGCGCTGCTCGCGCACCACGCCGGAGACGACGTCGCGGAAAAACGCCGCCTCGGCCGGCAGATATTGCGCGCCTTCGACCTCGCGGCCGAGCCAGTGACTCTCGAATTCGGCGAGGATCTCGTTCAGGCCGGTGCCGGCGAGATCCATCTGATAGAGCGCCTGCACCGCCGCCAGCCGGGCCGCGCCGCGTTTGTTCGCCTTGCGCGCGTCCTTGTCGTCGAGCGGTGCGTGGCGGGCCATCAACGTCCCGCCAGTTGGCGTTTGAGCGCAATCATCGCCAGCGCCGCACGGGCGGCGCTGGCGCCCTTGTTGCGGCCGTCGGCGCTCGAGCGGGCGAGCGCCTGCGCCTCGTTGTCGACCGTGAGAATGCCGTTACCGATGGCGAGCTGCCGATCGAGGCTCAAGTCCATCAAGCCGCGCGCCGACTCGTTCGACACCAGCTCGAAATGATAGGTCTCGCCCTGGATCACGCAGCCGAGCGCGACCACGCCGTCATACGGTACGCGCTTGGCTTTCGCGGCATCGACCGCCATCGCGATGGCGGCGGGCACTTCAAGCGCGCCCGGCACCGCGATGCGGTCATAGGTGGCACCGGCTTCGTCGAGCACGCGCGTGGCGCCCGCAAACAGCGCGTCGGAAATATGCTCGTAGAAGCGCGCTTCCACGATCAGCACGCGCAATGGGTCGCGCTTTTTCGCGCCGCTTGTCTTCTTGGCCATGTTTCAAATTCCTTGTTGAGCCGCGTCGTAGCAAGCGCCCGCGCGGCGAACAAGGGTTCTATTTCGCTTCGATCAGCCGCGCCGCATAACGGGCCATGGTGTCGATTTCGAGATTGACGTCGTCGCCCTGACGCAAAGCGCCGAAGGTCGTCACCTGCAGCGTGTGCGGGATGATCAACACCGAGAAGACATCGCCGTCCACCGCGTTAACCGTGAGCGACACGCCGTCGAGCGCGACCGAGCCCTTGGGCGCGATGAAGCGCGCAAGCTCGCGCGGCGCGCGCAAGCTGAAGCCCGCCATGGCGGTCATGTCCTCGCGCGCGACGACGCTCGCGAGCCCGTCAACATGGCCGGCGACCAGATGGCCGCCCAGCTCGTCGCCGAGCTTCAACGAGCGCTCGAGATTGACGCGCCCGCCGTGCCGCCAGCGGCCGACGGTGGTCACGCGCAGGGTCTCATCCGCCGCGTCGACCGCGAACCAGGTGCGGCCATCTTCTTCGCCGGTGTCGACCACCGTCATGCAGACGCCCGAACAGGCGATCGAGGCGCCTTCGATCAATTCGGCACGCGGATAGCGGCAGAAGATGGTGATGCGGTGCAGATTGCTCGCACGCGGCTTGACCGACCGCACCTCGCCCACGTCGGTGACGATGCCGGTGAACATGTCAGTCGCGCCCGTATATTTCGAGCGTGTCGGGCCCGAGCTTCTCGCTGCCGCGCGCGCGTAACTGCCCGGTGAAGCCGTCGAGCGGCATGCCCTCCAGCGGCTCGATGCCGCCGGCGCCGATCGTTTTCCCGCCGCGCAGCAGCGCCAGCTCATCCACCAGCCCCGCGTTGGCAAAACCGCCGGCGACCTTCGGACCGCCCTCCACCATCAGCCGGGTGATGCCCTGCTCCGCGAGAACCTTGAGCACATCCTCGAGATCGAGCCGCCCGTCCGCTTCGCCGACCCGGAATACCTTGCAGCCTTTGTGCTGCAGGATTTCCTCGGCGATCGCCGACGGCTTGCTGGAGGTGAACACCCAGGTCGGCGTTTCCCGCACCGTCGCCACCACCGAGGTCGCCAGCGGCAATTTCAAATTCGCATCCAAAACCACCCGCACCGGCGAGCGCTCGAACATGCCAGGCAGCCGGCAGGTCAATTGCGGATTATCGGACAGCACCGTACCGATGCCGACCATGATGGCGTCATTTGTCGCGCGCATCTGAAACACGCGCACGCGCGCGGCTTCCGCCGTGATCGCCGCCGGCTTACGACCCGCGAGGCCCGCCTTGCCATCGGCAGACACCGCCAGCTTCAACGTCACATGCGGCCGCCCATGCGTGACGCGCATGATGTGGCCAGCATGAACGCGGCGAGCTTCCTCGGCGCCGAGGCCGACATCGACGGTGACCCCCTTTTCGCGCAGCCGCGCATGACCCTGGCCCGCCACTTCAGGATTGGGGTCTTCCAGCGCCGACACCACGCGCGCGATGCCGGCCTTGATGATGGCATCGGCGCAGGGCGGCGTTTGGCCCTGATGCGAGCACGGCTCCAGCGTCACATATAGGGTGGCGCCAATTAACGTATTTTGCGCCGCCTTCTTGGCGTGGCGCAGCGCCTCGACCTCGGCATGCGGGCGGCCGCCGCTTTGCGTCCAGCCGCGCCCGACGACGACGCCGTCCTTCACGATCACCGCACCGACCGCCGGATTGGGCCAGGTGTTGCCAAGACCGCGGCGGCCAAGCGTAAACGCCAGCGCCATGAAGCGGGCGTCGTCCATTGGCGCCGCAGCGGCGCTCTGCTCGGCTGCCAGGCTCATTTGCGCGCGGTCGCCGGCTTCGCGTCCTCGTCGCCTGACAATTCGTCGAGCGCGGCGCGGAAGTCCTTGGCCTCGCGGAAATTGCGGTAGACCGAGGCGAAGCGCACATAGGCCACGTCGTCGAGATTGCGCAGATGCTCCATCACCAGTTCGCCGATCGCCTCCGAGGACACCTCGTTCTCGCCCTGGCTTTCCAGCTCGCGCACGATTTTCGAGACTTCCTGTTCGATGCGTTCCGGATCGACCGCGCGCTTGCGCAGCGCGATCTGCACCGAGCGCATCAGCTTGTCGCGGTCGAACGGCACGCGCCGGCCATTGCGCTTGATCACGGTGAGCTCGCGCAACTGCACGCGCTCGAAGGTGGTGAAGCGGAAATTGCAGGTGAGACACACGCGGCGGCGGCGGATCACCGCCGAATCCTCGGTCGGCCGCGAATCCTTCACCTGCGTATCGAGACTTCCGCAACTCGGGCAACGCATGACGCCCCCCTTGCCCGTTACTGATAAATCGGAAAACGCGAAATCAATGTTTTCACTTTCTCGCGCACCGCGCTTTCAATCAGCGAATCTTCCTCGACCCGCTTCTGCGACAGCACGTCGAGAACGTCGACGATCATGTCGCCCACCGCGCGGAATTCCGCGATGCCGAAGCCGCGCGTGGTGCCGGCCGGCGTGCCGAGCCTTATCCCCGAGGTCACCGTCGGCTTTTGCGGATCGAATGGGATGCCGTTCTTGTTGCAGGTGATGTGGGAGCGGCCGAGCGCCAATTCCGCCACCTTGCCGGTGAGCTGTTTCGGCCGCAGGTCGACCAGCATCAGATGGGTGTCGGTGCCGCCCGACACGATGTCAAGCCCGCGCGACTTGAGAGTTTCGGCCAGCGCCTTGGCATTCTCCACCACGTTGCGGGCATAGGTGCGGAAGCTCGGCCGCAAGGCCTCGCCGAACGCCACCGCCTTGGCGGCGATCACATGCATCAGCGGCCCGCCCTGCATGCCGGGAAACACCGCCGAATTGAGTTTCTTGGCGATCTCCTCGTCGTCCGACAGGATCACGCCGCCGCGCGGGCCCCGCAGCGTCTTGTGCGTGGTGGTGGTGACGACATGCGCGTGCGGGAATGGCGACGGGTGAGCCCCGCCCGCCACCAGCCCGGCGAAGTGCGCCATGTCCACCATCAGCAGCGCGCCGACCTCGTCGCAGATTTCGCGGAAGGCGCGGAAATCGATGATGCGCGGATAGGCCGAGCCGCCGGCGATGATGAGCTTCGGCTTATGCTCTCTGGCGAGGCGCGCGACCTCCGCCACGTCGATGCGCTGGTCCTCGCGCCGCACGCCATAAGGCACCGGCTTGAACCATTTGCCCGACATGTTGACCGGCGAGCCGTGGGTGAGATGGCCGCCAGCGGCGAGATTGAGGCCCATGAAGGTGTCGCCGGGTTTCAGCAGAGCAAAAAACACTTCCGCATTGGCGGACGCGCCGGAATGAGGCTGGACATTGGCAAACTTGCAGCCGAACAACTTCGTCACCCGCTGTATTGCCAGTTCCTCGGCCACGTCTACGAACTGGCAGCCGCCGTAATAGCGCTTACCCGGCAGGCCTTCGGCATATTTGTTCGTGAGAACAGACCCTTGCGCTTCCAGAACGGCGCGCGAAACGATGTTCTCCGAGGCGATCAACTCGATCTCGTCGCGTTGCCGGCCGAGCTCTTTTTGTATGATATCGGCGATCTCGGGATCGACCTCGCTCAACGACGCCGAAAACAGGGCGTCAACATCGCTTGCTGGCTTATGGCTCGACGTCGCCGACATCGTGATCTCCTGGCGCCGGGAACGCGGCCGGCGCCGAATTGTGAGAAAAGTCCGGGATTAGGTCGCCAATAGCATATCGGCCCCGAAGCGCCAAGCATGGGGTGTGGAACTCTTTGATGCCCAATATCTAGGGTTCAGCCGACGCCCGCTTAGCCTTTGAACCTGGTGGCATAAGGGCCAAGATTGTCGCGATTGTAGATGTCGTCGCGGAACTGCACGATGTTGTCGGGCGTCGCCCAGGCAGTGATGTAGACCCAAAACACCGGCACCGGTTTCGCGAGTTTGGCGTCCTTGCGTTCGCCGGACTTGATCACCGCATCGATCTCCGGCCGCGACCAGCCCGGTGTATCGCGCAGCAGCCAATCCACCAGCTCGCGCAGTTTCTGCACGCGCACGCTGCCGGACGAATGGAAGCGCATGTCCTCGCCGAACAAGTTCTTGAGCGGCGTGTCGAGCATGTAGACGCCGTCCTTGCTCGGGAAATTGATGCGGATCGAACCAAGCGAGTTGAAATCGCCGGGATCTTGCTTGAACAGGTAATTCACCGCCTCGTCCGAATACCAATTGACCTGCGATGGCGTCAGCTCGTTGCGATGCATGTCGAAGATGCGGATGTGCTCGTTGGTGAGATAAGCGGGATCCTTCTGCATCAGCGGAATGAGGTCGCGCCGCACGATGGAGACCGGCACCGTCCAATAGGGATTGAAATTGATCTCGACGATTTTGCTGTTGATCTCGGGCGCCGGCTGGTCCGGCTTGCCGACCACTGCTGTGTGGCGGCTGACCGCCACGCCGTCCTCGACCGCCTCGATCTGCGCCGCCGGAAGATTGCAGACGACGTAACGGTTGCGCAGATGGCTGGTCATGCTGCGCAGGCGCACCAAATTCGTCTTGAGCTGCGAGAGCCGAACGTCGCACGGGATATTGAGCCGGTCGAAGCTTTCCGCGCGCACGATGCCGTCCACGGTAATGCCGTGGCGGGCCTGGAAGCGCCGCACCGCCGCTTCGACATAGGAGTCGAAGATATCGGTGGTGCCGGCGGAGGCTTCGAGATCGCCGGCGATGATCAGCCGCTTGCGCAGCGGCATCACGCTCGGGTGGCGATTGCCGAGCCGCAGACGGCCCGTCGGCGGAACTTTCGGCCAGCCACCACTCGACAAAATAGCCTCATACTGCGCGATCGCCTGCGCGGTGGTCTCGACCGTCGACGGTGACAGTGTCGGCAGCGAGGCCTTCAGCATTTGAATGGTGCGCGAGGCGCTGTCGAAATCCTGGCCAAGTTCGCGACGCTGATTCTGGTCGATCAGCGCCTGCAGAGTCTTGTCTTCCGCTGCGCCGGCGCGTCCCACCCAAGCGCCGCCCGCCGCGAGGCCAGCGCCCAGCATGTTGAGAAACATGCGGCGGTCGGGACCGTTGCGGGCCCGGCGGGGAACTCTCGGCATCGCGATCTCGACGAATGGCGCCTGCGCCACTGGTTAGCGGCGGCAGCGGGCGACAATGTGACGAATCTTGCAAAAAAACAAAACCCCGGCCGGGAGGGGGCCGGGGCAAGTCGTCTCCGCCGATAAAGGATTACAAGCGGTAGAGGATCTGATCGGTCCAGAAACGCTCAAGCCGGTGCAGCGACTTGTTGAGCGTGGTGAACTCTTCGGCATTGATGCCGCCGACCTGTTCAACGGTGCGCACGTGCTTCTGATAGAGCGTCTCGACGATGTCGCGCACCTCGCGGCCCTTGTCGGTGAGCTTGATGCGCACCGAACGGCGGTCGACCCGGCTGCGCTGATGATCGAGGAAGGCCATCTCGACCAGCTTCTTGAGATTGTAGGAGACGTTGGAGCCGAGATAGTAGCCGCGCGTGCGCAGTTCGCCGGCCGTCAACTCCTTGTCGCCGATGTTGTAGAGCAGCAGCGCCTGCACCGAATTGATGTCGGCGCGGCCGCGGCGGTCGAATTCGTCCTTGATAACGTCGAGCAGCCGGCGGTGCAGCCGTTCGACCAAAGTCAAGGCCTCGTGATAGAGCGGCCTGATGTGATCGAAACGCGCCTCGCGTTCGGCGGGTTCGACCGTCTTCGCAACGGCTTTCATGTCCAACGCCCCTGTTTGCGTTTTATTATCGTCGCCACTTTCCGGTAACGAGGCCCTGTCTTCCCCGTTCCAGATGAGTGACCCTATAAGGGGCACTCTAAAATCGGCTTAAATAACACGATAAAGATTAGATTTATTTGCAACAGTGAATGTTTGGTTGAATGTGCAATTGAACCGATTGGCGCAACCTTTCGTTCACCCTAAGGAACCCGCGTCACCCGCGCACGAACCGGATTATCCCGGAAAAATCTTTTCCCGCCTCCCCGCTCTCAACATATTGCGAATAAATCTTTGCCGCGTCGGCGCCGAGTTGCGTCTTGGCGCCCGCCGCCTTCGCCGCAGCTTGCGACAATTTCAAATCCTTAAGCATCATCGCGGCGGTGAACCCTGCCTGGTAGTCGCGATTGGCGGGCGAGGTCGGCACCGGTCCCGGCACCGGGCAGTAGCCGGTCATCGCCCAGCACTGTCCCGACGACTTCGACGCGATGTCGAACAGCTTCTGGTGGTCGAGACCGAGCTTTTCCGCCAGCACGAAAGCTTCCGACACCGCGATCATCGAGACGCCGAGGATCATGTTGTTGCAGATCTTGGCCGCCTGCCCGTTGCCGGCGCCGCCGGCATGCACGATGGTCTTGCCCATCTTTTGCAGGATCGATTCCGCGCGGGTGAACGCCTGCACGCTGCCGCCCACCATGAACGTGAGCGTCGCCGCGGTGGCGCCGCCGACGCCGCCCGACACCGGCGCATCGAGCATCATGAGGCCCTTCTGCTCAGCCGCGCTTGCGACCGCGCGCGCAGTCTCCACGTCGATGGTCGAGCAGTCGACCAGCAGCGTGCCCGGATTGGCGTTCTCGATGACGCCGGAGGAGCCCAGATAGACCTCGCGCACCTCCTTGCCCGACGGCAGCATCGTGATGAGCACGTCGGCGCGCGCCGCCGCGCTCTTCGCCGTCTCGACGCTGGCACCACCGGCCGCCACCAGCTTGGCGACCGAGGCCGGATTGACGTCTACGCCCTCGACTTGGTGGCCGGCTTTGAGAAGGTTCTGCGCCATCGGCAGACCCATGTTGCCGAGCCCGACAAATCCTATGCGCGCCATGACGCCCTCCCCGACTTATTTTGCTTGTGCATGATCTTATCCGAAAACCGGTTCCCACTTTTCGGGATCATGCGCGATCACGATGGCTGCTCCTGCGCCGATTTCAGGGCCAGCCACAGATACAGCCCCAGCAATGCGCCTTCCAACAGGCCGGTCAACAGGCTGGCGCCGAACACCTGCGGAAAAAATATTTCCACCGCCAGCATCGAGGCAACCGCCATCAGCCAGATCACCGCGCCCCAGGCGGCGGCCAGCCAGAGTCCGACCGCCGCAACCAGATCGATCACCGCGAAGAACACGGTGGCGGTCTGCCAGGCGATGGAATGATATTGGAACACGTCGCTGGGATCGACGCCGATGCCGCACACCCGCAACCAATGATAGAGGCCCTTGAGCATCGAGACGCCGGCCATCACGCGCAGGAACAGCACCAATCGCCGCGTCCAGCGGCCGATGCTCCGATCGCCCTCGTGCTCGTGCACCGGCTCGAGGCTTTCCAGGTCGTCCTTGGCGAACCGCTCGCTCATAGCAGGATCAATTCTTCGGTGCCGAGCGCGGCGAAATGGCGCTCGACTTCGGCGTCGCTCACCTCCGCAAGCCTCGCCGGCTGCCAGCGCGGCTTGTTGTCCTTGTCGACGATCACGGCGCGCACGCCCTCGTAAAAATCAGAGCCACGGATCACACGCGACATTATGCGGAATTCGGCGCGCATGCACGTCTTGAAATCCCAAGCCTTTCCGCGCCGCACCTGCGCCAGCGCCAGCTTGAGGCTGAGCGGCGATTTCGTGCGCATGGCGGCAGCGGTCTTGGCCGCCCACTCGGCGTCGGCGCTGCCGGCCGCCGCTTCACGGTCGAGTGCGGCGAGGATGTCCTCAACCCGATCGCCTACGAACAAGCTGTCGATCATCGCACGCTTTGCCATGATCGGTCCCTCGCCCGCCGGTTCGGCGAAGGCGGCGAGCAGCGCATCCACCGAAACTGCGCCGGTCAGTCCATCGAGCAGCGCACCGAAATTCGCCGAAGGAATACGATGGGTGGCGACCCCGGCGGCGCAGCCGTCGGCGCTACCGAAGCGCTCGCCGGTCAGCCCGCAATAAGTGCCGAGTTCGCCCGGCATGCGCGGCAGGAACCAGGTGGCGCCGACGTCGGGAAAAAACCCGATGCCGACTTCTGGCATGGCGAACTGAAAGCGGTCGCCGGCGACGCGATGCGAGCCATGCACCGACACCCCGACCCCGCCGCCCATGACCAGCCCGTCGATCAGCGCCACATAGGGCTTGCAATAATTCTTGATCACCACGTTGAGCGGATATTCGTCGCGCCAGAATTGCAGCGCCTCCGCCTGCCGGCCGGCCTGGCCCAGATCGTAGAGCGCGCGAATATCGCCGCCGGCGGAAAACGCGCGTTCGCCGGCGGCCGTGATCACAACGCGCGTGATCGCCGGATCGTCGGCCCAGCTGTCGAGCTGGGCGCGGAGCGCAAGGACCATCTCATGGGTGACGGCGTTGAGCGCCTGCGGCCGGTTGAGCGTGATCAGCCCGGCCGCACTGCGACGTTCGAAGAGGATATCGTCGGTCATCGCGGCCGGTTCATTCAATTCAGCGCTGCGGCCAAATGCCGGCGGCTTCTAACCGCTGCATGGCCTGATCGGTGAACTCGGCGCGCGGGCCGTCGCCGCCGATCACAAACATCAGGATCGATTCCGCGTTCGGATCGCCCTTGGTGACGTTCTCGAAGCGCCGGATCATGCCGGGCGGGAACGACACCACGTCGAGCGGTCCAAGGTCGACGTATTCGACCACACCCTTTTCGTTCTCCCAACTGGCGCGCCAGGTGCCGGTCATCGGGATGAAGGTCTCGTTGGTGTCGTGATTGTGCATCTCAGGCCCGTGGCCGGGCTTGGCCTTGCAGTAGCCGAGGTTGAAGCCCTCGCTGATCTTGATGGCGGCGAGCCGCGCCGCGTCAGCGCCGACCGGCGAGGTCACGCCGCCCTCACCGATGCCTTTCGGCGGCTGGAAACCGATGACGTTGAACAGCGTGCGCTCGCAGCCGGGCATGTGGCTGTCGGGCAAGCCGCCGTCGAAGCCCTTGAGGTCCTTGAAGCGCGCCACGCGTTTCATCATTTCATCGCGCGCGAGATAGAGTCTTGGCAGCTGTTCCATGGCGTTCTCCCTATCTTTTTGTTTTCTAATTTCCCAGCATAGCGCGGCTGACGATTAGCCGCATGATCTCGTTGGTGCCTTCCAGGATCTGATGCACGCGCACGTCGCGCAAGACGCGCTCGACCGGATGATCGCGCAGGTAGCCGTAGCCGCCATGCAGCTGCAGGCAGCCATTGACCACCTCGAAGCCGGTGTCGGTGGCAAGGCGCTTGGCCTGCGCGGCGAGCCGTGTGGCGGCGGGCTCCCCCTCACCGACCGCCACCGCCGCGCGGTGCAGCAGCAAGCGCGCCGCCTCGATCTCGGTGGCGTAGTCCGCGATGCGGAACTGCAGCGCCTGGAAATCGGCGAGCCGCGAGCCGAACTGCTTGCGCTCCTTCATGTACGCGATGGTGCGATCGAGGCAGAATTGCGCGCCGCCGAGCGAGCAGGCGCCGATGTTCAGCCGCCCGCCGTCGAGCCCGGCCATGGCGATGCGGAAGCCTTGGCCCTCGGCGCCGATGCGGTTCGCAACCGGCACGCGGCACTTCTCAAACATCACCATGGCCGTCGGTTGCGTCTTCCAGCCGAGCTTCTTCTCGCGCGCACCGTAGGACAGGCCCGGCGTCCCTTTCTCCACAATGATGCAGGAAATGCCGCGCGGACCGGCTTGCCCGGTGCGCGCCATCACCACATAGACGTCGGAAACGCCGCCGCCCGAGATGAAGGCCTTGGTGCCGTCGAGCACGTAATGCTCGTCGTCACGGCGGGCGCGCGTTGTAAGGCTGGCGGCATCGGAGCCGGCGCCCGGTTCGGTCAGGCAATAGCTGGCGAAATGCTCCATGGTGCAAAGCTTGGGCAGGAACTTCGCACGCGTCTCCTTGCTACCGAAGGAATTGATCATCCAGGCGGCCATGTTGTGGATCGAGATATAGGCCGCGGTCGAGGTGCACCCTTGTGCCAGTTCTTCGAAGATCAACGCGGCGTCGAGCCTTGAGAGCGCCGAGCCGCCGACGTCTTCCTTGACGTAAATGCCGCCGAAGCCGAGCGCCGCTGCCTTGCGCAGCGCCTCGACCGGGAAGGTCTCGCTCTCGTCCCAGTCGCGCGCATGCGGCATCATTTCATCCCACGCAAATTGCCGCGCGGTGGCCTGGAAAGCACGTTGTTCTTCGGATAGGTCGAAATCCATGGCACCGACCGATAGAAGGCGGCTTTAGCCCCGTCAACGGCGGTTAAGCGCGGCCGTCACGGGCGGGTAGCGGGCGGTCCCCGGAACGGCTAAAAAGAGGCTCAGGAGACCCCCATGGCAATCAAATACGGCCGCCCGATTGAAGCCCGCACTCGTTTGACGCCGGTCGAGACCGCGGCGCCGGCCGAGCGCCTTGACCTGCCCACCCGCCTGCGCCGCAACCGGCGCAGCGAATGGGCGCGCCGCATGGTGCGCGAGAACCAGCTCACCACCGACGATCTGATCTGGCCGCTGTTCATCATGGACGGCGAAAATAAGCGCACCCCGGTCCCCTCCATGCCCGGTGTCGAGCGCCTCAGCGTGGATCAGGCCGTGCGCGAGGCCGAACGCGCGGCCAAGCTGACTATCCCCTGCCTTGCACTGTTCCCCTATACCGACCCGAGCCTGCGCGACGAGACCGGCAGCGAAGCGCTCAACCCGGACAATCTGGTCTGCCGCACGCTGCGCGCCATCAAGAAGGCAGTGTCGGAGATCGGCCTGCTGGCCGACGTGGCACTCGATCCCTTCACCAGCCACGGCCATGACGGCCTCATGCGCGATGGCGAAATCCTCAACGACGAAACGGTCGCCGTGCTGACCAAACAGGCGCTGGTGCAGGCCGAGGCCGGTTGCGACATCATCGCACCGTCCGACATGATGGACGGTCGCGTTGGCGCCATCCGCAAGGCGCTCGATGCGGCGGATTTCACCGACGTGTCGATCATGGCCTACGCGGCGAAATACGCTTCGGTCTTCTACGGGCCGTTCCGCGACGCAGTCGGCTCATCAAAGACGCTCACCGGCGACAAGCGCACCTATCAGATGGACTTCGGCAACACCGACGAGGCGCTGCGCGAGGTCGCACTCGACATCGAGGAAGGCGCCGACATGATCATGATCAAGCCCGGCCTGCCCTATCTCGACATCGTGCAGCGCGTGAAGGATGCCTTCGCCATGCCGACCTTCGCCTATCAGGTGTCCGGCGAATACGCGATGATCATGGCAGCCGCGCAGAACGGCTGGCTCGACGGTGAACGCGCGATGTGGGAAACTCTTGCCGCCTTCAAACGGGCCGGCGCCGACGGTGTGCTGACTTACTTCGCGCCGCGCGTGGCGGAAAAATTGAAATCCGAGAAGTAGCTTTCCGTAATGCACGATCCACATTCCGCTCATTCCTGCGCAAGCGGGAATCCAGCGCCGCGCTCTCAGGCTTTGCAAGTTCGCCCTGGGTCCCCGCTCGCGCGGGGACGAGCGGACCTATTGGAATCCCGCCATGGGTGAATTCGCAATCGGTCAAGGCGTGTCGCGTTTTGAGGATCCGCGGCTAGTGCAAGGGCGCGGCCGCTATATAGACGACGTGGTCTATCCGGGCATGGCGTTCGGCGTTGTCCTGCGCTCTCCGCACGGCCACGCGAAAATCCTGTCGATCAGAACCGACGCCGCCAAGGCCGCGCCCGGCGTGCTTACCGTCATCACCGCAGCCGACTGGAAGAAGGCGGGCCTTGGCGAATTGCCTTCGCATGACGGCCTCAAGCGCCGCGACGGCTCGCCGATGTTCAAGCCGTCCTATCCGGTCCTCGCGCAAGACCGCGTGCGCTGGATCGGCGATCCAGTCGCGTTTGTGGTCGCGGAAACCGCCGCGCAGGCGGCCGACGCCGCCGAACTGATCGAGGTTGACTACGAACCGTTGCCCGCGGTCGTCTCCACCGCCAAGGCGACCGAACCGGACGCCGCGAAAGTCTGGGAGGGCTGCGCCGACAATATCAGTTTCGTAGAACTGATCGGTGACAAGGCCGCGACCGATTTAGCCTTCGCCAAGGCCGCACACGTCGTCAAGCACCGTTTCGTCATCAACCGCGTGACCGCGGCCTCGTTGGAGCCGCGCGGCGCCGTCGGCGTCTATCTGCCGGCGGAAGACCGCTACATCATCCACACGCCGGTGCAGCGCGCGCATCCCTATCGCAGCGAGATCGCAAAGGTTCTGAAAGTCGCCGAAAGCAAAGTGCGCGTCATCTGCATCGATGTCGGCGGCAGCTTCGGCATGAAGACGCCGGTGTTCAACGAAGCGCCGTTGACGATGTTTGCCTCCAAGCTCACCGGGCGCGCGGTGAAATGGATGAGTACGCGCACTGAGGCGTTCCTGAGCGACGCGCAGGCGCGCGACAACGTCACTGAAGCCGAGCTCGCGCTCGACAAAGACAGCACGTTCCTCGCGTTTCGCGTGAAGACGGTCGCGGCCATCGGCGCCTATCTGCAGAACAACATGCCGGCCTTCATCCTCAATGCCGGGACGCTCGCCGGCTGCTACCGCACACCCGCGATGTATGTCGACATCACCGGCGTGTTCACCAACACCAATCCGGTACGACCCTATCGCGGCAATGGCCGCCCGGAAGCAGGCTACATCATTGAGCGCATGGTCGATCTCGCCGCCGGCGAACTCGGCCTCGATCCGGTCGAATTGCGGCGGCGCAATTACATCTCGCCCGCTCAGATGCCGTTCAAGACCGGATTGACGTTCACCTACGACAGCGGCGAATTTGAAAAGAACATGGACCTGGCGCTGGAGCTGGCCGACATCAAGGGCTTCAAGCGGCGGCGCGAGGAGTCGCGCAAGCGCGGCAAGCTCCGCGGCTTCGGGATTTCCAACACCATCGAGCGCGCCGCTGCCGGCGGCACCGAAGGCGCCGAAGTGCGCTTCGACCGCAGCGGCAGCGTGACCTTGTTTTCAGGCTCGATCACCGCCGGCCAAGGCCACGAAACCGTGTTCAAGCAACTGGTTTGCGACCGGCTGGGCCTGCATCCGAACGACGTGCGCTACGTGCAAGGCGACACCGACGAGGTGTTCTACGGCGAAGGCACCGGCGGCTCGCGCACGTCCACCATGTCGAGCGCGGCGTTTTTGATGGCGACGGACAAAGTGATCGAGAAGGCCAAGGCGATCGCCGCGTTTGCGCTCAAGATCGACGTCGCCGACGTCAACTTCGCCGACGGCGTATTTTCGTCGCCGAAAACCAACCGCACCATGACCATCAAGGAAATCGCCGTCGATTCGTCGAACCCTGCCAAGGTTCCGGCCGCGATGGAGCCCGGCCTGTTCGCCACCGCCGTCTACAAGGCGGCGATTTAGAACTTTCCGAACGGCTGCCATATCTGCGAGCTGGAAATCGACAAGGACACCGGCGCGGTCGAGATCGTGCGCTACAGCGTTGTGGACGACGTCGGCACCGTGCTCAATCCCATGCTGCTGCACGGCCAGATCCACGGCGGGGTCGCGCAAGGCGCAGGACAAGTGCTGATGGAGGACATCCACTTCGACGCCAGTGGCCAGCTCGTCACCGCCTCGTTCATGGACTACGCCATGCCGCACGCCCATAACCTGTCCCATATCGAGGTCGAGTCCAATCCGGTTCCGACCAAGACCAATCCGCTCGGCACCAAGGGCGCGGGCGAAGCCGGCAATGTCGGCGCGCTGCCCGCGGTCGCCAACGCGCTGGTCGATGCGCTCGCCGAATTCGGCGTCAAACACATCGAGATGCCGGCGACCTCGGCACGCATCTGGCGCCTGATGCAGCCGAAATAGCCAGGCTCAGCCGCAGCCGGCGCTCAATTCGACGTGGTCGCGCCGCAGATTGTCCTTTGCGCCACGGCGGCGCGGCAGGTGCAGCCCGCATTCATTGCTGCCATTTTGTTCCCACCACCAGCGCCCGTTGCGCTCCGGTTCGCCGCGCAGGATCGCGCGCGTGCAAGGCGCGCAGCCGATCGATACGAAGCCCTTTTCGTGCAGGGTATTGATCGGAACATTATTGCGGCGCGCCTCCGCCAACACGGCGTCGCGCGTCCAATCATAGAGCGGGCTGAACTTGAGCACGCCGCGGCTGGCATCAAAGCCGGTCAGCCCGGCGTCGTGTCGGTTTGAATTCTGGTCGCCGCGCAGGCCGGTGATCCACGCCGCCGCGCCAGCAAGCGCCCGATCGAGCGGCTTCGTCTTGCGCACGTTGCAGCATGCGACGCGCGCCGGCTTCGATTCGTAGATGCCGTCAATGCCTTGCCGGGCGACCAGCCGCTCCAACGTGGGGCCATTAGGATAGATCGCCCGAATGCGGCGGCCATAACCGCGCTCGGTTTGCGCCCAGAGCGTGTACGTCTCCGGAAACAGCCGCCCGGTATCCAAGGTCACCACATCGACATCGATGTCGCGCTCGCATATCCAATGGAAGATGAGCTGGCCCTCGATCCCGAAGCCGTGGGTGAAGTCGATCGAGCCTTCGATCCTGCGGCGCAGAAAAGCGATACGCTCGGCCGGTGACAGAGCCACCACGTCATCACTGCGAATTCGTTGAGCGATATCGAGCATACCGCACTTAATGTGCGGCGCAACGGGCAAGTCAAACTGGAAATTGAATTCGCTTTTTTCGCTTGCCGCGCGCTGCCGATGCTGCCGCCGCACCCCTAACAGCAATGCCATTCCAAAATCGATGCAACAATCATCGGCAAAAACTCCATCGCCGCACGCGCGCAATAATGGCGTTTGTCATGCCGCGCGCCGCAACCATGAAAGGATATTGCCCGCCGGAGCCGTTTGTTTCATCGCCGGCAGCTCGCGCGGCTGCAAATCGCTGCACAAGGGTCCACCGGCGGAATAATCATATCCGACGCTCACTCGATGGCGGCGCCGGTTTCGATGCGCACCGGCTGATAGCCGTCGGCCCTGAGCGCCGCCAGGATTTCCGCGGCATGGGCGGCATCGCGCGTCTCGATCGTCACGTCGAGCTTGGCGCCCTTGGCGGGGACGTCAAGGAACAGGCGGCGGTGATCGACCTCGAGAATGTTGGCGCCAAGCGTACCGAACCTGGTCGCGATCGTCCCGAGCACGCCGGGCCGGTCCGGAATCGTGAGACGGAACGAGACGATGCGGGTCTCGCGCTCGAGCTCGCGCACCATGATGGACGCCAGGATGCGCGGATCGATATTGCCCCCGCACAAGATGAGGCCGACCTTCTTGCCGTGGAAGCGTTCGGGCTTCGCCAGCATGGCCGCCAAGCCCGCGGCGCCCGCCCCTTCCGCCATGGTCTTCTGCAGGGTCAGGTAGGCGTTGACCGCGCGCTCCAGATGCACCTCGTTGACCAGGACGACCTCGGAAACCAAAGCGCGGATCACCGGCAAGGTCAGCTTGCCGACATTCTTGACAGCGATGCCCTCGGCCAACGTCGGCCCGCCGACCGGCCGGCTCTCGTTATGCAGCGCGTTCCACACGGACGGGTAAAGCGCGGCTTCGACGCCGACGATTTCGATCCCCGACTTCACCGCGCGCGCGGCGATGGCGTTGCCGGCGATCAAGCCGCCGCCACCGATAGGGATCACCAGCAAATCGAGATCGCCAACCTCTTCCAGCATTTCGAGCGCGATGGTGCCCTGGCCGGCGATGATGCGCGCATCGTCGTAGGGGTGCACCAGCGTAAGCCCGCGCTCGGCTTGCATCCGCTCGCACCGCTTCTCAGCCTCAGCTACGGTCTCGCCATCGAGCACCACCTCGGCGCCATGGGAGCGGGTCGCAGCCACCTTCACGAAGGGCGTCGTTACCGGCATCACGATGGTCGCCGGAATCCGTAAGCGCGCGGCGTGATAGGCAACCGCTTGCGCATGATTTCCGGCCGACATGGCGATGACGCCGCGCTTGCGCTCGGCGTCGCCGAGCGAGACGAGCTTGTTGAGCGCACCACGGTCCTTGAACGAATTGGTGACCTGCAGGTTCTCGTATTTGACGTAAACGTCCGCGCCGGTGAGTGCGGACAGCCGGGGCGCCGGCAGCATGGGCGTGTGCAGCACGGCGCCTTGAATCACCGTCCGGGCGGCTTCAATATCTGCGATCGTAATGCTCAAGCTTCGGCCTCCGGGCGCGTCCGGGCACCATGCCGCAAGGACGGCCGGCATTCCAGCCGGTCGGCCGATATCTCAGCCCCCTTGCGCGCGCCCGATTCTTTCTCCATCTCGATGCTTACGGGCAAAAGCGGCCCGCAAACGAGGGGACCGGCATGTCGATCGACGTCAAACCCCACGCCTACAACCCGGCCACAAATCCGGAGCTGTTCGAGGGAGTTCTCGCGCGGCGGGTGGTGGCTTTCGTGATCGATTTTGTCATTATCGCCGTCCCGGTGGTGCTGGCGGCCATGTTCATCTTCGCTTTCGGCCTGGTCACCCTGGGCCTCGGCTTCGCGCTCTACTGGCTGCTGTCGCCGGCCACCGTGGTCTGGGCGCTGGTTTATTTCGGCGTCACCCTCGGCGGCCCGCGCTCCGCCACCATCGGCATGCGGATCGTCGATCTCGAAATGCGCACGTGGTACGGCGCACCGGCCTATTTCGTGCTCGGCGCCGTGCACGCCGTCGCGTTCTGGTTCACGGTGTCGTTCTTCACGCCGTTCATCCTGCTGGTCGCCTTCTTCAACGAGCGTCGCCGGCTGCTGCACGACATCATGTTGGGCACCGTGATCATCAATAATTCGGCGCGGGCCGCCCTGCGTAGCGCCCCGGCAAGATAAAGGGCTTTGACGGCAGCCGTCCGGAGCGCGATGCTATGCATGAATTGGAAGCGATGACGGCCTGATGATGTGACCCAACATTCCCGCGATACGCCGCAATTCTACCTGACCGCGCCCTCGCCTTGCCCCTATCTGCAAGGCCAAGAGGAACGCAAGGTGTTCACGCACCTGGTCGGCGAGCGCGCTTCCGAGCTCAACGATCTGCTCACCCATGGCGGCTTCCGCCGCAGCCAGTCGATCGCCTACCGGCCGGCCTGCGAGAGCTGCCGCGCCTGCGTCTCGGTGCGGGTGGCGGCGGCGGATTTTGCACCGTCGCGCAACATGCGCCGCATCGCCGAGCGCAACGCCGACGTCATCGGCGACATGCGCTCGCCGGCACCCACGTCCGAGCAATACTCGGTGTTCCGCGCCTATCTCGACACCCGCCACCGCGACGGCGGTATGGCTGACATGACCGTGCTCGACTACGCCATGATGATCGAGGACAGCCACGTCGATACGCGCCTGATCGAATACCGCCGACGCGGGCCGGATTCCGGCATCAATGGCCGCGGCGCCGGGAAGTTGCTGGCGGTCGCGCTCACCGACGTGCTCAGCGACGGGCTCTCGATGGTCTATTCGTTCTTCGATCCGGACGCCGGCGAACGCTCGCTCGGCACGCTGATGATCCTCGACCACATCGCACGCGCAAAAGCCATGGAATTGGCTTACGTCTATCTCGGTTATTGGGTGCCGGGCTCGCGCAAGATGGACTACAAAGGCCGCTTCCTGCCGCAGGAGCGGCTGTTGCCCGCCGGCTGGAGCCGGGTCGAAAAGTAGCGCCGCTCGATCTATTTAAGTCCCGGGATCGGCAACCCCAAAATCTGCACGATCAGAAACGTATTGAGCACCAGCACCAGTACGGTCGCGACCACCGCCGCAATGCGGGTCACGCGGCCATTGACGAACTTGCCCATGATGTCGGCGCGCCCGGTGAACAACAGCAACGCGATCATCGGCAGCGGCAGCGCGACGCTGAGCACCACCTGGCTTACCACCAGCGCCTGGGTAGCATTGACGCCCCAGGCCACCACCACGAACGCCGGCACCATGGTGATCACGCGGCGCAGCCAGATCGGAATGCGGAAGCCGACGAAGCCCTGCATGATCATCTGTCCGGCCATGGTCCCCACCACCGAACTCGATATGCCGGAGGCAATGAGCGAGAGCAGGAAGATCCCGGCGGCGCCGATGCCGAGCAAGGGCGCCAGGGTGTGATAGGCGGTTTCGATTTCGGCGACGTCGGGGTGGCCGGCGTGGAAGGCACCCGACGCCATCATCACCATCGCCATATTGACCAGCCCGGCGATCACCAGTGCGATCACCACTTCATGGTTGGAGATGCGCACCAGCAGGCGGCGCTCGTGCTCGTCGCGGCCCGGCGTGCGCGCCTGCGTCAAGCCCGAATGCAGATAGACTGCGTGCGGCATGACGGTGGCGCCGATGATGCCGACTGAGATCAGCAGCGCCTCGGCGTCGGGTATTTCCGGCTTGATCGAATGAAAAGCCGCCGCGCCCCAATCGACCGGCGCGATGAACAATTCGATCAGGTAGCAAAGCCCGATGATGCCGACCAAGCTGCCGATGATCAGCTCCACCGGCCGGAAACCGCGGCTCTCGACCATCAGGATGGCATAGGTGATGACGGCGGTGACGCCCATGCCGGCGATCAGCGGCATCCTGAACAACAGCGTCAGGCCGATCGCGCCGCCGAGAAATTCGGCGAGATCAGTGGCCATGGCGGCGATCTCGCTGACCATCCACATCGCCCAAACCACCGGCCTCGGGAATTGATCGCGACACAGTTCCGCGAGATTGCGGCCGGTGACGATGCCGAGCTTGGCCGACAACGCCTGGAACAGCATGGCGATCAGGTTGGCCAGCAGCACGACCCACAGCAGGCTGTAGCCGTATTTCGCGCCGGCCTGGATGTTGGTCGCAAAATTGCCGGGGTCCATATAGGCGATCGAGGCGACGATCGCCGGACCCGCGAAGGCGAGATAAGCGGCCGGCCCGCGGCGCTGGCCGCTCAGAATGGCCTGCGCCGCCACGACGGTGCGATCGGTCAACGAACCTCGGCGGGCGGTCAGTCCGCTCATGCGTTTGGCCACTCCAACCTCAACACAAAAGTGTAGCTGTTGCTACATTTGACAATAGGCAGCCGGTTACGAATGTCAACGCACATATTGTAGCCATTGCAACAATTTGATATTATGTATTCTCTGGACGGATGCGAAATTGAATATTTTCGTCATCGCGCGGGTCGCAGGAGGCGCCATGCTGCCGACGGTGAAGAAGAAAGCGGCGGAGGTCGCGGTCAAGCTGCCGGCCGAAATCACCCAGGCGCGCCGGTTCGGCAAGACCCGCTCGGCGCAATCGGGAGCCCTGCTCGAGGACTATGTCGAGCTGATCGCCGACCTGTTGAACACGAACGGCGAGGCGCGTCCAACCGATGTTGCCCGCCGCTTCGGCGTCTCCCATGCCACCGCCATCAAGATGATTGCGCGGCTGAAGCGCGAGGGGCTGGCGACCGGCCGCCCCTATCGCGGGGTATTCTTGACCCAGGAGGGACAAAAGCTCGCGACCCGCGTCCACGCACGTCACAGACTCGTGGTGGATGTAATGCTCGCACTCGGCGTCCCTGCCGAAGCCGCGGAAGCCGATGCGGAAGGCATCGAGCATCACGTCTCAGAGGCTACGCTGAAAGCGTTTGCGCAGTTCCTGGTGTCGCGGGAGCAAAGCTAGATATTCGGGCGCCGACCGTAAAGGACGACCGGCGCAGCGCGTGCAAGCTTACTCGTCCTCTGTCGCCTTGCCGCCGCTCGGCGCACCGCGGAATTTGTTGTTCTTCGGTAATCCCTGCGCGATGCGGCCGGCATCGGCGCGGTTGCCGCGCCAGTCCTTGAGCTCCTTCATCGACAGCGTCTGGGTGCGGCCGGCGCCGTCGATCCAGGTCAGCCCATCGTCCGCCTTGAAAGTGGTGACGTCGGACAGCCCCTTTTCCTTGTAACGCTGCAGCCGCACGCCGCGGCCGCGCGTCATCTCCGGCACCTGGTCGATCGGGAAGATCACCATCTTGCGATTTTCCCCAATCGCCGCCACCAGCTCGCCATCAATCGTGGTCAGCGCCGCCGCCTTGTCCGCGCCCTTGAGGTTGAGCACCTGCTTGCCCTTGCGCGTGGTGCCGAGCACTTCGTCCTCCGGCACCACGAAGCCGTTGCCGCCATAGCTCGCCACTAGGAACTTGCGGCCGCCCTGGTAGGCCAGCGCGGCGACCACGTCGGCGTCCTGCTCGATGTCGAAATAAAGCCGCACCGGCTCGCCATGCCCGCGCCCGCCCGGCAGCTTGGAAGCTTCCAGCGTGTAGAACTTGCCATTACCGGCGAAGATCAGAATCTTGGCGGTGGTCTCGGTCGGGAATGCGAATTTCAACGCGTCGTCGGTCTTGAAGGCGACGCCCGTGAGATCGCTGACATGGCCGCGCAGCGCGCGAATCCAGCCCTTTTCGGACACCACCACGGTGATTGGCTCGCGCACCACCATCGCCTCTTCGATGGCGGCCTCGTCGTGCTCGGGGGCCTCGGCGAATGTTGTGCGCCGCCTGCCAAGATCGGTCTTCGGCCCGAACTTGACCTTCAGCTCCTTGATCTCGGCGGCGATGGTCTTCCATTGCTTATCGGTCGAGCCGATGAGCGCCTTGATCTGCTTGAGTTCCTCGCGCAGCGCCTTGTCCTCGCCGCGGATCTCCATTTCCTCCAGCTTGCGCAAATTGCGTAGCCGCATGTTGAGGATGGCGTCGGCCTGCACCTCACTGAGCCTGAACTCCTTCATCAACACCGGCTTCGGCTCGTCCTCGCGCCGGATGATCTTGATCACCTTGTCGAGGTTGAGATAGGCGATGAGATAGCCGCCCAGCACCTCCAGGCGATGCTCGATCTCGGCCAGCCGGTGCTTGGAGCGGCGCACCAGCACGTCGCGGCGATGGTCGAGCCATTCGCGCAAGGCTTCGGCGAGCCCGAGCACCTGCGGGATGCGCCCCTTCACAAGCACGTTCATATTGAGCGGGATGCGGCTTTCGAGCTCGGTGAGCTTGAACAGCGACTCCATCAACAGCTCGGCGTCCACCGCACGCGAGCGCGGCTCGATCACCAGCCGCAAGTCCTCGGCCGATTCGTCGCGCACATCGGCGACCAACGGCAGCTTTTTCTCGTTGATAAGCTCGGCGAGTTTCTCGACCAGGCGCGACTTCTGCACCAGCCAGGGAATTTGCGTGATCACGATCACATAGGTGCCGCGGCCGGTATCCTCTATCTCCCAGCGCGCGCGCACGCGGAACGAACCGCGGCCGGTGGTATAGGCTTCGGCGATTTCCGCCGGCTTGTCGACGATCACACCGCCGGTCGGGAAGTCCGGACCCTTGACGTATTTGAGCAGCGTGCGGCTGCGCGCCTTCGGATTGTCGATCAGGAACAGCGCGGCGTCGCACAGTTCGGCCGCGTTGTGCGGCGGGATCGAGGTGGCCATGCCGACCGCGATGCCCTGCGAACCGTTGGCGAGCAGATTGGGGAACGCTGCCGGCAGCACCACCGGCTCTTCGCCGGTGCCGTCGTAGCTCGGGCGGAAGTCGACCGCATCCTCCTCGATGCCGTCGAGCAGCAGGCGCGCCACTTCGGTGAGCCGGGATTCCGTGTAGCGCATGGCGGCGGCGTTATCGCCGTCGATGTTGCCGAAATTGCCCTGCCCGTCGATCAATGGATAACGCTGGGCGAAATCCTGTGCCAGCCGAACCATGGCGTCGTAGATTGCCTGGTCGCCGTGCGGATGGAAATTGCCCATCACGTCGCCGACTACCTTCGCTGATTTCTTGAACGCCGCGCCGGGATCGAGCCGCAGCGTCCGCATGACATGCAGAATGCGGCGGTGCACCGGCTTGAGCCCGTCGCGCGCGTCGGGCAGCGCGCGATTTATGATGGTGGAGAGCGCATAGGCGAGATAGCGCTCCTCCAGCGCCCCGCGCAGCGCGACCTCTTCAACCTGGCCCTTCTCGGGGGGAATCAGTCTCTTGCCCATAATTGATAGCTACTGCGTCGTTCCGCCATGAACAAGCGATGAACATCACGCCGCCAAAGCTTTGAAATTTGATCTCTCCCCGTTGGAAACTCATTGGTTCGGCCCCAGAACAGGCACTCCTTCAATCGACCGCATGCCTGCATCCGACGCCCGGCTTTGAGCCTGGTCATGCGCAGAGCGCCCCCCATGCCGATCAAACCCCAAAAACGCCTGCATGTTTCGATCGCCGCGCTCGGCATTGCGATGATGATGTCCGCAGCCGCCGCGCAAGCTGCCGGCCTGCCGCGGCTCCAGACCAACGAGGCGTACGTCGCCGAGGTGTCGACGCGCAACCAAACGCTCGCGATCGACGATCCGATGGCGGTCTTTGCCTATGTGCTCGGCAGCCTGCCCGACCGGGTCCAGGTCTATCCGACCGAAAACCACTATTACTTCTCGTTCGACCTCAACGGCATCCGCTATGCCGGCAACATCAAGATCGATGCGTACCTGCGCGCCGAAGGCAAGGTGGAATTCTCCTATTACGAAGATCGAGCCACTTGGCTCCCGGACGCGGATGCTACCGCACTCACGCTCGACCTATCGCGCGGCGTGACGGTGGAGAAGGTCGAGCCGCTGGCCTACCGGGTGAGCTACGGCAAGAAGAGCGTCGTCTTCGCGCTCAACGACCTGTCACAGGTCAAGCCCCCGGCAGCGGCGCTTGCGCCGAACGATCAATTCATCGGTCCGGTGTTCGACGAGTCGGCAGTCCGGTTTTACCTGGTGTTCAATCCCAAGCTTAAATTATTTCACTACATTCTCGACGAAACGATCACTCCCGCCGACGTGTTTGTGCCGGCTCCCGTCGGCGACGGCCGCATTCTCATCGGCAAACGCACCGGCTTTGCCCTCTATCGCGATCAACATCGCGATCGGAAAATTCTCATCGGCGTTTTTCATGACAATGTGGTGGCGAACAATTATTTGGACGGCCCGTTCGACCAGATGCCCGACAATTTCATCGAAGGCGATTTATACCGGCAGGCCATTCTCACGGTCGCCCCGGATCTCAAAGGCCAGATCAACCGATACGGCAGTTTTCCCGACGGCGAACGTTTTGCGGCGGCACCCTACATGGAATACCGCGACCCAAAGGACCTTGCGATCTTCGATCGCTGCGCGACCAGTCGGCGCATTCGGGCGGAATTATACGCCGCATGCTTCGCGCTTCCGATGGAAGGCAGCCATGGCGCAAACGAACGACCGCTGGCCATGCAGCATCACGCCCGTTGACATGCGTACAACTGAAAGCCGCCTCCATGCGTAGCGGCTTGGTGGCGGCTTAAACGAACGGGCCGGCGGCTTGCACCGCCGGCCCGCGAATCTAAATCATGATGGCGCCGTTATCTACCAGCATCTCAGCCGTGACCGCCATCCATGGCCGCACCGGCGACGACGCCAGCGGCGCCATTGCGCTTTTTCAACCGACGCAATTCCGTCGGCCGAAGAGCCGATCGCCGCACCGTTCGATGGAGCCGCTTGCAAAGCCGGCATGCTGAAGAGGCCAAAGAACAAAGCCATCAGCGTTCCTATCAATATTCTTTGCATCAGGTCGCCTCCCATTTCTGCTGAGTTCGAGTCGGTAACTGAGAGTACTCAGCCATTTAGACGGTCGCATGACCGTTCTATTCATCTCTATTCATCATTCAACTATACGGTAGTTTTGCCAAGGTTCCATGTAGACATTTTCACCCATAACCTATGCCTACCATAGTACCGTCAATCCGCAGCGGTCGCCTGTTGGTCGGGGCACCCGTTCAATCGGTTTCCTCGCGCGAAACACCCCTCGATTCATAATAGACCTTTATGAATGGCGCCAAAATCTTGTAGAGCGCATTCTTTGATACCAGCGTGTCGTGCAAGGCCAGATAGTCGATCCCGGTGTAGATGAAGCAATTCATTGCGTCCTGCGGCGTCTCGACGATCGGCTCGCCTTTGATATTGAACGACGTGTTGACCAGCACTGGCACCCCGGTGAGTTTCTCGAATTCTATGAGCAGGTCATAAATCCGTTCGTTCTGCTCGCGCCGGACCGTTTGGACGCGGGCGGTGCCGTCGACGTGGACGACCGCCGGAATGCGGTCCTGCCATTCCGGGCGAACCTGTTTGGCGCGCAGCATGAATGGTGATTCGTCTTCGCCGACGAAAATGTCCTTCGCCCTTTCATAGGTCACGATCGGCGCAAACGGACGGAAGGCCTGCCGGAATTTCACTCGCTTGTTCAGGATGTCCTTCATCTCGGGCCGCCGCGGATCGCCCAGGATGCTCCGGTTGCCGAGCGCGCGCGGCCCGAATTCGCAGCGGCCCTGGAACCAGCCGAACACCTTGCCGTCCGCCAGCAATTTCGCCGCTTCACGGCAAATGCTCTGCCCCGGCCCGTTGAACGTCTTGCGGGTGACCAGCAGCGGATTGCCGGCGCGCCGCACGACATCATCGGCGTACTCGATGCCGAGCGTCGCCTGCTTCATCACAAACGTGCGCGGCTTCTTTTGAACCGCCAGACGGCCATAATAAGCACAGCCGATCGAGATCCCGTTGTCGCCAGCGGCGGGCTGGATCCAGACATTATCGAATCCCGCCTCGCGCACGATGCGCCCGTTGGCGACACAGTTCAGCGCCACGCCGCCGGCAAGGCACAGGTTCCTGGCGCCGGTCGTTTCACGCAGCCAGCGGGCGCGCGCGAGCAGGACCTCTTCGGCGTCGTGCTGAACCCGCCAAGCCAGGTCTTCCCAATGCCGCATAGACGGGCTTGCTTCCCACTTCTTTTGTCCGTCCGGCATCCAGGGCTGATTGAACCCCGCGTCCCACGCCGGAACGTGCAGTTCCCCGTCCTTGAACTCGAGCAGCCGCCTGAAATTATCCGGACGGCCATAGGGCGCGAGACCCATCACTTCGCCGCACTTGTTCCAATCGGCGAAGATGTAGCTCGAGACGCGGCTGTAGAGCGCCCCGAGCCCGTCCATGGTGAAGAATTCGTCGCTCGAGAAGTCCGCGGCACGGTTGCAGCCACACCTTCTTCAGCGTTTCGAGCTCACTGCCTTTGAACTTGTAATAGCTCTCCGATTCGCGGGCGAGCGGATTGACGCCCTCGGTGAGCTGGCCCGGCTCCTTGATGTCCGAACTGTAACTGCCTACGCCGTCGACGACCATCACCACGCCCTCCTCGAAGGGACATGCGGCGAATGCGCTGTAGGCGTGGGCGAGATGGTGCGATACCGTCATCACCTTGTTCGATTTCGCCAGATAGAGTGGGCTCTTGGCCACTTGGTCGCGTTCGCGATCGACCATGTCGCCCTGGTAGATCATGCGAATTTCCAGGTCCTCGACCGGCAGGACGTAGCAATTGCGCACCACCAGATCGAGATCGTCGACCGTGATGCCTTCGGCCCGCAGACAGTAGTCGACGATCTCCTGAAAGAATCCGCCGGCATGCTTTTGCCGTGTGATCCGCTCCTTCTCGATCCCGTAGGCGATCTCACCGTCACGCAGCAGGCAGGCGCTGACGTCGTGGTCGTAGGCGTTTATGCCCAGGACATAGCTGTGATTTTTCGGCATCGGGCCCGTGGTGCTGACTGGATACGGTAAGCGCGACGCCATTTCACCGTACGACGCGTCGTCAGGTTCGTTCGAGCCAATGTGCATCATGTCGCGCGATATTTGCAACGACGATGCGAGCGCGCTCGCCCCCGCCTATGGCGCAATTCCGATGACGGATTTAGTATGGCCACCGCAAATCAGGCCAGGCGGGACGACATGAAAGCGGTGAAACGCATTGCTCCCGATCGTTGCTGCGGCGTGATCATCGACCTTCAGAGTTTTTTCCTGTCCCAGGTGGACAAACGGCTTGGTTCCAGGATCAAGACGAACGCCGGCAACCTGGTCCGCCTGCTCAACTATTTCCGCATCCCGATCGTCGTAACACTCGAGCGGCCGGTCGATTTCAAGGGACTCTTGCCGAGAGAGATCGGCAAACACTTAGGTGATAGCGCCCAGACTTTCGAAAAAGACTTCTTCGACCTGTGCAAAGAGACGAGGATAAAGGACCACCTTGCGCGTCTGAAGAAACGCCAGGTAATCGTGGCCGGCT
Source organism: uncultured Alphaproteobacteria bacterium (assembly GCA_963739075.1). Classification (GTDB taxonomy): domain Bacteria; phylum Pseudomonadota; class Alphaproteobacteria; order Rhizobiales; family Xanthobacteraceae; genus Pseudolabrys. The sequence goes on along the minus strand of CAVTZC010000004.1, from coordinate 106,547 downwards.
GCGAAACCGACGTCTGCGTGATGCAATCGTGCCTCGGCCTGCTTAGCCTCGGTTATGAGGTCTACGTGATGGAGGAGATGATATTTTCATCATCGCGCAATGTCGAGGCGGCGATTGCCCGCATGAAAGGCGAAGGCATCATTTTTTCGACGTACAAGAGCCTGTTTTACGAATTGATTGAAGCGGTGGAAGGCAACCGGCATAGCGAAAAAATGTTTAGGGCCTTCGGACCATTCCCCGAAGGCCTGCCTGACACGGCGGTTCTGTAAGCCTTCCGCAAAAATAGTTGTCACACGGCAAACGCGCTGCGCGGGCCGCGCAAGATCGCCGCGATGAAGTGCGCACGTTCGTCGGACAGCGCCAGCCCGCGCGGCTCCAGCACGTGACGAGCGAGGAAAAAACCGGTGAGCGCGAAGCCGTCGGCGAGATCGCGGCCGGCCGCCGACGCGTCGCGGTTGCGCAGGAAGGCCGGCAGCCGCAGCATCTTGTCGGCCCAGGGTTCACCGGCGTCACGCGAGACCGCCCGTCCCGATTTCGGCGAGACATAGATCAGATCGGAGCGCGCGCCGGTCGAGGCGCATTGCTCGAGATCGAGCCCGAAACCGAGCTCGGACAGGACCAGCAATTCGAAACGCACCACCATCGGCGCCGCCACCACCGGATCGTCGAGATGGTCGAGGACGTCGCCGAACTCGGCATAGAGGTCCGCGTGCGGATCGCGCTCCGGCAACAGCCGCATCAGCGCGGCCAGATGGCTGACGCCATAGATCGCATGCGAGGCCGCGAAGAAGCTCGCCGCGCGCAGGTTCACCGCCTCCACCGTGTAATTGCCGAGATGCTCGTCCAGCCGCGCCCGCCAGGTCGCGCTCACGCTGTTGCCCGGCTGCAGCACCGGCTTCATGCGCGAGCCGAAGCCGCCGCGCACCAGGCCGAGATGGCGGCCATGCTCGCGCGTCATCAACTCGAGGATGCCGTTCGCCTCCCCGTGCCGCTTGACGCCGATCACGATGCCTTCATCGGTCCATTGCATGCGAACTGCATACTCCGAGAATTGGAGAAAATCACGGCGACTGACGAACCTATTCCTTCGGAAACTCCAGCCCCATGGCCCGGTAACGCTCGGGATCGTCGCCCCAGCCCTCGCGCACTTTCACGAATAAGAACAGGTGCACTTTGTGTTCGACGATCTCGGCGATTTCCCGCCGCGCCGATTTGCCGATCGACTTGAGGGTCTGGCCGGCTTTGCCGATCATGATTTTGCGCTGGCTCTCGCGCTCGACATAGATCGTCTGCTCGATCCGGATATCGCCGCCGCGCAGTTCCTTCCACGTCTCGGTCTCGACAGTGGAATGATAAGGCAATTCCTGGTGCAGCCGCTCGAATAGCTTCTCGCGCGTGATCTCGGCCGCCAGCTGGCGCAGCGGCGCATCGGACATTTGATCGGGCGGATAAAGCCACGGACTTGGCGGCATGCGGTCGGCGAGCCAGGTCTTGAGATCGGCGACACCGTCGCCGGTCAAGGCCGAGATCATAAAGGTCGAGTTCGAACTTGGCCTTTTCATTGGCGATCTTGGTCAGCAAGAGCAGCTTGTCGCGCGCCACCAGATCGATCTTGTTGAGGATCAGGATTTTCGTCGGCTTCACGTCAGCGAGCCGCGCGAGCAGAGCTTCCGCCTCTTCGTCGATCCCCTTGCGCGCATCGATCAGCACGCCGACCAGATCGGCCTCATGCGCACCGCTCCAGGCCGTCGTCACCATGGCGCGGTCGAGCCGCCGCTTCGGAGCGAAAATTCCCGGCGTATCGACGAAGATAAGTTGCGCCTTTTCTTCGAGCGTGATGCCGCGGATCAGCGCGCGCGTGGTCTGCACTTTGTGCGAGACAATGGTGACCTTGGAGCCGACCAGCGCGTTGAGCAGCGTCGACTTGCCGGCGTTGGGCGCGCCGATCAGCGCGACGAAGCCGCAGCGCGTGCCGTCCTCTCGCTTGCCCTCAACCATCAAGTTTGTCCGCCGACACGCCGACGCGCGTCAGCATTTCGGCCGCGGCGGACTGTTCGGCCGCCCGCTTCGACGAGCCCATGCCCTCGGCCGGCGGCCGGTCGGGCAGCACCACCGCGACGCGGAATTCCGGATCGTGATGCGGCCCGGTGCGCGCCAATTCCCGATAGGCCGGCGTCGGCAATCCGCGCGCCTGCGCCCATTCCTGCAACATAGTCTTGGGGTCACGCAGGGGGCGCAACGGCTTGAGCATGCGCTCCTTCCAGAACCGCGCGATCAACTCGTCGGCCGCCTGATAGCCGCCATCGGTGAACACCGCCCCCACCAGCGCCTCGCAGGCATCCGCCAGAATGGTGCTGCGCAAACGCCCGCCGGCGTGCGATTCCGAATTACCGAGCTTGAGCGCCGGTCCGAGATCCATTGCGCGCGCCACCTCCGCGCAGGTTTCCTTGCGCACCAAATCGGCCAGCCGGCGCGACAACTCGCCTTCATTCGCTTTCGGAAAGGCACGATAAAGCATGTCGGAAATGACCAGGCCGAGCACGTGGTCCCCGAGGAATTCGAGGCGCTGGTAGCTGTTGGCGCGAGTGGCGCCGCCCGACAACGCAGAAATATGCGTGAGCGCGCGCTCCAGTAACGCCTTGTCGGCGAACTTGTACCCGATCCGCTCCTCGAGCGCCGCTCTATCCTTGGCCTTACGGCTCATCTGACAATCGTGAACAGCCTGCTCCAGCGCACCGACACCGGCCAACGCCAGAATTCCCAGGCGCGCTCGCCCTCATAAACGGAGAAGAAAATAACCTGCGCCTTCCCGACGATGTTCTCGAACGGCACCGTGCCGACCTGGCTGAAGCGGCTGTCGGTTGAATTGTCGCGATTGTCGCCCATCATGAAATAATGGCCGGGCGGCACAGTGTAGACCTGTGTGTTGTCGGCAAAGCCGTTATCGACCAGGTCGAGCGTGTAGAAACTTACGCCGTTGTCGAGCGTTTCCTTCCAGCGCTTGACCGGCGCGGCGCGCGTGCCTTCCTCGGTCTCGATGAAGGGCGGCGCCGCCTCGCGCTTGACCCCGGTGCCATTGATGAAGACCTGCCCGTCGATCACTTGGATCTTGTCGCCGGGCAAGCCGATCACGCGCTTGATGTAGTCGGTCGACGTGTCCTTGGGCAGGCGAAACACCACCACGTCGCCGCGCTGCGGCAGCCAGCCGCTCGGAAGGCGTCCGGAGAACAGCGGCGGCGATAAAGGCAGTGAAAAGTGGCTGTAGCCATAAGTATATTTCGACACGAACAGATAATCGCCGACCAACAGCGTCGCCTTCATCGAGCCGGACGGAATATTGAAGGGCTGAAACAGGAAGGTGCGGATCACCAGGGCGATGACCAACGCGTGGAAAACCACGCGGATTGTTTCGGCAGTGCCGCCTTCTTTTCGTTTTGTTCCGGATGTCACGCTCATCGGCCTCTTGTCCCGCCACTTAAGGCGTAGCGCCCCGGCGACCTTGTAGCGGCTGCCATTCCAGGGCGCAATCAAGAACGCCGGAGCCACTGTATAAGCACTTGGTTGGATTGCGTTTATCGGCCTTACGAAGGTGTCTTCCTTGCCGGAATTTTGAGCATGATCTTATCTGAAAACCGGTACCCACATTTCGGGATCATGCTCTAGGCTGCGCCGAAATGATGACAATGGCCTGCGCGGCCGGACCTTCGTCGGTGAGCGAAACGTCGATCTGGGCCTCGCAACCGGCCGGCGTGATCGCCTGCAGCCGTTTGAGCGCGCCGCCGGTCAGCTTCATGGTGGGACGCCCGGAGGGCAGATTGACCACGCCCATGTCGCGCCAGAACACGCCGCTGCGGAAACCGGTACCGAGCGCCTTGGAACAGGCTTCCTTGGCAGCGAAACGCTTGGCGTAGGTCTCCACCGTATTGGCCCGGCTCTCCGCCTTGGCGCGTTCGGCCGGCGTGAAGATGCGACCGAGAAAGCGCTCGCCGTAACGCTCGATGCTGCGCGCGATGCGCCGCACATCGACCATGTCTGAACCGAGCCCGATGATCATGATGTGTTATCCTGGCGCATGATCTTGTCCGAAAACCGGTTCCCAATTTTCGGGATCATGCGCTGGCTTTGGCGCGGCCCCGGTCCATCGCCGCGCGCATGAACTTCACGGTGTCGGCCAGTCCTTCGAACACCGATTTACCGACCAGGAAATGGCCGATATTGAGTTCGACGATCTGCGGCAGTGCCGCGATGGTTTCCGCGCTCGCGTAATCAAGCCCGTGCCCGGCATGGACTTCGAGACCCAGGCTCTTGGCCAACAGCGCGCCGCCGCGGATGAGTTCCCATTCGGCAGCGGCCTCGGCGGTCCGATTCTCGATCAAAGCATCGCACCACGAGCCGGTGTGCAGCTCGATCACCGGCGCACCAAGTTCGACCGCCGCCTCAATCTGCGCCGACGCCGCCGCGACGAACAATGAGACGCGGATGCCGGCGTGCTTGAGTTCATGCACCACCGGCGCGAGCTGCGCGCGCTGCTTGATGGCATCGAGCCCGCCCTCGGTGGTCCGTTCGGTTCGCTTTTCCGGCACCAGGCATATCGCATGCGGTTGGGTCTTGAGCGCGATCGCGGTCATCTCGGCGGTCGCCGCCATTTCGAAATTGAGTGGTTTGTCGATCTCGGCTTTCAGGCGCGCGATGTCGTCGTCCCGGATGTGACGGCGATCCTCGCGCAGGTGCGCGGTGATGCCGTCGGCACCGGCCGCGATCGCCAGCTTGGCCGCGCGCACCGGATCGGGGTGCCGCCCGCCGCGCGCATTGCGGATGGTGGCCACATGGTCGACATTAACGCCGAGGCGCAGCGACGGGATACTCATCTAGCCATTCACCCGTTCCGCCTTCGCCACCACCGGCTTTGCGCGCAATTGCGCGATGATGGCGGTGAGATGCTTGAGGTCATAGACCTCGAGATCGATCAGCACGTCGGTGAAGTCCGGCGCCCGCCGCGTCATGCGAATATTGTCGATATTGCCGTCGTGCTCGGCGATCACTTGTGCAATTTGGGCGAGCGAACCGGGCTCGTTCACCGATTGCACCGAAATGCGCGCCGGGAAGCGGCGCGGCGTACTCTCTTCCTCGTCCCAGCGCACGTCCAGCCAGCGCTCCGGCGTGTCCTCGAACTCGCTCAAGGCGTGCGACTGGATCGGGTAGATGGTAATCCCCTCGCCCGGCGTCAGGATGCCCACGATACGATCGCCCGGCACCGCGCCGCCGTCGGGCGCAAAGCGAACGGGCAAGTCGCCGTTGATCCCGCGGATCGGGATCGCCGGCCCAGCCGTGGCGGCGCCCGGCACCTTGAACTTAACCGAGGTAAGCTTCTTCAAGCCGAACCAGCCGCTCTCCGATTTCGGCTTCACCGCCATAGCGGCGGCGCGCTCTTCCTTGTAGTCGGGATACATGGCGCGGGCGACGTCGGAGGCTTTCAATTCGCTGCGTCCGACCGCCGCCATCACGTCTTCGACGGACGCACGCGCCAGCCGCGGCAGCGCGCCGGTGAGCTTTTCGTCCGAATAGGCGATCTTGGCGCGCTGGAACAGGCGTTCGACGATGCGCCGACCGAACCCGGTATATTGCGTGCGGACCGCGACCCGGGTGGCGCGCCGGATCGAGGCGCGCGCCTTGCCGGTGCGTACGATCGATTCCCAGGCGGCGGGCGGCGCGGTCTGCGCCTTGGAAACGAGGATCTCGACCTCGTCACCATTGACCAGCTCGGACGTGAGCGGCGCGATCTTGCCGTTGATCTTGCAGCCGACCGCGGTGTTGCCGACGTCGGTGTGCACCGCATAGGCGAAGTCGATCGGCGTCGCCTTGCGCGGCAGCGCAATCAGTTTGCCCTTGGGCGTGAAGCAGAACACCTGGTCGTGGAACAGTTCGAGCTTGGTATGCTCAAGGAATTCCTCCGGATTGGAGCCTTCCGCCAGCAGCTCGATCGTCCGCCGCAACCAGGCATAGGCAGTGGACTCGCGCGACAGCAGTTCGGTCGGCGAGCCGACATTGTCTTTGTAAAGCGCGTGCGCGGCGATGCCGTATTCGGCGATCTCGTGCATTTCAGTGGTGCGGATCTGCAGCTCGACGCGCTGCTGGCCCGGACCGATCACCGTGGTGTGGATGGAGCGGTAGTCGTTGCGCTTGGGCGTCGAGACGTAATCCTTGAAACGCCCGGGCACCATCGGCCAAGTGGTGTGCACGATGCCCAGCGCTTGGTAACAGTCGGCGACCGTCTTCACGATGACCCGGAAACCGAAAATATCGGAAAGCTGCTCGAAGCCGACCGACTTGCGCTCCATTTTGCGCCAGATCGAATACGTGCGCTTGCGCCGGCCCGCGACCCGCGCGGTGATGCCGCGATCGGCCAATTTCCGAGTGAGCTGTTCCTCGATTTGCGTGATCAGATGCTTGTTGCGTTCGGCCAGCTCATCGAGTCGCGCACTCACGACCTGATAGGCCTCCGGATAGAGCTCGCGGAACGCCAGATCGTCGAGTTCCTCGCGCATCTCGTGCATGCCCATGCGGCCTGCGAGCGGCGCGTAGATTTCCAAGGTCTCCTCGGCGGCGCGGCGGCGCGCTTCGACCGGCATGTATTCGAGCGTGCGCATGTTGTGCAGCCGGTCGGCGAGCTTCACCAGCAGCACGCGCACGTCATCGGCGATCGCCAGCAGGAGCTTGCGCAGGTTCTCGGCCTGCTTGGCTTCCTTGGTGACCAGGTCGAGTTTTTTGAGCTTGGTTAAGCCGTCGACCAACGTGCCGATATCGGGCCCGAACAGGCTGTCGATCTCAGCGCGGGTGGTTGCAGTATCCTCAATGGTGTCATGCAAAAGCGCGGCGGCGATGGTGGCGTCGTCGAGCTTGAGGTCAGTGAGGATGGCCGCCACTTCGATCGGGTGCGAGAAGTACGGGTCGCCCGATGCGCGCCGCTGCTCGCCATGCGCCTTCATGGCGTAAACATAGGCGCGGTTGAGCAACGCTTCGTTCGTTTTGGGGTTGTAGCGGCGCACCCGTTCGATCAGATCGTATTGCCGCATCATCGGCGGCTTGCGGGATTGCGCCGGCTTTTCAATAGCTTTTGGAGCGGTAGCGACCCGCTCGAGCGGCGCCCGCGTCGGCGACTGCTTCTGCATCCGTGGTAAATCTGAACGCGCGCGCGCCATTCTCGTGCCTCGCGGCCGCCGAATCTGCATGCAAAACGCTGCCGGCGAACGTTTCTACGATAGATATCACGATAATTCGCTAAAGCCGCAAGGGCTTGCCGCTCTGGTTGACGGAAAGCGAACGGCCCGGCGCGAGGGCCGGGCCGGTCCTTAGAACTGATGCGGAATTGCGTCTAAAGTGTTTATTCGGCGTCTTCTTCCGGCACTTCTTCCGGCGGAGCCAAGCCTTCGAGGCCTTTGAGCAGCTCTTCCTCGGTCATGCGCTCGGCGGTCACTTCGGTATCGTCGGAATCGACGCTGGCGCCGGCGCCGGCGCCGATCAGCGGCACGTCGGGCTCCGGCTCGTCGACCTCGACATATTTCTGCAGGCTATGGATCAGGTCTTCCTTCAGATCGCCGGGGGAAACCGTCGTTTCCGCGATTTCGCGCAGCGCGACCACCGGATTCTTGTCGTTGTCGCGGTCCACGGTAATCTGCGACCCGGACGAGATCATGCGTGCCCGGTGGCTCGCCAGAAGGACGAGATCGAAGCGGTTCTCAACTTTATCGATACAATCTTCTACGGTGACACGGGCCATCGGCTCGTCACTCCTTTGAATGGAACTTTGTCCTGAATTCGCCCGCTAGGTAGACCGTGTGGGCTGAAAGTTCAAGTATTTTTGTCTTGGCTTGGCCGCAACCCTCTGTTACCGAAACGGTCGCAAGCAGGCCGACCCGACTGGATTTTATCGGCAGAGGCGTGATTGCGCAGGTACCGCCTGAATTGATCGAAGGTGCCGTTCTGTTAACGCCGATTCGATGCAGCGCTCCGCGCTTCCTGCGCGTTCGGGGCGTGCTCAATCGGGCCATTGGTTTTGTATTGCAAGGAACGTGAGAGACACCCCATGACCGTCCCCGGCGAAAAAATCGCACTGTTCATAGATGGAGCCAATCTTTACGCCACCGCCAAATCGCTCGGCTTCGACATCGACTACAAGAAGCTGCTGCGCGAGTTCCAATCGCGCGGTTATTTGCTGCGGGCGTTCTATTACACCGCCGTGATCGAGGATCAGGAATATTCCTCGATCCGCCCGCTGATCGATTGGCTCGACTACAACGGTTATTCGGTCGTCACCAAGGCGACCAAGGAATTCGTCGACCAGACCGGCCGCCGCAAGGTCAAGGGCAACATGGACATCGAGCTCGCGGTCGATGCCATGGAGATCGCCGGTCATATCGACCACATGGTGCTGTTCTCCGGCGACGGCGATTTCCGCTCGCTGGTGGAAGCCGTGCAGCGGCGTGGCGTGCGGGTGACCGTGATCTCGACCGTCACCACTCAGCCGCCGATGGTGGCGGACGAATTGCGCCGCCAGGCCGATATCTTTACCGACATCGTCACGCTGCAGGGCAAGATCGGCCGCGATCCGTCCGAGCGCGCCGCGCGCCCGCCGCGCGACGACCGCGGCGAGTCGCCGCAGCACACGCCGCAGTTCCTGCAACGTCCGCCGGTGCCGCAACGGGCCGACGCGACGGTCGGCGGCGAGGACGACGACGACGAGGCGTTCGAATAGGGATTTGTATGCCGGAGACCGAGGGCAAGCCCGGGCGCAACTGTCCGCGCTGCCCGCGGCTGGCGGGATTTCGCAAGACCTGGCGCGCGAAGCAACCGGAATGGTTCAACGCGCCGGTTCCCTCCTTCGGCCCTCGCGATGCGCGCCTGCTGATCGTCGGCCTCGCGCCCGGCCTACAAGGCGCCAATCGCACCGGCCGGCCGTTTACCGGCGATTACGCCGGCGTGCTGCTTTATGAAACGCTGTTGCGCTACAAGTTTGCGCGCGGCAGCTACGCCGCGCACCCCGACGATGGATTGGAACTCATCGACTGCCGCATCACCAATGCGGTGCGCTGCGTGCCGCCCGAAAACAAGCCTACACCCGCAGAGATCGCGACGTGCCGCGATTTCCTGAAGGAGACCGTGGCAGAAATGCCGAAGCTCGCCGCCATCGTCGCGCTCGGACGCATCGCTCATGACAGCGCGCTGACCGCGCTGGGGTCAAAGAAATCGGCCGCGCCCTTCAAACACGGCGGCCAACATCGGCTTGGCGCGCTTGCGCTATTTTCGAGCTATCATTGTTCGCGCTACAACACGAATACCGGAGTACTCACGCCCGAGATGTTCCGGGAGGTTTTTCGCGCCGTCCGCGACCTATTAGGTCATGCAAATATTTAAACGAATATGCGGATAAATTGCCGTGATCAGCGGCTTTGCTCGACGCAACCATAGTTGGAGTGCCCCAGACGCAATTTTAGTCGCGCACAATTTGAAATTTCATCTATCGAATCTTTTTTTACTTAAACCGGCTTCGATTGGTTCAAGAGTTCCAAACAGGCCACCCTTAAGGATGCGGTATCCGGTCCGGATACCGTCGCCTATTCAGGGGGCTTACGATGGATCAAATTGCCCAGCAATTGCCGCCTGCGGAGATTCTATCGTTTCCGCAAATATCGCGAATTGACGAACAATTGTTGGAGACCGTCTTGGACAACATGTCGCAAGGCGTGTTGATGTTCAATTCGGAAACACGATTAATATTTTGCAATAGACGCTACTTAGAAATGTACGGATTGATGCCTGAAGTTGCGCGACCGGGGCGCTACCTGCGCGACCTCCTCATCCAGCGAATCCAGAATGGAACCTTTGCTGACGACCCAGACGAGTACATCGTCAGACTGAGAGAAGGCATCGCAGCCCAAGCATCATTTAATCATACGACGCACTTGCCCGATGGCCGGGCATTCTCGGTTGTGAGCAAGCCGATCGCGGGTGGCGGATGGCTGGCAACCCATGAGGACATCACCGAGCGACAACGCTCGGAAGGGCGAATTGCCCATATGGCGCGCCATGACGCGCTGACCGACCTGCCCAATCGCGTCATGTTGCGCGAACGCCTGGAACACGAACTCAAACGCGTCAAACGCGGAGAATGTCTGGCGGTCCTTTGCCTCGACCTCGACCAGTTCAAGAGCGTCAACGACGCGCTCGGACATCCGATCGGGGACGAATTGCTGAAATTGGTTGCCGACCGTCTGCGCGGCTGCACCCGAGAGCCCGACACGGTTGCTCGGTTGGGCGGCGACGAGTTCGCCATCATCATGACCCAGATGCAGCAACCGACCGACGCGGCCGCGCTTTCGAAACGAATCCGCGACTCGATCGTCAAGCCCTACCAAATCGAAGGGCACCAGATCGTCACCGATATCAGCATCGGAATTTCCGTTGCGCCCTTTGACGCGCAGGACGCCGACCCGCTCTTGCGCAATGCCGATATGGCGCTCTACGGCGCCAAGGCTGACGGACGCGGAACCTATCGGTTTTTCGAGCCGGAGATGAATACCCGAATGAAAGCGCGGCGCGAACTGGAGATGGACCTTCGCAAGGCGTTGGTCGGCAAAGAATTCGAATTGTACTATCAACCGCTCGTCAACCTTCAATCGAACGAAGTCAACGGGTTCGAGGCCTTGTTGCGGTGGAACCATCCGAAGCGCGGGCTGATTTCACCGGCAGATTTCATCCCGATCGCCGAAGAGACAGGGCTTATTGTTCCGCTCGGCGAATGGGTGCTCAAAGCCGCATGCTACGAGGCGATTGATTGGCCGGATCACCTCAAGGTCGCCGTCAATCTGTCGCCCGCCCAGCTGAACAACCGAAACCTGCTCAACGTAGTGATGGCGGCGCTAGCGGAAACCGGCATGCCGGCGCGAAAACTGCAATTGGAAATCACTGAAACGGTTCTGTTGCAGAATACGTTTGCGACTTTGGCAACGCTGCATGAGCTGCGCAAGCTCGGCGTCCAAATTGCGCTGGACGACTTCGGAACGGGCTACTCGTCGCTGAGCTATCTGCGCAGCTTCCCGTTCGACAAGATCAAAATCGACCGGTCGTTCATTCAGGATCTGTCCAACGGCGCGGAACCGGTCGCGATCGTGCAGGCGGTCGCGAACTTGGCAAAATGCCTCAACATGACCTCGACCGCGGAGGGCGTGGAGACGCAACAGCAAATGGACATGCTGCAGTCGATGGGTTGCAGCGAAATGCAGGGTTACCTGTTCAGCCGCGCCAGGCCGGCCAACGAGATCAGACAGTTCTTTGGCCAGAGTTCTGAAAGTCTGACAGGGGTGGCCTAAAGAGGCTTTTGCAGCCAGGAAACGACCTCCTCGGCGTTCTTGTCGGGTGGAAATACCGGATAGAAGACCTTGGTGATGACGCCGTCGTCGATCACCAGCGCCATGCGCTTGAGCAGCGTCATGCCAGAGGTGACGAAGGTCGGCAGCTTCAGCGCCCGGGTCAGCGTCAGTTTCTCGTCCGACAGGATCGCGAACGGCAGATGCAGGCGGCTTGCCGCCTCCTGCTGATAGGCGGTGTCCTGCGTCGACAGGCCATAAAGCTGCGCCACGCCCAGCCGCTTGAGCTCGCCGAAATGATCGCGGAAGCCGCAGGACTGCGGCGTGCAGCCGCGCGCGCCCGGGATCTCGTTCCAGCCCGGCGGCAGGTCGACGCCCGGCACCCCGGTACGCGGATAAATGTAGATCACGGTGCGGCCCTTGAGCTTCGCCAGGTTGACGGACGCGCCCGCGGTCGCCGGCAGCGCCAGATCGGGCAGCGTCATGCCGGTCAGATGGCGTGCGGCACCGTCGTCCTGCGGCGCCGGGATATTGGGCGGTAGGATGTTCGGATTATGGGTCCCCGGCGCTTCGCTCATGGCTTGGTTTCTTCGTAAGACATGAATTCCATCAGCGAGCCATCCGGATCGCGGAAATAGACGCTGGTGCCCGCCCCCTTGGCGCCGAAACGCTGCAACGGCCCACGCTCGACCTTAATCCCGTGCGCCGTAAGGTGCGCGATCGCGTCTTCAATCGGCCCACGCCATTCGAAGCAGAGATCGGAATTGCCCGGCTGCACCGGGAGCCGCGCCACCTCCGCCGGCTTCACGCCGGGCCCGTGCACGTTGAGCTGCTTGTCGCCGAAGCGATAGGCAAAGCCGACCGGCCGCGCCACCAGCTCGCCGCCCATCACCTGCGTATAGAATTGGTTCGAGCGTTCCCAGTCGGAGACCTGGATGACGCAATGATCGAGTTTCGTCGGCACCGTCATGGCGCTAGCCCTTCTGCCGCATCAGCCGGCCGCGCTCGCGCTCCCAGGAGCGTTTCTTGAGCGTCTCGCGCTTGTCGTGCAGCTTCTTGCCTTTGCCCAGCGCAATCTCGATCTTGGCGCGCCCCTTCTCATTGAAATAGAGCTTGAGCGGCACGATGGTCATGCCTTCGCGCTCGACTGCGCCGGCAAGCTTGTTGATCTGGCGCGCATGCAGCAGCAACTTGCGCGGCCGCTTGGGCAAATGGTTGAAGCGATGCGCCTGCAGGTATTCCGGAATATTGGAATTGATCAGCCAGATCTCGCCGCCGCGCGCGTCGGCATAGGATTCCGCGATCGTCGCCTTGCCGGCGCGCAGCGATTTCACCTCGCTGCCGGTAAGCGCGATGCCGGCCTCGTAGACCTCGCCAATTTCGTAGTTAAAGCGCGCCTTGCGGTTGTCGGCGACCACCTTGAAGCGGCGCTCGGGTTTCGCGGCCATGGCCTACTTTATAGAGTTAGCGCTGCTTCAGCAGATCGCGGATTTCGGTGAGCAACTGCTCTTGCTTGGACGGTGCCGGCGCCTTCTCGGCTTCCTTGCCATCAACCGCCCGATGGCGCGGATCGCAACGCACAGCACGAAGGTGATGACGACGAAGTTAATGACGATGGTGAGAAAGTCTCCCCAGGCGAATACTGCGCCTTGCTTTTTAGCCTCGATCAGCGTGGCGGCGGTGACCTTGGTCGAGAGCGGGATGAAGTAATTGGAAAAATCGAGCCCGCCAGTGAGCGCGCCCACCACCGGCATGATGATGTCGCCCACCATCGAGTTCACGATGGCGCCGAAGGCAGCGCCAATGATCACGGCAACGGCGAGGTCGACTGCATTGCCGCGCAAAGCGAATTTTTTGAATTCGGATAACATTCATCGGACCCGTCTTTGTTCCTATCAGGTCAGAACCCAGACCCAATTTGTTTTTTGCGGATGATCTTATCCGAAAACCGGTTCCCACTTTTCGGGATCATGCGCTCACGGCTAGTTAATCAGCCCGGCGTGCACCATCGCCTCGCGCACGGCGATTTGCGCCTTCTCGCTCGCCGGCACCATGGGCAGCCGCACCGTGTTGGCGCACTTGCCGAGCAGCGACATAGCGTACTTGATCGGCGCCGGACTTGTTTCGACGAAAAGATTGACGTGCAGCGGCGCCAGCTTGTCCTGCAGCTTGAGCGCGGTCTTGAAGTCGCCCTTCAAGCAGGCGCTCTGGAATTCGGCGCACAGCCGCGGCGCCACGTTCGAGGTGACCGAGATGCAGCCATGCCCGCCATGCGCCATGAACCCGAGCGCGGTGATGTCCTCGCCCGACATCTGGTTAAAGTCCTCGCCCATTGCGGCGCGCTGCTGCGAGACCCGCGTCATGTTGGCGGTGGCGTCCTTGACGCCGGCGATGTTCTTGAGCTCGAAAAGCCGCGTCATGGTGTCGACCGACATATCGACGATCGAGCGGCCCGGAATATTGTAGATGATGATCGGGATGCCGATGGCATCATTAATCGCCTTGTAGTGCTGGTAGAGCCCTTCCTGGGTCGGCTTGTTGTAATAGGGCGTCACGATCAGCACCGCGTCGGCGCCCGCCTGCTCCGCGTGCTGCGACAACTCGATCGCCTCGGCGGTCGAATTCGAGCCGGCGCCGGCCACCACCGGCACCCGGCCGTCGACCTGGTCGACGCACCATTCGACGACCAGCTTATGCTCATCGTGCGACAGCGTCGGGCTCTCGCCGGTGGTGCCGACAGGCACCAGACCGTTGGTGCCCTCGGCGATCTGCCAGTCCACCAGCTCGCGGAACGCCTTCTCGTCGAGCGCACCGTTTTTGAACGGCGTGACCAGCGCGGTGAACGATCCTCGGAAGTTCGTCTTGGCGGTCATGGCACGACTTCTCCACAGGGGGTGCGGGGCGCAGCCCCATAGATAACGGGTCGCCGCCAGCGATAAAAGCCCTCCCATCAAATAGCTCTATGAATTGGCTTGATAAATAGCGCCCCCGCCCTGCTTTTGCCCGGCTTTCGGTCTAGCCTAACGCTCTTGGGATTTGGCTTTCCCTTCGGCCGCGATATTGGCCTAATGGGGATGCCGGGTGGCCGCCTGATTCGGCGCCCTGGACCCGAAAGACGGCCGGGCAAGGGTATTAATGGACGCGATTAGAGGGCACCGCCGGGGCATCGCCCTGGCGATCGTGGTGATCGGCGCCTTCAGCGCCCAATTCGCCACAGCCGCGCCCAAAAAAGTTCCAGCCCAGCCCAAGCCGCCAATCCATGCAGCCAAACATCCGGCCGTGCAGCTGGTCCGGAATGTCCCATTGCCTCGCAAGCGCCCTCTGCTCCCCGTCAGCACCGTCACGCCGGGGGCCATGGCCTTGCGCAACCTACCGATCGCCAGCCCCACAGGTGTCCATCCCGTAGAGCGGCCGCTGTCCAGCCAGTTCGTAACCGCGCCGACCGCGGCCCCGCCGGACGATATCGCCGCGGTGAAACGCGTGATCGAAGCCACCCGCAAAGGCCGGCTGCCCGATGCCGACACCATCGAGAACGGCATCAGCGACCCGGTCGCCCGCAAGCTCGCCGAATGGGTGATCCTGCGCAGCGACAACACCAACCCGAGCTTTACGCGCTATGCCGCGTTCGTGACCGCCAATCCGGGCTGGCCGCACGCGGCCTTGTTCCGCCGCCGGGCCGAGAACGCGTTGTGGAACGACCATATCGACGACGCCGCGGTGCTCGCATTTTTCGCCGGCCATAAGCCGAGCACCGCCAAGGGCCGCTACATGCTGGCGCGCGCGCTGCTCGCCAAAGGCGATCGCGAGGGCGCCGCGGCCCTGGTGCGCTACGCCTGGCGTCACGACGAATGCAGCGCCGACGCCGAGAGCAAGGTAATCGAGATGTTCGGCAGCATGCTCACGCGCGCCGACCACAAAGTGCGGATGGAGCAACGCTTCTATGCCGGCGATGCCGAAGCCGGCATGCGCGCCGCGACCCGGCTCGGCGGCGACGACCTGGCGATCGGCCGCGCCCGCGCGGCGGTCATCAAACGGCTGAACAATGCCCAGGCGCTGCTCGACGCGGTGCCGCCGAGCGCCCGGGCCGATCCCGGCTACATCTTCGCGCGCGTGCAGTGGCTGCGCATGAACAACAAGCCGGAAGAAGCTGGCAAGCTGATCCTCACCGTGCCGCAGGACCCGGCCGCGCTGGTCGATCTCGACCAATGGTGGTTGGAGCGGCGCCTCCTGGTGCGCAAACTACTCGACGACAATGACCCGCAGACCGCCTACCGGGTCGCGCGCGACGCCGCCCCACCGCCGCGCGGCGGCTTCTACCGAGTAGACCACTATTTCACCGCCGGCTGGATCGCGCTGCGCTTCCTGCACGATCCGAAGACCGCCGTCGCCCATTTCGCCCGTATCAGCGAAGGCACCGACAGTCCGCACGCGCTCGCCCGCGGCGGCTATTGGCAAGGACGCGCCGCCGAGGCCATGGGTCAGCGCGCGCAGGCCAAGGCCTTTTACGAGATGGCCGCGCAATACAGCGCAACCTATTACGGCCAGTTGGCGCGCGCGCGACTGGGCTTGACCGAACTCGGCCTGCACGGTCCGCCGCCGCTAACCCCGGCCGAGCACCGCCAGACGGGCAATTTCGAGATCGTGCGCGCGGCCGAAATCCTCTATGCGCTCGACGAGCGCGACCTGTTGGCGTCGATCTATGCCGAACTCGGCGACAGCAGCACCGACGTCGCCGGTCTGACCGCGCTGGCGGAAGTTGCCGGCAAGCATGGCGACGGCCGCGCCATGCTGCTGCTCGGCCAGGGCGCCTATACCCGCGGGCTGCCGCTCGATTATTACGCCTATCCAACCGTCGGGCTGCCGTCCTACAAACCGATCGCGCCGCCGATCGATCCGGCGGTGGCCTATTCGATCGCCCGCCAAGAAAGCCATTTCAACCAGAAGATCGTCTCGATCGCCCACGCCATGGGGCTGATGCAGGTGACGCCGGCGGCAGCGATCGATACCGCCAAGCGGTTCAAGGCCGTTTATAGCCGCGCCCGCCTGCTGAGCGATCCTGTCTACAACATGCAGATGGGCGCAGCCGAACTTTCCAACCTGCTCATCGGGTATAACGGCTCCTATATCCTTACCTTCGCCGGCTACAATGCGGGGCGCGGACGCGTGAGACAGTGGATCGCCGCCTATGGCGACCCGCGCGACCCCAATGTCGATCCGGTCGATTGGGTCGAGCGCATTCCGATCTCAGAGACCCGCAACTATGTGGAGAGGGTCATGGAGAACCTGCAGGTCTATCGCGCCCGTTTCGGCGGCGGCAGCCGGCTCATGATCGAGGCCGATCTCCGGCGCGGCGCAACGAACTAAGTTCGGCCGCCCCCGGGCCGGCGGACGCATCGAAAGTCCGGGCGGGCCCGATTAATCCGGGATGTAAAGATGGGTTGGCGGCAAACCGGCCTGATTGCGTTCGTGCATTGTAATATAAGCCGCTTCGATATGTTTGGTGAAAAGCTTGGTATCGAATAACGGCGTTGAGAGGCGATTTTCAGCGAGCTTGCGCTTGATAGCAGCTATTTTTTCTGGCTGCGTCGCAAGTTCAATCGCCATCTGCTCATAGGCGTCCGGCGTTGTCGCAATGAGTTCGGGCAAACCGATCGCATTGAGCACGCTTGCAGCCATTCGCCCCGCCATCGCGTCGCCCATCCGCGCCAAGACCGGAAGCCCCGCCCACAGCGCGTCGCTGGCGGTCGTGCCCGCATTGTATGGAAGCGTGTCAAGAAACAAATCCGCCAGGCGAAGCCGTGCTTGATGTTCAGGCAGCGGTAACCTTTGCGCAAAAACCAAACGCTGGGGATCTACGATTCTTGCCGCGGCCTCACTTCTCAAATTTCGTTCCATCGTCGGGCCACCCCCGACCAACCACAACACGCTGCCCTCCACCCGTTTGAGGATCCGCATCCAAATATCGAAAACGTCGGGCGTAATCTTGTAGTTATTGTTGAAACAACAAAACACGAAACCGTCTTCGGGCAGACCCATCTCCGCGCGTACGAAAATCCTATCGGCGATGCGGCGCTCCCGATCATTGACCTGGAACGTATTGGGAAGACAAACGATCTTTTCCGAATAAAACGCATATTGCTCTATTGGGATCAAAATTCGATCGGCAATAATATAGTCGATATATGCCGCGCCCATCGTTCCGAGATAACCGAGATAATTGACCTGAATTGGCGCCGGCCGCGCCGCGAAGACGCTCGTCCGCGAATTGGTAGTAAAACCCATTAAATCGACCACAATATCGATCTCCGAGTTGCGAATGAGCGCGGCGATTTTGGCCTGCCCCTGCGTGCGAACATCGATAAATCGCTCGACGGATTTCCTTATGCGATCGCGTATTGCTGAATTGTCGTCCGGCCCCCACGATATGGCCGTGGTCTCAAAACGCGATTTGTCATGGCACTCGAACATCCCGGCCGCAAGAAATGACATAGGGTGTTCGCGAAAGTCCCCCGACAAATAGGCAACGCGAATTCGATCATGATCGTATCGATCGCCTCGCCAGAGCGGCGGCATCGTGGAGTATTTATCGGCAACAAAGAGCTGGGCGCATCGCAGTTGATCGGCAGGCGAAGATACAATGGAAAGTAGCGCGAACGGGGCACTTACGGACTTTTCTTCTCTAACTGCTAGGAGAAGATCCGCGGTTTCCGCATCGAACGCTGTCCAATCGCATATAGCTTGCTTTGCATGAAGCCGATCGCCCCGCACGTATTTCAGATTGGGGTCGAGCGCCAATGCCGTGTCATAGGCACCGACCGCATCGTCGTACCGTCTGAGTTTGGCAAAGAGATTGCCGCGGCCGGCCCATGCTTCAGCGAGATCGGGTTTAAGCGCTCGTGCTTTATCGTAGGCGACTTCCGCTTCGTCGTAGCGGAAGAGGTCGTAAAAAACATTGCCACGACCAACCCATGCACCAGCTAGATAGGGATTCAGCACAAGAGCTTTATCGTAGGCAGCTTCAGCTTCATCATAGTGATTGAGACTATAAAAAAGGTTGCCGCGGCCAAACCATGCCTCGGCAAGGTCTGGTTTTAATGTCAATGTCTTATCATAACACGCTAATGCATCATTGTACTGCCGGAGTTCGGTATAAGCATTGCCGCGGCCAAGCCATGTTTCCGCGAGGTCGGGTCTTAATGACAATGCTTTATCATAAGCAGCCAATGCATCATTGTAACGCCTGAGTTTGGTGTAGACATTGCCGCGGCCAAGCCATGCGTCGGCAACATCGCCTTTGATGGCCGTCGCCTTGTCGTAAGCGGCAAGCGCTTCGGTGTACCATTTGAGTTCGTTACCGACGTTGCCGCGGCCGATCCAGGCCTCAACGAGAGCGGGATTGAGCGCCAGCGCCTTGTCATATGCGGCAAGCGCCTGATCATAGACTCGCAGCCCGGCAAGGGCATTTCCTTTGTTGCAGAGTGCGTCCGGATAGTTTGCGTTGATCGACAACGCTTTGTCGAAGTCGGCGATCGCGTCCCGGTATCGTTTGAGATCGTTGAACATGACGCCTCGGTTGTTCCAGGTTTCCGGGACACCTGGATTGATGGCCAGAGCCCGGCTGAACTGCTCGGCAGCTTCGGCCGGCCGTCTAAGCGATTTGAGAATCAGTCCGTAGTTGTAAAATGTCACATCGGATTTCGAATTCTCCTTGAGTGCCCGCTGCACATAGTCTTCGGCTTCCGCAAACCGTCCGAGTTGCATCATCACGATGCCAAGCAGATTGAGCGCGCCGGCGTGTCTCGGGTATGCGCGCAGCAGCGCTTTTAACGAGCGCTCCGCATCGGCAACCTTGCTCGCCTGCAAAAATGCAAGCGCGCGTCGAAATATTTCGTCAGGTGGGCGAGCCACTGTGCATGTCTCTATGAGCGGTGATGCACGGAAAAGTCTTATCCGGTGCCCCACTTGTCTCGCATGCAATATTGAAATCGCGGCATCAACACAAGGTAGCTGGCCGTTGCGGAAAGCCGCCTCGCTCTAGCCGTATACATGCGGGTGGCTGATCCTTATGATTTCTGAGATGACGTCCGAACCGCAGAGTGTTTTTGTCAGCGCCCCCGATGGCTTGCGGCTCCACGCGCGCTGTTATGGCCGGCGCAGCGCGCCGGCCCTGCCGGTGGTTTGTCTGCCGGGCTTAGCCCGCACGGCGGCGGATTTCGAGGCGCTGGCCGAGACGCTTGCGAGCGACGCCCGCCGGCCGCGCCGGGTCATCGCGCTCGACTACCGCGGCCGCGGGCAATCCGAGTACGATCGCGATCCGGCGAATTACAGCTTCCAGGTCGAGCTCGCCGACGTACTCGCCGTGATCGCAGCACTCGACGCGACGCCGGCGATTTTCGTCGGCACCTCGCGCGGCGGCATCCTCGCCATGCTGCTGGCCGCCGTCCGGCCGACCGCGATCGCCGGTGTCGTCCTCAACGATATCGGTCCGGTGATCGAGCCGAAGGGGCTGATCCGGATCAAGGGCTATGTCGGCAAGCTGCCGCAGCCGAGGTCATTCGAGGAAGGCGCCGAAATCTTGCGCCGGCTGTTCGACGCGCAATTTCCCAAGCTCGGGCCGGCTGACTGGCTCGCCAATGCGCACCGCACCTTCCGCCAGAACAACGGCGCCCTGGTGCCGACCTATGACGTCAAGCTCGCGAAGACGCTGGAAGGCGTCGACTTCGAAAAGCCGTTTCCGCCGCTCTGGAAGGAATTCGACGCGCTCGGCCGAAAGCCGGTAATGGTCATCCGCGGCACCAATTCCGACATCCTGTCGCCCGCCACGGTCGAAGCGATGCGGGCGCGCCGTGCGGCGCTGGAGACGTTCGAGGTGCCCGATCAGGGCCACGCGCCGTTGCTTGTAGAAGCCGACGTGATCGCGCGTATCGCGGATTTTGCCGCACGCTGCGAGCAGTGATCGTCACCAACAAAAACGGTTTTGCGAGCTGACGTATGTAAAATGAAAAACCCCCGGCAGTTTCCCGCCGGGGGCTTGAGGTTCAAGCGAAGTTCACCTTGATCAGACGATCAGGGATAGAAGTTACGATGCACGCGGAACTCAGCCATCCACGCGCTCTGATTGCCGATCACTTTAGCACCAGCTTGCGCGCCGCTACCGTATGCCGTCGTCATCCCAGACGAAGCCGTCTGGAGGCTTTGGTAGACCACGTCAACACCGAGGTAGGTCTGGCTGTCGATGTTGAACTGAGTGCGGGTACCGATGTTCCACACATTGAAGTTGTTGTTGCAAGCAGCGCTAGCGATGCCGGCTACTCCGGAGCCCGGAATCGCGGTGTTTTCCGCAGTGCACAGCCAGCCGTTGGCGATACCATTGTAGCTAAACGCCTGATAGGCCCCGTACACTGACGTCTGCCAATGCGGGTTCCAGAAGTGCTCGTAAGCAGCGTTGACGCCCCACGCGGTCGTCAACTGCACGCTGGTCGCGCTGCCGGTTGCGACGCTGCCGCCGTAGACAGAATCGCTGATGATGCCGAAGCCGAAGGTCGCGCCGTTAAGCGCCGAGTACGTGTTGGCATAAGAAGCGTTCACGTAACCGCTGGCGCCTTGCGAGTAGTTGACCTGCGCCTGGAAGTAGTCGCCATTTCCGATCATCGGAAACTTTACTGTGAGTGCCAGCGCCGACCGCCCAGCCAATCGTATCGCTGGGATGACCGGTCGCGTCATTCCCGTTGGTGTAATAGCCGCCGCTGGCGTTGTGGATCGCACCCATGAGCTGGGCATCACCCCAAGCCTGATCGACGCGCACGTTGGCGACGACATCCGGCCACTTCGTGCCAATGGCCGACGATGAGGGCGCGATAAGCGACGTTGCCCGCGGTCGCCGAACCGGAGGTCGTCGTCCAAATCGCAGCATTGCCGTCGATAACGGCCGTCGCTCGGGCGGCTTCAAGCGAGAGGGTAGCCGACAAGCCGTTGCCGAACTGCGCCGTATATGCGCCCGCCACGAACTTGCCACCGTCGCCAGTGTCCGAGGCCGGGTTGATCATGCCGCCGAAGAACGACGTCGCCGGCTGCGAGTATTCGTCGTAGAACGACTGCGTCACGCCGAACGTGAACCCAGCGAACTGGATGAACGCGCGGTTGGCGCTGAAGCCCACACCCGGATCGTAGGCAGCATTCGTGGTGTTGGTGCCGGGAGCTGTCAGGTTGCCGGAGTTCACGCCGCTGTTGCGGGCCGCCGGAGTTATAACCGACCGCTATATAGCTGCGCACCGTGCCCCACTCAGATCTGGTGGCGGGCGTCCGCTGTGATGTAGCCGCGCACCTTCGGAGCGAAGTCCTGGGTTTGCCGCGTGTTGTTGTTGCCGCTCGCCAATGCGCCGTTGGTGGAGTTTCCGTTCACCCCATAGGCGTCATAGACGCGCGCCCAGCCACCAATCTTAATGCACGTATCGGTGCCCGGGATGTAATAGAACCCCGCACCATACAGACTGCAAATCTTCACGTACTGGACCGGCTTGGCCTTTACGGGAAGATCGGCGGCCTGCGCCCCAGCAATCGCAACGACTCCCGCTGCTGTGCCGAGGAGAAGGCTTTTCACCATCTTCATCTTGAACCTCCAAACGTTGTTTATCGTGAGAGGGTTCGTATCCGCCCAGTGCGACAGGCACCGATGGAACTTCCCCTTATGCTCCCCGCTTTCCGGAAAATTTTTCACACCAGGCAATCGAGCCAACTTGGTCTCTCATTTGGTGCGATCCGTTAACCGGACAGCACGACACGGGGATGCCCCCCTCCGTCGCAGTTACGACATTAACGATTGAGGCTTGAGGCGCAATGAAGAAGCGCTATTCCCACAGCCCTCACAGGCGCTTTTCAAGCAACTGTTGCGCAAAAAACACGCAATTCTTACCGCCCTCGCCGGGTCGACCGGAACGCTCCTAGGAGACCGCGAAGTTCCCAATATTTTCTTTCAAATTCAATTTGTTACAACAAAAAGCCGTGATCTTAAGCGTTCCACTCGATATTCGGACCTGCGGCGGTCGGATGGCCCGTTTTGCCAAAATGAACGCGTTTTGGCACCTTCCGCCCGGTCATTTCTGCGGAAGAGCCCATTTTCGAGGCATCCTGCTCGAATGACCACTATTGCCCCATTGACCGGGGACCGATCCGGATCGCGGTACATAGGAACCGCCCGAGCAGGCAGCAAGCGGTCGAAACCAAATCACATGCGGCCCGTCCGCACCCGCGAATTGTGAGAGCGTGAACGACTTACCAACTTGTCCACAAAAGAAATTTGCCTGTCGGATTTTTAGCCAAGCGATTTCGAGCAGCCGAATGCTCGATCGGCGCGGGCATCTTTGGCTAGCGGAGACGGCGGGCTGGCGGAGCCGGAGTTCGCCTAACTATTGCCCCTCTCCGTCCGCCACCGTCCAACTATGCTTCAAAAACGACAGTATTTTCGGTCTTTATTTCCATCACTGCTCGCCTATGTCTATTCCCGTCCGCCCAGAGCCATGCTAATTTTGGGGACTGAGTTGGGGACCGAAAGGGCAAGGCAATGGCTAACAGGCTCACCGCTCGTAAGGTCGCCACGGCAAAGCCGGGAAAATACAGCGACGCGGCAATCTCTATTTGATCGTGTCCCCCACCGCGCCCGCAAGTGGGTGCTGCGCTTCACGTGCGCGGTAGCGCGAAAGAAATGGCCTGGCCAACGATGTGCCCCTTACCACGCCCGCGAGAAGCGACAGATGCCCGTCGCAAGGCACAGGTTGAACCCAATAAGAGCGCAAGCGCGATAGCGCATTCCACCTTCGCCAGATGCCACACGTGCGAGACGCTATCGCGTTTCCAAACGAGAAGCACAAGCGCAGTGAAATCACGCTGGAGACACGCCGCTCCTTGCGTGCCAAGCCGTCTATACCATCGCACATACGTGCTTTCGTGCTGAAGCCATCTGACGAAAAGCTGAAACCGCCTCGCGCTTCGCGCGCATTGAGAAGGTTTTGGACGCGGCCAAGGCGAAGGGCTTTCGCCATGGCGAGAACCCTGCTCGATGGCGCGGCCATCTGGATCACCTATTGCCGCGACCGTTGAAGCTCACCCGCGCCACCATGCCGCGATGGCCTATGAGGATGTTGCCGCGTTCCTGGGTAGGTTACGCGAGCGCGAAGCAACGGCGGCCTTGCGCTTGAGTTCTGCATTTTGACCGCTGCACGTTCAGGTGAGGCGCTTGGTTTGCGGTGGTCGGAAATCGACTTCGAAAAGAAAATCTGGACCGTGCCCGCCGAACGGATGAAGGCCGGTCGCGAGCATCGCGTTCCTTTGTCGGGCCGCGCCGTTTCGATTCTTAAGCACCTGTCGAAGGTGGAAGCGGGCGATTTCGTCTTTGCCGGGCAGTCTTCCAAAGCACCACTTTCCGGCATGGCAATGGGAATGTTGCTGCGCCGAATGAAGATCGAGAATGCCACCGTTCACGGCTTCCGTTCCAGCTTCCGCGATTGGGCTGGCAACGTCTCCCATTTCCCGCGCGAGGTGACAGAGACCGCCCTCGCACACGTCATTGGCGACAAGGCCGAACAAGCGTACCGGCGGAGCGATGCACTGGAGAAGCGCCGCAAGCTCATGGAAGCGTGGGCAAGCTATTGCGAGCCAAGGACCACCGGTAACGTTGTGCCACTGAAGAAAACGGGTGGCCGTTAAGCGGCAGCGACCCAAGTAGTTCTCTGCTAGGATTTTTCCAAGGCGCGGGGCCGGTTGGCCAACCGTCGCCGGACACATCACCGCCGTCCGGCTGCCCCGCGCCGACCTCTCACGTCGGCGGTGGGTGGCGGTGGTTATCGTGCGAAAGTACGAGTTCTCCGTATCTCAACTTGCGTGATGCCGAGACATTCCTATTGGAGCGCCTGCACCCGAGCCTGACTGAAGGCCGGCAGGCAATCAGGCACGACGTAATCGGAACGGCATTCATGGACGCCCGTGACCAATTACTCGCCGCTTTGCAGGACGGTGCTCTCAAGGCGGAAGGTCAGCTCTCGACCGTAGCGGATGACGCGAGGCCTGCGAGGAATTGGCCTGATACTGAAATCGACGGTGTTGTCCTCTGAGCCATCCGGCCCGATCACAACGGATTGGTGGATTGGCACAAATCTTAATGTCGAGATCAGCTGGCACGCGAACGCCATGTCGCGGAGAATGGGTAAAAGCTTTGAAGTAATGCGCGCGATCAGAATTAGACTGGTGGACCTCGAACGTATTTGGCCAAGCCCGGCGTTGTGCGGAAGCGAGCAACCCGAGGTGCGCCATCCGCACGAACGGTCGCAACGAAAGCGCAGGAGCACACGGCCGACGCGTGAACGAGCGCAACGTGCCATCAAAACACTTTTTCCAGATGGTGTTCCTGACCAAGCCGCCTTACCGAATGTAAATCTATGTAGGCAGGTCGGTGATTGGCTCAAAGAGCAAAAGCAATCCGATGTTTCGGATGCCACAATTTTGAGAGCTGCCGATCGGCGCAAGTAAGTTAACCGATTCAACGGCGGCAAATGCCCTATTTGACGCGCTTGCCTAATGCGGCGGCCCAACGCCGACAAGAAGAACTCGCCGCCGACGCTCGCGCTGACGCGGGCACGGTTGCCGGAGGCATCCCGGCCGACAATGGCGAGGTCCCGATGGATACTCCGCTTGCATATACGGTGGCCGAGGCGTGTGCCGTTGCACGCGCTGGCAGGACGGCGCTCTACGCCGCGATTAGCTCCGGCGAATTGATCGCGCGGAAAAGAGGACGCAAAACCATAATTATTGCAGATGACTTGCGCCGATGGATCGAACGCCTGCCGGCTATCACACCGTCTAAAAGTGGCGGCGAAACCGCCGCTTCGACGTTAGGCGTCAGCACGTCAATCGATGCACGCAAAGTCACGTGATCGATGGCTCTCCCAAAAGCGTCGAGGCCCGCGACCACTTTGGACCACGAGCCTCGCACGATTGATCTTCCTGGGCAGGGGATCAAACGCGAAGCTAACGCACCTCGCGCTCAATTTCAACCGACGACAAGTCGCTCGGCCATCGTCGGCTGCGACCAACTCGTTTGGCGTCGCAACGACGCGCGGTTCGCGCTTCACGTCGGGGAAAGCAGGAAGCCACTAATTCTTGTCGTGCCGGACTCGGCTCACAGGAGGATGTGGCGGGTGCTTCGCAACGGTCGCCGGTCCGACTACGCGAACTTGACTAGGGCAAAGGATGCCGGCCTGAGTTTGGCCCTCGCGACCCTCAACAAATCCGAGGCGCAAGAACGCCACAGCGAAGGCCGCCTAGGCGTCCATTCGGGCGGGCCGCTCTCCATGACCGGGAACGCACTCAACTCCATTGCGGGGGATACCCCCGCGCAGGAAACAGCCGGCACTGCGACCACCGTCAGCGCCACCACCGTTGCGACGGGGCGTGCACCTTGACGAAGCGGCACAACCGCACCGGCCGTAGCACGGGGACTGGCCGCTACATTGTCCTGACGCACTGGATGATGCGCACGGAGGCATGGCGCTCGCTTGATTGTGTCGCGCGCTGCGCCTATCTCGAGCTCGCCACTCGCTATGCCGGACCCGGTTCGAACAATGGGCGCCTCCCGTACTCGCAACGGGAAATGGCCGAGGCGTTGAACGTCTCTAAGATGACGGCGCGGCGGGCGCTCCACAAGCTGCAAGCGCGCGGCTTCATAGTCGAAACAAAGCGCGGCGCCTTCTTCCGTCAAGCTGCGCAACGCGACCGAGTGGCGTTTGACCGAGTTCGGATGCGACGTGACCGGCACGCTCGGGACGAAGGACTTTGCCCACTGGAAAAAACAAAACACGGCATCGCTAGAAAACCCGAATGGGTTTCGAGACGATACCGTACGGGTTTCGTAGCGATCCCCACTAACTCGCAAAAACCCCTCTACGGTATCGTGAGAGAACCCGTGAGCGGATTCCTCGGTATCGCTACAGGTACACCACTAAGTTACCAGGTGGGTACGCCTGCGAAGTATCATATTCTGTGCATGCTTTCGGACGCCCGCGCCACGCCGATCCGATCGCGGTGACGATACAGACAGCGCGCCAAGGCGCATTTCGTCGTGGCGGCGTCATAATGACGAGCCAGCAACGACGAGCGAGCAGCCACTGCTCGACGAACCGCGGCGCGATCGCACGGGGCTTCGTAGGGGGCACCTTGGTAAATTACGCTGTCGCTTCAAAGAGGTAGGAACTATAACCCGTCCTCCCAGAGGAGATCCTGAGTTGAGCCTTCTCGCCGAAGTGCCCGCTCTGGTGCAATGTCTCAGCGAATTCAATAAGCCGCCGACCGAATGGATCGAGTTCGAGCCGGAGCGCGGCTCGGGTATGCCCCGTTCTCCGTGCGGGGCACGTGGTCAAGCCGCACAGTGACCACGAAGGACAATAACGGCGGGCCAGCCGCCGCCTTGCGGCTTTTTGCGTGCATGAGGTCGAAATCTTGCGGCGACGCGGGCGGATCGATGACCGGAGCGTTGCCGTTGATGCCCTTGGCCTCGCGGAACCACGCGAGGCTCGGCAAGGCGTGACCCTAAACGTACAACTCCGCCGATAGCTTCCTCCACGTTTCTGTGGGCGACAAGGGCAATTTCAAATTATGGTTGTTGTGCTCAGCGATCTGCATGAAGTTGCTGCCGACTTGGTGCTCGTCAAGCTTTAGGGCGAAAATCATTTCGAGGACCTTGGCCACCACGGCAGGCGCCAGAAACGCAACGTTGACCATGAAATCCCGCATCCCGGAAAGTGGCATGTCACCTCTGTTTTGCGGGCCGTTCAAATCGAGATAGCAGACTTCGAGATACAGGCGCAGAGCGTCGTCGAGTTCACCTTTCTGTTCGAGCACTGCTGCCATTGAAAGCCATGTGTTTCGGTAAAGGCCCCACTGCCGATGCTTTACATAGTCCAGCGTCTTTTTGTTGAGATACGCCCACGCGAGGTCATCGTCGGACGGCGGCTTGCTGAATTTTTTGGCGAGCATCGGCTTAAGTTTGTCCATCTCTTCGCGATCCAATAATGGCACGATCCGAACCCGTTGGAAGCTTGACCACTCCACCTGCAAAAGGGCCGCTTGCTTCTCAGTAACAAGAACACGCTGACGATCGATTGGACGGGTCCTGACGAAAATCTCGCCTGTGCAATGAGGACACCTAGTCTTTCGCATTGGGCGACCAGCGAGCAGCGCCCCGCAATTCGGGCAGGCGTTGTCCAACCTCCCGACCTCGGTCAAACCTAATTTGAGTTGACGAGACGATCTCTTTTCGACACGCCGGCCCGACGCATTTGCGTCGGCACGCTCAGCCACCTGCTCTTGCTGCGCTTGCGCCCTCAACGCCTCGTTCTTTTTTCTCTCTGAAGGTAGAAGGCCAAGCAGCCCACCTACTAGCCTTGGCACCGATGATTTTTGTTCGGTGTCGGCGGTGTTGCTCCACACGAGGGCGATAATCCATCCGACAAGCGTCCAGCCAAGAAAGATATTGAGGACCGTGATGGCGTTTCGATTGCGATGGTTACGACGATGCGCGATGATCGCCGGTGAGAAGTAAATCACCAAAAGCAGGGATACGAGAATTAACCCGCCTATCTCACAGCTGCCGGACGTTCCGGTGGCCTGCGCGTGGCTCGGGTATTGCAAAATCAAAGTTACAATGACCGCAATCGCCGCGTAACTACACCATTGCTCAACTTGTCTGCTAAGTATTTCAAGTGGATTGCAGGCCATTGGACCCCCTACGGTTCTCCTCGCGGGAAATCAAAATTTCTTAAAACAATCGCTGCCACCTACCGCTGTTTCGATGTTGGTGCGCCATGCACACCGGCGCACAGTCCATTCCAGAGCCGAACAAAATTGGCATTGTTCAATTCGCTGTCCATAAAGAGTTGCAACGTATCTGCCACGAGCACAAAGTCCTTGCTGCCGGTGTAACCCCCAAAAGCATTTTTGGCGTTTACAGAACCACAGGCAACGGTGACCTGCTTACTGTTAAGTTTCCTGTCGCTATAAGCCTTGATCGATCCGAAGCGAGCTAAATCAGGGTCGCGGAGATGCTGCTTCACCACCATTTCAACCAGCTCAGGGCTATAAGCCATAGCCGCCTGTTCAGTTTTTTGTTTTTGGAATGATAGGGCCGCGTATTTTCTTTTGTAATCCTGATTAGTTGTATCAAGAGACATTAGCCGCTCATAAATTTCTGTTTGTCGATTTACTGTCGGCTGTGTCTTTAACTCTTGGTTCAATTTTGAGATTTCCGCTGCGCGAAACGCCTCGTACCCTTTTTGATCCAATTGCTTTAATTCGCCCTCCCATCGCGGATCGTGCCCTGTTTTTAATTCTGTAAGATACGCACCCGGATCTTTTGCCCGTAAGTTCTGTAGCTCTGCCTCTCGCTGCTCGGCGTGATAACTGTTAATCTGAACCAGCACGGTCACGACCACTGCTAGGCAAACCATAAATAATACAAACTTCCTCATCGATTTGTTCGCCCCCGCAACGCAGAAGCAGGAAAATTATCCTGCCAGCGACAAAAACCGCCAAAAGTATATCCTACGCCCGCAGTTGGAAAAATGTCGTAGTTGTCATCCGACCATGGCCCGCTCGGTCGAGATTTCGATGCGCGTTTGAGCGTGAGCATGGCGGCAGCGGTGGGTTTATCGACGGCACCTCGCCCCGGACCAATTCGCTCACTTAGCTTCTGCGTCGAGGTCAGAGCTGGAAGGTTTAGTCCTGGCCGATTTAGATGATGACGTGGCGGATGGCTTCTTGGCTTGCCACATCCAACCTTTGTTGTAGCCGTCCGTGAACACGATTTTCGTAAAGCCTGCTGCCTCGCAGGTCTGGCTGAAAGAATTTGTATTTAGAATTTTATCGACGAGGGGATTGTTAAACAACACATAACTGAGCTTGAGAGTGGTGCCTTTGGCCCCGGATACGGTGACCGTAATATCGAGATTGGCGTCCCAATAATTCTGCTGCAGCGTCTTTGCAAATTCCTTCCGACCTTCGACATCGTTGGCCACCGCCTTAGCGACGGCGGCCCGCATCGCCCGCTCACCTTCCTGCTCATCATCCCAGATACGGTCAAGAATTTTCTGTGCTTGGGTCGCGTATTTGGCGTCAGTGTGCACGATGAGGGACAGGGCCGCACGTGCTTGCCACACCTCGTCCTTCGTGATGAGCGGCTGCTTCAGCACTGCCATAAGCGGTTTTGAACGATTGCTCTCGAGCATGCGTTTCTCGAATGCTGCCGCCATCTCGATGACGCGCTCGCTGGTGAGCCCCTTATAGGGGCCATAGTCATCGGCGTTTGTGATCGCAGTTGGCGCTGGAGTAGTTTCCGTAGCGTTTTGATTTTTCTCTCCGGGCGGTTCCCCGTTTTCAATGTGAACGGTTGCACGTTCAAAATGCGAATTGTAGCTCAACGTTAAGAAAGCCGATGGATCATTCCATTGCCACTTGTAAATCTGCGAATTATCATCTGATGATGTTGGTTTGCCGAGAGCATTTATGAGGGCTGTCTTTAATGTGTCAAAATTTTCCCGAACATCGATTAGCATATCCCCGCCAACCAACTTGTTATTTTCAAAAAGGTAGGTCTCTTCTGCAACTGGGACATTGACAAATTGACGTAATTTTTTGGGATTTTTCCAAGTAGAAAGCTTCTTCGGACCAAAAGGCCCTTCGATCTTTTCCATCCATTCCGCTGGGCTTGAGCCCCATTTAATTCCTCTAAAATCAGATGGCGGCGCTGCCAAGGTCGAGACGGGGTTGCCTGGCGCTGGCGCTATCGCAGTTGGCGGGGGCGATGGCGCTATTATCACTGTTGACGGTGGCGCTGGCGATGAGATGCTTCCAACAGCTTGGCGCTCTTCTACTTTGTTACTTGATAAGTCGCTGAGGTAGTAAAAGGCTTTCATCGATCCGACAAATAGGATGATTGCGAGTATGATTATTTTTCCGAAGCCCCTTTTGTCCGCTCCCGCGTTGATGGCTTTTCTCAACGCGGCATCGTTCACCTGTGGAGTGTTGGCGTGATCGAGAATGCCGAAATCGCTGCGGCCAAACATGCCGCCATTTGCAGATGCCCAAGCGATGAGCATGACGATGTAGGGCAGTGCCAACATCACTAGCACGAATTGGAAGGCGCCAGACGAAAGGCCCATTACGAGCCACATCGAAGGGCTAAGGCCAAACGTATTGACCGCAACTACTATTGGAGTTGCAGTTGCGTAAGCCCGATCACCGCCAAGCGCTGCCATAGTCGCCAGTACGAGTGCCAGTATCGAAAACGCGATGCCGACGACCGGTATAAAGAACGCAATTATTGCGATCAGTAGTGCAGCTATTCCAAGTCCTTTAGCCATGCTTAGCCACCCTCGCGGATCGCCTTAAAACTCCAGGACAAAGTACTAAGTGAGCGTGGCACCTTGGCGGTCGCGGCAAGTCCAACAGCCATCACATGCATAAGCGTGAGCTTCATGGTCTGCGACCTTCGCTCTCATGTGACTATTAATAATACGCCCTCTCGTTCTGTAGAGTCTGGTTGCTGCTGAGCGAGCGCGGGCAACGCACAGTGAGGAAAATTATCCTGCTCGCGACGAAACCCGACAGAGGTCGAAACGATGGAAGTCGCACACGCATAAAGCCCCTCCCTATTCAGCAAGCCCTGAAGGAACGTAAGGTGTGCACTATAATGCGTCGCTATTGATTGCACATCCTGCCCGATTAGGCCCATGTCGGATGACGTGCGGCGCTTGGTGGGGCGGAACGTGAGACGGCTGCGGATCGCGGCCGGCTTGTCCCAGGCGGAGCTTGCCGAGCGCATGGGCGTAGATCGCGCCTACGTCAGCGGTTTGGAATTAGGCCAGCGCAACCCAACGGTCGTGACGCTTTGGCACATCGCTAAAGCTCTCGGTGTCAAGCTTCGATTGTTCTTCGACGAAGATAAGCCGCAACGCCGGGCTCGATAGCAGATTTCGCCGCGAATTAGGGCACCGATTTGGGGACTGCTGCCGGATTATCTTATGTTAAACTATATATTTCAGTAGCTTAGTAGCTATACTTTCCGCACCCGCAAATCGTGAGAGCGTGAACAACTCACCAACTTGTCCACAAAAGAAATTTGCCTGTCGGATTTTTAGCCAAGCGATTTCGAGCAGCCGAATGCTCGATCGGCGCGGGCATCTTTGGCTAGCGGAGACGGCGGGCTGGCGGAGCCGGAGGGATTCGAACCCTCGATACGCCTTTGGAGCGTATAACGGTTTAGCAAACCGCCGCCTTCAGCCACTCGGCCACAGCTCCGTGTGCGAGAAGACTTATGCTTTCGGCATTTCCGCGTCAAACCGGATCTTGCAATCCGCGCCCTCCCGCGGCGGCCCGCGTAAACTGAGACTTGAACCCGGCGCGCCAGGGCTGCGCTTGAACAGCCGGCATTTGAACCGGCACCATATACACGGCCGGCTTTGGGACCTCTGCGGATGAATCGAAAACAACGCCGCGCCGCGCTCAAGCAGAGCTCATCGGCCTGCCGCCATCGCACCGGTCCCGCCGGCGATCCGTCAGCCAATTGTTCGCCGAAGCCGAACAGCTGCAACGGCAGAACAAGCTCGATGACGCGTCGCGCGCTTCAGCGATTTTTTCAGCACCAGCGAGTGCCGCGACCTGCTGTTCCACGTGCAGGAAAGCCGCATGACCATTCCGGCCATCAAAGGTTTCATCGGCGGCCACGGCCTGAAATTCATCGGCTTCAATTTCGACGAAGCCGCCACGCAAGACTTCCGCGCGTCGTTTTCCGCCAATGGCTGGTCGACGAGCGACCTCGACAAATGGCACGCGGTCGAAATGCAATATCCCGATACCTTCTACAGCATGTATCAGCTCTGGGTGCAGAAAAACTGATGGCGCGCTCCGTATAAAATTCGACACCGCGCGAACTAAAGCGCCAAACCGCGGGTTAGCGCTCACAACGTAACCCGCCGATGGGCATGACTGCCGTGACCAGGTTCAGCTCAACGCTTTTTGCCGCCGTCGTTCTCGCAGCGCTGGCGGCGCTCCTCCACCCGGCCGCTGCGATCGAATATCCCTGGTGCGCGCAATACGGCGGCGAGGATGGCGGCGGCGGCCGGAATTGCGGCTTCTCGACTTACGAGCAATGCATGGCGACAATCAGCGGGATGGGCGGGGACTGCCAGCGCAACCTGTTTTACCAAGGCCCCGCCGAGCAGCGGGCCAAACGGCGCACCAAGCGCAAGCGCCACAACGACTGAGGCATGTTAGCGATATGCACGCGAAAGCATGACCGGGAGACATTCGATGCGCAGATTACATCAGCTTGTCTTCGCTCTGACTACGCTCGCGGCAGTGGCCGTGTTTATGCCGACGGTCGGTCAAACCGAGCCATACAAGTGGTGTGCGCAATATAGCGGCGGTAGTTGGGGCGGCGCCCGCAATTGCGGCTTCGTGAGCTGGGAACAATGCATGGCGACGGTGAGCGGAATAGGCGGCTTCTGTGAACAAAACTTGTTCTACACCGGCCCCGAGCGGCGGCCCGCCAAGCGCCACCGCAAACGTCACGACAACTAGCGCGGCCGACCTGCTTGCGCGCCAGAAGGAACCGGGGCCATATCGCCCGCCATGGCGCAGCCACCCCGATTCAACCTGCAGCAGACGATGCAGGACGCCGTCGCGCTGCACCAGCAGGGGCAGCTGCGCCAGGCTGAGAAGCTCTATGCACGCGTGTTGAAGGCGGCGCCCGATTATTTCGACGCGCTGCATCTGCTTGGGCTGACGAAGGCGCAAGCCGGCCAGATGGGCGAGGCCTACCGGCTGATGACGGCAGCGCTCAAACTCAATCCGCAGGCGCCCGATGCTTGGATGAATCTCGCTAATGTGCTGCACACGCTCAAGCGCGACGCCGAGGCGCTCGACTGTCTCGACAAGGCGCTGGCGTTGCGGCCGGGCGACCTGAATGCCTTGCATCAGCGCGGCACCGCGCTGCTCGCACTCGGCCGGGCGCAGGAGGCACTCGCCTGCTTCGGGGAGGTGCTGGCGCGCAATCCGCGCCATGCCGAGGCCATTCTTAATCGGGGCGGCGCGCTCGCGAAGCTTGGCCACACCGAACAGGCGCTCGCCGATTTCGATGCCGCCTTGGCGTTGATGCCTGGGCACCCCGTAGCGCTGTACAATCGCGGCAATGCCTTGTCTGTGCTTAACCGCTATGAAGAAGCCCTTCCTGCATTCGATCGTGCGCTCGCCGCCGTCCCCAACCACGCGCCGGCTTGGAACGGTCGCGGCGGCGCGCTTCAAGCGCTCAAGATGCATGCCGACGCGGTCGCCAGCTTCGACAAGGCGATCGCGCTGCAAAAGGATTACGCCGACGCCCATTTCAATCGCGCGCTCAGTCTGCTCGCGCTCGGCGACCTGCGGCACGGTTTCGCGCAATACGAATGGCGCTGGAAGCGCAGTGGCATGCGCGATACCCGCCGCGGCTACGGCAAGCCGCTTTGGCTCGGCGAATATCCGCTCGCCCGCAAGACCATTCTGCTGCACTCCGAACAGGGCCTGGGCGACACCATCCAGTTCGCACGCTATGCCCCGCTATTGGCACGCGCCGGCGCGCGCGTCGTGCTTGAAGTCCAGCCGGAATTGAAAAATGCGCTGGTCGGTCTCGACGGCGTCGCCGCCTGCTTTGCGCGCGGCGATCAGCTTCCCGCCTACGACGTGCATTGTCCGCTCGGCAGCCTGCCGCTGGCTTTCAAGACCGAGCCCGCGACTATTCCGGCCGATATACCCTATCTATGCGCCGACGAGGCACGTCTCGCCAAATGGCGCTCAGCGCTCGCGGCAGTGCCAGGCAAGCGCGTCGCCCTGGCTTGGGCCGGCAATGTGAGCCACGCCAATGACCGTAATCGCTCGATCGATCTGGCCCTGCTCGAACCGCTGCTGGCGCTCGACGGCGTTTCCTTCCTGAGCATCCAGCGCGAGCTGCGAGGTAACGATGCCGATATTTTGGCGCGCCACGCCAACGTCACTCATCTTGGCGGCGAGTTGTCCGACATGGCCGATACAGCGGCGCTCGCCACGCTCGCCGATCTCACGATTTCGGTCGATACGTCGGTGGTCCATCTCGCAGGCGCGCTTGGGCGCCTGGTCTGGGTGATGCTGCCCTTCGCGCCGGATTGGCGCTGGACGCTAATGGGTGAACGTAACCCGTGGTACCCGCAGGCGCGGTTGTTCCGTCAGCCCGTGCTCGGCGATTGGCCGAGCCTGCTAGCGACGGTGCGCGCCGAGCTGGCGCGCTTCGTCGCGGCTTAGTGCATCACGCCGCCGCGCGGATTGCCGGCACGTGCGTCGGTGCCTGCGGATGGCTCTTGAGCCAATCGCGTGCGGCACGCTGGGCGCGGCCAATTTCGGCGTCAGCCATCTGCTCTGCGATTTCACGGCGCAGCCGCGCGGCGTCGGCGTGCCCGCGCATGGCCGCGATGTTGAACCACTTGTGCGCTTCGATCAGATCGACCGGGTCGCCCGCCCCGATCGAATAATTCATGCCGAGCGCGAAGCAGCCATCCGCGTCCGTGGGCTCGACGGCATAAGCCGCCGCAATTTCGGTTGCCATTGAGGCCTCCCCATGATCCCGACCGTCCGCCCCCGCGGCCGTTCGCTTCGTCCCTATTGCCCGGCGACATTTCGTTCGTCCGAACAGCGCGATCTAAGAGAGAAAATTTGAATGACAGTTTAAGCGTTGCGATGAATTGAACGTGAATGCACGCCAGGTCGCCGAAGGCGCGAGCGCGTGAAAAGTCCGGTAATTACAGGCAAAATCGAGTGATCGCCGGTCGCGATTGAGGAAGCGCTAACCGCGCTGGGTAAGCGCTGACTAACCACCCAGGCGACAATGCGCGAAGCAGGCGACGTTAAGCCGTGCGCGCCCGCTGCCCGAACAGCACCGCCTGCACCTTCGGATCCTTCATGTCGATGCCCTGGC
This sequence comes from uncultured Alphaproteobacteria bacterium, assembly GCA_963739075.1. Classification (GTDB taxonomy): domain Bacteria; phylum Pseudomonadota; class Alphaproteobacteria; order Rhizobiales; family Xanthobacteraceae; genus Pseudolabrys. The sequence continues at coordinate 71,162 of CAVTZC010000004.1, read as the reverse complement.
GCAGCTCGAGGCCGAGCGCCATGCCGCGTTTGACCGCGGGCCGCGCCTTCATGGTCGCGAGCCAGCGCTTGAGGTCCGAAAACTCATTGATGTCCTGCCCCTGCCGCTCCCAGCCATTGACCCAACCGACCAGCGCCATGTCCGCGATCGAATATTTGCCGGCGATGAACTCGCGATCCTTGAGCCGCAGGTTCATCACGCCGTAGAGCCGGTTGACTTCGTTGATGTAGCGATTGATCGCGTAGGTCAGCGTCTCGACCGCGTAATTCTTGAAGTGATGCACCTGCCCCGCCATCGGACCGACGCCGCCCATCTGCCAGAACAGCCACTGCTCGACTTCGACGCGCGCGCGTTCGTCGCGCGGATAGAATTTGCCAGTCTTGCGTCCGAGATATTGCAGGATGGCGCCCAACTCGAAGATCGAAATCGGCCGGCCGCCCGGCCCGTCCGGATCGATAATCGCCGGCATGCGGTTGTTCGGAGAAATTTTCAGGAAGTCCGGCTTAAACTGCTCGCCCTTGGAAATGTTCACCGGGATCATGGTGTAGGGCAGCCTGCACTCTTCCAGCATGATCGAAATCTTGAAGCCGTTCGGCGTCGGCCAATAGTAAAGCTCGATCGGCTTCGCGGCCTTGACCTTGGCGACCCGCTTCCTGACCTTGGATTGCGACGCCGCCTTTTTCGCCTTCGCCGTCCGCTTCGCCTTGCCGCGCGCCATGTCACTGCTCCGCTTCAATCAAGCTGGTGCCGATACCAGTCAGACCTAAGGCGCGCGGCGGTAATCCGCAACACCCACAAAGGCTTCACAGACCGGCGTTTTCAGGCGGTCCGTCGGGATGACACTGGGCGAATACAACCTCCGATAGTTCTTCTCATAGACAGGTTGCAGGCCCCGCCGCACCGGCGAAGAGCCGACAGCTGCCAAAACGAGACAGGAGGATTCATGTCCAGGCTATAGTTCGGTGTTTTGATGGCGGACGGCTTGATCGCCGCGCCGCTTCCGGCAGTGATGCAAACCGCGGCGGCGCCGGAAAAGAAACAAGTCAAGACGAAGAAGCCGCCGACGCCGGGGCAACTCGCCGCACGTGAGCGCCTGAAGAAGTGCGCCGCCGAATGGAAGGAGGCCAAGGCCGCCGGCAAGATCGAGAAGGGAATGAAGTGGCCGAAATATTGGAGCGCATGCAACAAGCGGCTCAAGAGCACCGGCTGAGCGGCGCGCTACCGCGCTTCATAAAAAAATTTTGGTGATCCAAACGCACCGAGGGCGTCGGCGAGACTCGAAGTCTCGCCGACGCCCTCTGTTGTCATCGGTACCGGGGCGCCGCGGAGCAACTGCATTGTGCTGGTCACACCATGACGCAGCCCGGCCCGTATGACGCAATCTTCGAAACGAAGAGCTCGAAGATTCAGAAGTCGCTACTAGAGCTTCTTCTTCTTCTTCGCTGCCTTCTTCTTTCTACGTTTCGCCATTGCTGCCCTCCTAGCCATGAAACATGGCGGATGTCTGCATCAGTACGGTCGCGGATCGACACGCACTGCATTCCGTTTACTACAGCGCAATGAAAAAAACAGCGCTCGACTTAACGAAGCGTGTATCCGCAGCGTGCGACGCGCGTCGCAACGTCGTTCGCATCGCGCACGCGTGATGCGACATCGCGCGCGATGAATGCGGCGCACATGGTCGAGCGCAATTTGCAGAAATCGCGAAAACTACGATGAAATAAGGACTTATTGCGATAACAATTTTCCGTCGTTACCGGGACGCAATGAAAACCTTGCGCGCTCGCGTGTTCAAGTTTGCATCAGTATCGCGCGTCGCAACAACAAATGCACAGGCCAAACTTTTTTTCACAATTTGCCGTGCAAAACGACGCGCGCGGACCGGAATCGAGCAAAAACGAGCGAATCAGAGACGAGTGATTCGCGCCGCGCACACTCACCGAGGCGGAAATTTTCCCGCTCGACACACGCCGATTCCAATTTGAAACGGAATTTTGCTCGCACGTTTGCCGCACTGCACCCAAATCGGTTGCAGGCGCGCGATTGCCGCGCGCGGATCAGAGTCCGAGCTTCTTTTTCAGGATTTCATTGACCGCCTGCGGGCTCGCTTTACCGCTGGACGCCTTCATCACTTGGCCGACGAACCAGCCGACCGCCTTCTGGTTCGATTTGGCGTCGGCAACCTTGTCCGGATTCTTGGCGATGATCTCATCGACGGCCTTTTCGATCGCACCGACATCGGTGACCTGCTTCATGCCGCGCTCAGCGACAATCGCGCGCGGATCGCCGCCCTCGTTCCAGACGATCTCGAACAGGTCCTTTGCGATTTTTCCGGAAATCGTATTGTCGGCGATCAGATCGAGGATCGCCCCGAGTTGCGCGGCGGAAACCGGCGCGGCCGCGATGTCGCCGCCCGCCTTGTTGAGCCGCCCGAACAATTCGTTGATTACCCAATTGGCCGCCGTTTTGGCGTCGCGTCCCTTGGCCACCACCTCGAAATAGTCGGCGGTCTCGCGTTCGGCCACCAGCACGCTGGCGTCGTAGGGCGAAAGCGAAAAAACGCGTATGAAACGCGCCTTTTTCTCGTCCGGCAGTTCCGGCAGATGCTCCTTCAGGGCAGCGACATAGGCGTCGTCGAACTCCAGCGGCAGCAGATCCGGATCCGGGAAATAGCGGTAGTCGTGCGCTTCTTCCTTGGAGCGCATGGAGCGCGTCTCGCCGCGCGCGGCGTCGAACAGCCGCGTCTCCTGGTCGATCGCGCCGCCGTCCTCGATGATCTCGATCTGCCGGCGCGCCTCGTGCTCGATCGCCTGGCCGATGAAGCGGATCGAGTTGACGTTCTTGATCTCGCAGCGCGTTCCGAGCGGCGCCCCCGGCTTGCGCACCGAGACGTTGACGTCGGCGCGCAGGCTACCTTCCTCCATATTGCCGTCGCAGGTACCGAGATAGCGCAGGATCGAGCGCAGCTTGGTGAGGAAAGCCTTGGCCTCTTCGGCCGAACGCAGATCGGGCTTCGACACGATCTCCATCAGCGCCACGCCCGAGCGGTTGAGATCAATCGCGCTCATGTTCGGATGCTGGTCGTGCAGCGATTTACCGGCATCCTGCTCGAGATGCAGCCGCTCGATGCCGATAGTGATGGCCTCGCCATCCTCGAGATCGACGATCACCTCGCCCTCGCCCACAATCGGCGACTTGTACTGGCTGATCTGGTAGCCCTGCGGCAGGTCGGGATAGAAATAATTCTTGCGGTCGAACACCGATTTCAGATTGATCGTCGCTTTCAGGCCCAAGCCGGTGCGGATCGCCTGGCGGACGCATTCCTCGTTGATCACCGGCAGCATGCCGGGCATTGCGGCGTCGACCAGCGAGACATGGCTGTTGGGTTCGCCACCGAATTCGGTCGATGCGCCGGAGAACAGCTTCGACTTCGACGTCACCTGGGCATGCACTTCCATGCCGATGACGACTTCCCAGTCGCCGCTCGCGCCTTTGATCAGCTTGCTTGGTTTGCTCAGGACGTTCATGCGGTACACCTAACGTCCGGCACGCTGCGCGGCAAGGTCGCCGTCAGAGCTGCAGTTCGCGCCCCAGCGCCTGTTCGACCGCGTCGAAGCTTGTCGATGAACTCGCGGTACTCGATCAGGCGGCCGTCCTGGAGGCGCATGAAGCCGGCAATCCGCAGGCGCAACATCCGGCCGGTGGCGCGCTGCCGGTAGCCCACGCCCGACATCAACGCCGCGCGAGCGCCCTCGATGATCGTGACTTGCGGGTTGTAGCTTTCCAGCGAAAAGCTCACGGCGATTTCGGCCATCGCCGCCAGCACTGCGGCGCGGCCGTGCCGGGGCCCGGCGAACGGGAACACCGACATCGGCGCGTAGATCACCCAGTCGATATCGTCATGGGTCACCGCGGCGACACGCTCGAAATCCCGCCGGCCATAGGCGTCATAAAGTTCCTGTACGATCGCGCGGGTATCACCCTCTCTGACCGAATCCTCCCGGCCGGTGATAGTATGTCGCTACCTCCACGTCGGGCCAAGTGTTACAAATTTCGCATGCCGAAATTCGCGCCGGCCGCGGGCGCTTTGCCGCCGATTGGCCCGAATTCTGCATGGATGACGGCGGCCTCGCATCGCGCGCACGCGCGGTTGCGACGAGCCTCAAACGGGGACAACGGATAACAGAGCGAAGACAATGAAAGAGGACAACGGCACCTTTGGAATTATCGTCGGCGGTCTCGTCGCCTTGGCGGCGGTGATCTTTATCTTCGGCGGCGGCGAACTGGGCGGCAAGACGGTCATCAACGGCGACCAGGATCTGCCACCGATCGCATCAGCCGATCAGTAAATCGACATAGACGGCGCGCTCACCACCATGCCGGCGGCGTGAACGGTCCCGCCGCCTGCTCGATCACGGCCGCCGCCGCGAACAGCGTCTCCTCATCGAACGGCCGCCCGATCAATTGCAGGCCGAGCGGCAGGCGCTGCCCGTCGAGCCCCGCCGGCACCGCGATGCCGGGTAAGCCGGCCATGTTCACCGTCACCGTAAACACATCGTTCAAATACATCTCGACCGGATCGGCCTGCCCCTTCTCGCCCAGCCCGAAGGCAGCCGACGGCGTCGCCGGCGTCAGCATGGCGTGCACGCCGGCCTTGAAGCAGTCCTCGAAGTCGCGCTTGATCAGCGTGCGCACCTTCTGCGCGCGCAAATAATAGGCGTCGTAATAGCCGGCCGAGAGCACATAGGTGCCGATCATCACCCGCCGGCGCACCTCGGCGCCGAAACCGGCGCTGCGCGTACCCTCGTACATGTCGATGATATCGCGCGCCGGCACGCGCAGGCCGTAGCGCACGCCGTCGTAACGCGCGAGATTGGACGAGGCCTCAGCCGGATTGACGATGTAATAGGCGGGCAGCGCATATTTCGTGTGCGGCAGCGACACCTCGACCAATTCGGCGCCCGCAGCTTTCAGCCAGTCGCGGCCCTGCTGCCAGATCTTCTCGATCTCCGCCGGCATGCCGTCGAGCCGGTATTCCTTCGGAATACCGATGCGCAGGCCTTTGACCGATTTGCCGACCGCGGCTTCGTAGTCCGGCACCGGCAGATCGGCGCAAGTCGTGTCCTTGGCATCGGGCCCCGCCATCGAGTGCAGCAGGATCGCGGCGTCGCGCACGGTGCGCGCGAACGGCCCGGCCTGGTCGAGCGAGGACGCGAAGGCGACGATGCCCCAGCGCGAGCAGCGGCCGTAAGTCGGCTTGATGCCGACAGTGCCGGTGAACGCCGCCGGCTGCCTTATAGAACCACCCGTGTCAGTACCGGTGGCGCCCAGGCACAATTGCGCCGCTACCGCCGCGGCCGAGCCGCCCGACGAGCCGCCCGGCGTGAGCGGCGTGTTGGCGCCCTTGCGCCGCCAGGGCGAGATCACCGGGCCGAAATGCGAAGTCTCGTTCGATGAGCCCATGGCGAACTCGTCATTGTTGGTCTTGCCGAGCAACACTGCGCCGTCGCGCCAGAGATTGGCGGTCACCGTGGAGTCGTAGGTCGGCACGAAATTGTCGAGGATGTGCGAGCACGCGGTCGACCGCACGCCTTCGGTGCAAAACATGTCCTTGATGGCGAGCGGGATGCCTTCCAGCGGGCCGGCCTTGCCGGCCGCGATGCGCGCGTCACTGGCCTTGGCCATGGCGGAGGCGCGCTCCGGCGTCTCCAGCACATAGGCGTTGAGCGCGCGTGCCTTTTCCATGGCCGCGAGATGCGCATCGGCCAATTCCAGTGCCGAGAAGCTTTTCATCTTCAGCCCGTCGCGCGCTTCCGCCAGCGTAAGCGAATTCAAATCACTCACGGCTTGGACTCATCCGTCGCCGGCTGCGTGGGCGGCGGCGGCGCGCCCTCGGGCGCATCGCAGCCAAAGCGCGCGGCCTGCTCACGCAGCACCCGCTCGCGGTCCTCCGGCGGCAGCGCGTCGATCATGTTCCAGAAGTTAAGCTCACACGCGATGCACATCACTCGACCACTTTCGGCACCAGGAAGAAATTGTCCTCGCTCGCCGGTGCGTTCTTGACGATATCGCCGGCGATGCCGCCGTCGGTCACCGCGTCCATCCGCTTCTTCATTGCCATTGGCGTCACCGAGGTCATCGGCTCGACGCCCTCGACGTTCACCTCTTGCAGTTGCTCGACGAAAGCCAGCATGGCGTTGAGCTCGCCCTGCAAGTGCTCAATCTCAGTCCCGGGCACAGCGATGCGCGCCAGATGCGCGATGCGGCGGACGGTATCGGCGTCGACAGACATGAGCCCCTCAAGGAATGATGCCGCGTATAGCAGAGGCCCGTTCAGCCTCGCAATGAGGGCATGATCCCGAAAAGTGGGAACCTGTTTTCGGACAAGATCATGCCTTGTAAAAACGCCTCAGGCCGCTTTCCGCTCGTGATCCGGGCAGCGGTGCACCTCGATGGTCACATGCGACAGGCCGGCGATCCCCTCGAGCCGGTGCTTGTAGGCCGAGGGCGCCTGCGGGCGGTCGGACACCACCGCCGCGATCAGCCCAACATGGCCGGGCCCGAGCCGCCACAGATGCAGGTCGCAGACCCGGTCGCCGTCGACTTCGAGCCGTGCACGGATGTGTCCGGCGAGATGGCGGTCCGGCACCATGTCAAGCAGTACCATGCCGGACGAGCGCAGCAGCCCGAACGACCAGCTCAGGATCACAGCCACGCCGACCAGCGCCATCAGCGGGTCCATCCACACCCAGCCGAACACGAGCCCGCACGACAGGGCCACGATCGCCAGCACCGAGGTCAGCGCATCGGCGAGCACATGAATGTAAGCCGCGCGGATGTTGGAATCGTGCCCGTGGTGATGATGGGCGTGGCCGTGCGCATCATCGTCGTGATCATCATGCGCATGCGCACGGTGATGGTGGCCCTCGTCGAATAGCAACCAGGCGCTGGCGAGATTAACCGCTAAGCCCACTACGGCCAGCGGGATCGCTTCGCGGAAATGGATGACGACTGGCGCATAAAGCCGCAGCACCGCCTCGTAGCCGATCGCCGCCGCGATCATGGCGAGGATCACGGCGCTGCAAAACGCCGCCAGCTCGCCCAGTTTGCCGGTGCCGAAGGAAAAGCGCGCATCGCGCGCTTGGCGGCGCGCGAAACGGTAGGCGAGCGCCGCGATGGTGAGCGCGCCGGCATGGGTCGACATGTGCCAGCCGTCGGCCACTACCGCCATCGAGCCGAACAGCGTACCGCCGACGATCTCCGCCACCATCATGGCGGCGGTGAGCGCGACCACGAACCAGGTGCGCCGCTCATGCCGGTCGTGTTTGGCGCCGAGAAAGACGTGGTTGTGCTGCCAGGGCTCGATGGAATGGGTGTGCATAGCGGAACCTTATGGCGATGGACCGGGCACCCAACATAAGACCATCGGCCGGCCGATCAACCACCCGTCATCCGCCGCATCAGCGCCTGCGTTTCCTGAACCAGCCGCAGCGTCAGCTCGCGCGCCGGCAACTCGCGGCCGAGCGCGGCCGCCTGGCCCGCCCACATCCCCGAGAAATCGCCCGAGCCCTGCGCCTGCGCCTTGGCATGCAATGGCGCCAGCGCGCCGCCGGCGAGCGGAAATTCCGGCGCGATGTCGCTGATCGGTCCCAGCTCGCGGATCGCGCGATTGATCAGCCCGCGCGCCGGCCGCCCGCTGATCACGTTGGTCAGCACGCTGCCGTCGTCGCGCACGGCTTTTAGCGCCGCGCGGTGCGGCGCCGTGATTTTGGATTCCGGGCAGAACAGAAAAGCGGTGCCGAGCTGCACGGCCGAGGCGCCGAGCGTCAGCGCCGCCGCGATCGCGCGCGCGTCGCCGATACCGCCGGTGGCAATCACCGGCACCGTCACCGCATCTGCGATCTGCGGCACCAGCGCGAAGGTACCGATCTGCGTCGCCAGATCGTCGGTCAGGAACATGCCGCGATGGCCGCCCGCCTCTATGCCTTGCGCGATCACGGCGTCGCAGCCTTGCGCTTCCAGCCAACGCGCCTCCGCGACCGTGGTGGCCGAACTCATCACCACGCAGCCCGCGGCCTTGACACGTTTGACCAGCGCACCCTCGGGCAGGCCATAATGGAAGCTCACCACCTCCGGCTTGAGGTCTTCCACCGCGCTGCAGAGCGCCGCATCGAACGGCGCACGATTGCTTGACGGCACCGGCGCCGCCGGATCGATGCCGAATTCGGTGTAGTAAGGTTGCAGCCGCTCGCGCCAGGCGTGCTCGCGCGCATTGTTGGGCACCGGCGGCTTGTGCGCGAAGAAGTTAAGATTAAGCGGCTTGCCGGTCGCGGCGCGATATTTTTCGACCTGCGCCCGCATCTGCTGCTCGTTGAGCATGCCGGCCGGCAGCGAGCCGAGTCCGCCGGCCTGCGCAATCGCGATCGCCAGCTCGGCGTCCATCGCGCCCGCCATCGGCGCCAACACGATCGGATGGTCGATCCTGAACAGGTCGAGCAAACGCCGGTCCGGCCACATGTTGCGCGATCCCACTGGCTGAAAGCCAGCAGGATACTACACCAATGCGCCGCCGCGATGAATTCGTATCCGGTGAACCGAAGGTTCGCAGTGCGCGGAAGTCCCCCCGTTTACTGCGTGGCAACGGCCCCCGCAGGCATTGTCGCAGCCGCGACCGGCTGTGAAGCCCGCTTCATCACCCGCGCGCCGATCTACCGCGCCGCCGCGATCGCCAGCACCGCCACCGCTACGCCAGCGAATACATCGACGAAATAATGCGCGCCGCCGATCGGGGTCGCCAGCATCATGGCGCCGTTGCTCAAGAGCGCGATTGGCCGCATCCAACGCACCGCCTAGAACGCCCACAGATAGAGCACCGCGGCGCAGGCATGGAAGCTCGGAAAGGTGACGATGCCGACCAGGTGCAGGATATCGAGCTGGCGCAGCGTGCCGTTATGGATCAGCGCCATGTCGTGCGTGGAGCTGTCATAGGCGCCGGAGGTGAACACCACCGGATCGAGCTTGATGCCGAGTTCGTCGTAGGCGCCGAGCGCCGGCACGAAGGCCGAGATCGCCGTGGTCACGACCAGCGCCAGCGCGAAGCCGAGCGTGAATTGCTGCAGGCGGCGGTAGCGGCCGGTCCAGCCTAGCGCCACCGGAATGCCGAACACCGGCCAGCCGATCATGGCATAGCCGAGCGAGAGCGGCGGCAGCAGCGCCGGCCACTGCATCATGATGTTGAAATACGCCACCCAGTCGATACCGAGCGCACGGTCGACCGCGGCCAGATTGCCATCCTGCATTGGTACGTCGAGCGATGCCGCTACATAAGTGAGCGGCGTCATCAGGAAGCTCGCCAGCATGAGCTGCGCGGTCGAGCCGACCGTGAAGATTACTAGCGGCTCGCGCCGGTGCGGCGTCAGCGCGTTGTAATAGGCGATGCCGGCATAGAGCGCGATGGCGCCAAGCGAGAGCAGCGCGCCCGCCGGCTTAATCGAAAAACGGGTGAACGCCAAGCAAAGCGCCAGCGTGAGCGCCACAGCGCGAGCGGAATCCAGTTCAGCGTGAACGGCCGCCAGGCCGCCTGTGCGTCGTGGTCGATCATCGTCCCGATTGGTCCCTAGCTTGTCGAGGCGATGTTGGCGGCAGAACCATTAATGCCGGCAAAACCGGATTGGTTACCCATCCGTTGTGGAATGGATAAAATTTGCCGGAAAATACCCGCCCGCCGAGGCTAAGATCACGCCATGAGCCCGGCCCGCCACCACGACCGCTACCCCTATTCCCCGATCAACGCGCGGCGGGTCTACGACTGGCCGGGCGGCCATCGGCTGGCAGTCTATGTCGGGCTCAATCTCGAGTGGTTCTCGTTCGGCGAAGGGCTCGGCGCCGAATTGGCGCCCGGCGGACCGCCGCCCGACGTGCTCAATTACGCGTGGCGCGACTACGGCAACCGCGTCGGCGTGTTCCGCCTGGCCGAGTTGTTCGTCGAGCTGAATCTGCCGGTGTCGCTCTTGGTGAACGCGGAAATGTATACGCACGCGCCGCAAGCGGTCGCGGCCTTTCCCGATGCTGAGATCATTGGTCACGGCCGCAGCAATTCCGAGCGCCAGGGCACGTTGAGCGAAAATGACGAACGCGCGCTGATCACGGAAACCACCGCCGCGATCGAGCAGCATTCAGGCACGCGCCCGCGCGGCTGGCTCGGGCCCTGGATCTCGCAGTCGCCCGTCACGCCCGATCTGCTGCAGGAAGCCGGCTACACTTATTTGCTCGACTGGTGCCACGACGATCAGCCAGTCTGGATGAAGACGCGCAATCGCCGCATCCTGTCGGTGCCCTATCCGCAGGAGCTCAACGACATTCCGCAGATCGTCGCGCGCAAGCGCGAGGGCGCCGACTTCGCCGACATGATCGTGGATGCCTTCGACGTGCTGCACGGCGAATGCGCCAAGCGCCCTCTGGTGATGGGCATTGCGCTGCACCCTTATATCGTCGGCCAGCCGCATCGCCTTAAGCATTTGGCGCGCGCGCTCAATTACATCGTGCGGAAGACCGACGAGCGCGTGTGGTTCACCACCTCGGGTGCGATCGCCGCGCACGCGGCCGCGCTGCCGGAAGGGAGCGTGCCGTGAACTTACATCGCCTTGCTCATGCCGCGGATGCGCCGCACCAGCACGCCTATGATGTAGGTCGCGAAGTTCGGCACCTCGTCCACCATGAAGCGAAAGGTGCGCGGATCGATCAGCGACAGCTCGCAGGCCTCCTTGGCGCGCGCGGTGGAGGAGCGCGGCAGATCGTCGCTCATCGACTTGAAGCCGAGCGCCTCGTTGGCGCCGACGGTCTAGATCACCTTATCGCCGATCACCAGGTCGATGACGCCCGACTGCACGATATACATGCAATCGCCAGTCTCGCCCTTGCTGAAGACGACGCCGCCGGCCGGCACCCTGATGGTGGTGCCGGCGCTTTTGGCAAAAGCGCGCATGTCGACGTTCGTGCGCTGTCGTCTGGTGCTACTCACGCTCATTTCAATTCCCCCTCCGGCAAAAGCACACTATGTGAATTCTTCTCTGCCGCCAAATCAAGCGCGTCAGCGGCCGCGCGGCGTGATAGAATTAAACAATTGCCGGGAAGGAGAACGCGCAATGTATACATTCCCCAATCCACTCAGCATCATGTTTCCCGGCGTGGGCGGCAACTTCCAGACCTTTGATTTCTGGTCGCCGCGCGTGTCGGTCAATTTTGCCGGCAATCCGGCGGTTGAACGTGAGGTCACCGAAGATGTGGCCAGTTATGGCAGCCAGATCGGCTGCCTCAACGACATCGTCGCCGCGCTGGCCGCGGCCGCGCCGGATGCGGTGAAGCGTATTGACGAAGCGGAAGACGCGCTAAAATGTCTCAATGAGGCCATGCAGAAAATCGACACGATCAAGAAACGGCGCAAGACCAACGTCCTCGACGCCGCGCGCGACGCGCTCGCCAAGCTCGGTTCGGCCGACAAGGACGCCTCTAAGCGCCTGGTGACTTCGCTCAATCCCGAGCAGCCGCCGGATGCGAATTGACAATGGCGGTCGGCCCTCTGCTGGATGTCGCCGCGCTTCTGCCTGCACGCGGGTCGCTGATCGGGCTCGATCTCGGCACTAAGACGATCGGCGTGGCCTCGAGCGATCCCGACCGCAAGCTGGCGGCCGGGGTCGAAACCGTCGCGCGCACGAATTTCACCGCCGACGCGCGCCGCCTGTTGGCGCTTGCGGCCGAGCGTAACGCCATCGGCTTCGTGCTCGGCCTGCCCATCAACATGGACGGCTCCGAGGGCCCGCGCGCGCAATCGACCCGGACCTTCGCGCGCAATTTTGCCAAGCTTACCGCACTGCCGATCGCGCTATGGGACGAGCGGTTGTCCACCGCCGCGGTCGAGCGCGAATTGATCGCCGCCGATGTCAGCCGCAAGAAACGCGCGGCGGTCATCGACCAGCACGCCGCCGCCTATATTCTGCAAGGCGCGCTCGATCGCCTCGCCAATCTATGACGCTAGAGCGGCCGGCGCGCGCGGGCCCTGTGGACCGGCGGTTTTCGCCCTTGCCGGAGACCGAACTTGCGCCTATAGACCTGCCTTTAATGAACATTGCGCCGAAATCCTCGTTCGTCCTCAACAAACGGCATTTGTTGGGGATCGAAGGGCTTTCGCACGAGGAGATTTCAGGCCTGCTCGATCTCGGCGAGGAATTCGTCGAACTCAATCGCCAGGTCGAAAAGAAACGCACCTCGCTGCGCGGCCGCACCCAGATCAATCTGTTCTTCGAGGTCTCCACCCGTACCCAGTCGTCGTTCGAACTGGCCGGCAAGCGGTTGGGCGCCGACGTGATGAACATGTCGACGAGTTCCTCGTCGATGCGCAAGGGCGAGACGCTGATCGACACCGCGATCACGCTCAACGCCATGCATCCCGACATTCTAGTGGTGCGCCATCACGCCTCCGGCGCGGTCGAACTGCTGGCGAGCAAGCTCGACTGCTCGGTGATCAATGCCGGCGACGGCGCGCATGAACACCCCACCCAGGCGCTACTCGACGCGCTCACCATCCGCCGCAACAAGGGCCGCATCGAGGGTCTGCTGGTGGCGATCTGCGGCGACATCCTGCACTCGCGGGTCGCCCGCTCCAACATCATCCTGCTCAACGCGATGGGCGCGCGGGTGCGTGTGGTCGCGCCCTCCACTTTGTTGCCGCCCGGCATCGAGCACTTCGGCGTCGAGGTCGCGCGCGACATGCGCGAGGGCCTCAACGGCGCCGATATCGTTATGATGCTGCGCCTGCAGCGCGAACGCATGAACGGCTCCTACGTGCCCTCGATCTCGGAATATTTCCACTTTTACGGCCTCGACGAAAAAAAGCTCAGCTACGCCAAACCGGACGCGATGGTCATGCATCCGGGACCGATGAACCGTGGCGTCGAGATCGACTCGATCGTCGCCGACGGCGCGCAGTCGCTAATCCGCGAGCAGGTCGAAATGGGAGTGGCGATACGCATGGCCGTGCTGGAAGCTTTGTCTCGTAACCTGCCGAACGCCTGACACCATGTTGTCCGACCGCCGCCCGATCCTGCTCGCCAACGCCCGGATCGTCGATCCGTCGCGCGACTTCGATATCGTCGGCGACCTGCTGATCGCCGACGGCATCGTCCGCGAAGCCAAGAAGGGTATCGGCGCCGGCGGCGTTCCCGAAGGCACCGACGTCGTCGATTGCCGCGGCAAGCTGGTCGCGCCCGGTCTCGTCGATATGCGCGCCTTCGTCGGTGAGCCCGGCGCCGGTCACCGCGAGACGCTGGCGTCGGCGAGCCAAGCCGCCGCCGCCGGCGGCGTTACCACCATTATCTGCCAGCCCAACACATCGCCGGTGATCGATGATCCGGCGACGGTGGATTTCGTGCTGCGGCGCGCGCGCGACACCGCGATCGTGCACGTGCATCCGATGGCGGCGCTCACCAAGGGGCTCGAAGGCCAGGAGATGACCGAGATCGGCCTCTTGAAGGCAGCCGGCGCGGTCGCCTTCACCGACGGCGACAAAAGCGTGACCAACGCCCAGGTGATGCGGCGCGCGCTCACTTACGCCGGCGATTTCGACGCGCTGATCGTGCATCACACCGAGGACCCAGATCTCATCGGCGACGGCGTGATGAACGAAGGCGAATTCGGCGCACGCCTCGGCCTGCTCGGCATTCCGAAGGCGGCGGAAACGGTCATGCTCGAACGCGACATCCGGCTGGTGGCGCTGTCGGGCGGGCGCTATCACGCGGCCTCGATCACCTGCGGGGAATCGCTCGAAGTGCTGCGCCGCGCCAAGGATGCCGGCCTTAGTGTTACGGCTTCGTGCTCAATCAATCACATCACGCTCAACGAAAACGACATCGGGCCCTACCGCACCTTCCTGAAAGTGTCGCCGCCGCTGCGCGCCGAGGACGACCGCAAGCTGCTGGTTGCCGCACTCGCGAGCGGCCTGCTCGACATGGTGATGTCGGATCACAATCCGCAGGACGTCGAGACCAAGCGGCTGCCCTTCGCCGAAGCGGCGGCCGGCGCGATCGGCCTGGAAACCATGCTGGTGGCCGGCCTGCGCCTAGTGCATTCCGGCGAGATCCAGTTGATGACCTTGCTGCGCGCCATGTCGACGCGGCCGGCCGAACTGCTGGGCCTGCCCGGCGGCACGCTCAAGAGCGGCGCGCCGGCGGACGTCATCGTCATCGATCTCGATCTGCCGTGGGTGCTCGATCCGGCCGATCTCAAATCGAAATGCAAGAACACGCCGTTTGATGAAGCCAAATTGACGGGCCGCGTGGTGCGCACGATTGTCGCCGGCCGTACCGTCTACGAATACGTATGACGCTCGCGCTCGCCTTGATCGTCGGCTATCTGCTCGGCTCGATTCCGTTCGGGTTGATCATCACGCGCGCCGCCGGCGGTCCCGACGTGCGCACCATCGGCTCCGGCAATATCGGCGCCACTAATGTGCTGCGCACCGGGCGCAAGGGCCTCGCCGCCGCGACTCTGCTGTGCGACGCGCTCAAAGGCACGGGCGCGGTTTTGCTGGCGGCGCGTTATGCAACGCCCGACGCGGCGCTGGTCGCCGGCTTCGGCGCTTTTCTCGGCCATCTCTTTCCGGTGTGGCTCAAGTTCAAGGGTGGCAAGGGCGTCGCCGTCTATATCGGCGTGCTGATCGGCCTTTGTTGGCCGGGCGCGCTGATCTTCTGTGCAATCTGGCTCGGCGTTGCGGCGCTGAGCCGCTACTCCTCGCTTGCGGCCTTAGTCGCCAGCGCGCTCACGCCGCTCACCCTGTGGCTACTCGGCCAGCCGAACGCCGCCGCATTGTTCCTGCTGCTCAGCGCGCTGTTGTGGATCATGCACCGCGCCAATATCGCGCGGCTGATTGCCGGTACCGAAAGCCGGATCGGGCGCAGTTCGGCGGATTAGACGGCGACCTGCACCGGCGCACCGTGGGTTTTCGGGATCTTGTCGGCAAAAATTTCGACCAGGTGATCTGGCTCGTTTCTGCCGGCATACGGGCGCAATGCTTCATCGATATAGCTGCGCGCTGCAGGGTCCGCGACGACGCGCGCCATGATGCGGCGATAACGCCGGACGAGTCGCAGCCATTGCGCCGCCACTTTGAGAAAATCGAAGGCGCGCCAAGGATAGAATACGAGCGGATTGACGATCGGCATTCCATAACGCCGCTGGGTGCGCACCTTGTGCCGGACCAGCCCGAACTGGAGCGGATGGACGCCTTCGATCCGCGACGAACCCGAAAAGATCATCATCGCATCCAAAATCTTGGTTGGATTGAGACCGCTGGCCACGGCACGGCGCAATATGGTCTCGACGTGTTCGTCGGTGTAGTAGCGCTTCCACGCATCAGCGTAGGTGCGCATCCAGGCTTCCTTCGACATCAGCGGATGCGCGGTGCAGGCGTGCTCGAGATCGTATTTGTTCATGTCGGGATCCATCGGCACCCCGCGCGTGTACAGATTCTTGTGGTCCTCCGAGCCCGGCAGCGGCGTCAGATAGAAGAACTCCAGGAGATCGATCGGCAGCTCTTTCTTGATAATCTCGATGTCGCGCGCGATCAACTCGGGTGTGTCGGTCGGGAAGCCGAGAATGTAGCCGGCATAGGTCATGACCTTCTGGCTTCGCCAAGCGAGCAGCATCTCGCGATATTCCCAGATCTTGTTCTGCCGCTTTTTGGTGCCCATCAGGGATTCGGGATTGATGTTCTCGAGCCCAATGAACACGGCGTTGCAGCCCGCACGCGCCGCTTTCTCGATGAAGCCGGGAATGCGGTGACACAGCGTATCGACCTGAAGGATGAGACGAATCTTGAATTTCTCCCGCTCGCGCAACTCGATCAGGCGGTCGAGAATGGGTTCCCAATTGCGGTTGCGCGCAAAATTGTCGTCGGTCACGAAGAAACGCGTAACGCCCTGCGCCGCATTGGCGCGCACGATCGCCTCGACGTCGTCCGGCGTGCGGTAGCGTGACTTGCGCCCCTGCACATTGATGATGGTGCAAAAGCTGCACTGGAACGGGCACCCGCGTCCGGCATCGAAGCTCGAGTAATGCCCTGCCACCCGCGTGACCACCTCGCGCGGCAGGATCGGGTGTACCGCAGCGGCCATTTCCGGCAGATCGTTGAGATATTTGTAGATCGGTTTTGCGGTTCCCTGCGCGACATCGCATAGCAACTCGGCCATACGGCCCTCGGCCTCGCCGGCGAACAAGTGGATCCCAAGATCGAGCGCCTCCTGCAGGTCAGCCGGCAAGGTGGGCAGCATGGCAATGCAGCCGCTGACGTGGAAACCGCCCATGACGACCGGCAGACCGAGTACGCGGAACTGACGCGCAAGATCGAGCGCGCGCGGATATTGGTTTGACTGCACGCCAATGAGCCCGACCATGCCGCCGCCGGCCGTGCGGATGCGCTTCGCCGCCCCTTTCACGTCGACGACGGTGTTGCACTCGTCGCAAGCTTCGATTTCGATGTCGACGGCGGGGCCGAGCACGCGGCCGCGGGCACACTCCTCGACCAAGCCATAGACGCTGGCGAGACTGTTCGATGGCAGCGTCGAACGCCGCCACTGTATGACATAACCGTCCTCATCATAGTGCGACGGCTTGATCAGGACGACCCTGAACGCGCGTCTGGCCATTGCAGCGACGCTCCCATACGGAAAACGGCCAGCACGAGGCGCCGGCGCGACGTGTAAATGTGCTGGTTTAGCGGCCGTTTGGCAACCGAAACCAAAATCTGGCTCGGCCAGCCATAGCAGCACTCGCCCGTTTCCACCAACGATTGTAGGCTATAGCGGGATGTGGCCGGACGGGGGCGGCGTTGGGCGAACGGGTTCGACTGAGCGAGGAGCAGTGGCTTGATTGGTCCGCTTCCCACCGAATATCGCATTATCGCCCTCCTTGGGCTGACGCCGGTTTCGATCGACGACCTGGTACGGCCTGTCGCAAACTTCGCCTGCGATCGTGCGGACAGTGCTCTTGGAACTCGAAATCGCCGGCCGGCCGGAGCGCTACGGCGGCAGCTTGGTGTCGCTGCTATAACATGCGACACGAATCGCATTTGGCCGCAGCAATGTTCCGGAAATTCGCCTTTCTCATTTTCGCCTTTGCTTTGTGTGGCGCGCCGGCACGCGCGCAGGAACAGTCCTTCGCGGCTTTCGTCGAGGAACTTTGGCCCGATGCACAGGCCAAGGGCATCACGCGCGCCACGTTCGATCTCGCCCTAAACGGCGTGACGCCAGATCTGCGCGTGATCGCGGCCACCAAGCGGCAGCCCGAATACGGCAAGCCGGTCGGTGCCTATGTCAACGACATCGCTTCGCACGGGCGCATCACCAATGGCCAACGCAAAGCCAAGGAATGGGCGAAAACTTTCGATGCCGTGGAAAGGAAATTCGGCGTCGAGCGCTGGGTGCTGATCGCGCTGTGGGGCATTGAGACCGATTACGGCGCCGAGAAGGATCATTGGGACGTATTCCGCTCGCTCGCGACGCTCGGTTACATCCGCTATCGCCATCCCTATTTTCGCAACGAGCTGATCGTTGCGATGCGCATCATGCAGGACGACCATTTCCCGCGCGACAAGATGGTTAGTTCATGGGCCGGCGCCATGGGCCAGACCCAGTTTATGCCGAGCAACGTCGTCGACTACGCCGTGGATTTTTCCGGCGACGGCAAGAGCGATATCTGGAGCAGTGTGCCGGACGCCCTCGCTTCCACCGCGAATTACCTGAGCAAGGAGCACTGGAAACGCGGCCTGCCTTGGGGCTTCGAGGTCAGCATCCCGAAAGGCTTCGACTATAGGCAGAGCCGCGGCAGCTTCACGGAATGGGCGAAACTCGCCGTCCGTCGCGCCGACGGCAAGCTGTTCCCCTCGTCCGGTCTCGGCATTTTGTTTTTCCCGAGCGGCGCCAATGGCCCGGCTTTCATCGCGACCGAGAATTACGCCGTGCTCAAGGAGTACAACAACTCGGATCCTTACGCGATCGCGGTCGGCCATCTCGCCGACCGCATGAACGGCGGGCCGCCGATCAAGGCTGCCTGGCCAGCCGATGACCACCCGATTTCGCGCGACGCGCGCATCGCCTTGCAGAAAAAACTGTCCGCGCTCGGTTACAAGGTGCTCGACTTTGAAGGTCATATAGATTTTGACCTGCGCGACGATATTCGTGCCGAGCAGGTCAAGCTTGGCATGCTGCCGGACGGCAATCCGACCGCGGCGTTTCTCGAACGGCTCGGTGTGAAGGCGCCCTAATTGAGTTTAAGACCGTCCGCCGTTTTTTCCGGTCGGCGTGACGGTAAATGTTTTCGGCTTCGAGTCGGACCATTTCGAGGAGGTAGCCAAGGGTTTCGAGCCCGGTTCGCCGCGCCATAGTGGCGAGTTCGGCCGAAAGGGTCGCCACGTATTTGGCGACCTCTGTCCGATTACCGAGTTCGCCTGCGGCGGTTGGATCGGCCATGAGTTCCGTCCGGGGTGCGGCAGGGTCCCCGTGCGGGTACCCCAACGACGAAAATACATGGCCTACCTCTGCTACCTCTGAATATTAGCCTATAGATTGACTTGATGTTATAATACACTCACTGGTTGCATCTCGGCGCAAACCCGTCTCTTTCATGCCTAAATTGGCTGTTCATAAACGTTTTCCGGGCACCCTTATTTGACAGTAGGGAGTGCCTTCCCCATGTTCCGGCCAAAGCAAGCGGCCGATTCCGCCTGGGATCGAAACGATCCAGCCGGATAACCCATTGGATTTTCATGAATATTGTCGTTGTTGAGTCGCCGTCCAAGGCGAAAACGATCAATAAGTACCTGGGGCCCGGTTACGAGGTCCTGGCGTCCTTTGGCCATATCCGGGACCTGCCGGCCAAGGACGGTTCGGTCGACCCCAATGACGATTTCCGCATGATTTGGGAGGTCGACGCCAAGTCGAACCAGCGGCTGAACGATATCGCCCGGGCGCTCAAGGGCGCCGACAAGCTCATTCTGGCCACCGACCCCGACCGCGAAGGTGAGGCGATCTCCTGGCACGTGCTGGAAGTGCTCAAGGAAAAGAACGCCCTCAAGAAGCAGGCCGTGGAACGGGTAGTGTTCAACGCCATCACCAAACAGGCGGTGACCGAGGCGATGAAGCATCCGCGCGCCATCGATGCCGCCTTAGTCGATGCCTATCTCGCCCGCCGCGCGCTCGATTACCTGGTCGGATTCACTCTCTCGCCGGTGCTCTGGCGCAAGTTGCCGGGCGCCCGCTCGGCCGGCCGGGTGCAGTCGGTGGCGCTGCGGCTGGTCTGCGACCGCGAGCTCGAAATCGAGAAATTCGTCGCCAAGGAATACTGGTCAATCTCGGCGACGCTGGCGACGCCGCGCCAGGAAACCTTCGAGGCACGTCTCGTCGGCGCCGATGGACAGAAAATCACTCGGCTCGATATCGGGTCCGGCGCGGAAGCCGAAGCCTTCACCCGCGATCTGGAGACGGCCACTTTCAAGGTCGCCGTGGTCGAGGCCAAGCCCGCGCGCCGCAATCCGCCGCCGCCCTTCACCACTTCGACCATGCAGCAGGAGGCAAGCCGCAAGCTCGGCTTCTCGCCGGCGCACACGATGCGCCTGGCGCAGCGACTCTACGAAGGCATCGACGTCGACGGCGAGACCGTCGGTCTGATCACCTATATGCGTACCGATGGCATCGACATGGCGCCGGAAGCAATTGCCGCCGTGCGCGCAATGATCGGCAAGGATTACGGCGCGAATTACGTTCCCGAGACGCCGCGCACCTATCAGAACAAGTCGAAGAACGCGCAGGAAGCGCACGAAGCCGTGCGCCCGACCGATCCCAACCGCTCGCCCAAGGAGGTTGCGCGTTCGGTCGATCGCGACCAGGCCCGCCTCTATGAACTGATCTGGAACCGCACGGTCGCGAGCCAAATGCAGTCGGCGGAACTCGAGCGCACCACCGTCGATATCGCCGCCAAAGTCGGCGCCCGCAATCTCGACCTGCGCGCCACCGGTCAGGTAGTGAAGTTCGACGGCTTCCTCACGCTCTATCAGGAAGGCCATGACGAGGACGACGAGGACGACGAGTCCCGCCGGCTGCCGGCCATGAGCGAAGGCGAATTGCTGGAGAAGCAGGCGATCAATTCCTCGCAGCACTTTACCGAGCCGCCGCCGCGCTATTCGGAAGCCGCCTTGGTCAAGCGCATGGAGGAGCTCGGCATCGGTCGCCCCTCGACTTACGCTTCGATCCTGCAAGTGCTGCAGGACCGCGGCTATGTGCGCATCGACAAGAAACGGTTGATGCCGGAGGATAAGGGCCGCGTGGTGGTCGGATTCCTGGAAAGCTTTTTCCAGCGTTATGTCGAATACGATTTCACCGCCAATCTCGAAGAACAGCTCGACCGCATCTCCAATAGCGAGCTCGACTGGAAAAAGGTGCTGGCCGACTTCTGGGTCGACTTCATCGGCGCGGTCAACGAAATCAAGGACCTGCGCGTCACCCATGTGCTCGACGCGCTTAACGATCTGCTGGCACCGCATATCTTCCCTCCGCGCCCGGAAGGCGGCGATGCGCGGCAATGCCCGACCTGCGGCACTGGACGTCTTTCGCTCAAGCTCGGCCGCTTCGGCGCCTTCATCGGCTGCTCGAACTATCCCGAGTGTAATTTCACCCGGCAGATGACGCCCGGTGCGAACGGCGGGGTGAGCGGCACCAAGGTGCTGGGCGAGGATCCGGCAACCGGCCTCGAAGTATCCCTACGCGGAGGCCGCTTCGGCCCCTATCTCCAACTCGGCGAGACTTCGAAGGAAAAAGACGCGGAGAAACCCAAACGCGCCGGCCTGCCGAAGGGCCTCGCGCCGGAAGACGTCGATCTCGAGAAGGCGTTGGCGCTGCTCGCGCTGCCGCGCGAAGTCGGAATACATCCGGAAGACAATGAACCAATCATCGCCGGCATCGGCCGCTTCGGCCCCTACGTAAAACATGGCAAGACCTACGCCAACATCGATGCCAACGAGGACGTACTGACCGTCGGCCTCAACCGCGCCGTCACCTTGATCGCCGAAAAGAAGGCCAATCCCGGCCGCGGCCGCCGTTTCGGAGCCGATCCCGGCAAGAGTTTGGGCGAGCACCCAGACAAAGGCGGCCCGATCGTGGTGAAGAACGGCCGCTACGGTCCTTACGTCAGCCACGCCGGCATCAACGCGACGCTGCCGTCCGACATGACTCCGGATACCGTGACCCTGGAACAGGCCATTGGCCTGCTCGAAGCACGCGCCGCCAAGGTCGGCAACGCGCCGAAAGGGCGCCGCGCCGCCGGTCGCAAGACGGCATCCGGCAAGAAAGCCGCTTCACCCGCGGCCAAGCCGAAGAAACCGGCCGCCGCAAAGCCAAAAAAGACGGCCGCCGTTGCCGCCAACGCAAAGCCGGCGCGCCGCATCAAGGCCGCCGAATAGCTAGCGCAGCCTGATTCCGATCATTACATTTATCAAGTAGCGTCGATTTGGCGCAGGAAAATCTATTTTGAACAAACAAACCAGGCGAATCCCTTCCCTCCCCTCCAAGGCTGACATTCTCGCTTTTATCGGCCGGCAACCCGGCAAGGTCGGCACCCGCGAAATCGCCCGTGCCTTCGGGCTCAAGAACGCCATGCGCGCCGAACTCAAGCGCATGCTGCGCGAACTGGCGAATGACGGTACGGTCGAAAAGCGCCGTAAGAAACTGCATCATGCCGGCACCCTGCCCTCCACCGTGCTGGCCGACGTCACCGCGCGAGACAGCGACGGCGAACTCATCGCCACCCCCGACGAATGGGACGAGGAGGCGCACGGACCGGCGCCGAAAATCCGCATTCACACCCCCCACAAGGCGCGCCCCGGTGAAGTCGCCGGCATCGGCGATCGCGTGCTACTGCACGTCGAGGAAACCGAGGACGACAACGGCATCCGCCACCGCGGCCGTGTCATCAAGATCATTGATCATCCCAAGCAACGCATCTTGGGGATATTCCGCAAAACTCCGCATGGCGGCGGCCGGCTGGAGCCGGTCGACAAAAAGAGGCTCGGCAAAGAACTCAGCATTCCGGCGGGTGCAACCGCGCAAGCGGAAGACGGAGATCTGGTCGCGGTCGAGACAAGCCGCGCGCCGCGCTTAGGGCTACCGACCGGACGCGTGGTCGAGCGGCTCGGCTCGCTCGCGAGCGAGCGCGCGGTCAGCCTGATCGCCATCCACGCCCACACAATTCCGCACGTGTTCCGCCACGATACGCAGGCCGAGGCGGAAACCATGCGGCCGGCGACGCTCGCCCATCGCGAGGACTGGCGGCGCGTTCCATTCATCACCATCGATCCGCCCGATGCCAAAGATCACGACGACGCCGTCCATGCCGAGCATGACAACGCCGCCAACAATCGCGGCGGCTTCATCGTCAGCGTCGCCATCGCCGACGTCGCCCATTACGTGACGCCCGACTCCGCGCTCGATCGCGAAGCGCTTGTGCGCGGCAATTCGGTCTATTTCCCCGACCGCGTGGTGCCGATGCTGCCGGAGCGCATCTCCAACGACCTGTGCTCGCTGCGTCCGCGCGAGGACCGCGCCGCACTCGCCGTGCGCATGGTGATCGGCGCCGACGGCCGCAAGCGTTCGCACACCTTCCACCGCATCATGATGAGGTCGGCCGCCAAGCTTTCCTACCAACAGGCGCAATTTGCCATCGGCGGGCGCACCGACGAGGACACCGAGACGCTGGTGCAACCGGTGCTCGCGCCGCTCTACGCGGCTTACGAAACGCTCACGCGCGCGCGCGCCGAACGCGGCCCGCTAGATTTGGATTTGCCGGAACGGAAAATTCTGCTCAAGGGCGACGGCACGGTCGACCGCGTGATCGTGCCCGAGCGGTTGGAGGCGCACCGGCTGATCGAGGAATTCATGATCCTCGCCAACGTCGCGGCCGCCGAGACGCTGGAAAAAGCGCGGGTCCCGCTGATCTATCGCGTGCACGACGAGCCCGGGCTGGAAAAGGTCAACGCGTTGCGCGAGTTCCTCGCCACGCTTGATATCCCGTTTGCCAAAGGCGGCGTGTTGCGGGCCGACGCCTTCAACCGCGTGCTCGCGCAGGCGAAAGGCCTCGATGCCGAGCCGCTGATCAACGAGGTGGTGCTGCGCACGCAGGCGCAAGCCGAATATGCGGCGGAAAATTACGGTCATTTCGGCTTGAACCTGCGCCGTTACGCGCATTTCACCTCGCCGATCCGCCGCTATGCCGATCTGATCGTGCACCGCGGCCTGATCCGCGCCCTCAAACTCGGCGGCGACGGTCTGCCCGAAGCGATGGACAACAAGGCGCTGGCGGAAATCGCCGCGCAGATTTCGGCGGCCGAGCGGCGCGCCATGCTCGCGGAACGCGAGACCAACGACCGGCTGATCGCGCATTTCCTGTCCGACCGTGTCGGCGCCACATTCGACGGCCGCGTTTCCGGCGTGCACCGCGCCGGCCTGTTTGTGAAACTCAACGAGACCGGCGCCGATGGCTTCGTGCCGGCGCGGACAATCGGCGACGAGTATTTCCGCCATGATGAAACCGGCCACGCGATGGTCGGCTCGCGTTCGGGCGAGACCTACCGCCTGGGCGACCGCGTCACCGTCAAGCTGGTGGAAGCAGCACCCGTTGCCGGCGCGCTACGGTTCGAGCTTTTATCGGAGGGGCGGCCGGGACGGCCGAGCCGACGCCCCCATCAGGAACAGCGTCAACATTACCGCCCGCGCGGCAAGCAACGGAAGGCACGATGACGCGAGACCTCGGAAAACTCTGGGCTGAGCGCATGACCAAGGCGGAGCGCGACCAGACGTTCCCCGACAGCGAGCCGCGCGACGCCGCGACGCTCATGCTGATCGACCGCTCGGGCGCGAAGCCGAAGGTGCTGCTCGGCCGCCGCCACGCGAACCACAAATTCATGCCTGGCAAGTTCGTGTTCCCGGGCGGCCGCGTCGAGCCACTCGACGCCAAGATGTCGGCGGTCAGCGAGTTGCATCCCGACACGAAAACGAAGCTCAACGCGCGCGTGGTCAATCCGAGCCCCGAATTTGCCCGCGCGCTCGCGCTCACCGCGGTGCGCGAAATGGCGGAAGAAACCGGTTTGTTGCTCGGGGTCAAACGCGACGAGCCGCCTGCAACGCCGGGCGAGATCTGGGCAGAGTTTGCCAAGGCTCGCGTGCATCCGGATCTCGGAAACGTCCATCTCATCGCCCGCGCCATCACGCCGCCGCGGCGGCCAAAGCGTTTCGACGCGCGCTTCTTCACCGCCGACGCCTCCTCGATCGCGCACAGAATCGAAGGCGTGGTGGGGCCGGATTCCGAACTGATCGAACTCATCTGGGTGCCGATCGAGGAAGCCACCCACTTCGATATGCCGACCATCACTGGCGTCGTGCTGGAAGAACTGGCCAACCGGGTCGCGGGCGGAATGGGGCACGACTTGCCGGTGCCGTTCTACTTCATGGTCAATCGGCAGTTTTTCCGGGAACTTCTGTAAGGCGGCCAAACGTATACCTGGTCATCTCGATACGGTCGCTATCACCGTGGATCAGCGGGAGAATTTCCCATGAAGCGCGAAAGATGCGGCCAAGAAATGCGCCTGGAGGACAAGGACACATCATCCGGACGGGACATGCGAATCTACTATTGCGATCATTGCCAAGAGTTGCACATCGTGGACAACGGGATTGCGCTCTGGAAGGTCCTATCTGACGCTCGGGAATCCGACAAATGACGGGTGATAATTCAAGCTAGGACACTGGCAAAACGGGGCTTTCTTGACATTTGCAATCCGCCCGCTAGGGTCCGCGGCGAAAACGTCAAAACCGCCACCGCCATTCAAGTTTCGAGGGCAATTCCATGGCCAAAGCCATCAGTCTGAAGATCAAGCTCGTGTCGAGCGCCGGGACTGGCCACTACTACGTGACCCGCAAGAACTCGCGCACCCAGACCGACAAGCTGGCGAAGAAAAAATACGATCCGATCGCCAAGAAGCATGTCGAGTACAAGGAATCCAAGATCAAGTGATCTTGGAGTATTCGCCGAATCTCGCCGGGGCGCGCGCTTTGCGCGCCCTTCGCATTTCGGCCGTCGGAATATTCAGCCGCCCGTGGACCTGATATAATTGATGCCGGCTTGGGAGAGCCAACCATGATTGTAGTGCTGCGCGCCCTGTTCGCCGCGTTCATGCTGCTGCCGTTCGCCGTCGCGCCAGCCGGCGCGATGGAAAAACATCGCTTGGCCCTGCAAATCAGCGACAACGATCCGGTCAAGATGAATGCCGTGCTCAACGTCGCTGCCAATGTGTCGAAATATTATTCGGATAAAGGCGACGAAATTGAAATCGAGATCGTCGCCTTCAATGCCGGCCTCAACATGCTGCGGCAGGACAAGTCGCCGGTGCTCGATCGGCTCAAATCCTTCAAGCAGGGCATGCCGAATGTCTCGTTCATGGCCTGCGAGAACACGCTCGCCGCCATGACCCGCGTCGAAGGGATGGAGCCGCCGCTGGTCGACAACGCCCAGCGGGTGCCTGCCGGCGTGGTCACGCTGATCGAGCTGGGCGAAAAGGGCTGGACGATCGTGCGGCCGTAGACCGCTTACACGGCGCGCCGGCCATAATGGTGGCCGGCCGGAAGCGGTGTTATGAGGAGGCCACTCTCACCGCCCCGGACCGGCCGAACCCCGCAGGACCCAGGAGATGCGGCGGACCTGAGCACTCCGCAGGGTATTGCATGGACATTTCGTTATTGATGCTACGCGACTCGTCCACGCTGGAAAATCAAGCCGCCCAAGGTGAGGTTAAACCAAGCGCCCGCGCCGGCCAAATTGGCTTTTCAAGCCACTGGAATAGTTGCGAAAATCAACGTGGTACGGCCGACGACACGCGTCAGGCGGCGTCGGGCACAACCCGGTTGCGGCCGTCACGCTTGGCGCGATAGAGCGCCGTGTCGGCGCGCTTGAGGATCGCCGCCGCATTGTCGCTGGTGCCGCCCAACGCGGCGATGCCGATCGAAATCGTCACGTCGAGATTGCACGCGCCCTGCTGGATCGCGAACGGCTCCGAGGCGATGCGCCGGCGCAGCCGCTCGGCCACCATGGTGGCGACCGCCATGTCGGTTTCCGGCATGACGATGACGAATTCCTCGCCGCCATAACGGCAGGCGAGATCGATGTTGCGGATCGATTTGCGGATGCGCAGCGCGAACTCGCGCAGCACGTCGTCGCCGGCATCATGGCCGTGACTGTCGTTGACCGCCTTGAAATAATCAATGTCGACGATCAGCACCGCGATCGGCTTACCGCGCGCGGCCGCCTGCTCGACCAGCGTCATCAGGTGCGATTCCATATAGCGGCGATTGAACAGCCCGGTGAGCGCGTCGGTGATCGCCATCTCGATCGACATCTGCACGTTGTCACGCAGCCGCTCGGTGTAGCGCTTCTTCTTGATCTGCGTGCGCACGCGCGCCAGCATCTCGTTCTTGTCGATCGGACGGAGCAAATAGTCGTTGACCCCGATCTCCAGCCCGCGCACCAGGCGCGTATTATTGTCGGCTTCAGCGACGGCCAGGATCGGCACGTTGCGCGTGCGATCGAGCGAGCGGACCTGGCTGCACAGCCGCAAGCCGTCGAATTCCTTCAGGCCGAGCGACACGATCAACAGGTCGTAATTGCCCTCGGCGGCATGAAACAGCGCTTCGCCCGGATTGTTCTCCACGTCCACCGTGTGTTCGGCCGACAGCGTGGCGACAATGCGCTCATACGAGTTTGGCCGGTCATCGACGATCAAAATGCGGCCATGGCGGCCGGTTTCCGCGACCGCCTCCCGCTCCGGGC
Source organism: uncultured Alphaproteobacteria bacterium (assembly GCA_963739075.1). Classification (GTDB taxonomy): domain Bacteria; phylum Pseudomonadota; class Alphaproteobacteria; order Rhizobiales; family Xanthobacteraceae; genus Pseudolabrys. The sequence goes on along the minus strand of CAVTZC010000004.1, from coordinate 44,246 downwards.
TTTCAATGCCGATTTCCTTGGAGGTGAGCGCCCGCAGGCGCAATTCGTCGGTCACCATCTTCAGGCGCGCCAATGAGCGTACGCGCGAGATCAGCGCTACATCGGTGACCGGCTTGGTGAGAAAATCGTCGGCGCCAGCTTCCAGGCCCCGCACGCGGTCGGCCGGCTGATCGAGCGCCGTCACCATGATGATCGGAATATGATGGGTCAGCGGATTGGATTTCAGCTTGCGGCAGACCTCGAAGCCGTCCATGTCCGGCATCATCACGTCGAGCAGCACGATGTCGCATTCGGCGCGCTCACAGAGCGCCAGCGCTTCCGGCCCGCTTTGCGCCGTGATCACGTCGAAATATTCGGCCGAAAGCCGCGCTTCCAGCAGCTTCACATTGGCCGGAACGTCGTCGACGACGAGAACGCGGGCGGTCATCGCGGTACCCTCACGCCGGTCCCAGGAAGTGACGGATGGTCTCAATGAACTTGCCGACCGAGATCGGCTTCGACAGATAGGCCTCGCACCCCCCCTCGCGGATGCGCTCCTCGTCGCCCTTCATGGCGAAGGCGGTGACCGCCACGACCGGGATTGCCTTGAGATCGGGATCGTCCTTGAGCCATTTCGTCACTTCGAGACCGGAGACTTCCGGCAGCTGGATATCCATCAAAATCAAGTCGGGCCGGTACTTGCGCGCCAGATCGAGCGCCTCGATGCCGTTGCGGGTGCCGACGGTCTGGTAGCCATGCGCTTCCAGGAGGTCGTGGAAGAGCTTCATATTCAGCTCGTTGTCCTCCACGATCAGGACGGTCTTCGGCATGTCCCCCGCCCCATTTGTCCCCAGTCCGTCGCGCTCGGCGTCGCCAGGCCGCGCGCGCTCGGGCATGATCGAGCCACGGTAGTGCCGATATGTTACGGAAAGGCAAATTTGATCGATGAAAATGGGCTCTTCGTTAACCGAAGAAGCGGCAGAAGCGCTTGCTGTTCAGGCGCTTACCTTCATTGCTGGGCCAATCGCAATAACAACCGGGTTGCCAGCCCGATTAACCCGTTATGTTCTTGGGTTTGCCACTTTCGGCTCTTTCCAGCTTGTCCATCGCGGAACGTGCGAGCACGAGCTGGTTCGCCCGTTTGGTGTAATGCATCACCATCTGGAAGGTCTTATTGCCGAGGATGGCCATGATCTCGCGCTCCCCACATCCTGCCTCGGCTAGGGCTTTGCCAGCGTTTTTGCGCAGCCCGTGGATCGAATAGCCGGTTACGCCCATGCCGCGTAGCGTCCGCCGCACCATGACGCTCAGGCTCGCCGCTGTAAGCGTTCCACCACGCTCACCGACAAGGATTGTGTCTCCACGGCGTGCCTTTTTCCCCTCTTTGATTGCCTCTGCCATGCCTTCAAAAAAGACCGCCGAGCTTTTTACTGGCCCCTTCCGACCGGCACAATATTGTTGTCGAACTTCCAGAATTCCGCGTCTACGTTCTCTTAGCTCCCTTATACAGACATCAAGCTCATTAGCGATTAAACTCAAAAGCGAGTCCCAATCGACAATCCTATCGAGGGACGGCTTAAGACATTGCGCGTTATGGACCCGACGACGGTTTACTTATGTATCCCATCTGAGAATCAAAAATTGTAGCCGATCAGCGTGAGCGGATTTTACAAAAGGATGAATGTATATGGCCCCATCTTCACTGCATAAGACCATGGTTGCGTTTGCCTTTGTGATTGTCGCTATAATCTTTTCTTTATTCTCGTCGGAATCATTGGCGGAGGATAACGCGATGGGGGCTTCTGCTCATTCGACCATCAGTATTGTTGCTATCGGCGCAAGCAATACTGCGGGCTGGGGTGTGGGCTCACAAAATGCCTACCCGACACAATTGGAGGTTATGCTTAAGGCGAAAGGCTATAATGTGCAAGTTGCGAACGCAGGAAAAAACTTCGACACGACTGCCGGAATGCTACGACGTTTAGATGCCGCTGTACCCCAGCGCACTTACATGGTTATCGTGCAGCCAGGCGGCAACGATCTTCGTTTTTTTGGATCGAAAGAGCAGCGCGCCAGAAATATCGCCGCCATTGCGGACCGCTTGCGCGCCCGAAACGTCAAAGTGATTATGTTCGAGAACACAATTGTGCCATCGGATCTTTACCAATGGGACGGGATTCACTTCACGGCCAAAGGTCATAAGTGGGTTGCATCCAACCTTTTGCGACGAGTGCTAGCCTTGATCGACACTTATGGACTCTCCGATTAGCTAAGTGGCGAGGCTCAGAGGACCTTGAATGAGTATGTGTGCAGGTGTCAAAGAATTATGCTTCATTGCGCAGTCGTGTGGGTGTTTTTCAGCCAATTTCGATCACCTAGAGCTGCTGTTGATGTTGTCGCTGTGGGCATGTGGGCAACGCGCTTGCGTTGTCCAAGCGAAGCGGCAAGTCCACAGCGATACTGCGCGTTCGCGTTGTCGAGTTTTCGACAAGGCGGTGCCTTGCTCACAATTGATCAGGTCAACAAAGTAAGAGTCAGAAGGCCGAGTTGCCTATAGAGCGGGCAGCATACAAGTCAGGATTTTGAGCCGCAGGTACTCTTCGTTACGCAAGCCGTAGGCGCGGCGTTGGATCACGCGGATCTTGTTGTTGAGCCCCTCGACGAATCCGAGCGAGACCTTGTTCTCCAGCCGGCAGTAGGCGGCGATGCCGTCCCAATGACGATCGATCATCTCGGCAAAATTTTCGTAGGGCTTAAAGTCGCTGCCATTTAAGGCTTGCACGCCAGTTCTCGAAGAAGCGCCGTGCCCATCCCTCGCGTTCATAGCTCCACAGCTGGCCGAAGCTATCTTTGAGAACATAGGCCGTGTTGAGCCGCTTGTTGGCCGCCAACAACGTCTTCAATGCCTTCTTGCCTTCCAGGCTCAGGTTCTCCTTGCGCGACAACAATGTGTATTTCTGACCCTTGATGTAGCGCCGCTGGCGGCCCTGGAGCCGGCCATACTTGCTCTTGCGAACCGTATCCAAGGCTTCGCTCAGATGGCGGATGACGTGGAACTTATCGAACAAAATCGCCGCCTTCGGCGCATGCGCATTCGTCGCCAGTCGAAAAGGCTTCCACATATCCATAACCGCCAGGCGAATGCGCGAACTCTTCTTCTTGCCGAGCCAGGCGTAGAACTGGCTCATACTCGCCTCCGCGCGGTCCTCGCCGCCAAACCAGATCGGCCGGCCGCGCAAAAGGTAGCTGAACACGATCCGGTAGGTGTGACCTTTGCGGATCGAAATCTCGTCGACGCCGATCACTTGCGGACCAGGCGTGCCCACGCGTTTGAGCTGGGCTTCCATGTATTGCATGTCCAGCGCCTTGACCGTGTGACAGTCCAGCGCCAATTCTTCCGCCACGTCCTTGATCGTCTCCCCCTGGCAGCGCCGGCCCACATAGTACGCAAAGCGCTTGGTGTAGAGCGGATTGTCCGCCAGAAAGTCCAGCCGTTCCCGCTCCACCTTGCCACAACGGTGGCACTCGACCCGCCGCACCTCCAATTCCAGAAATATCCGCGTGTCGCCGCACGAAAGATCGCGCACACGGCGGACCTTGCGGTCGTACCACCCCATCTGGATGCGACCGCAACAGCCACAAGCCGTTTTTTTGAGCGCCGATTGAGTGTGATGACGCGCGCCTTCGGATCACCGAAAATCCCGCGAACTGTTTGTTCCGGTCGAAAACTAGGGAACGAATATGTATCCCAAAGCCGCCGGCTTCGCTTCGCTGCTCGTGACATCCACCATTGATGCCAAATTCTAACCCCAGCCGTAATGCAAAATACTTACACAATGCACCGCTTTATCGGGCCTCCAGCCGCAAAACTCTTCCACTCGATTCCACGAAGACCCAGAATTATTAGCTGAGGGCTCAATGTCTCTCGAGGAGAATGTAATTTTCCCAACTGCGCATGACCAGCGGACGATACCGGTTGTTAGCCACCCGGGAGCAGAACGCATTGTATTACTCGTCGACGGTTTCGATAAACTGAAGGATGTGCGCGAATTAACCCGCTCACGCCGATGCGCCGACCGGTGTCCGCATTTGAGGGCGTCTCTTAGTGCGGGAATACCTGAGGGTTAGATACAGAAGGTCGGAGACTGTCATCCGTAGCCGCTCGCTGGCGACCTTGAGGCGGACGGTTGATCCGCAAATAAATTAAGTCGTTCGGGCTGGTTCAATACGTCGCGCACGGCAGCGAGGAAACGTCCAACTTGGTAGGCATCCACGAGGCGGTGGTCCGCTCGCAAGAACAATGGCATGACACTGGTTGACACAAAAAGGCCCGAACGTGCCACCACTTTGTTTTCCATCCCCCCTAATGTCAGATTGAATGCGTCGGTCTGGTCGGGAAATCGTGAGGGCTTGTAGCTCCGCATCGGCGGCGCTCCAGGGAATGACAGGTCATTCACGGTCGCGCAGCCTTCGCGCGTTGCATCTATTCTTCCCACCGTAGGCAGCCGCACATTACGGTCGAGGACGCCGTATAGTCGAAGGATCTGGCGCAACCAGAAGCCAGGGATACGACGCAAACGTGCTAAGTCACGATCTCGGTCTACCTCACCCCGCCCCGCTTGCAGCAATCGTTGCCAGACTTCTAAACCGATCTGCTCAAGGCTCTTTAAATTTGCACCCCGAATCATAAGCACATCGATTTCACCACTTCGACGGTTGAGAAATGCCATGCGGATGTTCACATCACGGAAGGTATACAAACGACGCCGGACGATGCGGACATTCAATTCGGGAAATTCCACCAGGGCCAATGCAGTTGCACGGATCAGCGCGTGCGCGGCGGTAATTACGACATGTCCCTCGCGATTTCGCTTACGCAAGAATTCTTGCAAAGCGTCGGCGTCGATTTCCGTTCCCCAGACTATCGTCGGATCGACTTGGCTCGCCCCCGACGCATGGAGATAAAATCGGTTGTAAAGCGGGACTTGGCGGTCGGGAATTGCGTGATTGAGTAATGGCCACTTCATGGTCGTATTGCCCCCAGATTCCGGAGACGGCACACCGATCTGCGGTCAGTCCGGTCGACGCTGCGGCACTGGAAATTGGTCCAGTACAAGGTTGACGATAGCCACGATGGTACGAAAGTTTGAGGGGTCGACGTGGTCACTCTCGAATCGAATCCCGTATAATTCTTCGATATGAAATATCAAGTCCACCAGGAGCAAGGAATCCAGCAGACCGCTTTCCAACAGATCCGTCGACGAGGTCACCACGGCATAGCGAAGGCCGCGTGCTTGCACGAACTGCACCAATTCCGCTTCCAGTTGCTTTCGATCAGGCGTCATTGAATTTCATGCTAAAACGTGGCGATATCAGATAGGATGTTTTGAGTGGACGTATTCGGGATTTCGTTCGAATTAGAGGATTCCCCCGTAAACTTCACGCGCATGCATTTGATGGAGTTCGGATTATAGGTCATTTTATCGTGGACTTATTTAGACGATCTTCCCCCGGATTGATTTCGGGCGAAGAGGGCGGCGGCAGCAGGTTCAGCTGCTTTGCGTTTTGGCGGGGGTGCGATCAAGCAACGGCCTCCTGATCCCTGGAACGAGGAGAGCTAATGCCGCGCGATCCACCTTGTAGCCCGTAGTGAGCGGGAATCGGTCCAGCACTTCGAAATGCACAGGGAGCTTATATGAAGGAAGTTCTCGTTGACAGGTCGCGCGAATCTTCTCGACATCGATCGGACGATCATCCCACGGGGTAAGGAAAAGGGCGAATCGCGTTTCTTCTCCTCGGACTATCGGAATGGCCACGGCACGAATATGGGGAAAGCCCCCTTCCACAAATCCCTCAATCTCCGCGGGATGCACGCGATGCCCTTGAACCTTGACCAGCATATTGGCGCGTCCGTGCAAATAGAAGTACCCGTCCTGGTCGCGATGGGCCAGGTCACCGGTCCGTAACCACCCGTCGCCGCTCAACACATCAGCCGTGGCCGCCGGATCCTGCCAATAACCAAGCATCACGTTGTCGCCCCGAGCGCAGAGCATGCCGATGGCGCCGGGCGGTACCTCGCGTTTCGTTTCGTCCACTATACAAAGTTCGACGCCCAGTATCGGTTTACCGATCGACCCGCGGCGAACATGGAATTGTTGGGGGGGCAACGATGCCAGGCGAGCAGTCGCCTCCGACTGGCCATACATGACATGGAATGGCGCCGGCGCAATGCGGCTCGCAACTTCCGCCGACAAATCGTAACGCAATTCACCGCCGGCGACCGCCATATATCGCAGCTGCCGGAGGGGCTGTTCTCCGAGCCGCCCGTATTTCAACAACATGCCGTAAACTTCAGGAACTGCGGAGAAGGACGTGGCTCCCAACTCGCGCAATGCCTCAACGATGGAGACGGGGATTGTTAAGGCTCCGTATAGGAGCAACGTGGCCCCGGACAGAATATGAGTTTGCAGGATGGAGTTGCCGAATGCGTGACAGAACGGAAGGACAACCAGCGCTCGATCCTCCGCGCAAATGGGCAGCTCGTGCAGAATCGAGTCGGCGTTGGCGAGCAGATTGCGATGGCTAAGCATGACCCCTTTGGGCGCACCGGTGGAGCCAGATGTGAAAAGTAGCATCGCCAGGTCCTGGCCCTGCCGGCGTGGAGCAGGGAGAAAGATCTCCTCGCAGTTATTCTCAGGCAACCGCAGAATTGCAATCGAGGAATTGCCTTCCTGCGCGCTGAAATCGTCGGTTCGGCTAATTAACAAAACAGGCCGACACAATTCGTATATTTTTCTCCGGCGCAGCTCTTCCAGTGAAGCAGGTAACGGCACGACTACACAGTCGGCCAGCAGCGTTCCGTAAAACGCCGCCAGGTATTCGGGTGAATTCGAGAGCTGCAGAGCCACAGACGCCCCCGCGACGTAGTCGGGCCGGGCACATAGGTACCGCCGCACGCAATCCGCCGCGCGCAGTACCCAGTCGTAGGAGAAAGCGCCTACTTTCGTCTCCGCCGCCGGATGATCCGCACGTGCCCGGGCGACGTTGAGGAAAGCAGTCGCCAAATTGGTCGCAGTCGTCGGCGTATCCGCCCGATAATCTGAGGCCCCGCGACTTACCGTCCCAATCCGGTCTGCAAACGGGGCGCCGAGTTGTAGGAAAAGAATATCCAAACCTGTTCCCGCCGCCGTTCGAGGTGGTCCTAAGTTTTTTTACAAATAGACCGCCTTTTTAGTGTAGGGCTTTACATTCAGCCAGATCAACTAGAAATCGCCAGCTTCAACGCAAAGCTGACGCTTCGAGGGTGGGAATTCGTTCTAAAGATCACAGGCCCGCATTAATAAATCCCCGGAATGAGCCGCTGGGTACGCGCCATATAGGCACGGTATTCGTCGCCAAACGTCTCTAGCATCATCCGCTCCTCGCGCCCTACGCGCGCGAAGAATAATGTTCCGAAGCCGACGAGGCCGGATAATCCCGCGATCCAATTCGGCAATAGCAGCGCCTGCGATATTGCCCACAGCCAAAATGCGGAATACATCGGGTGGCGAAGCCACTCATAGATTCCGCACGTGACCAGAGTATGCCGGTCGCGAATCTCGAGTGTAATCGACCAAACGCGACCGAGATCGCGATGCGTGCGGTAAAGTAGAGCCATTGCGGCGATTAGCACCAGCGTCCCGAGCCAGGCTTGGACCGGATGGAATGTATAGACAGCGGATTTGGGCTGGTCTGTAAATACGTAAATCACCGGAATGACGAACAAACCGCTGTAAGAGATCGCCATAAGCGCCTTTTCACGCAAGACGTCGTGGCGTTGCGCAACCGGCGTTTTGCGGGAGCCGCGCTGATGCGGATGGCGGATGATGTAATATGCCACACATCCGAAACCCCAGATGCATTTGGCAATAAAGAGCGTCATTGGCATTCACTCACGATCGGACCCGCGTCATCAACGATCTAACCTCCGCGTACGATGTAGCTATTGAGCGCTGCCATATGCCAGTGAACGCAACACGCGTAATCGGTTCCGGCCTGTGAACACGAAAAGGAGACTACGCCGCAAGTTAGTTCGACGACCGCATCAAACGTAGTCCGGCCGCAGCGCCTCTTCTAGCGTCAGCGACCAGTCGGGGATGACTTTATCACCAATCACGTGCAATAAATTGGCTACCGATACACCTCGTCGCACCTAACTGATGGAGTATACTTTGCGCATCCACTCGCTGTTAACTGCTCTTTTCGTTGGCCTGACAACCTTGTCCGCCAATGCGCAGGCTTCCGGCCACGTTTACTTGCTGAAAGGATTCGCCGGTATTTTCTCCACCGGACTGGATACGCTCGACGAAAAACTGGTTCAACGGGGCATCACCGCAACCGTGCACAGTTACGGCGACTATAAGGGCCTCGCGACTGAGGCTGCCCATTTAGAGAAAATCGGTAAGGGTCCAATCGTAATTATCGGACATTCGCTCGGAGCAGAGGCCGCGATTTATATGGCTGAGAAGATGAAGACCGCAGGCGCTCCAGTCGCTTTGGTCGTGACCTTCGGGCCCAATGAACATTTGATGGCGCCGTCAAATGTTGCGGAGGTCATCAACTATTATCAGAACGGTGCTATCGTCAGTAAAGGGCCCGGCTTCAAGGGAACGATTTCGAATGTCAATCTCGATGCAGCCTCTGATATCAATCATTTCAATATTGAGAAGATCAATCGCCTTCATGCCAAGGTCGTCGCAAAAATTGAAATGATCGTCAGGCGCGGCCATATTGGTTGGACGTCTCCTACGCAATGAATAATTCCTGTTCTTTCCGAAAATCATATCCGAACGTATCGGTGATGCCGCCCGGCCAAGATCGGAATGGTGACAATGGTGCAAGATCGTTGGACTGCTCGGTGCAAGGGCGCATCTTTCTCTAATGCCAAATGCGTCCGCGCCATGCATGTGCCAATAGCCGATATTGCACGCTTGGCTTGGAATAAAGGAGGCCGCCAATCGAGGCGGCCTCGAATTGCGATGTGTTTTTATGGAAAGCTCGCCGGATTGCCTCAGCGTGTCGCAAGCGATGCGCTGGTCATCATTATCGCAGCGAAATTGCCAGCCCGCTAAGATCCACATTGGCCATCAATCCGACCTGCCGTCCCGACATCGTCAAAACGGCGCCCTTTTCATTGCGCAACGTGATCACACGCGCTCCCACGCCAATCGCGGCGCCGGCGCCGACAGCCCCGTAGACGCCCGCGACATCCGACGGCCTGTGAATGTTACTCACTGTGCCGACCAGGTTCGTCTCTGACGCTCCAAACACGAGGCCCGCGCTCAGACCGCCGACCGAAAGTGCATATTTCTGTCCGTGGAATGTCAGCGCGCCGCCGCCGCCGGATCCACCAATGAACCAGCCAGCCTTAACCACTTTGATCCGAATTGTGCCACTGTCGGCATAGGCCGCGGAAGAAACGCTCGCCCCCGCCAAGGCCATCAGAGCAATAAGACCTGCACGAAATAGGTGAGAAATTCTCATATTGGAGTCCTCCTCGAAGCCCTTGGGCCGCGCGGCTCGGCAGCTCGTAGGGCGTTTGTGAATATTAGCGATGCTGCGCCTTCTCTGCCACCACAATAGCAATAGTAAAGTCTATGCTGGCAAGCCCAGGCGTATGTCCGCTGTGGGTCACGGCGGGTTGTGCTGCTATTTGAACCGCCGTCAACGCGGGGCAAGATGGTGGGTTTAGGTTAGAGAAACGAGAAACGAAGCCAACGCGAATGGCCGCTCTCACTCCTTGCGCGGTGACCCGCAAAGTAAAATGAGTGCGTAAGCAATCTGATCGACGCTTCTTATTCCATGGCACATGATTGCCTAACGGCGCTAGAAGTTGGATCAATGCCTGCCTTCAACCGATACATTGGAGTTGACTATTCCGGCGCGGAAACACCGAACTCCAGCCTGAAAGGGCTGCGCGTGTATGTTTCTGAGAACAATCGCTCACCGGTTGAGGTCACACCGCCCCCATCACAACGCAAATACTGGACCCGACGCGGCATTGCTGAATGGCTGATTGAACGTCTGGCCAAGGATATCCCCACGCTTGTCGGAATTGATCACGGCTTCTCGTTTCCGTTGCGCTATTTCGAAATCCATCGCCTGAAACCGGATTGGCCTGCGTTCCTCGACGATTTCCAACACCATTGGCCGACTGACGAAAACATCTATGTTGATTTCGTCCGTGACGGCATCGTGGGCAAAGGCGAAGCACGTGGGGGAAATTCCCGCTGGCGACGATTGACCGAGGAGCTCGCTGGCGCAAAATCAGTTTTTCATTTCGACGTACAGGGGTCGGTGGCTAAATCCACTCATGCTGGGATTCCGTGGCTGCGTCTGATCCGCCACCGGATCGGCGACCGCGTGCATTTCTGGCCATTCGACGGTTGGGATATTCCTTCGGGGTGCTCGGCAATCGCTGAGGTCTATCCCGCGTTATGGAGCCGTACCTTCGCTCGGGAAGGCCGGACTGGAGACCAGCATGACGCATACAGCATCGCAGCCTGGCTCTCACGCGCCGACCAGGACGGCAGCCTTGCAGCATTCCTGCATCCCAACCTGACGCCACCCGAGCGCGCCGTGACGCAGGTGGAGGGTTGGATATTGGGCATTCCCGGCTCAGCCGACGAAACGGTGTGGGAGCACGAAGGGATACGAAGTAATGCTCGGCATTGAAATGCACGGGAGCGTGAGGATCGACCCCCTCGCCAATGATCGTGGCGCCTTATCTTGACGCGGCCAGTCCAAGGTTCAAAACAGGTTTCCCGGTTTGCCAATTCCGGCGAATAACCCTGTAATCAGGTGGCGCATTCGGCAGAGGGTTGCCAGTGTATCCAACTGATTTATTGCACTATCTGCGCTCGTTACGGAAAGGCAAATTTGATCGATGAAAATGGGCTCTTCGTTAACCGAAGAAGCGGCAGAAGCGATTGCTGTTCAGGCGCTTACCTTCATTGCCGAGGATAGCGAGCGGCTCGGCCGTTTCCTCGCCACCACGGGCATCGGCCCTGCCCAGATTTGCGCCGCTGCCCAAGAGCCGGGCTTCCTGATCGGCGTATTGGACTATCTGGCAAGCGATGATCGCCTGCTGTCAGCGTTTGCCGCCGAGACCGGGAGCGATCCCGCCGACGTCGGCAAGGCGCTGGCGGCGCTGGGCGGACACTGGGAGCGCGATATACCGTGACCTTTTGCCGCGATTGCCTGGCGGACACGCCGGACGCCGCGACCCGCTGTCTGGCCTGCGGCTCGCCGCGCCTCGCGCGCCATCCCAAGCTGGACCGCCTGACCATCGCCCATCTCGATTGCGACGCCTTCTATGCCACGATCGAAAAGCGCGACGACCCGTCGCTGATCGACAAGCCGGTGATCGTCGGCGGCGGCAAGCGCGGCGTGGTCGCAGCCGCCTGCTATGTCGCGCGCACCTATGGCATCCGCTCGGCGATGCCAATGTTCGAGGCCAAGCGCCGCTGTCCCCACGCCGTGGTGGTCAAGCCGAGCATCGCGAAATACAGCAAAGTTGGACGCGACGTGCGGCGCGCCATGCTGGCACTCACACCCTTGGTCGAACCCTTGTCGATCGACGAGGCCTTTCTCGATTTGACCGGCACCGAGCGGCTGCACGGTATGAGCGCCGCCAAAGTGCTGGCGCGTTTTGCGCGCGACGTGGAGCGCGACCTCGGCATCACGGTGTCCATCGGACTGTCGGCCAACAAATTCCTCGCCAAGATTGCCTCCGACATGGACAAGCCGCGCGGCTTCGCAGTGCTCGGCCAGGACGAGGCCGCGACGTTTCTGGCGCCGAAGCCTGCCGGCTTCATCTACGGCGTCGGCGCAGTGAGTGCGGCCAAGCTCGCTGCCGACGGTTACCGCCTGATCTCCGACCTGCAACGCGCCGAGGAGCACGACCTCATCCGCCGCTATGGGCAGGAAGGCGCCCGGCTCTGGCATCTGGCGCGCGGGATTGACACACGCGAGGTCAATCCGGAGCGCGACACCAAAAGCATTTCCGCCGAAACCACGTTCGAGCGCGACATCAGCGAATTCCGCCCGCTCGAGCAGAATCTCTGGGATCTGACGGAGCGGGTTGCGGCGCGGCTGAAAGCCAATGCGCTGGCGGGCTCGACGGTGACGTTGAAGCTCAAGAGCGCCGATTTCAAAATCCGCACGCGGGCACGCGCGCTGGGGCACCCGACCCAGCTTGCGGCGCACATCTTCGCCGCTGGCCGCGACCTGCTCGCCCTTGAGGTGGACACGACGCGGTTTCGCCTGATCGGCATCGGCGTCAGTCACCTGCTGGATGCCGCAGGCGACGATTTCGCCGATCTGATCGACCGCCGCACCGCCGAAGCCGAGCATGCGGTGGATCGCCTGCGCGCGAAATTCGGCCGCGACGCGGTGGTCAGAGGCTTGGCGCTAGAGGACGACTAGTGCGCCTTTACGGGCACGGCTTAGGCTTCTTCAGCTCCAGCGACGTCATTTCACCCTTGATGGTGAAATCGCTGTAATCGAGCACTAGCGCGCGCGAGATGCCGTTTTCATAGAGCTCGAAGGAGATGGCATAGATCGGCGTCTGCTCGCCGATCTGCTCCATCTTGGGGTTTTCATGCTCGAAATAGCTGATGGTCACCGGCCAGCGCGTAAGCTTGGCAAGCTCGGGGATTTTGGCCGCCGCATCGTCCGGCGGCTTGCGGCCCGGCGCGATCGGCTGGCCGATCACGGTGAGAGTGTTGTAGAGCTTCTCTCCGCTTTCCGACCCGTCATAGACCGGAAACTCCAGGATGCTCTTGCCCTCGCGCGCGGCGACGATGATGCGCCGCATGTGCTGGGTCGGGAACACCGCGCTGTCCGGAACGGTGAAATTCTTTTCCTTCGGCTTGCTCAGATCGACCGCGACCGTCTTCGCATTGCGTTCGGCGTGGCCGTCGACCGCGTCGGTCCGCTTGTCGTCAATCAGATTTTCCGAGTTGAAGCGGAACGCGTTGGCGTTGCCGGCTTCCCAGGTGGTGGAGCGCAGATCGCTGAGCGCGGTCTTGCCCTCCCCGGAATTGAGCTCAGATACCTGGCGGAATTGCAACTGGTAGCCGTCGCAAACGTTGCCGGAAAAATCGTACAGGATGCGCCCGCGCACGGCCTCGATGCCGCGGTTGCCGCTCGACTTCACCAGCTTGAGATCGTAGACCGCCCGATGCGGCGCAAGAGACACCGTGTCGACAGGCGGCACCGCCGCCGCCGGCCGGCAAACCGCCAAGGCGCCGAGGCCGATCACCAGGACCATAAACATCAGCCGTTTGGCGGACTTCAGCGTTTTCATCGATGTAGGCCTTCCGATGCCGGGGTTGCAGCGGCGTCCGGGGAATGAATTAAGCAAGATAAGGGCAAGATAGAGGCCGTTACCGCCGCGGACAACGGGATCGTGCGCTGGCTTGCGCCGCCGGGCTTGATCGGCCAAGACAGGGTTACCCGCGCATGATCCCGAAAAGTGGGCGCCGATTTTCGGAAAAGATCATGTGCAACTAATAAATGCTGGAGGATGTCATGGCCGGAGTGATTGAACAAAAGCTCGCAAGCCTCGGTATTAGCCTGCCGGTTCCGGCCAGTCCGATCGCCAATTATGTGCCATTCGTGCGCAGCGGCAACATGCTCGTCGTCTCCGGCCAGCTCTGCTTTGGCGCCGACGGCAAACTGGTCGCCAAGGGCCGGCTCGGCGATGGCGTGTCGATCGAGGACGGGCAGAAGGCCGCGCGCGCCTGCGCGGTCAATCTACTGGCGCAGCTTAAGGTCGCGCTCGGCCACCTCGATAAGGTCAGCCGCGTGGTGCGGCTTGGCGGCTTCATCAATTCGGCGTCCGGCTTCACCGACGGCCCGAAAGTGATGAACGGCGCGTCCGACCTGATGGTCGAGGTGTTCGGCGACAAAGGCCGCCACGCCCGCAGCACTGTCGGGGTCGCAGCGCTCCCGGCCGACGCCGCGGTCGAAGTCGAAGGCCTGTTCGAGATCGCCTGACGCGCTATGCGCAGCCTCGCCTGGCTCACCGCGCGACCGCTCGCCCATCGCGGCCTGCATGACGCGTCAGCCGGTGTAATCGAGAACACGGCCTCCGCCTTCTCCGCGGCTATCGCCGGCGGCTACGGCATGGAGACCGATCTGCAAATCAGCGCCGATGGCGAGGCTATGGTGCATCACGACGAAGCGCTCGGCCGCTTGACCGAGGGCAGCGGCCGGCTTGCCGACATGGCTGCCGCCGAGCTCAAAAAGGTCCGGTTCAAGGCCAACGCCGACCGCATCCTCACCCTTGGCGAACTGTGTGATCTGGTGGGCGGCCGCGCCACTTTAGTGCTGGAACTCAAAAGCCATTTCGACGGCGACCGGCGGTTGGTCCAGCGCAGCGCCGACGTCCTGGCAAACTATACCGGGCCGGTGGCGGTGATGTCGTTCGATCCCGCCATGATCGAAATCGTCCGCTGGATCGCGCCCCATCTGACGCGCGGCATCGTCGCCGAGCGCCACTACGCGCACCATGAGTGGGATCGCTTCTCGGACGCGGAAAAGCGCAGCATGGCGTTGCTTCTGCACGCCAGCCGTACTCGCCCGCATTTCATTGCCTATGGGGTGAAGGACCTGCCGGCCGCGGCGCCGCTGATCGCGCGCACGATCTTCCGCTTGCCGCTGCTGACCTGGACCGTGCGCAGCGACGACGACCGCCGCCGCGCGGCACGCTGGGCGGACCAGATGATCTTCGAGGACATCGGCCCCTAATGGCCGAATGGATGGATCAACATCGAACGATTTCCGGCATAAAGTCGGGGCAACAGACTTCGTCCCGATGACCGACATCGAACTACGAATCCGCATCATTCAATCGCTGGCCGAGGTTCCGGCCGCAGCCTGGGACGCCTGCGCAGGCGGCAATCACAATGCCTGCGCGGACGGGCTACTAGCTTCACCAGTTAAACTAACACATGAGGATAACTCGTCCCCCGAGTTACCCACACGAGGGCAAGTCGATAACCCTTTTATAATTCACGGATTTTTGTCGTCGCTTGAGGCCTCCTTTTCAGTCGGTGAGCGAACAGGCTGGCAGCCGCGTCACCTGCTGGTGGAAGCCGCCGATAGGACCCTTTTGGGCGCCGCGCCCTGCTACGTGAAGAGCCATTCGCGCGGCGAATATGTGTTCGACCAGGGCTGGGCCGAGGTCTTCGACCGCGCCGGCGGCGACTATTACCCCAAGCTGCAGGTGGCGGTGCCATTCACTCCGGTGACCGGCCCCCGTTTGCTCGCCCGTCCCGGTCCGTTGGTCGAGGCGGTGCGCGGAGTGCTCGCCGATGCCTTGGTCGAGATTACCACCGCGAGCGAGTTATCGTCGGCCCACGTCACCTTCCTGACCGAGCCGGAATGGCGCGCGCTCGGCGAGCGCGGCTTCCTGCAGCGTACCGACCAGCAATTCCACTGGGAGAACGCCGACTACACCAGCTTCGACGATTTTCTTGGCCGGCTCACGTCCCGCAAGCGCAAAACCATCCGCCGCGAGCGCAAAGAGGCACTCGAGCCCGGCATCGAGGTTTGCTGGCTCACCGGCTCGGATCTCACTGAAGCGGTGTGGGACGCCTTTTTTGCCTTCTACATGGACACCGGTTCGCGCAAATGGGGCCGGCCTTACCTCACCCGCGAATTCTTCTCGATCGTCGGCGAAAAGATGCGCGATCGTATCCTGCTGGTGATGGCCAAGCGCGCCGGGCGCTGGATCGCTGGCGCCATCAACTTCCTCGGCGCCGACACGATCTATGGCCGCAACTGGGGCGCTAACGAGCACCATCCGTTCCTGCATTTCGAACTTTGCTACTATCAGGCTATCGACTACGCCATCGCCCATGGACTGGCGCGCGTCGAGGCCGGCGCCCAGGGCGAACACAAGCTGGCGCGCGGCTATCTGCCGAAGATCACCTATTCAGCGCACTTCATCGCCAATCCGGCGTTGCGGCGGGCCGTGGCCGAGTATCTCGCGCGCGAGCGGGCCTATGTGCGGGCGGCCGGCGAGGAGCTTGCGGCGGCCGCGCCATTCCGCAAGGATTTGGTGGAGCAGGACTGAGTCCCCGGGGGAAAGACGATGCCGAGCTACGATCCGAATAACATCTTCGCCAAGATCCTGCGCGGCGAACTGCCCAGCTACAAAGTCTATGAGGACGACAAAGTGTTCGCTTTCTTGGACATCATGCCGCGCGCGCCCGGTCATACGCTGGTGCTCCCGAAGGCGCCGGCGCGCAATATCCTCGATGTCGGGCCGGACGACTTCGCGCATGTGATGAAGGTTGCCCAGAAAATCGCAAAAGCCGCCATGAAGGCATTCGCGGCCGACGGCGTGACGATTCAGCAATTCAACGAGGGCGCCGGCGGACAGGTGGTGTTCCACCTGCATGTCCACGTCATCCCGCGCAAGGCCGGCGTGCCGATGAAGCCGCCCGCGAGCGAGAAGGAAAAGCCCGACGCGCTGGCCGAAAACGCCAAGAAGCTCGCCGCCGCCATCGCCGGATAACAACCCTGGTCAATGCGCGAATAAAAACCCGCCCAGCAGCAGCGCCGCCTCCCCGACCAACACGCCGGCGAAGACAGAGCGCTTCACCGTCAGGAAGGCCAGAAATCCGCATACCGCCGCGCCGATGCGCACGCTGAGCGGGATGCCGGCCAGCGCGCCGGCGGAAAACAAGATCAGTTTGGCGATCACGCCGGCGATGATCGCTGTCGCCACCGCGCGCGACCAGACCACGATTTCGGAGTCCTCATTGAGACCGCGCGCCAGCACCAGTCCGAACACGCGCCAGATCTCGTTCGGCAGAAAGCCGACCAGGATCAGCAGCAGGTAGGGCCACAGTTCGGCCAAGGCGGCATTCATCGGGCAGCCTGGCGCAAGCGGTGGAAGCCGTAGGCGAGCGAACCGCCTACCATGCCGGTCCACATCAGGTCGAGCCCAACGTGCCAGATCGTCAGCAGCGGGCCGATCACGAGGCCGAGCAGCAGCGCGAGACGGTCGACCATCGCCTTCGCGTTGCGTGCGGTCGAGATCAGAAACGACAGCGGGGTGAGGAACAGCAGCGTGCCGGCGAACAACGGCGGCAGCCCGGCCGCCAGGTAGTAGCCGACGAAGCCGAAGCTCACCGCAGTGCCCATGTAGCCGACCGACAGGCCGTTGCAGAATGCGATGCGCCGCTCGCGCGGCATTCCGGGCAGCAGCCGCAGCGATTCCACCCACATGCTCACCGAGGTGAAATGCGTCGGCAGAAGCAGGTCGCGCGTGCGGGTTTCGGGTCCCCGCAGCAGCGGTAGCAGCGCTACCACCATGGGAAACAGCCGGATCGCGCTCAGGCCCACGGCGATCGCGCCCTCGATCGGCGGCGCGCCCAGCCCGAGCGACGAAATCAGGATCACCTGCCCTGGCGCCGCCCAGACCAGTATCGACGACAGCGCGAGCCACCACGACGAGAAGCCGTAATCATGGGCAAGCGCGCCCATCCCGATATAGGTGCCGGCGAGCACCAGGAAAAACACCGAGGTCCATGCCGACTTCACACCGCCGAAGAAGGCGGCAGCGGTGGAATCAAAGGTGCCGGGCGCGGACATGGCGGCGGACCACCTGTCTCATAGCGCCGCCGCGCGCGCAACCGCCGGCGTCCGCGGCCATCGCATGCGCGCCCCGCGAAATGCGAAGGCCGGGCACCCTCGCCTGGCCTCCGGCATCGAGGTTTCGAAAAGCTCGTCAGGCCTTGATCAAGGGCACCTTCGGCACCGAGCTGCGCTTGGCCTTCGGGCGCGGCGACGAGCGGCGCTTGGCCCTGGGCTGCACGGCCGGCAATTTCTCCGGCTTCGGCGTCACCGGCCCGTCGAGGAACTCGAAACCGAGCTTGTCGCGGCCATCCTCGTCCTTGGCCACCACGACGCGGACGTGGCCGCCGGACTTCAGGTGGCCGAACAGCACCTCGTCCGCCAGCGGCTTCTTGATGTGCTCCTGAATCACGCGCGCCATCGGGCGGGCGCCCATCAATTCGTCGTATCCGTTGGCGATCAGCCAGCGCGTGGCCTCTTCCGACAACTCGATGGTGACGTTGCGGTCGCCGAGCTGCGCCTCGAGCTGGAGCACGAACTTCTCGACCACCTTGGCGATGATCTCCTGCGACAGGTGCGCGAAGGTGATGGTGGCGTCGAGCCGGTTGCGGAACTCCGGCGCGAACATGCGGTTGATCGCTTCGTGGTCGTCGCCCTCACGCTTGGTGCGGGTGAAACCATAGGCCTCCTTGGCCATGTCAGCAGCGCCCGCGTTGGTGGTCATGATCAGGATCACGTTGCGGAAGTCGACCTGCTTGCCGTTGTGATCGGTCAACTTGCCGTGATCCATGACCTGCAGCAGCACGTTGAACAGGTCGGGATGCGCCTTTTCGATCTCGTCGAGCAGCAGCACGCAATGCGGATGCTGATCGACGCCATCGGTCAGGAGCCCACCCTGGTCGAAACCGACATAGCCGGGCGGCGCGCCGATCAGGCGCGATACCGTGTGCCGCTCCATGTATTCCGACATGTCGAAACGGATCAATTCGACGCCGAGCGCGGCGGCCAATTGCTTGGCAACCTCGGTCTTGCCGACGCCGGTTGGGCCAGAGAACAGGTAACAGCCGATCGGCTTTTCCGGCTCGCGCAAGCCGGCGCGCGCGAGCTTAATCGAGGCCGACAGCGACACGATCGCTTTGTCCTG
Source organism: uncultured Alphaproteobacteria bacterium (assembly GCA_963739075.1). Taxonomy (GTDB): domain Bacteria; phylum Pseudomonadota; class Alphaproteobacteria; order Rhizobiales; family Xanthobacteraceae; genus Pseudolabrys. The sequence continues at coordinate 25,492 of CAVTZC010000004.1, read as the reverse complement.
GCCATAAACGGTCGTTTGCAGAGTTTGCTCGAGATGCTTGAGCACCTCGGCGTCATCTTTCGATACCGTCTTCGGCGGAATCCGCGCCATCGTGGAAATCGTGGTCTCAATTTCCTTGATGCCGATAGTTTTCTTGCGGCGGCTCTCGGGCAGCAGCATCTGCGCCGCGCCGGACTTGTCGATCACGTCGATAGCCTTGTCCGGCAGCTTGCGGTCGTGAATATAGCGCGACGACAGTTCGACCGCCGCCTTGATCGCCTCATTGGTGTACTTGAGCTTGTGATATTCCTCGAAATAGGGCTTGAGCCCTTTCAGGATTTCGATCGTATCCAGGACCGACGGCTCGTTGACGTCGATCTTCTGGAACCGGCGCACCAGCGCGCGGTCCTTCTCGAAATACTGCCGGTATTCCTTGTAGGTGGTCGAGCCGATGCAGCGGATCGTGCCCGAGGCGAGCGCCGGCTTGAGCAGATTGGAGGCGTCCATGGCGCCGCCCGAGGTCGCGCCCGCGCCGATCACGGTGTGGATCTCGTCGATGAACATGATCGCGCCGGGATAGGCCTCGATCTCCTTGATCACCTGCTTGAGCCGTTCCTCGAAATCGCCCCGATAGCGCGTGCCGGCGAGCAGCGTGCCCATGTCGAGCGCGAATACGGTTGCGCCCTTCAGCACGTCCGGGACGTCGCCATGCACGATACGACGCGCCAGTCCTTCCGCGATCGCGGTCTTGCCGACGCCGGCGTCGCCGACGAACAACGGATTGTTTTTCTGCCGGCGGCAGAGCACTTGAATTGTCCGGTTGATCTCGGCATCGCGGCCGATCAGCGGATCGATCTTGCCGTCCTTGGCTTTCTTATTGAGGTTGACGCAATAGGCGTCGAGCGCATCGCCCTTCTTCTTGGGCTCGTCGCCGGCCTTGGTATCGGCCTCCTCTTCGACGCCGCGTACCGGACGCGATTCCGACAGGCCCGGCCGCTTGGCGATCCCGTGGCTGATGTAATTGACCGCGTCATAGCGCGTCATGTCCTGCTCTTGCAGGAAATAGGCGGCATGGCTCTCGCGCTCGGCAAAGATTGCCACCAGCACATTGGCGCCGGTGACCTCCTCTCGGCCGGAGGATTGCACGTGGATAACGGCGCGTTGGATGACGCGCTGGAAGCCGGCGGTCGGCTTGGAATCCTCGGCGCCATCGGTGATCAGGTTTTCCAGTTCCGATTCGAGATAGGCGGTGAGGCTGCGGCGCAGCTTATCGAGGTCCACATTGCAGGCACGCATGACCGCCGATGCGTCCTGATCGTCGATCAGCGCCAACAGCAGATGTTCCAAGGTCGCATATTCGTGATGCCGCTCATTGGCGATGGCAAGCGCCCGGTGGAGCGACTGTTCGAGGCTGCGCGAGAAGGTTGGCATCAGATTTCCATTCCCATTTGTATTGGACGCCCCTCCCCGGGACTCACTTTTTTTCCATCACGCATTGTAGAGGATGCTGATGTTTTCTGGCAAAGTCCATGACCTGCGTCACTTTGGTCTCCGCCACCTCATACGTATAGATCCCGCATTCGCCGATGCCGTGGTGATGCACATGCAACATAATTCGTGTGGCGGCCTCGTGATCCTTGCCGAAGAAGCGCTCCAGCACGTGCACGACAAATTCCATCGGCGTGTAGTCGTCGTTCAGGATCAGCACGCGGTATAGACTCGGCCGCTTGGTCTGCGGCTTGGTCTTGGTGATGACCGCAGTGCCGGGCCCGCCCGCCTCGCCTTTGCGCTTGCGGTCATCGTCCGCCATGCGGGGCGGTCGGTCGCCGCCTGGTACGGCGGCCCCCCTGTCGGTAGGGAAGATTTTCATAACGGTCCACGTCATGACATTGCCGAGGCAAGAAGCATTCCAGAACCGAGGCAGCCCGGGCCGCATGCTCGCGGCCTAGCCGCCATCATAAAGACCGGCAGCCAGCCAGGCCAAGCCGAGATTTGTCCCGCTGCGGCACAGCTTAGACCGAATTCAGGCGATTCCGGGTGCTTCCAAGCAGATATCCATTGGTTGCCCGATCACAAGCCACGTGCGGACACTCCAAGGTGATTTTCCCCCAAAATTCACGCTCCGGTTCCAACGGTATTTCAAGACCGCGCCGGCAACCTTCAGCCGCTTTATCGACTGCCGTTTCCGGCGGTCTTTAGGACCCGTTTTTGGAAGAACCGGCAAAGGAGCGTCGCTCCGCCGCTCGGAATAGCGATCATTCCGCTGATGGGTGCCGTCGATTATACGCGAGCAAGCGCCGCGCACACGGTCTTCCAGGCCTCACTCGATTCGGCCGCGCTGATGTTCTCGATGCCCGCGGCATTATAGACGAACAGCGAGCTGCAGACCGTGGCAAGCAATTACGTCAACGCCCTGTTCTCGGCCAACAACGTCAAAAACGTCGCGGTCACCGTGGCCTATTCTGCGACCAACGGGTCGCAACTCGTGCCCAACTGCAGCGCCACTATCGATACGAATTTTCTCAGGGTGCTCGGCGTCGACACGATCAATATCACCGCGACCACCACATCAACCTGGGGCAACACCCGGCTGCGGGTCGCGCTCGTGCTCGATAATACCGGCTCGACGGCGCAGAGCGGCAAGATGATCGCATTGAAGACCGCGTCGCAATATCTTCTCACGCAACTTAAGAGCGCGGCGGTGAACGCCGACGACATCTACATTTCGATCATCCCGTTCAACAAGGACGTCAACGTCGATGTCAGCAATGTCAATGCGTCCTGGCTGCGCTGGGATTTGTGGGAGGCGGTGAACGGAAAGTGCAGCAAGTCGAGCTACACGACGCAAGCCAGGTTCGTCGCGGCCGGCAAGACCTGGACGCCGGCGAACCACAACACCTGGAACGGCTGCGTCACCGACCGTGATCAGAATTTCGATACCATCAACGATCCGCCGGTCGACGGCAGCACGCTCTATCCGACCGAACAATATTCCTCATGCCCGGTGTCGCTCGTGGGCCTGGGCAACGACTGGACAGCGCTGTCCAACAAGATCACCGCGATGCAGCCGGTCGGCAACACCAACCAGGCAATCGGCTTGCAGTTGGGTTGGATGTCGCTAATCGGCGGCGGCCCGTTCACGGCGCCCGCGATGCAATCGGGCTACACCTATAACCAGGTTATCATCATTCTAACCGATGGCTTGAACACACAAGACCGTTGGTATGGCGATAGGTATAATACATCGACCCAAGTCGACGCGCGCCAGACCCTGACGTGCGCCAACATCAAGGCGGCTGGCATCACCCTCTATACCGTCCAGGTCAGCACTGACGGCACACCCGTATCTACGCTGCTTCAGCAATGCGCCAGCGATTCGACCAAGTTCTTTTATCTGACATCGTCCGGCCAGATCGTGACGACGTTCAACCAGATCGGGACCAATCTCAGCAATCTGTACGTCGCCAAGTAAGCACTCACCGCCCGCTAAATACAAAAAGCCCGGCCAAAACAGCCGGGCTTTTTCCTTGACGCTTACACAACGCTACGCGACAGGACGCAATAATTTGCGCGGACGCGACTTACTTCGGCTTCGCCATCAGGGTCTCGAACGGCTTGTAGGTTTCCTTGGCGAGATCGGCATAGAGCTCGCCGATCTTGGAAGCCTTGGCCACGAAGCCTTCGTAGGCGGCCTTAGCGTATTCGGTCTGCACTTCGATCGCCTTTTCGAGCGACTTCACGCCGAACAGCTTTTCCAGCGCGGCCGTTCCGTCTTCGAAAGCCTTCTTCGAATAGTCGGTGATTTCCACCGCGATGGCCTGGGTGCCCTTCGACAGCACGCCCATCGATTTCAGCGCAAGATCAACGTTTTCTTTCCCGACCTGCTGGAGGTCCTCTAAATTCTTGACCATTGTCATCCCTTCCCGGCCGCAAAGCGGCGCCAATGTCCTGATTTCCGTACCCGACCTACCCGGGAATGAAGGCATTTATACCGCACTGCACAATAAAGTCAAGCGTCTTTTTTGCAGTGCGAAGAAGCCCTTAAAATCCAGGGGATTGTCTTAGGAAATTGTAAACCGTGATCCCCTACCGTCGTAATTTGCGGCGTCGCGGTGCCGCTATAAATCGGCCTGATTTGGCGCGTCTCAAGTCTGCCTGAAAAACGGGGTTGGGGAGAGCGAATGTTGCGTGCGGGAGCCTTTGTCCAACGGCCACTTCGTTGGAGCGCCTTTGGTTTGGTGACCTTGCTGGCCGTTGCCGCGGTCGCCACCGACGCCGACGCCCGCGGACGGCACCACCGCCGGCACCACACCACCGCCTCCGAAAGCTACGAGCCCTCCTATTCTTCGATGGTGGTGGACGCCAATTCCGGCGCGGTCCTGGAGGCGACCAACGCCGACAGTCTGCGTCATCCTGCCTCGCTCACCAAAATCATGACGCTTTACCTGCTGTTCGAGCGGCTGGAAGCGGGCAAGATCAAAATGTCGACCGAAATGGAGGTCTCGGCCCATGCTGCCGCGCAGGCGCCGTCCAAGCTGGGCCTCAAGCCGGGTCAGACCATCGATGTGGAAACCGCGATCCGCGCCATCGTGACCAAATCGGCCAACGATGTGGCGGTCGTCGTCGCCGAGGCGCTCGGCGGCAGCGAAGAGAATTTTGCCAAGCAGATGACCGCCAAGGCGCGGACGCTCGACATGATGCACTCCGTTTATCGGGACGCGTCCGGTCTGCCCAATGACGAGCAGATCACCACCGCGCGCGACATGATCATCCTCGGCCGCGCCATCCAGGACCGCTTTCCGCAGTATTACCACTATTTTGCGACCCGCACGTTCACGTACCGCGGCGAGGAGATGCGCAACCACAATCACCTGCTCGGCCGCGTCCCCGGCGTCGACGGCATGAAGACCGGCTACATTCACGACTCCGGCTTCAACATCATCGTCTCGATGCGCCGCGGCACGCGCCATATCGTGGCCGTGGTGTTCGGCGGACGCACAGCTTCGGCGCGCGACGCGCGCGTCGTCAGCTTGCTCGATGACACCATCGAAACCGCGGCCACCAAACGGACCGCGCCGCCGATCGTCGAGGGCATCGCCGAGGCGCGCGCCAAGAACGCCCAGGAAAAAATCGCGGCTGTTTCGCCCGCGTCCCAGCGCGCCGAACCGCCGCTTGGCTCAACCGATCCAATCAAGCCCAATCCGGTGAAGACCTTCACTGTGCAAGTCAGCGCCATGCGCACTGCGTCGCTGGCGCCGCCGCCGGCCGATGATCGCAAGCTCGTGACGGTATCGGGCCCCGCCAAGATCACCACCGTCAATGTGAAGCGAGAGTCTCCGCCTGCGCCGGGCGCAAAACCCGGCGTCCTCGGCGTGCTGCCGGCTAAGGTTGCCTCCGCCGGCGACAGCGTACCGGTCGCGGCGGCCATCCCGGAGCCTGCCGCCAAGGCGCACAGCGGCGGCTGGATGATCCAGGTCGGCGCTTTCCCGGATGAGAAGGAAGCCAAACAACGGCTGCTCGCGGCGCAAGACAAGGTGAAAAGCCAGCTCGGCCTAGCCGATCCGTTCACCGAACGGGTGGTGGCGAAGGACAACAAGTCGCTCTATCGCGCGCGCTTTGCCGGCTTGGACAAGGATCAGGCGGAAACGGCCTGCAAGCACCTCAAGCGCAACGAAATTCCGTGCATGCTGCTGAGGAAATAGCGTGTGATCCCGGCATCGGCTTTCGGATAAGAGCGCCCATAAACAAAAACAAATGAGGGTAGCGGGGAAGTGCCAATAGTTAGGAGCCGCTGATGGTGGTGTTGCGTAAGGAGTACCTCAGCGATGACGGCGAGAAAGGATTTCCTTGGCTTCGTTGATGCGGGCAGCCAAGTACGTCGATCCCCCTTGGTCGGGATGCAGTTTCTTCATCAGCGTGCGGTGCGCGCGCGTGATGGCGTCGGCGCTCGCTCCCGGCTCAATGCCAAGGATCTGATAGGCCTCCTGTTCCGTCATTTTGCCGCTCCCCGCAGCAGCCCTCCCCGCTGTTGCGTGTCCTTGCGCGTATTCACTCCAGCTGGGATCCCGGCGGTCAAGATAAGCCACCAATAGCGCGCGGCTTTCCTCGTCGAACTCGTCCAGTAGGTCGGCCAGCGTCTTGACGTCGAGTTGCTCGAGCGCTGCGCCCTGGCGGCTGCCGGCGACGATGCGTCCGCGCATCGCGCCACTGTCGTGGTCGAGTTCCATTTCGAGAAAGGCCGAGCGCACACGCGAGGTCTGCCCGGCGCTCTTCTGGGTACGCTGACCAAAGCCCGGCATGCCGAACGGAATCCAACCGAGCAACCCGAGTCCGAATATGCCGAGCGGAATAGCGACGCCAATTTCGCCGCGCAGGCCGAGAAACACGGCAAAACCGATCGCCAGTATGCCGCCGGACGCTTTGAGCACCCGGGCGGCGATTTTCGGGTCGACCCGCGAGATGACGCCGAGAACCCACAACGCGAGCACCAGCACCAGCAGGCCGAAGATGATGGCCGGCATTTATTTGAGCTGCGCCAGCAGCCTGCGCGCGCCGTCCGAGCGTCGCGCCGACAGGTCGGTGAGCGCCTTGATGCCGCCGGCGGCATAAGCCGCGACCGCGCGCAGCAATTCGCCGAGCTGATGCGCCGCGCCGGTATCGAAGCGGCAATAGGCGCCGCGCGACAGCCGCACGATCTCGCGATAGGCGTTCTCGGCGACCGGATCGTCGCCCTCCTGGAACATGAACACCGGCACGCCGAGTAGGCCAAGCTCGCCGGCCGCTTTGCACAAGTCGTCGATCTTCTCCTCCATGGCGTCGCCAACGAAAACCAGCGCCTGCACCCGCTGTTTGCCGTACTCCTCGCGGGCGTGACTCAGCACCTTACCGATCTGGGTGTGGCCGCCGCGGCAATCGATGCGCGACATCAGATCGGCGAGTTTCTCACTGCCCGCGACCCAGCCGGAAGCGCGGCATTCACCCATGCCCCGGAAATAAACCAATTGGATATCGAGCCCGCCGGCACTGGCCGCCTCGCGGAACATGTCGGCCTGCAGCGCGCAGGCGGAATCCCATGTCGGCTGCCGGCTCATGGTGGCATCGAGCGCGAAGATCAGCCGCCCGCGCTTGCCGGCAGTAGCCGCCGGTCCGAGCGCGCGCACGCGTTCGATGAACGCCGAAACCTCCGGCCGCGAAGCGGCCGGCGCCGGGACTTGCTGGGAAGGATCCTTGCTCATGGCCACAGTCTACACCGATTTAAGCGAAATCGGTGGCCACACAAGGTGCCTGAGCGCTAACCAATCACGTCGTCGACCTGCAGCGGCTTGTCAATGACCGAATACCATTCCGCGCGGGCCGCCGCCCGCCGCTTGCCAGTCTCCGACAATGGCAGGCGCAGCGTGTTGAGCAGCGCAATCACTTCCTCGCGCGCCGTCAAATGCGACAGGCTCGGGCGCGTGCCCAGCGTGGCCTCATCGAGGTCGTCGAATGCGGTAAGGCCGCGCGGGAAGAATTCGCGATAGACCACGCGCTCGGCGATGCCGTCCACGTAGCGGAAACCCATGCGCTTGGATAATTCGAGCAGACCGTCGCCCACCAGCTTCTTGTTGCGCGAGCCGAGCGAAGACAGCCGATTGCGCACCACGATCCAGTCGGTCAGCCGGCCGTCGACCAGCCGGCGCTGGCGGCGTGACTCGCGCACCATCTCGGCGTAGTGGCTTTCGCCGGTGACGGCAAAATTGGTCGGGTCGAGGGTGCCGAGCACGTCGAAATCGACGAAACTGTCGTTGAGCGGCGTGACCAGCGTGTCGGCCATCGAATGGGCGAGCCGCATCAGATAGGTATCGCTGCCGGGCGTATCGATGACCACTACGTCGTGGCTATGCTCGATCGCGCCGACCACTTTCGAGAAATTGTTAAATTCCTCCGCTTCGTTGGCTTCCAGCGAATTGCCCTCGGCCCGCTCCACGCAGTAATGCGTCGGTAGGTCGAGCGTGACGCGCGCGCGTTCGCTCCAGGCGCGGCGGTTTTCGATGTAATGCGTGAAGCTTTTCTGCCGGCTGTCGAGATCGACCGTTGCGACGCGCTGGCCGGCTTTGAGCAAGGCAACCGCGATGTGCAGAGCGGTGGTGGATTTACCCGATCCTCCTTTTTCGTTACCGAGAACAACCACGTGAGCAGACTGGCGAGCCTGCTCGATCGGCTGCACTAACATGACGTGCCCCCAAGCCAATCAATTCTCGAATTATTCCCGCGCTGTCGTCAAGCGGGTTATGATTTCGCCAACCACGGCGTGGCCGGATCGGCGGCGTTTTGCTATGGGCTAGCCCGGTTTTATGACATTCAGCCGACAAGGCCGCTAACCATGGCAAACCGTCGGATCGTGGCGCGAACGGTAGCCTCGCTGCGCCGCGCCCTTGCGCCCTTCCGGGAGGCCGGCCAACGCATCGCCCTAGTGCCGACCATGGGCGCCCTGCACGCCGGCCATTTAGCGCTGGTGCGCGAGGCGCGCCGGCGCGCCCGCCGCGTGGTGGTGTCGATTTTCGTCAATCCTACGCAGTTCGCGCCGCAGGAGGACTTCGGCAGCTATCCGCGCGGCTTAGCCGCCGATCTTGCGGCGCTGCGCGCGGCCAAGGCCGATCTTGTTTGGGCGCCGTCGGCCGAAGTGATGTATCCGGACGGATTCGCCACCCGGATCGAGCCGCAGGGCGCCGCCAAGGCCGGGCTCGAGGATAAGTTCCGCCCGCATTTCTTCGGCGGCGTCGCCACCGTGGTGGCCAAGCTGTTCACGCAAACCGCGCCCGATTTCGCGATGTTCGGCGAGAAGGACTACCAGCAGCTCTGCGTGGTCACCCAGATGGCGAAAGATCTCAACTTGGCCGTAAAGGTGATCGGCGTGCCGACCGTGCGCGAAAAGGACGGCCTCGCGCTGTCCTCGCGCAACGCTTATCTGTCGCCGACCGAACGGACGGTGGCGCCGACGCTCTATCGCGTGCTCAAGGCGAGCGCCGCACGCATCCGGCAAGGCGAGCCGATCGAAATGGTGCTGGAAGAAGGCCGCGCTGAGATCGAACACGCCGGCTTTGCGGTCGATTACCTGGAAGCGCGCCACGCGCAGACGCTTGCGCCCATCGCCTCGCGCAAAGAGAGACCGATCCGGCTGCTGGTCGCGGCCAAGATCGGCAAGACAAGGCTGATCGATAATCTGGGACGTCTAGCCGTCATCCCGGGACGGTCCGAAGGACGGGACCCGGAATCCAGAGCCACGCGCATTGCCTGCATCTCTGGATTCCGGGTTCGCTCGCTCACGCTCGTGCCCCGGAATGGCGAGGAACTGGCCAACGCTTCGCTCTCCCTATTCTTTGGCGGCACGGGACACGCCGCCTTTCCCTTTTTCCTCCCTCGCTAAACGAGGGAATGGAGCGCCGGGAGGCGTCAGGGCGGTGGTGCTATGCCGCCCTTTGGCGGGCATTGACGGAGCCCGCCGCGCGCCCACGGCCCTTCCCCGGTTACCCGGGGCGACCGCATCGGGGGCGCGCGCGCCCCATTGACGGAGGGGGCTGCGCCTCCCGGCGCTCCACTTACGACGCCATTGTCGGGCGTTGCACCCTGCTCCGTCATTCGCGACGTCACTCGAGATGACGCCCTCGGCCGAGCAAGGCGCGCGCATGATAAGGCCGCCCGCGTGAGCGGGGATAAGTTTTTGACGGCTACAGCAGCCCCAGCTCGCGCAATTCCCGCCGCATCGCTTCCGGCATCTTGGCGGCGCCCGGTGCTGCGCGCGACAGATCGCGCGGGGCGTCCTTGGGCTCGAGATAGCGCCAGCCCTGGAACGCCGAGCGCGGGCGCGGCTCGACCAGCACGCATTTGCCGTCGAGCACCACGCGGCAGCGACCGATGCCGTCTTTGTCGGTGAACGGGCGTATGTCGAGGATACGCTCGCGGCAAGTGATCTGGCCGCGGATCACCCAGTAAAGCGAGCCGCCGTCGACGAGTCCCTCGGCGCGTTTGGGCACCATGCGGGTGGTGTGGATGTGCTCGGCCTTTTGCCCGCGCCGCTTCTTCTCTTTCAGTTTCTGTTTGATCCAGTCCTCCAGGTCGGCGACCGAGTCGCAGCCGACGCAGAGCTTGATGAGATGAAGCGGCATTCCTGACATTCCAGACTAAGACGCTAACGCGACGGACTAATGCTTGGTTGCCGTGCAGCCCGAAAACACGACTTCCACCTGGAATGGCTGGCCGTTTTGGCTGCCGCCAATGTTCAGTTTGCTTGGCAGCTGCAATCCATTCACTTGCTGATAAGCGATGAGAACCTGCAGCAGGACGGCGTCGGGCGCATTGGGCGATTTGCCGCGATAGTCCCCACTATATTCGGTGAGCAGGAGACGCTCGCTCGTACGGGTGAATGTCGGCCGCAATACGCTCACAAAACCAGGGGCGTCGACCGTCGTCTCATCAATGGAAAAATCTTTTTCCATGATGGTGACAACATCAGTCGGCCTCTCCTTGTAGGATAGACGCCATCGCCCGCCTTGTTCCTGCAGCTGGTAGTCGTCGTCCGCTGCCGGCAATAGCGGGGTGACCACGTATCCGGTCCAGGTGGCAAAGAAGCCAACGACCATTTGCTCCATGCCCGAGTAAATCTGCTGCAGGCCCTGCGCCATTTTGTCATCGGTCGCGGCGATCGTGTTGTGCGTGATCTTGGCCGGCTCGCCGCTTGCCAACGTGACCACAAAAACCAGCTGTTTCAACAAATCCACGTCGCGATTAACGGCGGCGGGATTTGTCTTTAGCTGCTCTCGCAGGATCGCCCTCCAATTCGGCGTCACATTGCACCGCAAATCGACGAAGCCTCGCGCCTGTAGGCTGTAATAAGCGTCGCGCGCTTGCCTAATAATGTCCCTGTCGGCGGCGCTCGCCATGGCCGCCGGCAGAGCGAAGACGCACAAGGCTGTTACTGCGACAAAGCATCCGCGTCGCAACGAAAAACTCATTTTCCATTCCTTCCTTCGGCACCCGCCGGCTCGATCAGCATCACCTTAGCGCCTTCGGCCACTTGCGCGTCCTGCGCCACCGCGATCTCAGTCACGGCGCCGTCGATCGGCGCATGCAGCGTGTGCTCCATCTTCATCGCCTCGATGATGGCGAGCCGCTGGCCGCGCTTGACGCGCTCGCCCTGCTCCACCAGAAGCGCCAGCACCTTGCCATGCATGGGCGCGCGCACAAGCCCGCCGGCGCCCTGATCCCCAGCCTCGTCGAGCGCGAGGTCGCGCAGCGTCACTTTGGTTTGGCGGCCGTGGCGCAATACGTAGACGGTGTCGCCGGCCGCGACCGCCACGGCGTCGGCCGCCGGCGTGACGCCATCAATGCTGACTCCCGGATCACGCGGACCGTAAACGACTTGCGCCACCGCGCTCTCGCCTTCCGCCAGGATCGGCACCGCCAGGCGACGCGCGCCTGACAATTGAAAGGCGTCGCCGCTGTCCCAGGGCGAGGGCACCTCGTCCGGCTCGCGCGCGCCATCGATGCGCGCGCGTTCGCGCTCGACCAGGGTTTGCACGCCGAGCGCGGCGGCGGCACGGTCGAGCCCCTGACGGGCGGCGCCGAGCTCGGCGAGATGACGGCCAATGAAGCCGGTGTCGAAATTGCCTTTACGGAATTCTTCGGCGCGGCAGAGCGCGGCCAGGAAGCCGGCATTACTGCGCGGGCCGACTATGATGGTCTTATCGAGCGCGCCGGCGAGCCGGTCGAGCGCCTCGGCACGGCTTGCCGCGTGGGCGATCAGCTTGGCGATCATCGGATCGTAGAACGGCGTGACATCGGAGCCCCCCTCGACGCCAGTGTCGACGCGCACGCCTTCGGCCTGCGGAAATTGCAGCGCCAGCAGCTTCCCCGTCGAGGGCAGAAAGCCGCGCTCAGGGTCCTCGGCGTAAAGCCGCGCCTCGACGGCGTGGCCTGAGAGCGGCACCTCGCCTTGGGTGAGCGGCAGCTTCTCGCCGGCGGCGATGCGGAACTGCCATTCCACCAGATCGAGGCCGGTGACGGCTTCGGTCAGCGGATGCTCGACCTGCAGGCGCGTGTTCATCTCCATGAACCAGAAGCCGCCTGCTTTGAGCCCGCCGGCGCCATCGGCGATGAACTCGACCGTGCCGGCGCCCTCATAATCGGCGGCCTTGGCGGCGGCGACCGCGGCTTTGCCCATCGCCGCGCGCAACGCAGCGCTCATGCCCGGCGCCGGCACTTCCTCGATCACCTTCTGATGGCGGCGCTGGAGCGAGCAGTCGCGTTCGTTGAGATGAATAGCGTTGCCGTAGTGGTCGGCGAAAATCTGCATCTCGATGTGGCGCGGCGCGGTGACATATTTTTCAATCAGCACGCGCTCGTCGCCGAAAGCGGATTTCGCTTCGCGCATGGCGGCAGCGAGCGCCGCCTCGAAATCGGCATGGCGGTCGACCCGCCGCATGCCCTTGCCGCCGCCGCCCGCGACCGCCTTGATCAGCACCGGATAGCCGATCTCATAGGCTTTGCGTTGCAGAAATTTCCGTTCCTGCATGTCGCCGTGATAGCCGGGCACCACCGGGACGCCGGCCTTTTCCATCAGCGTCTTGGCGCTGCTCTTGAGGCCCATGGCGCGGATCGCCGCAGGCTGCGGGCCGACGAAGACGATCCCGGCGTCGATGCAGGCTTGCGCGAAATCGGCGTTCTCCGACAGGAAGCCGTAGCCGGGATGGATGCAGTCCGCGCGCGCGGCCTTGGCGGCGGCGATCAGGCGATCAATGCGCATATAACTGTCGGCAGCCGGCGGCGGGCCAATGCGGTGCGCCTCGTCGGCGCGCCGCACATGCAGCGCGCCTGCGTCGGCGTCGGAATAGACCGCGATGGTGCGCAGACCCAGCCGGTTCGCGGTGCGCGCGATGCGGCAGGCGATCTCACCGCGATTGGCGATCAAGACGGATTTGAACATGGATGGGCCCGGCGTCTGCTGTAGCCCATCCTAACGTGTGGGCGGCGGCGCCGCTTGCGCCTGCGGCCGTTTTGGCGGCACCGGCACGTTGCCATCGCCGGGGGGCTGCGCGGCCTGCGCATCGGCCGCGTCCCGCGGCAATTGCGGCTCGGCATTCATGATGCTCACAGGCGGGATCGAGGCGGCCGACGGGAATTCGTAGCGGCTCGGCACCGGCGCCTTGGCCGGCGCGACCGGCTCGGGAACGCTGGCGACCGGAACCGCTGGCGCCTGTTTTTCGGCGACGGGCGCGGACTTGGTCCAGTCCGCGGCGTAGCGCGAGACATATTGGTCGAACACCTGCGCCTTGAGATTGGCCTTGATCACGTTCGCGTCCTTCAGCAAAGCGAAGGCGGGACAGCGTTCGGCGGTGCAGCTGTCACGCACCGCCAGCACATGCGCGGCAAGGCCGAAGCGGTCGAGCTCGATCGATCGGCGCAGCCCGGCGAGCGTGCCGGTGAAATCCAGGTCGCTTTCGCGGGCGAAAGCGAGCCCGTCGGAGAGTAGTGTCAGCCGCGCCGCCATGTAGGCGACCGCGCTGGCGGTCGTTTGCGGGCCAGCGAACACCGTCTTCTCACAGGCATTCTCCACCGTCTCGCCGGCGGCGCCGTCGAGACAGGCGAGCGTCGAGCCGGGCGCCAGCGCCTGGGCGGAGAGTTCGGCATAGCGCTGCGCCAGCGCGCGCCGCTCGGCGGCGCGTTCGTTCTGCGCCATGCGGTCGAGAATAGCCATGACGGCGAGGCTGACGATCGCCAGCATCCCAATTGGCAGCAACAGGCGGCGCGCCACGCCGGCCCGTATGACGGCCAGAACCACGAGCACGACCAACAGCGCCGCCAGCGCGCCCAGCACCAGCGGGGTCGACAACAGGTCCTTCAACGCAGCGCCATCGATGGTTGGCATAGGCCTCCGGTGACCGAGCTACTTACCGATTTGAGCCCCCGACACCTTTACCACATGCGCCCACTTCTCGATGTCCTGACGCAGGAAGGCATCGAATTCCCCCGGCGTCTTCACCATCGGAATGGCGCCCTGCTTGAGCCAGGCGTCCTTCACGTCGGGCAGTTGGATCACCTTGTTGATCGCGGTGTTGAGGAAGGTGACAACGTCGGCGGGCGTGCCCTTGGGCGCCATCAGGCCGATCCAAATGGTCGCCTCATAGCCGCGAACCGTTTCGCCGACGGTCGGCAGGTCGGGCGTGAGCGGGTTGCGCGTCACGCCGGTGGTGGCGAGCGCGCGCACCTTGCCGGCCTTGGCCAGCTCCGACATCACGGTTATGGCATCGAACATCATCTGCACGTTGCCCGACAGCACGCTGTTGCGCATGTCACCCGAGGCCTTGTGCGGTACATGCACGATGTCGGTGCCACTCATGGCTTTGAACAGCTCGCCGGCCATGTGATAGGGCGTGCCCGGGCCGGACGAGGCGTAGTTGAGCTTGCCGGGATCTTTCTTGGCGAGCGCGATGAATTCGGCCACCGTCTTGGCCGGCACCGAGGGGTGCACCACCATCAGCAGGTCGGAATAATTGATCGTCGCCACCGGTGCGAAGTCGCGCATCAATTCGTAGGGCTTTGTTGGAATCAGCGACTCGTTGGTGGTGTGCGTGTTCGACATCACCAGCAGCGTGTAGCCGTCGGCCGCCGATTTCGCGACCGCGTCGGTGCCGATCAACGAGCCGGCGCCCGGGCGATCCTCTACCACGAAGGATTGTTTGGTTTCCTCGGTCAAATATTTGGCGAGGATGCGGGCATAGACGTCGGCCGGCCCGCCGGCCCCGAATGGCACGATCAGCCGGACGGTGCGGCTCGGATAGGTTTCCGCCGATACCGGCCAGGCCAGCATCACCGGCAAAAGGAACGCGATCAAACGCATGACGGCGCGCATTCAGTTTCCCCCTTTCGGGCTCCGGGCTGATGTTAAGGCGAGGTCGAGAGGAAAGCGCGCGCGTCCACGCGCTAGACGCGGTCGAGCTGGCTTTCCTTGGCGACGCGCTCGAACGCCTCGCCGGAACTCTTGATCCGGTACTGGTAGTCGTCGCCTTCCGACGGCAGCAGCTTGACCACCGTATAGCTGCCGGTGGCGGCGGCGCGGCCGAACGTCGGCGAGGTGAAGTAAACCGTCTCGCCAACCTGGTACATGTGGGCCATGATTTTGATGTCATGCCCCACCATCGGCTGCACCGGCGGGCTCGGCGTGCGGACCATTTGGTCGGCCGGCTTGCGCGCGGACTTCGGCGCGATGCTGGGCGCGCGGATCGCCATGGCGGCGTTCGGCCGCGCGGCTTTACTAACCGGGCGGCGGGCCGATTTCGCCGCCTTTTTGATCTCGGCGCGGGCGGTCTTGGTGCTTTTTTTGTCGGGTCGCCGGGCGGTTTTGGACGACCGGCCGGCGGTCTTGGTGGAATGGCTGCTCATAATGTCAATATAGCAGCTTATTTCGTTCCGGTGCGAAGATTTTGAAGTCATAACTCTAGTATTTTCAATGAGTTACAACAAAGTTTCCGGGTGGTTAATGACCCGCAAGCCGCCCGCCCAATATGGCCATGCCTACCCCGATAGTCGCATCACGGCGCCCCGCGAGCAATGGAACAGGTGTGGCGCCGCCGCGTTCAGGACTGGGAGACAAGGGAGATGTGTCATGCGAGTCCTGATTGGGATCATTCTGGGTGGCACTTTGACCATCGGCGGCGCCTATCTTTACGATTCTCACAACGCTCTCACTGCTGCTGACGCGCCGGCAAGCGCGCAGCGACCCATGGTCAATTGGGACATCGTCGGCGACAAATGGAACCACCTGACCACGCGCGCCCGCGCCGAATGGATCCGGATCGCGGGCTAGCGCCGGTGCGCCGCTAGTGCCCCACCCGCTCGCGTTCGCCGACGCGCAGCGCGTCGCTGACCGCGCGGCGGTCCATTCGGGTGCCGTCGTCACCTTCGATCAACAGCGCAACGCGTCCGCCTTGCTCCACGTGACGCGCCCACGACAGCGCGTCGTCGAGCGCGGCGAATTCCTTGAACAGCATCTGCTCCTTGGCGATCGGAGTGATCTCACCGGAGCCTTTCGGGCCGCTATAAACACGGTATTGCATGGCCAACCCTCCTTCTTGGTTTGCTTGCCCCGACATATGGTTATGGTTTGATAACGACTAAACCCGGATTCCGGCGCCATTTCGTCGGTCCGCTGGGTGATATTGTCGCGGGTCAAGCCGGGGAGACAGTGCATGCGCGCCGCCTATTACGAACAGAACGGTGCGGCCCGCGAGGTGCTGCGCGTGGGTGAGGTCGAGACGCCGCAGGCCGGCCCCGGCGAGGTGCGCGTGAAGCTTGCCACGTCCGGCGTGAACCCCTCCGACGTCAAATCGCGCCAGGGTTCCACCCGCAAGATCGCCTGGCCGCGCCTGATCCCGCACAGCGATGGCGCCGGCGTAATCGATCAGGTCGGCGACGGCATCGCCAAGTCGCGCCTGGGCGAGCGGGTCTGGGTCTCAAACGGGCAATGGAAGCGCGCCTTCGGCACGGCCGCCGAATATATCGCGCTGCCGGCGGCGCAGGCGGTGAAGCTGCCGGACACCATAAGCTTCGAGGCCGGCGCTTGCCTAGGGATTCCGGCCATGACCGCCATTCATGCCGTCACGCTCGCAGGCACCGACAAGGGCGCCACGCTGCTGGTCGCCGGCGGCGCCGGCTCGGTCAGCCAATATGCCATCCAGTTCGCCAAGGCGCTGGGGGCGACCGTGCTCACCACCGTCTCCTCGCCCGAGAAGGCCGCGGCCGCGCGCGAGGCCGGCGCCGACCACACCATCGATTACAAGCGCGAGGATGTCGGCGAGCGGGTGATAGAGCTCACCGGCAAACGCGGCGTCGATGCGGTGATCGAGATGGATCTCGCCAGCAACGCCAAGCTCATCCCGTTCGTGCTGCGGCCGAAGGGCAGCGTCATCGTCTACGGCACCGGCGCGGCGGCCGCGAGCCTGCCGGCCTACTTCTGCCTGACCCAGTCCATTCGCGTGCAATTCTTTCTGGTGTACGAACTCGACACCCGCGAGCGTGAACGCGCGGTGTCCGCCATCGGCCGCGCGCTCGAGCAGGGCAAACTGATCAACCGATTAGCGGCGCCGACCTATAAGCTGGCCGATGTCGCCGCCGCCCACGAGGCGGTCGAGCGCGGGACGATCGGCAATGTGATCGTCACTTTGTAATGCCGACACCGGAGCGTCACCACGAAATCGCGATCCGCGTGCGGATGATCAGCCAGCTTTTCAATTCGCTCGATCCCTCGCCGTTCCGCGAAAAGGATCTCGACGCCGATACCGAAGAATTCGTGATCGGCTGGGCGCGCGAACTGCCGGTTGGCGCCCCATTCGCCATCGCGGTGGAACTGCCGCCGGAGGAAGCGGCGAAACCGGAGGCGGCGAAGATCGGTGAGGCTTTCGCCAATTATTTCCAGCATCGCGCCGACATCGCCCAACTCGAACTGCGCGAGCTGTTCCGCGTCGGCTGGCGCTCGCTGGCGATCGGCCTGGTCGTGCTGATCGCCTGCCTGGTGGGCAGTCAGATCGTCGCCGGCGTGATCGGCAACGCGGTGGCGGCGCGGGTGCTGGAAGAGAGCCTGATCATCGTGGGCTGGGTTGCCAACTGGCGGCCGATCGAGATTTATCTGTACGACTGGTGGCCGATCCGGCGGCGCATTCTACTGTACCGCCGCATCGCCGCCGCGCCGCTGAATGTGCGGTCGCGCTAGCTCACCGGCGGCCGCGCGCGGCGAAGCACCGGCCCGGATTTCTTCGCATCTTCGATGCAGCCGGTCGCGAGCTTGCGCGCGGCTGGCCGACGCCGCCACCGCGATTGTGTCAGCGGAATGAATTTTTTGTTGCAATGCGAAATAGAAAATGCTGCAATGCACTTACTGAAGGGTCGGAGGTGCCGCTATGACCGTCAAGCGCTTCAGAAGTCAGGCGAAAAGGTGCGCCGCTTTGGCGCAACAGACGCACGATGAAGAGAGTCGCCAACGGTTTATGAAGTTGGAGCGAACCTATCTTCAGCTTGCGGAAACGGAAGAGCAGCTTGCCGGTCAGTTGAGTGTTTTGGCGGGAGCGAGCGAGCCGAAGCGCGTGGATACGCCGTAGCTTATTCTGACGAGTTCACTTTCACGCTGAGCGATCAGCCGGCGCGCGGCGCCACTGCGGCGTCCTTGAAATCTCGGGCATCGAGCGCGCCCGCCACCAGCCCGGATTTTTTCGCATCCTCGATGAGGCAGGTCGCGAGCTTGCGCGCGCCTGGCATGCAGGCATTGCACGGCACACCCGCGTGACGGCCAAGCGGCGGCGGCAAAAGCCCGTGTCACCAGTGGGCTCGCCCTCGCAAGTCATGGTGACGCGTGATCTTTTCCGAAAACCGGTATCCACTTTTCGGGATCACGCGTGTACGAGCGGCTGGTATTGCCGCCGCCGGGTCCTGGTGAAGCCAATATAGGGCTATGATGCGTATATGCGAGGTCTGGCCCCGCCGGCATCATTTGGGGAGGCGATCATGAGATTCATTCTGGGCGTTTTGTTCGGCGCCGCGCTGATGCTTGGCTCGGCCTACCTGCACGACACCGGCCGGATGCGCGTCGGCCCGGCGCAGCCGTTCGTGAACTGGGACACCGTGTTCTCGCTGGCGGGGCGGTGAACGCTCAGAATTTCTCGACCCACGGCCGCAACTCGAGCTCCTGCGTCCAGGCGCTGCGCGGCTGTTGCAGCACGGCGAGGTAGCTCGCGGCGATGGCGTCGGGATCGAGCAGCGAGTCCGGGCTAGAAAGCGGCTCGGCGCGGCGCGCGCTGCGGATGCCGCCGTCGATCACGAAATGGGCCACATGAATGCCCTGCGGCGACAATTCGCGCGCCATGCTTTGCGCTAGCCCGCGCAACGCGAACTTGCCCATGGCGAAGGGCGCCGACTGCGCATAGCCCTTCATGCTGGCGGAAGCGCCGGTGAACAATATCGCTCCCTGGCCGCGCGGCAGCATGCGCTTGGCCGCCGCCTGCCCGACCAGAAAGGCGCCGAAGGCCGTGATTTCGATCGCCTTGGCCACGTCGACCGGATCGAGCTCGATAAAAGGTCCCCGCGTGCGGTAGCTGGCGTTGTAGACGACGACGTCGGGCGTCATTTGCGCCGCACCGAGATCGGCGAACAGCTTTTCGACCTCATCGCGCTTGGCGGCATCGCAGTTGAAGGCCTTGGCCCCGGTCGCTTGCACGAACTCATCGAGCTTGGCGGCCGAGCGCGCCGCCAGGGCGACTTTCATGCCGGCCTTGCCGAACGCGCGCGCGAGCGAGGCCGAAAGGCCCGAGCCGGCGCCGACGATGAGGGCGGAATGATATTCCATCGGAAATCACATCCTAAACACGCCGAATTTTGTTTCGGGCACCGGCGCGTTGAGCGCGGCGTTGAAAGCCAAGGCCAGCACGCGGCGCGTTTCGGCGGGCGCGATGATGCCATCGTCCCACAGCCGCGCGGTGGCGTAATAGGGATTGCCCTCGGTTTCGTATTGCGCGCGGATCGGCGCCTTGAAGTCCTCCTCCTCGGCCGCCGACCACTTGGCGCCATCGGCCTCGATGTTGTCGCGCTTGACGGTGGCCAGCACCGAGGCCGCCTGCTCGCCGCCCATCACCGAGATGCGCGCGTTCGGCCACATGAACAGGAAGCGGGGCCCATAGGCGCGCCCGCACATGCCGTAATTGCCGGCGCCGTAGGAGCCGCCGACGATCACCGTGATCTTCGGCACTTGGGAGCAGGCAACCGCCGTCACCATCTTGGCGCCGTCTTTTGCAATTCCTCCTGCCTCGTAGTCGCGCCCGACCATGAAGCCGACGATATTCTGCAGGAACAGCAGCGGAATGCGGCGCTGGCAGCACAGCTCGACGAAATGCGCGGCTTTCAGCGCGCTCTCCGAAAATAAAATGCCGTTATTGCCCAGGACGCCGACCGGCATGCCGTGCAGCCGCGCGAAGCCGGTCACCAGCGTGGTGCCGTAGAGCGCCTTGAACTCGTCGAATTCCGACGCATCGACCAGGCGCGCGATCACCTCGCGCACGTCGTATTGCTTCTTGAGATCGACCGGCACGATGCCGTCGAGCTCGCTCACGGCGAACGCCGGCTCGCGCGATGCGCTGAGCGGGATGTCCACCGCCTTCCTGGCGTTGAGATTGGCGACGATGCGGCGGGCGATCGACAGCGCGTGATGGTCGTCCTGCGCCAGATGATCGGCGACGCCCGACTTGCGCGCGTGCAGGTCGCCGCCGCCGAGATCCTCCGCGCTTACCACCTCGCCGGTCGCGGCCTTCACCAGCGGCGGGCCACCGAGAAAGATGGTGCCCTGGTTCTTCACGATGATGGTCTCGTCCGACATCGCCGGCACATAGGCGCCGCCGGCGGTGCAGGAGCCCATCACCACGGCGATCTGTGGAATCCGCAGACTCGATAAAATCGCTTGGTTGTAGAAGATGCGGCCAAAATGCTCGCGGTCGGGGAACACTTCGGTTTGCGTTGGCAGATTGGCGCCGCCGGAGTCCACGAGGTAAATGCAGGGCAGCCGGTTCTCGCGCGCGATCTCCTGCGCGCGCAGGTGCTTCTTCACCGTCATCGGATGGTAGCTGCCGCCCTTGATGGTGGCGTCATTGGCCACGATCATGCATTCGCGCCCTTCGACGCGGCCGATGCCGGTGATGATGCCGGCGGCGTGCACGTCATCGCCGTACATGCCGTAGGCGGCGAGCGGCGACAGTTCGAGAAACGGCGAGCCGGGATCGATCAGGTTCATCACCCGCTCACGCGGCAAGAGCTTGCCGCGGCCGATATGCCTTTCGCGCGATTTTTCCGAGCCGCCCAAGGCGGCCTCGGCGCGGCGCACCTGCAGTTCCACGACGAGCGCGCGCATTTTTTCCGCATTGCCGCGGAATTCGGCTGAATTGGGATCGATCTGACTGCCGATCTGTGCCACCTGCGCCCTCCCCCAAATCCTGGTGCCGCCACTATGGCGCGCCCTGAAAAGGAAGGAAACGCTCCCCGGCTCGGCTAACATGGGCTGTTTCGACCCGAGGAGCCCGCTATGATCACGCGTTTTTCCGGCCTGACGCCGACCCGCAGCCGCGCCGTCGTGCACGATGGCCTGGTCTTTACCGTTGCGGTGTCGCCCGACGGCGACGCGACCTTCTATGAACAGACCCGCAAGGCGCTCAAACGCATCGACGAGAGCCTGGCGATGTCGGGCACCGACAAGAGCCGCATCCTGTCGGCGATCGTCTACATCGCCGACATCGCGCGCAAGGAAGAGATGAACAAGGCCTGGGACGAATGGGTCGATCGTGCCAATCCGCCGATGCGGGCCTGCCTCGGCGTCGATCTCGAGCCGCCGCATCTGGTCGAGATCGTGGTCACGGCAGCGCAATGACAATGCGGCTGTGGCAGAACTTCTTCTCGATCATCCGCCACTCGGCTGCCGCAATCTGAAAATTTTTCCAAGACGCGCGGAGTTCCCGGAACATGCGTCTTGCGCGCCCGTTGTCGGAACATGCCGCGCCCCGCGGCACTCACCCTCAAGGAGGCGAAGCATGAAGACGTTGATCGCATTCACGGCCGTTGCGGCATTGATCGCCGGCATCTCCATCGCCGGCGCGCAGGGCTCGTCAATGGACAAGAGCGGCGCGATGGGCGACGGCTCGTCGCACGTGACCGGCACCGGCAAATTCTGCATCAGCGGCGCCGCCGGCGCGCTGAACTGCAAGTTTGCAAGTCTCACGGCGTGCCAGAAGGCTGCTTCGGGAAGTGAAACCTGCAAGGCGCGGCCCAGCAGCACCACCGGCTCGAAGTACTGAGGTATTTTCGTCGCTGCTGACAACAGGCTCTAACAAGTCTCGAACCTCGTGCCGGCCCGGCGCCGGCGCGAGGCTTCCGGCTAAGCGAACAGCATATTAGGCTCCGCGATCCACTGCGGAGGACGCTCATGCCGGTCAAGCTCGACGACTACAAGGACCTTAAGCTCAAACTCGACGGCATCGTGCCGGTCGGCCACGGCTTCCACCGTAATCTGCTGCTCGACACGCTCTATGCGTCTTTGCCGCGCGATCCGCAGGTGAAGGTGCAGATCTACAACGCCGAAATCGTGCCGGGCGGTTATACCAATTGGCATTGCCACAACGGCGCGGCGTTTTTCGTCGCGCTACAGGGCCTGTTCGAGGCGCACTTCCAGGAAGGCGTGCTGGTCAAGGCCAAGGCCGGCGATTGCTACTCCGAGCCGATCGCCAAATTCCACCGCGGGCACAACCCGCACCCGGAGATACCCTATCTTTGCGTCGGCCTGTGCTTTACCTCGCCCGATCGCGAGCACGTGACCAATTCGGTGGTGCGGCCGTGGTGAGTCCGGACTAGGCCCTCACCTCTTGCCGCTGGAAGGCGACGTAACCGCCGACGAACAACAAGATGCTTGCCGCCACGATGCCGACGATCTGCGGCCAAGCCACCATGAGGCTGTCCCACAGCGGCAGCGGCGCACCCATCACCGCGCCTTCAAGCTGGCTCAGATAGACCGGACCCAAGGTGCGGGTTGAGGGATCGAGCAGCGCCAGCACGATTTCGCCGTAGAGCGTCGAGGGTGACAGCCGCGCCAGCATCTGCGCGGTGATGACAAGCGTCGCCTGGTGCTCAGGCGACACGAAGGCTTCGGCGATCGCCGGCGCCAGCGCCGGCCAGATCACCGAGAGGAACAGCCACAGCCCGAGTGTCACTAGAGCGGCGGTCGCGGCCGAGCGGAAGATCACCGAGAACAGCATGGCCAATGCCAGCCACACGCCGGCATAGGCGATGGTCACAGCCAAGAAGATCAGCGCGCGCGCCATTTCCTCGCCGCCCGGCGGCACGCCCAGCATGACGAGGCCGAGCCCGATCACCAAGAGCCACAGGCACACCAGGCTGACCGTGATGACGCCGAGCCCGGCGAGGAATTTCCCGAACAGCAGCGCGTCGCGATAGATCGGCTGCGATAAAATGCGCGACAGCGTGCGCCGGTTATGCTCGCCGTTCACGGCGTCGAAGCCGAGCCCAATGGCCATCAAGGGAACCAGAAAGCCGAGAAACGCCACGAACGAGGGCAACGGCTCGCGCGCGGTGGTGAACAGCCGCAGGAACAGGAACGGGTCTTCGGCGGTGACGGCACGAATCTGCTGGATCGCGCCGAACACGGCCGCCAGCGCTGTGAGCACCACCAGCCATTCCAAGACGCGCATGCGCGCGCTGGTGAGGTGGTCCGACAATTCCTTCAAGGTCACCACGCCCAAGCCCTGGAGCGCCGAGCCTTCACGCCGCATTGCGGGCCTCCTGCGCATTCTGGAAATATCGGGTGTAGATGGTCTCGAGGCTGGGCTGATCGAGCGATAGCTGCTTGAGCCGTCCGCCCGCGGCCACCACCGCGCTCGCGGCTTCCGCGCGCAGATCGCTGTCGCAGGTCATGCGGAAACGGCCGGGGCCGGGCTCCTCGACGCTGCGCACGCCGGCCAGCGCCCCAAGCCGCTTGGCGATGCCATCGCCGCCGTCGGCTTCGACCTCAACGGCATAGCCGCCGCCCAGCACCTGGCGCCCGAGCTCGTTGACCGTGCCCATCAGCACGATGCGGCCGGCGTTGAACAGCGCCAGCCGGTCGCACACGCTCTGCACGCGGTCGAGCAGATGCGACGACAGCAGGATGCTCACGCCTGATGCTTTGAGCGAGCGGATGAGTTCCAGCAATTCCAAGCTGGCCTGCGGGTCAAGTCCGTTGGTCGGCTCGTCGAGAATGGCGACGCGCGCGTCCTTCATCACGATTTCGGCAAGCCCCAGGCGCTGGCGCATGCCGTGCGAGAAGGTCGCAACTTTCTTGTTGGCGACCGCGGACAGTCCGACACGGGCGAGCGCGGCGGCGATGCGCTTTTGGCGCATATCGGCGGTAAAGCCCATGAGTCGCGCCGTGTAGTGCAGATTGTCGGCCGCGGTGAGATGATTGTAGAAGCCCACCGAGTCCGGCAGATAGCCCACCAGGCGCTTGACCGCCAAAGGCTCACGCATCGGGTCGTGGCCGAAGACGCGCGCCTGCCCGGCGCTGATGTCGCACAAGCCGAGCAGCATCAGAATGGTTGTGGTTTTGCCCGCGCCGTTGGGGCCGAGCAGACCGAAAATTTCGCCGGCGTCGACTGTGAACGTCACGTCGTTCACTGCCAAGGCGGCGCCATAGCGCTTGGTGAGGCCCTTGGCCTCTATGACGATTTTGCTCATCGCCGGCCGAACCTTGTGACGGCGCCGACCATGATCAAAAGCGCGGCTCCGATGATGCCGATGCCGGCAATCCCCCACATGGTAGAAGTCGTCACGGTGACGCGGAAATCCGCCGTGCCAGTCTCGCCGCGGGTCGCCGCGGTTAGTGTGGTGACGTAATCGCCGGCGATCGCCTTGCCCGGCGGACTGATCAGTGCCTGCACTTCCTTGTGTTCGTTGGGCGCGATGCGGTCGATGGTTTTTGGCTCGAACGCGATCTTCCAGCCGCTCGGCGCGTTGCCCGACAGTTGGATATTTTCGGCCGGCGCGGTGCCGGTATTGGTCACCTCCAGCGGCACCGAGCTCTCCTTTCCGGCGGTGGCGCGCGCGCTAAGCAGGCCCTCGCGGCCGGCGAGCGTCAGCTTGGGTTGACCGGTGATGTCGAGCGCGACCTCGGCGGCCGCTCGCGCATCTTCGGCGGCGATATGCGCGGTCACCGCGATAATGCCCGGCATCGACGGTGTCGGGCGGGCTGACCTTCAGCTTGACGTCCTTGCTCTTGCCGGCGTCGACGGGGATCGCGGTGAGCTGCTGGGTGCCGTAGGCCTCGGTGAACGAGGTATCAAAATTCTTCGGCGCGTCGGCAGCAAGGCTGACCAAGAGTTTCTTGCCGCTGTCGTTCTTGATGGTCAGCGTGTATTCGAAGCTCGAGCGCGAGGAGCCGCGCAGCTCCGGCAATTGCGGGGCCAGCGTAAGCTTGGCCGGCAATTCCTTGGCGAGCGTCACCGCCACCGGCAGTGCGATGTGACTGCTGGGGCCATCGGCGCTCACCGTCAGCGTTTGGGTGCCGATCTTGGCGTCCTTCGGCACGTCGAGCCGCAAATCGAGCGAGACGCTGTCATCGGTCGCCGGCATCGCCGCCGCGATCGGCTGGCCGCCGCCGAGCAACGTCGCGGTCCACCCTTGCGGGACGCCGGCAACCGACAGCGACAGCCGCTCCGGCGCCAGCGCGTAATTGCGCAATTTCAAATTGACCGTCGACGTGGTGCCGGGCTGCACGGTGACCGCCGGATAGTCGGTCAGCAGATAGAGGCCCTTGATGTCGTGATTGGCGTCGACAGCGAAGGCGGGCGCGCAAAGCGCGAACAATGAAACAATGAGTGCGAGGATACGTACCAGCATGGCGAGCGACTCCCTCGGGCCCTCCCCACGTGAGGTCCCGTCGCAACGCCGCCCCCGAAATGGAAAC
>CAVTZC010000003.1:0-107743 GCA_963739075.1 uncultured Alphaproteobacteria bacterium | reverse complement strand
TTCACCCGCTCCAGCTTTTCAATCGTTTAATCGGGGTCGCGGGCGAAGCAACCGGCCAAGCGCATGAGGTCGCGCACGCCGGCAGCGTCGAGATCGTCGACATGCCGGGCGAGCCAGATGACGCGTTCGGCCGCAGCCGGTTCGAGCCTTGTCGCCAGACAGTCGCGGATCTTAACGAGATGCTCCGCCTCGCTGATCGGCGGCGTGCCCCATTTGCCGCGCGGGCCATCGCAGCGTGTCTCGAGCACGCGTCCGCCATCGAGCTCGATCCGGAGCAGCACATGCATGTCCTCGAAACCGCCGGGGATCGCGGGGTCGAGGCGGAGCTCGAACTTGCCGAGCAAATTCTGCATGTCGGCCTTGGCGAGCCGCGCGTCGGTGAAGGTGCGAATTCCGACCTTGCCGTCGAGCAGCGCGCTGGCGGCGGTATATTGCAGCGAGAACTTGCCCTCGAGGCCGGTCTTGGGCAGCGGCCGGTTAACGTAATTCATTACCGGCGCGGTCAAGACCACACGGCGGATCGCGGCTATGTCGAGAATATTCGGGTGCAGCGTGAGCCCGGCGGTGATGCCGAAATGGGTTCCGAACTGGCTTGGAAACATCTTGATCGCATAGCCGGGATCGACGATGCGGAACGGCGCGCGGCCGAAGCCGAGCATCTCGTGGACCTTGAAGCCGTCGTCGTAGAACGCCGGCACATAGCCTTGCGCGGCTTCGAACACCGCGACGTTGGCGGTGAAGCCGCGCGCGGCGAAAAGCGCCAACTCAAGCCCGAGCGCCGCTGCATGGCCGCAATGCGTCGATTTGGTCATGGTGCCGGCATTGGCCAGCAGGCTGCCGGCCCGCGATGCCGCGATGCCGATGGCGTTCGCGAGCTGGTCTGGATCCAACTTCAGAAGATGTCCGGCCGCGACGGCGGCGCCGAGCGGACCGACGGCGCCCGGCGGGTGAAACCGGCTGGTGCTCGCCTCATATTGGCCGGAGGCTTGGCGAATCCAGCCCTGCATCTCCACGCCCTTGACCAGCGCGGTGAGAACCTCGCGGCCGGTGGCACCGCGAGCCTCCGCCAGCGCCAGCAGGCCCGCGAGCGTGGTCGACAGCGCATGGTTGGCCGGGCTCCACATCGGTTCGAAGTCGAGCACGTGCATGGCGGCGCCGTTGAGCGCCGCTGCCGACACCGTGTTGAGACGGAAACCGTTTCCGATCGCGGTCGCCTGCGTGGCGCCGCCTTGCTCCTTGTGGTGCGCCGCAAGGATGTGGATCGCTTCTTCGTCGGTCCCGGCGATGGCGATGGCGATGCCGTCGAGCACCAGCCGTCGCGCCGCCTCGATCGCCGGCGGCCCGAGATTTTCATAATCGGTGCCGGCAATCCGTTTGCAGAGCTGCGCTGTCACCGCCATGGCGGGTTTACCTTTCGTGCTTCCGGTTTGAGGCAATGCCCGCCACGCGCAACGGTCACGAGGATCCGCAGAATTTCCGGAACGGACGTTGCGGGCATTTCAAGCCGAGGATTGCCTGATCAGTCCACCTTGATATTCGCGAACTTCACCACCTTGCCCCACTTCTCGGTTTCGCTGGCGATGAACTTGGCGAAGTCGGCAGGCGTGACAGACATCGGCACGCCGCCCAGCTCCTCGAGCTTTTTCTTCAGCGTGGCATCGGCAAGGCCGGCGTTGATCGTGCTGTTGAGCTTGGCGACGATGTCCTTCGGAGTATTTTTCGGCGCGCCGATGCCGAACCAAGCGTTGCCCTCATAGCCTGGCACGGACTCGCCTACCGTCTGAACATCCGGCAACACCGCCTGGCGCTTCGCCGAAGTGACAGCCAACGCGCGCAGCTTACCGCCTTTGATGAAACTGAGCGACGACGGCAATGGATTGAACGTGACCTGCACTTGTCCGCTGAGCAGATCGGGGAACTGGCTGCCCTTATAGGGAACGTGAACGAGCTTGGTGCCGGTCATCATCTGGAACAGTTCGCCGAGCACGTGGTTGGCGCTGCCGAGACCGGGCGACGACATGTTGATCTTGCCAGGATTAGCCTTCGCATAGGCAATGAACTCCGGCAGCGTCTTTGCCGGCACACCTGGATTGACCATCATCACCGTCGGAACAGTGATGACGCCGGCGACCGGCGCGATATCCTGCATGAATTTGAATTTGAGGTTTGTGTAGAGCGTCGTATTGATGGCGTTGGTCTGCGTAACCCAAAGCAGCGTGTAGCCGTCTGGCGACGCCTGCACGACGGTCTCGGCGGCGATATTGGTGCCGGCGCCCGCGCGGTTCTCGACCACGAACTGCTGACCGAGCCGTTCCGACAGCCATTGGGCGATCAGCCGGGCGCATATGTCGGACGAGGTGCCGGGCGGAAAGCCGACGACGATGCGCCCTGGCCGCGAGGGATAGCTATCCCCCCATGCGAAACGCGAAAGAGCCGGCAACGCGGCCGCGCCCGCGGCGAGATGAAGAAAAGCTCTGCGACGCAGTGTCATGGCGGTCCTCCCCTTATCATTTTCATCAAAGTACAAGGTTCGATAAACTGACGGAAGAGGCCGCTCTATCGGCACAAGTTCGACGACGCGCAGGTGACTCCTGTCCAGAGGCATCGACCGCAGCCATCCCCGGACGCCCCGCCTTGAGTGCTACAACCGGCGCCCTGAAGTCGTTTCGCCCGCTCCAGCCCTTTCATTCAAATCGTCTGTGCGGCGCCGGAGTTGATATAAATCGCCGCGGTTTGATCTCGATCAAACCAATTCCATCTTGCCAAATCGAAGATGCCAATCGTCGGATCGACCGTCCGGCTTTGGTGCCAAATGTCTTTGGCCGCGCGTTCTCAATTGAAACTGTCCCACCGCGCAGTTGCCGCATTCGCCTACGGCCTGTGCGTTCTGCTGCTGCTTGCCCCGGCGCTCATTAACGGCTTTCCGCTGCTGAACTACGATACCGGCGGCTATCTCGCGCGTTGGTACGAGGGCACGCTGACGGCAAACCGCGCGGCCGCCTATAGCCTGATCCTCAGCAGCAGCGTCCCATTCGCATTATGGCCGACCGTCGTGCTGCAATCGGCGCTCAGCGTTTGGGTCATAGCGCTGGTGATGCGTACGCACGGACTTGGCCGGCGGCCGATCCTGCTTGTCGGCACCGTCGCCACGCTATCGCTGATGACCGCGCTGCCATGGCTGACCTCGCTCTTGGTCACCGACATCTTCTGCGGCCTCGGCGTCCTGGCGCTTTATCTTCTGCTGATACACGGCGACTTGCTCCAACGCGGTGAACGTTTCGGCTTGATCCTGCTGATCGCTGTAGCGGCCGCCACGCACAGTGCGACGCTGTTTCTGTTGATTGGGCTGATCGTCGCCGCCGTTTTGCTCTTGCTCGTTGACCGCAAGCACCTGGCGCGCGCCGGCTTGAGCCGCGGGTTCTTCGCCATTGCGCTCGGCATGGGTTTGACGCTCGCCGCCAATGCCGTCATCGTCAAACGGCTGGCCTGGACGCCGGCGGGCACGTCGTTTCCGTTCGGCCGCCTGCTGCAGGACGGCATCGTGAAGCTCTATCTGGATGAGCATTGCCCCGATCCGAAGCTTCGCCTGTGCGCCTATAAGGACCAACTTCCGGATAATGGCGACGAATGGTTCTGGGACAGCCCGGTGTTCGATAGCCTCGGCCGCTTTGAGGGCATGGAGAAGGAGATGGGGGCGATCACGATCGGCAGTGTGATCAGCTATCCGGTCTTGCAAGCCAAAACCGCACTCATTGCGACCGCGAAGCAGCTGATCTCGGCGAAGAGCGGCGAAGGCATTCTGAATTCGATTTGGCACACGTACGGCATTATGGAGCACTTCACGCCCCAGCTCGTACCAGCCATGCGCGCTGCGCGCCAGCAGCAGGCTGAATCAATCGATTTCAGCGCAATCAACCGATTGCATGTGTCGGTCGCTCTGACCGCGATGGTGCTTCTGCCGGTGATCGCGCTATTCGCCTGGCGCAAACGTAGCACAGTCGATATCGGCGAGTTGGCGGCGATTTGCGCGCTGGCGCTGCTGGCCAACGCCTTTGTGTGCGGCGCGCTCTCCAACCCGCACGACCGCTATGGCGCGCGCGTAACTTCTGGATTGCGGTGTTGACGGTCATCGTCGCGGTGGCGCGGCAGGCGATCCGATGGGCGGCGGATCTCGATTTGGAAAGCCATCCCGAACTGCAATTACCGCTGGCCGCAAAGCGAATTCATGCCGAATGATTCTGCGGAAGCCGGCCGTTACCACGATCGATGAGGGCGCACGGGCTGGCGTAACCGTCACACTGCCGCTTGCGCTAAATGTTGGCGCACGAAGGCGGGATCGAAGATGCGGTCCGCCATCACCTGGCAGCGCTTGATCAGTCGATGCTCGTCGGCCCGGTAATCGGGAATCGCATTGTGCAGCGTTCCGGTGTGATCCCACATCAGCACGTCGCCTTCGCTCCAGCGGTGCGCGTATTGATATTTCGGCTGCAGCTGGTGGTGGAACAGGTCCTCGAGCACGCGGTCCGCTTTCCGCCTCGTCGAGTTCGTTGATGCGGACGGTGTAGCCGGGATTGGCGTAAGGCACCTTCCGGCCGCTGATCGGATGGGTCAGAAAGACCGGATGAACCGAGGGCGGGCGCGCAGCGCGCTGCTCGGGCGTGAGCGCGGGCCGCATCGAGCCGGGGCGCCGGCGCATCTCTTCCCAGAATTTATTGAAGTCGTCCGTCGCCGTGGCGTTGGCGAGCTTGCTCTTGATCGCGGGCGAGAGGTCGTCATAGGCGGCGCGCATGTTGGCGAACACCGTGTTGCCGAGCGGTTCCCCGTCGCGGTGCGGGATCTTGATGGCGTAGAGCACGTTGGTGAAACCGATATCGGCGTTATAGGACAAGTCGGTATGCCAATCCTGCCCGGCGTCGGCCAGACCGATCAGCTTGCCGTTTTCCAGGATATTGGAGAGCAGCATGACCTCCGGCACATCCGGCTCGCAGTAGGTGCCGGTCGGCGATCCCTGAAGGGAACCGAATCGTTCCGAAAACGCTTTCAGGGCGCGCGCGTCGAGGGTTTGCTTGGGAAAGCAGATGGCTCCGCAGCGGCCGAGCGCCGACAAGATGGTTGCAAACTGCGCCTCGGTGAGGCGTTTCGACAAATCGATATCGTCAATACGAACCCCGAGGGAGCCCTGGTTCGGTGTGAGCTTCATGGTCGCTACTGCAGGTTTGCTTGCGGCCTCGGCTTTGGGCGCGTTGCGCGGAGGAATGATTGTCAGCCGGATATTATGAAACACGTCCGGATTGTACAGATCGCCGGCCGAGCACGGCCGGGGCGCCGGCTGGCGATGTTCCGGCCCGAATACGCCCTAAACCGGCCATTTCCACCCTTGCATTGGCGCCCTGTATAATGCATGACATCGCGGCGGCGGACCCTTAGGGTCCGCCGCATCCGCTTCCGGAGGAGTGTAGCTCAATGGCTAGAGCACCGGTCTCCAAAACCGGGGGTTGCAGGTTCGAGTCCTGCCACTCCTGCCAGGCGGAGGCCCGGGCAAAGTCCGCCGGCCGTAACTAAGTAATGGATTGTTGAATCACGCCGTGGGTAAGCAGGCTTTGCAATCAGGACTGAATTGAATGGCGACGTCTCCGTTCAAGTTTCTGCAAGAGGTGCGCGAGGAGACCCGCAAGGTCACCTGGCCGTCGCGCAAGGAAACCATGATCACCACCGCCATGGTGTTCGTCATGGTGGCGATCGCCTCGGTTTTCTTCCTGGTCGCGGATCAATTCATCCGCATCGCCGTTACCTTCGTGCTCGGCATTGGCACCTGAAAGCTAAAGAGCGATGAGCGACACCGCCGCCACCACAACGACCCGGCCCAAGCGCTGGTATATCGTCCACGCCTATTCGAACTTCGAGAAGAAGGTCGCGGAATCGATCCGCGAGCAGGCCAAGCAGCGTGGGCTCGATGACCACTTCGACGAGATTCTGGTCCCGGTCGAAACGGTGGTCGAGGTACGCCGTGGCCGCAAGGTGAACGCCGAGCGCAAATTTTTCCCCGGCTACGTGCTGGTGAAGATGGATTTGACCGACGAAGTCTACCATCTGATCAAGAACACGCCGAAAGTGACCGGCTTCCTCGGCAGCGACAACAAGCCGATGCCGATTTCGGAAGTGGAAGCCAATCGCATCCTGCATCAGGTGCAGGAAGGCATCGAGCGGCCGAAACCGTCGGTGTCGTTCGAGGTCGGCGAGCAGGTGCGCGTGTCCGATGGCCCGTTCGCCTCGTTCAACGGCATCGTCGAGGAAGTCGACGAAGACCGCTCGCGCGTAAAGGTGGCGGTGTCGATCTTCGGCCGCGCCACGCCGGTGGAACTGGAATTCGGGCAGGTCGAAAAACTCTAAGATGCTCGAAGCGGCGATAGCACGCATCGCCGGCGCCTATGTCCTGCGAGCCTATCTGCCGACATCGCTTGCCGCGCGTATCCTCCGAAACGGCCTGCGCCGCTTGCGCGGAAAGCCTGCAGCCGCGGCGACACAACTGCCGCAGGTCGCCTGGCCGCAGCTTCTGCCAAACCATCCGATCCGGCTGATCGAAACCGCCAAAAGCGACGGCAACGTGCGTCTCTCCGAGTTGGCGATCCTGGCGCTGGCCGCGCGCGAGACGGCGCCCGGCAGCGAGATCATCGAGATCGGCACCTTCGACGGCCGCACGGCCCTTAACCTTGCGATCAATGCGCCGGCCGGCGTGCCGATCGCGACGCTCGATCTGCCGGCCGATCAGCCATCCGCGCTGGCGATCGAGCAGTCCGAGCGGCGCTATGTCGACAAGCCGGCCCCCGGCGCGCGCCTGCGCAATTGTCGCGGTCCGTGGCGGGCGGATGCCCGCCGCGTCGTGCAGTTGCGGGGGGATTCCGCGACTTTCGACGGGTCCCCGCTATCTTGGCCGGGCGGGATTGGTCTTCGTCGACGGTTCCCATGCCTACGACTATGCGCGCAAAGATTCGGAAACCGCTATGCGGCTAGTGCGGGTGGGCGGCATCGTGCTGTGGCATGACTACCGCGTTTGGCCGGGCGTGACCCAGGCGCTCGACGAGCTCGAAGCGGCGCGCCGCCTTGGCCTTGTCAATGTCCGGGGCAGCAGCCTGGTGTTCTGGCGCGCGCCGTGGGGTTGGTCGCGCCGGCTGGACAGGAAACCGAAGACCCACTACATGTCGCCGCGGCCGAGACGCCCGCTGTGGCGGGCAAGGCCGATATAACGAGACGTGGGAGGTGAGGCGGCCGCCAACCGTCAAGATCCGCACCACTAACAGGAGTTGGAAATGGCGAAAAAAGTCACTGGATTCCTCAAATTGCAGGTGCCGGCCGGCGCCGCCAACCCGTCGCCCCCGATCGGGCCGGCCTTGGGTCAGCGCGGCCTCAACATCATGGAATTCTGCAAGGCGTTCAACGCGCAGACCCAGAAGATCGAGAAGAACACGCCGATCCCGGTGATCATCACCACCTATCAGGATCGCTCGTTCACCTTCGAGATGAAGACGCCGCCGGTGTCCTATTTCTTGAAGAAAGCGGCGAAGCTGGACAGCGGCTCGAAGACGCCGGGCCGCGAAATGGTCGGCGAAGTGACCAAGAAGCAGCTGCGCGAGATCGCCGAGCAGAAGATGAAAGATTTGAACTGCGACACGATCGAAGCGGCGATGAAGATGATCGAAGGTTCCGCCCGCTCGATGGGCCTCACGGTGGCGGAGTAACGGTCATGACACTTGGAAAACGTACGAAGTCCGCGCGCGAAGGCATCAACCGCGACAAGTCCTACTCGATCGTGGAAGCGGTCAAGCTGGTGAAAGAACGCGCCAAGGCGAAATTCGACGAGACCATCGAAATCGCGATGAATCTCGGCGTCGATCCCAAGCATGCCGACCAGATGGTGCGCGGCGTGGTCAATCTGCCGAATGGCTCCGGCCGCACGGTGCGCGTCGGCGTGTTCGCACGCGGCGCCAAGGCGGAAGAGGCCAAGGCCGCCGGCGCCGACGTGGTCGGCGCCGAGGACCTGGTCGAGAAGGTCAACGGCGGCAATATCGACTTCGACCGCTGCATCGCCACCCCCGACATGATGCCGCTGGTCGGGCGCCTGGGTAAGGTGCTCGGACCGCGCGGCATGATGCCGAACCCCAAGGTCGGCACCGTCACCATGGACATCACCAATGCGGTGAAGGCGTCCAAAGGCGGCTCGGTCGAGTTCCGCGTGGAGAAAGCCGGCATTGTCCAGGCCGGGGTCGGCAAGGCCTCGTTCTCCGAGGACAAGCTGGTTGAGAACATCAAGGCATTTGCCGACGCGGTGCAGAAGGCGAAGCCCGCCGGGGCCAAGGGCCACTACATCAACCGGGTGGCGATCTCTTCGACCATGGGGCCGGGCGTCAAAGTCGAGCCGTCCTCGCTGTTTACCAGCGGCGGCAGCCACTGAACCTCGATTTGCCGCTCATTTTCGTCGGGAATTGCTGCGAAAAGGGGCTTGGCAAAAGGATTTGGAAGCTCTAAATAATGCTCATCGGGCGTGCCGGCCCAGTTTGTCGGCACGCCTTTGCTCGTCTCTAAAAACATATGGTGATCGGAACTTATTCCTTTTGGGCATCCCGGCGGGACATCTGAAAGGGAGAGACCGACGCCGTTGCTTCGGTTGACGCGCAAAGCCGGTCCGGAAACGGGCCGACCGACCTGTCCAAGACTGCCGGCGCCGAAGCCTTCGGGCTGACGCTTAATCCTGAGAGGGGCCAGCATAGACGGGGACACGACCCGAGTTTGCGCACCTCGCGGTGCGCCAGTTTGGTTCGAACCTCGGAGACCTGATCGCCGGCTTCGGCTGGTTTTGGGGGGCAGGCTTTCTCGAACGTCGTCCTGCCCGGTTCGCTGCGTGTGAACTTAAAAGCGGGACGGCTGGTCTCAACCCGGCGGCTCCCGCGACCTGCGGCGGGCCGTCATAACCGGAAAGAGCTTGCAGTGGATCGAGCGGCTAAAGCGGAGTCCATCACCGAACTGAGCGGGGTCTTCAAGGCCTCGAACGTCGTGGTGGTGGCTCACTATTCCGGCCTCACGGTCGCCCAGATGCAGACTCTGCGTAAGCAGATGAAGCTGGCGGGCGCGCAGGTGAAGGTCGCGAAAAACCGTCTCGCCAAGATTGCGCTCAAGGACACCGACGTTGCCGCCATTTCGCCCCTGCTGAAGGGGCCGACGGTGCTCGCCTACTCAGGCGATCCCGTGGCGGCGCCGAAGGTGGCCGTCGATTTCGCCAAGGCGAACGAACAGTTCGTCATTCTCGGCGGGTCGATGGGCAAGACCGCTCTGGACCTCAACGGCGTCAAGGCACTTGCCTCGCTGCCGTCTCTGGATGAATTGCGCGGCAAGATCGTCGGCCTCCTGGTGGCGCCGGCGACCAAAATCGCTCAGCTTGTCAACGCACCCGCGGCCAAGGTCGCGCGCGTGGTCCAGGCCTACGCTTCCAAGAGCGCCGCGGCCTGACGGCTCACAAGCATTCTCTGGTTCGAACCTATAAGGAAC
This sequence comes from uncultured Alphaproteobacteria bacterium, assembly GCA_963739075.1. Lineage (GTDB taxonomy): Bacteria > Pseudomonadota > Alphaproteobacteria > Rhizobiales > Xanthobacteraceae > Pseudolabrys. The sequence goes on along the minus strand of CAVTZC010000003.1, from coordinate 98,203 downwards.
TGATCGATGGCTGACCTGCAGAAGATCGTCGACGAATTGTCGACCCTGACCGTCCTGGAAGCGGCGGATCTGGCGAAGATGTTGGAAGAGAAGTGGGGCGTCTCCGCCGCGGCCGCGGTTGCGGTGGCGGCCGGTCCCGCGGGCGGCGGCGCTGCCGCGGCCGAAGAGAAGACCGAGTTCACCGTGGTCCTCGCCGCTGCTGGCGAGAAGAAGATCGAGGTGATCAAGGAAGTGCGTGCGCTCACCGGCCTCGGCCTCAAGGAGGCCAAGGATCTGGTCGAGGGCGCGCCCAAGCCGGTCAAGGAAGGCGTGAACAAGGAAGAAGCCGACAAGATCAAGGCCACCCTTGAGAAGGTCGGAGCGAAGGTTGAGCTCAAGTAAGCTAATGCTTATTTGACCGAAATCCCCGGGATTCAACCCCCGGGGGTCTCGAACAAAGGTTGGCAGTGACCGCTCAACGGTCACTTTTGGAGGCGGTCGTGAACGGGTGCGGCCTGTTCACGGGATATTGTGAAGTGTGCGGCGGTTCGGGCGAGGCCCGAATCACATAGAACGGGTAGCCCCGACGCCTGTCCTGATGGTCGCGATGGATTGCGACCGTTCGGAGAGGCGCCCGCGTTGGCCCGCCAAAATCGAATCGAGAGAGAAACGATGGCGCAGACGTTTACCGGTCGCAAGCGCGTAAGGAAGTTTTTCGGGACAATCAAAGAAGTAGCGGAGATGCCGAACCTGATCGAGGTTCAAAAGGCATCTTACGACCAGTTCCTGCTGGTCAAGGAGCCCGTGGGCGGGCGTCCCGACGAGGGCCTGCAGGCGGTTTTCAAATCGGTGTTTCCGATTTCCGATTTTTCCAATTCGTCCATGCTCGAATTCGTCAAATACGAATTCGAGCCGCCGAAATACGACGTCGACGAGTGCCGCCAGCGCGGCATGACCTATGCGGCGCCGCTCAAGGTGACGCTGCGGCTGATCGTATTCGATATCGACGAAGAGACCGCCGCGCGGTCGGTCAAGGACATCAAGGAGCAGGATGTCTACATGGGCGACATTCCGCTCATGACCAACAACGGCACCTTCATCGTCAACGGCACCGAACGCGTCATCGTCTCGCAGATGCACCGCTCGCCCGGCGTGTTCTTCGATCACGACAAGGGCAAGACGCATTCTTCGGGCAAGCTGCTGTTCGCCGCCCGCATCATTCCCTATCGCGGGTCCTGGCTCGACATTGAATTCGACGCCAAGGACATCGTCTATGCGCGTATCGACCGCCGCCGGAAAATCCCGGTGACGTCGCTGATGTATGCGCTCGGCCTCGACGGCGAGGAAATCCTGCGCACATTCTACAAGCACGTGACCTACAAGCGCGCCAAGGAAGGCTGGCGCGTGCCGTTCGATGCGAACCGCTTGAAGGGTTACAAAGCGGTCAACGATCTGGTCGACGCCGACACCGGCCGCGTGGTGGTGGAGGCCGGCAAGAAGCTCAGCGTGCGCCAGGCCCGCCAGCTCTCCGAGAAGGGCCTCAAGCACCTTCGTATGACCGACGACGAGTTGATCGGCCATTACGTCGCCGAGGATCTGGCCAACGGCAAGACCGGCGAGATCTACATGGAGGCCGGCCAGGAGATCGACGAGAAGAACCTGAAGGTTTTGATCGAGGCCGGCTACAAGGAACTGCCGCTGCTCGACATCGATCATGTCAACGTCGGCGCCTATATCCGCAACACGCTGACGGTCGACAAGAACATGACGCGCGAGGACGCGCTGTTCGACATCTACCGCGTCATGCGCCCGGGTGAGCCGCCGACCGTGGACACCGCGGAAGCGATGTTCCGCTCGCTGTTCTTCGACAGCGAGCGTTACGACCTGTCCGCCGTCGGCCGCGTCAAGATGAACATGCGTCTCGACCTCGACGCGCCCGACACCATGCGCGTGCTGCGCAAGGAAGACATCATCGCGGTGATCCGCACGCTGGTCGATCTGCGCGACGGCAAGGGCGAGATCGACGACATCGATCATCTCGGCAATCGTCGGGTGCGCTCGGTCGGCGAGCTGATGGAGAACCAGTACCGCATCGGTCTGTTGCGCATGGAGCGCGCGATCAAGGAGCGCATGTCGTCGGTCGATATCGACACCGTCATGCCGCAGGACCTGATCAACGCCAAGCCGGCGGCCGCCGCGGTGCGCGAGTTCTTCGGCTCCTCGCAGCTCTCCCAGTTCATGGATCAGACCAATCCGCTGTCCGAGATCACGCACAAGCGGCGTCTCTCGGCGCTCGGCCCTGGCGGCCTGACCCGCGAACGCGCCGGTTTCGAGGTGCGCGACGTGCACCCGACCCATTACGGCCGCATCTGTCCGATCGAGACGCCGGAAGGCCCGAATATCGGACTGATCAATTCGCTCGCGACCTATGCGCGGGTGAACAAATACGGCTTCGTCGAGACGCCTTATCGCAAAGTGAAGGACGGCCGGGTCACCGACGAGGTGATCTATCTCTCCGCCATGGAAGAGGGCCGCTACACCGTCGCGCAAGCCAATGCGACGATGGACGCGCGCGGCAAGTTCACCGAGGACCTGATCATTTGTCGCCACGCCGGCGACGTGCATCTGGTTCCGCGCGACAAGGTCGACTTCATGGACGTCTCGCCGAAGCAGCTCGTTTCGGTGGCCGCGGCGCTCATTCCGTTCCTGGAGAACGACGACGCCAACCGCGCGCTGATGGGCTCCAACATGCAGCGCCAGGCGGTGCCGCTGGTTCGCTCGGAAGCGCCGTTCGTCGGCACCGGCATGGAAGGCGTGGTCGCGCGCGATTCAGGCGCGTCGATCTCCGCCCGCCGTACCGGCATCGTCGATCAGGTGGACGCCACCCGTATCGTGGTGCGCGCCACCGGCGAGACCGATCCGACCAAGCCGGGCGTCGATATCTACCGGCTGATGAAATATCAGCGCTCGAACCAGAACACCTGCATCAACCAGCGTCCGCTGGTGAAGGTGGGCGATTCCGTGGAGAAAGCCGACATCATCGCCGACGGTCCCTCGACCGATCTCGGCGAGCTCGCGCTCGGCCGCAACGTGTTGGTCGCGTTCATGCCGTGGAACGGCTACAACTTCGAGGACTCGATCCTGCTGTCCGAGCGGATCGTGAAAGACGACGTGTTCACGTCCATCCACATCGAGGAATTCGAGGTGATGGCGCGCGACACCAAGCTCGGTCCCGAGGAAATCACCCGCGACATCCCGAACGTCTCGGAAGAGGCGCTCAAGAACCTCGACGAAGCGGGCATCGTCTATATCGGCGCCGAAGTGCATGCCGGCGACATCCTGGTCGGCAAGATCACGCCCAAGGGCGAAAGCCCGATGACGCCGGAAGAAAAACTGCTGCGCGCCATCTTCGGCGAGAAGGCCTCCGACGTGCGCGACACCTCGTTGCGGGTGCCGCCGGGCGTGCAGGGCACCGTCGTCGAAGTGCGCGTGTTCAACCGGCACGGCGTCGAGAAGGACGAGCGCGCGCTCGCCATCGAGCGCGAGGAAATCGAGCGGCTCGCCAAGGACCGCGACGACGAGCAGGCGATCCTCGACCGCAACGTCTACGGCCGTCTGGCGGAATTGCTGGAAGGCCGGCAGGGCATCGCCGGTCCGAAGGGCTTCAAGAAGGATAGCAAGATCACCAAGGCGGTGCTGGATGAGTATCCGCGCTCGCAGTGGTGGCTGTTCGCCTCGCCCAACGACAAGCTGATGGCCGAGATCGAGGCAATCCGTAAGCAATACGACGAGTCGAAGAAGCTGCTCGAGCAGCGCTTCCTCGACAAGGTCGAGAAGCTGCAGCGCGGCGACGAACTTCCGCCCGGTGTGATGAAGATGGTCAAGGTCTTCGTCGCGGTGAAGCGCAAGATCCAGCCGGGCGACAAGATGGCCGGCCGCCACGGCAACAAGGGCGTGGTGTCGAAGATCGTGCCGGCGGAGGACATGCCGTTCCTCGCTGACGGCCAGCCTGTCGACATCGTGCTCAATCCGCTCGGCGTGCCGAGCCGCATGAACGTCGGTCAGATTCTGGAGACCCATCTTGGCTGGGCTTGCGCCGGCCTGGGGCTCAAGATCGGGCAGGCGGTCGATGCCTACAACCTCAAGCACGACGCGCGTCCGCTCAAGGACATGTTGAAAAAGGTGTATGGCGACGAGGAGACCATCAAGTCGCTGAACGAAAGCGAGTTGGTCGAGCTTGGCGGAAACCTGCGTCACGGCGTGCCGATTGCGACGCCGGTGTTCGACGGCGCCAAGGAAAAAGACATCGAGAACATGCTCGACCTCGCTGGCCTCGACCATTCCGGTCAGTCGTCGGTCTATGACGGCCGCACCGGCGAGAAGTTCGATCGCAAGGTGACCGTGGGCTACATCTACATGCTCAAGCTGCACCATCTGGTGGACGACAAGATCCACGCCCGTTCGATCGGCCCGTACTCACTGGTCACCCAGCAGCCGCTCGGTGGCAAGGCGCAGTTCGGCGGCCAGCGCTTCGGCGAAATGGAAGTGTGGGCGCTGGAAGCCTACGGTGCGGCTTACACCTTGCAGGAAATGCTCACTGTGAAGTCGGACGACGTCGCCGGCCGTACCAAAGTGTACGAGGCGATCGTGCGCGGCGACGACACGTTCGAGGCGGGCATTCCCGAAAGCTTCAACGTGCTAGTCAAGGAAATGCGCTCGCTCGGCCTCAATGTCGATCTGCACAATTCCAAGCAGCAGCGGCCGGGCCAGGGCGGCGAGACGGCGGAAGCCGCCGAGTAACAAGCGGCGCGGCCGGTCCTTCGGGGCCGGCCGTCCTCGCGGTGACATGAATTTTAGCGAATGCAGCCGGCGACGGCCGGCGTATCGGAGATGGCAATGAATCAAGAGATGATGAATTTTTTCAGCCCGCAGGCTCCGGCTCAGGTCTTCGACCAGATCCGGATTTCGATCGCGAGCCCGGAAAAGATCCTCTCGTGGTCCTACGGCGAGATCAAGAAGCCGGAGACGATCAACTACCGTACCTTCAAGCCCGAGCGCGACGGCCTGTTCTGCGCGCGCATCTTCGGGCCGATCAAGGATTACGAGTGCTTGTGCGGCAAGTACAAGCGCATGAAGTACAAGGGCATCATCTGCGAGAAGTGCTCGGTCGAGGTCACGCTCTCGCGCGTGCGGCGCGAGCGCATGGGCCATATCGAACTGGCCGCGCCGGTCGCCCACATCTGGTTCCTGAAGTCGCTGCCGAGCCGCATCGGCTTGCTGCTTGACATGACGCTGAAGGACCTCGAGCGCATCCTCTATTTCGAATATTACGTCGTGCTTGAGCCGGGCCTCACCCCGCTCAAGGACCGTCAGTTGCTGTCCGAGGACGAGTACCTCAAGGCGCAGGAGGAATTCGGCTCCGACAGCTTCACCGCCACCATTGGCGCGGAAGCGATCCGCGAGATGCTCAAGGCGCTCGACCTCGACAAGATGCAGGCCGAATTGCGCGCCGGGATCCTGGAGACTGACAGCGACATCAAGAAAAAGAAGATCGCCAAGCGCCTGAAGCTGATCGAGGCCTTCATCGCCTCCGGCAACAAGCCGGAATGGATGATCCTCACGGTCGTGCCGGTGATCCCGCCCGATCTGCGGCCGCTGGTGCCGCTCGACGGCGGCCGTTTCGCCACGTCCGACCTGAACGACCTCTATCGACGCGTGATCAACCGCAACAACCGCTTGAAGCGGCTGATCGAACTGCGCGCGCCCGACATCATCATCCGCAACGAAAAGCGCATGCTGCAGGAAGCGGTCGATGCGCTGTTCGACAACGGCCGCCGCGGCCGCGTCATCACCGGCGCCAACAAGCGTCCGCTGAAGTCGCTCGCCGACATGCTCAAGGGCAAGCAGGGCCGCTTCCGGCAGAACCTGCTCGGCAAGCGCGTTGATTATTCCGGCCGCTCGGTGATCGTGGTCGGTCCCGAGCTCAAGCTGCACCAGTGCGGCCTGCCGAAGAAGATGGCGCTCGAACTGTTCAAGCCATTCATCTATTCACGGCTCGACGCCAAGGGTCTGTCGACCACCGTCAAGCAGGCCAAGAAGCTGGTCGAGAAGGAGAAGCCGGAGGTTTGGGACATCCTCGACGAGGTGATCCGCGAGCATCCGGTGCTGCTCAACCGCGCGCCGACGCTGCATCGCCTTGGCATCCAGGCCTTCGAACCGGTGCTGATCGAGGGCAAGGCGATCCAGCTGCATCCGCTGGTCTGCGCCGCGTTCAACGCCGACTTCGACGGCGACCAGATGGCCGTGCACGTTCCGCTGTCGCTGGAAGCGCAGCTGGAAGCGCGCGTGCTGATGATGTCGACCAACAACATCCTGCATCCGGCGAACGGCCAGCCGATCATCGTGCCGTCGCAGGACATCGTGCTCGGCCTCTATTACCTCACGCTGCTGCGCGAGGGTGAGCCGGGCGAATGGCGGTTCGAGCTGCACAAGGATGAAGAACTTAAGCGCGACCCGAAGAAGCGCAATCGCGTGCAGGGCTTCTACCGCGATCTCAGCGAAGTCGATCACGCCCTCAATGAGAAGGCGGTGACGCTGCACGCCAAGGTCAAATACCGCTGGGAAGGCATCGACGAGAAGGGCAAGACCTACAACAAGTGGTACGAGACCACGCCGGGGCGCGTCATACTCGGCAACGTGCTGCCGAAGAGCGCGAAGCTGCCCTTCGACATCGTCAACAAGCTGATGACGAAGCGCGAGATCTCGACCCTGATCGATACGGTCTATCGCCACTGCGGTCAGAAGGAGACGGTGATCTTCTGCGATCGCATCATGTCGCTCGGCTTCTATCATGCGTTCAAGGCCGGCATTTCGTTCGGCAAGGACGACATGGTGGTGCCGGCGTCGAAGTGGAAAACCGTCGAAGACACGCGCGGGCTCGCCAAAGAGTTCGAGCAGCAATACAACGACGGCCTGATCACCCAGGGCGAGAAGTACAACAAGGTTGTCGACGCCTGGTCGAAGTGCACCGAAGCGATCGCCGAAGCGATGATGAAGGAGATCTCGTCGGTCAAAAAAGACGCGCAGGGGCGTGATCAGCAGGTCAACTCGATCTACATGATGGCGCACTCCGGCGCGCGCGGCTCGCCGGCGCAGATGCGCCAGCTCGCCGGCATGCGCGGCTTGATGGCCAAGCCCTCGGGTGAGATCATCGAGAGCCCGATCATTTCGAACTTCAAGGAAGGCCTCTCGGTGCTCGAGTACTTCAACTCGACGCACGGCGCCCGCAAGGGTCTCGCTGACACCGCCTTGAAGACCGCGAACTCGGGCTATCTGACGCGGCGTCTGGTCGACGTGGCGCAGGATTGCATCATCACGAGCCAAGATTGCGGCACCAAGGGTGGCATCAAGGTTCGCGCCATCATCGATGCGGGCACCGTCGTGGCGTCGTTGGCCATCCGCATCCTCGGCCGCACTACGGCGGAGGACGTCAAGGATCCGGCCAGCAACAAGGTCGTGGTCAAGCGCGGCACCCTGCTGACCGAGCCCGAAGTCGAAGCGATCACCAATGCGGGCGTTCAGGAAATGAAAATCCGCTCGGTGCTCACCTGCGAGTCCAAGAACGGCGTGTGCGGGGCCTGCTACGGGCGCGATCTTGCCCGCGGCACCCCGGTCAACATGGGCGAAGCGGTGGGCGTCATCGCGGCGCAGTCGATCGGCGAGCCGGGCACCCAGCTCACCATGCGCACGTTCCACATCGGCGGCGCGGCGCAGATCTCGGAGCAGTCGTTCATCGAGTTGAACTTCGACGGTAAGCTCAAGTTCAAGGGCAAAAACATCGCCAAGAACTCGGACGGCGACGTTGTGGCGATGGTGCGCAACATGGTGGTGGCGGTGGTCGACCCCGACGGCACCGAACGCGCGCATCACCGCATCCCGTACGGCGCGCGCATGCGCGTCGAGGACGGGGCCAACATCAAGCGCGGCCAGCGCATCGCCGAGTGGGATCCCTACACGCGGCCGATCCTCACCGAGGTCGAAGGCTCGATTGCCTTCGAGGACCTCGTTGACGGTCTGTCGATGTCGGAAGCGCTCGACGAATCGACCGGCATTGCCAAGCGCGTGGTGGTCGACTGGCGCACCGGTTCCTCGCGCAATCAGCAGGAACTGCGGCCGTCGATCGTGATCAAGTCCGGCAACAAGATCCTCAAGCTCGCACGCGGCGGCGATGCTCGCTACGTGCTGGCGGTGGATGCGATCCTCTCGGTCGATCCCGGCGCCCACGTGAAGGCGGGCGACGTCATCGCGCGTATTCCGACGGAAAGCGCCAAGACCCGCGACATCACCGGCGGCCTGCCGCGGGTGGCGGAGCTGTTCGAGGCACGCAAGCCGAAGGATGCGGCGGTCATCGCCGAGATCGGCGGCACGGTGCGCTTCGGCAAGGACTACAAGAATAAGCGTCGCCTAACCCTCGAGCCGACCGGCAAGGGCGACGAGGCGAGGGAGTACCTGATCCCGAAGGGCAAGCACATCCATTTGCAGGATGGCGATATCATCGAGAAGGGCGACTACATCGTCGAAGGCAATCCCGCCCCGCACGATATTCTCGCCATCAAGGGCGTCGAGGAACTCGCCGCCTATCTGGTGAACGAGATCCAGGAGGTCTACCGGCTGCAGGGCGTCAACATCAACGACAAGCACATCGAGGTGATCGTTCGCCAGATGCTGCAGAAGGTCGAGATCGACGAGCCCGGCGAAACCGAACTGCTGCAGAGCGAGCAGATCGACAAGACCGAGCTCGATGAGATCAACGCGCGCGCCGAAGCCGAAGGCAAGAAGCCGGCCAGCGGTCATCCCGTGCTGCTCGGCATCACCAAGGCGAGCCTGCAGACCCGCTCGTTCATCTCGGCGGCGTCGTTCCAAGAGACCACCCGCGTGCTCACCGAGGCCGCCGTCAACGGCAAGGCGGATACGCTCGACGGGCTCAAGGAGAACGTTATCGTCGGCCGCCTGATCCCGGCGGGCACCGGCGCGATGATGGACGAGTTGCGCGAGGTCGCCGTCAAACGCGACGCGCTCATCCTCGAGGAGCGCGAAAAGGACGCCGCCAAGGCCGCGGCTAAAGCCGAGGCGGCGGCAGCTCCGGCACTGCCGCCCGCGGAATAAGGCGAAGGCCTTCGACATCGAAAGGGGCCGCCCGCAAGGCGGCCCCTTTTGCTTGGGAGCGGCGTGTCGTCAAATTGTCATCGCGAGTCAGGCTGTTGGCATGATGGGAGATGTGAGGTCGGCATGACCGATCCTTGGTGGAAATCCGCGGTCCTTTATCAGGTCTATCCGCGCTCGTTTCAGGACAGCAACGGCGACGGTATCGGCGATCTGCCAGGAATCACGGCGCGGCTGCCTTATCTCGCCGAACTCGGCGTGGATGCGCTTTGGCTGTCGCCGGTGTTCGCGTCGCCGATGGCGGATTTCGGTTATGACGTTTCCGATTATACCGGGATTGATCCTTTGTTCGGCACAATGGCCGACTTCGATGCGCTCCTGCACGAGGCGCATGCGCGCGGCCTGAAAGTGCTGCTCGACTTCGTGCCCAATCACACCTCGGACCAGCATCCCTGGTTTTCCGAAAGCCGGGCTTCGCGCAACAGCGCCAAACGCGACTGGTACATCTGGCGCGATGGGGCGCCGGGCGGCGGGCCGCCCAACAACTGGCTGTCGGAATTCGGCGGCTCGGCCTGGGCATTCGATGCCAAGAGCGGCCAATATTATTACCACGCGTTTCTGGCGGCACAGCCCGACCTGAACTGGCGCAACGCGCAAGTGCGCGCGGCGATGCATGAGGTCATGCGGTTCTGGCTGGGCCGCGGGGTCGACGGTTTTCGCGTCGACGTGATTTGGCATTTGATCAAGGATGCGGCGTTCCGCGATAACCCGCCGAATCCGGATTTTCGCGCAGGCGATCCGCCGCACCGCCGCCAATTGCCGCTCTATTCCGCCGACCAGCCCGAGGTGCACGACTTGATCCGCGAACTGCGCGGCGTCATCGACGAATTCCCCGAGCGCCTCCTGATCGGCGAAATCTATCTGCCGCTCGACCGCCTGGTGACCTACTACGGACGCGAGCTTGCGGGCGTGCACCTGCCGTTCAATTTCAGCCTGCTGGAGACGCCGTGGAACGCCCGCGCGGTGTCGCAACTCATTGATCGCTACGAATCCCTGCTGCCGAAAGGAGCCTGGCCCAATTGGGTGTTGGGCAATCACGACCGCCCGCGCGTCGCGAGCCGCATTGGGCAAGCGCAGGCTCGGGTTGCCGCGATGCTGCTGCTCACGCTGCGGGGCACGCCCACGCTCTATTATGGCGACGAGATCGGTCTTGCCGCAGGTACCCATTCCGGCGGACCGCCTCCGCGATCCGTTCGAGCGGAACGTGCCCGGCCTCGGCTTTGGGCGCGACGGCTGCCGCACGCCCATGCAATGGGATGCTTCGCCGTTCGCGGGGTTTTCGTCTTCGCCGCCCTGGCTGCCGCTGAGCGAGGACGTGGCCTCGCGCAATGTGGCGAACCAACGGGGCGATCCCGGCTCGCTTTATAGTCTGTATCGCCGGCTGGTCGGCTTGCGGAGCAAGTATCCTGCGCTCGCGACCGGAACCTACCGGCCGGTCCGGGCCGAGGGCGACGTGCTCGCATTCATCCGCGAGCGGCACGGCGCGCGGTTTTTCGTTGCGCTCAACTTCGGCCCCGGTCCGGCGGCGGCCATCCTGCCGCCGGATCTGCATGGAACTATCGTCATCTCCGCCCACTCGAATCGCGACGGGGAGGCGGTGCGTGGGCGGTTCACCTTGGGCGGGGCTGACGGCGTGCTGGTTAAGCTTGATTGAAATCCGCGCCAACCTGGCCGCCAAGGCCCGGAAAAGGCCGCGAAATCGCGATTTTCCCGCCGCTTGCGCCTTGACTTAGACGACCCCGGCCGATACATACGCGACACTTTTCGGCAGGCGGTGAGCTTCGCTTGCTCGGAACGGCCGCCCGGCTAACCCTTTGAGATTGCTGTGTTTCTCAAAGCTTGGCCGGCGCATCGCCTCGAGGATTGAAGCTCAGACGCTGCCTCTGACAGCCACTGTCAGACTGACGTGTGATCGGCCGCGGCGCTTTACCGCATCGTGGTCGTCCGGAACGGAGGAGCGCCCCCGCATTTCAGGCGGATGGCGCGATTTCGTTTTGCGCGTGGAAAAGTCGCGCGGGACTGCCGGGGCGATAAGCCCAAAACGAACCGCGGGCGAGGGCGCCCGCGCGATCTTGCGAGGGGCGAAAGCCTTGAACGATTCCGGGCTTTCAGGGCCCAAACGAAAGTAGCGAAGGCAACCAATGCCGACGATCAACCAGTTGATTGCCAATCCGCGCAAGCCCCTCCGGGTGCGCATCACGGCGCCGGCGCTGCAGGCGAGCCCGCAGAAGCGCGGCGTCTGCACGCGCGTCTACACTACAACGCCGAAGAAGCCGAACTCGGCGCTGCGCAAGGTGGCGAAGGTTCGTTTGACTAACGGCTTTGAGGTGATCGGCTACATCCCGGGCGAGGGACACAATCTGCAGGAACATTCGGTGGTGATGATCCGCGGCGGCCGCGTAAAGGACCTGCCGGGCGTGCGCTACCACATCCTGCGCGGCGTGCTCGACACCCAGGGCGTCAAGAACCGCAAACAGCGCCGTTCGAAGTACGGCGCCAAGCGTCCGAAATAAGGGTCAGCGTCATGTCTCGCCGTCACGCCGCAGAAAAGCGCGAAATCATTCCGGACCCGAAGTTCGGGAACGTCGTCGTCAGCAAGTTTATGAATGCCGTCATGTATGCCGGCAAGAAGTCGGTCGCCGAAGGCATCGTCTACGGCGCGCTGGAGATGATCGAGAGCAAGACCAAGCAGAACCCGCTCGGCGTGTTCCAGCAGGCGCTCGACAATGTAATGCCGTCAATCGAAGTGCGCTCGCGCCGCGTCGGCGGCGCCACCTATCAGGTGCCGGTAGAAGTGCGTACCTCGCGCCGGCAGGCGCTCGGCATTCGCTGGATCATCTCGGCGGCGCGCGAGCGCAACGAAAAGACGATGACCGAACGGCTCTCGGCCGAGCTGCTCGACGCATCCAATAACCGGGGAAACGCCGTCAAGAAGCGCGAGGACACCCACAAGATGGCGGAAGCCAACCGGGCCTTCTCGCATTACCGCTGGTGACGGCGAACAACAGGATCAAGGACTAGAACTGCAATGCCCCGTAATCATCCGATCGAGGACTACCGCAATTTCGGCATCATGGCGCACATCGATGCCGGGAAAACTACGACCACGGAGCGGATCCTCTATTACACCGGCAAGAGCCATAAGATCGGCGAGGTGCACGAAGGCGCCGCGACGATGGATTGGATGGAGCAGGAGCAGGAACGCGGCATCACCATCACCTCGGCCGCGACCACCGCGTTCTGGAGAGAAAAGCGCCTCAACATCATCGACACCCCGGGCCACGTCGACTTCACCATCGAGGTGGAGCGTTCGCTGCGCGTGCTCGACGGCGCAGTTGTCGTGCTCGACAGCAACCAGGGCGTCGAGCCGCAGACCGAAACGGTCTGGCGTCAGGGCGACAAGTACAAAGTGCCGCGCATCGTCTTCGCCAACAAGATGGACAAAATCGGCGCCGACTTCTTCAAATGCATGGAAGATATCGTGACCCGCCTCGGCGCCAAGCCGGTGGCGATCCAGCTGCCGATCGGTTCCGAGCAGAACTTCAAGGGCCTCATCGATCTGGTGCGCATGAAGGGCGTGGTGTGGAACGACGAATCCCTCGGCGCCGATTATCACGACATCGATATTCCCGCCGACATGCTCGATCAGGCGCAGGAATACCGCGACAAGATGATCGAGGCGGCCTGCGAAGTCGACGATGACGCGGCCACCGCCTACCTCGAAGGCAAGATGCCCGACGAGGCCACGATCAAGAAGCTGATCCGCAAGGCGGTGATCACCGGCGCGTTCTTCCCGGTGCTGTGCGGCTCGGCATTCAAGAACAAGGGCGTGCAGCCTCTGCTCGACGCCGTCGTCGATTACCTGCCGAGCCCGCTCGACGTGCCGCCGATCCACGGCATCAACCCTGATAACGGCGAAGACATCATACGCGAGCCGAAGGACAATGCGCCGCTCGCGCTGCTTGCCTTCAAGATCATGGACGACCCCTTCGTCGGCACCATCACCTTCTGCCGCATCTATTCGGGCACGCTCACCAGCGGCACCGGCGTGGTCAATTCGACCAAGGAACGCAAAGAGCGCATCGGCCGCATGCTGCTGATGCATGCGAACAACCGCGAGGACATCAAGGAAGCCTATGCCGGCGACATCGTCGCGCTGGCCGGCCTCAAGGAAGTGCGCACCGGCGACACGCTGTGCGATCCCAAGCAGGCGGTGATCCTGGAAAAGATGGAATTCCCCGATCCGGTGATCGAGATCGCAATCGAGCCGAAGTCGAAAGCCGACCAGGAAAAGCTCGGCGTCGCGCTCGCCAAGCTCGCCGCCGAGGATCCGTCGTTCCGCGTCTCCACCGACCAGGAAAGCGGCCAGACCATCCTCAAGGGCATGGGCGAACTGCATCTCGACATCAAGGTCGACATCCTCAAGCGCACCTACAAGGTCGACGCCAATATTGGCGCCCCGCAGGTGGCGTTCCGCGAGAAGATCACCCAAAAGGTCGAGCACGATTACACCCACAAGAAGCAGACCGGCGGTTCCGGCCAGTTCGCGGCGATCAAGATCATTGCCGAACCCGTGCCGCCCGGCACGCCGTTCGAATTCGAGAACGAAATCATCGGCGGCGCGGTGCCGAAGGAATTCATCCCCGGCGTCGAGAAGGGCCTCGAATCGGTGCTCGGCTCCGGCCCGCTCGCCGGCTTCCCGGTGGTCGATCTCAAGGTCACGCTGATCGACGGCAAGTATCACGACGTCGACTTGTCGGCTTTGGCGTTCGAAATCTGCGCGCGTCAGTGCCTGCGGGAAGCGCTGCAAAGGGCGCGGCCCGTGCTGCTCGAGCCGATCATGAAGGTCGAATGCGTGACGCCGGAGGACTACACCGGCTCCGTCATCGGCGATCTCAATTCGCGGCGCGGGCAAATCCAGGGCCAGGACATGCGCGGCAATGCCAACGTGATCAACGCGATGGTGCCGCTGATGAACATGTTCGGCTACGTCAACCAACTGCGGTCCATGTCTCAGGGCCGCGCCACATTCACCATGCAATTCGATCACTACGCTGAACTGCCGGCCAACGTGTCGGCGGAAGTGCAAAAGAAATTCGCGTGACGATCGCAACCTTAAGGTTCTGAACGGAGAGGTCCATGGCCAAAGAAAAATTCCTGCGCAATAAGCCGCATTGCAACATCGGTACGATCGGTCACGTCGACCACGGCAAGACGACGCTGACGGCGGCGATCACCAAGGTGCTGGCGGAAACCGGCGGCGCCACCTTCACCGCCTATGATCAGATCGACAAGGCGCCGGAAGAGAAGGCGCGCGGCATCACCATCTCGACCGCGCACGTCGAATACCAAACCGAGAAGCGCCACTACGCGCACGTCGACTGCCCGGGCCACGCCGACTACGTGAAGAACATGATTACCGGCGCGGCGCAGATGGACGGCGCCATCCTGGTGGTCTCCGCCGCCGACGGCCCGATGCCGCAGACCCGCGAGCACATCCTGCTCGCCCGCCAGGTCGGCGTGCCGGCGCTGGTCGTGTTCATGAACAAGGTCGACATGGTCGACGATCCGGAACTGCTCGAGCTGGTCGAGCTCGAAGTCCGCGAGTTGCTGTCGAAGTACAATTTCCCCGGCGACAAGATCCCGGTGGTCAAGGGCTCGGCGCTGATGGCGCTCGAAGGCAAGGATCCCAAGCTCGGCCATGACGCCATCCTCGAGCTGATGAAGGCCGTGGACGACTACATCCCGCAGCCGGAACGCCCGAAGGACCAGCCGTTCCTGATGCCGGTGGAAGACGTGTTCTCGATCTCCGGCCGCGGCACCGTCTGCACCGGCCGCATCGAGCGCGGCATCATCAAGGTCGGCGAGGAAGTCGAGATCGTCGGCATCAAGCCGACGCAGAAGACCGTCGTTACCGGCGTCGAGATGTTCCGCAAGCTGCTCGACCAGGGCGAGGCCGGCGACAACGTCGGCTGCCTGCTGCGCGGCACCAAGCGCGAGGAAGTCGAGCGCGGTCAGGTGCTGTGCAAGCCCGGCTCGGTCAAGCCGCACACCAAGTTCAAGGCGGAAGCCTACATCCTCACCAAGGAAGAGGGCGGCCGTCATACCCCGTTCTTCACCAACTACCGTCCGCAGTTCTACTTCCGCACCACCGACGTGACCGGCGTGGTGCACCTGCCGGCCGGTACCGAAATGGTGATGCCGGGCGACAACGTGGCGATGGAAGTGCACCTGATCGTGCCGATCGCCATGGAAGAGAAGCTCCGCTTCGCCATTCGCGAGGGCGGCCGCACCGTCGGCGCCGGCGTGGTGGCGAGCATCATCGAGTAAGGCTGTGCTGTCGTGCCCCGCGCAAGCGGGGCACCCAGTATTCCGCGACGTCGCGGGTGAACTGAAGGACTAGCGATGACTGGATCGTCCGCCGTGGCGGACGATGGCAGTCGAGAAGAGAAACGAAAATGAACGGCCAGAATATCCGGATCCGGCTCAAGGCGTTCGATCACCGCATCCTCGATGCGTCGACGCGCGAGATCGTGAACACGGCCAAGCGCACTGGCGCTCAGGTCCGTGGCCCGATCCCGCTGCCGACGAGAATCGAGAAGTTCACGGTGAACCGCTCGCCGCACGTCGACAAGAAGAGCCGCGAACAGTTCGAGATGCGCACGCACAAGCGCCTCTTGGACATCGTCGATCCGACGCCGCAGACGGTGGACGCGCTGATGAAGCTCGACCTCGCCGCCGGCGTCGACGTCGAGATCAAACTGTAAAGGCCGCGCGAGGAAGAAAATGCGTTCCGGAGTGGTTGCGCAGAAGTTGGGGATGACCCGGTTGTTCACCGATGCCGGTGAGCACGTGCCGGTCACGGTGCTGCGCTTGGCGCAGTGCCAGGTGATCGCCCACCGGACCAAGGATAAGAACGGCTATGTCGCGCTCCAGCTCGGTTCGGGCGCGCGCAGCACCAACAACATGATCAAGGCCGACCGCGGCTATTTCGCCAAGGCCAAGGTCGAGCCCAGGCGCAAGCTGGCCGAATTCCGCGTGACCGAGGACGCGCTGATCCCGGTCGGCGCCGAGATCACCGCCGATCATTTCGTCGTCGGACAGTTCGTCGACGTCTGCGGCACCTCGATCGGCAAGGGCTTTGCCGGCGGCATGAAGCGTTGGAATTTTGCGGGCTTGCGCGCCTCGCACGGCGTGTCGATTTCGCACCGCTCGATTGGCGGCACCGGCGGCCGGCAAGATCCCGGCAAGACCTTCAAGAACAAGAAGATGCCCGGCCATCTGGGCGTCGATCGGGTAACCACGCTCAATCTCAAGGTCGTGCAGACCGACGTCGCGCGCGGCCTCATCCTCGTCGAGGGCGCGGTGCCCGGCGCCAAGGGCGGCTGGATTATGGTGCGCGACGCCGTGAAGAAGGCGTTGCCGAAAGACGCGCCGAAGCCCGGCAAGTTCCGCCTAGCGGAAGCCGTCGAGACGAAATCCGAGGCCAAGCCGGACGCCGCGCCGGCTGCCGAGGCCCCCGCCACGACGGAGGGCGCGTAACATGGAACTGAAGATCACCACGCTCGAAGGCAAGGAAGCCGGCTCCGTCAGCCTGTCGGATGCGATCTTCGGCCTCGAGCCGCGCAGCGACATCCTGCAGCGTTGCGTCAACTGGCAGCTCGCCAAGCGTCAGCGCGGCACCCATAAGGCCAAGGACCGCTCGGAAATCTGGCGCACCGGCAAGAAGATGTATGCGCAGAAGGGCACCGGCGGCGCCCGCCATGGCTCGGCGCGCGTGCCGCAGTTCCGCGGCGGCGGACGCGCCTTCGGTCCGGTGGTGCGCAGTCACGCCATCGATCTGCCGAAAAAAGTGCGCGCGCTCGCGCTCAAGCATGCGCTCTCGTCCAAGGCCAAGGGCGGCGGCATCATCGTCCTCGACAAGGCGACAATGAAGGACGCCAAGACCAAGGCGCTGGCCAAGCAGTTCGGCAAGCTCGGGCTGGCGAACGCGCTGATCATCGACGGCGCCGAGGTCGATGCGAATTTCAGCTCCGCCGCGCGCAATATTCCGAACATCGACGTGCTGCCGGTGCAGGGCATCAACGTCTACGACATCATGCGGCGCAAGACTTTGGTGCTGACCAAGGCCGCGCTCGATGCGCTGGAGGCGCGCTTCAAATGACCACCAGCGATCCCCGCCATTACGACGTCATCATCGCCCCGGTGATCACCGAAAAGGCGACCATGGCCTCCGAGCACAACAAGGTCGTGTTCAAGGTGCGCAAGACCGCGACCAAGCCGCAGATCAAGGAAGCGGTAGAGAAGCTGTTCGACGTCAAGGTGAAGAACGTCAACACGCTCACCCGCAAGGGCAAGCGCAAGATGTTCAAGAACAAAGTCGGGCTGCTGTCCGACGTGAAGCGCGCGGTCGTGACGCTCGAAGAGGGTCACCGGATCGACGTGACCACGGGATTGTAAGGGAAGCTTCCGATGGCTTTGAAAACATACAATCCGACCACGCCGAGTCAGCGCCAGCTGGTCAACATTGATCGCTCGTCGCTGTACAAGGGCGCGCCGGTGAAGGCGTTGACCGAAGGTCAGCATTCGTCTGGCGGCCGCAACAATAATGGCCGCATCACCTCGCGTTTCCGCGGCGGCGGCCACAAGCAGGCCTACCGCAAGATCGATTTCCGCCGCACCAAGTTCGACGTGGCGGCGACGGTGGAGCGGATCGAGTACGATCCCAACCGCACCGCCTTCATCGCGCTTGTCAAGTATCAGGACGGCGAGCTCGCCTACATCCTGGCGCCGCAGCGGCTTGCCGCCGGCGATCAGGTGATCGCTTCCGAGCATGCCGACGTGAAACCGGGCAACGCCATGCCGATCGCCAATGTTCCGGTCGGCACCATCGTGCACAACATCGAGATCAAGATCGGCAAGGGCGGGCAGATCGCGCGCTCGGCCGGCAGCTACGCGCAGATCGCGGGGCGCGACCAGGATTACGTCATTCTGCGGCTCAGTTCCGGCGAGCAACGCTTGGTGCATGGCCGTTGCATGGCGACCATCGGCGCGGTGTCGAACCCGGACAACATGAACACCACGATCGGCAAGGCGGGCCGCCAGCGCTGGAAGGGCCGTATGCCGCACAACCGCGGCATCACCATGAACCCGGTCGACCACCCGCACGGCGGTCGCACCAAGGGCGGCAAGCATTGGGTCACGCCGTGGGGCAAGCCGACCAAGGGCGCCAAGACCCGCAAGAACAAGCGCACCACCAAGTTCATCGTCGCCAGCCGGCACGACCGCAAGAAGCAGCAGCAGTAGGGATAGAGCTATGTCGCGCTCATTATGGAAAGGCCCATTCGTCGACGGCTACTTGCTGCGCAAGGCGGAAGCCGCGCGCGCATCGGGCCGTCACGAGATGATCAAGATCTGGAGCCGGCGCTCGACCATTCTGCCGCAATTCGTCGGCCTGAATTTCGGCGTTTATAACGGGCAGAAGCACATCCCGGTGATGGTGACCGAGGAAATGATCGGTCACAAGTTCGGCGAATTCGCGCCGGGCCGGATGTTCTACGGCCACTCATCAGACCGCAAAGCCAAGCGAACGGCCGCCGCACCCGCAGCGCCGGGCGCTGCGCCTGCCGCGCCCGCCGCGACGCCGGCGGCGAGTTAAGGAATCGAGAGACACGTCATGGGCAAAAGCGCACGCGAGCGAAGCCTCCCGGATAATGAGGCGAAGGCGGTGAGCCGGATGATCCGGATCAGTCCGCAGAAGCTCAATCTTGTCGCGCAGATGATCCGCGGCAAGAAGGTCGCGAGCGCGCTCGCCGACCTGCAGTTTTCGCGCAAGCGCATCGCCTTGGATGTGCGCAAGTGTCTCGAATTCGGCGATCGCCAACGCCGAAAACAATCACGACCTCGATGTCGACGAGTTGGTCGTCGCCGAGGCCCACGTCGGAAAGGCGCTGGTGATCAAGCGCTTTAACCCGCGCGGCCGCGGCCGCATGGGGCGCATTTTGAAGCCGTTCTCCCACCTGACCATCGTCGTGCGTCAGGTCGAGGCGCCAGCCGCGGCGAAAGCCTAAAGGGGTCGTCGATGGGTCAGAAAGTCAATCCGATTGGGCTGCGTCTCGGGATCAACCGCACCTGGGACTCGCGCTGGTACTCCGGCAAGACCGAGTACGGCACGCTGCTGCACGAGGACATCAAGATCCGCGAGGAGCTGATGAAGCAGCTCAAGCAGGCGGCGGTGTCGAAGATCATCATTGAGAGGCCGCACAAGAAGTGCCGCGTCACAATTCATTCGGCGCGTCCCGGCGTGGTGATCGGCAAGAAGGGCGCCGACATCGAGAAACTGCGCAAGGCGGTGGCCAAGCTCACCCAGAGCGACGTGGTCATCAACATCGTCGAAATCCGCAAGCCGGAACTCGACGCGCAACTGGTGGCCGAATCGATTTCGCAACAGCTCGAGCGCCGCGTCGCGTTTCGCCGCGCCATGAAGCGCGCGGTGCAGTCGGCCATGCGGTTGGGCGCGGAAGGCATCCGCATCAACTGCTCCGGCCGTCTCGGCGGCGCCGAAATCGCGCGCATGGAGTGGTACCGCGAAGGCCGCGTGCCGCTGCATACGCTGCGCGCCGACGTCGACTACGGCGTTGCCACCGCGTTCACCACCTACGGCACTTGCGGCGTCAAGGTCTGGATCTTCAAGGGCGAAATCCTCGAACACGATCCGATGGCGCAGGACAAGAAGCTCGCCGAAGGCGACCAAGGCCGCCCGCGCCGCGACGCCGCGGCCTGAAGGGACAACCAGAGTTAAGTCATGCTGCAACCGATCCGCACCAAGTTCCGCAAGGCGTTCAAGGGCCGCATCCACGGCGTCGCCACCAGCGGCTCCACGCTCGCCTTCGGCCAATACGGCCTCAAGGCGCTGGAGCCCGAGCGCGTCACCGCGCGCCAGATCGAGGCCGCGCGCCGCGCGCTGACCCGCTTCATGAAGCGGTCGGGCCGAGTGTGGATCCGCGTCTTCCCGGACGTGCCGGTGTCGAAAAAGCCGATCGAAATCCGCATGGGCAAAGGCAAGGGCACGCCCGAATTGTGGGTTTGCCGCGTCAAGCCCGGCCGCATCCTGTTCGAGGTGGATGGCATTCCGATCGCCATCGCCAAGGAAGCGCTGGCGCTCGCCGCCGCCAAACTGCCGGTCAAGACCCGCTTCATCGAACGTATCGCCGAGTAAGCCCATGAAAGCCGTAGACGTAAGAGCGATGACGCTCGACCAGATCGACGACGAAGTGCTCAAGCTGAAGAAGGAGCAGTTCAATCTGCGCTTCCAGCGCGCCACCGGGCAGCTCGAGAACACCTCGCGCGTGCGCGTCATCCGCCGCGATGTCGCCCGTCTGAAGACCATCGCCGCGCAGAAGCGCGCCGGATCGATGCCGGACATCGCGCCGAAGCCGAAAGCTGAGGCGAAGCCCAAGGTTGCCAAGCCGAAGGCCGAAAAGCCGAAATCCGACAAGCCGAAATCAAAGAAGCCGCAGTCCGCGAAGAGCCTCAAGGCTGGCGCGAAGAAGACTGCCGCGAAGAAGTCGAAGTAAGGGGTTAGATATGCCGAAACGTACGCTCCAGGGCGTCGTCGTCAGCGACAAGCAGGACAAAACCATTGTCGTGCGCGTCGACCGGCGTTTTTCACACGCGACGATGAAGAAGGTCATTCGCCGATCGAAGAAATACCACGCGCATGACGAGAAGAACGAGTTCGGCGTCGGCGATATCGTGTGGATCGAGGAGCGTCGGCCCATTTCCAAGCTCAAGTGCTGGGAAGTGGTCCGGGGCGAAAAGAAATTGAAAGTTCAATAAGCGCGATGAGCGCCAATAAAGTGAGAGCCGCATCATGATTCAGATGCAAACCAACCTCGACGTGGCGGACAATTCCGGCGCGCGCCGCGTCATGTGCATCAAGGTGCTGGGCGGCTCCAAACGCAAATACGCCACCATCGGCGACGTCATCGTCGTCTCGGTGAAGGAAGCCATTCCGCGCGGTCGCGTGAAGAAGGGCGAGGTGATGAAGGCCGTGGTGGTGCGCATCTCCAAGGATATCAAGCGCCCGGACGGCTCCATCATTCGCTTCGACCGCAATGCGGCGGTGTTGATCACCCCGCAGATGGAGCCGGTGGGAACCCGCATCTTCGGGCCGGTGCCGCGCGAATTGCGCGCCAAAAATCACATGAAGATCATCTCGCTCGCCCCGGAGGTGCTGTGATGGCCGCCAAGATCAAGAAGGGCGACAAGGTGATCGTGGTCGCCGGCCGCGACAAGGGCCGTACCGGCGAGGTCCTGGCCGTGCATCCGGCCGACAGCCGCGCTCTGGTGCGCGGCATCCACATGGTCAAGCGCCACCAGCGCCAAACGGCGCAGCAGGAGGGCGGGATCGTCTCCAAGGAAGGGACGATTCATTTATCCAACCTGGCACTCGCTGATCCCAAGGACGGCAAGCCGACCCGTGTCGGCTTCAAGTTCGTCGGCGAGGGGCAAGACCGCAAGAAAGTACGCATCGCCAAGCGCTCCGGAGTTGAGATCGATGGCTGACACGCAAACAAACACCGAGGCCAAGAAGCCGAAGCCGCCGAAGGCCGCCAAGGAAACCCGCGCGCCCAAGAGCGACGCGCCGAAGGTCAAGAAGCCACGCGAGCGCTCCGACTACGTGGCGCGGCTCAAGACCCATTTCGAACAGGTGATCCGCGGCGAGCTGAGCAAGCAGTTCGGCTATACCAACCGCATGCAGGTGCCGGTGATCACCAAGGTCGTGCTCAACATGGGCATCGGCGAGGGCGTTGCCGACCGCAAGAAGGTGGACAATGCCGCTTCCGACCTGACGCTGATCGCCGGCCAGAAGGCCGTGATCACCAAGTCGCGCAAGTCGATCGCCACCTACAAGCTGCGCGACGGCCAGGCCATCGGCTGCAAGGTGACGCTGCGCAAGACGCGCATGTACGACTTCATCGACCGGCTGGTGAATATCGCGCTGCCACGCATCCGCGACTTCCGCGGACTCAATCCGAAGAGCTTCGACGGCCGCGGCAACTACAGCCTCGGCATCAAGGAACACATCGTGTTTCCGGAGATCGACTTCGACAAGGTCGTCGATTCCTGGGGCCTCGACATCACCGTTTGCACGAGCGCGCGCAACGACGACGAGGCGCGCGCTTTGCTGGCTGCATTCAATTTCCCGTTCCGGCAGTGAGGGGCGATTTCCGTTCCCTCAAACGCGGAAACAAGGAGCGAAGGTAATGGCGAAGAAGAGTATGATCGAAAAGAACAACCGGCGGCGCAGGCTGGCGAAGAGTTACGCCAATCGCCGCAAGGCGCTCAAGGCGATTGCCCGCGACAAGAAGCTGCCGATGGAGGAGCGTTTCGCCGCCACCCTCAAGCTTGCCGAATTGCCGCGCAATTCCTCGGCCACCCGCATTCGCAATCGCTGCGAACTGTCCGGCCGTCCGCGCGCCTATTACCGCAAACATAAACTCAGCCGCATCGCCTTGCGCGACCTCGGCTCCAAGGGCCTGATTCCGGGCCTTGTGAAGTCGAGCTGGTGAGGGGGAGATCGCGATGGCTGTCAACGATCCGATCGGCGACATGATTGCCCGCATCCGCAATGCGCAGATGCGTGCCAAGTCGAAGGTTTCCATGCCGGGTTCCAAGCAGCGCGAACGCGTCTGCGAGGTGCTCAAGACCGAAGGCTATATCCGCGGCTATGCCAGCGTCGCGCATGCCGATGGCCGCAGCGAGCTCGAGATCGAACTGAAATATTTCGACGGCGAGCCGGTGATCCGCGAGATTTCGCGCGTTTCCAAGCCTGGTCGGCGCGTCTACGCCTCGGTCAAGGCGCTGCCGCGCATCAATAACGGCCTCGGCATTTCGATTCTGTCCACGCCCAAGGGCGTGATGGCCGATCACGAAGCTCGCGACGCCAATGTCGGCGGCGAAATCATTTGCACGGTGTTCTAATGTCGCGAATCGGGAAAAAAGCGGTCGCGATCCCGTCCGGCGTCACCGCCAACGTGGATGGACAGACCGTCAAGGTGAAGGGCCCGAAGGGCGCCATGCAGGTCGTGCTGCATGACGACGTCGGGGTCGCCATGGACAAAACCGGCGTCAAGCTCGAGCCGCGCGGCGAGAGCAAACGTGCCCGTGCAATGTGGGGCACCTCGCGCACGCTGGTTGCCAATCTGGTGGCGGGCGTGACCAAGGGCTTCGAGGAGCGGCTGGAGATCGTCGGCGTCGGTTTCCGTGCCGCGGTCCAGGGCAAGTCCCTGAACCTGCAACTCGGCTTTTCCCACGACGTGAACTTCGCGATCCCGGACGGGATCACGATTGCGACGCCGAAGCCGACCGAGATCGTGGTGACCGGCATCGACAAGCAAAAGGTCGGGCACGTTGCCGCCGAGATCCGCGGCTTCCGCCCGCCGGAGCCGTACAAGGGCAAGGGCGTGAAATATGTCGGCGAATACATCTTCCGCAAGGAAGGGAAGAAGAAGTAGAGGAACGCGCGATGTCGAGATTAAGTGATCGGACTGCGCGACGGACGGCGACCGTGCGCCGCAACGTCAAGCTTGCCGCCGGCACCAGTGGCCGCGCGCGGCTGACGGTATTCCGCTCGTCCAAGCACATCTACGCCCAGCTTATCGACGACAATAAAGGCGAGACCCTTGCGGCCGCCTCGTCGCTCGAAAAGACGCTGCGCAAGGGCGCCAAGACCGGCGCCAATATCGATGCGGCGAAGTCGGTCGGCAAGCTGATCGCCGAACGCGCCAAGGAAAAAGGTATCAAGGACGTCGTGTTCGACCGCGGCGGCTATCTCTATCACGGGCGCGTCAAAGCGCTGGCCGACGCCGCGCGTGAAGGCGGCCTCAATTTCTAACGGATTGAACACACATGGCACATGAACCCCGACGAGAGCCGCGACGTGACCGTGCTGGCGGTGGCCGCGAGGAACGCGACAGCGAATTCACCGACAAGCTTGTTCACATCAATCGTGTGGCCAAGGTGGTGAAGGGCGGCCGCCGTTTCGCGTTCGCCGCGCTGGTGATCGTCGGCGATCAGAAAGGCCGCGCCGGTTTTGGCCACGGTAAGGCGCGCGAAGTGCCGGAGGCGATCCGCAAGGCCACCGACGCCGCCAAGCGCAGCCTCACGCGAGTGCCGCTGCGCGAAGGCCGCACTCTGCATCATGACGTGCTCGGGCGGCACGGCGCCGGCAAGGTGTTCCTGCGCGCGGCGCCTCCGGGAACCGGCATCATCGCTGGCGGTCCGATGCGCGCCGTGTTCGAAACGCTCGGCATTCAGGACGTGGTGGCGAAGTCGCTCGGCTCGTCAAATCCGTACAACGTGGTGCGCGCAACTTTCGACGCGCTCAAGCACCAGGATTCGCCGCGCTCGGTCGCGGCTCGCCGCAACATCAAGGTCTCCACGCTGCAATCGCGCCGCCGCGAGGGCGACGCCGAACCGGCGGCCGACTAAGGAATAAGCCAATGGCTCAAGCAAAAACAATCAAGGTCGAGCAGGTGGCGAGCCCCGCGCGGCGCCACCATGACCAGCGCGAGACCCTGGTCGGGCTCGGGCTGAACAAGATCGGCCGCACCCGCGACCTGCCGGACACGCCGTCGACGCGCGGCATGATCCGCAAGCTGCGCCATCTGGTGCGCGTGGTCGGCGAAGCGAAGTAAGAAGGACGACCGCCATGAAACTTAATGAGATCGCCGACCGCCCGGGCGCGCGCAAGAACCGCCTGCGCATCGGCCGTGGCATCGGCTCCGGCATGGGCAAGACCGGCGGGCGCGGCGGCAAGGGCCAGACCGCTCGCTCGGGCGTGCGCATCAAGGGCTTCGAAGGTGGCCAGATGCCGCTGCACCGGCGCCTGCCCAAACGCGGCTTCCGCAACACTTCGTTCGCGGTCAAGCTCAACGAAACCAATATCGGCAAAGTGCAGGCGGCGATAGACGCCAAGCTCATCGATACCGGCAGCCCGGTCGACGCTGCGGCCATGGTCAAGGCCGGCCTGATGCGCCGCGCCAAGGGCGGCGTGAAGCTGCTCGGCGACGGCGAACTCAAGAGCAAGGTCGATTTCGTGGTCTTTCGCGCTTCGAAGTCGGCCATCGCGGCGGTCGAGAAGGCCGGCGGCAGCGTGAAAATCCTCGCCCCGGTCAAGGAAGTGGACCCCGAGCCGAGGGGCAAGAACAAGCGCATGGCGCTGGAAGCGGCCAAGGGCGGCGACAAGCCGAAGGGCGGCAAGCCCAAGGCGGACGCAGCCGAAGGCGAAGAGAATAAAGCCGAATAGTTACTCCGTGGTGTCATCGCCCGCGCAGGCGGGCGGTCCAGTGATCCGTGACTACAAGATCGGTAGTTCGAGCATATCTAGAGGGTCGCGGTGACTGGATGCCCGCGGAAGTTTGTCTCCGACGTGATCGGGGAGCGGGGCGTGACGGGACGTTAGGGCGGGGCGCAAGGAGCGACTGATGGTTTCGGCAGCGGAACAACTGGCGGCCAATCTCAACTTCGGCGCTCTTGCCAAGGCCGAAGAGCTCAAAAAGCGCATCTGGTTCACGGTCGGCGCGCTGCTGGTCTATCGCCTGGGCACCTATATCCCGCTGCCCGGCATCGACCCGACCGCCTGGGAGCAGATCTTCAATACCCAGGCCGGCGGCATTCTCGGCATGTTCAATATGTTCTCCGGCGGCGGCATCCACCGGATGGCGATCTTTGCGCTCAACATCATGCCCTACATTTCGGCCTCGATCATCATTCAGCTGATGACGACGGTCTCGCCCACGCTCGAAGCGCTCAAGAAGGAGGGCGAGTTGGGCCGCAAGATCATGAACCAGTATACCCGGTATCTCACCGTGGTGCTCGCCGCGTTCCAGGCCTACGGCATTTCGATCGGGCTGGAAGGCGCCGGCAGTGTGGTCGCCGATCCCGGCTTTTTCTTCCGCATCTCCACCGTGATCACGCTCACCGGCGGCACCATGTTCCTGATGTGGCTGGGCGAGCAGATCACCTCGCGCGGCATCGGCAACGGCATCTCGCTGATCATCTTGTCCGGCATCGTGGCGCAATTGCCTTCGGCGATTGCCGGCACTCTCGAACTCGGCCGGCAAGGCGCGCTGTCGACCGGTCTCATCCTCGCCGTCATCGTGATGGCGGTGGCGGTCATCGCCTTCATCGTGTTCATGGAGCGCGCGCAGCGCCGGCTGCTGATCCAATATCCCAAACGGCAGGTCGGCAACCGCATGTTCGAGGGCCAGTCCTCGCATCTGCCGCTCAAGCTCAACACTTCGGGAGTGATCCCGCCGATCTTCGCGTCCTCGCTGCTGCTGTTGCCGACCACGGTCGCCAATTTCAACGCTGGCAGCGGGCCGGGCTGGCTCACCACGATCACCACGCTGCTCGGCCACGGGCGGCCGCTGTTCTTGTTGTTGTACATCGCGCTGATCGTGTTCTTCGCGTTCTTCTACACCGCGATAGTGTTCAACCCGACCGAGACCGCCGATAATCTGAAGAAGCACGGCGGCTTCATCCCGGGCATAAGGCCGGGCGAGCGCACGGCGGAATATATCGACTATGTGCTCTCGCGCATCACGGTGATCGGTGCGCTCTACCTCGCCATCGTCTGCCTGATCCCGGAAATTCTGATCTCCTATGCCGCGGTGCCGTTCTATTTCGGCGGCACATCGCTGCTGATTGTGGTCAGCGTCACCATGGATACGGTCGCGCAGATCCAGGGCTACCTGCTGGCGCACCAATACGAAGGCCTGATCAAACGTTCGAAATTGCGGGGGCGCAATCGATGAGACTGATCCTGCTCGGCCCGCCGGGGGCGGGGAAGGGCACGCAAGCGCAGCGCCTGATCAAGAAATACGGCATTGTCCAGCTCTCTACCGGCGATATGCTGCGCGCCGCGGTCGCCGCCGGTACGCCGGTCGGCCTGCGCGCCAAAAGCATCATGGATGCCGGCCAGCTGGTTCCCGATGAGGTGGTGGTTGCGATCATTGCCGACCGCATCGATCAGCCCGACGCCAAGCGCGGTTTCGTGCTCGACGGCTTTCCGCGCACGGTGCCGCAAGCTGAGGCGCTCGACCGCCTGCTGGCCGAGCGCGGCCTCAAGCTCGACGCGGTGATCGAGCTCAAGGTGGACGAAGGCATGCTGCTCCAGCGCATCGAGACCCGGGTGACGGAAATGACCGCCCGCGGCGAGAAGCTGCGCGCCGACGACAATCCGGAAGTCCTCAAAGGCCGGCTGGCCACCTACCGGGCGCGAACGGCCCCGCTCGCGTATTATTACGCCTCCAACGGCATGCACCGCGTCGTGGACGGCATGGCGCCGATCGATGTGGTCACCGTCGCTATAAACCGCATTCTGGACGAACCGCTCGCCAAAGCCGCCAAACGTGCGAAAAAGGCCGCCAAACGCGCAAAAAATGCGTCCAAGCGAGCGAAAAAGGCAGCCGAAAAGGCTAAGCCCAGCCGCGCCAAGGTTAAGCCGCGAAAGAAGGCCGCCGCCAAGGCACCAGCCCGCCGCAGCCGCGGCGCCGGGTCCCGCGCCCGTCCGGCGCGCGCCAAAAACAAGGCTGGACAGCGCAAAACGGGTAGTCGACGGAGGTTGACGAAGGCGCGATGAATCCCTTAATAAGCTGCGTATTCAGAAGTTTGACGCGATGCCGGGCCCCAGAAATCCGGGGACAGGTGTCGTGTTACGCTTTGGGCTATCCCCTTCCAGGGACACGAAGATTCGGCGCGTCGGGCGTGGCCGGACGATAACAGGAGAGACCATCCGTGGCTCGTATCGCGGGCGTGAATCTGCCCACCAACAAGCGCGTCGTGATCGCGCTTCAGTATATCCATGGCATCGGGCCCAAAATCGCCCATGAAATCATGGAGAAGGTTAACCTGCCGCAGGAGCGGCGGGTGTCGCAATTGACCGACGCCGAAGTGCTGCAGATTCGCGAAATGATCGACCGCGACTACATGGTCGAGGGCGATCTGCGCCGTGAAGTGGCGATGAACATCAAGCGGTTGATGGATCTCGGCTGTTACCGGGGCCTGCGCCACCGCAAGGGTCTCCCGGTGCGCGGCCAGCGCACCCATACCAATGCGCGTACCCGCAAGGGCCCGGCCAAGACCATCGCCGGCAAGAAGAAAGCCGCCGGACCGACCTGATCATAGGAATTGCCCGCGCCTGACGGCGGCGGGCCGCGAAAGGACTAGAGAATGGGTAAGGAAGCCACCCGCGTTCGCCGGCGCGAACGCAAGAACATTGCGTCCGGCGTCGCGCATGTCGCGGCGTCGTTCAACAATACGATGATCACCATCACCGATGCGCAGGGCAACACCATTGCCTGGTCGTCGTCGGGGACGATGGGGTTCAAGGGCTCGCGCAAATCGACGCCCTACGCCGCCCAGGTCGCCGCCGAAGATGCCGCCAAGAAGGCGCAGGAGCACGGCATGCGCACCCTCGAAGTCGAGGTGTCGGGTCCGGGCTCGGGCCGCGAATTGGCCCTGCGCGCTTTGCAGGCGCAGGGCTTCACCATTACGTCGATCCGCGATGTGACTACGATCCCGCATAATGGGTGCCGGCCGCGTAAACGTCGCCGCGTTTGATTTTCGTTTCGGGTGGGCGCGCCGCGTCCGCCGCCGCCGAACTTTTCCCCACACGGCGGGTGGGATGCGCGGGGAAAGCCTCGCGCCGCTCAAAGGTGAATGACGTGATCCAAAAAAATTGGCAGGAATTGATCAGGCCGAACAAGCTGCAGGTGACCGCCGGCCACGACGCCGCGCGGGTCGCCACCGTCGTCGCCGAGCCGCTCGAGCGCGGCTTCGGCGTGACGCTGGGCAACGCGCTGCGCCGCATTCTGTTGTCCTCGCTGCAAGGCTCCGCCGTGCAGTCCGTGCATATTGACGGCGTGCTGCACGAGTTTTCCTCGATCGCCGGCGTGCGCGAGGACGTCACCGACATCGTGCTCAACATCAAGGACATTGCCATCAAGATGCAGGGCGAGGGTCCCAAGCGCATGGTGGTCAAGAAGCAGGGCCCCGGCACCGTAACTGCTGGCGAGATCCAGACGGTGGGCGACGTCGTCGTGCTCAATCCGGACCTCGTGCTGTGCACCCTCGACGAAGGCGCCGAGATGCGCATGGAGTTCACCGTCAATACCGGCAAGGGCTACGTGCCGGCCGAGCGCAATCGCCCCGAGGATGCGCCGATCGGCCTGATCCCGGTGGACAGCCTGTATTCGCCGGTGCGCAAGGTTTCCTACAAGGTCGAGAACACCCGCGAGGGCCAGATCCTCGACTACGACAAGCTCACCATGACCATCGAGACCAACGGCGCGGTGACGCCCGAGGACGCGCTCGCCTACGCGGCGCGCATCCTGCAGGACCAGCTCAACGTGTTCGTGAATTTCGAGGAGCCGCGCAAGGAAACCACGGCCGAGACCATTCCCGATCTCGCGTTCAATCCGGCCTTCCTCAAGAAGGTGGACGAGCTCGAGCTGTCAGTGCGCTCCGCCAACTGTCTCAAGAACGACAACATCGTCTATATCGGCGACCTGGTGCAGAAGACCGAAGCCGAGATGCTGCGCACGCCGAACTTCGGCCGCAAGTCGCTCAACGAGATCAAGGAAGTGCTGGCACAGATGGGCCTGCATCTCGGCATGGAAGTGCCGGGCTGGCCGCCGGAAAACATCGAAGAGCTGGCCAAGCGCTTCGAGGATCATTACTGAGCCGCATCGCGGCTGCGTCATAGGAAGCTAGGAGAGTTAAGCGATGCGTCACGGAAAAGTTCACCGCAAGCTTGGCAGGCATTCTGCGCATCGCACCGCCATGTTCGCCAACCTGGCTGCCGCGCTGATCAAGCACGAGCAGGTCGTCACCACCTTGCCGAAGGCCAAGGAACTCCGCCCGATCGTGGAAAAACTGGTGACGCTCGCCAAGAAGGGGGGCCTCGCTGCCCGCCGCCAGGCAATTTCGGAAATGCGCGATGTCCCCATGGTCAAGAAATTGTTCGACGTGATCGGCCCCCGTTATAAGGACCGCAAGGGCGGCTACACCCGCGTGCTTAAGGCCGGCTTCCGCTATGGCGATAGTGCCGCACAAGCGGTGATCGAGTTCGTCGACCGCGATCTCGAGGCTAAGGGCAAGGATTCCGGGCCGGTGCAGGAGAAGAAGCCCGCCGAAGAGGCGACCGCAGCGGCCTGAACGCACGACGGCTTTAGGAATTTAACAAGGGCGGCTTTCGGGCCGCCCTTTGTGCTTTTATCCCGCTCGCCGCCGTTTTCGGTATGTGTATACTCCACGGCATAACAAGCAGGGGGGAACACCATGTTTCGCTTCGTCACGGCCGTGCTCGCCGGCCTCGTGGCTACACTTGGCATTGCCAATGCACAGTCGGCGCTGGTCAAGCGCGGCGACTATCTCGTCAACACGATATTGACCTGCGGCAATTGCCATACCCCGAAGGGGCCGACCGGCGACATCATGGACAAGGCGTTTTCCGGGTACCTCCAATTCGACGAGCCGCCATTCAAGGTGACGGCGTCCAACATCACCCAGGACAAGGAGACTGGGATCGGCAACTGGACCGACGCCCAGATCCGGACGCTGCTGCGCAAGGGCGTGAGGCCGAACGGCACGCCGATCGCCACGGTGATGCCGACCGGCTTCTACGAGATCATCACCAGGAAGGACATGGACGCGATCGTCGCGTATCTGCGCACGATCAAGCCGATCACGAACAAGGTGCCGGACCCGATCTACAAGATGGCGCAGGTGCGTCAGATTTTCCCGGGCGCCGAGAAGCCCTACACCGAAGCCATGTTCAGCGACCGCATCAAGCACGGCTACTACCTCGCGACCATTGGCCATTGCATGGAGTGCCACACCCCGATGGTGAAGGGGCAGCATGACTGGGCCAAGGATTTGGGCCGCGGCGGCTTCGAATTCCCCGGGCCATGGGGCGTGTCGGTTTCGCGCAACATCACCGCGAGCAAGACCAAGGGCGTCGGCGGCTGGAGCGATGCCGAACTCAAGAAGGTGATCACCACCGGGATCGACAAGGACGGCAATCACCTCAAGCCGCCGATGGGCTATCCCTATTACGCCCATATGACCGACGAGGATATTGCCGACGTGATCGCCTATATGCGCACGCTGCCGGCGAAGGAATAGGGCTGTAACCTCTCCCCGCAACCGGGGAGAGGGAGACCGCCGGCCTTCATTTAGCCCCGGCGGGAGCCTATATCTCGGCATCTTGCCGGGAATCGACGCCATGTGCCTGAAACGACCCCTGACCGCCGCCTTGCTTGCCGCCATCGCGCTGGCCGTGTTGGCCGGCGCGCCCGCCACGGCGCCCGCCCAGGAGCGCCGCGTGCCCGGCCCCGGAGAGCTGCGGCTCTCCTACGCGCCGGTGGTGCAGCGGGTGGCGCCGGCGGTGGTCAATGTCTACGCCGCCAAGGTGGTGCAGAACCGCAACCCGCTGTTCGACGATCCGATCTTCCGCCAGTTTTTCGGCATGCCGGGCGGCGGCGGCCGGCAGGTGCAACGCTCCCTCGGCTCCGGCGTGATCGTCGACGCATCCGGCCTGGTCGTCACCAACGTGCACGTGATCGAGGGCGCCGACGAGGTCAAAGTGGCGCTCGCCGACAAGCGCGAATTCGAGGCCGATATCGTGCTCAAGGACAAGCGCAGCGATCTCGCCGTGCTGCGCATCAAGGATGCGCACGAACATTTCCCGGTTCTGGAATTCGCCAATTCCGATGCGCTCGAAGTCGGCGACGTGGTGCTCGCGATCGGCGATCCCTTCGGCGTCGGGCAGACCGTGACGCACGGCATCGTCTCGGCGCTGGCGCGCACACAGGTCGGCGTCAGCGATTACCAGTTCTTCATCCAGACCGACGCCGCCATCAATCCCGGCAATTCCGGCGGCGCGCTGGTCGACATGAGCGGCCGGTTGGTCGGCATCAACACCGCGATCTTCACGCGTTCGGGCGGTTCGCAGGGCATCGGTTTTGCCATCCCCGCCAATATGGTGCGGGTGGTGGTGGCCTCGGCCAAGAGCGGCGGCAGCGCGGTGGTGCGGCCGTGGCTCGGCGCCAAGCTGCAGCAGGTCACCGCCGACATTGCCGACAGCATGGGGCTCAAGCGTCCGGCCGGCGCGCTGGTCGCCAATGTGATTCCCGGCGGTCCGGCGGCGCATGCCGGCCTCAAGGCCGGCGATGTCATCATGTCGGTGGATAGCCAGGCGGTCGACGACGTCAACGCCTTCGATTATCGCTTCGCGACCCAGCCGCTCGGCGGCACGGCGACGCTCGGCCTGCTGCGCGATGGCCGCGAATTGAGCGTGAAGGTGACGCTGCAGACCGCGCCCACGACGCCGCGCGACGAAATCACCATCCGCTCGCGTTCGCCGTTCTCCGGCGCCAAGGTCGCCAATCTGTCGCCGGCGCTCGCCGACGAACTGCAGTTGCAGAATGCCGACGAGGGCGTGGTCGTCGTGGACGTGGATAACGGTTCCTACGCCAGCAATCTCGGCTTCAGGCGCGGCGATATCATCGTGTCGGTGAACGGCGAGCCTATCGCCAAGACCGGCGATCTTGCCCGCGCCACCGATACGCCGAGCCGCTCGTGGCAAATCGTCATCCGCCGCGGCGGGCAGCAGATTTCCGCGGTCTTCAACGGATGACGCCAAGCGCCAAAGCGGGCCCGACGCTGTTCGCGGCCGCTGGCCTCGACAAGGACGCGCCGCGCCCGCTCGCCGACCGCTTGCGGCCGACCAAACTCGACGAGGTGGTGGGGCAGGACCATCTGCTCGGCGCCGACGGCGCGCTCACCCGCATGCTGTCGACCCGCTCGCTCGGCTCGCTGGTGTTCTGGGGACCGCCCGGCACCGGCAAGACCACGGTGGCGCGGCTGTTGGCGCAGGCGACCGACCTGCATTTCGAGCAGATTTCCGCGATCTTCACCGGCGTCGCCGACCTTAAGAAAGTGTTTGAGGAAGCGCGCCGCCGCCGCGAACTGGGGCAGGGCACGCTGCTGTTCGTAGACGAGATCCACCGTTTCAACCGCGCCCAGCAGGATAGTTTCCTGCCGGTGATGGAGGACGGCACCATTGTGCTGGTCGGCGCCACGACCGAGAACCCGTCGTTCGAGCTCAACGCGCCGCTGCTGTCGCGCGCGCGCGTGCTGGTGTTCAAATCGCTCGACGCGGACGCAATCGAGAAGCTGCTGGCCCGCGCCGAGCAGATCGAGGGCCGCAAGCTGCCGCTCGACGATGACGCGCGCACCGCGCTCATCGGCATGGCCGACGGCGACGGCCGTGCGGCGCTCACGCTGGCTGAGGAAGTTTGGCGCGCCGCCCGCAAGGACGAAAAATTTGACTCTGCGAAGTTGCAAGAGATCGTGCAGCGCCGCGCGCCGATCTACGACAAGGCGCAGGACGGCCACTACAATCTCATCTCCGCTTTGCACAAGTCGGTGCGCGGCTCCGATCCCGACGCGGCGCTCTATTATCTCTGCCGCATGCTCGATGCCGGCGAGCCGCCGCTCTACATCGCGCGCCGCGTGGTGCGCATGGCGATCGAGGATATCGGGTTGGCCGATCCGCAGGCGCTGGTGATCGCCAATGCCGCCAAGGACGCCTACGATTTCCTTGGGAGCCCGGAAGGCGATCTGGCAATCGCGGAAGCCGTGATCTACATGGCGACCGCGCCAAAATCGAATGCCTCCTACGCCGCCTTCGGCGCCGCCATGCGCACCGCCAAGCAAGCGGGCTCGCTGCTGCCGCCCAAGCACATCCTCAATGCGCCGACCAAGCTGATGCAGGAGGAAGGCTACGGCCGCGGCTACGCCTACGACCACGACCAGGAAGAGGCGTTTTCCGGACAGAACTATTTTCCCGACGCGGTGCCGCGCCAGCGCTTCTACAATCCACCCGAACGCGGCTTTGAGCGCGAGATCAAAAAGCGGCTGGATTATTGGGCGAAACTTCGCCGGGAACGGGGCTCCTCGTGAGACAGCGCAGAAACGGACCGCGCCAGCCCGGTGGCGGCCGGCAACAGGCCGGCCCGCGCGGCCGCGGTCACGGCGTTGATCGCGATCAGCGCATCAAAGAGCGATCCAAAGAACGATCCAATCCCCGTCAATCCGACCTGCGCGTGAAGCATTCGCCGAAGCGTGACGGCGGCCGAGGCCGTACCTTTCCCGTTCGTCCACCGAGCGAACACCCCGTCGTGGCCAAGCCGGCGTCGCCGCCGGTTGTCGCAACAAAACCCGTGCATTTTTCCACCGGCGTGCAGACCGTCGCCGTCACGCCGGATGAGAACGGCATGCGGGTCGATCGCTTTTTCGAGGGGCGGTTTCCCGGCCTGTCGTTCAGCCACATCCAGCGCATCATCCGCAAAGGCGAGGTGCGCGTGAACGGCAAGCGCACGCAGCCGAAGGCGCGCCTGGAAGCCGGGCAGGCGGTGCGCATCCCGCCGCTCCAGCTCGATGCGCCGAAACCGCGCGACGACGCGCCGCAGACGCAAAAGGACCGCGCTTTCATCAAGTCGATCACGCTCTACGAGGACGACGACGTTCTGGTGCTCAACAAGCCGATGGGGCTCGCCGTGCAGGGCGGCTCCGGCACCACGCAGCATATCGACGGCATGCTCGGCGCCTTGCGCGGCTCTCACCCCGACGCCCAGCGCCCGCGGCTGGTGCACCGGCTCGACAAGGACACTGCCGGCTGCCTGCTGGTGGCGAAGACGCGCTTTGCCGCGGCGGCGCTGGCGAAAACATTCCGCACCCGCGCGGCGCGCAAGATCTACTGGGCGCTGGTCGCCGGCGTGCCGAAGCCGAAGCAGGGCCGCGTCTCGACTTTCCTTGCCAAACAGGAAGTCGAGGAAGATTCCTACATGCGCATCGCCAAGCACGGCGAGACGGACGCTGTGCATGCCGTCACTTACTATGCGGTGGTTGAGACCGCGGCGCAGAAGCTCGCCTGGATTTCGCTGAAACCGGTCACCGGCCGCACCCATCAGCTGCGCGCGCACATGGCGCATGTCGGCAACCCGATCATCGGCGATCCGAAATATTTCAACATCGAGAACTGGGAACTGCCCGGCGGCATGCAGAACAAGCTGCATCTCTTGGCGCGCCGCATCTCGGTGCCGCATCCGCGCGGTGGCACCATCGACGTCAGCGCGCCGCTGCCGCCGCACATGGAGCAGTCCTGGAACCTGCTCGGCTTCGACGCCAAGCGCTACGATCCGATCGTCGAGGCGCCGGAGGAGGAGTAGCCACAGCGGCGCGGGGTTCCTATCTGATGAACATGCCGCACCGGTCTTGGCTCCTCGCTTTCCTTGCGCTGGCCGCAATAGCTCCGGCCTTGCCGGCGCATGGCCAATCCGACGACGATCGTTACACCATCATGCGGCCGGAGCCTTGGCTGCCGCCGAAATACAAATCGCCGCGCGGCTCGACTGAGCGCGTGGTGATTCCACCGCCGGCGCCGGCCTTGCCGCCGCCGGCCGCCGTGCCGCCGCCGCTTTATGTGCCGCAAACCGGCCGCGCGCTGCCGAACCTACCGGCGGTGGCGCCCTCCGGCCCGCGCGGGCAGGAGACTTATCAGGACCGCGCCGCGCGCTGCGCCCATCAGGCCGGCGTCTACGGCCAGGCCGCCGGCGACCGCAGCACTTACATCAATAGCTGCATCAATCAGTAGCGCGCGAAGGCCGGCGACCGGGCGCTCTCGATCAAGATGGAACCGCCAAAAGAGATAAAGAGATGCTGAAGGCCGTCAAATCGCTCAAGCCTCGGTAATATCGGAGTTTTCCTCGCCGATCCGGCGGTGGAAAGGCACCCCCGATGCTAGGATTTTGTCAACCGGTCAGGCCTATACCCGCCTACGCTGGAGCCGGGACCGATTGTCGATGGATACGCGTACGGGCGCATTGCCAGCGGCTGTTGAGGCCGCGACGCAGGACCTCATACCGGTCGCGGTGACGCGCTGGAGCGCGCGTCTCGCCGATCCACAATGCGAACGCGACTACCGCATCCATCGTTTTGCCGAAGACCGCCGGCGCGCCTTGCTCATGATGGGGCTGGGGGCAGTGGCCGGCGGTCTGAATTTTCTAGTTGAGCTTCACGCCTACCTGCACGACGCCAGCGGCTTCGGCGCGCTTATCCCGCCGTTCGCCACGATCTGGCTGCCGATCGCCGGCCTGCTGCTGATCCGCCGTATGCGCACGCCGGGCATGTTGGAGGTTCTGCTGGTCGCGGAAGTCGTCGTCGGCATGACCATGCGCCTCATCATGGTGACGCTGCACTCCGACATGCCCAGCATGGGACCTACCGTGATGGTGGGCGTCGTGTTTGTCATCTATCTTTACTTGCCGATTAGTTTCACCGCTTCCGTCGTGCTCGCCGCTGCATTTTCCGTCGTGGCGCCGTTTTGGTGGTCGCTGTCGCAAGGCCCCGCGCTGCCGGCCGATCAGCTCTACCGCACGATTGTCTGGCTGTCGCTTGCCAACGCATTCGGCTGCATCGCGGCGAACTCGTTGCACCGCAGCCTGCGCATGCAATTCTCGCAAAGCCTGCTGCTGCGCAAGCTGTTGTCGACCGATTCGCTCACCGGCATCGCCAACCGCCGCCGCTTCGACGACGCGCTCGCGCGCGAATGGCGGCGCTGCCGCCGCGCCGGCATGCCGCTCTCGCTGCTGATGATCGATGTCGATCATTTCAAGCCCTACAACGACCAGTTCGGCCACCAGCAGGGCGACGAATGCCTGCGCCAGGTGGCGCAGCTGTTGCTCGACGGCATCGGGCGGCCGGGCGATCTGGTCGCGCGCTACGGCGGCGAGGAATTTCTCTGCATGCTGCCGGATACCGGCATGGCCGGCGCGCTGGCGGTCGCCGACAAGCTGGCGGCGGTGGTGCGGCAGGCGGATATCTATCACCCGCGCTCGCCGGCCGGTGCGCGTCTGACCATCAGCGTCGGCGCCGCCACCGCAAAGGATTTGTCGGGTGAGCCGGACGCGCTGATGGCCTTCGCCGACAAATTGCTCTACGCCGCCAAGGCCGCCGGCCGCAATCAGGTCAAGGTGGGCCAGCTCGGCGCCGGCAAGGCCGCGGCGCGCGCCGCCTAGGCGCTGGCTTTATCCAGCGCCTGCTGGTCCTCAGGCGAAAGCTCGAGCCGCGGCGCCTGCATGATCTCGTTGAGCTGCGTGAGGCTGGTGGCGCTGGCAATCGGCGCGGTCACGCTCGGTTGCGCGATCAGCCAGGCCAGCGACACCTGCGCCGGCGTCGCGCCGTGGCGCGCGGCCACCACGTCGAGCGCCTTTAGGATGCGCTGGCCGCGGGCGTCGAAATAACCCTTCACCTTGCCGCCGCGCGCCGGATTTTTCGCGGCGTCCGCGGCCGAACGGTATTTGCCGGTAAGAAAGCCGCCGGCCAGCGAGTAATAGGTGATGACGCCGAGCCCCTCGGCCTTGCAGATCGGCTCGTACTGATTCTCGAAGTCGACCCGATCGTAGAGATTGTAGTTCGGCTGCAGCGTTTCGTAGCGCGGAATGCCGAGCCGTTTGCTGGCGGCGAGCGACGCCTTGAGCCGCGCCACGGTCATGTTCGATGTGCCGACCGCGCGCACTTTGCCTTGCGCGATCAGTTGCGCATAGGCCTGCATGGTCTCGTCGGGCGGCGTCACCTCGTCGTCGAAATGGGTCTGCAGGAGATCGATGCAATCGACCTGCAGCCGTTTGAGACAAGCCTCCGCCGCGCGCAGCACGTAGTCCTTCCTCAGGCACTTGCCTTCGCCCATGTCGCTGCCGACTTTGGTGGCGATCACGACCTGGCCGCGCTTGCCGCTGCGTTTGAGCCAGTGACCGATCACCGTTTCGGATTCGCCGCCCTGGTGGCCTTTGATCCAGCGCGAATAGGTGTCGGCGGTGTCGATGGCGTTGAACCCGGCGTCGACGAAGGCGTCGAGCAAAGCGAAGGAGGTCGCCTCATCGACGGTCCAGCCGAATACATTGCCGCCCAGCATCAGCGGCGCGATGTGCAGATCGGATTGCCCGAGCCTGCGACGTTCCATGGGCTGACTTTACGGCCTACCGCAGCGACGCGTTGAACTTCTCTAGCGCCGCCTGTCCGGGGCAGAGCTCTTTCTCGCCGAGCGCATTGAGCGGCCCGTCGACCGTGTGCAGATGGGCGTGCAGGTCTTCCGATTCCCGCTCGACATAGAGCAGGCCGGTGACGATTTGGCCCTTCTTGGCGTGGTGCTGCAGGAACCCCAAGGCGGCCGTGCGGTCGCTGATCTCGTAGTCGGCGGCGAGCTTGCGTAAGGTGAGCTTGGAACCGTCGTGCTGCTCGACCACCTCGACCGTGCCGGGCTCGTATTGCACCTCGATCGGCATGCGGCTGGACATGAAGTCGAGCCGGTTCACCGCCTCGTTGTGCTCGCGCACGAAATCGAAGCTCTTGGTCGAGCCGGCGTGGTTGTTGAACGCCACGCACGGGCTGATGATGTCGATGAAGGCGGCGCCCTTGTGGGCGATCGCCGCCTTGATCATCGGCACCAGCTGCTGCTTGTCGCCGGAGAACGAGCGGGCGACAAATGAAGCGCCAAGCTGGAGCGCCATGGCGACCAGATCGATGGAATTGTCGGTGTTGATGAAACCGCGCTTGGACTTGGAGCCGCGGTCGGCGGTAGCGGAGAATTG
Source organism: uncultured Alphaproteobacteria bacterium (assembly GCA_963739075.1). GTDB lineage: Bacteria > Pseudomonadota > Alphaproteobacteria > Rhizobiales > Xanthobacteraceae > Pseudolabrys. Next base: position 59,279 of record CAVTZC010000003.1, on the reverse strand, counting down.
GCCCTTGGTGAGGCCATACACGCCGTTGTTCTCGACGATGTAGACCATGTTCACGCCGCGCCGCAGGCAGTGCGCGAACTGGCCGAGCCCGATCGAGGCCGAGTTGCCGTCGCCGGAGACGCCGAGATAGATCAGGTCGCGGTTGGCCAAGTTGGCGCCGGTCAGCACCGACGGCATACGGCCGTGCACCGAATTGAAGCCGTGCGAATTGCCGAGGAAATAGGTCGGCGTCTTCGACGAGCAGCCGATGCCGGAAATCTTGGCGACGCGGTGCGGCTCGATCGACAATTCGAAGCAGGCCTGGATGATCGAGGCGGTGATCGAATCGTGGCCGCAGCCGGCGCACAACGTGGAGACCGTGCCCTCGTAGTCGCGGTGGGTGTAGCCGAGCTCGTTCTTCGGCAGGTCGGGGTGATGGAATTTCGGCTTGGTGAGGTAGGTCATGAGGATACCTTCAGCGGCGTCACTTTCAGTTTGTCGACATGATCGCCGATCGCCTTGGCGATGAAGCGGGCGGTGATCGGCGTGCCGTCGTAGTGCACGATCGGCACCAGCCGCACGGGATCGATGCCGCATTCGTTGACGATGAGCGAGCGCAATTGCGCGTCGCGGTTCTGCTCGACCACGAAGGTGAAGTCATGATCGGCGACGAAACTGTTGACGCTCGAATGGAACGGGAAGGCGCGCACCCGCATGCGGTCGAGCGAGTGCCCGCGCGCCTCGATCATGGCGATTGCCTCGTCCATCGCCGGCGAGGTTGAGCCGTAATAGATCACGCCGTATTTGGTGGGCTTGGCCGCATTCGCTTGCAGCGGGCGCGGCACCAGGTCCTTGGCGGTGTCGAACTTGCGGATCAGCCGTTGCATGTTGTCGACGTAAGGTGCGCCTTCCTCGGTGTAGCGCGCATACCTGTCGCGCGAGGTGCCGCGAGTGAAGAACGAGCCCTTGGTCGGATGCGTGCCGGGATAGGTACGATAGGGAATGCCGTCGCCGTCGACGTCGAGATAGCGGCCGAATTCCTTGCCCGCTTCCAGCTCCTCGGCGGTCATCACCTTGCCGCGGTCGTATTTGCGGTTGTCGTCCCAGGCCAGCGGCTTGGACAAATGATGGTTCATGCCGATATCGAGATCGAGCATGACGAAGATCGGCGTCTGCAGCCGGTCGGCGAGATCGAAGGCCTGCGCGCCCATGTCGAAGGCTTCCGCCGGATCCTCGGGAAACAGCAGCACGTGCTTGGTGTCGCCGTGCGAGGCATAGGCGCAGGAGATGATGTCGCACTGCTGGGTGCGCGTCGGCATGCCCGTGGAAGGACCGGCGCGCTGCACGTCGAACAGCACGGCGGGGATCTCGGCGAAATAAGCGAGGCCGATGAACTCCTGCATCAGCGAGATGCCGGGTCCCGAGGTGGCGGTGAAGGCGCGCGCGCCGTTCCAGCCGGCGCCGATCACGATGCCGATGGAGGCGAGCTCGTCCTCGGCCTGGATGATGGCGTATCTGGCCTGCTTGGTCTCGGGATCGATGCGGAACTTGGCGCAATGGCGGGTGAAGGCGTCGGCCAGCGAGGATGACGGCGTGATCGGATACCAGGCGCAGACCGTGGCGCCGCCATAGACCGCGCCGAGCGCGGCCGCCGAATTGCCTTCGATGAAGATGCGGTTGCCGACCTTGTCGCTCTTCTTCAGCCGCAGGCCGATCGGGCAGGCGAGGTTGAGGGTGGCGTAGTCGCGTCCGATATGCAGCGCCTTGATGTTGGGCTCGATCAGCTTTTCCTTGCCCTTGTACTGCTCGCCGATCAACTGCTCGACCGCCTTGACGTCCATGTCGATGAGCGCAGTCAGCACCCCGATATAGATGATGTTCTTGAACAGCTGGCGCTGGCGCGGATCGTTGTATTCGCGGTTGCAGATCGCGGTCAGCGGCACGCCGATGACCGTGATGTCCTGGCGGAACTTGGAGGCCGGCAGGGGCTTGGTCGAATCGTAGAGCAGGTAGCCGCCCGGCTCGATGCCGGCGATGTCGCGGTCGAAGGTCTGCGGATTCATCGCCACCATCAAATCGGTGCCGCCGCGCGCGCCCAGATGGCCCGCTTCGGTGACGCGTACCTCGTACCAGGTCGGCAGCCCCTGGATGTTGGACGGGAAGATGTTGCGCGGCGCCGCCGGCACGCCCATGCGCAGTACGGCGCGCGCGAACATCTCGTTCGCGCTCGCGGATCCGGAGCCGTTGACGTTGGCGAAGCGGACGACGAAGTCGTTTACGCGGCTGATCGGCGTGGCGGTCGGCATGAAGTCCCTGCGTAGGTCATTTCCAACAAGAATTTCTGCATGTCCCAGGCGCCGGTCGGGCAGCGTTCGGCGCACAAGCCGCAATGCAGGCAGACGTCCTCATCCTTCACCATCACGCGGCCGGTCTTCAGCCCGTCCTGCACATAGAGGGCCTGGCTGAGATTGTGCGCCGGCGCGGTGAGATGCTGGCGGAGGTCGGCTTCCTCGCGGTTCACCGTGAAGGTGATGCAGTCCATCGGACAGATGTCGACGCAGGCATCGCATTCGATGCAGAGCTGCGCCGAGAACACCGTCTGCACGTCGCAATTGAGGCAGCGGCCGGCTTCCGCCAGCGCCAGCTCGGGATCGAAGCCCAGCTCGACCTCGGCCTTGATATCTTTCAGGGCGATCACTTTGTCGCGCAGCGGCACCTTGTAACGGTGATCGAGCGCAATCTCGTTGTCGTACGACCATTCGTGGATGCCCATCTTCTGGCTCATCAGCGCGACCGCCGGCATCGGGCGGTCGGCGATGTCCTCGCCGTTGAGCATCTTGTCGATGGAAACCGCGGCCTCGTGGCCGTGCGCCACCGCCCAGATGATGTTCTTCGGGCCGAACGCCGCGTCACCGCCGAAGAACACCTTCGGGTTGCTCGAGGCAAAGGTCTTTTCATCGAGCTTGGGCAATCCCCAGTCGTTGAATTCTATCCCGGCCTCGCGCTCGATCCAGGGGAAGGCGTTCTCCTGGCCGACCGCCACCAGCACGTCGTCGCAGGGGAAATGCTGATCGGGCTCGCCGGCGGGCACCAGCTTGCGGCGGCCCTTGGCGTCGCGCTCGGCCTTCACCTTCTCGAAGGTGATGCCGGTAAGCTTGCCGTTCTCGTGGGTGAAGAACTTGGGCACCAGGTAATTGTGGATCGGGATGCCCTCGTGCATGGCGTCTTCCTTTTCCCAAGGCGACGCCTTCATTTCCTCGAAGCCGGAGCGCACCACCACCTGCACGTCCTCGCCGCCGAGCCGGCGCGAGGAGCGGCAGCAATCCATGGCGGTGTTGCCGCCGCCGAGCACGATCACGCGCTTGCCGATCTTGGTGGTGTGGCCGAACGATACCGAGGACAGCCAATCGATGCCGATGTGGATGTTTTTGGCCGCTTCCTTCCGCCCGGGGATGTCGAGGTCGCGCCCGCGCGGCGCCCCCGAGCCGACAAACACCGCGTCCCAGCCTTCCGCCAGCAGCGCCTTCATGCTGTTGATGCGGGTGCCGCCGCGGAACTCGACGCCGAGATCGAGGATGTAGCCGCATTCCTCGTCGATGACGTTGTCGGGCAGGCGGAATTTCGGAATCTGCGAACGGATCATGCCGCCCGCTTTCGGATCGCCGTCGAACACCACGCAATGATAACCGAGTGGCGCCAGATCGCGCGCGACGGTGAGGGAAGCGGGCCCGCCGCCAACCAGCGCGATGCGCTTGCCGTTTTTCTTACTGGCGGGCTTCGGCAGCCGCGCGCGGATGTCGTCCTTGTAGTCGGCCGCCACGCGCTTGAGGCGGCAGATCGCCACCGGCTCGTCCTCCACGCGCACGCGCCGGCAAGCCGGCTCGCACGGACGGTCGCAGGTGCGCCCGAGCACGCCCGGAAACACATTCGAATACCAGTTGACCATGTAGGCGTCGGAATAACGGCCCGCCGCGATCAACCGGATATATTCAGGGACCGGCGTATGCGCCGGACAAGCCCACTGGCAATCCACGACCTTGTGGAAGTGGTCGGGCGCGGCAATGTTGGTGTTCTTCATTCACTCCTCGAAACGCGCCCCACACCTGCAAGCCCCACACGTGCAAGAAGCTTGCCGTGTCGCGTCACAGCCTCAGGCGGCTGATCTTCCCCCGGCGCGGCCTTGTTGGGACGGCCGCGATTCAGGGGGCGGAATATATTGGTAAGAACCCCCCAAAGCTACCTATCCTTCCGTCATGCCTGGCACCTATCAACTGCAAGCTTTCGCTTGCTTTTTCGCTCCCCGAAAGGGGCGGCAGCATGGCGGCGAGACGGCAAAATCGCCGCGTTGAGTTAATGTTTTTGCCTGTCGAACCGGCTATTTTCCGCTATCGAGGCGGCCGGGGCGCCGCCGCGCCGCTACCGGTGTTGCGGCGCACAATCACACGATACTGATGCGCGATATCTTTACGGAAATCTTCGAAAACCAGCCGCTCGATCCGCGCGAGTCGGCGCGCCGCGGCGCGCGACCGCAATTGCGCAAGCAATTCTACAGACTGGCACATGTGGGCGAGGCCGAGGGCGGCGGCTTCCCGCTGCTGCTCGATGGTAAGCCGGTAAAGACGCCGGCGCGGCGCCCACTCGCCGCCCCGACGCGTGCCTTGGCCGAGAAAATCGCCGAAGAATGGAACACGCAAGCCGAGGTAATCGATCCGGCGCGCATGCCGCTCACCCGGCTTGCCAACGCGGTGATCGACGCGGTGGCCGACCAGCCGAACGCCGTGGCCGAGGAGGTCGCGAACTACCTACGGTTCCGATCTGCTCTGCTATCGCTCCGAGGCGCCGCCGGGCCTGGTCGAGCGTCAGATGCAGCACTGGGACCCCATTATGGGCTGGGCGCGCGAGACGCTCGGCGCCCGCTTCGTGCTGGCGCAGGGCGTCGTGCATGTGGCGCAGCCCGAACAGGCGATCGCCGCCATGCGTGCGACCATTCCCAGCGAACCGTGGCGGCTGGGCGCGGTGTCCGCGATCACCACGCTCACCGGCTCGGCCGTGCTGGCGCTGGCGCTTGAGCGTGGCGCGCTCGATGCCGACACCGCCTGGGCCGCCGCGCATGTGGACGAAGACTGGCAGATGTCGCAATGGGGTCGCGACGACGCCGCGCTCGAACGCCGCGCCTATCATTACGCGGATTTCCAGGCTGCCGCGACGGTATTGGGTAAGTAATTGAATTTCTTCGCCGCGCGGCCGGATGCATCTTTTCCGCATCGGCGGCGTACCTCGGTTGGACGTGCTCACACACTGCCAAATGGGGGTTACGATGACGACTATCCGAAGCGCCTTTGTTCTCGCGACGCTCGCAGTCAGCGCCCTGGCCTTTCCCGCCAGCGCTCAGGATAAATCCCTTTACCAACGGCTGGGCGGCTATGACGCCATCGCCGCCGTGTCCGACGAATTCATCGAGCGTCTTGCCACTGACGAGCAGGAGAAGCGCTTCTTCATCGGCTTCTCGACCGACAGCAAGGGGCGCATCCGGCAGCACCTGGTCGATCTCTTGTGCAAGTCGGCTGGCGGTCCCTGCGTGTATACCGGCCGCGACATGAAAACGTCGCATGCGGGCTCCGGCGTCACCAAGACTGACTGGGATCGCTCGGTCAAAATCCTGATCGAGGTCCTCAACAAATTCAAAGTGCCGGAAAAGGAGCAGCACGACATTGCCGCGCTGCTCGACCCGATGGAACAGGACATCGTCGACAAGTAGCAGCCGGCCGCGTCACACTGCGGCGCCCGAGGTGTTGCTTCCGCCTGTCCCCGCAAGAGCGGGGAGAGGGGGGAATGGATGCTACTGCCCGGTCGGATCGCCGCGGCGGCTGGCCTCGTAGAGGAACCAGACGCGCTTCTCCGCCTCGTCGATAAAGACCTCGAGCAGGCTGGCGGTGGCGACGTCGTTGTGCTCGTCGCACACGTCGTGCGCCTCGCGCATGGCGGCCACCACGCGCTGATTGTCCTCGCGCAACTCCGCCAGCATGTCCTGCGGATCGACATAAGCGGCGTCGTTGTCGGCGATCCGCTGCTGGCGGGAAATGTCGCCGATCGAGCGAATGGTCGCGCCGCCGAGTTTGCGCACCCGTTCGGCCAGCACGTCGGTCATGGCGAAGATCTGGTCGGCCTGCTCGTCGAGCAGCAGGTGATAGTCGCGGAAATGCGGCCCGCTGACGTGCCAGTGGAAATTCTTGGTCTTGAGATAGAGCGCGAACGTGTCCGCCAGCAGCAGGTTCAAGCCGGCGGCGATGTCCTTGGTGGCGTTGGCGCCGAGATCGGTCGGCGTAGCCAGGCGCGGCTGCGCAGTGCGTTGCGATGCGGCCTTTGCAGCATGGTTCATGGGAATATCCTCGATTGACGCTGGTTACCCCCCGAAATCCGGCGCTTTCACGCCGGCCTGCAATATTATGGGCAGCTATTGTCGGTTTTGTGAAGACGCAGGATCGCCGACGAGCCCGCGCACGGCCTCGGTAATCCGCGCAAAAACCGGCTGCCATTGCCGCCCGGCGTCCTGGCGGAACATCCGCATGGTCGGGTACCAGGGCGTGTCGTCGCGGCCGAGCAGCCAGCGCCAGTCGGCGACCACCGGCAGCGCGGTGAACACCGGCCGCGCCAGCGCGCCGGCCAGATGCGCGACCGACGTGTCGCAGGTGACGACGAGGTCGAGCTCATTCATCACCGCGGCGGTATCGAGGAAGAAATCCGCATCGGCCTCGGGATCGGTGTTCGGGGTCAGGATCGTGTTGCCGAATGCGACCTGGCCGATCTGCGCAACCGCGTCACCCTTTTGCAGCGAAATCAGTTGTACGCCGGGCAGTGCCGCGAGCGGCGCGAAATTGGCGAGCGCGATATCGCGCCGCCTGAAGTGCGGCTTGTCGGAATGGCCGGACGCCCAGTTGATCCCGATCTTGAAGCCATCGCCGAGCCGCGCGCGCCAGGCGGCGACGCGCGCCGGTTCCGCCGATAAGTAGCGCACCGCGGCCGGCACGCTGTCCGGCCGGATACCGAGCAGGCCGGGAACGCTCAACAACGGCAGCCAGCGCAGCGGCCGCGGGTCTTGCGCCAGCGCATCGGCGTCGGTCGCGATGGTGACGCCGGCGAGCGTCGAGAGCAGCGGCGCCATGGCCTTGCGGGTGAGGATCGTCACGTCGAAGCCGCGCGCCGCCAGCAGTGGCGCGAAGCGGCAGAACTGGATGATGTCGCCCAGGCCCTGTTCGCACACCAGTACGACGCGTTCGCCGGGCCGCAGCTCGCCGTCCCAGCGCGGCTGCGGCAGCGCGACATAGGTCGGCTCGCCGACAGTGGAGCGATGCTCGTAATCCGGGAAGCCGGCTTCCCAGTCGCCGCGCAACAGGCGCAGCATGCCGCGCCCGAGATAGGGCTCATCGAGTTTCGGATCGAGCGCGAGCGCCTTGTCGTAGGCCGCCACCGCCTCATCGAAACGCGGCGAATCGAGCACGCCGCCCGCGGCGTCCAGTTGGCCGAGGTCCTTGAGCGCGTTGCCGCGATTGACGTGGGCCTGCGCGATATCCGCGCCGCACACGATCGCCTTGTCGAAGCTCGCCAGCGCCTCGTCGTGGCGGCCGAGCGCCTGCAACAGCGAGCCGCGGTTGAGCCAGTCGGCCGCCGAGGTCGGATTGAGCGCGACCGCGCGGTCGAAACTCTTCAGCGCCTCGTCCGGAAAACCGGCATCGGTCAGGATATTGGCGCGGTTGCCATGGGCGTCGGCGAAATTGGGGTCGAGCGCGATCGCGCGGTCGAAATTCTTGATCGCCTCCAGCCATTCGCCCTGCCGGTATTGCGCCTGGCCGAGCAGGTTGTGGACGCGCGCCTGCGGCGGCCCGAATTCGATGGCGCGGCGGGCGAGCTCGACGCCTTGCTGGAATTGGCCCTCCTGGCAGGCGACCACCGCGACGTAATAGAGCGCGTCGGTGTTGTGCGGGTCGGTGCGCAGCACCTCGACATAGCGCTCCATGGCCAGCGCCAGATCGCCCTGGCGGTGGTGGAATAGGCCCTGCTGCAACAGTTGCGCGGAGGTGGCGGGTTCGCTCATGCGGGGGTTCTAATCGGGCTTAGCAGGGGAAGCAAAGGTTCGCGGCTCAGGGCAGGGGCCGGCGGCATACTCTCTTCCCTCTCTCCCACAGGGGGAGAGGGGAAGAAAGCGGCGCGCCGCCGTGGTATGCCTTTTGCTCGGAATGCCGGTGGGAATGGGTGGGGGCAAGGCAATGAAAGACATCCTCGACAGGCTGGAACAGCGGCGGGACGACGCCCGCCTCGGCGGCGGCAAGGCGCGCATCGAGGCCCAGCACAAGCGCGGCAAACTGACCGCGCGCGAGCGCATCGAATTGCTGCTCGACAAGGGCTCGTTCGAGGAGCTCGACATGTTCGTCGAGCACCGCTCCAACGACTTCGGCATGGAGAAGACCAAGATCCCCGGCGACGGCGTGGTCACCGGCTGGGGCACGGTCAACGGCCGCACGGTTTATCTCTTCTCCAAGGACTTCACGGTATTCGGCGGCTCGCTCTCGGAGACGCACGCGGGCAAGATCATCAAGGTGCAGGACATGGCGATGAAGGCGCGCGCCCCCATCATCGGCCTGTTCGACGCCGGCGGCGCGCGCATCCAGGAGGGCGTGGCCGCGCTCGGCGGCTATGGCGAGGTGTTCAAGCGCAACGTCATTGCCTCCGGCGTGATCCCGCAGATTTCCGTCATCATGGGCCCCTGCGCCGGCGGCGACGTCTATTCGCCGGCGATGACCGATTTCATCTTCATGGTGCGCGACACCAGCTACATGTTCGTCACCGGCCCCGACGTGGTGAAGACGGTCACGAACGAAGTGGTCACCGCCGAGGAGCTCGGCGGCGCCTCCGTGCACACCACCAAGTCGGGCGTCGCCGACGGCGCCTTCGAGAACGACGTCGAGTGTCTGCTGCAGATGCGCCGGCTGATCGACTTCCTGCCCGCCAACAACGAAGCCGGCGTGCCGGAATGGCCGACGCAGGACTCGTCCGAGCGGATCGACGAGTCGCTCGACACGCTAATCCCGGACAATCCGAACAAACCCTACGACATCAAGGAACTGATCCTGAAAACCGTGGACGAGGGCGACTTCTTCGAAGTGGCGTCGGCCTATGCAAGGAACATCGTCACCGGCTTCGGCCGCATCGCCGGCAAGACGGTGGGCTTCGTCGCCAACCAGCCGATGGTGCTGGCCGGCGTGCTCGACAGCGACGCCTCGCGCAAGGCCGCGCGCTTCGTGCGCTTTTGCGACGCCTTCCGGATTCCGATCGTCACCTTCGTAGACGTGCCCGGCTTCCTGCCCGGCACCGCGCAGGAATACAACGGGCTGATCAAGCACGGCGCCAAGCTGCTGTTCGCCTATTCGCAATGCACGGTGCCGCTGGTCACGGTGATTACGCGCAAGGCCTTCGGCGGGGCCTATGACGTGATGGCGTCAAAGCACGTCGGCGGCGACCTCAACTACGCCTGGCCGACCGCGCAGATCGCGGTGATGGGCGCCAAGGGGGCAGTCGAGATCATCTTCCGCGCCGACATGGCGCACCCGGACAAGATCGCCGCGCGCACCAAGGAATATGAGGACCGCTTCCTGTCGCCCTTTGTCGCCGCCGAGCGCGGCTATATCGACGACGTGATCATGCCGCACTCGACGCGCCGCCGCCTGGCGCGCGCGCTGGCCATGCTAAAGAACAAGCACGTCGAGATGCCGGCCAGGAAGCACGACAATTTGCCGGTGTGACCAGGAGTTTTAATTAGTGGACTATTTGTGTCGACGCGGCTTTTGAGGGCGCCGTTGCTGGGGCTTTCCGAATAGCTCCCGCTCAATCAAATCCAGGACCTCTTTAGCAAGCTCCCTGCCACCCTGACGTGCGACAATGCCACCATCACCAAGCAGCATAGTAGTGCTCTTTCGCCTTCTTGAAGACGGCGCCTTTAGGTTAGCCAGTCCGAGTTCCTGTGCATCATGCCTCCTTAGCCAGCAGCTTGTAGGTATCGTTGGAAGAAAAACGGATTAAGGTCAGAACTAAAATAGTGTTTCCGTTTGATCCATATAAATCCATCATACTTTGATATGAATGCGACATCTATAGGCCCACCAACGGTCTCAAGCTCCAATGAAACCTTCTGTTTTAATGCTGTTAGGCTCACCAAATTCTCGGCAAGAGCCGCCATTTCGGACTTATCTAGAGCTTGAACGGCATTGAGTACCGGCATGATGAATTCTCTGCGTCGCTTCGCTTCACATGCATTAATGTAATCCCCTGCTTTGGATTTCAAAACATTACGAAACTTGGATATTTTGGAATTACCAGAAACGTCAAAATACTTTGCCGCAATAGGTGCCAAACCAGCGAAAATATCCGTGATGCTTTCTTCAATATACTCGTTGTAAGAAGGGTCAATTCCCTCGATGAACAATTCCGCAGCCTCTGTTTGAGCAAACGGCGCGATTATAGAAGCATTGCCGCTGCTAATTTTGGCTTGCCGTACGATGTCAATCTTCAATTTCCGTCCGATAAAACCGTCGGTGTGATACGAGATTACGTGTGGAAAGTAATCTTTCGTGCCATAGCCGGCGACAACAAAGCCGCTCCGGTTTTCAGACATCAGCGAACTGAGTGCGCCTTTGCACATTACCGAGATAAGACCTAGTTTTTGCTTCGCATTTAGCTTGTACGGTTGGCATACTATATCGATTACACTGCGCGCGATGCTTGCGCCGAAATTTATGAGGTGCCTTTCCGTTAAGCCTGACAAGCTTTGCGCTCGCCCGATTGATTGCAATGCACCTTTGAGATCTCGCAGATGGGTGGTGAACAATCTGCGGCATCTCTGATATGGCGAATGGTAGCGCTATCCCTTGTTCGAACATGGACCGGTAACCTTATGGAAGAATTAAGCGCCGATGCATTACGCGTGCGATTCGCGTCATCTCGCTGTGTTTTGCCGCTTTCCTTTTTAAGAAAGCTATAAACCTCCGCTATAGTCGAAGTCGTCCGGTATCGCGTGTTCTAGACTGGTCGCGAACATCTTTGATGACTGTTTCAAGTTGAATGGAAGTCATTTCTGTTGACCCCCAAATTAATATTCCAACGGGCCGATGCTTTGACAAAGTGAATAATTGGTTGTCGTATTATAGGTTTTGTCGCTCACTGGCCGTGATGGACAGCGGCCCGCGCGAAAGCGGCTTACCTGCCGAACTCCTTCTTCCTCGTCCATGCCGTCATCGCCGCGCCCTTGCGCGATAAATTCGACCATTGGAATTCGACCGACCACCTGCCGCGGGCGATCAAGATTTTCAAATGCGAGAAGGCCTGGCGCTTCTGGAGCGAGCTGGAGCCGGGCGTGCATTACGCGGTCTATCACTTCGCCAAAGGCGGGCTCGACGCCGCGCTTGCCTCCGACGCCTTCAAGGAGCTGGTCGCCGACTTCAATCGCTCTTGGCCGGAGGGTGTCACGCGCACGCGCGATGTGGTGACGATGGCGGAGGAGCGGAATGAGTTCCCGCTCGTCCGCGAGAAAGCGGGGACCCAGATCTCGATTCCCGCTTGCGCGGGAATGAGCGGGGCAAGCAGACTGTTTGCACACGTGGTCCTTTCCAGGGAGCCACCCCATGTCCACGCTCTTCGCGTTTCTCCACCATCTCTTCGCCTTCACGCTGGTGTCGGCGCTGGCGGTCGAATCCATTCCCATCAGGCATGAGCTGTCGCACGCGACCGCTCAAGCCGCTGGCGGTGACCGACGCGGTCTTGGGCGTCGCGGCCGGGCTTCTGTTCGTCATCGGCCTCTGCCCTGTTCTTTTTTGAAAAGGGCACGGCCTATTACTTCCACAGCACCGCGTTTCTGACCAAGTTTTCCGTTTTCATCTCGGTGGCTTTGCTGTCGATCGTGCCGACCGTCGAATTCCTCAAGTGGCGCAAGACGCTCAAGGCCGGGCAGGTGCCGGCGATGCGGGCGGAGAAATTGCGCCGCATCCGGAAGCCGAGCTCGATCACCTTCTCGGCCTCGTCGTAAACGCAGTTGCGTTCGTGATGGCGGAAGCACACCAGCGGGCTTGACGCTTGCGCGAGAAACGCATCGAATAAGTGCTGCGGCGGCATTTTCAAGAAAATCGTATTGTCGATGTAGAGGGTCCAGTCATAGTCGGACAGGAATTGGTGCGGCAGCACCTTGATGCGTTCGGACGCCCGCGCCGGGTCCAACGGGCTGGGATCGACGAGCTTAAAAGTCCAGAAGTCGGACTGAAGCTCGGCGTCATCCGTGAAACAGATGAAATCGATATCGCCGCCGCTTTCGTAGGCGAAGTCGTTGAATTGTTCGGAGTAGCCGAACAAACACGTGTAAACGACACGCCGCGGCCGGGATGCCGCTCCCCACCAGCGACCAAACACTCTTGCAGCCAAAGCCATTTAATTTTTCGTCCGTCGGATCGGCTAGGCAGGCACGGATTTCAGTCCCTCCGCAATTGCAGTTCCGGGGCAATTCCGGTCCAAGAGGGTATTTTGCCGGGCACCGCCACGACTGCGGGGGCTCACTGTCCTGCCACAACCTTGTTCCGCAACACCCCGATGCCGCTGATCTCGATCTCCACCGTGTCGCCCGGCTTGATGTTCTCCGGCACGCCGTCGGTGCCCATCCACATCACGTCGCCCGGCTCGATGGTGCAGTATTTCGACACTTCCGCGATGTAGGTCGCGGTGTCGAAGATCATGTTGTTGGTGGCGAAGCGGTCGGTCTCGCGGCCGTTGACGCGGATCACCGTCGTCATCGTGGCTGGGTCCAAGCCCGTGACGATCCACGGCCCCATCGGCTTGAAGGTGTCGGCGTTCTTGGCGCGCCAGAGCGTGCGGTCGTCCTTCTGCCAGCCGCGCTCGCTGACGTCGTTGCCGATGGTCCAGCCGAACACGTAATCGAGCGCGGTCTCGCGGCTGACGTTGCGGGCGCGCTTGCCGAACACCGCCACCAGCTCGCCCTCGTACTGGAATGCGTCGCCGGCGTCCGGCCGGCTTCACGATATTCTCCTCGTGCGCGATCAGCGCGTTGTTGGCGCGGTAGCCGATGTCCGGCTTCTTGGGGAACACCGGCTCGGTCTTGCGCTTGGCCGCCATCTTGCGGATGTGATCGGCGTAATTGATGCCGACGCAGTAGAAGGTCGGCGGCACCACTGGGATCAGCAATTTGACGCTTGTCAGCGGAAAGACGCGGGCCGTGCGCTTGTGCTCGCCCCACGGGATGCCATCAACTGCGATCACCTGGTCGCCCTCGACTACGCCGTAGCTTGGCTGGCTATCCTTCTCGAAACGGCACCAGGTGGTCATTGCGTCCGTCACTTGACCGTAATGGTGTAGCTGATGTCGGCGTTGAAGCGATCGTTGGCGTCTGTCGGATTAACCCGCCGGTAGCGAAAACTGTCCTGCCAGACGAAGTCCGGCCTCGACTGATAATAGACCGCGACGCCTTCCACCGTCTTGCCGACACATTGTTCCGGCTGGTCACCGCCGCGCGCTGTCTTGGCCGCGACAACGAAAGGCGCCGGGCCGGAGGTCACCGTGCCATGCGCCGGAGGCGTAATGATTTTGATCTCGACGCGGCTTGCCCGGCATTCGCGGTCGTAGCGCGAGTGCGTTGTGATCCGTGTCTTGGCCCCCGACGCGACGGTTGCCGAATCCGCCCACGCGAAGGCAGGCGCGAACACCAAAATCGTCGCAAAGAGTGCGAGCTTCCGCATTGTCGTCGCCCCTCTTTTGTTGTCAGATCATGTGCGGAAAAATCCTAGCGCCAGCCGCCGCCGCCGTTCACATAGACCGTGTCGGCGGTCATGAATTGGCAGGCGTCCGAGCACATGAACAGCACCAATTCGCCGATCTCCTCGGGCTTGCCGAAGCGTTTCATCGGCACGTCGTTGAGCATCTGCGCTTTGAGCTCCGGCGAGGTCGCAGCCGCCGCGGCAAAGGCCGTGTCGATCGGCCCGGGCGAGATCGACAGGCAGCGGATGCCTTGCGTGGCGAATTCGCGCGCCACACCGAGCGTCATTGAATTTACCGCCCCTTTTGCCGCCGCATAATGGATCGAGGTGCCAGGCCCGCCGCGTTTGACCGCCATGCTCGCGACATTGACGATGACGCCGAACCCGTTCTTCAGCATGTGCGGCAGTACCGCCTGCATGGCGTAGAACGTGCCCTTGAGATTCAAGTCGAAGGTTCGCTCGAGCAGCGCGTCGTCGATGTCGAGGAATTTGCAGCGGCGCAGCGCGGCGCCCGCCGAATTGAACAGGAACTGCACGCTGCCGAAATCGTCGAGCGCGAGCTGCACCATGTCCTCGACCGCCGCGCGCTTGGTGACGTCGATAGTGAGCGCCAGCGCCTGGCCGCCGGCATTGCCGAACGTCGCATTGATCTGCTCGACGGTCTGCTCGACGCCGGCTTCGTTGATGTCGGCGCACACCACGTTGGCGCCTTCGCGCGCGAAGATCAGCGCGGCGGCCCGCCCGATGCCGCTGCCGGCCCCGGTGATGATGATGGTCTTGCCGTGGAAGTAGTCCGGCGTCTTCGGCATGCTATCCTCGCTTGTGGGAAAGTCGTCGGGCGAAGACTAGCGCATTTTTTACCCGACGTCCGGCATGCCGCCCATGCGGATCACGGCCTGCGTCCCGAGCAGGATGGCGCGCGACAGCAGCGCAATGTCGGCCGGCATGTCCCGGCGCCAGACGTCGAGCAGGAGAGCGATGCAGACATGGTCGCTACGGTTCCAGACTTCGTGCCGATACGTGTCGTCCCACAGCAGGCTTTCGCCGTCGCCAAGAAGGTAGGGCACGCCGTCGATATTCATCACGCAGGTGGGCACACCGCTGCCGTCGCACGGCATCGACAGCATCAGGTGAACGCGCAGGATAGCGCGAAACGGGCCGCGGTGCTCGGGGATATGCTTGCCGGGGGCGAGAAACGACAAGGTGGCCTACATGACCTTGGGCGCCTCGTCCAGCAGCGCGGCGACGGTCGAGACGCGTTGCAGGTTCTTCTCCAGCGTCACGCCGTAGGCCTTCATGATGAACACGCGCCAGTCGCGCCCATCGTTCGCCGATATATCCGCCTGCGCCGGCATGACGTCATGGAAGCGCGGCACCTTGCCGAGTGTGCCGGCGACGGGCAAGCGCCTCGCGGCGGATATCGGCCCAGCGACCAGTGAAGTGTTTGGCGTTGGGGAAATAATGCTCGGCGTCAAGCGCCGCCGGCGTCGCGATGCGGCGGTCATACGCGGCGCGGACAACGCCGGCCGCACGGTCGTAAAGTTGCGCCACGGAAGTTTCTCCCGGGAGATTTCGTGCGCGTGTTGTGAATATAGTCCCGCGTCGCGCCGCCGTCCTATATCCGCGCACATAAATTCGGCGGCGGCCGGGCCGTCGGGTCCTAGGAATCAAGTCCGCAAATCCGGCGCCGCCAAGACCACCGGCGATGGCATTCGCCCGCAAAAATCGTTATGCACGCGGCGAGCCAAGGGGAGGGCGCCTCATGACCTTGCGAAAATTGTTGCTGGCGCTGGTGCTGGCGCCGCTCATCGGCGTACCGGCGCGCGCGGAAGAAGGCCTGGTCACCTTCAAATCCATGACCGTCGATCTTGCGCTGGCGCTTGCCCGCGCCGCGCTCGCCGATTGCCAGAAGCAGGGCTATCAGGTTTCGGTCGCTGTAGTGGACCGCTTCGGCGTCACCCAGGTGCTGCTGCGCGACCGCTTCGCCGGCGCCCATACCGTACCGACCGCGACCGGCAAGGCCTGGACCGCGGTCAGCTTCCGCACCAATACCAGCGACCTGGTTGCCGCCACCGGGCCCAGCTCGCCGCAGGCCGGCGTGCGCGCTATTCCGGGCGCGACCATCATCGCCGGCGGCGTCATGGTGGAGGCGGCGGGCTCGCTGGTCGGCGCCATCGGCGTCTCCGGCGCGCCGGGCGGCGACAACGACGAAGCCTGCGCCAAAGCCGGCATCGCCGCGGTGCGCGACAAGCTCGATTTCTAGATGTGCATGATCCCGAAAAGTGGGAACCGGTTTTCGGACAAGATCATGCGCAATAAATAAGGATGTCAGCCATGAAGCCAATTGATCCGGTTGAATACGCCGACGCTTCGCCACAGGTGCGCGCGGTCTATGACGACATCAAAAAAACCCGCAACGTGCCGGACGTGAACAATTTCTGGAAATATTTGGCGCGCGATCCGGCCACCCTCAAGCGCACCTGGGAAAGCATCAAGGAGATCATGGCGCCGGGCGCGCTCGATCCGCTCACCAAGGAGATGGTCTATCTGGCGGTCAGCGTCACCAATGGCTGCGCCTATTGCATCGCCAGTCACACCGCGGCCGCCCGCAAGGCCGGTATGACCGAGGCCATGTTCGGCGAGCTGATGGCGGTCACCGGCATGGCCAACGAGACCAACCGGCTCGCCAACGGCTACCGGGTTCCCATCGACCCGGCGTTCCAGACCTGATTGCTGAGCCAAGGCCGTCCGTGACAAGATACGAAAAACGCGCGGGGGCGCGCGCAGGAGGAAACGCACCATGTTTGACCGGACGGTGATTTCGCGGATGATTTGTGTGGGACTGGTGGCGGCGGTCATGCTGCCGGCCGGCCACATGTTGTTTCCCTATGTCAGTCACGTCTTGAGCGGCGTGCAGTTCCAGGCGATCGAGGCGGTCGTCAGCGCTACGGTCGGCTTCGGGCTTTCCGCCATCGTCGGCTAACCGGCGGATGCGTTTTCTCGAACGGTTCTCACGCGGCCAGTTCAGCCTCACCCGCACCGAGGCATTCAGCGACGCGGTGTTCGCGATCATCGTCACGCTCTTGGTGCTCGAGCTGAAAGTGCTGCAGCTCAAGGATGTGACCAGCGTCGGAGAGTTGGGCCATGCGCTCGTCGAGCTGACGCCGAAATTCGTGAGCTGGCTGATCAGCTTCATCATCGTCTGCAAGTTCTGGCTCAACCACCATCATCTGCTCGGCCTCGCGCGCCACGCCAATTACGGGCTGATGTGGCTCAACTCGCTGTTCCTGCTCGGCCAGTCGTTCATCCCGTCCCCGACCGCGCTCGCCGGCGAATATCCGCACAACGCGCTGGCGGTGAGTTTTTTCGGGTCGTCTCGTCGAGGGGAAACCTGTTGGTTGCGGCGGCGGTTCCGAAAAAAGACTTGTGTGCAGTGCCGAAGAAACTTTCGGTCACCGGCACGGCCCATAACGGCGCCGGAAGTGCTAAGGGAACAATGCCCGCCCAGTCACCGGATCCCCGAGCCCACCGCCGCCAAGACCGTCATGCGTCTGACCAAATTTGCCGTTGCCGTCGCGCCGATGCTGTTCGTGCTGCTCTGGAGCACCGGCTTCATCGGCGCGCGTTTCGGGCTGCCCTACATCGAGCCGATGACGTTTTTGGCGGTGCGCATGGTGTTCGTCGTGTTCATCATGACCGCGATCGCGCTGATCGGGCGGGCGCCCTGGCCGCATGGGCCCGAGATCGGCCACAGCCTGGTGGCGGGTTGGCTGGTGCACGGGCTCTATCTCGGCGGCGTGTTCACGGCCATCAGCCAGGGCGTGCCGGCCGGCATCTCGGCGCTGATCCCGGGCCTGCAGCCGATCCTCACCTCCACTATCGCCAATCGCTTCATGGGAGAGAAGGTCACGCGCCTGCAATGGCTCGGCCTAGTGCTCGGCCTGATCGGCGTCTTGCTGGTGCTGCACGACCGCAGCATTGTGCTGGCCGGCTCACCGCTCGGCTGGATGGCAAGCTTCGGCTCGCTCATCGGCATCACGCTCGGCACGCTCTACCAGAAGCGCTATTGCGGCCGCATCGACTGGCGCGCCGGCAATACTGTGCAATATGCCGGCGCGCTGCTGCTGTTCGGCCTCGCCGCCTTCGCCTTCGAGACCCGCACGATCCATTGGAGCGGCGAACTCGTCTTTGCCATAGCCTGGCTGGTCCTGGTGCTGTCGATCGCCGCGGTCGGGCTGATGTATTGGCTGATCCGCCGGTCGGCGGCGACCGGCTTCGCCAGCCTGTTTTATCTGGTGCCGGTGGTGACCGCCTTGCTCGCGTTCCTGCTGTTCGGCGAGAAGCTGGACGTGGTTTCGATCGCCGGCATGGTGGTGTGCGCGGTCGGCGTCGTACTGGCCAATCGCGGCGCCCGCATGCGGCCCACCGCGGCGAATGCGGCGGCCTCGGTCGCCGCGGAAGGCTAGGATAGCACTATGGACACCCTAGCCGCCGTGTTTCGCGATGTTGGGGCGCCGCTGTCGATCGAGCGCATCGCGCTCGAGTCCCCCGGGCCGACCGAGGTGCTGGTGCGCGTCGCCGCGGTCGGCCTGTGCCGCACCGATTATCACGTGATGCGCGGCGAGCGCCGGGTGGCGATGCGGCCGATGGTGCTCGGCCACGAAGCGGCCGGTGTGGTCGAAGCTATCGGCGCCGAGGTCGCCGCGATCAAACGCGGCGACCACGTCGTTCTCACCTTCATTCCGGCCTGCGGCGTTTGCCGCTGGTGCCGCCAGGGTCTGCATCACCTGTGCGCGGAAGGACCGCGCATCACCCAAGGCAAGCAGCTCGACGGCAGCTACCGCCGGCGCGACCGCGACGGCGCCGAGGTCGGCGCCTTCTGCATGATCGGCGCTTTCGCCGAACGCACGGTGGTCGATCAGGCTTCGGTCGTGGTGATCGACCAGGATATTCCGCTCGATCTCGCGAGCCTGGTCGCTTGCGGCGTGCCGGCCGGGGTAGGGGCGGCGCGTTACCGGGCGAAAGTGAAGCCGGGCGACAGCGTGCTGGTGGTGGGCTGCGGCGGCGACGGGATGAACGTGGTGCAGGGCGCGCGCCTATGCGGCGCGACGCAGATCATCGCCGCCGATATCGTGCCGCTAAAGCTCGAGTGGGCGCGCGAGTTCGGCGCGACCGATACGGTAAATGGCGAGGGCGAAGCGCTCACGCGCGCTGTGCTGGAGCTGACCGGCGGCGTCGGCGTCAATCACGCCTTCGTCTGCATCGATCCGCCGGCGACCTTGCTGCCGGCGTTCCGCGCCACCGCCAAGGCCGGCAACGTGGTGGTCACCGCGCTTACGCCCGACACGGTCAGCGAGATCAAGATTCCGCCGCTGGAATTGTTCGTGACCCAGAAAGCGATCATGGGCGCGGTGTACGGCTTTGCCAGCCCACGCCTGCAAATTCCCGAGCTGCTGGCGCTCTACCGGCAGGGCACACTGAACCTGCGCCGGCTCATCACGCAGACTTACCGTCTCGACGAGATCAATCGCGGCTATGCCGATCTCGATGCCGGAAAGAACCTGCGCGGGGTCGTGCTGTTCGACCGCTGAGCGGCGCGGCTATTTCCCGGGATCGATTACGATCTGCGTCTGCGTCACCAGCGCGCAGAGCTTTCCGTCGCCGCGGGTGATGCGGGTCTGCCAGACCATGGTGGTGCGGCCACGATGCAGCGGCGTGCATTCGGCATAGGCGATGTCGCCGATCGAGATCGAGGCGAAGAAATTGGTCTTGCTCTCGATCGTGGCGGTGCGCTGGCCTTCCTTCAGGTTGGCGGTGGCGCCGGTGCCGCCGAGATTATCCGCCAAGGCCATGATGGCGCCGCCGTGCATGATGCCGTGGCGGTTGTTGAGTTCGTCGCGCGCGGCAAGCTCCGCCGTGACCCGCTCGCGCGTCACCTCGGTGATCTTGAGGCCGAGAAATTGGGCAAAAGCCGGCTGCGAATTCGCTGGCGCGTTGACGTCGTTCATTGCAATGGCTCCGGGCCGAACACGAAAAAGGCGCGGGGAATCGCGACCCGCGCCCTTGTTCGGTCAGATATAACGCGCCGAGGCGGCGTCTGTCACTTCGGCTGCGGCACGATGCGGATATAGGGCTTCGGCGTCTTCCAGCCTTGCGGATAAAGCTTCTTCGCCTCGTCCTCGCTGATGGCGCCGGTCATCAGCACGTCTTCGCCCTGCTTCCAGTTCGCCGGGGTCGCCATGCGGTGCTTGGCGGTGAGCTGGAGCGAGTTCGAGCACGCGCAGAATCTCGTCGAAGTTGCGGCCGGTGGTCATCGGATAGACCAGGATCAGCTTGATCTTCTTGTCCGGTCCGATGATGAAGACATTGCGCACTGTCATGTTGTCGGCCGGGGTGCGGCCTTCCGAGGTGCCGCTGGTGCTCGCGGGGAGCATGCCGTAGGCCTTGGAGATCTTCAGGTCGGTGTCGCCGATCATCGGATAGTTCGGCGCGAAGCCGACCACGTCCTTGATGTCGACCGCCCATTTCTTGTGGTTGTCGACCGGGTCGACCGACAGACCGATGATCTTGGTGTTGCGTTTGTCGAACTCCGGCTTCATGCGCGCCATGGTGCCGAGCTCGGTGGTGCAGATTGGGGTGAAGTCCTTCGGGTGCGAGAACAGCACCGCCCAGGAATTGCCTAGCCAATCGTGAAAACGGATTTTTCCTTCGGTGGTGTCCGCCTCGAAATCCGGGGCGGTGTCGCCAATCGCCAATGCCATGACAAACCTCCTACATACGTGATCAAGTGCCGTTCGCCGCCTAATATAGGCGTCCCCGGCGAAGCGGAATAGGGCGGGGGGCAAAGAAGCGAATCCCTGCGGCGCCAGGGGGCAGCGCAGCAAAAAGCTTTGCTGCTTCGCTGGCGCGGTAAAATTATTTTTCGCGGGCGCGGACGGCAGGCCTCAGCGGCTCGCCGCCTTGCGCTCGTCCATGCCGACGGTGCGGCCGGGGAATCCGGCGGCATCGAAATAGCGGTTTGGACCCACGCGCTGGCCGACCAGGATCGTGGCGAGCCCATCGGTGCCCGGGTGTGAGCGCTCGATGAAGTTCTCCACCGTGGGACTGACGCCGCCCGGCAACGCTTCCTCCGCGACACGGCCCAGGAGCGCGCCCTTGAACGGGATCTTCAGGCCGAGGAGATGCGCCATGGTCTTGCCCATGTCGGCATTGCTCACCGGCGCGTCGCTGACGAAGCCGGCTTTGAAGTCGGGGCCGATCGCCGCCATGAAATTCATGGTATCGGCGCGACTGAAGCTGCCATGCATGCCCTGACCCTGCTGCAATCCGGTATCGGCGATCTCCACCGTGCACAGCAGCGGTTTGTCGCAACCGGCGGAGTAGGTGCGGAAATTGATGACGACAGACGGCCGCGGCGTGCGCGCGAGGCCCTTCAGGTTGATCGCCGACATCGGCAGCGTGCCGGCGAATTGCCCCAGGTCGTCGTCGACGAACAAGCCGCTGACGTAATCTTGCGCCAGCAGTGCCTCGATGACCTTGGTGGTGAGCGCGCGGTCTTTACCCGGAATATAGACGAGGTCGGAGCCGCCATTGGCGGCAACGGCCAACTGCGGATTGGCCGGATCGGGGCCGATCAGTCCGTTGCCACGCTTCGGATAGGTGCCGGCATCGACCGCGCCGTTCTTGTTATCGGGATCGTGCAGCGGCAGACCGAGCGCCTTGGCGAGATCGATGGCGACAAAACCGGGCGGCAGCAATCCGGCCGGAACGTCGGCATATTTCGCCTGCGCGGCCGGGCTGGTCTTGCTCTCCTTGGAGATGGTGGCGAAGCCGTGGTCGGCCGACACGATGATGTCGGTGGTAGCGGCGAGGCCGAGCTCGTCGAGCGCCCGGCGGATGGTGGCCAGATTGTCGTCGGCATTCTTGATCGCCGCGAGCGAGGTCGGCCCGTTGATGCCGGGCGTCACGCTGAGCAGGCTGTCGCCTTGGTTATGTTGCGTGCCGTCGGGATCGCGCGACCAGAACACCAGCACGAACGGCTTGTTGCGCGCCTTGAACATCGGCAGCACGACCTTGGCGGCGACGTCGGCGAAATATTTCTGCTGCTCCACATTGGCGACTTTGGCGCCCGGCTTTTCAAATGTGCCGGCATTGCCATTGTCGCCCGGCTTGCTGCCGCGGCCGGGCGCCGCGAGCGGCAGGCCGGCGGCGGTGAGCGCATCCTTCATCGCCTGCGAGAGCGGGATGCCGGGGGCGCTGCCGGTGGAATCGTCGACGACGATCGTGCTCTCGCCGGTGCGCTCGGTGTGGCTGAACATCAAAGTCGGGCCGAGCTTGCCGATGGCGGCGGTGCTGAAACCCTGGTGGTTGGCGGTCAGCACGACGGTGTCCTCATCGACGAAATTGCCGGAAAAATGCGCGTCGATGTCGCCCAGGATCGGATCGCTTTCGATGAACGGCGTCATGCTGCCGGCGGCGGCCGCAATCGGATAACCGGTGAAAATCGTGTTGCTGAAGGCGCCGGTGTCGCCGAGGAAATGGCCGGTGGCGAGGCCGGACGCGTTCGGCATCGTGAAGGTGGGGAACAGCGAATGCGGATTGACAAAATTGACGCCCTTGTCGCGGATAGCGGCCATGGTCGGCGCGCTGTCCGGCGTCACCGCCAGCGCGCGCAAGCCGTCAGGCACAAACAGGATCAGATTATGCGGCGTTTGCGCGGCGGCGGGGGCAAGTAATGTGGTGGCCGTGCAGGCCAGTACGAGCAGGGTCTTCCTGAGCGACATGGCAGTTCTCCCTATTATATTTCCTGTTTTGCTGGATACCCCCGCCGCAAGACAGTATTGTAACAGCCGCCGGCTATTCGCAGCCATTTCCACCTGGAATGGCAAAGGGCGTTCCGCGGTATGTTCAAGCGTATCCTGATTGCCAACCGCGGCGAAATCGCCTGCCGGATCATCAAGACCGCCCGCCGCATGGGAATCGAGACGGTCGCGGTCTATTCGGAGGCCGATAAGGATGCCCTGCACGTGGAGATGGCCGATACCGCCTTCGCCATCGGCCCGCCGGAGGCGGCCAAGAGCTACCTGCTGATCGACAAGATCGTGGCCGCCTGCAAGGCGTCGGGCGCCGAGGCCGTGCATCCCGGCTACGGCTTCCTGTCCGAGCGCGAGGCCTTCCCCAGGGCGCTGGAAGCCAACGGCATCGTGTTCATCGGGCCGAACCCGAAGGCCATCGCGGCCATGGGCGACAAGATCGAATCGAAGAAGGCGGCAGCCGCCGCCAAAGTCTCCACCGTGCCCGGCCATCTGGGCGTGATCGAGAACGATGCCGAGGCGATGGAGATCGCCGACGAGATCGGCTACCCGGTGATGATCAAGGCCTCCGCCGGCGGTGGCGGCAAGGGCATGCGCATTGCCTATTCCAAAGCCGAGGTGGCGGAAGGCTACGCGCGCGCCAAGTCGGAGGCGAAGTCCTCGTTCGGCGACGACCGGGTGTTCATCGAGAAGTTCATCACCGATCCGCGCCACATCGAGATCCAGGTGCTGGGCGACAAGCACGGCCACGTCATCTACCTCGGCGAGCGCGAATGCTCGATCCAGCGCCGCAATCAGAAAGTGATCGAGGAGGCGCCGAGCCCGCTGCTCGACGAGGCCACCCGCAAGAAGATGGGCGAGCAGGCTGTCGCGCTCGCCAAGGCGGTCGGCTACGACAGCGCCGGCACGGTGGAATTCGTCGCCGGCCAGGACAAGAGTTTCTACTTCCTCGAAATGAACACGCGGCTGCAGGTCGAGCATCCGGTGACCGAACTCGTCACCGGCATCGATCTGGTCGAGCAGATGATCCGCAGCGCGGCCGGCGAAAAACTGTCGTTGAAGCAGAGCGACGTGAAGCTCAACGGCTGGGCGGTCGAATCCAGAGTCTATGCCGAGGACCCGTACCGCAAATTCCTGCCGTCCACCGGGCGGCTCACGCGCTACCGGCCGCCCGAGGAGCGCAGCGTGGGCGGCATCACCGTGCGCAACGACACCGGCGTCTACGAGGGTGGCGAGATTTCGATCTACTACGATCCGATGATCGCCAAGCTGGTGACGCATGCGCCCAAGCGCGAGCAGGCGATCGACGCGCAGGCCGACGCGCTCGATGCGTTTGTCATCGACGGCATTCGCCACAATATTCCGTTCCTGGCCGCGCTGATGGCGCATCCGCGCTGGCGCGCCGGCAAGCTCTCCACCGGCTTCATCGCCGAGGAATTCCCCGACGGTTTCCACCCGCACGCGCCGGACGGCGAGCGCGCACAGGTGCTGGCCGCCGTCGCCGCCGCGATCGACCACGTGCTGGGCGAGCGCAAGCGGCGCATCTCGGGCCAGATGGACGGGCGCAGCGTCACGCGCGAAAGCCAGCGCGCGGTCTGGCTCGGCGAAACCGAATACCGGCTCGAGGTCAAGCGCGAGAACGGCACCATCGAGGTGCGGTTCCCCGGCGCCGCCAAAGACAAGAACAAGAGCGCCCGGCGCCATCTGCAATCGGACTGGAAGCCGGGCGACGCGCTGTGGACCGGAACCATCAACAGCGAGCCGGTCGCGGTGCAGGTGCGCACCGTTCCGAACGGCTTTGCGCTGGCTTACCGCGGCGTCGAGGCCAAGGCCTACGTCTACACCGAAAGCGAGGCCGGCTATGCGCGGCTGATGCCGCCGAAGAAAGTCGCCGACACCGGCAAGCAGGTGCTGTGCCCGATGCCGGGCCTCGTCGTGTCCATCGCCGTCAAGGAAGGCCAGGAGGTCAAGGCCGGCGAGACTGTGGCGGTGGTGGAAGCCATGAAGATGGAGAACGTGCTGCGCGCCGAGATCGACGGCACGGTGAAGAAGATCAACGCCAAGCCGGGCGACAGCCTGGCGGTGGACGCGGTGATTTTGGAATTCGCATAAGCTTGCGCGCGGTGGCTCGTGCATTATTGGCTAAGCCAACCTCATGACCCTCTACTTCGCCTATGGCTCCAACATGAACCGCGCCGCCATGGCTCGGCGCTGCCCGGGCGCGCGCGCCATCGGGCCGGTCGATGCTTGAGGGCTACGAATTTTTCGTCGGCATCGACGGCTGGGGCTCGGTGAAGCCTAAGCGCGGCGAGCGCGTGCATGGCGTGCTGTGGCGGCTCACCCCGCGCGACATCGCGGCGCTGCATGCCTACGAGCTGCTGCACCAGGGCCTCTATGACGTGCGCCATCTGCCGGTGCGCAGCGGCGCGCACCGCCGTACCGCGATGATCTACCTGTTGCGCCGCCGTGCGCCCGGCAAGCCGAAGCCTGGCTATGTCGAGATGATCGCGGCCGCCGCGCGCGCCTGGAAACTGCCGGAACGCTATATCCGCGTCGGTCGAGCGCTGGTCCACCTCGCGCTGGACCGGCGCGCGCATCATCGACGCCGGAGAACTCGCATGATCGTCATCCGCCATATGATCGTGCATGGCCGCGTGCAGGGCATCGGCTACCGCGCCTTTGTCGAGCACGAAGCGCTCCGGCGCGGGGTCGAAGGCTGGGTGCGCAACCGCCGCGACGGCAGCGTGGAAGCCGTATTCATGGGCGAGGAGGCGGCTGTCGCCGACATGATCGAGGCCTGCCGGCGCGGGCCGTATTCCGCCCGCGTCGATGTCCTGCATCAGCGCGAGGGCACGGACGACGATCTCAAGCTGCGCGCGCCCGGCGACGTGTTCTCGATGCTGCCGACGGCGTAGTCGCTTTCTCCGAACAGCGCCTCGAACTCGCGCCGCAGCACCATGTCCACTTCCGCCATTGACACTGGAATGCCGAGATCCGCCAGACTGGTGACGCCGTAGCGCTGTTCGCTCACCCCGCAGGGCACGATGCCGGAGAAATGCGTGAGGTCCGGATCGACATTGAGCGCCATGCCGTGCAGCGTGACCCATTGCGTCACGCGGATGCCGATGGCGGCGATCTTGTCCTCATAGCCTTCGCCTTTTTCCGGCCGGCGCACCCAGACGCCGATGCGATCCTCGCGCCGCTCGCCGCGCACGTTGAAACGGCTAAGCGTGCGGATGATCCATTCCTCCAGGGTGGCGACGAAGCGGCGCACGTCCGGCCCGCGCCGGCGCAGATTGAGCATCACATAAGCCACGCGCTGGCCCGGCCCGTGATAGGTCATCTGACCGCCGCGGCCGCTCTCGAACACTGGAAAGCGGGCCTCGATCAGTTGTTCGGGCCTGGCGCTGGTGCCCGCGGTGTAAAGGGGCGGGTGCTCCAAGAGCCAGACCAGTTCGCCCTCCCGGCCGGCGGCGATCGCCGCCGCGCGCGCCTGCATGACGGCGACGGCCTGCTCGTAGGGCACCAGCGAATCGCTCACGCGCCACTCGACCGGCGTCGTCCTTGCCGGCGGCTGGAAGACGTCGAGTTCGTCGCGAATATCAGCCGCCACCCAGGGACCTCAGAAGTGATTGTAGACATCGTCCAGATATTTCGGCGTCTGCTCCAGGGAAAGGCCCGCCATGATGAAAAAGATGATTTTGTATTCGGTCACGCAGCGGATCGCGGCCGTGTACTCGCCACGCGTGCCATAGCGCGATTGCGTGGTGCGCTCGATCCGTCCAAATCCGGCCCTTGAATGGCCGCCTCGGCGAACCGCAGACATTCTTCTTGCTCCAGTTTGGTGTCTTGCCACCGGGTGCTGACCGCCGGGCCGGCCTGGGCGCTGGTGGCGCTGGCGGCGGCGGGAAAGCCGAGGCAAAGGCCAAAAACTGCGGATTTAGGCGTCATAATCTACCCCCCCTTTATGCGCGGTTCGATCCGTTAACGTCCCGTTCACCATACCATGGTCACCTGATGGCCGCCCGCAGTAAAGCCGGGCGCAATGGGGCATCAACACGTGGCCACACTCGATAAGGTTTCGATTGATATTACCGTCGTCCTCGGCACCACCACCATGCCGGTTCACCAGGTGCTCCGGCTCGGCCGCGGCGCCATCATCGAACTGGACTCCACCGAGGAGGACGCCGTCAACATCCTCGCCAACGACATGCCGATCGCCAAGGGCACCGTGGTGGTCAACGGCAACCGCATCGCGGTCGAGGTCGGCGAATTGATGCCCCGGCAACCAGATATGCGCTGAGCGCCAAGGTTCGGGCTAAAAGCCCGATTTTTCAGTGGCGCGCGTTCGGGCGCAAAACCGGTGCCCACTTTTGCTGAACGCGCGCCAGGCCTTGTCCCTCAAGACCCTATTTGTTACAGCAACCGCGCTTTGTCGGGACGCGAGGTTTTGCAAGGCTTTTCGCCCGATCCGATGAGCATGATCCCGAAAAGTGGGAACCGTTTTTCGGACCAGATCGTGCTCAAACAGAACTATGCGGCCATGGCGGAATTGGTAGACGCACTAGCTTGAGGTGCTAGCGGGGCAACCCGTGGAGGTTCGAGTCCTCTTGGCCGCACCAATCAAATTATAGTCGGCATTTCAATGCCTTATCGAGGCGGCCCGCCGTGCGGCGGTATTTTTACAGCCGGATGCGCAGCCGGCTGGCGATCTCGCCGACGATGCCGCGGCGGAACAGCAGCACGCAGGCCACGAAAATCACGCCCTGGATCACCAGCACCCACTCGCCCACGATGGCGAGCTTG
Source organism: uncultured Alphaproteobacteria bacterium (assembly GCA_963739075.1). Lineage (GTDB taxonomy): Bacteria > Pseudomonadota > Alphaproteobacteria > Rhizobiales > Xanthobacteraceae > Pseudolabrys. The sequence goes on along the minus strand of CAVTZC010000003.1, from coordinate 31,876 downwards.
TACTGCATCAGCAGGATGACGTACGAGCCCACGATCGGACCGAATATGGTGCCTAGCCCGCCGACCAGCGTCATCAGCACGACCTCGCCCGACATCGGCCAATTGACGTCGGTGAGGGAGGCGAGCTGCAGCACGATCGCCTTGGTCGCGCCGGCCGCCCCCGCCAGCGTCGCCGACAGCACGAAGGCGATGAGCTTGTAGCGGTCGGTCTTGTAGCCGAGCGAGATCGCGCGTGGCTCGTTCTCACGGATCGCCTTGAGCACCTCGCCGAAGGGCGAATGCACGATACGGTAGATGAACAGGAAGCCGGCGAGGAAAATCACCAGCACGACGACATACATCGCCATGTCGTTGCGCAGGTCGATGAGGCCGAACAGATGGCCGCGCGGCACGCCCTGGATGCCGTCCTCACCGCCCGTGAACTTCGCCTGCAGCGCGAAGAAATACATCATCTGCGCGAGCGCCAGCGTGACCATGGCGAAATAGATGCCCTGGCGGCGGATCGCCAGCGACCCGGCGACGAAACCGCAAACGGCGGCGGCCGCGGTGCCGGTGAGAATCGCCAATTCCGGCGAGAAGCCCCAGGCCTTCGCGGCATAGGCCGAGAGATAGCTCGCCCAGCCGAAATAGAGCGCGTGGCCGAACGACAACAGGCCGACATAGCCGATCAGCAGATTGAAGGCGCAGGCGAACAAAGCGAAGCACATCACCTGCATCAGAAACAGCGGATAGGTGAAAAACGGCGCCACCGCCAGCGCCACGACCATGATGGCAAAGGCAATGGTTTCGCTCGGCATGCGCGCCGTCGAACCGGCGCTTTGCGAGTGACCGGCCGCGCGTTCCATCAGCCTCTCCGCCCGAACAGGCCGGCCGGGCGGACCAGCAGCACGATCGCCATGATGACGAAGATCACGGTGTTCGACGCCTCGGGGAAGAACACCTTGGTCAGGCCCTCGATCACCCCAAGCCCGAAGCCGGTGACGATGGCGCCGAGGATCGAGCCCATGCCGCCGATCACCACCACCGCGAACACCACGATGATCAGGTCGGAACCCATCTGCGGCGACACATTGTAGATCGGCGCCGCCATCACCCCGGCGAACGCCGCGAGCGCGACGCCGAAGCCGTAGGTGAGGGTGATCATGCGCGGCACATTGATGCCGAAGGCGCGCACCAGCGCCGGGTTCTCGGTGGCGGCGCGCAAGTAGGCGCCAAGCCGCGTCCGCTCGATCACGAACCACGTGCCGAAGCAGATCGTGAGCGAAGCCACGATCACCCAGGCGCGGTAGTTGGGAAGAAACATGAAGCCGAGGTTCTGCCCGCCGCGCAGCGAGTCCGGCAGAACATAAGGCAAGCCGGCGGAGCCGAAGTAATTGCGCGCCACGCCCTCGATGATCAGCGCGAGGCCGAAGGTCAACAGCAGGCCGTAGAGATGATCGAGCTTGTAGAGCCACTGCAGGAACAGCCGCTCGATGATCATGCCGGTGATGCCGACCAGTATGGGTGCGACGATCAGCGCCGGCCAATAGCCGAGGCCGGAATATTGCAGCAGTAGATAGGCGGCGAAGGCGCCCATCATGTATTGGGCGCCGTGGCTGAAATTGATGATGTTGAGCATGCCGAAAATCACGGCCAGTCCCAGGCTGAGCAGCGCATAAAACGAGCCGTTGATCAGCCCGATCAGAAGCTGGCCGAACAGCGCGGTCGAAGGGATGCCGAAAATTTCGAACATGCGACCAAGCTTTTTTGCTTGTCGTCGCTGGGTCTGTCCCGGCGACCCCGCTGAGGAGGGCAATGCGCCAACCTGATCGAGATCACCGGAACTCGCCGCGCCAAACGCGCGGCGGCCCGGTGATGACAGTTAGGGATCAGCCGCCGGCCAGCGGGCAGTTGCCGTCCTTGAGCGGACGGAATGCTTCATCGGCCGGGATGGTGGCGCGCAGCGTGTAGAAATCGCCGGGATATTTGGAGTCCGACGGCGCCTTCACCTCGAACAGATAGGCCGGCTGCAGCTTGCGGCCGTCGGCGCGGACGGTGCCCTTGCCGAACAGCGGATCGTCGGTCGGCAGCTTCTTCATCTCGGCCACCACCGCCTTGCCGTCGGCGGCGCTCTTCAGCGCGGCGACCGCTTTGAGGTAGTGCGTGACGGCCGAGTAGACGCCCGCCTGCACCATAGTGGGGAACTTGCCCGGTGCGTTGCGTTCGGCCTGCCAGCGCTTGGTCCAGGCGCGGTTGGCGTCGTTCATGTCCCAGTACCAGGTTTCCGTCAGGGTCAGGCCCTGCGCGGTCTGCAGACCGAGCGCGTTGACGTCGCTGGCAAACACCAGGAGCCCAGCGAACTTCTGGCCGCCTTTGACGATACCGAATTCGGCGCCTTGCTTGATCGCGTTGATGGTGTCGCCGCCGGCATTGGCCAGGCCGATGATCTTGGCCTTGGAGGCCTGCGCCTGCAGCAGGAACGACGAGAAGTCGTTGGTGTTGAGCGGGTGGCGGACCTTGCCGACGACCTTGCCGCCGGCTTTCACCACCGCCGCGGTGGTATCGCGCTCGAGCGCGGCACCGAAGGCATAGTCGGCCGTCAGGAAGAACCAGGTGTCGCCGCCGGTCTTCACGATCGCCTTGCCGGTGCCGTTGGCCAGCATCCAGGTGTCGTAGGTCCAGTGCACGGTATTGGCGTTGCACTTCGGACCGGTGAGATCGGAGGCCGCCGCGCCGGACACCAGGAACACCTTGTTCTTCTGGTTAGTGACTTGGCTGACCGCGAGCGCGACGCCGGAATTCGGCACGTCGACGATCATGTCGACCTTGTCGACGTCGTACCACTGGTTGGCGATCTGCGAGCCGATATCCGGCTTGTTCTGATGGTCGCCGCTGACCAGCTCGACCTTCACGTTCGGATTGACCTTGGCGAAATCGGCGATCGCCATCTTGGCGGCGACGACCGAGCCGGGACCGCCGACATCGGAATAAAGACTCGACATGTCGCTGAGCACGCCGATCTTGACGTTGACTTGTTGGGCGCTGGCCGTGCCGCAAGCCAACACGACGGCAAGCGCCGCCAGCCCTATCGTTTTTCTCATGTGTGCAGTCCTCCTTGTTGTTTTGGATAGCTCAAATCAGACACCGAAATCATCGTGTAGTTTTTCGACATTAGCGTCCGGCGGCGCCATTGCGAATGGGTCAATGATGCGGCCATATTCAGCCGCTCACGAGCGGGCAGTTGCCTTCTTTGAGCGGCCGGAAGGCCTCATCCGCCGGAATGATCGCGCGGGTCTTATAGAAGTCGCCGGGATATTTCGACTCTTCCGGCTTCTTTACCTCGAACAGATAGGCCGGGTGGATGACGCGGCCATCGGCGCGCACGCTGCCCTTGCCGAATAGCGCGTCGTCGGTCGGCATCTTCTTCATCTGCGCCACCACCGCCTTGCCGTCGGCGGCGCTCTTAAGCGCGGCGACCGCCTTCAGGTAGTGCAGGATGCCGGCATAGACGCCGGCATGGTTCATGGCCGGATACTTATTGTCGACGCCGCGCTCCTTGTGCCAGCGTTTGGTCCAGGCCCGGCTGGGGTCGTTCAAGTCCCAGTACCAGGTTTCCGTCAGCGACAGGCCCTGGGCGGTCTTCAGGCCGAGCGCATTGATGTCGGTGGCGAACACCAACAAGCCGGCGAGACTTCTGCCCACCCTTGGCGAGACCGAATTCGGACGCCTGCTTGATCGAGTTGATGGTGTCGCCGCCAGCATTGGCCAGCCCGACGACCTTGGCTTTGGAAGCCTGCGCCTGCAGCAGGAACGACGAGAAGTCATTGGTGTTGAGCGGATGGCGAACTTTGCCGAGTACCTTGCCGCCGTTCTTCTCCACCACTGCCGCGGTATCACGCTCGAGCGCGTAGCCGAACGCATAATCGGCCGTCAGGAAGAACCAGGTATCGCCGCCGGTCTTCACCATCGCCTTGCCGGTGCCGTTCGCCAGCATCCAGGTGTCGTAGGTCCAGTGCACGGTGTTAGCATTGCACTTCGGGCCGGTCAGGTCGGAGGTCGCCGCGCCAGAGACGACGAACACCTTGTTCTTCTGGGCGGTGATTTGGCTGACCGCGAGTGCGACGCCGGAATTCGGCACGTCGACGATGACGTCGACGTTGTCGACGTCATACCAGTGGTTGGCAATCTGGGAGCCGACATCCGGCTTGTTCTGGTGGTCGCCGCTGACCAGCTCGACCTTCACGTTGGGATGCGTCTTGGTGAAGTCGGCGATCGCCATTTTGGCGGCGACGACCGAACCGGGGCCGGTGGCGTCCGCATAAAGGCTCGACATGTCCGTGAGCACGCCGATCTTGACGTTGATCTGTTGGGCACTGGTGGCGCCGCAGCCCAGTATGATGGCCAGGGCCGCCAAACTCATCGTCCGTTTCATTGACGTTTCCCCCTCGTTTCGTGCCTAGCGGCACTTTTTGTTAAACTCCAAGATAGTCGTGCAACTTCTCGAGATTGGCGTCCAGGTCGACGGTTGCGAACTGATCGATAATCCGCCCGTTTTCCATGACGTAGTAGCGGTCCGCGACGGTCGCCGCGAAGCGGAAATTCTGCTCGACCAGCAGAATGGTGAATCCTTGGTCCTTCAGCGCCCGGATCGTCTTGCCGATCTGCTGGATGATGACGGGGGCAAGGCCCTCGGTCGGTTCATCCAGCAGCAGCAGCCGCGCGCCGGTGCGCAGGATACGGCCGATGGCCAGCATCTGCTGTTCGCCGCCGGACAGCTTGGTGCCCTGGCTGGCGCTTAAGCGTTCCTTCAGATTGGGGAATAAGTCGAAGATACGTTCGAGCGACAGCCCGCCCGGCCGGATCACCGGCGGCAGCAACAGGTTTTCCTCGACATCGAGGCTGGCGAAAATGCCGCGCTCCTCCGGGCAGAGCGCGATGCCGGCGCGTGCGATCTGATCCGAGGAGCGCGCGATCAGTTCCTGGCCCTCGAAGCGCACCGAGCCTTCGCGCCGCCCGACCATGCCCATGATCGATTTCAGCGTCGTGGTCTTGCCGGCGCCGTTGCGGCCGAGCAGGGTGACCACCTCGCTTTCATGCACGTCGAAGCTGGCGCCGTGCAGGATGTGCGATTCGCCGTACCAGGCTTGCAGGTCCCTGATCGCGAGCAGCGGAGTGCGGGCGTCAAGCATGCCCCACTCCCATGTAGGCTTCACGCACTTCCGTGTTTTTCGACACCGTTGCGTAGTTGCCCTCGGCGAGCACACGCCCGCGCGTGAGCACGGTGATGTGATCGGACAGGTCGGCGACCACGGACAGATTGTGCTCGACCATCAGCACGGTGCGGTCGGCGGCGACGCGCTTGATCAATTGCGCGATGCGGTCGATGTCCTCGTGCCCCATGCCCGCCGTCGGCTCGTCGAGCAGCAGCATTTCGGGGTCGAGCGCCAGCGTGGTGGCGATCTCGAGCGCGCGCTTGCGGCCATAGGGCAGTTCGACCGCCAGCCAGTCGGCGAAGGGCGACAAACCGACGTCATCAATCAGTTCCATCGCCCGCTCGTTATAAGTGTCGAGCACGGCGGTCGAGCGCCAGAAATCGAATGAGCCGCCGCGCAGGCGCTGCAGCGCGATGCGCACGTTTTCCAGGACCGTCATGTGCGGGAACACGGCGGAGATCTGGAACGAGCGCACCAGCCCGAGCCTGGCGACGTCGGCCGGCGGCAGGGCGGTGATATCGTTGCCCTTGAAAAGGATGCGGCCGCGCGTCGGGCTGAGGAATTTGGTCAGCATATTGAAGCAGGTGGTCTTGCCGGCGCCGTTGGGACCGATCAAGGCATGGATGGTCCGGCGCTTGACGCGCAGGCTGACGCCATTGACGGCGATAAATCCGGCAAATTCTTTTGTTAAATCCTCGGTTTCGAGGATGACGTCGCTGCTCATGCACGCCCCGTTGCGGCGGCATTGTCAGCGCATCGCCGCGAATGTCCAGAGCGGTATCGTACAAATTTCGCGAGGCATATCGATGAAAAGCCCGCCCGCGCCACCCTACTCAGACACCACCAGACGGCGGCGTCCGCACGACCGTACAGCCTGCGGCTGCAGGGAGCAGGGGGCTGAAGGCGGCCAAGGACTAGGCCTTGGCCGTTTAATCAGGCGCTGAGCTGCGGTTCGGCGCGGAAATTGTAGATCCGCTTCCAGTCCTTTAACGCGGCTTGCTGCGGCCGCTGGTAGAGCAGGCGCTGGCTGGCGCCCAGGCCGATGCTGTGGCTGAGGTCGGCCATCGCTTCGGTTGTCTTGAGCAGCACGGCGTTGCAGTCGAGGATCAGCGCGCCGTCGACTTCCTTGAGGTTTTCGCGGCGGATGATCGCGTTGACGGTCGCGCAGGCGGCGAGGATCACCTCCGCGCCCTGCGCCGCCAGCCGGCGCGCTTCGCTGATGAACCGTTCCCGCATCTGGCCCGGGCTGCTGAAGGCGTTCTGCACCTCGTTGAAATCGATGCCGAGGTCGCCGAACGGGATGTGACGCGAGGACAGGCCGTATTCGAAAGCCTTGCGGTCGTAATATTGCGACTGTTTGGCGTGGAAGGCGACGCCGGAGAACTTGTGGCCGTACATGCAGGCCGCCAGCATCGACGTCTCGCCCAGCCCGAACACCGGTATCGGCACCACCTCGCGGGCTTCTTGCATGGCCGGATCGAGGAAGCAGCCGATCGCGATGGCGTCGTAGCCCTTCTCGCCGGCCTGGATCATCTTGTTGAGCACGCCGCCCGGCGCGAAGCTGTTCATGGCGACGATCGCGTTGTAGTGCAGATCCATGGAGCCGTTGTCGACGCCGTTGATGTGAATCTCGGTGTCCGGGCGCTTGATGCTGTCGAGATGCGCGGTCAGCGTGTTCCTGTAATCGTGCAGCTTGTGGATCGGCGTGCTGCTCTGCCACCAGATTTTCATGGGCTATTCCTCGCCTGTTTTGGGGTTCACGGATTTGCTGTCAGGGTTTGCGGGACTTCGGTCCGTCGCATTCGGCCGAGCGTCGGGATTGAAGCGCACATAGCGCAGGATCATATCGGCGATGTGGTTCTCCCGCTGCTGCAGCCGGCGCGGGTTCATGACGTCGATGTGGAAGAGGGCGTTCAGCGTGTGCTGATGGGCGACGTAATAGGCGGACAGGCTCGAGATTGAAATGTAGAGGTCGATCGGGTCGATGCCGGGGCGGAAAATTCCCCGCGCCACGCCGCGTTGCAGCAGGTCGTTCAAGGCGTCGACCACCTGCTGATACATCTCACCGATGATCTTCGAACGTTTGACGTGTTTCCCGCCGTGGAAATTTTCGCTCGCCAATAGTTTTCCGTATTCGGGATGCTCGACCCAGATCGACATCATGAGATGCACGAGCTGGCGCACGCCGGTCTCGGGATCCATCTGGCGCGCCACGAAGTCGCGCTGGCGCTCGCGGATGGTCTGGTAGGTGGCCTCGAGCGCGGCAGTGAACAGGCGGTCTTTGTTGCCGACGTGGTGATAGAGCAGGGTCTTGTTGATGCCCGAACGCCGCGCGATTTCATCGACGCGCGCGCCATCGAGCCCCTTGAGCGCGAATTCGGCGATGGCGGCCTTGATGATCTGCTGTTTGGAGAGAGCCGCCGTGCGGCGCACCCGCTTGCGGGGCGGCTTCTTGGTCGGTCGTTTCACCTGGCTTTCTCCATGAACTGCCGATGCTCACCGCATTGCCGTGACCGCGGGCGCCTTGGCGGACGATGTCGAGATAGCGCGACGATTTGCCGAAATCCAGGTGAAGTGCCGAGTCGGTTCAAAAGCAATCCTGCCATATTGCAATATACTAACTAGTTAGTCTATAGCTGTTGGAGCCGGCCGGCAACCGTCGAAAAAACGCCATTCGGATTTGCGGGAGATCACGTCCATGAAGCCTGTGCGCACCGCGCTGTTCGCTCCGGGGATCAAGGAGCGGGTGATGAGCAAGGCGCTGGAAAGCGGCGTCGACTCGGTCATTCTCGATCTCGAGGATTCGGTGCCGCTCGCCGCCAAGGCCGAGGCCCGCGCGCTGGTGGCCAAAACCATCGATGCCGCCGCGGCCGTTCGACCCCGTCCGGCGATCTTCGTGCGCGTGAACGCGGCGAGCACCGGGCTCCTGATCGACGATCTCGTTGCGGTCGTGCGCCCCGGCCTCGACGCGGTCCTGCTGTCCAAGGCGGAAAACGTCGAGGACGTGCAGCAAACCGCCGCGGCGCTCGATCGTCACGAGTCGCAGCGCGGCATGAAGCCGGGCTCCGCCGAAATCATCCTGCAGATCGAAAATGCCTTGGGCGTCTACAATTGCTTCAACCTGATCAAGGCCTCGCCGCGCGTGGCGGCGACCTGCTTCGGCAGCGCCCGCGACGGCGATCTGCAGACCGACCTCGGTTGCTCCTGGTCGATCGAGGGCACCGAGCTCCTGTACGCACGCTCCAAGGTGCTGCTCGATACCCGGGCGGCCGGCAGCCATATCTATCCGCTCGACGGCGTGTTCGCCGATCTTAACGACGAGGCCGGGCTGATCGCGGATTCCCGCCTATCGGCGCGCCTCGGCTATATCGGCCGCACCGTCATTCATCCCAAACAGATCGCGCCGGTCAAAGGCGCCTACGCCGTGCCGGAGGCGGAAGTCGCCTACTACAAGAAGATCGCAGGCGAGTTTGCCGCCGCCGAAAAGGCCGGCGTCGCCGCGATCGCCGTCGACGGAAAACTGGTGGACTACGCCATGGCCGCGCGCGCCCGGCGTGTCCTCGAACTCGCCAATCTCGACGGACCGCGGTGATCCATGGACTTTTCCTTTTCGCCGGATCAGGAGGCGTTGCGGGCCCACGCGAAGGAACTGCTCGATGATGTCTGCCCGCCGGCCTATGCCGAGCGCTGCGACAGCGAGGCGCGCCCGCCGCGCGAAGCCTACCAGGCGCTCGCCAAGCACGGCTGGTTCGGCCTGCCGATCCCGGCCGAGTTCGGCGGCACCGGCGGCTCGGCCATCGACCTCGCCATCCTGCTGGAAGAGACCGGCCGGCACTTCGAAGAGCTGGCGATGTGGCTGTTCCGCACGCTAACTTACGGCGGCTACGCCGTGCTGCAGCACGGAACGCCGGCGCAGAAACAGGACCTGCTGCCAAAAATCGTGCGCGGCGAACTGTCGTTCTGTTTCGGGCTGAGCGAGCCGGCGTCCGGCTCCGATGCCGCCGCGCTGACCACGCGCGCGAAAGCGGTCAACGGCGGCTTTGTGATCGACGGCCAGAAGGTTTTCACCTCGGGCATGGATATCAGCGATTATTGCCTGCTGGTGACGCGCACATCGACCGGCGCCAAGAAGCAAAACGGCATCACCAATTTTCTGGTCGATACCAAGCTGCCGGGTATCGAGGTGCGCAAGATCGCGACGCTCGGCCAACGCGCCATCGGCACCACGCAGGTCTTCTACAGCGGCGTGAAGGTGCCGGCCTCGGCCGTGCTCGGCGAAGTCGACCGCGGCTGGGAAGCGGTCAACTCTTATCTCTGGTACGAGCGGCTCTGTCTGTCCGCCGCGCGCACCGGCGCCGCCTCCGCGGCGTTCGACTACGCGCTCGATTACGCGAAAAATCGCAAACAGTTCGGGCGGCCGATCGGCCAGTTCCAGGCGATCTCGCACAAGCTCGCCGACATGAAGGTCATGCTCGATGTGTCGCGCACGCTGGTCTACCGGTTCGCCTGGCTGGTATCGCAGGGCCAGGCCACGCGCAGCGACGCGGCGGTGCTGAAGCTCTACACCGGCGAAACCTACAAGGCAGTATCCGACCTCGGGCTGCAGATCCTCGGCGGCTACGGCTACTGCATGGAATATCCGATGCAGCGGTTTTTTCGCGACTCGCGCTTGGCGGTGATCGGCGGCGGGACGTCGGAGATTCAGCGCAACATTATCGCGCGCAGCCTGGGACTTTGATTCAGCGCATGCGTCTTCAGAAAGGTACTTGATGTCGTATCCGCTCGAAGGCGTCAAAATCCTGGAGCTCGGCCAGATCATCGCCGGCACCTACGGCTGCCAGGTGCTCTCGGACCTCGGCGCCGAAGTGATCAAGATCGAGACGCCCGAGGGCGATCTCGGCCGCATCCCGTCGGTCGCGCCGTACCGGGGCCTGAGCGGACTGTTTCTCACGTTCAACCGCAACAAACAGAGCGTCGTCATCAATCTCAAAACCGCGGACGGGCGCCGGCTGTTCTACGATCTGGTGAAGATCTCCGATGTCGTGATCGACAACTTCCGCCCCGGCGTGCTCGAACGTCTGCAGATCGACTATCCGACGCTGAGCGCCATCAACCCGCGCATCATCCAATGCTCGGTCACCGGCTTCGGCGGCACCGGCGCGTACAAAGACCTTCCGGCGCTCGACCTCAACATCCAGGCGATCAGCGGCCACATGGCCGTCACCGGCGAACCGGGGCGTCCGCCGGTGCGCGTCGGCATCCCGCTCGCCGATATCAGCGGCGGTATTTATTCGAGCAAGGGAATCCTGGCGGCGCTGTTCGACCGCGAACGCACCGGCAAAGGGCGCCGGATCGAGATCTCGATGTTCGACACCATGCTTCACCTTATGACCTACATGGGCACCATGTGGCTGACCAACGGCGAGGTGCCGAAGCCGCCCGGCTCGGCGCATGACTATTCCGTTCCGTGGCAGGCCTTCGCGACCGCGGACGGCTATATCGTCGTCGCCACGCGGCAAGAAATTTTCTGGCGCAAGCTGTGCAGCGTGCTCGATCATGTCGATCTCGCCGACGATGCGCGCTTTGCCGACAATCCGAGCCGCGTGAAGAACCGCCAGGTGCTGGTGCCGCTGCTGGAGCAGATTTTCCGCACCCGCACGACCGCCGACTGGCTGGAACGGCTGCGCGGCGCCGACGTGCCGGCGGCGCCGGTCAACAACATCGACGCCGCCTTCGCCGAGCCGCCGGTCGAGGAGCGCGAGATGATCGTTGAATACGATCATCCGCAGGCCGGCAAAGTGCGGCTGCCCGGCAATCCCATCAAGATGTCGGATATGGGATCGACGATTTCCCGGCCGGCGCCGATGCTGGACGAACATACCGATGCCGTTCTGAAAACGCTGTTGCGTCTTTCGGCCGACGAGATCGCTGGCTTGCGCGCAAGCGGCGCGGTCGGTCAAGCCAACCGCAAATAACGAGCCAAGCTCAATGAAGGAAGCCGTGTGATGCGAGGACTCTACTGGGAAGAATGGGACATCGGCGCGGAGTTCGAAAGCCCGGCGCGAACCGTCACCGAAACCGATATCGTGATGTTCGCGGGGCTGTCCGGCGACTACAATCCGCTCCACATCAACGAGGAATACTGCAAGACGACGCAGTTCGGCGGGCGCATCGCCCACGGGCCGCTGGTCTATGCGCTGGCGGCCGGCCTGATCTTCCAGCTCCATCTCTACGACGACACGCTGATCGCCTTCCTCGGCTTCGACAGCCTGAAGTTCACCAAGCCGGTGAAACCCGGCGACACCATCCACGCGCGCATCAAGGTGCTGGAGAAGCGTGAAACGTCGAACCCCGAGCGCGGGGTCATGAAGCGCGAACTCAAGGTTCTCAATCAGCGCGGCGAGGTCGTGCAGGAAGCCCTGCAGGCCTTCCTGCTCAAACGCAAGCCGGCCGCGTAAACGCCGAAAGCCGTCAAGACCCGAAAACCACCAAAACTTCAACAATGGGTATGGAGGAACGCAAGATGACTGGACATCGGATCAAGCAACCGCGTCTCACCCGCCGAAACTTTGGCCGCGCATTGATGAGCATGAGCGCGCTCGCCGCGTCCGGCTCGCTGCCGTTGGGCTCGGCGTTCGGCGCCGAGCCGATCAAGATCGGCTTCGGCATGGCGCAGTCGGGCCCGCTCGGCGGCAACGGCAAAGCCGCGCTGCTCGCGATCGAGATGTGGCGCGACAACATCAATGCCAGGGGAGGGCTGCTGGGCCGGCCCGTTCAGCTCGTCTATTACGACGACCAGACCAATCCCGCACTGATCCCCGGCATCTACAGCAAGCTGTTCGACGTCGACAAGGTCGATCTGGTGCTCGGCGGCTACGGCACCGCGGTGCAGGCCGCCGCCCTTCCGATCGTCATGCAGCGCAAGCAGGTACTGATCGGCACCGGCGCGGTCGCAGTGAACGAGAAATACAAATACGACAAATATTTCCAGATGCTGCCGAACGGCTCCACGGCGCGCACATCGACATCGGAAGGCTTCTTCCAGGCCGCGATGACGATGGAGCCCAAGCCGAAGACCGTCGCGATCGTCGGCGCCGTCACCGAGTTCTCCCGCAACGTGATCTTGGGCGCCCGTGAAAATGCCGAGAAATACGGCCTGAAGATCGTGTACGACGGCGGCTATCCGCCCAACCAGATGGAATTCGGATCGATCATTCGTTCGGTCCAGGCGGCCAACCCGGAGGTGGTGTTCGTTGCGTCCTATCCGCCGGATTCGGCCGGCGTCATTCGCGCCGCCTACGAGCAGAAACTGCAGACGCGCATGTTCGGCGGCGCGATGATCGGCCTGCAGTATTCGGAATTGAAGCAACAGCTCGGCCCGATGATGAACAACGTGCTGTGCTATGAGTTCTACGTGCCGGCGCCGACCACGAATTTCCCCGGCATCAAGGAATTTCTCGCGATCTATCAGGAGCGGGCCAAAAAAGCCGGCGCCGACCTCTTGGGCTTCTATTTGCCGCCTTACGCCTATGCCGGCATGGAAGTCCTCGAAAAGGCGGTGACGGCAACGAACAGCTTGGATCCGAACGCGATCGGCAAGTACATCCACGCCAACACCTTTGATACGGTGGTCGGCAAAGTCGCGTTCGCGCCAAACGGCGACTGGGCCCAGCCGCGGCTTCTCTATGTCCAGTATCAAGGCATCGTCGGCAACGACCTGGAACAGTTCAAACAGGTCGGCAAGCAAGTCATCGTGGAACCGCAGGAGTTCGCCTCCGGCAAGCTCCGCTATCCCTTCGCCGCGTCCGGTCAGTGATCGGGCCGACGGAACCGCCGCACGTCGCGCGGGATCGATGTAATCGGTGGAGCCCGCCAAGATGGTGACAGTCCAATCTTCTGATTAATGCCGTGGTCACCGGCATTCTGCTTGGCGGGTTCTACGCTGCGGTCACCGTCGGAATCACCATCGCCTTCGGGATGCTCGATATCGTGAATATCGCGCATCCCGTGTTCATCATCTTAGGGTCGTTCATCGCGTATATCGTAAACCGGCATTTCGGCTTTGACCCAATTCTGACGGTCATCGTGGCGGCGCCGCTGTTCTTTCTGCTCGGCATCGCGATCTTCCGGTTCTATTACGCCGCCTTCGAAAGCAGCGGAAAAGGCTCGTTGCGCGGGCTCGCCTTCTTCTTCGGCATCATGTTCGTCATCGAGGTGACGCTGCTGCTGGCCTTCGGCGTCGACTACCGTCTGGTGCAGACGTCCTATACCGGCCCGAATATCGGTTTCGAGCACATCGATCTGCCATTGCGGATGGTGGTCCCGTTTGTTGGATCCGTGGCGCTGGTGTCGGGGCTGTATATTTTTTTCGGATACACCTTCATCGGGCGCGCGATCATGGCGGTGGCCCAGGACGAGTTCGCGCTCAGCCTGATGGCGGTCGATACCGTCGCGGTGAAACAGCTCGCTTTCGGCGTCGCCATCGCGACCGCGGGGATTGCCGGCGGGTTTCTCATCGTTATCCAGCCGGTGGAGCCGTCCCTCGGACGCGAATACATCGGCCGAGTCTTCGCGATCTGCGTGCTCGGCGGCTTGGGGAGCATCACCGGAACCGTCATCGCGGCGCTGATCCTCGGCGTCGTCGAGACGATCACGTCCACGCTTTTTGGGCCGTCATGGGCGCCGTCGGTCTCGTTCGCCGCGCTCCTGCTCACGCTCGCCGTCAGGCCTTCGGGGATCATGGGGAGATGACGGAATGAGACGGATTCCGTCGTGGATCTGGCCGATCGTTGTTGCCGTCTTCATCTTCGCGGCGAGCCGCGTGATGACGAACGAGTACTACATGTTCGCCGGCTACGTCGTCCTGCAGTACATCGTGCTGGCGAGCGCCTGGAACATTCTCGGCGGCTACTCCGGTTACGTGAATTTCGGCTCGGCGGCTTTTTTTGCGATTGGCGCCTACGGGACGGTGGTTCTCGACAAGCTGTGGCAGCCGCCGCTCGTGGTGGCGATCGTCTTCGGCGGCGTCGTCGCGAGCCTGGTCGGATTGGTGACCGCCTATCTGACGCTCCGCCTGCGCGGGGTGTTTTTCGCCATCGCGACGCTGGCGCTCGCGATTGTCTTGCAGAATTTGGTGATGAACTGGGAATTCGTCGGCGGCCCGCTCGGCTACTACAGCGTCCGCCCCGACGAGATCGCCGGCTTCTCGAGTTACGTCAATTATCTGTTTGTCGTCATGCTCGCCCTGGCGCTGATCGCGGTGCTGGTGGCGCGGGCGATCGAATTGTCCTTCATCGGCCGTGGTCTCGCCGCCATCCGCGACAACGAACTGGCGGCGGAGTGCTGCGGTGTTCCGACCCTGCGGCTTAAGGTGTTCGCCACCATGGTGAGCGGGGGCCTGATGGGCATGGCCGGCGCGCCGTTCCCCTATTACATCACCTACCTCGATCCGAACTCCGCCTTCAGCCTCGCCTACGGCATCAACAGTATCGCCATGCCGCTGATCGGTGGCATGACCCATTGGATCGGTCCGGTGATCGGCGCCGTTCTGCTCGCCGTTGTCCAGCAGGTCGCGACGGTCACCATCTCGTCGGAACTCAATCTCATGATCGTCGGCGTGCTGCTGATCACGTTCATCACGCTCGCGCCGAACGGCATTGTCGGTCTGTTCGAGCGTTACCGGCAGAAAAGGCAGCGGCGCCTCAGCCCATGACGCAAGAATTCCTCCTCGATGCGATGTCAATTCGCAAGCGCTTCGGCGGCTTCGTCGCGCTCGATGCTGTCGACATTGCGATTGCGCCGGGCGAACGGGTCGGACTGATCGGGCCCAATGGCTCCGGGAAAAGCACCCTGGTCAACTGCCTGAGCGGCGCGATCAGCAGCGATACCGGAACGATCCGCTTCGACGGCCGCGCCATCGAGCGGCTGCCGGCGCACCAGCGCACGCGGCTCGGCATCGTGCGCACGTTCCAGATCCCGCTGCCGTTCACCAGCATGACGGTGATCGGGAACCTGACGATTCCGCTGCGTTTTGCAGCCCGCCATCATGCCGTCGGCGGGGCAGCGAGCGATATCGAGCAGGCCTTGCTCATTCTTGAAGACGTCGGCCTGCGCGATAAGGCGCATGAGCCGTCGGCCGGATTGACCCAAGTCGAACTGCGCAAGCTCGAGCTGGCGCGCGCCGTCGCCGCCCGCCCCAAGCTGCTCATCGCCGACGAGACTATGGCCGGCCTGTCCAATTCCGAAGTCGACGAAATCATTTCGCTGCTGTTCAAGCTCAACGAGCAGGGCATCGCGATCATCATGATCGAACATATCATGCGCGCGGTGATGGCGTTTTCGCAGCGCGCGATCGTGCTGGTCGCCGGGAAGAAGATTGCCGACGATTCCCCCGACGTCGTCATGAACGACGCTGAAGTGGTGAGAGCCTACCTTGGCGAATAGCATCACCATCGAGAACCTGAGCGCCGGCTATGGCGCCGTTCGCGTGCTGAACGGCGTTTCCATGCGCGTCGGGTCGGGGGAAACGGTCGCGCTGCTCGGCACCAACGGCAACGGCAAGAGCACGATCATCAAATGCATCATGGGAGCGGTCGCTCCGACCGCGGGCCGCGTGACGATCGAGATCGACGACCACCAATACGATCCGTCGGCCATGAAGACAAAGGATGTCGTAGATTTGGGCGTGGTCTTGGTGCCGGAAGGCCGGCGGCTGTTTCCGAAGCTCACCGTCGAGGAAAACCTCCTGCTCGGCGCCTACCGGAAAACGGCGCGCAAAGCGATCGTCCGCAGCCTGGAGTATTGCTACGCGACGTTCCCGAAGCTGCGCGAGCGGCGGCGACAGCTGTCCGGCAGCATGAGCGGCGGCGAACAGCAGATGCTGGCATTGGCGCGTGGGCTGATGACGGCACCTAAGATTTTGATCGTCGACGAGCCCTCGGTCGGCCTTGCCCCGATCATGGTACGCGAAGTCATCCAGAAAATCGGCGAACTCAAGAATGAGCAGCAGCTCACCGTTCTGATGGCCGAACAGAATTTCAATCAGGCGACCAAGATCTGCCAACGCGGCTACTTCATCGTCCACGGCCAGGTGGCCTTCGTCGGCAATTCATTCGAAGAACTCAGCAACAACGAATTGGTTCGCAAAATTTATCTGGGCGCCCCGATCGAAAAGTAGGCGTTTCGAAACGGGCGTCTGGCCGCGCTCCAGTAGATGGTTAACAAGACCTTAAGCATCTGCCCGCAATATATCGAAACAATTTATTGCCGCAGGATGCCGTTGCATGGTTCATGCGACTGGGTCCCATTTTAGCGGCGTTCCGCCGTCAGAACCGCGGCAACGTCGCGGTCATGTTTGGCATTGCGGTGATCCCGATCATTTTGTCGGTCGGCGCCGCCGTCGATTATAGCGTGGCCAACCGGACGAAGGCCGTGCTGGACGGCATTGCCGACGCCACGTCCTTGTCGGCGGTCAATCAATCCGCGTTGGCCATTTCGGCGTCAATCGAGCAAAAGGACGCGGTCAAATTCTTCAAGGCGCAAGCCGCTTCCCTCAAGAGCGGCAGCCTGAGCACCGTCAAAGCCAAGGTGACCGACGGGCCAAATGACCGTACCGCCGTCGTCACTTATACGGCGAGCGTTCCGACCGCCTTCATGGGCATCATCGGGTTCAACACGATCCCCATTTCCGGGTCGTCGACGGCGGCCTCCGCCATTCCCACTTACATCGATTTCTATCTGCTGCTCGACAACACGCCGTCCATGGGTGTCGGCGCGACGCCGGCCGACGTCACCACCATGGTCAATAACACGCCGGATCAATGCGCGTTCGCCTGCCATGAATTGGATATTGCGCCGAACGACTACTACGGGCTCGCCAAGAAGCTCGGCGTCACCATGCGCACCGACGTGGTGCGCAGCGCGACGCAACAGCTGATGGATACCGCGAACGCGACGCAGGTGATGCCGAACCAATTTCGCGCGGCGATCTATACGTTCGGTTCGTCGGCCGCCAGCGCCGGCCTTTCGAAAATCTTTTCGCTGTCGTCCAACCTCTCGAGCGCGAAGACGGCGGCGGCGAATATCGATCTGATGACGGTTCCCTACCAGAACTACGCTAGCGATACCGATACCAATTTCGACAGCGTGCTGCCGGCGATCAACGGCATCATCGCGGCTCCCGGCGACGGCTCGTCGTCCTCATCGCCGCAGAAGATTCTGTTTTTCGTCTCCGACGGGGTTGCCGATGCCGCCGGCATCAGCTGTTCGCAACCGACCACTGCGGGCCAGGATCCGCAGACCGGCCAGAGTTACACGCGCTGCAAGGAGCCGCTCACTGTGGCGTCGTGCACCGCCATCAAGGCGCGCGGCATCAAGATCGCCGTGCTTTACACCACCTATTTGGCGCTGCCGACCAATGGCTGGTACATGAGTTGGATCGATCCGTTCAACAAAGGGCCTTACGGTCCGTCCGTGAACAGCCAGATCGCCGCCAACATGGAGAGCTGCGCGTCGCCCGGATTCTATTTCTAAGTGAGCCCGACCGACGGAATATCGCAGGCGATGACCGCGCTGTTCCAGAAGGTGGTGACGGCGGCGCGGATTACCCGCTAGCCGTCGGCAAATCCAGCGATAACGGACGCTAGAATTGCTGGCGGCGCCAATCGCCGAAGGAGGCGAAACCGGACGCCGGCGCGCTCGCGACCGTCGCCCGACGGCGCTTGCCGGCAAGCGCCTTCTTGATCCGGCGGTGCCGCACCGGCTTGTCGACGGCGGTGACCTCAGCGCTGGTTTTCAGCACGCGCGGCCATGCGCCTTTGTCGGGTGCAGCAGCCAGTTCCGGCACCGAAGCGGGCCGCTCGCCTTTGGCCACCACCTGCACCACATGGTAGCCGCGCGATTTGAGTTCCTTGAGGACTATCGGCAGCGCCATCGCGGTGGCCGGGTGGATGTCGTGCAGCAGCAGGATGCCACGGCCCTTCGCCTCCAGCCGGCGGATCGCCCGTTTGGCGATCTGCTGCGCGCTGATGCCGCGGAACCAGTCGTCGGCGACCACGTCCGCGCTCCAGGTCACCAGATGCTGCGAGGCGAGGAAACCCTCGTCCACCGTGGAACGGCCGAGGCCGGGAATTCGGAAAAACGGCGACACCGCTTTGGGGTCGCCGATCGCGGCGTCGACCGAGGCGATCCCGCCCTCGACCTCGTGCTCGACGCGGGGCAGGGCCAGGCGGTCGAAGCGGAGCGGATGATCGAAGCTGTGCGTGCCGATCGTGTGGCCCTCGTTGTACATGCGCCGCACGACCCACGGGTAGGCGTGCGCCATCTGGCCGACCAGGAAGTAGGTGGCCTTCACGCATTGCGAAGCCAGCGTATCGAGGATGAAGTTGCTGTAGGGCGGGAGCGGGCCGTCGTCGAAGGTGATCACCACCTCATGATCGGCGAGCGGCAGCGATTGCTTGTATTGCATGCTGCCGATGCGCGCGAATTCGTCCGGACTGATGGTGAGCACGCGTGAGGTGCCGAGCGCGTCGGGATGGCCGGGACAGACGTCGTCCGCCAGGGTCGGACCCGCGCCCGCGACCAGCAATAAACAAGCTCCAACGACGAGACGCATATCGCTCCCCCGGCCCCTACGCTCGCGCCTTCTACTCCCGAACTGCGCGTTATTTGGAAAATACGAATCTCAACATTAACGGCGAATTAACCGACTAAGGCAGCCCACAGGCCCATTCTGCGCGGCTTATCCTAGAGGTTCGCGAAGAGCGGCCGGGCTTTAACGCGAATTTGCCCCGTTTCCGGCCGCAACGACGTGAACGATGCGGTAGCCGCGGCGTTTGAGTTTACGCAGGAAGGCCGGGAGCATCGCCGCGGTCTGCGCCTTGGTGTCGTGCAGCAGCACGATTCCGCTGCCGATGCGCTCGATGCGGGACAGGATCAGTTGGAGTTCCTGGGTCGGAGTCATCGGCAGCCAGTCGCTCGCCCAGACGTCGGCGCCGAACACCACGATGTGGCGCCCCTGCAGCCAGTCGAGCAGCGCGCCGTTTGCGGCGAACCCCGGAAAGCGGAAAAACGGCGTGGTCGGGTCGCTGCGACGGCGGCCGTAGAGTGTGAATTCGTCTTCGGCGATGCCGCGGTCGATCTCGGCCTCCGCCTTGGCGGGCGCCATACGGCCGAGCAGGGGATGCGCAAAGCTGTGGTGGCCGAGGCTGTGGCCCTCGGCCAGTTCGCGCCGTGCGATCTCGGGATGCGCCGCGACGTTGCGGCCGATCAGGAAAAAGGTGGCCAGCACGCATTCGTGCTTGAGTGCATCGAGGACTTTCGGGGTGGTGGTCGGCCAGGGGCCGTCGTCGAAGGTGAGCACCAGTTCCTTGGGCTGGAGCGGCAAGGTGCCCGGAAAACTCTTGCGACCGACCCGCGGCGTGCTGCTGGCATCAACCGTCAGCACGCGCTCGGTGCCGAGCGCGTCCGGATTGCCCGGGCAGGTCTGCGCCGCGGCGGCCCACGGAATGGCGGCCGCGATGAAGGCG
This sequence comes from uncultured Alphaproteobacteria bacterium, assembly GCA_963739075.1. Taxonomy (GTDB): domain Bacteria; phylum Pseudomonadota; class Alphaproteobacteria; order Rhizobiales; family Xanthobacteraceae; genus Pseudolabrys. The sequence goes on along the minus strand of CAVTZC010000003.1, from coordinate 12,159 downwards.
ATGACAGCAATGCGGATCATGCTTGGCTCCGGTCCCGCAATTGACCGCAACGCCGCCGGACCGGCAACCCGGGCGGTTACTTTTCATTCACCGTATTTGCTGACGCACCGTTAACGTTAAAACCTTAGCGTCATTGCCGAATGCCGCTGCGTAGCGCGGGGAATCCGGTGGACGGCGAAGTCAAACCGCAAGCGACCGGCGCAAAGCCGGGCCGCTCACTGCTGGCGTGGGCGAGGCGCGCCCGCGCCGGTGCCGCGCGTGACCTCGGCGGCGCGCCGCGCGCCGGCACCAAACGGGTGCTGACGGCTTCGCAATTGATCGTCGTGCCCGCAGTTCTCGCCATGGGCGCGACAGTGCTGGTCGGCGTCATCGGCTATGACTTGGCGCGGCGGAGCGACGAGCAGGTGTGGTCCGAGCAGCGCGTCTCGCTCAACAACGCCATCAGCGAATTCCGCAATCTGTTCGGCAAATCCGACGCGGTCGACCCGCGCTTTGTGCGCATTATCGAGCAGAGCGTCGGCCTCAAGGGCCTCACCTTCGAAGCCGATCCGGGCGCAAGCGATCGCGAGTTGCTGCCGGTGATGGATGCGCAAGGCCGCATCGCCGGCTTTCTGACCTGGGAGAAAACCCATCCGATGATGGACGCGATGCAGCGGCTGATGCCGTTCATCGTCGCCATCGCCATCGTACTCGTGGCCTTCGTGGGGATTTCGCTCGCCCAGCTCCGGCGCGCCCGCTACGAATTGGCGGCAAGTCAGGAGGAAGCGCGGCGCGCCGCCGACGAAGACAAGCTGACCGGCCTGCCGAACCACGCCAAGACGCTCGAATTGCTCGATCTCGCGCTGGCCGAGCGCGCGGACGACGACGTGACCACCTTCGCGCTGATCGAGCTTGACCATATGGCGGATGTCAACGCGCAACTCGGCGTGCTCGGCGGCGACGAGCTCATCACCGCGGTGGCCGCGCGGTTGAAGGAAGCCTTGCCGACGGATGCGGTATGCGGCCGCATCGGCGGCGACGAGTTTGCTGTGGTCTTTACCGCCGGCAGCGGCACCGACGCCAGCGAGGTTATTCGCGCCGCCCTCGACGCGACCGCCAGGCCGCATTGGATAGATACCGTGGTGCGGATCAGCGCGCATGCCGGCTTCGCGCAGGCGCCGCGCCATGCAGACACCCGCGGCGAGCTCACGCGCCGGGCCGGGCTCGCGCTGCGCGCCGCCGCCAAGAAGGGTCCCGGCGCCCTTATCGGTTTCGAGCGCGCCATCGACACCGTGTCCGCCGATCAGAAATTCGTGCACCGCGAATTGCCGCGCGCGCTCAGCGCCAATGAGTTGGATCTGCATTATCAACCGATCGTGTCGTCGAACGGCACCCGCATCGTCGGCGTCGAGGCGCTGTTGCGCTGGACCCATAAGACGCGCGGCGTGATTGGCCCCGCCACTTTCATTCCGGTGGCCGAGCAGATGGGCCTGATGGATACGCTCGGCGCCTTCGTGCTGCGCCGCGCGCTCAGCGAAGCCAAGCGCTGGCCGGATCTTTATATGGCGGTCAACCTGTCGCCGCTGCAGGTGCGCGACCGCGCCATTGTCGAATTGGTGCGTTCGGCGCTGGCCGAAAGCGGCGTTCCGCCGTCGCGGCTGATGCTGGAAATCACCGAAGGCGTGCTGATCGACAACCCGGACGAAATGCTCAAGCGGATCGGGGACCTGCACAGGCTCGGCGTGCGCATCGCGCTCGACGATTTCGGCTCCGGCTATTCCAATCTCACTTATCTGCAGCGTTTCCCGCTCGACAAGCTCAAGATCGACAAGAGCTTCGTGTCCGTGCTCGGCACGTCCTCCAACGGCGGGGTGATCATCCAGGCGATCGTGGCGCTCGGACGGGCGCTCGGCCTCTCGGTGCTGGTCGAGGGCGTGGAGACCGAGCAGCAGCGCGTCCTGCTGCGGCTCGCCGGCTGCGACGAGATGCAGGGCTTCCTGTTCGCCCGGCCGGCGCCGGCCAAGGCCATCGACCGCCTGCTGGCGCAGGCCAAAGGCGGCCAAGCGGCTCCGCCCGAGACGCTGACAGCGTAACCCCAAGGCTATAGAGTTGCCGTCCTGACTGCGCCCGGCCGGGCGTTAAGCGGAGGGCGGCATGACGATCCCCAATGCCTGGGCGGGCTTCGATTTCGGCCTGGGGTCCGACGTCGAGATGCTGCGCAAATCGGTGCATGATTTCGCGCAAGACCGCATCGCGCCGCGCGCCGCCGCAATCGACCGCGACAACACGTTTCCGCGCGAGCTATGGCCGGAAATGGGCGCGCTCGGCCTGCACGGCATCACCGTGGACGAGGAATACGGCGGCGCCGGCCTCGGCTACCTCGAGCACTGCGTAGCGATGGAGGAAATCTCGCGCGCTTCCGGCGCGGTCGGGCTGTCTTACGGCGCCCATTCCAACCTCTGTGTCAACCAGCTCAGCCGCAACGGCAATGCCGAACAGAAAAAGAAATATCTGCCCAAGCTGATTTCCGGCGAACACGTCGGCGCGCTCGCGATGTCGGAGCCGGGCGCCGGCTCCGACGTGGTGTCGATGCGCACGCGCGCCGACAAAGTGGGCGACCGCTACGTGCTCAACGGCTCGAAAATGTGGATCACCAATGGTCCGGTCGCCGACACGCTGGTGATCTACGCCAAGACCGACCGCACCGCCGGCGCGCGCGGCATCACCGCCTTTATCGTCGAGAAAAATTTCAAGGGCTTTGCGCCGGCGCAGAAGCTCGACAAGCTCGGCATGCGCGGTTCCGACACCTCAGAGCTGGTATTCACCGACTGCGAGGTGCCGGAGGAGAACGTGCTGGGCGCGGTGGGCAACGGCGTCAACGTTTTGATGTCCGGCCTCGACTACGAGCGCGTCGTGCTCGCCGCCGGCCCGCTCGGCATCATGCAGGCCTGCATGGACGTGGTGATCCCCTACGTGCACGAGCGCCAGCAGTTCGGCCAGGCGATCGGGCGCTTTCAACTGGTGCAGGCCAAGCTCGCCGACATGTATGTGACGATGAACGCCGCCAAGTCCTACGTCTACACGGTGGCCAAGGCCTGCGACGACGGCCGCACCACGCGCGAGGACGCCGCCGGCGCCATTCTGTACGCCGCCGAGCGCGCCACCTGGATGGCGCTCGAAGCCATCCAGTGCCTGGGCGGCAACGGCTACATCAACGATTTCCCCTGCGGCCGTCTGCTGCGCGACGCCAAGCTCTACGAGATCGGCGCCGGCACCAGCGAGATCAGGCGGATGCTGATCGGAAGGGAGATTTTCGAGAAGACGCGGTAGCGCATGATCCCGACACGTGGGCACCGGTTTTCGGGACGATCATATGCAAACAGCTAGGCCATTGGCTGAGTCAGCTTGCGGGCTAGCAGGCCATTGGATCAGCGTGCGTTAACACCTCATTCCCGCGAATCAGCTAGTTCGATGGCCGATACCACCAGCGATGGGGGACGAGGCGATGATGCGGGTGCGGCTGAAGGCCGATGGGCGGATCGTCGAGATTATGCCCGACGGCAGCGAGAGGACCGTCGAGCACAGCGACCCTGCGGCGTTCGTGCGCCAAGTGCGCGCGCGCTGCGGGCTCACGCAGGCGGCGTTCGCCGAGAAGATCGAAGTGCCGATCGAGACCGTGCGCAACTGGGAGCAGGGCAAGCGTCATCCGCGTGGGCCGGCGCGCGCGCTGCTCAAGCTGATCGACAGCGCACCGGACGCGGCTTTTGCGGCGCTTGGAGGAAGACGGCGCTGACTGGCCCTTTGGGGCAGAAGGCGGCGCTGATCGCTTATTCGGCGGCGGCCGGGACGCGCTGGCGCAGCGCCGGGCGCGCAATGCGCATCAGCAGGAACATCGCGAACAGCGTCCCGATATAGGTCATCAACTGCATTTCGGTCGGCCGTTCGGTGTAGCCGATCAGCGTATGCAGCAATTTGCCGAACAGGCTACCGTCCGACAGCAGCCAGGACGTATCCCAGACGGTGCGGTCGAGCGCGACCACCACGCCGGCATTGTTGAGGAACTGTACCGATTGCGCCGCCATGCCGGCGGCGAGCAGCGCGATCAGCCAGCTCGTCACCGAGAAGATGTAGCGGCTCGGGATTGCCAGCAGCCCGAAATAAGTGAGCCCGGTGAAGGCCGCGCCGGCAGCGACGCCGAGCAGGCCGCCGACCAGCAAAGACGAGCCCGAGGTGCCGGACGCGAAAATTCCGTAAAGGAACAGCACAACTTCCGAGCCTTCGCGCAGTACCGCGAGGCCCACCACGACGGCGAGCGCGGTCAGCGGCTTGGCGCCCTCGCTCACCGCGTGGCCTACGGTGCGCATCTCCTCGGCGATCTCGCGGCCGTGGCGCGCCATCCAGGCGTTGTGCCACATCAGCATGACCACGGCGATGCCGAGCACGCTGGCATTGAACAGTTCCTGGCCTGCGCCTTCGAAGGCCTGCGAAATCGCGCCGGCGAAAGCGGCGACCAGGCCGGCGCCGAGCACGCCGCCCAGGATGCCGAAACCGACATAGCGGCCGCGCCCGGCGACGCCGCGCGTCGCCGCCATCACGATGCCGACGATCAAGCCGGCTTCGATGACTTCGCGAAACACGATGATGAGGGCGCCGAGCATGGTCTCGTCCGCGTTCGTCAGTTCCTTAAAGGGTCCGTCTCACTATCGTTCGATAGTGCAATCGAGGCCTCACAAAAGCATTAAAGGCAATTGATGCAAGTACAATTTTTCACTCTTGAATTATTCCAATGTGAGAACGTTCGATAAAAGCTTGGGCCGGCAAGTATTGTCGCGATGTTAAGCCCAAACAAAAAATCCGGGTTCCTTCGCGGCGGCGGCGTCGCCGCCTTGGGTCCAGGTCCATGCAGCCCCCGAGCCGACCCGGTTGGCAGCGCCGCGGCGACCGGGCATTGTTCACTTCCCATCCGCTAGCCCGTTCCAGCCGAAGGCCAAGGAGATCGTAATGCAAGTCGTTGAAGCCCATGGTGCCCGTATCCCGCAGATCGGCCTCGGCACCATGACCCTGAAGGGTGACATTTGCGTCCAGGCGGTGAAGGCCGCGTTGCAGCTCGGCTACCGTCACCTCGACACCGCCGCCTTCTACGGCAACGAGGCGGAGAACGGCGAGGGCCTGCGCCAATCCGGCATCAAGCGGGAGGACGTGTTGATCTGCACCAAGGTGCGCGAGAACAACCTGTTGCCGGAGAATTTCAACAAGTCGCTCGACCAGAGCCTGGCCAATCTGAAACTGCCTTATGTCGATCTGTTGCTGATCCATTGGAACAACAAGGACATCCCGTTCGACGTCAGCATCGGCGCGCTGTGCCAGGCCAAGAAGGATGGCCGCGCAAAGCATGTCGGCGTCGCCAATTTCACCACGACGATGCTGGACGCGGCCTGGGCGGTGACCAGCGAGCCGCTGGTCTGCAACCAGATCGAGGTGCACCCCTTCATCAACCAGGACAAGGTGCTGGCGGCGAGCAAGAAGCACGGCATGGCGGTGGTCGCCTATGTGCCGATCGCGCGCGGCAAGGTGCCGGGCGCCGACGCGCTCGAGCGCATCGGCAAGGCGCACGGCAAGAGCGCCGCGCAAGTGTCGTTGCGCTATCTGGTGCAGCTGGGCCTCTGCGCGATCCCGCGCACGGCGAACCCGGCGCACCTGAAGGAGAACCTCGAGGTGTTCGACTTCAAATTGTCGGACGCCGAGATGGCGGAGCTCAAGAAGCTCAACGCCACCAATATGCGCGTGGTCAACCCGCCGCACGCGCCGGTGTGGGATACGCCCTGAGCCGCATGATCCCAAAAAGTGGGAACCGGTTTTTGGATAAGATCATGCGCAAACAAAATGTCATTGCGCCCGCGCTCGCTTGCATCGCTTTCCTGGCGGCGCCCGCGCTCGCGCAGGACAAGCCCACTGCGAAGGATGCGGCGGCGATCGAGACATGCATCAAGGCCAAGACCGGCCGTCATTGGGCCTGGGAACGGTGCATCGGCATCATTTCCGAACCTTGCACGAAAAACGAGGAGTCGATGCGGCCGTCCGAAGTCATCGCCTGCGCGGACCGCGAGCGGGCGGTGTGGGACAGCATCCTGAACGAAAGTTACCGGCGCCTGCGCGAGGCGCTCGACGATGAGCAAAAAGGTAAGCTGCAGGAGATGCAGCGCGCCTGGATGGCGTCGCGCGACAAGACCTGCGAGTTCCTCTACGATTATTTCCAGGGAACGATGGCCAACCCGATGATCGCGGCGTGCTTGAGCCGCGCGACCGGGAGGCAGGCATTGTACCTGCGCGGCTTTGCCGACGACGCCGTCGAAAGAAAATGAAGGCTTGAGATGCACTCGGTCGAAGCCAACGGCTTTCAGATCCCGCTGATCGGTCTCGGCACCTGGACGCTGCAAGGGCGCAATTGCACCCGCCTGGTCGAGCAGGCGATCCGCGTCGGCTATCGTCACATCGACACCGCGCAGATGTACGACAACGAGCGCGCGGTGGGCGAGGGCGTGCGCGCCTCCGGCAAGCGCAAAGAGGTGGTGGTCACCACCAAGGTGCAGCCGACGTTGCTGGCGCCGCACGATCTCGAGCGCTCGGTGAAGGAAAGCCTGGCGCAGCTGCGGCTCGACGTCATCGACCTGTTGCTGATCCACTGGCCGAACCCGCGCGTGCCGCTCGCGGAAACGCTCGGCGCCATGGCAAAGATGAAGCGCGAGGGCTACACAAGGGCGATCGGGGTGTCGAACTTCACGGTCGCCTTGCTTGACGAGGCGACCAGGGTCTCGAGCGAACCGCTGGTCTGCAATCAGGTCGAGTGCCACCCCTATCTCGATCAGGACAAGGTGTTCGCGGCCTGCCGCAGGCACGGCATGGCGATGGTGGCTTACAGTCCGATCGCGCGCGGCCAGGCTCGGGGTGATGAGGTGCTCGCGCGTATCGGCGAGGCGCACGAGAAGTCCGCGGCGCAGGTTTGCCTGCGCTGGCTCGTCCAGCAGGGCATCGTGGTGGTGCCGCGCACCAGCAAGATCGAGCGGCTGGAGGAGAATATCGACATTTTCGATTTCGAATTGTCGGACGCCGAGATGAAGGAAATCGCCGCGCTCGCCCGCCCCGGCGGCCGCATCGTCGATTGGACCTATTCGCCGAAGTGGGATTGACCGGTGGCCGCTGACGTCAGTTCCGACACGGCCCTCGTTCTGTTCTCCGGCGGGCAGGATTCCACCGTGTGTCTGGCCTGGGCGCTGGAGCGCTTTGCGCGCGTGGAAACCGTCGGCTTCGACTACGGCCAGCGCCATGCGGTGGAGCTGGCGGTCCGCCCGCGCCTGCGCGAACGCCTGACCGCGCTCAAGCCCGAATGGAAAACGCGGCTGGGCGAGGATCACACCATCAAGCTCGACGCGCTCGCCGCCATTTCCGACAGCGCGCTCACCCGCGAAACCGCCATTGAGATCGCCGACAACGGCTTGCCGACCACCTTCGTGCCGGGGCGCAATCTGATCTTTTTCAGTTTTGCCGGTGCGCTCGCCTATCGCCGCGGCGCGCGCTCCCTCGTCGCCGGCATGTGCGAGACCGATTACTCCGGCTATCCGGATTGCCGCGACGACACCGTCAAGGCGATGCAGGTGGCTCTCGGCCTCGGCATGGCCAGGCGCGTCACCATCCACACCCCGCTGATGTGGATCGACAAGGCCGGCACCTTCGCCCTGGCCGAAGAAATCGCGGGGCAGCCATTCCTCGATATCGTTGTCGAGGATACCCATAGCTGCTACTTGGGCGACCGCACGCATCGGCACGAATGGGGCTACGGCTGCGGCGGATGCCCGGCCTGCCAGTTGCGGGCGCAAGGGTTTGCGGCCTTCATGAACCCGCGAAGAACAAAGTGACCATGGAAAAGCAGAAGAACATTGAAGGCGCGATATTTCTGGTCTTGTTTTGCCTGACCATCCCGATGGCCAATTGGATGATCGGGCACGTCGGGGCGGTTTGCGTGCCCAATGGGCCGTGCCTGCTGCCGGTGGCGCCGCACATCATGGCGCCGTCCGGCGTGCTGATGATCGGCATTGCTCTGGTTCTTCGCGACCTTGTTCAGCGCCGCCTGGGCGTGGAATTTGGCCTCGCCGCGATCGTCGCGGGGGCTGCAATTTCCGCCGGTTTGGCGCCGCGATCGCTGGTGCTGGCCTCGGCGGCGGCATTCCTCTTGTCGGAATTCGCCGATTTCGCGGTCTACACCCCGCTCGCCCGCCGCCGCCTTGTTCTGGCGGTTCTGGCCTCAAGTCTGGTTGGTCTTGTGGTCAATTCGATTGTGTTCTTATGGCTCGCCTTCGGCTCGCTCGACTTCCTGACCGGCCAGATCATCGGCAAGCTCTGGATGGTCCTACTTGCCACTCCCTTTGTCGCCTACCTTCGTCGCCGCGACGAGCGGCTCGGCCTGAAACCCGCTTGAGGAATCTATGACCGCCACGCTCGAAGCGCTGCGCCACATCACCACCGGCACCATCACCACCATGCTGCTGAAGAAGGGCATCCGCCGCTCCTGGATGGCGGGCGCCATGCCGTTCGGTTTTTCCGGCAAGCGGGTGGTGGGTCCAGCCTTCACGCTGCGCTTCGTGCCTGTGCGCGAGGATCTGGCGACGCCGGAAAGCTGGTCGAAACCGATCTCGACCCGCTCGGCCATCGAAGCCATGCCGGGAAACTGCGTCGTCGTAGCCGACGCCATGGGCGTCACCGGCGCCGGCATTTTCGGCGACATCCTGTGCATGCGCATGGTCAAGCGCGGCGTCTCAGCGCTCATCACCGACGGCGTGATGCGCGACAAGCACGGCGTCATCGCCACCGGCCTGCCGGTCTGGTGTGCCGGCGTCGCGGCGCCGGCCTCGGTCAACCAGCTCACCTTCGTCGGCTGGAACGAGCCGATCGGTTGCGGCGGCAGCGCGATTTTTCCGGACGATATCATCGTCGCCGACGATGACGGCGCGGTGGTGATCCCGGCTGCGCTCGCCGATTTCGTCGCCAGCGAAGGCGCCGAACACGAGCTCATGGAAAGCTGGCTCGTGCAGGAAGTGGAGAAGGGCGCCAAGCTGCCCGGCCTCTATCCGCCCAACGACGAGAACAAGAAGCGCTACGAAGAGTGGAAGAAGAAGCGCTGATCACCGTTAGCTCGGCACGGACGGGCCTTCATAAAACTGTGATATTATTTTTAGGTTATGGGCGATTCGCAGCCCGGGTTCGCGTCCGCGTACTCGTGCGTTGTCGAGGTCACGCGATGCCACCCAAGAGGGCTGCCCATGGCTTTGTACGTCCATACCACGCATTCGGATTCGCCGGAGGAACCGGCCGCAGACCGGCTTGCCGCGCTGTATCCAGATTGGAGCGAGCGCATCGTCACCATCGTCACCGCAAGCCTGGCGGTGCTGGTCGTGGCGCTGATCGCCGTCGTTATGGGGATGGCGTAACGTTCTTGGCGGCGCGCGACTGCCGGTTTCCGCCGCCGCGCCCGAAGCGATCGAAGAAATTCCTGCGCAGTCCCCGCAGGACCCATTCCATCACGGCGCCAAAACCGCGCGCATGCCCCGCCGCGTGAGCGCGATCGCCGCCGGCAGGGTGCGGCGATGGCATGGCCAAAAGCCCGCGCGCCCGCATGAAGGCCCAGACTAGTGGCGCGCTCCGCCGCAGCGCCGCATTGCCTTCCTCGCTCAGGAATTCCGCCAATACTGCGGGCGGCGGCGCGAATACTTCTGGGATCGTGTCCGACAGCGTGCGGTCGCCCAAGATGTTCCAGCGCGACGCGCCACCCATGATCGGCGAGCGCATTGAAAAGACCACCTTGCCGATGCGGCTCTCGCGGATCGCGTAGCAGCAAAAGGCGCAGGGCTCCATGTTTGCGTAGATGGTGCAGTCGGCAAGATCGGTGCTGCCGAGCGCCGTCTGCGCGTGGCAAATCGCCACCACTTCGGCATGACGGGTGACGTCACCGTCGCGCGCAACCCTGTTGGTGGTCTCGGCCACGATGATCCCGTTGCGTACAATGACGGCGCCGTAGGGATACTCGCCCTGTTTGGCCGCCTGTGCAGCCAGCGCAAAGCAGTGCCGCATCATGTCTTCGTCGCTGGTCTGCGGGTCGGGTTTGAGCATGCGCGCCGCTCGTTAGGCCGCAGGCGGCGTTTGCGAAAACGCCAGGCGCGCGTCGGAGGCGAATTGCCGCCGCCACATCACGATCACGATACCGGTGGTGGTGAGCGCCAGCGGCAGCGGCCCTAAGAACCAGCCAAGATAACCGAGCGCGAAGAAGAAGGCGCGCTGACCGCGGTTGAAATGGCGGCCGGCATCGGCGCACAGTCGCGCGGCGCGATGCGCGAAGGCTTGCGCCGCCGCCGTGTGCTTTTCCTCCCGCGGCGGCGCCGCGCCGACCATGATGGCGAAATAATTGAACAGCCGGTACGACCAGGCGAATTTGAAGAAGGCGTAGACGAAGATGATGGCCAGCCCCATCATCTTGGCCTCCCACAATTCCGGCGACGATGCGACACCGAATGGCAGCGCCGCCACGACGGTCAAGATCTGCTCGGTCGAGCGCAGCAGCGTGAGCGTGCCGCCGATGGCGATCAGGCTGGTGGACGCGAAGAAGGCGGTGCCGTTCTGCAGCGCGGCGGTGACCTGGGCATCCACCATCCGCATGTCGCGCGCCAGCAGCCGCTCCATCCACTCGTCGCGATAGAGGTTCATCATCGCGTTGAGGCCGCTGCGGCCCTTGGCGGTCTTCTCGATCAGCAACGAATAGCCGAGCCAGACGCCGATGAACCAGGCGAAGGCCAGCAGGTCCGGTAGGGTGAAGGCCGCCATGGTCGCAACTCCGAAACCGTATGGTGCTCGCTCTCGCCGCGCGCTTCAACCGCTATTGGCTTGAGCGGATGCGGCGGCTCTGCCATCGTCATAGGAAAGGAGCCCCCATGCCCCAAACCATTACCACCGGATACCGCGCCCTCGTGGACGCCGCCAACAGCGAAGTCGAGACCCTGCCGACCGAGGAGGCGATCAAGCTCGCCGGCCGCGACGACGTGGTGCTGGTCGACATCCGGGATATCCGCGAATTGGCGCGCGACGGCCGGGTGCCCGGCGCCATGCACTGCCCGCGCGGTATGCTGGAGTTTTGGATCGATCCGCAGAGCCCCTACCACAAGCCGACCTTCGCGCAGGACAAGAAATTCGTGTTCTTCTGCGCCGGCGGCTTGCGCTCGGCGCTGGCCGCGCAGACCGCCCAGCGCATGGGCCTCAAGCCGGTCGCCCATATCAAAGGCGGCTTCGGCGCCTGGAAGAAGCTGGGCGGCCCGGTCGAGGCGCCTGAGACCATGCCGGGCGAGCCGGGCAAAGCGTGAGCGGACGATGGCGCTGACGCTGATCATCGGCAACAAGAACTATTCGTCCTGGTCGTTGCGGCCGTGGATCGCCATGAAGGTGGCGGCCATCGCGTTCGACGAGCGGGTGATCCCGCTCTACGAGCCGGGCAGCCGGGAGCAGATTCTGAAATATTCGCCGGCCGGCAAGGTGCCGGTGCTGATCGATGGCGATCGACGCATTTGGGAATCGCTCGCCATTCTCGAATATTTGGCGGAAAGCTTCCCCAAGGCGGGCCTGTGGCCGGCGGACGCTCACGCGCGCGGTCATGCCCGTGCGGTGGCGACCGAAATGCATGCCGGCTTCCAGGCGCTGCGCAAGAATTGTCCGATGAACTTGTGGCTGCCGGCGAAAAAGCGTCCGCAACCGGACGAGGTCATGGACAATGTGCGACGGATTGACGCGCTGTGGAGCGACTGCCGTGCGCGTTTCGGGCAAGGCGGTCCATTCCTGTTCGGCGCCTTCGGCACGGCGGACGCGATGTATGCGCCGGTCGCATCGCGCCTGCATAGCTACGGGCTCGAGGTGAGTGGGGTTTCGCGAGCCTATATCGACGCCGTTCTGGCGCTGCCGGCCTTTGCCGAATGGCGTGCCGCCGGCCTGAAGGAGCCCTGGGTGATGCAGGGCAACGAACCGGATTGGCCGCTGGTGCGCGGGGTCTAATTTTCGCGATCGCAAAATTGGTGGCTGCCGCCTTCCCAAATTTTGTCAAGATTGTGAGCGACACTGATTATTCGCTTACACGGCGGCTCGGCCGTG
>CAVTZC010000002.1:0-383157 GCA_963739075.1 uncultured Alphaproteobacteria bacterium | reverse complement strand
TCGTATTTTTGGGTGAAGCCCGAGCGCATCGTACCGCTGCGCCATGTGCAAGAAGTCGGTGGTCGGCTCAATTTCGCCGGCGATGAGTTGCGCCCGCTCAATGAAGACAGCGTACGCACAGCGGCCCGCTCCTTTCGCAGGGATGGCATCAAGACAATCGGCGTCTGCCTGATACATTCCTATGCCAATGCCACGCATGAGCGTCGTGTCGCCGAACTTGTTGCCGAGGAATATCCGGACTGCACCATCTCACTATCCTGCGACGTGCTACCCGAATATCGTGAATATGAACGCGCAGTGACGACCCTTGTCGACGCTTTCGTCAAACCGCATATGGGCCGTTATCTCGAACGCATTCGCGACGAGCTCGGCGCAGGCTTCCGCGATAAGCCGTTCCTTGTGATGCAGTCGAGTGGCGGTGTCGCCAGTCCCGACCAGGTCATGCGCAAACCGATCACAACGGCGCTGTTTGGACCTGCTGCGGGTGCGCTCGGCAGCGCGGTTGTTGCCCAAATGGCTGGATTTCCCAACGTTGTCACCTTGGACGCCGGTGGTACGTCGACCGATCTCTGCCTCATTGAGAACTCCAAGCCGCATGTGACCAACGGCGGCGCCGTGGGCCCCTTCCCCGTGCGTATTCCAATGATCGATATCGAGACCATAGGCACGGGCGGCGGTTCGATCGCTTGGATCACGCGCGAAGGGCATCTGAAGGTTGGGCCGCGCAGTGCCGGCGCCGAGCCCGGCCCCATGTGCTACCCGAATGGTGGCAAAGAGCCGACAATCACCGACGCCAATCTGGTCATGGGCCGAATCCCTCCAGCCCTGATTGGAGGCGGTATTCGCCTTAACGTGGATCATGCACGTACTGGCATTGCAAAACTCGCGACACGGCTTCCTGGCGATATGACAACGGAACAGCTCGCAGAAGGCATTATCGAGATAGCCAACTGGAATCAGGCTAATGCCATTCGGCAAATGACTATTCAACGCGGAATTGATCCTCGCGAATTTGCGTTGTTGTCATTCGGTGGATCCGGTCCGGCACAGTCTCCGGCGGTAATGAATTTGATCGGCATGCAAGCCTGTATCGTGCCGCCAAATCCCGGCAATCTCTCAGCCTTTGGACTTTTGGCTGTTGATTGGCGGACGGATCAAATTGTAACCAAGGTCATGCATGAGGATGCCATCGACCTTGCGGCCGTCGCAAACATTTATATGAGTTTCGAACAGAAGCCGTCACCACATTGGAGCGTGACGGCATCGAGCGCCCCCGTATCCGGCTCATGCGTGAAGTCGACGTGCGGTATGCTGGACAATCCATGGAAGTGCGCGTGCCTGCGCCTTCCGGAAAAATCGACGATCGATTCATCGCCGGGCTCGTCGAAGCATTCCATGCCGCTCATCTTAAGACTTTCGGTTACAACTATGCTGGCCAGCAGAAAGTGGAGCTGGTGAATTTCTGCGTATCGGGCTTCGGAATGATTGATCGTCCGAGTATTCCCAAGCTCGACGTCAATTCCAGCGTAACGCCGCGTTTCAGCAGCCGGCCGGTTTATTTTGACGGCGCCTTTCGTGAGACGCCGATCTATCAGCGTGCCTTCCTGCCCACCGCCTTCCAGCTCGATGGTCCCGCCATTGTCGAAGAGTTCGGATCCACGACTGTAGTTTTTCCAGGCCAGCGACTTCACGTTGACGGGCATGGAATTCTGATCGTGCGCCCAGCCGCCAGAACCTTAGGGACGCCGAGATGAACGTATCCTCCAAGGTCCGGCCCTGGCCGACTGCGCCGAATTTGACCGGCGCGCGAGGTCGATCCGATCGTACTGCAGATCGTCGAAGGCACGCTCAACTCCATTGAAGCGGAAATAGAGTACGCAATCGAACGTACCGCGCGCTCGCCGATGATCCGCGAAGCGCACGACTATCGGGTCGGACTTTTCGACCGCTATTGCCGCAAGCTGACGGGACGTTCGTATTCCGCCATGCCGAACGCGGTCGTTCGCGACTTCCCGCCAGAAACCATGCAGCCTGGCGACGTATTCCTGATGAACGATACGTATCTCACTGAGGGCTCGATCGGCCACCTGCCCGACTTATGCAGTACAGTGCCGGTTTTCCATCGCGGCGATGTGGTCGCATACATCCAGGCCTTCGGTCATCACGATGATATTGGCGGCCGCGTTCCCGGCTCTATGCCTGGCACGGCGACGACCGTATTCGAGGAAGGCCTCGCCGTTCCGCCGATCAAGCTCTACAGCGCAGGCGTGCGCAATGATGCTGTTTTCACCATCATAAAGCGCAATACGCGCGTTCCCGACATGCTCGCCGCCGATCTCGACAGCGAGGTGCAGGCCTGCGTGATGGGCGCACGACGGATGGCGGAGCTATTCGAGCGATTTGGCCGCGAGACTGTGGAAGCCTGTTTCCAAGCGATCCTCAACAAATGCCGCGACATCTTCCGCGAGGAATTGCTGCCGAAGATCGCGGATGGCGAATATCACTGGCTGGACTATGTCGAGCACGATGGGGTCACCGATCCCAAACTGCACAAGCTAGCGATCAAGATGACCAAGAAAGGTGACCATGTCACCCTTGATTTCACCGGCACCGATCCGCAATCCACCGGACCGATCAACTGGCCGGCGGACTATGCCGGGGGAGCATTTCTGATCAAATGGATCGCCCCTATTCTGCGCAATCTCGCCGACACGCCGGAACGCGCCGCAGAAATCCACGTCAATGAAGGTGTCTGTGAAGTCTTCGACGTCATTTTCCCGGCCAAGGGCACATTGATTACCCCGGAATGGCCAGCCGCCACCAATGCGCGCTCGTTCGTGCTTCTTCGCTGCATCGGTCTTCTCGCCGGCGTGGTCGCCCAGGCGGTCGACGGCCGCATGCCAGCCGACCAAGAGACGATTTGGTACACCGGCTTCTACGGCATCGATACGACGGCAAGCCGTTCCTGTCCCGAGAGGTGCTCGGTGGCGGATCCGGCGGGCGCTATTACGCCGATGGCAACGACGCCATCCATATAGTGCCGGATTCTCGCAATCAGCCGGCCGAATTTACTGAAACGCGATTTCCGCTGCTAGTTGAGAAACTTGCGTTACGCATCGATTCCGGCGGGGCCGGCAAGCGCCGTGGCGGGCTTGGCTACGAGAAGCATTATCGCGCGTTGGTGGATTGCCGCACCATCGTCACCGCCGATCGTGTGCGGCTCGGCTGCTACGGCGTCAATGGCGGAAAGGCGGGCCTCCCATTTTGTGTGACCGTAGACATCGAGGGTAAACCGCGCGATCTCGGTGGCCTTGTCGATGGTGAACCGGTACTGGCCGGCCAAGTGCTTCGGGTCCTCACCACTGGCGGCGGTGGCTGGGGTGATCCGCTCGAACGCGAACCGGAATTGGTGCAGCGCGACATTATTGACGGCAAAGTGTCGCTTTCGTCTGCACATGAAGATTACGGTGTTGTGTTGGTACCGGGTGCCAGCGCAAATTCATTCATGATCGATGAGCCCGCGACGACGGCCTTGCGAGCAAAGCTTAAGGCCGAGCGGCCCGGGCCTCGGCCGGTCATCGATCGCGGTGACGGTTACGAGAAAATGCTCCGCGGTGAGTTTGTACCGTGGAGACGCTCAACTTAGAGACAAAAGAGCAATCTAGGAACGAAACGAATGGCCATTGAAGCTGTCAAAGTCGAACTGAAAACCGTGCAGGACGCCTCCGGGCTCGATGCCTGCATCCGCAACGGCCGATTTACCGCCGATCAGGTCATCGCCGTCATCGGCAAGACCGAGGGCAATGGCGGTGTAAACGACTTCACCCGCATTCTCGCAGATCAAGCATTCCGCCGCGTGCTTCTAAATAGTGGCCACCGCTCGGAGCAGGAGGTCGCACAGATTCCCATGGTGTGGTCGGGCGGCTGCGACGGCATCATTACGCCGCATGCCACGATCTTCGCGCGGAACGAAAAGACCGGCCCTGCATCGAAATCCCGCCTCGCCATCGGCACCGCCATGAGCGTGGAGTTGCTGCCGGAAGATATCGGTCGGCCGGCCATGATAGAAAAGGTCGCCGACAGTGTGAAGGCCGCGATGCGAAATGCTGGCATCGATAATCCAAAGGACGTTCATTACGTCCAAACAAAAACGCCGCTGCTTACGATCGACTCCGTGCGCGACGCGGAATCACGCGGCCAGCATGTCGCGTGCGAGGTGCACGATTCAATGGGCGTGTCGAACGGTACGACGGCGCTCGGCATCGCCGTAGCACTTGACGAAATCACGATGCCGAAGGCTGAGGACATCTGCCACAATCTCGATATCTATTCGTCCGTCGCCTCTTGCTCGTCTGGCGTCGAACTCACCCAGGCGCAGATCGTACTGCTCGGCAATAAGCCGGGCGCCGGCGGCCGCTATCGTATCGGCCATTCAGTAATGAAGGACGCGCTCGATATCGACGGCATATATGACGCCATTCGCAATGCCGGCATTGAATTGCCCGAGCGACCGCGTGCCGAAGACTTGGGCGGGCGGTTGGTCAACTGCTTCATCAAATGTGAAGCGGACCGAACAGGCATGCTGCGCGGCCGGCGCCAGATCATGCTGGATGACTCGGACGTTCACCACCATCGCCATTCAAAAGCTGCGGTTGGAGGCGTAGCCGCGGCCGCGATCGGCGACCCTGCCGTATTCGTTTCGGTTGACGCAATGCATCAAGGGCCACAAGGGGGCGGGCCAGTGATCGCTATTGTCGACGTGGGGGAGTAATGACGGCACAATATTTGCAATTCACCTGCCGAGCGCGCCAACCATGGCCAACGCGCGGTAAACCAGGAGAGAGTGCAATGCGCAATGCTCAAACTTTTGCTCGCCGCCATATGTTGGCGGCCATTGCAGTATTGATCGTCCTTGGGACGATCCCCGCTGCTGCACAAGACAAGGTCAGGGTCGGTGTGTTCCCGGTGAGCTCGTCCTTACCCTATTTCGTGGCGTCCGAACTCGGTTTCTTCAAGGAACAGAACATCGAGCCCGAGATGATCAAATTGATCGGCGGGCCGCCAAACGTGGCCGCAATGATCACCAATCAAATAGATGCCGCGGCGGTTCTTGTCACGATCGAAGGTATGAACGCCGATTTGAAGAAGCCGGGCGTCGCAATGTACATCTCGCTCAACAGCCAGAACAAGAAATACCAAATGGAGCAATTCGTTGTCCGCACGGGCTATCCGGCGAAATCGCTCAAAGATCTCAAAGGCGCAAAGATCATGTCGGCGCCCGGGCCGGCCAACGTCACTATGGCGAAAGCCGCATTGGCCGCGGCTGGACTAAAAGAAGGCGACTACACCCTCGATCAGCTCGATATGGCACAGCACGTCAACGTCATGAAGGCCGGCACGTTCGATGCCGGCTATACGCTCGAACCGAATGCATCGACCATGCGCAAGATGGGGATTGCACGCACGCTTGAGACCGGCGTCATCGCGCATTACGTCCTCGGTGACCCAAATGCCAATGCATTCGTCGCCGGGTGCGCGCTGACCAGCGAATTCATCAAGAGCAGACCCGATGTTGCGAAGCGTTTCGCTGCGGCCTGGGCAAAGGCAGTTCACTTCATTAACACCAACCCAGTTGAGGCGCGCAAGCATCTTCTAAAGAACACTTTCACGCCTCCGGATGTGGTCGATACGGTGCCGATGATCCGCTATTACATGGCCAACGAACTGACCCCTAAGGATATCGCGCTGTTTCAGAAATTCATCGACTTCTCCGTGAAAACGGGAACGCTCCCCGAAAAAGTGGACGTAACCAAGTACATCCAGAAGTTCTAATTTTCTGCGTCGCGGAGGTTTACTGGTGACGATACAAGCCGCGACAACGATCAGGGCTGGTACGGGAGCCGCCACTGCGGTGGCGGCTCCCGCTCATGTCACGATACGCGGCTTGAGCAAGCGTTTCGGCACCACCACGATCTACGACAACTTCGATCTCGATATTCCGCGTGGCAAACTGGTGTCTATTTTCGGACCCAATGGCTGCGGCAAGAGCACGCTCATCAATATGATTGCCGGGCTGATCCCGCGCGATGCCGGCGAAATCTTATTCGATGGCAAACCGTTGAGTCAGATTAAATTCGGCTACGTTTTCCAGAACTACCGCGAGGCGCTTTTTCCCTGGCTGCGCTCGTTCGAGAACATTGAATACCCACTCAAGATGATGCGCATTCCAAAGAGCGAGCGCCATGCCCGCGTGGAGCGCCTGGTTGCGCATCTTGGGGTCAAAATCGATCTCACCAAGTATCCCTATCAGCTTTCTGGCGGCCAACAGCAGCTTGTATCCATCATGCGTGCGCTCGTGGTCGAACCCGAGATCCTGTTTCTTGACGAGCCATTCTCGGCTCTCGATTATGAGATGACGCTGTTCATGCGAGAGCAGCTGCAGCGCATTTTCATGGAGTCTGGAACGACAACGGTACTGGTCTCGCACGACCTTGAAGAGGCCGTTTACCTCGCCGATCGGGTACTGCTGCTGTCGCGGCATCCGGCACGCATCGCCGACTACGTACATTACGACACGCCGAGGCCGCGTAATGACGACACGCTATCGCAAGCCAACTTCGTTGCGACGAAGGCGCATTGTTTGGATGTCTTCCAGCAAGAAGTGAGACGCGCATGAGGCGGCTCGATCCATATCTGCCGGTTCTCGGCGTCGCGGGTTTGATCGTGCTGTGGTACATCGCTGTCTGGACACAGATCGTCGACCCGGTTTTGCTCCCGTCTCCGACTGACACCTTCCATGCCCTGTGGACTGGTATGGTTAGCGGCAAGCTCGGGAGCGACTTTTTTCACACGGTCGAGCGCACGGTCTACGCCACGATCATAGCCGCGGTCATTGCCATCCCGCTCGGTATTTTTCTCGGCGCGTCTGAGCGACTCTACCGTTCAGTGGAGTTCGTCATCGATTTTTTCCGCTCGACGCCGGCATCGGCGATGTTTCCGTTGTTCTTGGTCCTTTTCGGTGTCGGCGACCGCACCAAGATTTCGGTTGCTGCGTTCGGCGCTGCGCTGGTCATTTTGTTCAACGTCGCCTACGGAGTCATGAATGCGCGCAAGACGCGACTACTTGCCGCCAAGGTCATGGGCGCCTCGCGCCTGCGCATTCTCATGGACGTGATGCTTCTGGAATCGCTACCGCAAACCTTCATCGGCCTGCGCAATGGAGTTTCACTCGCGCTTGTGATCGTGGTCGTTGCCGAGATGTTCATCGGTTCCACCGATGGGTTGGGCAACCGCGTTTTCGAAGCGCAGCAGCTCTTCGCTATGCCGGATATGTATGCCGCTATCTTTGCCGCCGGTGCGCTGGGCTACGGGCTCAACCTGCTGTTCCTCATGATTGAGCGCCGCTTCGTGCATTGGTCCGGAAAATAGAGACAATCCCATGCCTGATTTGAGCCTCACCCGCAAATCCGCGCGTAAGCTGGCGCACCTCATCCGCACCCGCGCTGTGAGTCCGGTCGAGGTGCTCGATGCCCATCTCTCGGTAATCGGACGGATCAACCCGAAGCTTAATGCGATCATCACCCTTGCCACCGAACAGGCGCAGGACGCCGCGCGGGCGGCGGAAGCGGCAGTTATAAAGGGTGAGCCGCTCGGCGCGCTGCATGGATTGCCGGTGGCGATCAAGGATGTGACGCCGACTGCTGGCATTCGTACAACTTTCGCATCGCCGTTGTTCAAGAACAACGTCCCGACCGAGGATGCCGAAGTCGTGCGCCGCCTTAAGGCCGCAGGCGCGATCATCCTGGCGAAGACAAACACGCCGGAATTTGCTTGCGGCGCGAACACCAATAATGCGCTGTTTGGGCCGACTCGAAATCCGTGGAACCCGGCGTTGAGCCCCGCTGGCTCTTCTGGCGGCTCGGCCGTCGCCGTGGCGACCGGCATGGTCCCAATCGCTCAAGGCACCGATTTTGGCTGTTCAATCCGTATTCCTGCCGCGTTCTGCGGTATCGTTGGCATTCGCCCGACGCCCGGCCTCACGCCCAACTATCCAATGCCGCTCGCCTGGGACCCGGGTCAAGTTCACGGCGCGCTGGGGCGCGACGCTGAAGACGTTGCCTTTATGCTCGACAGCATCGTCGGCTACAGCCGCAACTCTCCGATTTCGGTGGCGCCGCCATGGCGGAGCGCTTTGGCGGAAGTTGAGAGACTGCGGGATACAAAAGGACTTCGTGTCGCATACGTCTCAGATATTGCAGGCATCGGTGTCGACACAGAAATCGACACGATCTGCCGGAATGCGGCTCATCGGCTCCGCGACGCGGGCTCCCACGTGGAAGAAATCGCCTTCGACGTATCTGACGGCCGTAGCCCGTATCAGACCTGGCGCGGGGTCTGGATGGTCGGTCAGCAATTCCGGAACCTGAACAAGCTCGATAAATTTGGGCAAAATCTGAAAGGAAACGTGGAAGCGGGGCTGAACCTGACGAGCACAGACATTGCAGCAGCTGAAGACAAACGCCAGGAGATTTTTCATCGCTTCCGTGAGCTTTTCGAACGGTTCGATATCCTGCTCACGCCCGCGGCGCCGGTAAAACCGTTTCCAGTAGAGATGAATTTCCCGACCGAGATTAATGGACAGAAATTCGAGAATTATATCGACTGGATCGCTCCGGCATTCCTGGTCACACTAGTCAGCCTGCCTGCCGGAAGCGTTCCTGCTGGCCTCACACACGACGGACTCCCCGTTGGAATGCAGATTGTAACGCCACGGTTCGGAGAGCCATTAATTTTGGGTGTTGCAAAACTCGTTCAACGGATGAGCGGTGTTCATTGGCCACCCACCAATTTTGCTAACCATGGGCACGTTGCGAATGCGTTGTAGGCAGCCTCCTCGGCGATGCACAAGGGTTCAAGCGTGTTGGTGTTCAAAACCCCGTCAAAACAAGCGGAGATTTTGGCAGTCCATTTCTCGCCGTCCCTTCCTATGTCTTGCAAATGGCCGTGTCCCCCAATGCGCAGAAATGGCGCCAAGCCACGCGGCAACGAGCGGGGGGCACCGAATTAATCGGCAGATGAGGTTTTCGGTACACACAGGGATAGAGGAGAGACGCGCATAGCGGGCGACGCGGAGCGTCGTAAGCGTGCGTGTAATTGCGCGGCGACACTCCGACCCTGTTACACCCTGTGACAGGTTAAGATTGGAGAGGTTTCGACCGCTTGATTGTAGCTTGCGATCAATGGTTTGAGCGTCTGTCTCAGGCTTTGCCTCAGGGGTCCGACCCTGAGGCAGAATTCGGGCTGCGCCTCGACGTCGAGCGCGGAGCATTGCCTTTGAGCGAAAAGGGATTTCATCCCGCGTTCGCTGATTCTGTCTGGCATAACCACCCGCGCGCGAGACGCATTATCTCTCAGAGGGGTCGATCAATCCATCCAGAATCCTTTGAAACGATCCGACGCCAACGCGGTGTAGGCGACCGTGTGCTGGATGTTTCTGTGTCCGAGATAATGCTGGATTGCGCGGGTGTCGCGGCCATCGTTGGCGAGTTTATAGCCGCAGGCATGGCGCAGCATGTGGGGATGAACCTGGAACGTGAAGCCGGCCTTGACGCCCAGCCGTGTGACCATCCGACGAAAGCCGCCGACGGTGAACGGCGCACCGCGTTCGGACAGGAACACATAGCGAGATTGTGGCGCCTCTGTTTGAGCCGGCGTAAGGCCCGCAGCTCGACATCGGTCAATGGATGGACCGATGCGGTGCCGTTCTTGCGCCGATTGCAGTGCAGCTTGCCCTGTTCGAGGTCGATCGCGTCCCACCGCAAGCTCACCAGTTCTGACGCCCGCAGCCCGTGCCGGAAGGCGATCAGGATCATGGTCTCGTCGCGGTGACCGTTGCGGTTGCCGGCGCAGGCCGCCTTACGCAGCCGCTCGACCTCGGCCTCGGTCAGGTATTCCCGCGGCCGCAACTCGGCATTGGGCTTGCGCCGCGGCGTGGCGACGGTGCCAAAAACCGTGCTTGGAGCTATCAGTTGTAAATCCGCATTTGCCACGGAACATCGGCCTTTGTTTCTTGCGACTGTCCCTTAAATGGCCCTTTTGCGCACAGTTGTTAGAACCAGCTGTTTGTTTGATCGTGATCATGATTAATGAGCCATTCTGAAAATCGGTCGAGTTCGCAGTATTGCTGCCGACTTGGCCGACCGTGGTCGCTCACCTCGAGTGGGCGCCGTTACTCGGCTCCGGAAGTCGCCTCGGCGCGCCCCGAACCTTTTTTTTCTACGGTTTCCGCCGAGCTACGGGGTCGCGATGATGAGAGGGGCCGCTCGCGTGAAAAGGTCATGGGCCTTTATGCGTGCCCTCGCTCCGAAAAACGTAAAAAGAATTCCAGAAAAAGAAAAACGTAAAAAGAACAGCACGCGATCTGGCCGCGCTGGGGAATGAGAGGCGATTACGATGGGGTTACCCGCGCGCGCCGATCTTGTCCTGCGTTTTGCTCTCGAAATCACTGGCGTCATGGCGCTCGTGCAATTGTCCTTCAGGCGGCCCGCTGGCGCGGTTGACCATTCGCCCGCGCTTGACGGCCGGGCGCTCACCGATTTCTTTCGTCCAGCGCGTCAGGTTTTTATATTCGTGGGTTTGCAGGAATTTGCGCGGGTCGTTGTAGGAGGCGCCGTTCAACATGCCGTTGCCGTACCACGGCCAGATCGCCATATCCGCGATCGTATATTCGTCACCGGCGATGAATTGATTGTCTGCAAGCCGTCGGTCGAGCACATCGAGCAGGCGTTTTACCTCCATTGTAAAGCGGTCGATGGCGTATTTGATCTTCACCGGAGCATAGGCATAGAAATGCCCGAAGCCGCCGCCGACATAGGGCGTTGAACCCATCTGCCAAAACAGCCAATTCAGCGCCTCAGTGCGCTTGCCGCGATCCTTCGGTAGGAAGGCGCCGAATTTGTCCGCCAAGTAGAGCAAGATCGCGCCGGATTCGAACACGCGTCGTGGCGGCTGCTCGCTATAGTCCATGAGCGCCGGGATTTTGGAATTCGGGTTCACCCCGACAAATCCGCTACCAAACTGGTCGCCCTCACCGATCCGGATCAGCCAAGCGTCATATTCCGCTCCACTATGACCAGCGGCCAGCAATTCCTCCAACATGATTGTAACCTTGACGCCATTAGGCGTCGCTAGTGAATAGAGCTGAAGCGGATGTTTTCCGCGCGGCAACTCCTTCTCATGCGTCGCGCCCGCGACGGGGCGGTTGGTGTTGCTATAGCGCCAATTGGGACTGTCGTCCTTCTCCCAGACCCAGACTTCCGGCGGCTTGTATTCAGGTGTGTCAGTCACGTTGGGCTCGCGTTTGTCGCTTGGTACATTGGCCGAATGAATAGAGTGGCGAGCGTGGGCTGTCCATTCATGGTTGTCGGCGTTGTCATGTTATGCGGCGGCTGCCCACCTGCGTATCCAAAGAAACACCCTCCGCTCCGTTCAAAGCCTAGAGTGGCAAGGAGCGTAAGGGGCGCTGGCCCTCACGGTTTTGCCGGTCGCTGATTTCAATTCGGCCGCACGTCGTCACCAAGCATGCCGCACCGGGTGTCCGGCATCCTCGGCCCAAATGCGGCCACTAGCGGATCCTGCTGCCACTTCAAGATGCGCCGAGGCAGCTTGCAAGGTCATATTGTTCACTATATGTTCTCATACTGGCGCTGCCAAATCGATTCTTCCAAACGAGCCGTTATGGCTGATCAGATCGTCATCACGGAGAAAACCAGCCAGGCCAAAGACGTCCGCGCCGCCGTGGGTTCTCGCTACGGAGACATCCTCCCGGCCGAGGGCCATTTGTTCGACCTGCTCGAGCCGGAGGATGTTGTGCCGGCCTGGAAGCGCTGGTCGCCGATCCTGCTGCGGCCGGAAGGCCTTTACGGCACTCGCCCGGCAGAGGGCGGCAACAAAGCCGCCAAGCTCAGAGCCATTCGCGAGGCATTGCGCACCGCCAAGCGGGTTTGGCTCGCCACCGACTGCGACCGCGAGGGTCAGCTCATCGGTCAGGAAATTCTCGAGCATTACGATTACCGCGGCCAAGTCATGCGGGTGCTGTTCACCGCGCAGGACTCGCAGACCATCCGCGACGCATTTGCTCGGGCAAAACCAAATACCGAATATGCCCGCCTTTACGCCGCCGCCGTTGCGCGCCGGCAGGCCGACCAGATCTACAATCTGTCGCTGACCCGCACCGCGACCGTCATCCTGGGTCAAGGCGCGCGGAGAGTAATCGGGGTTGGCCGAGTGAAGACGCCGACCTTGGCGATTGTCTGCAAGCGCGAGTTGGAAATCCGGAACTTCGTGCCACTCGCCTATTTTGAAGTTGTCGCCACCGCGAAAGTTGCGGGCGGCCAATTCCAGATGCGGCACGCGCCGCAGGACCGGATTGTCCGGCGCGAGATTGCCCAGGACGTAGTCAATGCGGCTCAGGGCTTCGAGGGCGCGCTTGCCGTGCGCGTCGAGGATAAGCGGCAAGGGCCACCCAAGCTGCACGATTTGCCTTCGCTGCAGAAACTATGCGGCTCGCGCTTCGGCTGGCCGGCCAGCAAGACGCTTGCGGTGGCGCAGGAGCTCTATGACGGCCAGGGCAAGAAGATCATCACCTACCCTCGCGCCGAGGTGCGCTACCTGCCGCAGAGCTTGATAACAGACGTGCCGCGGATCGTGGCCGGACTGCGGGTGGGCCAATCGTTCAGCGCAATCCCCGTGCCCGAGCCGCCGGTCATCCGCAGGGGCGCGAGCGGCAGTTTCTACGACAAGGGGCTGGAGGGCGCGAGCCATCACGCCGTCATTCCCAACGTCAACACGATCGACAACCTGCGGGAGGTCTGGCCTCGTCTGTCGTCCGACGAGAAAAAACTGTTCGACGTCATCGCGCGGGCCTATCTGGCCGCACTAATGCCCGACTTCCGCTACCGGCAGACAACCGCAACGCTCGACGTGCACGGCTTTGCTTTCCGCGCCGCCGGTCGCCAGCCCATCGATCTCGGCTGGCGCGCAGCATTCCCGGACTGGCAGCCCGCCGACGAAAAGGGCGACGACGCGCAATTGCTGCCGCCGCTGCGCGACGGCGAGACTGCGCAACTGCAGGATCCAAAAATTGAGGACAAGGAGACCCGGCCACCGCCGCGCTACAACGAAGGCACTCTGATCGAGGCGATGCAAAATGCCTGGCGTTTTGTCGATGACGAGGTTCTGCGGGAACGCCTGAAGGAAGCCAAGGGCATTGGCACGCCGGCGACGCGAGCCGAGATCATCGGCGGGCTGAAGAAACAGGGTTTTCTGATTGCCCAGGGAAAGCACATCGTGCCGACCGAGACCGGTCTGTCGCTGTTCGGCGTTCTCAAACAGGCCGATCCGGCGCTGGTCGACCCGGGCGTGACGGCGCAACTTGAATGCCTGCTCGACGATGTCGTTGTCGGCAAGCAGGAGATGGTCGGTGCGATCGACGCCGTGTGCGATGTCGCCCAGCGCATCATCGGCAAGCTGAAGGAAGGCGCCGCCGCCGGAGGGCCTCCCCTGCTTGGCGCTGCAGTCGGCAAAGACGCCGGAGGGTATCCGCCAACGCCGGCGATGAAGCGCTTTGCCGACAGCCTCGTCCGGCAGAAGGGCATCAAGCCTCCGCCCGGCTACAAGACGTCGATCTCGATCTGCCGCAAAGTTCCTAAACGAACACGCGCCCAAGAAAGCCGACGGTGAAACGGCCGGGAAGCTCGAACCCAAACCGGTAAGTCCGGCACAGATGTTGTACGCCAAGAAGATTGCGCAGGGGAAAGGCGTCATCATTCCCGACGAGGCCAAGGCCAACTCGGCCGCCATGTCTGCGTGGATTGACTCGAACCGAGGCACGAAGCGCCGCAAGCGCGGTCGCAAGACCGCCTACAAGCCTATGGGATCAATTGCGCCTCAATCGACAGCGCCGACGAAGAGGTCTCGGAAACGTACAGCTGCCGCCGCTGCCGCTCCACCGGCTCCCGCTCAGCCAAAATCGGTAACAGGTACGCCACTGCGGATTCCTTATGGCAACAAGGAGGTCGCTCTGAAGCTTGGCGCACGCTATGGCTCGGCGGGATGGTATGCCCCGCCTGGAGTTGATCTTGCTGCATTCGGCGAGCGGGGATGGCTATAACGACCTGACGCCATTGTCGGCGATACGAAGGGGCCCAGGCGCCATGACCGGAGAGAATTCCGCTGAGGCGCGGCTGCGCGAGAAGCTCCGCAAAATCGAGGCGCTCTTTGCCGGCGCCGGTACGGCTGGCGAGAAGGCCGCAGCTGGTGCTGCGGTGTCCGACATCAGCGCTTGTGAGACAGATTTAACGGCTTGAGGAACGGAGGATTTCTGGCTCATCGTAACCATCAAGGAGTGGAGATGAGACAGAAATCCGTGCACCCTGAATCGCCGTCTGAGCGGATCGTGAAGAACATCCGGCGGGCAACCCGCAAGCGCCATTCGGCTGAGGAGAAAATCCGCATCGTTCTGGATGGTCTTCGTGGCAAGTCCAGCATCGCCGAGCTTTGCCGCCGTGAAGGCATTGCCGAGAGCCTCTATTACGCCTGGTCCAAGGAGTTCCTGGAAGCTGGCAAGCGTCGTCTGGCGGGCGACACGGCACGGGCGGCGACCAATGGCGAGGTCAAGGACCTGCGGCGTGAGGCGCAGGAGCTCAAGGCGGTCGTGGCTGAGCAGGCGCTCGAATTGCGAATGATCTCAAGTTTCTCGGAGGCGGGGTATCCACTCCTCGTCTCCCCCATCCGCGATCATGCTTTTTTTAAGCAGGCGAGTTGCAAGCGGGGCGCCCGGTGGAGCATCGCCTGCTGCCCAGCCACCAGCGACGCATATTCCTGGTCGGTCAGCCCCAGCGTCGCCGCTCCCACCGTCAGATCATTGCTGATCACGTCATGCACGAACTGCGCCGGTGCGCGGAGACGAACCGGGGCTTCCGTGTTGAACGGGCTTCAGACGTTGTCCCGAACGGTAAAACCATAACCCGCAATCGTTAGCAGGATAAAAGCAATAGCCAGCCAGCCATTGGCCTCGGGCAATTTTCCCATGCCGCAATACCCTGCACTTTACGTGCCGCCAGTCGGACTTGGTTGCCATGCAGGAACCAAGAAATCTCCGATAGTATGCTCCAAACGATTTGCCCTCGGGAGAAGGGGCATGGAGCAATCGAAGCACTGCCTGCGAGTTCAATTGGCCTTAACGGCGGGGCTCTGGCTCGCGGCAAACCTACCTGCCAGCGCCGACTTCTTCGCCTTTCCCGACCAGCCGCTCTACTATTCGAACGCTTGGCCGCCGCGCGCCACCAGGCCGCATCGCAAGCGGCACCACGAGGCCACCCGTCACGAGCGCGAGCCCTCGCGCAAAGCCGTGCGCGAAGAATACCCGCAGGGTCCGTTCCAGATCATCATCGAGATGGCCAAGCAGGAAGTCGACCTCTACGGCCAGAACGGCTTCATCGCGCGCGCACCGGTTTCCACCGGCATGCCGGGCCACCCGACGCCGCTCGGCGTATTCACTGTTCTCTCCAAGGCCAAGTGGCACCAGTCGAACATCTACAGTGGCGCGCCGATGCCCTATATGCAGCGCATCACCTGGTCCGGCGTCGCCATGCATGCCGGCCCGCGCCCCGGCTATCCGGCCTCGCACGGCTGCATCCGCCTGCCGGAGGATTTTGCCGTCTGGCTGTTCAAAACGACCAGGGTCGGCGCGCGGGTGATCGTGACGCGCGAGCCAGCGCCGCCGGTCGACATCGCTCACCCAAAGCTGTTCGTCCCGGTAAAGCTTGCCGACGACACTACCAAAGTGACGATCAGCAGCGCTGCCGCGCCCGCTGCTCAGCCGGGCGTCGCCGTGATTATGTCCGACGCGGCCGACAAGATGGCGCCGCCGGCCGAGCAAAAGCCGAGCGAGCCGCCGCATCCGATCTCCGTGTTCGTGAGCCGCAAGCAGGGCAAGGTCTTCGTGCGCCAGGGCTTCACGGAATTGTTCGACATGCCGGTAGCCATCGCCGATGCCGACCGCCCGCTCGGCACACATGTTTACACGGCAATGGCGGGAAAAACGACGGCAAGGCGCTGCGCTGGACGGTAATCTCGATTCCGAGCAGCTATCGCAATCACGCGGCGAAGCGCCGCGGCACGAGCGACGACGCCGACCCGGTGTCGGAAGCGACGTCGACCGCGGCAGAGGCGCTGGACCGTATCTCGCTGCCGCAAGAAGCAATCGAGAAAATCTCGGCGCTGGTTTTGCCCGGCTCCTCGCTAATCGTCTCGGACAATCCTTTGAGTGACGAGACCGACGCCGATACGGATTTTATTGTGCTCACGCCGTAACGCTTCTGAAGGTCAAATGACCACGATAAACGTCGTTCTCGGTAGCGATTGAGCAGCTGGCGTCACAATGCACCATTTTCTCTTTTAGTTTCTGATGATCATTGGCCATTTTTATAAATCCGCAAGCAGCTGGGCCGCAAGGAATTCCACTTTGACATCGTTTTCCAGGTCGAAGAGATGGAATTGGCTTGCTGCAAAAAACATGTCATCGGTCTATGATCTGTCGCGCACCACCTGAACTGCGAATGAATTGTGCGAGTGAACGCAGTGTCCCAAATCACGGTCCAGAACATCAGCAAGCTATGGGGCGACGTAGCTGCCGTCGACGGTGTTAGTTTCGAGGCTGACGCGGGATCGTTCCTCGTGCTGCTCGGACCGTCGGGCTGCGGCAAATCGACGACGCTGCGTCTCATCGCCGGCCTCGAGGAGGTTTCGAGCGGCCGCATCCTGATCGGCGGCGAGGACGTAACCGACCTCGCGCCGGCGAAACGCCGCGTCGCCATGGTGTTCCAGTCCTACGCGCTGTTCCCTCACCTGACGGTCGCCGAGAACATTCTCTTTGGTTTGCGCGTGCGCAAGACGCCAGCCGCCGAGCGCGCGCGCCGACTCGATCGCGTCGCGTCGCTGCTCGGTCTCGGCACACTGCTCGCACGCAAACCGTCTCAGCTTTCTGGCGGCCAGCAGCAGCGCGTCGCGCTCGGTCGCGCTATCATCGCGGAGACACCGGTTTGCCTGATGGACGAGCCACTCTCCAACCTCGACGCGCAGTTGCGAGCCGAGATGCGGCGCGAGATTCGCACACTGCAACAGAATCTCGGCATCACCATGGTCTACGTTACTCACGACCAGAGCGAGGCCATGAGCATGGGGGACAAGGTCATCCTCATGCGCGAGGGTATGGTCGAACAGGCCGCGGCACCCGACATCCTCTATGCGCGGCCAGACACGGTGTTCGCCGCGCGCTTCATCGGCACGCCGCCCATGAACATCCTCACGCTCGAAGCGGCAGCTGGCGGCACCATCATCGCGGGCAGCGAGGTGTGTGTTCTCCGCGATCCGGTCGACGCGCTGCTGCTCGGCGTCCGGCCGGAGGACGTAACGATCGGAGGCGACGGAATTCCGGTGCGCGTGACAAATATCGAGTTCATGGGCGCCGATACAGTGGTTGCTTGCGCCGTTGGCAGCCAATCCGTCACCGCATCCGTACCGGGTAAGGCCGCGCTGAAGCTCGGCGAGACAGTTCATCTCGCGTGGCGCTCCAATACCACGCATTTCTTCGACGCCGCGAGCGGAAGGCGTCGCGACGACGTGGTGGCAGACACCACGCGCGACACGAACAACTCCGTTCAGAATGTTCTCGCTTAGGGAGGAAGAAAATATGCGTTATCCGAAGATGAAATGGCTCGCTCCGATCGTCGGAGCGGCCATGCTGGCACTGGCGTCCACCG
Source organism: uncultured Alphaproteobacteria bacterium (assembly GCA_963739075.1). Lineage (GTDB taxonomy): Bacteria > Pseudomonadota > Alphaproteobacteria > Rhizobiales > Xanthobacteraceae > Pseudolabrys. The sequence goes on along the minus strand of CAVTZC010000002.1, from coordinate 365,335 downwards.
CCATGGCCGCGGACGTCGAGCTCTCGTTCTATTATCCGGTCGCCGTCGGCGGTCCGATCACCAAAATTATTGATGGTTATGCTGCCGATTTCGAAAAGGAAAATCCTGGGATCAAGATCAAGGCGATCTATGCCGGCACCTATCAGGATACGCTGGTGAAGGCGCTGACGGCGTTCAAGAGCGGCGAGCCGCCGGATATCGCGGTGTTGCTGTCGACCGACATGTTCACGCTGATCGACGAAGACGCGGTCATGCCCTTCGACGGGCTGCTGAAAAGCAACGCCGACAAGGCTTGGGCCAAGTCGTTCTATCCAGCCTTCATGGAAAACAGCCAGACCGGAGGCAAGACCTGGGGCATTCCGTTCCAGCGCTCGACCATCGTGATGTACTGGAACAAGGATGCGTTTAAGGCCGCGGGCCTCAATCCCGATAAGGCGCCAGACACGTGGGACGAACTGGTTGCCGACGGGCGCAAGCTGACGAAGCGTGACGGCAACAACGTCTCACAATGGGGCGTGCAAATCCCCTCGACCGGTTTTCCCTATTGGCTATTCCAGGGCATCACCACCGCCAACAATGTGCGGCTGATGAATCAAACCGGCACCGAGACCTATTTCGACAAACCGGCAGGTGATCCAGGCGCTGCAATACTGGGTCGATCTCAGTCGCAAGGAGAAAATCCATCCTCCCGGCGTGGTCGAATGGGGCACCACGCCGAAGGACTTCTTTGAGCGCAAAACCGCGATTATGTGGACCACCACCGGCAACCTCACCAATGTGAAGGCCAACGCGCCCTTCCCGTTCGGGGTCGCGATGCTGCCCGCGCATAACGGCCGCGGCTCCCCGACGGGCGGCGGCAACTTCTATTTCTTCAAGAAGATGTCCGCCGAGAAGTCCGCTGCCGCGCTCAAGTTCGTCAAATGGATGACGACGCCAGAGCGCGCGGCCGACTGGGGCATTAAGACCGGCTACGTCGCCGTACGCCCCGACGCATGGGACACGCCGGTGATGAAGAAATATGTCGCCGATTTCCCGGCCGGCAGCAGTCGCGCGCGACCAGCTCAAATATTCGGTTGCCGAATTGTCGACGCACGACAATCAGCGCGTCACCAAGGCGCTCAATGACGGGCTGCAAGCCGCGCTCAACGGCACCAAGACGCCAGAGCAGGCCATGAAGGACGCGCAGCAGGAAGCCGCGCGCATTCTTCGTCCCTATAAGAAATGAGCGTCGCACGCGACATTCTGCGGAGATCGGATGGGGGAGCGGGACAAGCGCTTCCCCCTTCTCCCGAGGCCCGTGTCGTGCGCGCGGCTTCACGTCGCCGCAGAATCCCGCGGCGATGGGCGACCCATATCAACGGCTGGCTGTTACTGCTACCGGCGGCGATTATGCTCGGTGTTTTCACGCATTATCCGGCAGTCGCCACCATCATCGACAGTTTCTTCTCGACCCCGAAGGGGGCGCGACCTGCGGTATTCGTCGGACTCGATAATTATCAGGCCATGATCGAGGATCCGATCTTCTGGCGCGCACTCGAAAACAACATCATCTATGCGCTGAGCACCATTCCACTCACCATCGCGCTGGCGATGGCGATGGCGGTCGCGGTTAACGGCAATATCGCCGGCCGCGCGTTCATGCGGCTGTCGTTCTTCACACCGACCGTACTGCCCATGATCGCGGTCGCCAATATCTGGCTGTTCTTCTATTCGCCGGGTTATGGGCTGGTCGACCAAATACTCAGCTTATTCGGCGTGCCGGCGCACAACTGGCTCGGTAATGAGCATACCGCGCTAGCCTGCCTGATAGTGGTAGCGATATGGAAAGACGCCGGTTTCTTCATGATCTTCTATTTGGCGGCGTTGCAGCAGATGCCGCCCGCCCTCGGCGAAGCCGCGGCGTTGGAAGGCGCGAGCCGCTGGTATTTCTTCCGTCGCGTCACGTTCCCGCTGCTGATGCCAACGACGCTATTCGTCCTCATCAACGCCGTCATCAATTCGTTCCGGCTGGTTGATCACATCGTGGTCATGACACGAGGCGGGCCGAACAACACAACCGCCCTGCTGCTGTTCTACATTTACGAAATCGGATTCAAATTCTGGGATACCGCCCTCGCCGCGACTTTGACCGTTGTGCTGCTGGCGCTGTTAGCGATTCTGGCGCTCGGCCAATTCGTCTTCCTGGACCGCCGGATCCACTATCAATGACGCCACTCTACCAGCCCAGCCGAGTCGGCACGGTCTTGGAAACGGCCGGTGCGTGGTCCCTCGCGCTGCTGTGGATCCTGCCACTTGCCTATGCGCTATGGGCCTCAATCCACCCGAGCGCGTATTCAGCGCATTTCGTGCTGGATGCCCCGCTCACAACCGAGAATTTTGTGAAAGCGTGGAACGCAGCACCGTTCTCGCGCTATTTCCTCAATACCTTTCTGCTGGTGACAATGATATTGGCGGCGCAGCTCGTGCTGTGCACGCTCGCCGCCTATGCCTTTGCACGCTTCAAATTCTATGGGCGCGAGCTCGCCTTCATTCTTGTGCTATTTCAGCTTATGATCATGCCCGACGTTCTCATCGTCGAGAATTATCGCACGATGACCGCGATGGGGATCGTCGACACCATTCCGGCCATCGGCTTGCCCTACATGGCCTCGGCATTCGGCATCTTCCTGCTACGGCAGACCTTCAAGACCGTGCCACGCGAACTCGACGAGGCGGCGCGCGTCGAGGGCGCCAATTCGATGCAGGTGTTGCTCAAGGTTTACGTACCGCTCGCCAAGCCTGTCTATATCGCCTATGGCCTAGTGTCGGTGAGTTACCACTGGAACAACTTCCTGTGGCCGCTCATCGTCACCAATTCAGTGAACACACGGCCGCTGACGGTTGGCCTGCAAATCTTTGCGTCGTCCGATCAGGGCATCGACTGGTCTGTGATAACCGCGGCGACGCTGATGACGTCTGCGCCGTTGCTGATCGCTTTCCTCTTGTTTCAGCGGCAATTCGTGCAGAGCTTCATGCGTGCTGGCATCCGCTGATGATCCACCCCCTTTGAAGCGGTCCGACCTGAACTATGTCTTTTGACATTAAGGAGGACTGCAATGCCGAAGAAGCGATACACACCTGAAGAGATCGTCGCGAAGTTGCGGCAGGTCGACGTCCTGGTTTCACAGGGCCAGAACATCGCTGACGCCATCCGCCAGATCGGGGTGAGCGAGGTTGCCTGCGAGATGAACTGCTCGATGGTGAAATATTCTACACGCTGCGTGAGGCCCAAATCGTTATCGAGAGCTGGCGGCGCCACTTCAACACGGTCAGGCCGCATGAGTCTCTCAACGACAAGCCGCCGGCACCGGAAGTGTTCGTGCCTGCCTTCGCCGCGTGGCCGGCTTCGCTACGCCAACCGGCTTCGCCGGCCACGCTGGCGCAACGGCCAACGCTGAACTAACATCACACTTGGACCACTCGATGGGGGCCGATGAGATCTGCTTGGGCGAAGCCCTAAGGGTTTTTTCGTGCTCGACCACAAGTCCGACAGCGTCGAGGATCCTATAGCGTCAACTTCCGCTTACATTCCGCAGCTTCACGCCTATTTCGAGGGTCTTAGGAGTATTGATCCCGATGCTGAATCCATAAATGTTGCAATAAACTGGCTTTCACTGGGTGCGGTCGCGCTCTTTGGTGGCTCTTATTTTAAACCGTCTGACACGAACGGAGACAGCGCGACATGCCGCTTCTGATCACGCCCACGTTCGGCGGCGCCGAGGTCTGGCGGAGCGCCTTCGCCGCCGCGGCGCCGGAACTAGAGGTGCGGATCTGGCCCGAGCTCGGCAATGCGGCTGAGATCGACGTGGTGGCCGTCGGGCCGCCGCCGGCCGGCGCGCTGCGCAAGCTGCCGAACTTGCGCCTCATCGTTTCGTTGACCGCTGGCACCGATGCATTATTGCGCGATCCCGATCTCCCCGCGGTGCCGATCGTGCGCACGGGCGATCCCAACGGCGATACGATGATGAACGAAACCACTTTGCTGCACGTGCTGCGCCATCACCGCTACGTGCCGGACTATCTGCGCGCACAGCAGCGGTGCGAATGGATCAAGATGCCGATCAAGCCGGCGGCCGAGCGCAAGGTCGGCGTAATGGGCCTGGGCACGATCGGGATTGCGGCTGCCAATGTGCTGGCTTCAGCCGGCTTCCAGGTCGCTGGCTGGGTCCGTCAGGCGCGCGCGGGCGGCGAGATTGAAATCTTCAGCGGCCGCGGCCGGCTCAATGCATTCTTGGCGCGCAGCGAAATTGTCGTGAACCTATTGCCGCTGACGGCAGAAACGCGCGGCATTATCGGCTCGGAAACGATCAAAGCATTGCCGGCCGGGGCAGCAATCATCAATCTGGGCCGCGGCGAGCACGTCGTCGAAGCGGATTTGATCGCGGCGCTCGATTCCGGGCACCTCGCTGCGGCCACCCTCGACGTTTTTCCGGTCGAGCCGCTACCCAGTGACAGCCCGCTGTGGCGCCATCCCAGGATAACGGTCATGCCGCACGTGGCACGCCGGCTTGTTCCGGCGGACCTCGCGCCTCGCATCTGCGAGATCGTCAGACAATTCCGGGCCGGACTTCCACTGACGCAACTGGTTGATCGCGATCGCGGCTACTAACGCCGCCAATACCGCCGGCTATGCGTCGCGCGACGCGACCTCTTGGGGAGGACTTATCGTGCGATTGTTTCCGACGATGACGGCGATGCTCGCAGGGTGCGCCCTACTTGCTGTGTCCACACACGCACAGTCAGTTTTGCCAAAGGATTTTGATTTATCCTGCGCTATTACGAGCGCGGCCGAAATGGGCGCAAACCCAAAAGGAAGCGTCGAACAAAGCGCCGCCCTCATGGCTTTCACCTTCTATCTGGGGCGGCTCACTGCGCGAGACGAAAAGACCTACTGGAATGATGTCATCAAAGGACGCGTCGCAGAATTGCGTGCAAAAGCGAGATTGGAAAATGTCTACACAAGCTGCATGAATTTCTACCTTTCCCAAATTAAGTGACGTTTGATGCTCCGTGCCAGTCGTAGAGTAGGCGGCCATACTATGGACCCCAAGAAGTTGATGGCGGTGCCATCAACCGCGGCGGAGGCTCTTGAGCGGATCGCGTTGCCGCCGGAGGTGAGCGAACAGATTTTATCATTGGTTGGCTCGTCCCTAATCGTCTCAGACAACGCGCTCAGCGACGACACCGACGCCGACACTGATTTCATCGTGCTCACGCCTTGGAAAATAGCCCCCCGGAGCACGTCATCTTGCTGCTCGTCCTGTAGCTTTCCCGCCGGCTTCGAAGTCCAGAATAACGGCTAACGACAATACCGATTATCGGGGCCCGACAAAATTGTTTGTTAGAAATTCGCCCCTGATTAAGGAATAGATTGCACCAATGAGGCCGGCTTCGCGCGCCACTCGATCGTCGCCGCTCGGTACAAATTGGGCTCGACCGTCGCGATGCTGGTGCTGAAGAGCGCGCTGTACACTTGTAGGTTCTCCATGACACGCTGCACGTAATTGCGCGTCTCGGCCAATGGGATGCGCTCCACCCAATCGACAGCATCGACCTTGGGATCGCGCGGATCGCCGTGTTCCGCCACCCATTGTCGGACTCGACCGCGGCCTGCGTTGTAGCCTGCAAACGTCATGATGTACGAACCGGTGTACTCCTTAAAAAGAGCGCTGATCTCGGCGGCACCCATTTGCATATTGTAGACCGGATCGGATACGAGACGTTTCCAATCGTAGGTGACGCCGAACCGTTTTGCCGTATCGCGGCCGGCCTCAGGCGTAACCTGCATCAGCCCGACCGCCTTGGCCGGCGACGTATCGCGCTGGTCAAAGGCGCTCTCCGTACGCACGATTGAATAGACCATGCGCTGATCGACCGAGGGTGCAATGGGTCTGTAAGACGGTATCCCGATCTTGGGAAAGGCATACTGTTCGGTCGACAGACCTCTTGCGAGTGCGGTCTTGCCAATGATCAGCATCGCCTGCGCATCGTTGTAGCGCGCAGTGAGCTGGCCAAGCCCATTAAGCGTTGCAACATCCCTGCTCGTTTCAGCGAGGTCGCTGACGAACGACAGAACAAGATCGAACTCACCAATCGCATAAAGAATATCTGCAGCCCGCAGAAGTTCGCTCTGAGCTCCATCCACCGACCGCGGCGCTGGGAGACCCAACGAAATCTCGTCAAGCCCAAGTCGAGCCCGCGCCAGTTGACCGTAATAGGCTGTGGGATATTGCGCGGCCGTCATATACTGCGTCTGCATCTCCTCAAGCAGGCCAGCCGCCTCCGCCGCCCGACCGCGCCAATAGGCAGCACGCGCCAACACAATCGGATCGGCCGAGCCATCATCGACGTGGGTGAAATGCTCAAGCGCAGTGCTCGGATCATCGAGAAAGCGTAAAGCGAGCCAGCCGGCCAGGAAGTGATATTCGGCACGATAGTAAGGATTGGCTGGAGCTGCCGCCTGGCGCACAACGCGATAGGCGGTCTTTGCATCGCCGCGATCGATTAGCTTGCGGGCTAGGATGCGACACTCGCGCCACCATTCGTCGGTGTTCTGTTGCTGCAAATCGTTGCGCGCAGATTCAGCGAACACCTTAACCGCCGCTGACAGTTCATTGCGCGCCAGCAGCCAATGAAGACGGCACAGCCGATAACCCAAATCCGCACGTGCTTCGTTGGGAACTGCTTCGAGTAGCGCGCTGCTTTTGGTGGAGTTCGCCTCGGCGGCCTCGCAAGCCTTGACGATCAAAACTTGAGCGGGCCCAAGCCGCTTGGCAGCGCGCATCGCCGCGCCGAAGTCCTTGGCGCCGATGCGCCGGTCCATACGCGCGGCATAGTCGGCTGGACTCAATTCGTCGTGAAAGTCCTGGGCCACGGTGGCTTCCAGTTCGGCCGACATTTCTGCCGACTGCCATACCGCGCGAACTTGGCGCTCGGCGCCCGCGCGATCACCCTCTCGCAGCTGCACACGCGCGAGGTGCAAGCCGGCCAAGCGCGCTTGCAGGTGCCTCGCCGATGAAACGGCGCATGGCTGCAGCATCGCGCGGCTTCTGCCAAAGTCTTGCCTCCGCGCGCCGGCGCAGCAGCGGGATGCTCGGCCATTCGGCATTGGCTTGGATGAAGGAAGCGTAGCGCTCAAATCCGGCCGTGTTGTCGGAATTGCGCAGGAGCGCCCATTCGACGAGTTTCTGCGCAACTGGATCGCTGATCGATGCTGCAATCGTTGTCGCATCACTATACTTTCGCTGCCGCACTAGCTCGATTGCCTGTTTTGTCGCGGCGAGGTCCCGCGACAGCTGCGGCGTCTGTGCCAAATTGCCAGCAGTAGGTTGGTCGCTCGGTAAGGGGATTCTCGGTCCGAGCACACTTTCCAAGCGCTTTGTTTTAGGCACCAATCCGAGCTTGTGATGCTCTGTCTTGGCGGCCTTCGTCCCGTGCGGCGAAACGTGCTTGTCCCCTGGCGTGGAAGACGCGTCAGCGGCGCCGAGGCCAATCATCGCCGAAGCGAGCACCCACATCAGGGCGCACCGACGCAGCGGGCCCTTGGCGCGCGCAATCGCGCCTCGACCGAGAGCAGCAATCGCAGGCTCGATTTATGCTGACGCCCGAAGAGTAAATGGTCTCGCCCCTTCCCCCTTTAGATCTCCTAAACCTAGCATGTCCGATCGGATTGTCACAATCGCCCTGACTTTCAACCACCGTACCCTGTGAATTGTCTGGGTATATTTCGAATCAAAATCGGGATGGTCGTCGTCACTGACACTTTCTTTCACGCGCTGATATTTCGATTACCTCCGATAATTCTGTTTATCGGAGGCAATACCAGTGGCCCGCCGTAAATCAAATCCGTCTGCAATCATTCATATTTAGATTGCGCACCACTTCTGGATCAGTTGCGAGTAAAGCTCGGTTGCCTGTTCGATGCGCGAAACAAAACAGTACTCATCCGTCTGGTGGGCCAACGCCAATTCGCCAGGTCCAAGGATCACGGTTGGCGGAAAACCAAGAACCGACGTCAGCACAGAGGCATCGGTGAAATAAGGCGCTGTGGCTATCTCGCCTCCAAAGGTTTTCACATCGCGGGCAACTTGGAAAACTTCGCGGATCCAAGGATGGTGCGGGTCGGTCCAGACGCTCGCGGCATCGAGTAGGGTTTTCAACGCAATATCTTCGCCGAGATAACTTGCGAGCTGCTCGCGGATATTCGCGTGGTTTTGTGCTGGTATCGTGCGAATGTCGATGCCGATCACGGCCCGGTCAGGAACCGAATTGATGTTTAAGCCGCCGTGGATTGTGCCGACATTGAGCGTGGGAGCGCCGAGCAAATCATGGCGCGCCACGTTGAAGTCGAATTCTTGCAAGGCCGTCACCGCACGCGCCGCTTTGTAGACGGCGTTGACGCCCTTCTCCGGCATGGAGCCATGCGCCGTGACGCCCTGGGTTTCTGCCTCCAGCCACAAAGCACCCTTGTGGCCTACCAGCGGCATGTTTCTAGTGGGTTCAGCCACGACCAGGGCGCCGACCCGGCCGAGCCTGCCGTCCGCCGTAGCCAGCGCCGCTGCGCCTGTGCAGCCAGTTTCCTCGCCAGCGGTGATTACCAACATTACGCCAGGTGTATCCGCGAGCCGGTCGGCGTGCGCAATGCAGGCGGCGATGAAGGCGGCGACACCCGCCTTCATATCGGACGAACCGCGACCATAAAGTTTTCCGTCCGCAATCTCAGCCGCGAACGGATCGACTGACCAGGGCTGTGCACCGAGCGGCACGGTATCGAGATGGCCAGTGAAGCCGAGCGGTGGCTGTTCCGCCTTGCCGCCGATACGCGCAAGCACCTGCGCCCGTTTTTCACCGAATGGAACGAGCTCCACCGCAAAGCCTGCCGCTTCTAACAAGCTTGCTAGATATTCCGCGCAGACGCGCTCGGCGCCCGGTGGATTGACCGTGTTAAATCGAACCAGTTCCTGCGTGAGCGCTACCGGGGGCTGCATTATTGCTGTCTAGCCGAAATAAGCATCGCGTACCTCCTGCCGGCCAGAGAGCTCGGCCGGAGTGCCGCTGGTCGCTACCTGGCCTTTCGACAATACGAAGCCGAAATGTGAGATGGCCAAGGTTTGGTGCACATTCTGCTCGACCAGTAACACGCTGATACCGCGCGCATTGATCTTTCGGATGATATTGAAATTTTCCTTCACCAAAAGCGGGGCAAGGCCGAGCGAAGGCTCGTCGATCAGCAACAGCTTGGGCGCGCACATCAGTCCGCGCCCAATAGATATCATGGCCTGCTCGCCGCCCGACATAGTGCCTGCTAGCTGAGCACGGCGTTCGGCGAGCCGTGGAAAGATTTCGAAGATGTCCAACATGCGCGCCCGGGTGACCTGGTCGGAGCGTTCCTGATAGGCGCCGACACGTAGATTCTCTTCGACCGTGAGTTTGGGAAAAACCTTGCGCCCTTCCGGGATGCAGGCAATGCCGGTGGCGATGATCCTGTGGGTCGGCAACCGCGTGATATCGGTTCCGTCGAACACGATACGGCCCGCGTGCGCCGGCGTGAGTCCCAGGATCGTGCGCACCAAGGTAGTTTTGCCGGAGCCGTTGGAGCCAAGAAGGCAGGTGATGCGGCCAGCTTCAACGGCGAGCGAGACGCCTTGCAGCACATCAGCCTTGTCGTAGGCTGTGTAGACTTTATCGATCTCGAGCAAGCTGGCCATCATGCCGCTCCAAGATAGGCTTCTTGAACTTGGGCGTCGGCGGCGACCTCACGATATGGGCCCTCGGCGATCTTACGGCCGAAATTGAGTACCACGCAGCGATCGGTAATGCGCTCGATCACACCCATCTCGTGCTCGACAATAATGATGGTCAGGTTCTTGTTGCGCTCGCGAACGAGGAGAATGTCTTTCATCAGTTCCGACGTCTCGTCGTGCGTCATGCCGGCGGACGGCTCATCCAGCAGAAGCAATTTTGGCTCGCTAATCAGTGCCCGGCAAATCTCTATGCGGCGGCGGTCAATCATCGGCAGGCCTGCGACCGGCTCGAATATACGGCCGGCAAGCCCTGGCTCGAAGACTTCGACCAGTGAATGGGCGGCTCGGAAGGCCACCTCGAATTCGCGCTTGAATTCGGCGCGCCTGACGAGATTGAACCAAAGCCCTTGATTGAGGCGCTTGTGGTTGCCGATCATGATGTTGTCGAAAATCGACAAGGGCAGCGACAGGCGCGAACGCTGGAAAGTGCGCGAAATTCCCACCTGATAGACCGTGCGCGGACTGGCGTTCGTAATGTCAGCGCCGTTAAAGGCCACATGCCCGGCGTCGGCGTCGTAAATGCCCGTAATCACATTGAAGAACGTTGTCTTGCCCGAGCCGTTGGGGCCGATCAGGCCAATGATTTCGTTCGGCGCGACGCTTAGATCGAGCCCATCAAGCGCGAGTACCCCGCCAAACCGCTTGGATAGGCCACGCGCCTCCAGCAGAGTCGTCATGGCCGCCACCTCGGGAAATAGCGGCGTACCGGGCGAGGCAACAGACCTTCCGGCCGGAACAGCAGCACAGCGATTACCAACAGAGCATAAAGCAGGAAGCGATATTCCTGGATCGTCTGCAATTTTTCGGGGACGACCACGACAATCGCGGTTGCAACAATAAGTCCCCAGGGATTACCGATACCGCCGAGGAGCAGGATCGATACCAGGATGAGCGAGTCGGCAAAAGTATAGTTGTTCGGCGCGACGAAACTCCCAACCATGCCGAACAGCGCGCCGGCAATGCCGATAATAAAATTGCCGATCAGAAACGCCGTGATCTTCCAGCGCACGACATCCAGGCCAAAACAACTCGCGGCGGTCTCGTCGAGCCGCAGCGCATCGAGATTAAGCCCAATCCATGACCGATCGAGCCGCCGCACAACGACGAACACACCGATCAGCAAAAGCAGACTGAGCACGTAATAGTTCATATAGAACGACAATGAGATCTTGCCGATCTCGATATTGTCGTTGAACGCCCAGCCGAGCATTTTCATGCCCGGCACTTGCATACCCTGTGGGCCGCCGAGAACGTCGTTGACCTCGAGAAAGGTTCTGAATAGCAGCGCAAAGGCTATTGTGACGATGGCGGCATAATGCCCGCGAGTGCGCAACACCGGCAACAGCAGGAACGACCCAATTAATGCTGCAAGCAGACCGCCGATCACAAGAACGATGGCGTGCGGCAAAGCCGTATGCGTATTGAGAACAGCCGATGTGTAGGCGCCGATGCCAAAAAAGGACGCGCCGGCAAAATTGAGCACGCCGGCATAGCCGAATTGAATATTCAGGCCGAGCGTCGCCACCGTGTAGAGCAGGACGGTGATGACTAGCAACAGAACGAAATGGTCCTCGTGAAAGAACGCCGCGACCGTAAGCGCTGCCAAAATCGCGAAGCCGCCGAGCGCATCCTCATGGTCCAGGAACGAACGGCTCGCGCTATCCAAGAGCCGAAGCCTGGCGGCGGCAAGCACGGCGGCAATGCCAGCCCCAAGTAGAGAAATGATAAGCGTCTGATTTTCTGTGGCGAGTAGCGCAATGAAATAGCCAGTCGCAGCTGCCAGCGCGATCAGACCCGGCCACAGTGTCACGCGCGACTTCTCAGTCTCCCCTGGCATCGGCCTACACCCGCTCGCTGATTTTTTCCTGGATCAGCCCGGTTGGACGCCAGGCCATGATCGCGATGACGACGGCGAAGGCAAAAACGTCTTTATACGCACTGGCGAAGGGCAAAAGGACAGTGCCGATGGTCTGCAGCCCGGCGAAAAGGAACCCGCCGAGGATGGCTCCATAGATGCTGCCGAGACCTCCAATGATCGCGGCAGAAAAGCCGACCACGCCGAGATAAAGGCCGATGCCAAAATTGATCTCGTTGTAATAGAGGCCATTCATTACCCCTGCGAACGCGGCCAGTCCCGAGCCGATCGCAAAGGTCATAAGCACGATGGCAGTGAAATTGATCCCCATTGTGCGCGCCGTCTCCTCGTCCTGCGCGACAGCGCGGATAGCAAGGCCAAGTTTTGTGCGGTTGAGCAGGAATTGTAATCCGACAATAACCGCGACCCCGGCTGTGAGCATGAGCACGTTGTCCAGCCGCAGGTTAAAGCTGCCAATATCAATTGAATTTTGCGGCAGCAGGGCTGGGAATGGTTTCGGATTGGCGCCCTGCGGATAGAAAAGCCGCACGGATTCGCGCAGCACCGTTCCGAGCATCAGAGTGATCAGCAGTGTGTTGAGTGCCGGCGCCGAGCGGAGCGGCATTACTAGATAACGCGCGATCAACATACCGACCGCAGCCATTGCCAGCGTGGCAATAGCGAGCATGACGATAAGATCAAGCCACTGGGAGCTAAACCCAAGCACATGCAAGCCACCGAAGACCGCGAGCGCCGTGAATGCACCGACGGTGAGAACATCGCCGTGCGAAAACTTGATGATGTTGAGCACGCCGAAGAATAACGTGAAGCCAACAGCGACCAGCGCATACATCATGCCGAGCATCAGCCCGTTCATGACGTATTGAGCGAACAGCCCCACATTCATGGTGTTGTCTTGACTATTCTAGCGAACGAATAGCGAGGCGAGGCTGAAGTGAGCCTCGCCTCAATTGTCATCCTATTTTTGGCCGGGTAGCTTGCGCTTGCCGCTAGCGTATTCGCTCGCGTCCCATTCGACGAATTTGCCATCCTGAATCACGTACTTGGTGATCACGGGCACGGTGTTCTGCCCGTGGTCGTCGAAAGTGATCTTGCCGACGATCGAATCTCGGTCCTTCACGTTGCCGAGGGCGTCAATCACCTTTTTACGGTCTGGGCCAACCTTTTCGATGGTGTCGAGGATCATGTCCATCGCCGCGTAGGCGAAGGCGCCATAGGCCTCCGGCGGATTGTCGTAATTCTGGGCATTGTATTTTTCCATGAAAAATTTGCCGCCCGGCAGCTTCTCGGTCGGCGCGCCTTCCCGGAAGGCGAGCGTGCCTTCGGCCAGCGGTCCGAGGCCTTGGATATAGGCGTCGGACACGATGCCCGAAGTGCCGTCGAACACGGCCTTTATCCCGAGCTTGTCCATCTGCGCGCGAATGCGGACGCCGATTGGAGTCAGCCCGCCGAAATAGATTACACCGGGATTAAGCGCCTTTATCTGCGTGAGCTCGGCGGTAAAGTCCTGCTGGTCGGCGGTGACGCCGAATGTGCCGACAATTTTCACTTTGCCGATTTTAGCCAGCGCCTTGCTAAAATATTCGTTATGCCCTTTGCCATAATCGGTGGTGTCGTGGATCACCGCGACGGTCTTGTAGCCGAGCTGCGAGATCAACTCTGCATTGGCGTCGTTTTGGTTGATCATCGTTCCGTTGACTCGATGAATTTCCGCGTACTTGTTGCGATAAGTAATATCGGGCAGCACGGCGCCCCATACGATCACCGGGAATCCAAATTTGTGATAGGTGTCGACAGTCGCGATTGCTGTTGCTGAACAGTAATGGGTGGCGGCGGCGATAATGTCCTTGTCGGCCGCCATCTTGGTGGCGACCTGAACCGCCACATTCGGCTTGCACTCGTCGTCAAGCACCACGAGCTCATATTCATACTTTGCGTTCGGATCCGCGTTGCGCAGCCTCACGGCGAGGTCGGCCGAATTGCGTCCGCCGATGCCGTTGACCGAGACGCCGCCTGTTAGCGGACCGATGAAGCCGACTTTCACTTTGTCCTTGGCGTTCGCGGCTCCAGCCGCAAACGCAAGCACCGCAACCAAGAGCCCTGCAGTGATTATCTTGCCGGTCTTGCCCATTAATCCCTCCCCTTATTGGTATTCCGGAACGTTGCGACCGCAACGGGGTGACTGCCCGGGTATCGTCGCGCAATCAATGCTTTAGGGCAAGCCGACCAAAAGACTTCGGTGGCTGCATTGGCGCCGCGAGCCATAATACCTTTGTGTTGGTTTCGTCCGAAAGCGAACATTCGCCGGCGCGGTAGGTAAGTCGGTAAGCGCCCATAACCGACGTGTCGGCTGCCTCCGATAATCCTGTTTATCGGAGTCAAAAAGACACGCGCATTGAAATCAAATCGGCTGGCCGACCTCTTGCCTGATCTCAGCTGTAGTCGCCAAATTTCGACATTCTGAGACATGCGGGAAACCCAATTGTCGGCACCGCATTAAGGTTGCATTTACCCAATCTACTGGTCGAGCAGCACTCAATACAAAGCTAAAACGACTATCGATTAGATCTATCTAAACATCAACGAATTCGTTCAGACAAATGTCCGCACCTGTCGATCGATCGAGGTTTCGGTTTTTGGTTGCCTTTGCCGCTGGTCTTCTTGCAGCCGCAGTGTTTGCGATCGGCCTGACGGTTTGGTGGCTTCGCTCCGATGAGATAGGCGACGCGACGACGGATACCGGCAATTTAGCCACCGTGCTTGCGGAGCAAACCAATCTCGCGGTTCAATCGATCGATGTTGTGTTTAATGAGATTCAAGAACGATTAGAAAACCTCGGTGCGAGGACCCAAGATAATTTTGGTCATCTCCAGCAGGATTTGAATACGTATCATTCACTGACGGACAGCTTGTCGCAATTATCGCAGGCTGCACTCATCGCGCTGATTGACAAGAATGGACGGCTGGTGATTACCACCCAAAGATGGCCAACGCCGCCGATTGACCTTACTAATCGGGATTATTTTCAGCATTTTAAAAATAGTGACGACAAAGGCATCTACGTCGGCAATCCCGTCGCCGATCACACTACTGGGCTGAAAACGATTTTCTTCGCGAAACGAATCAACGATTCCAACAACGCATTCCTCGGTTTGATCGTGGTTGGTGTTAGGGTCACCTATTTCCAACGTATTTACAATTCTATTACGTCGCTACCCGATCAGACTTTTCTGCTATTGCGCAATGATGGGACGGTGATTCTGCGCTACCCTGACCCTAAAGGTCGGAGCGGCGAGATGATGCCGGAAGGATCGCCTTGGCACCGATTGGTTTCGCAGGGAGGCGGGGCCTATCGATCGCCCGGGTATTTTGATGGCAAGGCTCGTCTGGTCGCCGTCCGCCCGCTATCGGATTACCCCCTCGTCGTCGACGTCAGCGTTTCGGAAGCCGCGGCGCTCGCAGGCTGGCGCAATCATGCACTAACGATTGGGATCGGCACGCTATTGATGATTATTTGCTCCGTATTTCTTCTTAGGGCATTGACCAGTCATACCAAGCGTCTTGTTAATTCCGAAGCGGCGCTCGCCGAAGAACAGGCGAAGGTCGACGCAGCCCTGAGCAACATGTTGCAAGGCCTTGTGATGTTCGATTCGTCGGCCCGACTTGTCGTCTGCAATCGGCGATACCTCGAAATGTATGGTCTATCGCCAGATATCGCAAAGCCCGGCTGCACCCTCAGTGAACTTCTCAATTACCGTATCGCGGCTGGCGCTTTTCTTGGCGATGATCCCGAGCAATACATGAGCGAGTTGGTGACGGCCGCGCAGCAAGGAACGAGCATAAGCAAGATCACAACTCTGCGCGATGGGCGCGTTATTTCAGTTATCAACCGGCCGGTCGCAGGCGGCGGCTGGGTTGCCACCCACGAGGATGTAACCGACAAAGTCAAAGCCGATGAAGCAAAAAAGGAACAAGAGCGTCAGCGCGATGCTGCCCTAAGCAACATGTCGCAGGGCCTTGCGATGTTTGATGCGTCGGCCCGACTTGTCGTCTGCAATCAACGGTTTCTCAGAATGTACGGTCTGCCACCCGAGATCGTAAAGCCCGGCTGTCCATTTCATGAGGTTATTGCTTGCCGCATCAAGAACGACAATTTTTTTACTGATGATATTGAGACATTTATCGGCGACCTGCGAACTAAGCTAAACAATGGAATGACCGTAAAACAGTTCTCGAACTTGCGCGATGGGCGCATTATTTCAATTGTCGACCATCCGACCGCTGACGGTGGATGGGTAGCCACCCACGAAGACGTCACCGAATTAAGGCGAGCGGAGGAGCACATCTCCTATGCAGCGCATCATGACGCGCTGACCGACCTGGCAAATCGCACGCAGTTCGGTGTGCAGCTTGACCAGGCACTTAAGCGACTTGGGCGTGGCGAGCATTTTGCGGTGCTCTACCTCGACCTCGATAACTTCAAGTTTATCAACGATACGTTCGGACATTTAAGCGGCGACGAGCTGCTCAAGGCAGTTGCGAGCCGGCTGCAAAATTGTGTCAGAAAGCTGGATACTCTTGCACGCTTGGGAGGCGACGAATTCGGTATTATTCAAGCCGCCGTCGAGCAGCCATCGGATGTCGCTTATCTGGCAGTGCGAATTCAAGAAGCCCTCAGAGAACCATATGACATTGCCGGTCACCACATCATCGTGGCGGCCAGTATCGGCATTGCCATGTCTCCAGACAACGGTGTTGAATCAGACCAACTGTTGAAGAATGCGGATTTGGCCATGTATCAAGCTAAAGCCAATGGACGCGGCACGTTTTGCTTCTTTGAGCCGGAGATGGATGCGCGTGTAAAGGCGCGGAGCGCTCTTGAATTCGATTTGCGCCAAGCGATCATGTGCGGCCAATTCGAACTTCACTATCAGCCCGTCGTCAATCTCCGCGACGGCACCATCACCGGTTGCGAAGCGCTTCTGCGCTGGAACCATCCAAAACGTGGCATGATCTCGCCCGCGGAGTTCATCCCGATCGCTGAGGAGACTGGCCTCATCAATCAGCTTGGCGAATGGGCGCTGAGAACAGCTTGCGCCGAAGCCGTGAGCTGGCCGGACCACATCAAAATTGCGGTCAATGTCTCACCGGTCCAATTCAGAAATCAGGCACTAGCACTAACGGTGGTCGGCGCTCTTGCGGCGTCGGGCCTGCCAGCACGCAGGCTCGAACTTGAGATTACCGAGACGGCTATCATTCATGACGAGGAGGCAACGCTCGGTATGATAGCTCAGCTGCGGGAGACGGGCGTGCACATTTCGTTGGATGATTTCGGCACCGGGTACTCTTCGCTGAGTTATCTGCAACGTATTCCATTCGACAAGATCAAGATCGATCAATCCTTCATCAAGAATGTCGCGGACAACGACGTTTCTCTCGCCATTGTGCAAGCAGTCATTACGGTTGCCATAGCACGCAATGTCATTACCGTTGCGGAGGGCGTCGAGACCGAACAGCAAAAGGAATTGCTCCTTATGCTGGGCTGCTCCGAGATGCAAGGCTACCTGTTTAGCCGTCCGGTGCCTGTGCAGGACCTATCGCAATTCTTTCCGACACTCGCGGAGAGAGCGGCGGACGCGGCGAGCGCGGCATAATTTTCCGAATATGTCCGCTACGGGTCATTCACAACTGATCCAATTACTCGGACTGCGATGTCTGTTTTACCCCAATGCGAACTCACGGATTGCCTCCGATAATCTCCGTTATCAGAGCCAACCCGTCCGGCGCGGCCGATGAGATTCGAACTCCTGCCCCCCAAATTCGTAGTCTGCGGCCGCTCATTGATATTGCTCAATGTCTTTGCAAACTGACGTCAATCCGGTGCACCGGAATCAATGGCTTAGAGGCAGTTTTGCAATTCAATATCTTGGTTTAGCCAGCTGATATTTATCATAGGCAGCGAACCGCGGAGGGGCTTCCTTCATCACTGGGCTGCTCTTGCCCCGCTCCCATGGCTCGGAATCACGCCGCCGTCGGCAACCGTTCGATGAACGATAGGACGGCGGCGGAGAAATGATCGTTACGGTCGCCCGCCACCATATGCCGCGCACCGCTGACGTCGACGTAATCTGCGTGCGGTACAAGCGCCAGAAATTCCCTAGCATGCGCCTCCCTCACGAGCTCGGAGGATGCGCCGCGCACAAGCAGAGCGGGGATCTGGATCCGGCGCGCAGCCTCGATCAACGCCGTTTCGAGCGCACGGCGGTCTGACCCGGCCGCGCGCGGGCCATCGAGGAAGCGCGGATCCCAATGCCAACGCCAGCGGCCGTCTGGCGACAGGCGCAGATTCTTCTTCAGTCCTTCATTGCTCTTCGGCCGTGGCCGTTGTGGAAGATATTCGGCGACCGCCTGCGCGGCCTCGGCGATCGACGCGAACCCTTCCCCGGCATTTGCGCGCATGAAGCCGAGAACCTTTGTAACGCCGGTCGGGTCCACGCGCGGGGTGATGTCGACAAGCACCAGTGCGGAGAAGACATTGGCGCCCTTGTCGCGTTCCGACTCGCCTTCAGCGAGCAGCGAAGCAATGCCGCCGAGCGAAGCACCAATCGCTATTGGCTTTGCGCCCGAGCGGCGGGTGAGTTCGGCGGCGACGGCCTTCGCGTCCGCGGCATAATCCGCGAATTCGTAGGCGCCGCTCGCCACCCAGTCGGAATCTCCATGACCGCGTTGATCGAGCGCATAGGCTGTATGGCCTTTGCGCGCGATCTCTTGGGCGGTTTTGTGCCAGGCGTGGCGGGTCTGGCCACCGCCATGCAGCAACAGCACGGGCGAGCCGCTGTCGCCGAATACGTCGGCGACGAGCTTATTGCCAGCGGCGCCGATGAAGGTCGCAGTGGCAGGAATCAGGTGCCGGGTCATGACGTCCCGCAAAAGAGGATTTCTATGGGGCGTTCTTCAGAGCCGCAATAATGTCCGCACGCTGCTTGGCATCGGGAATGCCGATGAGGGTTTTCGACGTACCCGGCAGGAACTTGCTTGGCGAAGTCAGAAACTTGTCGAGATCGGCTTCGGTCCAGTTGCCCTCGGCCTTCCGCAGCGCCGCCGAATAGCCGTACCATTCCGTCCGCGCCTTGCGTGCCCCCACGATACCGTGCAGCGGGGGCCCCACGCGAAGCGGCCCGCCGGTCTCGACGCTGTGGCACACGACGCATTCCTTCAGCGGTCCATCGGCACCGACCGGCATCGCCTTGAACTTATAGAGACCGACGGTCTGCAGGCCAGGGAACGCTTGTGGTTGCGTGATAAGCACCCAAGCAACGGCCGCCACAACAGCCACGATGACGACGGCAGCCGCAACATAAGAACCAGACCGCTGCATGGCTTGCACCCGGATAACGACGCCCGCCTCCGCGGCTTCCTGCCGATCCTGCGGACCATTGGGCAATTAGCCGGAAGCACGTCAATCGTCGTTGATGATCGTCAATTTTGCTCGATATCGTCCGTCGAGCGCCTCGCCCCGGCGGACTGAGATCGTCGGGTGCCTCGCAAGACCGGCCGAGTGCCGCAATTAGGGGCTACTACCTTGGATGAAGGCCGCCAGTTTAATTGCGGTATATCAAAACCCCCGGCCTGGGCCGGGTCATCATGCCAGTCGAATTTTAGTGCGACCAGATCGAAAGAGCGCCTCGGACGCCCGAGGCGCGGCATAGACCATGGCGCAAACCTGCACGAAGCACGAGAATCATGCCTGCGTTGTCTGCCACGTCGGGCCGCGGAGCGTTTGGCACGATCTTGACGACACCGCGAGCGCCTTGCTGGCCGGTGGACGGCAGCGACGCGAATATGGTTCCGGCGAGGTCGTCTTCGCTCAGGGCGAGCATAATGACGGCGTGCACTGTGTCTCCGGCGGCGCCGTCGGAATCCGCAGGCTCGATGACAACGGAAATTCGGTACTGTTGGAACTCGCCTATCCGGGCGACACCATCGGATACCGTTCGTTCCTCACCGGCAGCGAGCACAAGACCGGTGCCGAAGCGCTGGGTCCGAGCGTGGTGTGCCATATCGACCGCGCGACGGTGACGGCACTGCTTGCCGGCAACCCGGCGCTCGGCTTGCGTTTTCTCAAACGCTCCATCGGCGAACTCGAACACGCTCACGACATGATGTTTCGTCAGGCGACGCTGTCGAACCGCCATAAGCTCGTGCACCTTCTGCTCGTCCTGGTGCAACGGCACGGCCGCCGGCACTCGAACGGCTCGCAATCGATCGATCTGCCGGTGTCGCGCCGGGATCTCGCCTCGATGGTCGGTACGCGCCACGAGACCATCTCGCGTATCATTGGACGGCTCGAGACCGATGGAGTGGCCTATTTTTCCGGCCGTCAGGTCACGATCCCCAGCGTGGAAGCGCTCGCCGGCGAAATCGATCGCCTGATTTCGGCGTGAGTTGTCGCATCGTCAGCCTTATCCGAAAAAATTGACGATCGTCATCGCCGTTTTCCGGCGCCCCTGGTAGCGCCTCTTACGTAGGAATCTCACAGGGGCCGGCCCATGGACGCTACCTGCAATCCCAATATCGATTTCGAGGCCTGTCTGGGGCCTAACCCCGATGAACCGGTATTCGGAGGGCTGAGCCGCCGGCAGATGCTGCAGTTCTGCGCCGGAATTGCCGCTACGATGGGGCTCTCGGCGACCGCAGGCGTGCGCATGGCAGAGGCGGCGACAGCGCCGGCAAGGCCGCCGGTGATCTGGCTGCATGGGCAGGAATGCACCGGCTGCACGGAATCGCTGCTGCGATCCTACCACCCGACGCTGGAGGCGATCCTTCTCGATGTCATCTCGCTCGACTATCACGACACGCTGTGCATCGGCGCCGGAAAACAGGCGCTGGATTACAAACACGCAATGATGGAGAAGAACAAAGGCAAGTACGTGCTCGTGACCGAGGGCGGAACGCCGATGAAGGATGGCGGCATCTACTGCAAGGTTGGCGGCAAGACTCAAGTTGAACTCATCCGCGAGGCCGCCGAGGGCGCGGCCGCCGTCATTGCTATCGGCTCATGCGCATCCTGGGGTGGCATCCAATCGGCCGATCCGAACCCGACAGG
Source organism: uncultured Alphaproteobacteria bacterium (assembly GCA_963739075.1). Classification (GTDB taxonomy): domain Bacteria; phylum Pseudomonadota; class Alphaproteobacteria; order Rhizobiales; family Xanthobacteraceae; genus Pseudolabrys. The sequence continues at coordinate 344,511 of CAVTZC010000002.1, read as the reverse complement.
CGCAGTCGGCACGCACGAGGTCATTCCCGGCAAGCTGGTGATCAATATTCCGGGCTGCCCGCCCAGCCCCTACAACTTCCTCTCGACCGTCCTCTACCTTCTCACTTTCGGTCGTCCGCCCGAACTCGACCAACAGAATCGGCCCAAATTCGCTTATGGCCGATTGATCCACGAGAACTGCGAGCGGCGGCCGCATTTCGACGCCGGGCGCTTCGCCCTCGAGTTCGGCGACGAAGGCCATCGTCAGGGTTTCTGCCTCTACAAGATCGGCTGTAAGGGTCCGGAGACCTACGCTAACTGCCCATCAATCGGTTTCGGCGACGTCGGCTTCGGCTCGTGGCCGGTGGGGACCGGGCACCCATGCTTTGGCTGCGTCGAGAAGGAAACGGCGTTCCGCAAGCCGCTGCATGCGCTGGCCACGCTCAAGACCCTGACGCCGCCGACCGCTTTCCCGCAGGTCGACGCCGCGAAGGGCCAAGGCATCAGCACCGGCGCCGCGGCGACGGTTGGAGTGGTGGGCGGCCTCGTCGTGGGCGCCGGCGCCATGTTGCTCAAGCAAATGAGCGATAAGCCGAAGGCAACGGACGCACCGAATAAGGGGGCCTAGTTATGAACGCGGTCGACCGCAGGGATTTCCTGAGGGGCGCCGGCTTCGCCACCGCGGCAGCCGCGTTGCCGACCGAAGCCTCGGCCGGCATCGCCAGGCCGCCGAAGGAGATTTCGCCACAAGCCGTCGGGATGCTTTACGACTCGACGCTATGCATCGGCTGCAAGGCGTGTGTGGCGGCGTGCAAAGCCGCCAACAATATGCCGCCCGACATCCCGCAACACTTGACCGACTGGAATGAGAATACCTGGGATACGCCGGAAGACCTGTCTGGCCGCACGCTCAATGTCATCAAGGTCTATCGCGACGGCACCGCGGAGCAGAAGGACCACGAGATCAACGGCTTTGCCTTCGTCAAACGGCACTGCCTGCATTGCGTCGATCCGTCCTGCGTGTCGGTCTGCCCGGTCAGCGCCATGCAAAAGGATGAAGTGACCGGCATCGTCACGCACGATCCCGATCGCTGCATCGGCTGCCGCTACTGCGTCTATGGCTGCCCGTTCGGCGTGCCGCAATTCGATTTCAATAATCCGCTCGGCAAGATCGCGAAGTGCCAGTTCTGCAGCCATCTGCAGAAGAAGGGTCAGATCCCGGCTTGCTGCGACGTTTGTCCGACCGGCGCTTCGCTGTTCGGTCCGGTCAAGGAGCTCGAGCAGGAGATCGAACGTCGGCACGCGGCGGCCCCCGGCACGCCCTATCAGTTCCCGCGCGGCAAGATCGGCGAAAATCGGCCGCCCAACGCGGCGACAATTCCGCATTACGTCAAAGGTGTCTATGGCGAGCACGAGGCCGGCGGCACCCAGGTGCGCTATCTCGCCGGCATTCCGTTCCCGAAGCTTGGGCTGCCGACTCTGGGGCGCCAGTCTCCCGCCTCGCTCTCCGAGGGCATGCAGCACACGCTCTATCATTGGCTGATCGCGCCGATCGTGGCCTTCCTCGGATTCGCATTCCTTGCCCGCCGCAATATGGCCCAGCACGCCGACGACGAAGCGCCGAAGTCTTAAAGAGGTTGACCGTGAGCACCGCCACACCGCTGCGCAGAAGTCTGATAACGCCGACCACGCTGGTGCTCGTCGCGCTGGTCGTCATCGCCTTTTATTTCCTGGGGGTCCGGTTCCTTTACGGCCTCGGCGCCGTCGCCAACATCAACTCGGGCTACCCGTGGGGGATCTGGGTCGTCGTCGACGTGATCATCGGCACCGCCTTCGGCTGCGGCGGTTTCGCCATGGCGCTCTTGGTCTATATCTTCAATCGCGGCCAGTACCATCCGTTGATGCGGCCGGCGCTGCTAAGCGGCCTGTTCGGCTATACGTTGGGCGGCTTTGCCGTGATCTTCGATCTCGGCCGTTACTGGCACGCCTATAACTTGCTGCTGCCCTGGTACATACAGCCGAACTCAGTGATGCTCGAAGTCGCGCTGTGCGTGATGGCCTATGTCGTCGTGCTCTGGATCGAGTTCGCGCCGGCGTTCCTCGAGCGGCTCGGCCTGACCGGCATCAAGCGCGTTCTCGATCGCTGGATGTTCGTCTTTGCCGCGCTGGGCGTACTGCTGCCGACGATGCATCAATCCTCGCTCGGCTCGATGCTGCTGGTGATGGGCTACAAGCTGTCGCCCCTGTGGTTCACGCTATGGCTGCCGGCCTTGTTCGTTATCAGTGCGCTGGCCATGGGCTACGCGGTGGTGATGTTCGAGGCGACGGTCGTGTCGAAGACCTTCTCGCTGCCGTCCGAGCACGCGTTGATTTCGAAGATGTCCGCGGTCGTCGGCTGGATCACGGTCGGTTGGCTCGTGCTGCGCTGGGGTGATCTGATCGCGCGCGATGCCCTGCCACTGGCCTTGGTCGGCAACATTAGCGTCTTCATGTTCTGGGTCGAGAACGCCTTGTTCCTCTTCGCCGCGCTGGTGTTCATCACGCCAGCTGGCCGCGCGAGCCCGCGCGCTTCGCTGCTCGCGGCCGTCGCCCTGCTCGCCGGCGGATCGCTCTATCGCCTCGATGCCTATCTGATCGGGTATCAACCGATCAGCAATTGGTCCTACTTCCCTTCCGTACCCGAGCTGATGGTGTCGATCGGCGTCGTTGCGCTCGAGGTGCTTCTCTACCTCGTCTTCATCAAGACCTTGCCAGTGCTGCACGGCGATGCCGCGCATCGCTAATAGGAGGCTACTTTGACTCGCATCACGATCGACCCCATCACCCGCATCGAGGGCCATCTGCGCATCGACTGCGAAGTCGACGGCGGCAAGGTGACTAAGGCCTGGTCGTCGGGCCAGATGTGGCGGGGTATCGAGCTCATCCTCAAAGATCGCGACCCGCGCGATGCCTGGATCTTCACGCAACGGATCTGTGGTGTTTGCACGACGGTGCACGCCATCACCTCGGTGCGCGCGGTGGAGAACGCGCTTAGTCTCGAAGTGCCGCTCAATGCCCAGTACATCCGCAACATGATCATCACGGCGCACGGCGTACACGATCATATCGTGCATTTCTATCATCTCGCCGCGCTCGACTGGGTCGATATCGTCTCGGCGCTCAAGGGCGATCCCGAGGGGGCGTCCAAGCTCGGGGCGAGCCTGTCCGACTACAAGGCCAACAGCGTTCCAAACATCCGGTCGGTGCGCGACAAGCTGAAGACCTTCGTCGACAGCGGCAATCTCGGCGTGTTTGCCTCGGGCTACTGGGGCCACCCGGCGATGAAGCTGCCGCCGGATGTCAACCTGCTGGCGGCGACGCATTACATTCAGGCACTCGAAGTGCAACGCATCGCCAACAAGATCGTCACCATCCTGGGTTCCAAGACGCCGCACATCCAAAACCTCGCGGTCGGTGGGGTGGCAAATGCGATCAATCCCGATAGCCAGTCGACCCTGACTCTGGAACGGCTGTACGCCATCAAGGCGCTGATCGACCAGCTCGGCGACTTCGTCAACAACGCGATGATGAATGACGTCGCCGCGGTTGGCGCGCTCTACGCGGATTGGACGAAATACGGCGCCGGCGTCACCAATTATCTGTCGGTGCCCGATCTCCCGCTCGATACCAAAGGAACGGTGTTCGAGCTTCCCGGCGGCTACATCCCGGCGGGTGACCTGTCGAAGTTCCAACCGATTAAAAGTTATCAGGACGCCTTTTTCCGCGACGGCGTCAAGGAAGCGGTCAAGCACTCCTGGTACGAGTATTCGGGCGCGAGCGCCGCCCTGCATCCGTTCGACGGTCAGACCACGCCAAAATACGACGATTTCCACGACGACGGGAAATACTCCTGGATCAAGGCGCCGACCTTCCTCGACAAGCGCGCGCAGGTCGGGCCGCTCGCCAACGTGCTGGGCATGTACGCCGCCGGCCACGAGCCGACCAAGCGGCACCTGACCAAGCTGGTCGAGGTCGCGAGCAAGGTCGCCGGTGCGCCGATCCCGCTCAGCGCGCTGCACTCGACGATCGGGCGCATCGCGGCCCGCGCCGTGCGCTGCGCGGTGCTGCACGAAGCGCTGCAGAACCAATGGCAGCTGCTGCTCGACAACATCGCCAAGGGCGATACCCGCACCTTCAATCGGCCGGTATTCCCCAAGGGCGAGGTGCGCGGCTTCGGCTATCACGAGGCGCCGCGCGGGGTACTCTCGCATTGGGTCGTGATCAAGGACGGCAAGATCGACAATTACCAGTGCGTCGTGCCGTCGACCTGGAACGCCGGCCCGCGCGACCAGAACGACGAGCCAGGCCCGTATGAGGCCTCGCTCATCGATACCCCGGTCGCCGATGCAAACCTGCCGCTCGAGGTGCTGCGCACCGTGCACTCCTTCGACCCCTGCATCGCCTGCGCAGTCCACATGGTCGACGCCGAAAAGCGGCCGATCGTTCAAGTCACGGCGATGTGAGGCGCAATCGTGAGCATCCTTGTCCTTGGCCTCGGCAACATCCTCCTGTCGGATGAAGGCGTAGGCGTACGCATCGTGGAAGCGCTCGATGCCTCGCACGATCTGCCTGACGGAGTTGATCTGCTCGACGGCGGCACCTCGGGCATGGACTTGCTCGACATGGTCGCGGAACGCGACTGCCTGATTGTGGCCGACGCCGTGAATGCGGCCGGTCCGGCGGGCCGCTTGATCCGGCTCGAGGATGAGAACATCAAGATGCTGTTCGAGACCCGGTTCTCGCCCCACCAATTGGGCCTTTCGGACTTGCTTGCCGCGCTTTGCCTCATCGACAAGGCGCCACGCCGGGTCGTCGTCATCGGCGTTGTCCCGCAGAATCTGAGTCTCGGCTTGGAGCTGTCGCCAGCCGCCGCCGGCGGCCGCGATGCGGCCGTGACCATGATCATCGATGAACTCACCCGTCTCGGTGTCGCGCCGACGCCGCGACTACATTAGGCCGTTACAAGAATGTGCATCGCCGTTCCAGCCGAAGTAATGTCGATCGACGGGCCGATGGCGGTCGTCGATGTCTATGGCGAGCGCTTCACCGTCAGCTTGATGATGATGTCGGAGACGGTGCAGCCGGGCGACTTCGTCGCCCTGCAGGCGCAGCGTTATGCAGTGACCAAGATCGCGCGGGAGGATGCCGAAGCGGCCAGGCGGTTCTTTGAAGATCTTTTCCCCGAGCTCGCCGACCGGGCCCAGACCGCGCGCGTCGCTTGAACCAGTCGCCATGAAATCCGCTGGAGAGCTCGACGATCATCCGCGTGTGCTGGCGCTGATCGAGCAATTTCAACGCATCGATGCCGGGATGCGGGATCTACCAATCTACAACGACAAGATTACGATCGAGGCGATCGGCTTTCGCCTGTTCAGCGATGCCGAACTCTTGGGCGTCGTGCTCACACCCTGGTTCATGAACCTGATTGTGCTGCCGATCGAGCCGGCGCCGATGGACATGGCTGAGATCGGCCGGACCGTCCGGGTTATGCTCCCCGCGGGCCAGCGGGCTTTCGTGGTCGGCGGCGACGAGCTCAACGGACTCTATAAAGCCTATTCACTGTATTCGCCCGTGCTGAACTTTACGCTACCGGGTCAAGCCCGCGCCGAGGCACAGCGGATGCTTGCAGTGCTGATGACGCCGCTTCGAGCAACCGCGGAAGACGTGGCAAGAAGTGGCACGACCGCAGCCGGCGTCGATCGCCGCGCGCTGCTATTCGGCCGCCGGAACCCGTAAATTCCGTCCGTTGCGCAACCGATCAAACCAGACCGATCACGAGTCCGGTCCCGATAAGTCCAATTGCGGCGCCGCAAGCCTGCATGACGCGGCGCCTCGGCGCTTCGTCGAACCACCGTATTGAAAGGCCGAGCGTGATGCCGAAGCCGTGCAGCAGCGCGGTTGCGACCATGAAGCCCATGCCATAGAGCGATCCCGGAGCCATCGACCGGCATTTCGGTGCCGTGCGCGTGGCCGTGGAAGACCGCAAAGATTCCGACGAGCGTCATAGCGGCGAGAACCGGCGGCGCCATCCCGAAGAAAATCATAAGCCCGAATACAACAACCGACAGCGCGATGGCGGTCTCAACGAAGGGCAGCGAAATGCCGGCGGCGCCGGAAACTCCGCCGAGCGCCATCAGTGCAACGAAAGTCGCCGGGATTGCCCACAGCGCGCGCCCACCGAGATGGGCCGCGAACAGGCCGACCGCGGTCATCGCCAGCAGATGGTCGAGACCGCCAAACGGATGGATGAAGCCGGCCAGAAGGCTGGCATCGCCACCGTGCCCGGGATGGGCGAACGCAATGCTCGGCGCGAGCAGTAAAGCGACCGTCACAAGCAGACGAAATGCCGTTCGGGGCATGGCTTCCTCCTTCAAAGTTCCCTGCTGCGGCCCGAAACGGCGACCTGCCTTTTTGCGCGTTGTTTTCTACAACTTTCGTCGCATTGGTCGCGACCCGCACGTGCCCGCAGCTTGAACCTTCTTGGGCTAAAACTCCTCTGCGAGCGTTGACCTAAATCAACATCGACGAGTGGTTTGTTCTCGATAGTTTTTCACTGCCTTGCCAAAAGCTGATTGGGCCATTCCGGTCGCGTGGCCCGCAGCGAAATGCGGTGACGAGGCATCGTTTCGCTCATGCTTCGGGAGGAGACGCCAGTGGCAACGCTGGCTTGGCCAACGCTCGACCAACAGATTCGCCTCGATGCCGTTGCGATTGACGGACGTCTGCTGGCGAAGAGCCTAGTCACGACTCGCGCCAGCGGCATTGCCCGCGCCCTCGCGGCGCAGCCCGTGGAACAAGTCCCGCAAGTGTTGTCGCAGCTGTTTCCGCTGTGCGGCACGGCGCACGCGGTCGCCGGTCTTGCAGCGATCGAGGCGGCCTTGGGGATCGAAGTGTCGCCGGCCCAGCTCGCTTTCCGCGAGTTGATGCTGCTCGCCGAGCATGGCGCCGCCTTGGGATGGCGGATCTTGATGGATTGGCCATCGCTCCTCGGCGAGCCGCCCGAAGTGCGCGCCTGCGCGGACATCCGTCGCGCCGCCGCCGCCACAAGCGCCGCCGCGGAGCGCGGTCGGTGGGCGCGGATCGGCGGAGCGAGGCTGCGGCTGGACTGCGACGAGCTTGGCCGAACCGTGTCCGAGCTTGCCCGTATGCTGATCGAACTGTTTCCAGAAGCGGCCGATCCGGCGCGGTCTTGGAGCAAATTGGAGTCCGCTATACAACGCGGCAGCAGCATGCCGGCACGTTTGATCCGCGCCGCATGCGCGGACGAGTTGGCGGATTATGGCCGCCATGATCGGCCGCTGCTCCCGTCCATGGATGCCGACTGGTTTGCGGCCCGGCTCGCGGCGGAGCCCCAATTCTCAAATGCACCTACTCTCGACGGCACTCCGGCCGAGGTCGGCCCGCTTGCAGCACAGCGACATCCGCTGGTCACCGAAGCCATCGCGCACTGGGGCGCGACGCTGGCGACGCGGCTGCTAGCCGCGGCTCTCGATGCTCCCGTGGTGGCTGGGCGTCTGTTGCGCGCGCTCGACGGGCTAGCAGACGACGACCCGGTCGAGGTCGATTTTACGCGAGCGGGACGTGGCGGCGGCGGCGTCGAGACGGCGCGCGGCCCCCTCGCCTATTTCGTCGACGTGGCCTTCGGTCGCATGCGGATGCTGCGCAGCGTCGCGCCGACCGAGTGGAATTTCCACCCCGACGGGCCGTTCATGGCCGCGCTCGACGCCGCGCCGCGGGTCGCGGATCCGCTGCTCGCCGCCCGGCTGCTCTCCGCCAGCTTCGACCCTTGCGTGCCGTTCAGGATCGAGCTCGCGGGCGACAGTCGACCGCCGACCCATGCGGAGGTTGCACTTCATGCATGAGGTTTCGCTCGCCACCGCACTGATCAACCTGGTGCACGAACAGGCTGCGGCCGCGCGGGCACGTCGCGTCACCCGCCTCGTGCTCGAGATCGGCACGCTCTCCCACGTCGACGCCCATGCACTGCGCTTTGCGGTCGACGTCGCGGCGCTCGGCGGGCCGGCCGAAGGCGCCACGCTGGAAATTTTGGAGCCCGAGGGCACCGCCTATTGCCTCGATTGCGAAACCTCGGTGGCGATCGCGGCGCGCGGAGCATCGTGTCCCCGCTGCGGCGGCGTCAAGCTTCTTGTTCAGGGCGGCGACGAGATGCGGCTCAAAGAGATGGAGGTCGTCTGATGTGCGGCACCTGCGGTTGCGGCCAGAGCGACAAACGGGTCGAGGATTTGCATCCTCACCAAGCGCACGAACATGCCGACGGCGCCCATAGCCACGAGCATGACCACGCGCATGAACACAGCCACACCCATGCGGATGGCATCACTCACTCGCATCCGCACAGCCACACGCATAGGCATTCCCACGCCCACGAGGATGCGCATGATCATACGCTCGATGCCGCGGCCGGCGCCGGCACGGCACGGCTGGTGAGCGTTGAGCGGGATATTCTCGAAAAAAATGATGCCATCGCGGAGGAGAACCGGCGCGATTTGCAGGCCACGAAGACCCTTGCGCTCAATCTGGTCTCAAGCCCCGGTTCGGGCAAGACCGCGCTACTGGTGGAAACGCTAAAGCGGATCGGCGACAAGTATCCGGTCGCCGTGATCGAAGGCGATCAGGAAACCACCGCCGATGCCGACCGTATCCGGGCAACCGGGGCGCCGGCGATCCAGATCAACACCGGCAAGGGCTGCCATCTCGACGCCGATTTGGTGCGCACCGGAATGTCCCGGCTCGGCACACCGGCGAATGGCATCCTGTTCATCGAGAATGTCGGCAACCTGGTGTGCCCGGCCGGCTTCGATCTCGGCGAAGCCCACAAGGTCGTCATCGTGTCGGTGACCGAGGGCGAGGACAAGCCGCTGAAATATTCCGGCATGTTCGCCGCCTCCGCATTGATGGTCGTGACCAAGACCGACCTGCTGCCGCATCTCGACATCGACATCGACCGCCTGATCGACAATGCGCGGCGGATCAATCCGACGATCGGCGTACTGAAGCTTTCGGCGAAGACGGGCGAAGGCATGGATCGCTGGATCCACTGGCTCGAAACTGCGCGGGCGCTCCGCCTCGCCACCGATTAGAGATAAGCGGGAGATTGCGCATGGACGCGCGCGTGGACTTCGACATCGGCCATGGCGCTGCTGCCGTCGCTGCGCGTCGCCTGCGTCTGCGTATCCGCGGCCTGGTGCAGGGGGTCGGCTTCCGTCCGCATGTCTGGCGGCTCGCGATGCGCCACGATCTCACCGGCTTTGCCTTGAACGACCAGGATGGCGTGCTGATCGAGGTGCAGGGCGAGGTTGACGCCTTCATCGGCGACCTGGTCGCGGAGGCGCCGCCGCTCGCCCGGATCGACGACGTCGAATCCGAGCTGCGTCCGCTCGTTGCAGGCGAGAGCGATTTCGTTATTCGTAACAGCGAGCAGAACGGCCCAGCACGGACCGCGATCACGCCCGATGTGGCGGTTTGTGAGGCCTGCCTCGCCGAGCTGTTCGACCCGTCCAACCGCCGCTACCTCTATCCGTTCATCACCTGCACGCATTGCGGGCCGCGTTTCACCGTGACCCGGCGTCTGCCCTACGACCGCGCCACGACATCACTGGCGGAATTTCCTTTGTGCGATGCCTGCGCGGCCGAATACGCCAATCCCGCCGACCGTCGCTTCCATGCGGAGACCACCTGCTGCCCATCCTGCGGTCCGCAACTCGATACCCCGCTTGACCAGATTGCCACCCGCATCCGCGCCGGCCAGATCGTAGCGCTCAAGGGTCTCGGCGGCTTCCATCTGGTCTGCGACGCGCGCGATGAAGAGGCCGTCGAGCGGCTGCGCGCCCGCAAGCGCCGCGACGGAAAACCGTTCGCGGTCATGGTGGGCAACCTTGCGGCGGCTCACCGCATCGCGGCGCTCGATGACGTCTCCGCGCGGCTGCTCGCGGCTCGCGAGCGGCCGATCGTCATCGTGCCGGCGCGCGACGAGGCACGGCTGGCGCACGGTGTCTCCAATGGACTGCCGACCGTCGGGCTGTTCCTGCCCTATACACCGCTGCACTGGCTGGTGATCTGGGAACTGCTCGGGCGTCCCGCCGGCGTCGACTGGATTTCCGCCGCCACCGATCTGGCACTGGTCGCGACTTCGGCCAACGTCGCCGGCGAACCGATCGTCATCGACGGAGCCGATGCGCGCCGCCGCCTCGACGGCATCGCCGACACGGTCGCTGACCATGATCGAGCGATCGTGACGCGCGCCGATGACAGCGTGGTTCGCGTCGTGGCCGGGGCGCCCGCCTTCCTGCGCCGCGCGCGCGGCTTTACGCCGGCGCCGATCCGCCTGGCGCACGAGGTTCCTTGCGTCGTCGCCTTAGGGGCTCAGCTCAAGGCAACGGTAACGGTCACGCGTGGCTGCGAAGCGTTTGTCTCGCAGCATGTCGGCGACCTCGACACGCCGGACGCGGTCGCATTCCTCGAGGAAACTCTCAGGCACATGCTGTCGATCCTCGAGGTCGAACCGGTGGCGATTGCCTGCGACCTGCATCCCGATTTTCCGACATCGCAGCTCGCCCATCGGCTCGGGCCGCCGGTGATACCGGTGCAGCACCATCATGCGCACGTCGCCGCGCTGGCGGCCGAGCATCATATCGAGGGACCGTTGCTCGGGCTCTCGCTCGACGGCTTCGGGCTCGGATCCGACGGCAGCCGCCTGGGGCGGCGAGCTGCTCTGCGTCGACGGCGAGCATTTCGAGCGGCTTGGCCATCTGGCGCCGTTACCGGCGCCGGGCGGCGACCGGGCCGCGCGCGAGCCGTGGCGCATGGCCGCCGCCGCGCTCCATGCGCTGGGCCGTGGCGAGGAAATCGAGCAGCGTTTTGCGGATGAACCCTTGGCTCGTTCGGTCCGCGACATGCTGGCACGCGGAATTGCGTGCGAACCGACCACTTCCGCCGGACGTCTGTTCGACGCTGCGGCGGGGCTGCTTGACGTGTCGCGCCGCCAAGCCTTCGAAGGCGAAGCGGCAATGCGGCTCGAAGGGCTGGTGACCGAGACGGCCGTGCTGGCCGGCGGCTGGCGGATCGAAGGCGGCGTGCTCGACTTTCTGCCGCTACTCGGCCGGCTTGCCGATGGTGTCGAGCCGGCGGCCGGCGCGGCATTGTTTCACGGCACACTCATCGCCGCCTTGGTTGAATGGGCCGCGGCGGCCGCTTCGGCGCGCGGCCTGGACGCGGTCGCGCTCAGCGGCGGCTGCTTCCTCAACAAAGTACTCACCGAAGGCCTCGTCGCAGGACTTGGCGCGCGAGGGATCGAGCCGCTGGTCGCCCGCGCCGTGCCGCCGAACGACGGAGGGTTGTCGCTTGGCCAGGCTTTCATCGCCGCGTCGGCGCTCTTGAACGACGGGATGCATAGGGAGACGCATTCATGTGTCACGCACTTCCGGTAAAGATCGTCGCGCTGACCGGACCCGAGACCGCCAAGGTCTCGCTTGGCGGCATCGTCAAGGAGGTCTCAATCGCGCTCATCGACAATCCGAAGCCCGGCGACTACGTCGTGCTCCACGTCGGCTACGCGCTCGCCAAGATCGACGAAGTGGAAGCAGAACGCACGCTGGCCTTGCTGGCAGCGGAAGGCTCCGACGCGATCGCGGAATTTTCGACGGCCGCCGCGGTGACCGAGGCGCCGCCATGAAGCATCTCGACGAATACCGGGACGCCGAGACCGCGCGCCGCCTCGCCGCATCGATCCATCGCGAGGCGGACACCGATCGCCGCTATCGCCTCATGGAATTCTGCGGCGGCCACACCCACGCGATCTTCCGCTACGGCATCGAGGATCTGCTGCCCACGAATATCGAGATGGTCCATGGCCCCGGCTGCCCGGTTTGCGTCCTGCCCACCGGCCGGCTCGACATGGCGATCCGCCTCGCCAAGCGCGACGGCGTCATTCTCGCGTCCTATGGCGACATGCTGCGGGTACCCGGCTCGCAAGGTCAGAGCCTGTTGAAAGCCAAAGCGGACGGCGCCGACGTCCGCATGGTCTATTCCACCCTCGACGCGGTGAAGTTGGCGCAAGCCAATCCGGACCGCGAGGTGATCTTCTTCGCCATCGGATTCGAGACCACGACCCCACCGACCGCGCTCGCGATCGAGGCCGCTGCCAAAGCAGAGCTCGCGAATTTTTCGGTGTTCTGCAATCACGTACTGACCCCATCGGCAATCGCCGCGATCCTCGAGGCGCCGGCGGTGCGCGAGCTCGGCGCTGTCGAGATCGACGGCTTCCTTGGGCCGGCGCATGTCTCGGTCGTCATCGGAAGCCAGCCCTACGAGTTCTTCGCTGAGGAGTACCGCAAGCCGGTCGCGATCTCCGGCTTCGAGCCGATCGATATCCTGCAATCGATCCTGATGCTGGTACGCCAGCTCAACGAAGGCCGCGCCGAGGTGGAGAACCAGTATATCCGCGCGGTCACCCGCGACGGCAATCTGCGCGCCAAGCAAGCGGTGTCGCGCGTCTTCGAGCTGCGGCGCGACTTCGAATGGCGCGGCCTCGGTCACATCCCCTATTCGGCGCTCCGCATCAAGGATGCCTTCTCGGCGTTCGATGCCGAGCGCCGCTTCGACGAACCCTATATCCCGAGCGAGGGAAACAAGGCTTGCGCTTGCCCGGCGATCCTGCGCGGAGCCAAAAAGCCCACGGACTGCCGGCTGTTCGGCCGCGCCTGCACGCCGGAAACGCCGCTCGGCTCCTGCATGGTCTCCTCGGAAGGCGCGTGCGCCGCTTATTACAGTTACGGCCGGATGCGGGAGCACACGCAATGAACGTCGCCACCCGTGCACCGCGTTTGGCTTCGCGCCGGCTTGATTTGCTGGAGGGCCGCGTCGATCTCACGCACGGCGCCGGCGGACGCGCCATGCAGCAGCTCATCGAGGAGATTTTCCGCCCGGCCTTCGACAACCCAATGCTGGCGCGCGGCAACGACCAGGCCGCCTTCGAGGTTGCCGCCGGCCGCATGGTGATGTCGACCGATTCCTTCGTGGTTTCTCCGCTGTTCTTCCCGGGTGGCGACATCGGCTCGCTCGCGGTGCACGGCACCGTCAACGACGTCGCCATGAGCGGCGCGCGCCCGCTCTATCTCTCGGCCGGCTTTGTCATCGAAGAGGGCTTTCCGCTCGCCGACCTCCAGCGAATTGCCCGCTCGATGGGTGAGGCCGCGCGCGCCGCCGGCGTTGCAGTGGTCACCGGCGACACCAAGGTGGTCGAGCGCGGCAAGGCCGACCGTCTGTTCATCAACACCGCCGGCATCGGCGTCGTGCCGCCCGGGATCGAAATCTCGGGCGATCGTGCGCGCGCCGGCGATGCCATCCTGATCTCGGGCAGCATGGGCGATCACGGCGTCGCCATCATGGCGCACCGGGCCGGGCTCGAATTCGAGACGACCATTGTGTCGGATTCTGCGGCGCTGAACGGCCTGGTCGCCGATATGGTGGCCGCCGTGCCGACCATCCGCGTGTTGCGCGATCCAACCCGCGGCGGCCTTGCGGCGACGCTCAACGAGATTTGCGATCAATCGGCGGTGGGGATGCGGCTCGACGAAGCCGCCATTCCGATCAAGCCCGAGGTTCTCGGAGCGTGCGAGTTGCTCGGTCTCGACCCCTTGAATGTCGCCAACGAGGGCAAGCTCATCGCCATCGCGCCGGCAGAAGACGCCGGGCGTCTGCTCGGTGTCCTTCGCGGTCATTCGCTCGGCCGCGACGCCATGGTGATCGGCGAAGTGATCGCCGACCCGTCGCGCTTCGTGCGCATGGCGACCCGCATCGGCGGCGAGCGCATGATCGACTGGCTTGCCGGCGAGCAGTTGCCGCGCATCTGCTGAGGGCACGATGCGTATCCTGTTGCTCGCCACCAGCTTCAACGCGCTGACCCAGCGCATCCATGTCGAGCTCGCCGAGCGCGGCCACGAGCTTTCCGTCGAGCTCGCTGTCAACGACCACGGCATGACCGAAGCAGTGCGCTTGTTTCGGCCTGATCTCGTGATCGCGCCGTTCCTGCGCCGGGCCATCCCGGAAGCGGTTTGGCGCAACGTTCGCTGCCTGATCGTGCATCCCGGCCCCGCCGGCGACCGCGGCCCGGCCGCGCTCGACTGGGCGATCCTCGAAGGCCACGCGACGTGGGGCACCACCCTGATCGAGGCGAATGCCACGTTCGACGCCGGCGACATCTGGGCGACCCGCAATTTCGATCTGCGTCCGGCCGCGAAATCGAGCCTTTATCGCGATGAAGTCACCGAGGCCGCGGTGGACTGCGTGATCGAGGCGATCGGCAAGATCGAAGACGGCGTCAGCAGCGGCCGGCCCTTTTCAGCTGAGGCTCCGGATGGCGGCCGCTGGCGCCCTGCCATCAAGATCGCGGAACGGGTGATCGACTGGTCGGCCGACGCCACCGCAACCGTGCTGCGCAAGCTATATGCCGCGTCCGGCCAGCCGGGCATTCCGGACTTCATCCTTGGGCTTTCCGGGCGGCTGCACGATCCCTGGCCGGAGGACGTTCTGCGCGGGCCGCCCGGCGAGGTTATCGCATGGCGCCACGGCGCGATCTGCCGCGCCACCGTCGACGGCGCGGTGTGGATCACCGCGATCACGCCCGAACCCGCGCCCGGCACCCGCCGCTTCAAGATCCCCGCGACGCTGGCTTTGGCCGGCCGCCTCGACGGCATCGCGGAGCGGCCGATTGAACTCGGGACCGATGACGGCCCGAACACATTTCGCGAAATCACCTACCGGGAGACGAACGGCGTCGGCTGGCTTGCGTTCGAGTTTCTCAATGGGGCAATGTCGGTCGAGCAGTGCCGCCGGCTGCTGGACGCCTACCGCTACGCGGTGGCGCGGCCGACGAAAGTGATCGTGCTCGCCGGCGGGCGCGAATTCTGGTCGAACGGCATGCATCTCGGCGTCATCGAGGCCGCGGCCAGCCCAGCCGACGCGAGCTGGGCCAACATCAATGCCATCGACGACGTCGCAAGCACGGTGCTGCGCACGGCCGACAAGCTCGTGATCGCCGCGCTCGAAGGCAATGCTGGCGCCGGCGGCGTGTTCCTCGCGCTCGCCGCTGACCAGGTGCTCATGCGCGACGGCATCGTGCTCAATCCGCATTACAAGAACATGGGCAACCTGTTTGGGTCGGAATACTGGACCTATGTGCTGCCGCGTCGGATCGGCCCGGATCGGGTCGATGCGGTCATGGCATCGCGCCTGCCCATGGGGGCGGCGGCGGCGCAGCGGCTCGGCCTTGTCAACGCCGTTTTGCCCAATGCGCGGCCGGCCTTCCGCACGGCGGTGCGCGATCATGCCGAACGGCTCGCCGCCGACCCGATGTCCGATCGCACACTTGCGGAGAAGCGAGCGCGACGCGCAGCGCGACGACGCTGATAAGCCGCTTGAGACCTATCGGACCGAAGAGCTTGAACGCATGCGGCTCGCCTTCTATGGCTTCGATTCGAGCTATCACGTAGCGCGCTGGCGCTTCATCACCCGCGAACCGATTGCGCGTACGCCATTGCATTTGGCGCGTCACCGCCTGCCGAGTGTACTAAAACTCTATGTCCGCACGTAGTTGACCGTCACGCCCCCTGCGCAATCCGTTCCCGGTGGCGAACCATATCCCTCGTAATAGGTCAACGATATGACTGCCTCCTACGCGGCTCCATCCTTGCGTTCGCCGGTGGCCACTATTTTCAGCACACCGTCGGCCAACGGGCGCTGTAGTTTGAGTGCGTCTTCAGTGGGCGCCGTCATCCACTGCTCGATCTCGGTTTTCTTTGTCAGAATGACTGGCATTGCTTTTGGATGGATTGCGCGAGTTGTTGCCTAAGGAGGAGAGGGTAAACCTGGTGCCTCCCAAGTTCGCCGGGCGCCCGTAGGATTCCCCGTGCCGGGCCAACGATGGCCGCTGGTGCGTTCTGCCGCCGAACCACTTGATAGGGCGACGTGGCTCGAGTAAGGGCGGATTTTTCTCATAGCGGGGGTCCATGCCTGTCCGTATCCGTTTATTGGACACTCGTTGGACATCGTCCGTGTTATTTTTTATAAGTATTTGATTTTATTGGCGCTCCCTAGGGGACTCGAACCCCTGTTTTCGCCGTGAGAGGGCGACGTCCTGGGCCGCTAGACGAAGGGAGCTTGGGCCAAGGCCTTCGAGATAGCCTCGATCCCTGAGGTGCGCAAGCACGCCGGCCGAATGGCTGACCTTGCGGCCGCCGGCCCGGCATTCCAACCTGCGCCGGTTCGTTTTGGAGCCACCCGCATGATCGACAACATCGCCAGTCTCGTGAACGCCGACGCCGGGCTCGTCCACCGCGGCCGCTTCGTCAACACCACGTTCATGATCGCCATCGACGACGCCTACACCCTGATCCGCGTTCAGGAAGGCCGCGTCGTCAAGGTGACGCCGGGGCCATTCATCACGCCGGACTACACCTTCGCTCTGCGCGCCTCGCGCGGCGTTTGGGAGAAATTCTGGCAGCCGCTGCCGCCGCTCGGCTTCACCGACATCTTCGCGCTGGTCAAACAAAAATTGATGCGGGTGGAAGGCGACCTGCATCCCTTCATGGCCAACCTGCTTTACTTCAAAGACGTGCTCGCCGCGCCACGCCGGGGAGTTGCCCGATGAGCCCTCGCTTCGAGCCGATAAGCGGCCGCTATCTTCATCTCGACCTGCTCGGCAAGCCGCACCGGATCTATGTCGAGGAAGCCGGCCAGGGCATTCCCCTGCTCTGCCTACACACCGCCGGCTCCGACGCGCGCCAGTACCGCGGGCTGATGAACGATGCGCGCGTGACGGCCAGTTTCCGCGTCATCGCCTTCGACATGCCGTGGCACGGCAAGTCGTCGCCGCCCGCCGGCTGGCAGAACACGGACTACCAGCTCACCTCGCGCGATTACGTACGCATGATCGTGGAGGTCGCCGACGCGCTCGGCCTCGACAAGCCGGTCGCCATGGGCTGCTCGATCGGCGGGCGCATCGTGCTGCATCTCGCGCACGAATGCCCGGAACGCTTCCGCGCGCTGATCGGTCTGGAATCCGCCGCGCATACCGAGCCTTATTACGACTTGTCCTGGCTCAACCGGCCCGACGTACATGGCGGTATGGTCTGCGCCGGCGTGGTCTCCGGCCTGGTGGCGCCGACGGCGCCCGATGACGGCCGCTGGGAAACGCTGTGGCATTACATGCAGAGCGGCCCCGGCGTGTTCAAGGGCGACCTGCACTTCTACATGATCGACGGCGACATCCGCGGCCGCGTCGACGACGTCGACATCAAGCGCTGTCCGCTGTTCTTGCTCACCGGCGAGTACGATTATTCCTGCACCAGCGAGGCGACCCTCGATATCGCCAAGCGCACCGGCGCCGAGGCGGTTATTATGAAGGACCTCGGGCATTTCCCGATGAGTGAAGACCCGCCGAAATTCGTGTCGTATCTCTTGCCGGTGCTGGAGAAGATCCGGGCGCTTTAGGGCTTGGTTTCAAGCCGCAATCGCCCGAGCGGCTTGAGCGTGTTGGGGTCGAAGGTGCGCAGCTCGACGCCGCCGCCGACCTCGATCGTCACCACGATGTGGTCGCTGCCGATCGCGGTTGAGATCACCTTGGCACCGGCCGGCAGCGACTCCGTCACGTCCGCAACAGCCGGAGCGCTTTCCTTCACATGAAAAAGGCGGTAGCCGATGACGACAAGCACTAGAACAATGGCGACGAATGTCGTCGTCATGATGATGATCATCATCCGGCGTACCTTCGCGGTCGCCGCGGCAGCTTCCGAATCGAGGGGCGTCTGGTCGTCGGACATCGGCTAAGCCATGACGGATGAGACAATCGAGACAATCAAGATCGCCGCCGAGGAGCAAGGCCAGCGGCTCGACCGCGTACTCACCGCCCGCATCCCGGCGCTATCGCGTTCGCGCCTGAAGGCGCTGATCCTCGACGGCCAAGTAACGATACGAGGGGTGATCGCGGCGCGCACGATCCGCGATCCCGCCATCCACGTCAAATCGGGCGACACCGTCACCGTCACGCTGCCGGCGCCCGAGCAGCCCAAGCCCGCCGGCGAGCCGATCCCGCTAGATGTCGTTTACGAGGACAAGGCGCTGATCGTGATCGACAAGCCGAAAGGCCTGGTGGTCCATCCGGCCGCCGGCCACGCCAAGGGCACGCTGGTCAACGCCTTGATCGCCCATTGCGGCGACAGCTTGTCCGGCATTGGCGGCGTCAGGCGGCCCGGCATCGTGCACCGGCTCGACAAGGACACCACGGGCCTCATGGTGGTCGCCAAGACCGACGCCGCCCATCGCGCGCTCAGCACCCAGTTCGCCAACAAGGGCGAAAGCGGGATCGAGCGCGGCTATCTCGCCATCGTGTGGGGGGCGCCCAGCCGGGCGAAGGGCACCATCGACGCTCCGCTCGACCGTCACCCCCAGGCCCGCGATAAGCGCGCGGTACGCAAGGGCGGCCGGCCGGCAGTGACCCATTGGAAGGTGCTGGAGCGCTTCACCGGGTCCGATGGCAAACCAATCGCCAGCCTTTTGGCCTGTACGCTCGAGACCGGCCGCACCCACCAAATCCGGGTGCATCTGGCCCATATCGGCCATCCGATCCTGGGCGATGCCAGCTATGGGGCCGGCTTCAGGACCAAGGCCAGTCGGCTGTCGCCCGCGGCCCGCGCCGCCCTGGAAGGTCTTGGCAGACAGGCCCTGCATGCTTATTTACTGGCCATCGAACATCCCCAAACGGGAAAAAGCCTGCGGTTCCAATCGGAACTGCCGGGCGATTTGCGTCGTTTACGTAGCGCCCTGGCTGCGGAGAGTCGCAACCAGGGGCCGCAACGGTCGAAATAAACCAATCTAGACAATGGCTTGGTTGCTATCCAGGGGGTCACAGCGACGTGACAAGCGGATACTGGTTTTCGGTGCCCGGTTCCGCTATGCTGCACTTGCGATCAAACTTTCGCGGTCGCAAAATCGGATGCGTGCCGTCGGCTCGGGGAGCGGCGGCGACAATCGCCCGCCGATTAACCGGGGGCAAATTAGGAGGGCGCTACCATGGCCCGTTCAGCCGCATTGCCGGCACTCAAGGCCGAATCCGGCCTTTCACACTACCTGGAAGAAATTCGCCGGTTCCCGATGCTGGAACCGCAGGAAGAATACATGCTGGCGCGCAGCTGGCGTGAGCACGGCGATCGTGACGCCGCGCACAAGCTCGTCACCAGCCATCTCCGCCTGGTCGCCAAGATCGCCATGGGCTATCGCGGCTACGGCCTGCCGATCTCGGAAGTCGTGTCCGAGGGCAATGTCGGCCTGATGCAGGCGGTCAAGCGCTTCGAGCCCGAGAAGGGCTTCCGGCTCGCCACCTACGCCATGTGGTGGATCAAGGCGGCAATCCAGGAATACATCCTGCGCTCGTGGTCGCTGGTGAAGATGGGCACCACCGCCAATCAGAAGAAGCTGTTCTTCAACCTGCGTAAGGCCAAGAGCAAGATTTCCGCGCTCGACGAGGGCGACCTGCGGCCCGATCAGGTCAAGCTGATCGCCAAGCGGCTGGGCGTCAATGAGCAGGACGTGGTCGACATGAACCGCCGGCTCGGCGGCGACGCCTCGCTCAACGCGTCGATTCGCGACGACGGCGAAAGCGGCGAATGGATGGATTGGCTGGTCGACGATGCGCCCAGCCAGGAGCGGCTCTTGGCCGATCACGAGGAAAGCGACAACCGCCACCAGGCGCTGATCGGGGCGCTCGACGTGCTCAACGATCGCGAGCGCCGCATCTTCGAGGCGCGCCGCCTCGCCGACGATCCGGTTACGCTCGAGGATCTCGCCTCCGAATTCGGCGTCTCGCGTGAGCGCGTGCGCCAGATCGAAGTGCGCGCCTTCGAGAAGGTGCAGAAGGCGGTGAAAAACCGCATCGCCGCGATGGAGCAGTCGGCGGAAACGCCGGCGATCTCCAGCGCGGTGCACTAAGCCGAGCGCCGCAACTTCCATTAACAAAAATGGCCGGGCATGCCCCGGCCATTTTCGCTTTTAGCTGACGATTGTAACCGGGCCTACTGGCCCCAGGCCCTAAACGCTTCCTCGAAAGCGCGCACGCCGGGCGTGCCCTTTTCCAAAGCGAGGATGGCGCGCTTGCCGCTGGTGTAGACGATCGGAATGTCGAACCAGTCGCGCTCCTTCAGGAGCTGGACGTTACGCTGAACGTCGGCATCGACCGCAGACAGTCCGATCAGAAAATAGCCGTTGGTCACCTTCACCGCCAAACCGGCGAGCGGCAGGCCGCGCGCCTGCTCGTCCTGTTTCATCAGCACGCCGGGCACGTTGCCAATGCCGCCTTCGGGAAAATCAGCCGGCAGCGTGAACATGATCTCGATGGTGTGGCTCGCCGGCAGCGCCTTGTCGGTGTTGCGGCGGAGCGACCAGGTCATGCGCATGTGCCGCTCGGGGATTTCCACATCGGCGCGGATCGCCAGCTCGGGCGCCAGCCCCGGCCCCGGCGACACCGTCTCGGTGCGCCAGAGCGCCGAGCCGACATAACGCTTGCCTTTCGGATCGGCCGGATCCTCGTCGTACAGCACGACCTTTTGCGCGACCGCGGCGGCCGGCGCGTTGGCGGGAGCCGTTTTCCCACTGGCCGGCCCGATGCGGTCGGCGATTTTCGGCTTGGTGGCGGAAGCGGTCGCGTCAGGCGGCTTCGGCGTCGGCGCGCTGCGATAGCTCGCCACCATCGCCATTATCGCGTGGCGCTGCGAGTAGGCGCCGCCGGCGAGGCCCCCCAGCAGCACCATCAGCAGGAAAAACCGGATGATGCGGCCGTAAGAGCGCGCCGGCCGTGCATAGACCGCCTCATCGCCCTCATAGCGCTGCGGCGGCGGCAAAGCGTCCGCGTGCTCAAGCGGAACAGCTTGCTCGTCGGCAGCCCGCGTTTCGCGCGGCTGTTGCGGCTCCTCTGCGAGCGGCGCGAGATGCGGCTCGGCAGGCGGCGGCCCGGCATCGCCGGTCCGTGGCGGATGATCGCCAGGCACCGCGTCGTAAACCTCGTGCGCCGACCGATTGGCCGCCGCCGCCGCCCCGCCGAGTCCTTCGGCATCGGCCACCGTCTCGCGGAAGCCGCGCAGACCCTTATCCAAGATCGACTTTTGCTGCTCAGCCCCCTCGGCGACATCCGAACGCGCGCGCTTGACCGCATCCGCCTCGACCTTGCGGATCGCGTCCTCCAGCGCCAGCCGTTCGCGCGTGATGTCGGATTCGTCGAGCGTCGGCTCAACGCTGCGCAACTGATTGACCAGCGCGGTGCGCGCACGTTCGTACAAGGCCCGGCGGTTTGCGCCGGTGTTCTTGTCGAGGCCGGTAACGGCGCGTGCGATCAGCGGGTAATAATCAGCCATTGGGTGTCAACGTAAACCTGATTCTTGTCTTTTGTCGGCAATCATAGCTCAAACGGGTTCTTCATCAGGATCGTGTCCTCGCGCTCCGGGCTGGTCGAGAGCAAAGCCACCGGACATCCCACCAGCTCCTCGACCCGGCGTACATATTTTATCGCCTGCGCCGGCAATTGCCCCCACGAGCGCGCGCGCGCCGTCGGCTCGTTCCAGCCCGCGATGGTCTCGTAGACCGGCTCGACCCGCGCCTGCGCGCGCTCGCCGGCGGGCAGATAGTCGATCTCGCGGCCGTCGAGACGGTAGCCCACGCAGACCTTGACCTCGTCGAAGCCGTCGAGGATGTCGAGCTTGGTAAGCGCCAGGCCGTCGATCCCGCAGGTTAGCACGGTCTGGCGCACCAGCACGGCATCGAACCATCCGCAGCGGCGCGCACGGCCGGTAACAGTGCCGAATTCGCGGCCGCGTTCGCCCAGCGTCTTGCCGATATCATTATGCATCTGGTCGGTCGGGAACGGCCCCTCGCCCACCCGCGTGGTGTAGGCCTTGCAGATGCCAAGCACGTAGTCGATCGCGTTCGGCCCGAGCCCGCTGCCGGTCGCCGCCTGCGCTGCCACCGTGTTGGACGAGGTGACGTAAGGATAGGTGCCGTGATCGATGTCGAGCAGCGCGCCTTGCGCGCCTTCGAACAGGATGCGCTTGCCCTCGCGCCGCTTGGCGTCGAGCAGCAACCAGACCGAATCCATGAATGGGAGCACCTGCGGCGCGATCCCCGCGAGGTATTCGTAGATTGTCGCGCCGTCGAGTTCGCCGAGGCCGAGGCCGCGGCGCAGCGCGTTGTGATGGGCGAGCAGCCGCTCGATCTTGGGCGCCAGCGCCGGCAGATCGGCCAAATCCATAAAGCGGATCGCGCGCCGTCCGACTTTGTCCTCATAAGCCGGTCCGATGCCGCGCTTGGTGGTGCCGATGCGGGTCGCCGAATTGTCCGCCTCGCGCACCGCTTCCAGCTCGCGGTGCAGCGGCAGGATCAACGGCGCGTTTTCGGCGATGCGCAGATTGTCCGAGGTCACCGCGACGCCCTGTTTCTTAAGCTGGGCTATTTCATCGATCAGGGCCCGCGGATCGACCACCACGCCGTTGCCAATAATGGAGAGCTTGCCCCCGCGCACGACGCCGGACGGCAGCAGCGACAATTTGTAGGTGACGCCGTCGATCACCAGGGTGTGGCCGGCATTGTGGCCGCCCTGGAACCGCACGACGATATCGGCCTGCTCGGACAGCCAGTCGACGATCTTACCCTTGCCTTCGTCGCCCCACTGGGACCCGACTACAACGACATTCGCCATTAGAATTGCTTCCCTGCGCCAGCGCTTTTAGGACACTGACGCCGGGCGATGCCGGCCAGGTCCACCCTCGGATAAAGGATGCAGACCGCCGAGGCAAGGTACAGAACGCTGCGCGGAGGGCCCCGGGCAGCCCCCGCTAAGAAACTGACGTTCCATCGCTATTTCTAGAAATGCAGCGGCTTGGCCTGCTGCACCTGGGGCAGCGCCCGCACCTTGGCGAGCACCGCGTCGGGAAGTTCCCCGTCGATCTCGATCAGCGCGATGGCATTGCCGCCAGCCGTTTCGCGGCCGACATGGAAGGTGGCGATGTTGATGCCGGCCTCACCCAAAGTGGAGGAGAACTTGCCGATGAAACCAGGCTTGTCGAGATTGGTGATGTAGATCATCGAGGGGCCGAACTCGGCGTCCATCCGGATGCCCTTGATGTTGACGATGCGCGGACGCCCGTCGGCAAACACGGTGCCGGAGACCCAGCGCGTGTGCTTTTCGGTCATCACGTTCACCGTGATCAGGCTTTCGTAGTCGCCTTCCGCCTCGCGCGTGGTCTCTTCCACCGCCATGCCGCGCTCGCGCGCCACTAGCGGCGCCGACACCACGTTGACGTCGCCGAGCATCGGCCGCAGCAGCCCGGCAAGCACCGCCGAG
The DNA here is from genome assembly GCA_963739075.1 of uncultured Alphaproteobacteria bacterium. Classification (GTDB taxonomy): domain Bacteria; phylum Pseudomonadota; class Alphaproteobacteria; order Rhizobiales; family Xanthobacteraceae; genus Pseudolabrys. Next base: position 321,092 of record CAVTZC010000002.1, on the reverse strand, counting down.
GTGAGCGCCTTGATTTTCATCTGCGCGACCGTGCCTTCATAGGTGATGTGGATTTCCTTGATCGGGTTTTCGGTCAACTGGCCGGCGAAGGAGCCGAGCTTCTCGGCGAGCGCGACGAACGGCTTGAGCTTGGGTGCTTCCTCGGCGCTGATCGAGGGGAAATTGACCGCATTGGAGATCGCGCCGCGGAGCAGATAGTCGGCCATCTGTTCGGCGACCTGCAGCGCGACGTTTTCCTGCGCCTCGCTGGTGGAGGCTCCGAGATGCGGCGTGCACACGACATTGGGCAGGTTGAACAGCGGACTTTGCGTCGCCGGCTCCTCGACGAATACGTCGAAAGCGGCACCCGCCACCTGCCCCGCCTTGAGCGCCTCGGCCAACGCGGCCTCGTCCACCAGGCCGCCGCGCGCGCAATTGACGATGCGCACGCCCTTTTTCATCTTCTTGATGGCGGCCGCATCGATGATGTTCTTGGTCTTCTCGGTGAGCGGGGTATGCAGCGTGATGAAATCGGCGCGCTTGAACAGCTCGTCGAGCTCGACCTTCTCGACGCCGAGATCGCGCGCGCGCTCCTCCGACAGGAACGGATCGTAGGCGATCACCTTCATCTTCAGGCCGATGGCACGGTCGGCAACAATCGACCCGATGTTGCCGCAGCCGATGACGCCGAGCGTCTTGGAGAAAATCTCCACGCCCATGAATTTGTTCTTTTCCCATTTGCCGGCGCGCGTGGACGAGTCGGCTTCCGGAATTTGACGGGCCAAAGCCAGCATCAGCGAGATCGCGTGTTCGGCGGTGGTGATGGAATTGCCGAACGGCGTGTTCATCACGATGATCCCTCGTGCGGTCGCCGCCGGAATGTCGACATTGTCGACGCCGATGCCGGCGCGCCCGATCACCTTCAGATTCTTGGCCTTTTCCAGGATCTTCGCCGACACTTTGGTGGCCGAGCGGATAGCGAGGCCATCGTAATTGCCGATCAGCTCGGCGAGTTTCTCTTTGTCCTTACCGAGAGCGGGCTGAAAATCGACCTCGATGCCGCGATCCTTGAAGATCTGCACGGCGGCGGCCGACAGCGCGTCAGAAATGAGAACTTTGGGCATGGCGATTGCTGCTTTTTTTTGAATGGGTTTGGCTTGCCGTCAGCTCCCCCCGCATGCGGGGGGAGGAAGATCGTAGCGTTACGCCGCCTTCGGCAGCGCGGCTTTGGCTTCAGCGAAGGCCCAGTCGAGCCAGGGCGTGAGCGCCTGCACGTCGGCGGTCTCCGCCGTCGCCCCGCACCAGATGCGCAGGCCCGGCGGCGCGTCGCGGTAATAGGCGATGTCGTAGGCGACGCCTTCCTTCTCGAGCAGGCCGGCGAGCGTCTTGGCGAAGGCCGCCTGATCGTCGGCCGACAGCCGCGTTACCGCCGGATCGACCACCTTCAGGCACACCGAGGTGTTCGAGCGTTGGCTCGCGTTGTTGGCGAGATGGCCGACCCATGGCGTGACCGCCACCCAGTCGGCGAGCGCCTTGGCGTTGGCGTCCGAGCGCGCGATGGTGCCGGCAAGCCCGCCGATCGATTTCGCCCAGGTGAGCGTGTCGAGATAATCCTCGACGCAGAGCATCGACGGCGTGTTGATGGTCTCGCCGGCGAAAATGCCCTCGTTGATCTTGCCGCCTTTGGTGAGGCGGAAAATCTTCGGCAGCGGCCAGGCCGGCTTGTAGCTCTCGAGACGGGCGACCGCGCGCGGCGAGAGGATCAGCATGCCGTGCGCGCCCTCGCCGCCGAGCGCCTTCTGCCAGGAGAAGGTCACGACGTCGAGCTTGGGCCAATCGAGCTTCTGCGCGAAGGCTGCCGAGGTCGCGTCGCAAATGGTCAGGCCTGCGCGGTTCGCGGCGATCCAGTCGCCGTTCGGCACCCGCACGCCGGAGGTGGTGCCGTTCCAGGTGAACACCACGTCGGCCGCGAAATCGATTTTCGTCAGATCGGGCAAGTCACCATAGGGCGCTTTCAGGACGGTGACGTCCTTGAGCTTGAGTTCCTTGGTGACGTCGCTGACCCAGCCTTCGCCGAAGCTCTCCCAGGCCAGCATGGTCACCGGCCGTGCGCCAAGCAGCGACCACAGCGCCATCTCCACCGCGCCGGTATCGGAGGCCGGCACGATGCCGATGCGGTAATCGGCGGGCACTTCGAGAACTTCGCGGGTGAGATCGATGGCGCGCTTGAGCTTCGCCTTGCCGATCTTGGCGCGGTGCGAACGTCCTAAAGCTGCGTCGGTGAGGGCTTGCAGGCTCCAGCCGGGGCGCTTGGCGCAGGGGCCGGACGAGAAGTGCGGGATGGCCGGCCGCACGCCGGGCTTGTTCGCTGTCATATGTCTATCCTTCCAGATAGGCGCCCCTCGTTGGGGAGAGGTGTCCCACTGGCGGGCATAGGCGAGTTGCGGCGCGCGGTCAATGTGCCGCGATGCAAAATTTCGCGGCAGAGCGGTATTGACGTCCGGGTCTGTGAAAAAAGCCGGCTTGCCGAGTCGTAAGCCGCCTCGGTGAGCGGGCTAGAACTTCAACCCGACAGCGGCGCGCACGGAGTTGGCCTCGACGCGGAAGTCGTTGATATTGGGGAATTCGATAAATTCCCATTCGGCGCGAGCGAAAACATTTTGTAGGAGCAAGACTTCAATTCCGAGCCCCGCGGTAAAGCCGTAACCAATCAAGCCGCTTTGCGCTTGCGATTGCGGATCACGCGGCAAATCCAATGGGCCCGATGGGTGTACGATGAATCCGGCCGGTGTCGACGGCGACGTCGTCGTTTTGGTGCTGCCGGCCAAAGTTGCAAAGCGCGATACATCGGCTTGGCCGACCGCGAGACCAAAAAAGCCGTATGGCAGAAAGCGGTCGAAGGCCCAACCAGCGCGCGCACGCGCCGTCACAATGTTGTTGATGGCCACGGAAGCAGCCGATGTCACTGTGGCGCTGTAAAGAACGGTGGAGCCATCCGGGAGGTTGGCGCCCGGAACCAGAATCGGTCCGATCTGACCCTGCTGGGCGGTTTTGATCGACATGTGGTTGTAGTTCAGTTCGGCGCCCATAACGACGTCGTCCCACTGGAAATTATAGCCGACAAAGCCGCCAAAGCTTGCGCTGCCGGTCGAACCTTTAGGCAATGTCGTCCAGTTGGAGACGATGTTCTGCAACTCGGTGTCGGCCAGAATGTAGCTGACCATGGATTGGGTCGCATTGCCGAAATCGGCTGAACCGAAGGTCTTGCCGGCCTGCCCGCCGAAATAAAAGCCGTCCCAGCGGGTGTAGGTCGGCGTGTAAGAGCCGCGCAGAAATTCAGGCATGTCGGCGGCACGGGCGCCGGCCGGCGCCAGCACGATCAGGACGAGCGCTGCAAGTCCGGCGCGGCGGGAGAAGCCCCGGCGGCGATGGCGCGGCGCATCCGAAATCGCAGATGCACCATCGGAATCGCCTGACGTCCTCGGACAACCCATGACCACTCTTCCTTCGCTACCACTCAACCGACCGCAGCAAGTTAGGCGGCGCTTAACCAAGAATTTTTACCCTGTTCAGCGCGCCGTTAACCGGGCGGCGCGCTGAGATGCTGTGCGACTAGCCCCGGCTGCTCAGCGGCGGCGGCGGCGTATAGGCCGGCGGCGGGGCATAGACATAGCGTGGCGGCGGTGCCGTTTCGCAGCAGGTCCAGCGCAGCCCGAGCATGATGTCGTGCGAATAGAGATTGCCGAACTTGTAGGAATCCGGGTTGCAGCCGCCGATGCAATCGACGGTGTCGGTGATCGATCCGTAATTGAGATAGCGGTAGGAGAGATCGACCTTGAGGTTCTTGCTCACGGCGTAGCCGATGCCGGCATAGAGCGCGTAGGCCATATGCCATTCGGCGGTGTTTCGTCCGAAGCCAGCGCCGGTTTGGCCAATTCCCATATCGACGAAATCGGCCAATTGATTGTATGCACCGCCGATGCCGACGCCGATGAAGGGCGTGAAGCAATTCCAAGTGCCGAGATCGACAAATCCGTTAGCCAGAATTACCCAGGATTTCAGGTAACCTTGATAGGCATCTCCTTGACCCGTCACTTGATCGTAAACACCGCGCGCATTGACCTGAGTCTTGGCGCGGTACTCGCCGCTGAGATCGAAGCGTAGCCAGCTGTTCCAGTCGTAACCGACGCCGACGCCGATGAAGGTGGTGTCGGCGATTGAATGCTGGTCGAAGGCAAAGCCGTTCCCGACATTCGCCGGTGCCGGCAGATAATCGAGCGTCGGGGTCCCGTTCATGCCGATGCCGACAAAGCCGCGCAGATACCAGCTGTCGACGATTTCCGGAGCCGGCTGCGGCAACGGCGGCGAAAAGTCGGCGGCGTGCGCGGCGGTCGCCGCCAAGGAGGCGATCGCCACCAATGTCGAAATCTTCAGTCGAACTGTGCACATGATACTGTCCCTCACCGGATCGAACGCCCGTGTCGGCGACCGATTGATGAGGGACGATGGCAGGAAATCCTTAAGTGACACTTAACCCTAATCTTTAACCACGCCGCTTAACCAATTCGCGCGCGCAACGCGCGCGGGGAACTGCGTTTAAGAAATCATTTACGCTCGGGGGATGGGGCGCGCCGCGGCGTCACGCACGGACCGGCGATCCGGCCGCAGCGGCGGCTTCAGCGCTCTTGCTGTCGGCGCAGCCAGTCGTGGGTGACGAGACTCTCGGCCAGCGCGATCAGCGCGGCGCGCGCCGATTCGTCCTCGATGGCCAGGAACGCCTCGATCAGGTGCATGGCTTCCTGCGTGCGCGGATCGTCGCGGCCGCCGGCGGCGACAGGCGCAGCGGGGGCCGCCGCATCGCTTGCAAACTTGCGCGCCGGATCGCGCCCGCCACGTGGCTTCGTGGGCATTGGCACGACGTTGTTGCCGGATTTGCGCGGGTACTTGTTCATGGCTTGACGTTTCGTGAGGCAAAGGCTCGTACGCCGGACGGAGCCGCTATAGGCGCAGCAAAAGGATCAGCGCGACAATCCTGCATCAAGGATCGCCCGAGCGGCCGGAGATGTCATTAGCGGCGATGCGGCGTTTTATGAGATCGCATCAAATAATGTTCGCATAAAACCCCGCCGCCGCAGGAGCTTCGGCGGCATCATACCCGGCACATGCGACGATCGGTTGTCGTTCGAAGCAATCGCGGCGGCGGTCAGGCCGCGACTTAGGCGGCCACTTGGGTCAGCGCCTCGACCACGTCGTCCACCACCGCCTCGACCAGCGTTTTGTCGTCGCCTTCGCCCATCACCCGGATGACCGGCTCGGTGCCGGACGGCCGCACGATCAGGCGGCCGCCGCGGCCGAGCTTTTTCTCGGCGCTCGCGATGGCCGAGCGCACGCCGGCATTTTCCAGCGGCTTGCCCTTCTGGTAGCGAACGTTCTTGAGCACTTGCGGCAGCGGCTCAAAGCGATGGCACAGCTCCGACACCGGCATGTTGCTGCGCTTGACCACGGCAAGTACTTGCAAGGCGGCGACGAAACCGTCGCCGGTGGTGGTATAGTCCGAGAGAATAATATGGCCGGACGGCTCGCCGCCGACATTATAGCCGTGCGCGCGCATGTGCTCGAGCACATAACGGTCGCCGACCGGCGTGCGCACCAGCTCGATTCCAAGGCCGGCGAGATGGCGCTCGAGCCCCAGATTGGACATCACGGTGGCGACCACGCCTGGTCGCTGCAGCCGGCCGTCTTCCTTCCAGCTTTCGGCGATGACCGCAAGCAACTGGTCGCCGTCCACCGCATGGCCGCGCTCGTCCACGATCATCACGCGATCGGCGTCGCCGTCGAGCGCGATGCCGATATCGGCGCGCATCTCCCGCACCTTGCGCGAGATCGCGGCGAGGTCGGTGGAACCGCAGTCCTTGTTGATATTCATGCCGTCAGGCTCGACGCCGATCGAGATCACGTCGGCGCCCATTTCCCACAGCGCGCCCGGCGCCACCTTGTAGGCGGCGCCGTTGGCGCAGTCGATCACCACGCGCAGGCCGGAAAAGCCGATGGCCTTGGGCAGCGTGAGCTTGGCGAATTCGATATAGCGGTCCTGCACGCCGTCGATGCGCCTGGCACGGCCGAGATCGTCGCTCTTGGCCAGACGTTTGCTCAGATCCGCGTCGAGCAGCGCTTCGATTTCGCTTTCGACCTGATCGCTGAGCTTGTAGCCGTCGGGCCCGAACAGCTTGATGCCGTTGTCGGCATAAGGGTTGTGCGAGGCTGAGATCATCACGCCGAGATCGGCGCGCATCGAGCGCGCCAGCACACCAACGGCTGGGGTCGGGATCGGGCCGGTCAGCAATACGTCCATACCGACCGAGGTAAAGCCGGCGACCAGGGCGGTCTCGATCATGTAGCCGGAGAGGCGGGTGTCCTTGCCGATCAGGACGCGATGGCGATGTTCGCCATTCTTGAACACCAGCCCGGCGGCTTGCCCGACCTTGAGCGCCAATTCGGGAGTAATGACCCGGTTGGCCCGGCCGCGAATGCCGTCGGTGCCGAAATAACGACGAACCATGCAATGCCCCTCGACGCCTACTTTACGGTTTCAAGCCCGGTATGGCTGGTTTATTGGAGGGCGGCAACGCCGCCTTGCGCGGCCGCATAATAGGGCCAACGCCGTGAATTTGCTTCAAAAATTATGAGTAATCGTTACCGCCGGCCATTAACCTTTGGCCGCCCTGCCGATTTATCCCACGAAAATGCGGCCGGAACCGCCGGTTTCGCCGTCCGCAGCGCTATGCTACCCGATTTGGTCGATTGCGAACGGTCCGGGCTCCCCATGAAGAACATCACCTGCATTGAAGACCTGCGGCAGCTTGCCCGCCGCAAGGTTCCCCGCGCTTTTTTCGATTACGCCGACAGCGGCTCCTATAACGAGGAGACGCTGCGCGCCAATCGCGCCGATCTGGAAGCGATCAAGCTGCGCCAGCGCATCCTGGTCGACGTCTCCGCGCGCAGTCTCGCCACCACCATCATCGGGCAGAAGGTCGCGGCACCATTCGTGCTGGCGCCGATCGGGCTGTGCGGCATGCAGCATGGCGACGGCGAGATTCTGTCGGCGCGCGCCGCCAACGAGGCCGGCATTCCGTTCACACTCTCCACCATGTCGATCTGCTCGATCGAGGACGTGGCGGAGGCGACCGGCAAACCGTTCTGGTTCCAGCTCTACGTGATCAAGGACCGCAGCTTCTCGAAGGACATTCTGGAACGCGCGGTGAAGGCTAAATGCAACGCCCTGGTGCTCACCGTCGACTTGCAGGTGCTCGGCCAGCGCCACCGCGACATCAAGAACGGCATGACGGTGCCGCCGGAAATTCGCATCAAGAACGTCATCGACGTCGCCACCAAGCCGGCCTGGGCCTGGAGCATTCTCAAAGGCAAGCGCAAGACCTTCGGCAATCTCGCCGGCCACGTGAAGGGCATGGACGACGTCAATTCGCTCGCGCAATGGACGAATTCGCAATTCGATCCGGCGCTGAACTGGAAGGACGTGGAGTGGATTAAGAAGATCTGGCCCGGCAAGCTGATCCTGAAAGGCATCCTCGACGTCGATGACGCCAAGACCGCGGTCAAGCTCGGCGCCGACGCCATCGTGGTATCGAACCACGGCGGCCGCCAGCTCGACGGCGCGCCGTCGTCAATCTCGGCGCTACCCGCGATCGCCGACGCGGTCGGCTCCGACACCGAGGTGCTGTTCGATGGCGGCATCCGCACCGGCGCCGACGCGATGCGTGCACTGGCAATGGGCGCGCGCGCCTGCCTGATCGGCCGTGCCTACATCTACGGCCTCGGCGCCGGCGGACAGGCCGGCGTCGCCAAGGCGATCGAGATCCTCGAGAAGGAACTCAGCGTCACCATGGCGCTCACCGGAACCAACAAGATTGCCGACATCGACGGCCATGTGGTCGTCGGCGGCGAGCGGAAGAAGAAGCCGGCGGCAATGAAAAAAGCCTGAGCGGCGTCCGCGCTTCCCTCGCCCCGCTCCTGCGGGGAGAGGGAAAGCAATCTCACTCCTCCTTCAGCCCATAGGGCAGCGCATTGCCGGTGGCGCCGTAATATTTGTACGGCAGGAATTTGCCCGACATGGTGATCTTCACCCGGTCACCCTTGGGATCGGGCAGGCGCTCCATCACCATGTCGAAATCGATCGCCGACATGATGCCATCGCCGAACTCCTCCTCGATCAGCGCTTTCCACGCCGGCCCGTTGACCATCACAAGTTCGTAGAAGCGGTAGATCAGCGGGTCGGTCGGCGGCATCGGCGTGCCAGTGCCACGGAACGGCACCTCGTTGAGCAGCGCCTGCTCGCTCTTCGAAAGCCCGAACAACTTGGCGGCGTTGGCGGCCTGCGGCTTTGTCAGCTTCATCTGGCCGAGGATCGCGCCCATGATCATGATCGGCGACATGCCGCCGATCTCCCCGCAAATGTATTTCCACGTCCAGCCCTTCTCGCGCTTGAGGTCGAGAAGTTTCTCGGTGAGAGCGTCCCGTGTCATCGCTAACTCCTTGTCGTGCGCACGAAATAAGTGGCCCCGCTACTCAAGCAAAATTTACGCCAGTATTTCGCCAGCCGTGCCAAGGTTCACAGCGCATGCCCCGAAACGGTATGATGGCGTCAATCAGCCTGATGGCACGCGAGGAACAGCGATGAGCATCATGTATCACGACGGCAACCGCCAACTGCAGGACCGTTTCGACAGCCGGCGAATCTCGGACCGGCTGGAAGAAAAGCTGACCAGAACGACCTTCACCGACGACGACAAGACCTTCATCGAAGGCGCGGCCTATTTCTTCATTGCCACCGCCGACGCACATGGCCGGCCCGATTGCTCGTTCAAGGGCGGCATGCCGGGCTTCGTGCGGGTGACCGGCGCCGCCGAGCTGGCGTTTCCCGATTATGACGGCAACGGCATGTTCAAAAGCCTCGGCAACCTGATCGTGAACCCGAGTGTCGGCCTCCTGTTCATCGCCCTGCACGACAAGCCGAAGCGCCTACGCGTCAACGGCAGCGCGCGCGTGAGCGACGCCGATCCGTTGCTCGGCGAAACCGTCGGCGCGCAACTGATCGTGCGGGTCGAAGCACGCGCGATTTTTCCCAATTGCCCGCGCTATATCCCGAACATGCAGATGACCGGGCCGTCGATCTATACCCCGCAGCCGAAATGCGAAACGCCTGAGCCGGCCTGGAAGACCTTCGACAGCTTCAAGGACGTCGTGCATCCGCGCGCGCCCACCTGGAAAGGCTAGTCCATGCGCAGCGAACGCTTCAATTTTCCGAACGCGAAGGGCGAGCAGCTCGCCGCCACGCTGGATCTCCCGCTCGGCAAGCCGACGGCCTATGCGCTGTTCGCGCACTGCTTCACCTGCGGCAAGGATAACCTCGCTGCCAAGCGCATCGCCGAGCGGCTGACGATCCGCGGCATTGCCGTGTTGCGTTTCGATTTCACCGGGTTGGGCTCAAGCGAAGGCGAGTTCGCCAACACGCATTTTTCCTCGAACGTCGACGATCTGGTCGCCGCTGCCGATCATCTGCGCAAGGCGTATGGCGCGCCGGCGGTCCTGATCGGCCACAGCCTGGGCGGTGCCGCCGTGCTGGCGGCGTCGCATCGAATTCCCGAGGCGCGCGCGGTGGTCGTCATCGCCACGCCTTACGATCCCAGCCACGTCACCGGCCTGTTCAAGGAGCACATCGAAAAGATCAAAGAACTGGGCGAGGTGGAAGTTGCGCTGGCCGGGCAGCCGTTCACGATCAAACGCGAATTTCTCGACGACGTGGCGGAGAATAAACTGAACGACTGTCTCGCTACGCTGCGCAAGGCGCTGCTGGTGTTCCATTCGCCGACCGACGATCTGGTCGGCATCGAGAATGCCTCGCACATCTTCGGCGCCGCCAAGCATCCGAAGAGCTTCGTCTCGCTCGCCGGCGCCGACCATCTGCTGAGCAAGGCGAGCGACGCGGTCTATGTGGCGAACGTGACTGCTGCCTGGGCCGAGCGCTATCTTGACCAGCCGGAAGTCATGAGCGAGGCCGAGGTCGAGGCCGGCCTCGTGCTGGTTCGCGAAACGCATGGCGGCAAATTCCAGCAGGAAATATTGACCGGCCCGCACCGTTTGTTGGCCGACGAGCCGGTCAAGCTCGGCGGGCTCGATTCCGGCCCTGGGCCGTATGATTTCCTGCTCGCCGGGCTCGGCGCCTGCACCTCGATGACGATCCGGCTTTATGCCGACTTCAAGAAGATCCCGCTGGAGAACGTCTCGGTGCGGCTCAGCCACGAAAAGAAGATTCACGCCAAGGATTGCGAGACCTGCGACACCAAGGTCAGCAAGGTCGATCACATCGAGCGCGCCATTACGTTGGAAGGCCCGCTCGACGGCGAGCAACGCAAGCGGCTGATGGAGATCGCCGACAAATGCCCGGTACACCAGACCCTGGAATCGAAAATCGATATCCGCACGTTCGAGCGGCCGGCCTGACTTTTCTTAAATGCCTGACGGAGTATAGTTCCGACTCGCCATGCAAACGGCCGCGCACGCTTTGACGCAGCAGTTCCTCGCCTGGGTCGATGAGGCCCCGCGCAGCTATGCCGACGCGGAAGCCTGGCGCCGCAGCTGCCCGCATCTGTCGATCTGGGAAGACGCGATCTCGGACGGCTTGGTCCGCTTCCAGAACGGCAGCAGCATGCAACAGTCGCGACTCGTGCTCACGCCGCGCGGGCGCGCGTTGCTCAAGCAGGACTGATGCCGCCATCGGCTGCGGTCTGAACCGCGAACTGCCCCCATCCCTTGCGGCTTGACGGCCCTAGGGTCCTTCGGCACACTAGAACAAACCAGGAACACAAGAGACGCGCAGCCTGCCCATCGAGGCCGGATTTCTTCGCGTCTCTAGAGGTTTAACAGCATGATCGAGCAGTTGCGCCAGCGCCTGCAGGCCCTGCAGAAGACCGCCGGGATCGCGGACGTCGCGAGCGCCCTTCCCCTTGGCATCGCGGTCATCGACGACGCGCTCGGCGGCGGTCTGGCGCGCGGCGCGTTGCACGAAATCGCCGCGCCCAGCGAGACCCATCTCGCCGCGGCGACGGGATTTGCACTGGGGCTCGTGTCTTCTTGCCGCCTGCTCTGGCTGGCCGAGGACATGGCGCTCATCGAAAGCGGCGCGCCCTACGGCCCCGGGCTCGACGCCTTCGGCCTTGCGCCCGAACGCCTGCTGATGGTTTCCGCCGCGCGGCCGCGCGATTTGTTGTGGGCGATGGAGGAAACGCTACGCTGCCGCACCATCGGCGCCGTGATCGGCGAATGGCGCCACGGCGAAATCGACATGGTGGCGCTGCGGCGGCTGTCGCTCGCCGCGGCGGAGAGCGGCGCGCTCGCCTTGCTGCTGCGCGCGGCGCCGGCGGGCGAGGCCTCCACCGCCGCCACCCGCTGGATCGTTGGCGCGGCGCCGAATGCCCGTTTCGCCGCGCAGCTCGTGCGCAACCGCCGCGGCCCGACCGGCTCATGGATTCTCGAATGGAGTGACAACGATGAGCGCTTCCTGCTCGCAACGCATGCTCAGCCTGTGGCTGCCCCGGCTCCCGATCGATCGCATCGAAAGGTTGCGTGAGGTTTCTTCGCCGCTCGCCGTCTACGGCAAGCGCAGCAATGCCGAACTGATCGTCGCCCTCGACGAGGCGGCGGAGCGGCTCGGCCTGCACACTGGCCTCGCACTGGCGCAGGCGCGCGCCATGCATCCACATCTGCATGCGATCGAGGAAGACGCCGAGGCTGACGCGGCTCTGCTGGAAAAAATCGCCGACTGGTGCCTGTGCTACACGCCGCTGGTCGCCTGCGACGCGCCCGACGGCTTGCTGCTCGACATCGGCGGCTGCGCGCATCTTTACGGCGGCGAGGAGGCGCTGGTCGCCGATCTCGGCGAACGCATCGCGCGCGCTGGCTTCGCCTACAACATCGCCATCGCCGGAACCATCGGCGCCGCCTGGGCCGCCGCTCATTTCGGCGAGCCGGCGCGCTACGCCTGCGGCGAGCAGCGCACTTTGCTGGCGCCGCTGCCGCTATCCGCGCTGCGGCTGCCCGCCGACACCGTCGCGGCGCTCGCTCGCGTCGGCTTGAAGTGCATCGGCGACATCATCGACCTGCCGCGCGCACCGCTTGCCGCGCGCTTCGGCACGGAACTATTGCGCCAGCTCGATCGCGCGCTGGGGGCCGAGCACGAGCCGCTCAATCCGCGGCTGCCGGTTGCGCCTTACGTCGCCGAGCAGCGTTTTCCCGAGCCGATCGCACGCGAGGAGGACGTGCTGGCGGTCATCGCGCGGCTGGCGGCGCGGCTGCAATTCGCGCTGGAGCGGCGCGACGATGGCGCCCGCCGGCTCGAACTCACATTATTCCGCACCGATGGCGAAGTGCGCCGCATCGCCGCCGGCTGTTCGCACCCGCTGCGCGATCCGGCACAGATCCGCGCGCTGTTCGTCGAGCGACTGACGGCGCTCTCCGACGAATTCGATCCCGGCTTCGGCTTCGACATGGCGCGGCTGTCGGTGCTGGTGGCCGAGCCCGCGCCGCCCGGGCAGATCGGCATCGGCGGCGGCGAGGATGACGCCGAAGTCGCCCGCCTGGTCGATCGCCTGAGCGCGCGGCTGGGCACGCGCCGCGTACGCCGGCTGATCGCGCAGGACAGCCATAGTCCCGAGATCGCCGCCGCCGCCGTGCCGGCGCAGACAGCGCCCGCCGATCCCGGCTGGCCGGCGTTCCGCCATTTCCGCGCCGAGACGGATCTCGCGCCCCGCCCGCTGCGTCTGCTGACGCGGCCGGAGCCGATCGAAGCGGTGGCGGAAGTGCCGGACGGCCCGCCGTTGCGGTTCAGATGGCGGCGCGCGCTGCACGAAGTGATCGCCGCCGAAGGCCCCGAACGCATCGAGGGCGCCTGGTGGAGCGAGCATGGCGGGCCCGCGCGCGATTATTTCCGCGTGGAGGACAAAAGCGGCCTGCGCTTCTGGCTGTTCCGCTCAGGTCTCTACCGCGATCTCGCCCAAGGCGCCGCAGCGCCCACGTGGTTCCTGCACGGGACCTTTGCGTGAGGTTTCGAGCGTGTAATGCGTTACCTCGAATTCGCCACCGCCTCGAATTTCTCCTTCCTGCGCGGCGCCTCGCATGCCGAGGAGCTGATGGCGCAGGCGGCCCGGCTGGGCTTAGCCGGCATCGGCCTCGCCGACCGCAATTCGGTCGCCGGCGTGGTGCGTGCGCATCTGGCCAAGCGCGAACAGAATCTGCCGCTGCGTTATCACCCCGGCGCGCGGCTGGTCTTTGCCGACGGCACACCTGACATCCTCGCTTTTCCGCGCGACCGCGCCGGCTGGGGCAGGCTCACCCGCCTGCTCACGCTCGGCAACCTGCGCGCCGAAAAGGGCGAGTGCATCCTGCATCTCGACGACCTGCTGACGCATATCTTCGGGCTTGAATTGGTGGTGATGGATGCTTCTTCCTTCACCTCTCCCCTGGTGGGAGAGGTCGGATCGCGAAGCGATCCGGGTGAGGGGGATAGAGACGCAGGCCCCCTCACCCGGCTCGCCGCAAGCGCGGCTCGCCACCCTCTCCCACGAGGGGAGAGGGTAAGAAGTACACTCTCCGCTCTGCGCTCCGCCGCCCCCGGCCGCGTCCGCCTTGCCGCATCCATGCTGTATCGCGGACGCGACCGCGCGCGGCTCGCGCGCAGCGCCGCGCTGGCCCGCGAAGCCAACGTTCCGCTGATTGCGGTCAACGACGTGCTCTATCACCACCCCGGCCGCCGGCCGCTCGCCGACGTGCTCGCCTGCATCCGCGAGAAGACCACCATCGATCGCGTCGGGCGCAAGCTCGCCGCCAATGCCGAGCGTCATCTCAAGCCACCGGACGAAATGGCGCGGCTGTTCCGCGACGCGCCGGAGGCGATCGAGGAAACGCTGCGCCTGAGCGACGCGCTCTCCTTCTCGCTCGACGAATTGCGCTACGAATATCCCGACGAAACCATCGACGGCTTCGCCAATGCGCAGGACGCGCTCGCACATCTCACTTACGCAGGCGCCGCCAAGCGCTACCCGCACGGCCTGCCGCCCAAGGTGCGCGCCGGCATCGAGCACGAACTCGCGCTGATCGCGCAACTCGCCTACGCGCCCTACTTCCTCACCGTCTACGACATCGTGCGCTATGCGCGTGAGCAAGGCATCCTCTGCCAGGGCCGCGGCTCGGCGGCCAATTCCGCGGTCTGCTTCTGCCTCGGCATCACCGAAGTCGATCCCGACCGCGCCGATCTGCTGTTCGAGCGCTTCATCTCGCCTGAGCGGCGCGAGCCGCCCGACATCGACGTCGATTTCGAGCACGAGCGGCGCGAGGAGGTCATTCAATACATCTACGGCAAATACGGCCGCGAGCGCGCCGGTATCGCCGCCACCGTGATCTCCTATCGCGGCCGCTCGGCGATCCGCGAGGTCGGCAAGGCGTTCGGCTTGAGCGAGGACACCATCGGCGCGCTGTCATCCTCGATCTGGGGCGGCGGCGGCGGTAATGCCGATCTTGCGCGCGCCGGGCTCGATCCGGACAGCCGGCGCGTCAAGCAAATTGCGGCGCTGGCGCGCGAGATCGTCGGCTTCCCGCGCCATCTTTCGCAGCACGTCGGCGGCTTCGTCATCACGCGCAGCCGGCTCGACGAGGTGATGCCGATCGGCAACGGCGCCATGCCGGAGCGCACCTTCGTCGAATGGGACAAGGACGATCTCGACGCGCTCGGCATTCTGAAGATCGACGTGCTCGGCCTCGGCATGCTGAGTTGCCTGCGCAAGGCGCTCGATCTGGTGGAGCAGCGCTACGGCGAAAAGCTCACCCTCGCCACCATCCCCGCCGAGGACCCCGCCGTCTACCGCATGCTGGGCCGCGCGGATTCGCTCGGCGTGTTTCAGGTCGAGAGCCGCGCGCAGATGACCATGCTGCCGCGCCTGAAACCGGCCAATTTCTACGACCTGGTGATCGAAGTGGCGATCGTGCGCCCCGGCCCGATCCAGGGCGACATGGTGCATCCTTATTTGCGCCGCCGGCGCGGACAGGAGCCGGTGTCCTATCCGTCGAAGGAACTGGAAGCGGTGCTGGCGAAGACGCTCGGCGTGCCGCTGTTCCAGGAGCAGGCGATGAAGATCGCTATCGTCGCCGCCGGCTTCACGCCCGCCGAGGCCGACAAGTTGCGCCGCGCCATGGCCACCTTCAAGCGCGTCGGCACCATCGGCACGTTCCAGCGCAAGATGATCGACGGCATGCTGGCCAACGGCTACGCGCGCGACTTCGCCGAACGCTGCTTCCACCAGATCGAGGGCTTCGGCGAATATGGTTTCCCCGAGAGCCACGCCGCCAGTTTCGCGCTGCTGGTCTACGCGTCGGCCTGGCTGAAATGCCGTTATCCGGACGCTTTCGCCACCGCGCTGTTGAACGCGCAGCCGATGGGCTTCTACGCGCCGGCGCAGATCGTGCGCGACGCGCGCGAACACGGCGTCGAGGTGCGCGCGCCCGACGTCAATCATTCGCAATGGGATTCGACGCTCGAGCCCGGCCCGCGCGCCGCCGATCGCCTGCACGACCTGCATCGCGCCATGCACGACGACGTGCGCGCCACCCATGCCATGCGTCTCGGCCTGCGCGAGATCAAGGGGCTGTCGGAAGATGATGCAAAGCTAATCGTTGAGAAGCGCGGTGCTGCTTACGACTCCGTGCGCGATGTCTGGCTGCGCACCGGCCTATTGCCCCGCGTGCTGGAGCGGCTGGCCGATGCGGATGCGTTCTCCTCGCTTGGCTTGACCCGGCGCGAGGCGCTGTGGGCGGCCAAGGCGCTCGGCCGCGTCGGCGACCGCGACGATGACTTGCCGCTGTTCGGCGGCAATGCCGAAGCAGCAGTAACGCGCATCGTATCGCGCGAACCAGACGTCGCCCTCCCGCCCATGTTGCTGGGCGAGGAAGTGGTCAACGACTACCGCTTCCTCCGCCTGTCCTTGCGTGCGCATCCGGCGCAATTCCTGCGCGCCGATCTCAAGCAACGCGGCATTCTGCGCAACGAGGCGCTGCGCGGCATGGCCAACAATACGCGCGTGCGCATTTCCGGGCTGGTCACCTGCCGGCAGCGGCCGGGCTCGGCCAAGGGCGTGGTGTTCATGACCATCGAGGACGAAAGCGCGGTCGCCAACGTCATCGTGTGGCCGAAAGTGTTCGAGCGCGTGCGCCCGGTGGTGCTGGGCGCGCGCTATGTGGCGGTCGCCGGCCGCGTGCAGGAGGAATCCGGCGTCATCCACGTGGTGGCCGACGAACTCGAGGATCTCACGGTGTTACTGGCGCGGCTGGCCGAGCAAGGCGCCGATATCGACAGCCTCACGCGCGCCGACGAGGTGCGCCGCCCGGTCGAGGACCAGCGCGAGGCGCATGCGCTCGGTGGCCGCAACCGGCTGCTGCGCCTGATGCGGGAAATGCCCGAACTCACCGCCGACCTCGACGTGCCCGCACCTGGCTCGGCGCACGCGCCGACGCGGCGGGCGGTTTAATCACATCGGCGGCGCGACGCCGCGGCCGACATTGACGCGCCCCGTCATCAGCGTGCCGTCGGCCTGCCGCGTGGCGGCCGTAATAAAAATCTTGGCGCCGGGCTTGAGTTCGTCCTTGCTGCCGGGCGCGTAGGTGTAGATCACTGTGTCCGGCACCACGTCGATTCTCTTTTCACCCTCTTGAAATTTCAGCGTGATGGTCGTCCCTTCCGCCTTTGCCACAGCGGCTGCGGCTGAACCGTTGCCGACGGCATTGACGGTGCCGTTGGTCATGGTGCTTTTCGGCCGGTAGTCGAAAGCCCGATCGCCCTCGCCGGTGCCGCGCATCGCTTCCGGAAAAATATGCACCTCGACGGCCTGCCAGCGGCCGTCCGGTTCCGGCATCGCGGTCGAGCCGACAAACGATCCCGGCTTGATGTCGGCCAGCGACGCCTTGACCATGGCGAGGACCTTTACATCGTCCGCCATCTTCACTTTGACCGTCTCGCCCTCGCGCGACTTGATGGTGAGAACCGTACCGTCCACCTGTTCGATGGTGCCGCGCACCCGCACCGGCTTTTGCTGTGCCGATGCGGAAGCAACTACGACCGCAGCGGCCAATAGGACGCCGAGGATAACGCGATAAGTCATGGTCACATCCTTGCAAAAGCCGTCGTGTTGCCCCTGCTCATAACGCAAGGTCTGCGCGCAGCGTTCCGCCCTACATCGCCGGCGGGCCGGCGCGGCCGACATACAGCACCTTTGCCAGCACCGAGCCGTCCGTCTGCTTCTCGGAGGCCATGATGATGATCGGCGTGCCGGCCACGAGTTCGTCCTTCTTGCCCGGCGCGACCGCGGTGATCACCGTATCCTTGGTGACGACAATCTTTTTCTCGCCGTCCTTGTATTTCACCATCAGCGTTTCGCCGTCCTTGCTGGCTGACCAGGTTCTCGACATAGCCGTTGGTCATGGTGCTGCCCGGCCGCGCATCCCAGGGCCCGTGGCGGTCGGGCACCACGCCGCGCTGAACCGGCAGGAAGATGTGGATCGAGAACGCCTGGATGCTGTCGTCCGGCTGCGGAATGCCGGCGATGCCGATGAAGCTGTCGGTCTTGATGTCGGCGAGCGTGGCCTTGACCAGCGCCGCCACCCGCGCGTCGTCCGCGACCTTCACGTTCAGCATGGCGCCGGCGCGCGTCTTGAGCGACAACATCGCACCGTCGGCCTTCTCGATTTGGCCGCGGATGCGCCCCGGCTGCTGCGCGAAGGCGGCACTCGCCGCCAGGCTCACTGCGATGATCGCGGCGCCGAGCGCGCGCCGCGTCATATTCATATTCGCCATTATGTCCTCCCTGCGGGCGGTGACGTTACGCCAGTCCCTCGAGCGGAGAACCCCTAGCCGCGTTCCTTATTCCCGCGGGCGCGCTTGGCCTGCGGTTTCACTTTTCCTTGAGATGCCGCGGCGGCCACGGGTTTGGTCGCGCCCAGATCGGCTTCCACCAGCGCCCGCAGTTCCGGCGTCACTTCGGGGCGGATGCGGAACCAGCGCTCGAAGCCGCGGACCGCCTGATGCAGCAGCATGCCGAGCCCGTCGGCGGTGCGCAGACCGCGCTCGCGCGCTAGTTTCAGCAGGCCGGTTTCCAGCGGTGCATAGACCAGATCCGCCACCACCAGAGAGGCCGGGCAACGCAGATTGATCTCCAGCGGCGGCTGCCCAACCATGCCCAAGGTCGTCGTGTTGACCAGGAGACCGGCGCCGCCCAACAACCCGGTGGTTTCGTCCCACCGGGCCGCGTGCACGCGCGCGCCGAATTTCTTTTTCAAAGCTTCTACCCGCTCGATCGTGCGGTTGATGACATAGATGCGCCCGACATTGCGCTGGATCAGCGCGAATACCACGGCGCGCGCGCCGCCGCCGGCGCCCAGCACCGCGGCGGTTTCCAAGCCGCGGTCCCAGCCCGGGGTGGCGGTGTCCAGATTGGCGAGGAAGCCTTCCACGTCGGTATTGGTCGAGCGCAGCTTCCCGTCGTCGTACCACAGACAATTGGCGGCGCCGACAGCGCGCGCGCGCTCGTCCGGCTCCGATAGCGCCAGCACAGCCTGCTTGTGCGGCACCGTGACATTGCCGCCGATATAGCCGTGCTCGCGCAGATGGGTGATGAATTCGGTCAGCCTTTCCGGCGGCACTGCCTCGCGCCGGTATTCGGCATTGAGATCGTGCTGCTTGATCCAATAATTATGGATCAACGGCGAGCGCGAATGCCCTGCCGGCCACGCAATGATACAGACTGCCTTGCGTTCCTCACTCATGCTTCCGCCACCACACTATTCCGCAGCACGCCGATCTCCGGCACTTCGATTTCTACCACGTCGCCCGGCTTGAGCCAGCGCGGCGGGTCGCTGCGCGGCCCGAGCTTTACCGGCGTGCCGGTGGCGATGATATCGCCGGGCTTGAGCGTCATGAAGGTGCTGACATAGGCGAGCAAGTCGGCAAACGATTTGATCATGCTGGCTGTAGTATCGTCCTGCGTGATCTCGCCATTGAGCTTCGCCGTGATGTGCAGCGCCTTGCCGAGATCGATCTCGTCCGAAGTCACCAGCCAAGGCCCGATGCTGCCGCTGGCGTCCCAATTCTTGCCCTGCGTCACGTTGAATTTGCCGTGCCGCATCCAATCGCGGATGCTGCCCTCGTTGCACAGCGTCGCGCCTGCCACATAGTCGAGCGCGCGCTCGCGCGCGATCCGCCGGCCGGCGCGGCCGATCACCAGCGCGATCTCACCCTCGTAATCGAGTTGCTCGGACTCGCGCGGCCGCACGATCGGCTGCTGGTGGCCGACCAGCGAGCCGGGCGCGCGGTAGAATATGCTGGGATATTGCGGCGCCTCGGCCTCGCCGTAGTCGGTATTGCGGTTGGCATAATTGATGCCGATGCAGAGGATCTTCTCAGGCGCCAAGACCGGCGGCAGGAATTCCACCTCGCGCAACGGAAAATCGGCGCGCACGCCCTGCACAACCTTGCGCGCGACGCTGAGCCCGTCCACGCGCAACAGGTCGAGCACGCTGGTGAACTGCGGGGCGAGCCGCGTCTTGAGATCCACCACGCCCTCGCCGACCACGACACCGAAGCTGTCCCGCCCGCGCGCCTTGAAGCTTGCAAGTTTCATCGGAAATTCCAGTCGGCTGCGCCCTTGTTGCGGGCGGCATGGAACCGTCAGCGGTTCGGCGTTATGTTGCGGGATAAGCGGCGCCCGCTGCATGTATTCTGTGTGCGCGGTGCCGTCAACGCCGGGATTCCATGAAAACCATCTTCCTCGACTGCAACGACCAGTTGGCGACCGTGTGGGCGCGCGTCGTCCGCCCGGACGATCCGAACATCGACGTCAACCGGGCGGCGTTCGCGCGCGAGGACTTGCCGCGCGTGATCCGCGGTTACGACATCGCCATCGACGACCATTCCTACATGCCGACGCCGCTGGTCGCGCAGTGCCCGGAACTCAAGCACATCGTGTTCCTCGGCACCGGGCCGGCGAGCTACATGAATGTCGAAGAACTCGCCAACCGTGGCGTGACCGTGCACATCATCAAGGGTTACGGCGACACCGCGGTGGCCGAGCATTCTATCGCGCTGATGGTCGCCGCCGCGCGCGACGTCGCGCGCATGGACCGCGAGATCCGTGGCGGCACCTGGACGCCGCACGAGGGCGTGCAATTGCTCGGCAAGACGCTGGGCGTGATCGGGCTCGGCGGCATCGGCCGTGAGGTCGCTCGCATCGGCAAGGGCATGGGCATGGACGTGATCGGCTGGAACCGCACCCGGCACGCCGACCTGAGCGTGCCGCTGGTGGACATCGACACGCTGCTGGCGCGCAGCGACGTGGTGTCGATGAATCTCACGCTCGGCGACCAGACGCGCGGCTTTCTCTCGGCCGATCGCATCGCGCGCATGAAGCCGGGCGTCATTTACGTCAACACCGCGCGCGGCGCGCTGGCCGACGAGGCCGCCCTGATTGCCGCGCTCAAAAGCTGCCAGATCCGCCATGCGGGGCTCGACGTGTTCCACGCCGAGCCGCTGAAGCCCGATCATCCGCTGGCGAAACTGCCGAACGTGACGCTGACCGCACACGCCGGCTTCCGCACGCTGGAGGCTTCGATGACGCTGCTGCGGCGCGCCATCGATATCGTGCGCAGCATCGTGGCTTAGTAATAGCCCGGCGTGCCGCCGCCATCGATGGCGATCGCGGTGCCGTGGATGTGGCGCGCCCGCGCGCTGCACAGGAACAGCGTCAACTCGGCGACGTCCTCGGGCTGGCCGATGCGGCGCAACCCGCTCTTGCTCAACGCCTCGCCGCGCACCTCATCGACCGTCTTGCCCTGCGCCTTGGCGAATTGCGCGAACAATTGCTCGACGCGGTCGGTCTGCGTCTGGCCGGGATGGATGACGTTGATGTTGATGTCGTCGCGGTTGCCGAGCGCGGTCAGGCCCTTGGCGAAATTGGCGACCGCCGCGTTCACGGCGCCGCCGATCAGGAATTCCGGGCCGGGCGTGCGCGCGGCGCCGCCGACGATGTTGACGATATTGCCGTGGGCTTGCTTGAGCAGCGGCCAGAACAGCCGCGTGAACCGCACCGCGCCGAAAAACTTCAGCGCGAAGCCGTCGGTCCACAGATCGTCCGCCTGCTCCAGGAACTTGCCGCCGCGGGTCGCGCCCGCATTGTTGACCAGCACGTCGCAACGCTGGAACCGCTCGTTGACCTTCGCGAACACCTGCTCGCAACCGGCGAGCGTGCGCAGATCGCCGGCCACCGTCATCGGCGCCGGGCCGCCGGCCGCGGCGACCGCCTTCGCGGCCTCGGCGAGATTGGCCGCATTGGCCGCCGCCAGCACGGTCTGCGCGCCCTCGCGCGCGAAAGCCAAGGCAATGGCCCGCCCGATGCCACGGCTGCCGCCGCTGATCACGACGATTTTTCCCTCGAATTCCCCAGCCACTGGTTCCCCCCTTTTCGATTTATGAGGCGGCTTTATACGCGGACCGCGCGGCGGCGGCGAGGGGCGCATGATCCCGAAAAGTGGGCACCGGTTTTCGGGTACATCATGCGTCAAGCAAAATCCTTGCATTGACCCAGCCCTGTTCTCGGTCACAATAAGAAAAAACTGTCAGGGGGAAACGTGAAGCCGGCGCCATTCGCCTATAAAAAAGCGCGCTCGCTCGACGAAGCGATTGCGCTGCTCGGCGAGCATAAGGATGCCCGCCTGCTCGCCGGCGGGCAGAGCCTGATCGCCACGCTCAACATGCGGCTGTCGGCACCCGCGCTGCTGATCGACATCAACGGCATAAGCGGGCTCGACGGGATTTCGCAAAACGGCAACACGGTCGAGATCGGCGCGCTCACCCGCCACGCCGCCGCCGAGCGCTCCGACGTGATCGCGCAACACGCGCCGCTGATCGCGCGCGCCATGCCGCATATCGGCCATGCCGCCATCCGCAACCGCGGCACGCTGGGCGGTTCCATTGCCTTTGCCGACCCGGCCGCCGAATTGCCGGCCTGCCTGTTGGCGCTCGATGGCGAGGTTGACACGGCCGGGCCGCAGGGAAAGCGCACAATCAAGGCTGCGGATTTCTTCAAAGGCCTGTTCGAGACCGCGCTCGGACCGCAGGATGTGCTCACTGCAATCCGCGTTCCCGCCGCGGGCAAGGACACGCGCGTAGGCTTCGCCGAGCTGGCGCGCCGCCACGGCGATTACGCCATCGTCGGCTTGGCGGCCTGCGCGCGGGCGAACGGAAAGGCGCTCAGCGATGTGCGGCTGGCTTATTTCGGCGTCGGTTCCACGCCGGTGCGAGCGAAGAAAGCGGAAGCCGCGTTGGCGAACGGCGATATCGACGCCGCCGTCGCCGCGCTCGATCTCGATCCGCCGGATGATGTGCAGGCAACCGGCGCGGTGAAAAAGCATCTCGCCGGCGTGCTGCTGCGGCGCGTCGCCAGGCAATTGCTGGAGGTGCGATCATGAGCGACCACGCCCTCGACATTTCGCTCACCGTCAACGGCGAGCGCGTCAGCGAGCGCGTCGAGCCGCGCAAGACGCTGGTCGATTTCCTGCGCGAGGACCTCGCGCTCACCGGCAGCCATGTCGGCTGCGAGCACGGCGTCTGCGGCGCCTGCACCGTGCGGGTGAACGGCGAGATAGTGCGCGGCTGCCTGATGCTGGCGGTGCAATGCGACGGCGCCACGATCGAGACCATCGAAGGCCTCTCGGACTCCGGCGAGGTCGCTGATTTGCAAGCCGCGTTCGAGCAGCGCAACGCACTGCAATGCGGCTATTGCACGCCCGGCATGCTCGCCGCGGCGCAGGATTTGTTGAAGCGCGGCGGCGTGCCGAGCCGCGACGAAATCCGCGAGCACATCTCCGGCAACTACTGCCGCTGCACCGGCTATCACGCCATCGTCGACGCGGTGGAAGCGGTGGCGCAAGCGCGCGCGGGAGCCAAGTCATGAAAATCACCGACGACTCCCCGCCCGTGCTGAGCGCGCTCGACCGGCCGAACTCCTATATCGGCCGCTCGGTGCCGCGGCCCAATTTGCAACGCCTCACGCAAGGGCGCGGGCAATATGTCAGCGACGTCACCTTGCCGCGCATGGCGCATGTCGCCTTCGTACGCTCGCCGCACGCCCACGCGCGCATCGTCAAGATCGCCGCCGACGCCGCCAAAAAGTCGCCCGGCGTGATCGCGGTCGTTACCGGCGCGGAGCTCGCCAAGGTGATGACGCCCTGGGTCGGCGTGCTCACCCATCTCAAGGGCCTGAAATCCGCGCCGCAATCACCCATCGCCGTTGGTGTCGCCTGCTGGCAAGGCGAGGCGGTCGCCGCCGTGGTTGCGCGCAGCCGCGCCGAAGCCGAAGACGGTTGCGAGCTGGTCGAGGTGATCTACGAGGAATTGCCGGCGGTCGTCGATCCGGAAACCGCGCTCGACCCCAAAACGCCGGTGATCCACGCCTCGCTCGGCGATAATCTCTGCTTCGAGCGCAAGCTGGACGTCGGCGCCGTGGACAAGGCCTTCGCCGAGTCCGACGCGGTGGTGGAAGCCACGTTCCTGTGCGGCCGCCACACCGGCGTCACTACCGAGCCGCGCGCGATCGTGGCCGACTGGAACGCCGGCGACCGGCGCATGACCGTGTACCAGGGCACGCAGGCGCCGCACATGATGCAGGACCTGTTCGCCAAGCATCTCGGTCTCGCCGCCGACCAGGTGCGCGTGCTCACCAAGGACGTCGGCGGTTCGTTCGGCATCAAGGTGCACACTTATGCCGACGAGATGGCGACCGTCGCGCTGTCGAAGCTGCTCAAGCGGCCGGTGAAATTCGTCGCCGACCGCATCGAGAGCTTCGTCACCGACATCCATGCGCGCGACCACCGCATCAAGGGCAGGATCGGCGTCAAGAACGACGGCACCATCACCGCCTTCGAGATCGACGACCTCACCGGCATCGGCCCCTACTCGGTCTATCCGCGCACCAGCGGCATCGAGGCCAATCAGGTCGTCAATCTCACCGGCGGCCCCTACACCTGCCCGAATTACCGCGCGCAGGCGCGTGTGGTGTTCACCAATAAGAATGTGATGTGCCAGTACCGCGCGGTCGGCCACCCGATCGCGGTGGCGGTGACCGAAGGCCTCGTCGAACTGGCGGCGGCGAAAATCGGCATGGATCCGCTCGAAATCCGCCGGCGCAATCTGATCGCCGACGACGCCTACCCGACGCAATCGGCGGCCGGGCTGAAATTCGAGAAACTCTCGCACCACGAGTCGCTCGCGCATCTCGACTCGATGATGAATTATGCCGGCCTGCGCGCCGAGCAGAAGAAGCTGCGCGCGCAGGGTATCTACCGCGGCATCGGCTTCGCCAGCTTTATCGAGGTGACCAACCCGTCCGCCGCCTTCTACGGGGTCGGCGGCGCCCGCATCACCTCGCAAGACGGCGCCACCGTGAAACTCGACGCGCAGGGCGCGCTGATTGTCGCGACCGGCGTCACCGAACAGGGCCAAGGCGCCGAAGCGGTAGTGGCGCAATGCATCGCGACGTCATTCGGCGTTTCCATCGACAAAGTGCGCGTGATCACCGGCGACACCGACAACACGCCTTATGGCGGCGGCACCTGGGCCTCGCGCGCGGCCGGCATCGGCGGCGAAGCGGCCTGGCAAGCCGGCAAGGCCTTGCGCGGCAACGTGCTGGCAGTCGCCGCCTCGATCCTGCAAGCCAAGCCCGAGGAGCTCGACATCCGCAACGGCGTCGTGGTCGACAAGGTGAAAGGCACCGAGCGGCTGCCGCTCGAGGAGCTGGCGCGCGTCGCCTATTTCCGTCCCGACACGCTGCCGGCTGGCGTGCAGGCCGAGCTAGTCGCCACCCGCCACTACGTGCCGCGCGCCTGGCCGTTCGCGTTCACCAACGGCGTGCAAGCGAGCTATCTCGAGGTCGACACCGACACCGGCTTCGTCAAGCTCTTGAAGCATTGGTGCGTGGAGGATTGCGGCACCATCATCAACCCGCAGCTGGTAGACGAGCAGATCCGCGGCGGCGTGGTACAGGGCATCGGCGCCGCGCTGTTCGAGCAATGCCTCTATGACGAGCGCGGGCAGATGCTCAACGGCAACATGGCCGACTATCTGGTGCCGATGGCGGCGGAAATGCCCGACATCGAATGTGGCCACGTGGTCTCGCCCACCGCCGACAGCGAACTCGGCGCCAAGGGCGCAGGAGAGGCCGGCACCGCCGGCGCCCCTGCGTCGGTGATGAACGCCATCAACGACGCGCTGCGCCCGCTCGGCGCCAAGCCGCTCACCGACATGCCGTTCACGCCGGGGAAGATTCTAAAGGCGTTGGGAAAGGTTTAACTCTTATCCCTCCCCCGCTTGCGGGGGAGGGATTAAGAAAACTCAAAACTTGATCATGTCGCTCCGGGTCAGCGTTGTCTTCGGCGACACCGACGGCGCATTGATAAACATGAAGACCGTGCTGAGGTCGGGGTAAGCATCGACCGCCGACATCCCGTCCACCGGGATTACGACGTTCATCCCGCGGAAGGCCGCGCCGCTCGCGGTATAACGCACCGCGCCGTTCGATGAGGTGCCGGCCACGATCACGGTCTTGATGCCCTTGTCCTTGAGAATTTTCTCGAGATCGGTGTGCAGGAATTTATCGGGGCCGGACTTCACTTCGGGTTCGCCCGCTTGCGGCGCCAAGTCCTTGAGCCCATCGGCCCGCATGGTGGTCGGCGTGACGCCATAGACTACCGCAACCTTCGCCGCGCGCGCGGCGTCCAACAATTTCTTCACCGCCGGCACCGTTGCCACACAACGCGGCCGTTGACCGCAATTCTGGGTCATGAAATCCAGCATCAGCAGCGCAGCGGTACTTGGGTCCACCGTCACCGGCCTGAGCGCGGGCGCCGGTGGCGCTTTCACGCTTGCCCACTCGTCGACGATGTCACCGGCCCACGCGGATACCGCGACTCCGGCGAAAGCCACAGCGGCAGCGAGCGTCGCGACCAATTTTCGTTTCATGAAAATCCTCCCTGGAGTTCGTCGGCACTCACCGGCCGGCTTGAAGCCGGGTCATGCGCAAGTGGCGGCGGCCCTGTCAAAGTCGCCCACAGAACCGCTTGCTGAAACACCGCGACCCGGCGCAATATTGCACGCGCAGCGGCCGGCCGCGCTTCACATTCACGCGCTGCTAAATAACAAAAGACGAGAAGGAACCCCGCCATGGACATCAAGGTCGGCAAACAAGCCATCGCCGAAGCCTCGAAAAAGCTTTCCAACTGGGGCCGCTGGGGCAAAGACGACCAGGTCGGCACGCTCAACCACGTCACGCCCGAGGACATCGTCAAGGCTGCGAGCCTGATCCGCACCGGCAAGGTGTTCTCGCTCGGCATTCCGCTCGACCGCGAAGGCCCGCAGAACGGACTGTTCGGCGGCCGCTTCAACCCGATTCACCAGATGCTCGCCACCGGCACCGACGCCGTCTCCGGCCAGCAGGACTGGAACAAGATCCGCTACGCCGACGACACGCTCATGCTGTGTGTGCAGGGCGCCACCCACTGGGACGCGCTCGGCCACGTCTTCTACGAGGACAAGGCCTACAACGGCCATGACGCCAAGCTGATCGACTCGCGCGGGCTGTCCGTGCTCGGCATCGAGAATTCCAAGAACAAGATGGTCGGGCGCGGCGTGCTGCTCGACATCGCGCGCTTCCGTGGCGTGAAATGGATGCAGGACGGCGAAAGCATCTCCAACGACGAACTCGACAAGTGCGCCAAGGATCAGAACGTCTCGATCGGGCGCGGCGACTTCGTCATCGTGCGCACCGGACAGATGGAGCGCTGCCTCGCGGAGAAACAATGGGGCGGCTATGCCGGCGGCGATGCGCCCGGCGTCAAGTTCGAGAACTGCTACTGGTGCCAGGACAAGCAGCTCGCTGCCATCTGCACCGACACCTGGGGCGTCGAAGTCCGGCCGAACGAAACCGTCGAAGCCAACCAGCCCTGGCACTGGGTGGTGATCCCGGCCATGGGCCTGTGCATGGGCGAAATCTTCTACCTCAAGGAGCTGGCCGAGGACTGCGCCGAGGACGGCGTCTACGAATTCTTCTTCTGCGGTCCGCCGCTGATCATCACCGGCGGCACCGGCTCGCCGATCAATCCACAGGCGATTAAGTAAACCGCCGAGACTGTCGTGCCCGCGAAAACGGGCATCCGGTATCCCCGGCGTGTGCGATAAGATCGAAACTCAATGAGTACTGGGTCCCCGCTTTCGCGCGGACGACAGGTTTGTGAATGGAGGAATCTCATGCCCCGTTGGCTCAAGCGCGGAATGGACGCAGGTGCGATCAAGGCCGCCGACGCCAAGGTGCGCGAGACCGTGGAAGGCATCCTGGCGCAGGTCGATGAACGCAAGGATGCGGCAATCCGCGAATTGTCGGAGAAATTCGACAAGTGGTCGCCCACCGATTTCAAGCTGTCGCCCGCCGAGATCGAGCGCGCCATATCGCAGGTCCGCAAGCGCGACCTCGAGGACGTCAAGTTCGCGCAGGCGCAAGTCCGCAACTTCGCGCAGAAGCAACGCGACAGCATGCACGACCTCGAGGTCGAGACGCTGCCTGGCGTTGTGCTCGGCCACCGCCACATCCCGGTGAACTCGATCGGCTGCTACGTGCCGGGCGGGCGCTATCCGATGGTCGCCTCGGCGCATATGTCGATCGTGACGGCGAAAGTGGCGGGGGTGAAGCGCATCATCGCTTGCGCGCCCCCGTTCAAGGGCGGGCCGCACCCGGCGATCGTCGCGGCGATGCATTTCGGCGGCGCCGACGACATCTACGTGCTCGGCGGCGTGCAGGCGGTGGCCGCCATGGCGCTCGGCACCGAGAGCATTACGCCGGTGGACATGATCGTCGGCCCCGGCAACGCCTATGTGGCGGAGGCCAAGCGCCAATTGTTCGGCCGCGTCGGCATCGACCTCTTGGCCGGGCCGACCGAGACACTGGTCATCGCCGACGACAGCGTGGACGGAGAAATCTGCGCCACCGACCTGCTCGGCCAGGCCGAGCACGGACCGACCTCCCCCGCCGTACTGATCACCAACTCCGAGAAGCTGGCGCGCACCACCATGGCCGAGATCGAGCGGCTGCTGAAGATTTTGCCGAGCGCCGATCTCGCCGGCCAAGCCTGGAAGGATTACGGCGAGGTGATCGTCTGCGACGATGTCGATGAGATGGTGCGCGAGGCCGATCGTGTCGCCTCCGAGCACGTGCAGGTGATGACGCGCGATCCCGACTACTTCCTCAACAACATGAAAAACTACGGCTCGCTGTTCCTCGGGCCGCGCACCAACGTCGCCTATGGCGACAAGGTGATCGGCACCAACCATACGCTGCCGACCAAGAAAAACGCGCGCTTCACCGGCGGGCTATGGGTCGGCAAGTTCATCAAGACCTGCACCTATCAAAAAGTGCTGACCGACGAGGCGAGCGCCAAGATCGGCGAAGTCTGCTCGCGGCTGTGCATGCTGGAAGGCTTCGTCGCGCACGCCGAGCAGGCCAATATCCGCGTGCGCCGCTATGGCGGCCGCAACGTGCCTTACGGCCAGGCGGCCGAGTGAGCCTCGACCTGACCAAGACGCCGTCGTTCCGCCTCGACGGCCGGCGCGCGCTGGTGACCGGGGCCGGACGCGGGCTGGGCTTGGCCGCCGCTTCAGCGCTGGCCGATGCCGGCGCGCATGTCACGCTCGCCGCCCGCACCACGACCGCGATCGAG
Organism: uncultured Alphaproteobacteria bacterium; assembly: GCA_963739075.1. Classification (GTDB taxonomy): domain Bacteria; phylum Pseudomonadota; class Alphaproteobacteria; order Rhizobiales; family Xanthobacteraceae; genus Pseudolabrys. Next base: position 292,244 of record CAVTZC010000002.1, on the reverse strand, counting down.
GAAGCCGCCACGGCGATCCGCGCGCGCGGACAACAGGCCATGCCGCTCACCCTCGACGTGCGCGACGTGGACGCTGTGAAGACGACCATCGCCGCGCAGGAGCCGTTCGATATCCTGGTCAATAATGCCGGCACCAACAAGCCGACACTGTTCGTGGACGTGAAGGTCGAGGATTTCGATTTCGTGTTCGAGCTCAACGTGCGCGCCGCCTATTTCGTGGCGCAGGCGGTGGCGCGCCGGCTAATCAAGGCGAGGAAGCCCGGCTCGATCATCAACATGTCGTCGCAGATGGGCCATGTCGGCGGGGCGACTCGCACGGTCTATTGCGCCACCAAGCACGCGATGGAAGGCTTCACCAAGGCGATGGCGATCGAGCTCGCGCCGCTCAAGATCCGCGTCAACACGCTGGCGCCGACCTTCATCGAGACCCCGATGACGCGGCCTTTCTTCCAGAACGAGGCGTTCCGCACCGACACGCTGCGCCGGATCAAGCTCGGCCGCCTCGGCCAGCTTGAGGACTTGACCGGGGCGATCGTGTTCCTGGCGAGTGACGCCTCCGCGCTGATGACCGGCACCTCGCTGGTGCTCGACGGCGGCTGGACGGCGGAGTGACACCCTCTTGGGTGTCATCGCCGGGCCGGCGCGCAGCGTCGTGACCCGGTGATCTCGATCGGCAAACCGAGACAGAACCTTCCTAAGCGAGATGGCCGGGACAAGCCCGGCCATGACAACTCATTGGCTACGCCAGCTTCGGCAGATCCGTGAAATACTCCGGATGCTCTTTCTCGACCTCGGCCATGAACTGCGGCCGGAACAGACTTGGCACGTCGAGCCGCGGCGCGCCCTTCAGCGTGTTCATCAGCACCTCGTCCTCCGCGTTCTCGAAGGCGCGCAGGACGTTCGGCGACAGCCGCGGATCGAAGGAGATGTGCCGTATCGCCTTCTTGCCGATTGCCACATCGGTGCCCGGCACCCACTTGGCGAAAATCTCCACCGCCTCGGCACGGTTGTTGCGGGTGAAGTGCGAGGACTGCGCGAGACCGGCGGCGATCGCCTTCGCCAGTCCCGGCTTGCTCTCGATCGTCGGGCCGTGCGCGGTCGCCACCATCACATAGGACATGTGATGGCCGCCGCGGATCACCTCATACGACCCCGGCACCTGGGTGAGCACCTGCGTCACGTAGGGCTCCCACGACACCACCGCGTCAACTTTGCCCTCGGCCAGCGCCGGCGCCAGGCCGAACTGCGACCAGATGTTCTCGATGGTGAGCTCTTCGTATTTCATCTTGGCGCGGCGCAGCACCATCTTGAAATACTCGTCGGAGGTCTGCCCGCGTGCCAGGCCGATCTTCTTGCCCTTGAGATCGCTGAGCTTGCCGGCCTCGATGCCCCTGCCCTTCTTGGTGACGATGGCGAGCGGGTCGTCGCAATTGTCGCTGGTGGCGTCGTTCATGATGAGGCCGATCACCTTGAACGGCTCGCCGGCATGCACCGCCTTGAGGTAGGTGGTGGTGCTCATGTCGCCGATCTGCGCGCGGCCGTCGTGCATGGCATTGACCATGTCGGTGCCGGTGTCGACCACCAGCATCTTGGCGTCGACGCCGTGCTTGGCGAAGTAGCCTTTCTCCGCGCCGATGAACATCGGAAGATGACCGAAATTATTGCCGATCACCACATCGAGTTTGGGCAGGTCCGCCATTTTACTTCTCCCGGTTTCTGCTGGTCCGCGCCGTCAAGACGGCTTGAGCACTTGCGGATTGACGCAATTCGGCGGCAGGTGGCCGTCGATCAGCGCCTGAATATTGTCGACCACGATATTGGCCATCTGGTCGCGCACTTCCATGACCGCGCTGCCGAGATGCGGCGTGAGCACCACGTTCTTCATCTTCAGCAGGGCCGGCGGAACCTTCGGCTCGTTCTCGAACACGTCGAGCCCGGCGCCGGCGATGAGTTTTTTCTTGAGCGCCCGCACCAGCGCCGCCTCGTCGATGATGGCACCGCGCGCCGTATTGATAATAAAGGCACTCGGCTTCATCTTGGCGAATTCCTTGTCGCCAAACATATGCCGCGTTTCGACCGTGAGCGCCGGATGCAGCGAGACGAAATCGGATTGCGCCAGCAACTGGTCGAGCGTGACATATTCCATGCCGAGCTCCTGCTCGGCCTCCGGCCTGCGGTGCCGGGCGGTATAGAGAATCTTCATGCCGAAACCACGCGCGCGCCGCGCGGTCGCTTGGCCGATCCGGCCGATCCCGACCAGACCGATGGTCTTGCCATACACGAAGCTGCCGACCAGGTGGTTCGACTGCGAGCCGGGGAAGCGGCTAGCCCGCACCGAGCGGTCGCCTTCGATCATTCGCCGCGCCACCGCGACCATCAGTCCGATATGCAAGTCGGCGACGGATTCTTCCACGATCGCCGGCACCACGGTGACCACAATGCCGCGCTTAGTGGCCTCCGCGACGTCGATATTGTCGGGCGTGATCGACATCGAAGCGACCGCGCGCAATTTCGGATTGGCGTGCAGCACGGCGCGGTCGACCTTGTCGTGCAGCAGCGAAAACAGGATGTCGCATTTCCTCACCGCCGCGATCAGCTTCGGCTTGGCGATGATCTTGCTCGAGTCGGTGTTGATCTTGACGTCGGCGATGCCGCGCAGCCGTTCGAGCGCGCGCGGCGCGATCGGTTGGCTGACGAAGACGCGCGGTTTACCGCTCACCGCTGCCACCGCACGATGCCGGCAACGCCATCGACGGCGCATTGCACGCCGTCGGGAATCTTACGGGTGGCATCGAACACTCCGAGCACCATCGGAATACCGCGCTCGCGCGCCAGCGACGCCATATGCGAGGTGGAGCCGCCGAGCTCGGCCACCACGCCGGCGACCCGCGGCAAGATGTGGCTGAGCGCAGGCCCCGCCACGCGCGTCACCAGGATGTCGCCCGGCGCCACGCGCTCGAGCTCGCACTCGCAGTTCACCACCACCGCGCGCCCCGATCCCCAGCCGATGCCGGCGGCATGGCCGCGGACGCCGGGATGCTGCAGCCAGATCTCATCGGGCACAATGGCCGGCTGCACATGCAGCGGCCGCGACTGCAGCAGCTTGAAGCCGCGCTCGTCGATCGCCCATTCGATCTCGACCGCCTGGCCGGCGAGCTGTTCGCATTTGCGCAGCAGACGCCCGAGCGTCACCGCCTCGCCGGGTGTCAGGGACGGCTCGTTCACCTGATCCGCGGGCACCAGCTGCGGCGCCGCCACGCCGTGCTCGCACGTGTCGCGATGGCCCTTGCGGCCGGCTTCGACCGTGCGCAGGAAACCGTTGCGTGACAGCACGATGCGGTCCGGCACCACTTCGCCTTGGGCAATGGCCGAGCCGAGGCCCCAGGTGGCCGAGATCAGCATCTGGCCTTCGGCGGTCTCGCTTAAGCCGCCGCCGGAGGCGCGCGCGGAAATCAGCGGCTGGATCAGCACGCCCATGGCGGTGGCGGCCGGCGACAGCCGATGATTTTCCATGTAGCGACGCGCTTGCGACGTCCATAACGCCGCCCAGCAGGCACGCACCGCGGTGAGGAATTCGGCTTCGTCGGAGAGCCCCAGGAAGCTTTCGAACTGGCCGGCGAAATTCGCGCCCTCGCGGTCCTCGATCAACGCCGAGGAACGCACCGCACCGAGAGCACCGGTTGCACACTGTGCACGCCAGGCTGCCAGCAGCGGTTCGAGAATCTCCGGCGCGATCGGCTGCTGATAAAGCGCCAGGCGAATCTGCACCGACAGCTTGCGCTGGGCCGGCACGTCGGCCGCGTTGTACTGCGCCGCCAGGTCGGCGGCACCAAGCTGGCGCAGCTGATGGTGATAGGCCGCCGCTGTGATCGAGAAGCCGCCCGGCGTCGGCAGGCCGGCCTGCGTCAGCGCCGCCAGATTAGCCGCCTTCGGCCCGACCTGTTCAGGGTCGGTCGCGGCGGGGTCGGAGAGTGGGAGGATGAAGGCGGTCATCGTGGCTGAGCTTTATCATGGCAAGGCTGGTCCCGGCCATCCCGATCAGGAACGCAAAGCGTCACGAAACGCGTTCCCCGGGTCACGGCGCAGCGCGCCGGCCCGGGGAAGACCTCGGCAGCAAGGCCGAGGTCACTTCACGTGATCGCCATAGCCCGGCAGCGGATCGACGACCGTGATCTGCTTCACCGGGAAGTTCGAGACGATCTCGATCTCGTTCTTTTTCACGATCAGCATCTCCTCGATGCGCACGCCGTAGCGGTACTTCTTGCCATGCTGCGTTTCGAGCGCGAAGGTCATGCCTTCCTGGATGTCGATCGGATGATCGAGCGACCAGATGCGCGAGATCACCGGCGGATCGTATTGCGCAAGGCCGAGCCCGTGGCCCCACAGATTGGCGGCGGCCTGGTCCTCGTCCTCGTAGCCCCAGGTCTCCTGCGCCGACGGCCACTTCAGCGCGATGTCGCGCGTGGTGGCGCCGACCTTCACCGCGCCGATCGAGTCGTACAGCCACTCGAGCGCGGTGCCGTAGGTGTCCTTCTGCTCCTGCGAGGGCTCCTTGCCGACGCAGTAGGTGCGGTAATAGCAAGACTTGTAGCCGTTCCAGGTGAGCGCGGCCAAATCCATGAACACGATGTCGCCGGGCTGGATGATGCGGTCGGAGAAGTTGCGCCAGTTCGGCCAGGTGTTCGGGCCGGACGACACGATCACGTCCTCGACGTCTTCCATGCCCGGGATGTTGTAGAGATATTCCATCAGATGCGCGGTGACCTGGTTCTCGGTGACGCCGGGGCGCAGGAACTTCATGCACTCCCAGTGCGTGGCATCGCCGATAGCGCCGACGATGCGGAAACATTCCTGCTCGTCCGGGCTCTTGACCGCGCGCGCTTCCATCATCGGGGTCATGCCGTCAACCCAGTGGATGTTCTTTTCCTTGAAAACCTGAATCATGTTGATGTCGATGAAGTCGACGCCGAGCTTCTGCCCGGCGACGCCGTTGTCCTTCATCGCCTTGATGACGGCGTTGGCAAACTTGTTCACCTGCATGATCGAGGCGGGACCGGCCGCGCCCTTGATCCAGGCGAACGAGTGCCGCACGTTTTCCTTCGGCAGCCACGGCGAGTGGCGCTCGACCTGCATGCCGATGTCGCCCTGCTCGAACAGGATTGGCCGCCCGTCGCCGCACAGCATGGCGTAGCGCAGGCCGGGCTTGAGCCGGCACCAGCCGGGAGTGAGCGTGGCGGTGATGTAGCGGACGTTCTCGTCGTACATGCACAGCACGGCGCCGAGCCCGTGCTTCTTCATCATCGCCCGCGCGCGCTCGATGCGGTATTCCCGCAGCCGGTCCCAGTTGACCCGCTGCTGCCAATCCATTCCCGCGATGCCGAAATTCGCAACACCCATAACGTCCTCCCGATCGGCGCGTGGACCGCGCCGTTTCCTGGCTAATTCGCGGGGGATGTTATGCGGATGGCGCTCCTGAAAGAAATAATATAATCAGGGCTTCGCCATTATATTTTCTAATGCCGGTGACCCATGCGTAACATCCCTCTGCGGCAGGTTCGCGCCGTCATCGCGGTCTGTGAGGAAGGCTCCTTTACCCGCGCGGCGGAGCGGGAAAATGCCACCCAATCGGGCATTTCCCAGCATGTGGCGGCGGTCGAACGCACGCTCGGGGTCAAGCTGTTCGAGCGCTCGACCGGCGCGGTGAAGCCGACGCCGGCGGGCTTGCGCTACTATAAGAGCTGCGTCGAGGCGGTCGGCGCCCTGGAGAACGCCGCCGAGGAGGCCCGCTCGCTCGCCGGCAAGGTCACCGGCGAACTGCGCATCGGCCTGATGCCGACCTTCACCCGCGCGGTGCTGGCGCCCGTGCTCGATGACTTTGTCCCGCGCTGCCCGGAGGTGCGCCTGCACATCGTCGAGGGCTATAGCGGGCTGCTCACGGAAATGGTGCTCGACGAAGAACTCGACTTCGCGGTGGTGCCGGCCTTCGAGGGGGCCGTCGGGCTGAAGTCGCGCCTCTTGGTGCGCGACCGCGAGATGCTGATCTCCGGTGCAAAACGCGGATTTGCGCCGCTGTCGGCGCTGCGGCTTGCCGAATGCACGCCGCTGAAATTCGTGTTGCCGGGACCGGACAATATCCGCCGGCGCAATTTGGAAACCTATTTCCAGAGCCACGGCGTCGAAGTCGAGGCCATGCTGGAGATGGACGCCATGATTGCCACGCTCGAATTTGTCGGGCGCTCCGACTGGGTGACGATCCTGCCCAGCGTGATCTCGATCAACGACATCGGCCGCGGCGAGCTGATCGTCAATCCGATCGTGGCGCCGGAGCTGCACGCCGAGTTCGTGGTGATCCAGCCGACCCGGCGCACGCTGTCGACGCAGGCGCGATTGTTTCTGCAACGCTTCGAAGAGGAAGTGGCGCACATTCACGCGGTGTGGGATCAAACACTGGCGCGGCGGGCGAAGCGTAAACTGTCCGCCTGAAATCCCGGCCTGTCATGCTCGTGTAAGGAACAACATCCGATGCTGTCCTCGCCGCTCGTCTCCACCGCCTGGCTCGAGCAGCACCTCGCCGATCCCGACCTCCGCATCATCGAGGTCTGCAATCTCCGCGACGACAAGACCTATCGCGAGGGGCACGTTCCCCGCGCGATCTGGGCGTACTGGAAGTCGGCGTGCTGGCACGAAACGAACCGCGATTTCGTCACGCCCGCCGCGATGGCGCAGCGGTTCGGCGCCATGGGCATCGGCCCGCAGTCAACCGTCGTGCTGTACGGCGATCCGGTGCAATTCGGCAGCTACGCCTTCTGGGCCTTCACCATGGCCGGGCACGTGAAGCTGCGGCTGCTCGACGGCGGGCGGCGGAAATGGATCTTGGAGGGGCGGCCGCTGTCGCCCAGCGTGCCGCACTTCCCCGCCGTCGCCTATCCGACGCCGCCGGCGGGAACGTCGTCGATGCGGATCGGCCGCGATAATGTGCGCGAGCAGCTGCGGCAACCGCAGCGGCTGTTGCTCGACCTCCGTTCGCCCGAGGAATACTCGGGCGAGCGCGTCTCCGATTATTCCTTCAAGGTCGATCACGGCGCCGAACGGACCGGGCGCATCCCCGGCGCCGTTCATCTCTATTTCAAGGACCTGCTGAACGAGGACGATTCGTTCAAGTCACCCGGCGAGCTTCGCGGCGTGCTGGCCGCGGCCGGCCTCGCGCCGGAAAAATTCGACGAGGTTGTCTGCTATTGCCGGCTGAGCCATCGCGCCACCATCGGCTGGATCGCGCTCGGCCAAATCCTCGGCCATAAGAACGTGAAGATCTACGACGGCTCGTGGACCGAATGGGGCAGCATTGTCGGCTTCCCGATCGAGAAGTAGCACGCTTTTTGCGCATGATCTTGTCCGAAAACTGGTTCCGACTTTTCGGGATCATGCGTTAGCCGCCCGCGGTCTTGCGCTGATAGGCTTCGATCTTGTCGCGCAGCGGCTGCGGCAACGGCACCGGCTTGCGCGTTTCGAGCGACATCATGGCGGTGACCATGCGCGCGCGCAGCCGCTCGAGCCCGTCCAGGTGGCAGACGATAGCGATGCCGAGCGAGGAGCGGCCGATGCGCTCGACTAGCAAGGTGAGGTCGATGATATCGCCCATCCGGCTCGGGATCTTGAAGTCGCAGTCGATATGCACGAAGGGAAATCCGAACTGGCTGCCCATGATCAGTTCGGCATAATTGTAGCCAAGCTCCTCCCCGTACCAGTCCTCGATCAGCCCGTTGAAGATGTCGAAGTAATGCGGGAAGTAGACGATGCCGGCGGGATCGCAATGGGAAAACCGCACCGTAACGCTGCGGGTGAAGGCGCCGCTGGGCGGCACGAACCGGTCCTGAAGCATGGCACACCGTCCTGATGCGTGAGTCCTCACGCGGCCAAATCCGCTGTAGCAAGGATTCACTTCGCCATCCACGCCCGTCCGCATTGACCGCTTGAAATCGCGTCCGGCGCCGTCGATAGTCCGGAGCGCACGAATAAGAATACATCGATGTTTGGAGGAGGAACGTCATGAAAAAATGGCTGCTCGGTCTGGCACTGGCGGCGGCCTTCATCGGCCCCGCGTCGGCCGACGACTATCCGTCGCGGCCGATCACCTTGGTGATCCCGCTCAGCGTCGGCGGTTCCACCGACGTCATCGGGCGGCTGATGGCGGAAGGGATGCGCAAGGCGCTCAACCAGACCATCGTCGTGGAAAATACCTCCGGTGCCGGCGGCACGATCGGCGTCAACCGCGTCGTGCATGCGTCGCCCGACGGCTACACCATGCTGATCGGCCAATGGGGCACAAATGTCGCCACCGGCGCGATCTACAATCTAAAGTTCGATCTGCTGAAGGACCTCGATCCGGTCGGGCTGATCGCGACCCAGCCGTTCCTGATCGTGTCGCGCGCCACGATGCCCGCCAACAACCTCAAGGAACTGATCGCGTGGATCAAGGCTAATCCGGACAAGGCCACCGAGGGCAATTCCGGCATCGGCTCGCCCAGCCACGTCAGCGGCATTCTGTTCCAGAAGGCGATCAACTCGCCGATCCAGATGATCCCCTATCGCGGCGCCGGCGAATCGACGCAGGCGATCGTTTCCGGACAGATCGACGTGCTGCTCAACACGCCCGCGGTTTCCATGGCGCAGCTCAAGGCCGGACAGGTCAAGGTCTTCGCCGTCACCGACAAACGGCGGCTGCCGACCGCGCCCGACATACCGACCACGGACGAGGCTGGCCTGCCGGGGTTCTATTTCACGTTCTGGCACGCCTTCTGGGTGCCGAAGGGCACGCCGAAAGAAGTCGTCGCCAAGCTCAACGGCGCATTGCGCACGACGCTTGCCGACCCGGAGACCCGCAACAAGCTGACCGCGCTCGCGCAGGACATATTCCCGCCGGAAGAGCAGAGCCCGGAGGCGCTCGCCAAGTTCCAGCGCGAGGAAATCGAGAAGTGGTGGCCGGTCATCAAGGCGGCCGGCATCAAGGCGCAATGACCAAAGCCCGCCTGGCACGCCCGGCGCCAGGCGGCGGTTCATTCGACGAACGGATTACGCTGCCAGCCGCGCTTGGTCCGCGCCGATCGGCGGCCGGCAATTCAGCCATATAGTTAACTTCGCGAAGCCGCCGACACTGTCGCGCGAGTCGCATTCACGCGCGCCCCGGCGCTACGATCGGGAACAAATCCGACATTGAAAAATCGGGTGTTTGGTTGTATTAAGACTTTGTTAACCTTGTAGCTTGTGCTGGCGGATTGTGTGAGCGTGTCTGTAGTAGCCGAGTACCACGAAAGTGCCGCCGCTCGTGACGACGTTCATCCCGATTTGCCGCACGGCATCATCGTCGGCGGCCCGCTGGTGCGGGCCAAGCAGACCGAAAGCTTCATCCTGTTCGGCATCTTCATGACCGGCTCAATCGCCGGCCTCACCTGGGCGTTCACGCAGGGCTTAAGCTGGATCGAGTGGTCGATGTTCGCGCTGATGTATTCGGTGACGACGGTCGGCCTCGGCGTCACCGTGCATCGCATGCTGGTGCACCGCAGCTTCAAAGCCGGCCCAGTGGTCAAGTTCATCCTCTGCGCCATGGGCCAGATGACTTGCCAGGGCTCGCTCTTGAAATGGGTCGGCAATCACCGCCGCCATCATCTCTACACCGACGAGGTCGGCGACCCGCACAGCCCCTATCTCGACGGTCATGGCCATCCGATCACGTCCAAGCTCAAGAGCTGGGCCTATTCGAACAACGGTTGGCTGTTCGACGACACCATGACGGACAACACAGCCTTCGCGAAGGACATGCTGGCCGATCCGATGGTGATGTTCTTCACCCGTACGCGCTGGTTCTGGTACTTCCTGTCGATGGTCGGCATCCCGGCCATTTGGGGCTACGCCTTCGGCGGGCTGCACGCGATGTGGGGCACCATTTTATTCGGCGGTTTCCTGCGCACTTATCTCTCGGTGATGGCAACCGCGACCGTCAACTCGGTCTGCCACAAGGTCGGCTATCGCCGCTTTGACGACACCAAGGACCTGTCGACCAATCACCTGCTGATGACGGCGCTCACCTTCGGCGAAGGCCTGCACAACAACCATCACCGCTTCCCGCGCGACGCCTATCTGTCACACGCCTGGTACGAGCTCGACCTCAACGGGCTGATCATCCTCGGCATGGAGAAGCTCGGCCTGGTGACCGACGTGGCGCACGTGTCGAAGGCCTACGTCGAGCGCATGGAAGGCTCGAAGCTGACGTAAGCGTTATGGCACGCGGCCTTTCGCCGCGTTGGCGCGCGCGCCGTAGGTGATGCGTCCCGCCGCATCCGTCGGCAGCTTGCCGCGCACGCGATCCTTGAGTTGCTCGACATCCGCTGCCGGCATGGCCCCGAGGGCGGCGGTGACGCTCGGCGATGCCATGCTCGACGTCCAGAACCCATTAAAATCGCGATAGGTCCGCTCGACCACGATCTCGCGCGTCTCCACGGACGCAAGACCGGCGCTGCTCCAGAGGTCATGCATCGCGGTGATGCGCGACGCGTCGGCGCTTGGCGGCTGCGGCACCTTGTATCCCATCGCGCGGATTTCGGTGAGCAATGGCTCCAAGGGAAAGCCGCCGCCGGGAAGATCCCAGGCATAGGCGGCGACGGTGCCGCCGGAGCGCACCACGCGTTTCATCTCGGCAATGCCCTTCGGCGGATCGGGCACAAAAAAGATCACCAACGCCATCGTCGCGAGATCGAAAGTCTTGTCCGCGAACGGCAACGCCATGGCGTCGCCTTCGCGGAATGTGGCGACGTTGGCGGTGTGGCGCTGGCGCGCGAACGCGAGCTGCCCCGGCGACGGATCGATGCCTTGCACGTCGCTCGGCGCGCAGCGCTCGACCAGGAGTTCGGTGAAGGCGCCATTGCCGCAGCCGACGTCGATGCAGCGCAGGCCTTTCGGCAGCGCCAGCCAATCGAGGAAGACATCGCCGGCGAAGCGACTCCAGACGCCCATCATGGTCTCGTAGCCGGCGCCATCCTCGAATTTGATTTGCGGTTCGGCCATGGTCACACTTCCATCCATGCGCCGTCGGCATCGGCCGACTTGAACACGGCTTCGAGCGCGGCGGCGGTTTGCAAAATCCCGGCGGGCGAAATCGGAAACGTGCCCTGCCCGAGCGCGGCCTTGGCGAAATAATCGAGATTGCGGCCAAGATGAATGTCGGCCGGCCGCTCGATGATTTCCGGCTCCTGCCCGGCGCGGCGCACGATGGCGCGCGTCTCGCTCACGCTCTCGGCCCAGCAGTTCTCGCCGAAGATCGCGATGCGCCAGCGGAACGGCGTCTTGATCGTGGTGCCGAGTGTGCCGGTGGCGCCGTTCTCGAATTCGATCAGCGCCGCGGTGGTGTCGCCGGTCGGCAGCTTGAGCGCGCGCGTCTTCGACAGCGCGCTGATGCGCTTCATCGGACCGACCATGTCGCGGAAGCAGTCGAGCACGTGGATGCCCATGCCGGTCATGCCGCCGGCGCGGCTTTCCGAAGCCTGCATGCGCCAGCTATCGGCGGGGTAATTGGCCAGCCAATCGTGGCTGTAGTTGCCCTCGGCATGCATGATGGTGCCGAACGCGCCCGCCTCTTTGAGCTCCGCCAGCACGCGCATCGACGGCATCAGCCGGAAATGATGGCCGACCCCGATCACGACGCCCGCGCGCTGGCAGGCGTCCAGCATGGATTGCGCCTCGGCCTTGCTGAGCGCGAACGGCTTCTCGCAATAGATGTGCTTGCCGGCTGCCGCCAGCGCTTTCACTTGTTCCGGATGTTTAGTGTGCGGCGTCGCGAGAACCACCGCCTTGATCGCCGGGTCAGCGACCACCTCCTCGAATGACGTGCCGAGCGCGATTTTGTTTTCAGCGGCGAAATCGCGCACCGTGTCGGGCTCGAGCGAGACGCCGCGCACGAAACGGATCGGCGCGCCGAAATCGCGCGCCGCCTTCACCAGGGTCTTGCCCCACCAGCCGAGGCCGACGATTGCGGTGTCGAGCATGCGATCAGACCGAGGCGGGCGCGCCGGGCTGCTTCATCGGATGCGCGCGGGCGAAGGCGTCGATCGCCATGCAGGTGTCGACGATGCGCTTGACGGTCGGGAACGGCGCGACGTCGACCTTGAAATAGGTCGAGCCGGCCGCTTGGCTCGCGAGGCAGATGTCGGCGATGGTGATCTGGTCACCCTGGCAGAAGCGGCCGGTGTCCTTCGACGTCGACAGATTTGTCTCCAGCGCCTTCAGGGCTTCGACGTGCCAATGGTGGCCCCATTTCAGCACGCCCAGCTCGTCGACCTTGTATTCGTGCGCGAGATACTCGCGCACCCGCGGCACGATCAGCGGATGGGTGTCGCAGGCGATGATCTGCGCCAGACCGCGCACGCGCGCACGCGCCTTCGGCTCCTTCGGCAGCAGCGGCGGATTGGGATGCGTCTCGTCGAGATATTCGAGGATGGCGAGCGACTCGAACAGCACGGTGCCGTCGTCCAGAATCAGCGCCGGCAGCGCCTTCATCGGATTGACCTTGGCGAAGGCTTCGTCGCGTTGCTTGCCCTGCATCAGATTGACGTCGATGACCTCGTCGGGCGTGATGCCTTTGAGATTGAGCGCGATGCGCACGCGGAACGTCGCCAGCGAGCGCCAGAATGAAAAGAGTTTCATGGATGGCCTCCCCGGCCGTGATTAGCGGTCGACTACTTCTTGCGTTGCGTCCAATAGACCGTCATCTGCGCGCCGTCGCCGCCGCCGATGCCGTGCTTGACCGCGTCCTCGAAGCCCGAAAGCGCAGCCTTGGTGGCGATCATGTCAGCGCCCAGCGACTCGCCGGTCGCCACCATGGTGCGCAGATCCTTCAAGCCGTTGGCGATGCTGAAGGTGGTCGGCCCCGGATCTTTGCCTTCGAACATTTTGACGATCATGTCGGCGCGCATCCCTAGCGCTTTGTTGGCGCCGTTGCTCTCGACGAACAGGTCGAGCAGCCGCTTGGGCTCCCAGCCGACGCTGCGTGCAATGGCGAAAGCTTCGCCATAGGCCTGCCAGGCCACCATCAGCGGAAGATTGATCGCAAGTTTCATCGCGGAGCCGGTGCCGACCGGCCCGCAATGTTCCACCTTGCGGCAGAGTTGTTCGAGGATCGGCCTGGCCCGCGCGGCATCGGCCGGCTCGGCGCCCATCAGGCCGAGCAGTTGGCCCTTGCGCGCCGGCGCAGTGGAACCGCCGACCGGGCACTCCACCATCGCGGCGCCCGTGGCGCGCACCTTGGGGGCGAGGTCGGTTTCGACCTTGGGCGCCACCGTGCTCATCTCGATGAACAGCTTGCCCTTGACGTCGCCCGACAACAGCCCGTTCGGCCCGTTGTAGACGGCGTCGATCGCCGCGCCGTCGGTCAGCATGGTGATCACCGCCTCGCTCGCGGCGGCGACGGCGGTCGGGCTGGCGACGACCTTGGCGCCGGCCTCCGCCAGCGGCTTGGTTTTATCCGGCGTGCGGTTCCAGACCGTGACCTGATGGCCGACTTCCATCAGCCGCGCGGCGACGTTGCCGCCCATCGCGCCGAGACCGGCTACTCCGATATGCATGACTCCTCCCTCACTGCTTTTACCGGCGACGATAGGCGATCGCGGCGCCGCTTGAAAGCCGCTTTACCACCTTAGCCCACTCGACAGCCATGCTCGCGACCACTATGAAACCCGCAAAGCGTGGGCCCATGTCCACGTTTCGTTTTCACGATGGGGAAATTTGAATGGTTGCGGCCAAAAGGAACAAGGGCACCGTCGGCGTCGTCGGCCTCGGTATCATGGGCGGGGCCTTCGCGAAGAACCTGGCCGCCGCCGGCTGGCGCGTGGTCGGTTATGACATCAGCGCGGCGCGCCGCCGCGAAGCCGCCCGCGCCGGCGTCGAAATCGCCCGCAATACCGCCGAACTGGCGGCCGCGGTGCCGACCATCCTCACCAGCCTGCCCAAGCCGCAGGCCTTGATCGATACCGTGCGGGCGATCGCCGCCGCCAAGCTGCCGCGCAAGCTGCTGGTGGAAATGAGCACCTTTGCGATTTCCGACAAGGAAAAAGCCGCGCGCATGCTCGCCAAGTCCGGCCACGCGATGCTCGACACGCCGGTCAGCGGCACCGGCTCGCAGGCCAAAGCGCGCGACCTGGTGTTCTATGCCAGCGGCGATTCCCGCCTGATCAAGCGGCTGCGTCCGATGTTCCAGGCCTTCGGCCGCCAAGTCTACGACGTCGGCGCCTTCGGCAACGGCAGCAAGATGAAATACGTCGCAAACCTCTTGGTCGCCATCAACAACGTGGCCTCCGCCGAAGCCATGGTGCTCGGCATGAAGGCCGGCCTGCCGCCGCAACTGATCTTCGATCTGATCACCCCGGGCGCCGGCAATTCGCGCGTGTTCGAGTTACGCGCGCCGATGATGGTGAAGGGCAACTACAAAGACGTCACCATGAAGATCGACGTCTGGGACAAGGACATGCGGGTGATCGGCGATTACGCCCGCAAGATCAAAGTGCCGACCCCGATGTTCGACGCCAGTAAGCCGGTCTACCTGAAGGCGATGAAGAGCGGCCTCGGCGCGCAGGATACCGCCGCGGTCTGCGCCGTGCTGGAGAAGCAGGCGAAGCTCAAGCGCAGGAAAGCGAGCGCGAAGGCGCGATAATTTTCGTCATGCCCGGCCTTGTGCCGGGCATCCACGTCTTTGTAGCCTCTCGGAACAAAAGACATAGATGGCCGGCACAAGCTCGGCCATGACAGCGTTTTGCGGGAGGATGTGATGGCGTCGTTGCAGAAATTGTCCGAAATCCGCGATGGCATGCGGATCGATTGGAACGTACCGATCACGATGGACGACGGCCTGGTGCTGCGCGCCGACGTCTTTCGCCCGGTGAAAGACGGCCAATATCCGGTCCTGCTGACCTACGGCCCTTACGCCAAGAACCTCGCCTTCCAGGACGGCTATCCGAGCGCCTGGCAGCGCATGGCGGAGAAACATCCCGACGTGACCGCGGGATCGAGCAACCTCTACCAGAGCTGGGAGGTGGTCGATCCGGAGAAATGGGTGCCGCACGACTATGTCTGCGTGCGCGTCGACTCACGCGGCGCCGGCTGCTCGCCCGGTTACATCGACCATTTCTCGCCGCGCGAGACGAAAGACTTCTACGACTGCATCGAATGGGCAGGCCAGCAGCCCTGGTCGAACGGCAAGGTCGGGCTCAATGGCATTTCCTATTACGGCATGAACCAGTGGCACGTGGCGTCACTGCAGCCGCCGCATCTCGCCGCCATGTGCGTGTGGGAAGGCTCGGCCGACTGGTACCGCGACATGACGCATCACGGCGGCATTCTCTCCACGTTCTGGGAGAACTGGTACGACATGCAGGTGAAGACCGTGCAATACGGCGTCGGCGAAAAAGGCGGGCGCAGCCGCGTGCACGGCGAGCTGGTGTGCGGCCCGGAGACGCTGTCGGACGAAGCGCTCGCCAAGAACCGCTCCGATTTCGGCGGCCAGATTTTTGCGCATCCGCTCGACGACAAATATCACCGCGACCGGTCCCCGGTCTGGGAGAAGGTGACGACGCCGCTGTTCTCGGCCGCCAATTGGGGCGGCCAGGGCCTGCATCCGCGCGGCAATTTCGAAGGCTTCGGGCGCGCCGCCTCCAAGCAGAAATGGCTGGAGGCGCACGGCATCGAGCACTGGACGCATTTCTACACCGACTACGGCCGCGAACAGCAGCTGCGCTTCTTCGATTATTTCCTGCACGGCAAGGACACCAGCTGGTCGAAGCAGCCGAAAGTGCTGCTGCAGATCCGCCATCCGGGCGAGAAATTCGTGGCGCGGCCTGAGAACGAATGGCCGATCGCGCGCACGCAATGGACCAAGTTCTATCTCGATCCCAAGTCCATGGCGCTCTACGACCAAAAAGCCGTCCGGCAGCGCCAAGCTCGACTTCGCCGCCATGGGCGAAGGCCTCACCTTCCTCACCCCGGTGCTCGAGCACGACACCGAGGTCACCGGCCCGTCGGCGCTCAAGCTGTTCGCCTCCTCCTCCACCCGCGACGCCGACTTCTTCATCGTGCTGCGCGTGTTCACCGGCGACCTGAAGGAAGTCGTGTTCCAGGGCGCCATCGATCCGCACACGCCGATCGCGCAAGGCTGGCTGCGCGCCTCCCACCGCAAGCTCGACAAGAAACTGTCGCTGCCCTACCGGCCCTATCACACCCACGACAAGAAGCAGCCGTTGAGCAAGGGCAAGCCGGTGGAACTCGACATCGAGATCTGGCCGACCTCGATCGCGGTGCCGGCCGGCTATCGCATCGGCCTGTCGGTGCGCGGCAAGGACTACGAATATGGCGGCGCCAGCGGCGGCAAGCTGTCGAACTTCAAGAACGAGCTCACCGGCTGCGGTCCGTTCCTGCACAACGATCCGAAGGACCGCCCGCCCGCCATTTTCAACGGCACCACAACCCTGCATTTCAGCGGCGGCAAAGCGCCCTATTTGCTGTTGCCCATCATTCCGCCGAAAAAACAGGCAGCCAAGAAACGGCGTGGGCGGAAATAGCAAACCGTCATGGCCGGGCTCGTCCCGCCATCCACGCCTTGCTACTTTTCATAGCGCTAAAGACGTGGATGCCCGCGACAAGCGCGGGCATGACGGGTTTCGCTATTGGCCGCGACCATTTGGGGTGTTCATTTCCATCGAACCTAGGGTAAGGTTTGCGCAACCTTCGAATTAACAGAAGGGCCCAGAGGGGGAAATGAACACACAGTTTTGGGTTATCCAGGCGTTCAACGGCATATCGTATGGCGCGCTGCTCTTTCTCGTGGGCAGCGGCCTGTCGTTGATTTTCGGCGTCATGCGGATCGTCAATCTTTCCCATGGCGCCTATTTTCTGTGGGGCGGCTACATCGCGCTCTCGGTCATCGCCGCGACCGGATCCTGGGCGCTGTCGCTGCCGGTGGCGGCGCTCGCCGTCGCCGCGATCGGCCTCGTCATGGAGCGCCTGTTCTTGCGATCCGAAGGTTTTGCACACCTTCGCAACGCCGTGATCGCAATTGGGATCGGCGTCCTCGTCGCCTTGGCGGTTGCCCGCTGGTCTCCGGCGATCGCCGCGAGCTGGCCGCAGTTTATCGCGGTGGCCGCGCTCGCCATCATTGTCGCGTTTTTCGGATTGAGCCGCGTTTCCATTCTCCCCGTCGATAACGATGTGCTGCGCCAGGTGCTGCTCACGGTCGGATTCGCCTTCCTGTTCCAGCAGGGCGCGCTCGACATCTGGGGCGGCAACAACATGGACATCAACCCGCCGAAGGAGTTGACCACGAGCGTCGTGCTGGCCGGCATGTATTTCCCGGCTTATCGCCTGTTCATGATCGGCACGGCATTGGCGATCGGCGTCTTGCTGTGGCTGGTGATGGAGAAGACGCGCATGGGCGCCGCAGTGCGCGCCACCGTCGATGACGCGCAGATGGCGCGCGGCGTCGGCATCGACACCAACCGCGTCTCGATGTTCATTTTCGCGCTCGGCGCCTTCCTCGCCGCGCTCGGCGGCGTGACCGGCGGCGCCTTTCTCGGAATTTACCCCGGCCTTGATTTCGAAATGCTGCCGCTGGCCTTCGCGGTCGTGATCATCGGCGGCATGGGCAGCCTCGGCGGCGCCGCGATCGGCGCGCTGCTCGTCGGCCTCGCCGACAATTTCGGCAGGGCGCTGTTCCCGGAAGTGTCCTACTTCACGCTCTACGCCCCGATGGTTCTCATCCTGGCGATTAAACCCACCGGCCTGTTCGGACGCGAGTGAGCGACGACCGATGACCCAGAAAATGAAAATCCTGTCCGTCGCCGTCGTGCTGCTGGCGCTCGCCTATATCGTCCCGCACTCCAGCTCGTTCGTGGTCCTGCTGACGACGCGCGCGATGTGCTTCGCCATCCTCGCCATGAGCGTCGACCTGCTGCTCGGATTCACCGGCCTCTCCTCGATGGGGCAAGCGGCCTATTTCGGCGTCGGCGCCTATCTCACGGCGATCCTCGCCGCGAAGTATCACGTCGGACTCGGCTGGGATTTTTGGTTGGTGGTGATCTTGGGAATGTTGCTCGGCGCGGCGCTGGCGGCGCTGTTCGGGCTGTTCGCGATGCGCGCCAGCGGCGTCTATTTCCTGATGATCACACTCGCGCTCGGCCAATGCGTCTGGGGTCTCGCCTATCGCTGGAACTCGCTCACCGGCGGCGACAACGGCATCAACGTCACCAACCGGCCGGATTTCGGGCTCGACCTGACCAACGAGAGGACGTTCTTCTTTCTGGTCTTTGCCTTTTTCGCCGCCAGCTTGATTCTCTTATACGTCCTGGTGCGATCCCCCTTCGGCCGCAGCCTGGAGGGCATCCGCGAGCGCGAGCTGCGTATGCAGATTCTCGGCTACAACACCTGGCTGCACAAATACATCGCCTTCGTCATCGCCGGCGCCTTCGGCGGGCTGGCCGGCGTGCTGTGGGCGCACACCAATGGTCTGATCAGCCCCGAGACCGTGGTGCTGACCACGTCGGTGGATTCGCTGCTGATGGTCGTGCTGGGCGGCGCCGGCACGCTGGTCGGCGCGGCGATCGGCTCAGGCATCGTCTTCGCCTTGCGCGAATATCTCAGTACGCTGGTGCCGTGGTGGCAATACGTGCTGGGCGGCGTCTACGTGCTCACGATCCTCTATCTGCCGATGGGCCTGATGGGCATCCCGGCGCGACTTCGTCAGATGCGCGGCGCATCGAATAAAACACCGAGCAAATCGGGAGAGACAAAAAAACTGGCATCCGCGCCTTCCTGAGCGGAAGGCGGCAACAACAAGGGAGAAACGGCCATGACTAGCAGACTGTCACTGAAGCTAAGTCCGCTGCTGCTGGGCAGCGCTCTCGCGGTTGGACTGAGCCTGCCGTCGACCGCGCAGGCGGAGGAATTGCGCATCGGCTACATCGCGCCGGTCACCGGCATCTTCGCCCAGGTCGGCAAGGACATGGTGGACGGCTTCCAGCTCTATCTCGCCGAGCACAACAACAAGCTCGGCGGCATGGATGTGAAATTCATCGTCGAGGACGACCAGGGCAAGCCCGATGCCGGCGTCACCAAGGCCAAGAAGCTCATCCTGCAAGATCACGTTCAAATGTTCATCGGCGGCTTGCTGGCCTCGACCGGCTACGCGCTGGCGCCGGTCGAGCACCGCCGAAAAGACGCTCTACATCTCCTCGGTCTCGTCGGCCGACGACCTGACCCAGCGGCAGCTCAGTCAAGTATCCGTATTTCATGCGCACCAGCTGGTCGAGTTCGCTGCCGCATCACCCGCTTGGGCAATGGGCCTGCGACAACGGCTTCAAGAAGGTCATCGTCATCGCCGCCGACTATGCGTTCGGCTACGAAACGGTCGGCGGCTTCCAGTCCGCATTCGAAGCCTGCGGCGGCAAGGTGATCCAGAAAATCTGGCCGCCGATCGGCACCAAGGACTTCGGGCCCTACATCCCGACTTTCAAGGCGGACGCCGACGGCGTCTTCACCACCATGGTCGGCCCGATGGCGCTGCAATTCCCCAAGCAGTTGCGCGCGTCCGGCAGCAAGACTGAAGATCCTCGGCAGCGGCGTCAGCTATGACGAATTCGTGCTGCCCTTCATGGGCGACGAAGTGATCGGCGACGTGTCGGCGCTGCACTACAGCGCGGCGATCGACACGCCGGCCAACGAGACCTTCGTCAAGGCCTATCGCGCCAAGTACGGCAAGGTGCCGGGCTACTATTCGGAGAACAACTACACCACCGCGATGTGGCTCGATAAGGCGATCGCCAAGGCCGGCGGCAAATACCCGGGGCCGGAAGAGTTCATCAAGATCATGGCGAGCATCAAACTCGACGCGCCGCGCGGACCGGTCGAACTCGACGACATGCGTAATCCGATCGAGAACGTCTACATCAAGAAGGTCGAGAAGAAGAAGATGTTCGGCTACGACAAGGACGAGCTCTGGAACGTGGTGATCAAGACCTATCCGCAAGGTCTCGCAGTTCTGGACCGAGGGTAAGGCCAAGTTCCTCGCGCATCCGGTCTACGACCGCGACTATCCGCCCTGCAAATATCTGCGAATAACGACGAACAACGCCGGGGTTTGGCCGACAAGCCCCGGCGTTCAATCTTCAGCCCAGGATTTGCGCGTGAACACTGAAACTCAATCCAATGGCGGCGAAATCGCGGTCCTCGAACTCAAGAATTTGTGCAAGAGTTTCGGTGGCTTACAGGCCACGCGCAACGTCACGCTGCGCATCATGCCGGGCGACCGCAAGGCCATCATCGGTCCGAACGGCGCCGGCAAAACCACGCTGTTCAATCTCATTACCGGTATTTTCCCGGTGACGTCGGGCCAAGTTTTTTTGTTCGGCCAAGACGTCACCAACTGGCCGAGCCACCGGCGCACCGCGCTCGGCATGGCGCGCACGTTCCAGGTCACCAGCCTGTTTCCGAAATTGAGCGTGCTCGACAATGTTCTTCTGGCGATCGAGGGCCTGCGCCGCTCGAAATTCGTGATGTGGCGCTTTTTGTCTTCGTACAAGGAAGTCTACGACAAGGCCTACCATCTGCTCGAAGGCGCCGGATTCCTCGACCGCAAGGATGTCGAAGTCCGCAATCTTTCGCACGGCGAACAGCGCCAGCTCGAAATTGTTCTAGGCCTCGCCAGCGATCCGAAGATTCTTCTTCTCGACGAGCCGGCCGCCGGCCTGTCGTCGGGCGAATCGACCGAGATGACCGAATTCCTGATGAAGCTCGATCCCGGTCTGGCGATCCTCTTGATCGAACATGACATGGACGTGGTGTTCGACGTCGCGTCGCAAATTTCGGTTCTGCACTTCGGCGAAGTTCTGGAGACCGGCACGCCGCAGCAAATCCACTCCAGCGCCAAAGTGCAGGAAATTTATTTGGGAACTGATTGAGTCATGGCGATTCTCGAAGTCCAGGACATCCACACCTATTATGGGGACGCCTACGTCCTCCAAGGTCTGTCGTTGCAGCTAGAACAAGGACAAATTCTCGGTCTTCTCGGTCGCAACGGCGTCGGCAAGACCACGCTGGTGAACTCGATCGTCGGCTTCAATCCGCCGCGCCGCGGCAAAATCGTGTTCAAGGGCGACGACATCACCGGTAAATCCTCGTTCGCGACCGTGCGCAGCGGCATGGGCCTGGTGCCGCAGGGCCGCCGCGTTTTCCCGACGCTCGGCGTGGAAGAAAACCTGCTAGTCGCCGAGCGCAGTCCCGACCGGCACGGCTGGAACCTCGACCGCGTCTACACGCTGTTCCCGCGCTTGCGCGAGCGCCGCAACCAGCGCGCCAAGACTCTGTCCGGCGGCGAGCAGCAGATGCTCGCGATCGGCCGCGCGCTGATGACCAACCCCGATTGCCTGATCATGGACGAGCCGTCGGAGGGGCTGGCGCCGATCATCATCCAGGGTCTGTGGGAAGCGATCGGCAAACTGAAGGAAGAAGGCTTGTCGATCCTGCTGGTCGAGCAGAGCGCGCACCTCGCGCTCAAGCTGGTCGACTACGTGCACGTGATGAGCAAGGGCCAGGTGGTCTATTCGGCCAAGCCGAACGAGCTCAAGGCCAACGACCACATCAAATCAAGCTATCTCGGCATCTAGTGCACAATCCCGAAAAGCGGGAACCGGTTTTCCGGAAAGATCATGCGAGAAAAAAATGTTACCGCGGCTTGTCGCCTGCGAGCGTCACGCGGTGCATGACGCGGCGGAAGCCGTGATAGTCGTTGATCGGATTGTGCAGCACGCAGCGATTGTCCCAGAACGCCAGCGAGCCGACGCGCCAATTGAAGCGGCAGGTGAACTCGGGCCGGCTCTGGTGCTGGAACAGGAAGTTGAGGATCGGCGCGCTCTCTTCCTCGCTCATGTCCTTGAAGCGCACCGTGTGCCCGACATTGACGTAGAGCGCCTTGCGCCCGGTTTCCGGATGGGTGCGGACCACCGGATGCTCGCTGATATATTCCTTCTTGGCCTCGGATTTGGCGCCGTCGCGCAGGCGGTCCTCGCGCGTGCGCGTGACGTCGGCCTTGGCCGAGTGATTGACCGCGATCATCCCCTCCAGCATGCGCTTCATGCCCGCGGACAGCGTCTCGTAGGCGAGGTACATATTGGCGAACATGGTATCGCCGCCATAGGGCGGCACTTCGCGCGCGATCAGCATGGTGCCCATCGGTGGCGCGTCGAGATAGGCGGTGTCGGTGTGCCAGATGCCGCCGAAATTCTTCGTCTCATGTTCGAGCTTGACGACCGGAATGATCTCCGGAAAGCCCTCGATGCCCTTGATGAAGGGATATTCGACCACGTCGCCGAATCGCTTGGCGAAGCCGAGAAATTTCGCCGGCGGCAGATCCTGGTCGCGGAAGAAGATCACACCGTGCGCGAGCCAGGTTTGACGGATGGCGGCGATGACGTTGTGGCCCGGCTCCGTGGCAAGATCGATGCCCAGTATTTCCGCGCCAATCGAGCCGGACAGGGGCCTGACTTCAAATCCATTCGTTGTCATCACCGTAGCTCCCGCCGATGATTGCCAGCGCCGTTGCTACTTATGGGAAATCTAGCATGGCCGGCGGCGGCTTGCCCACCGCCACGGCATGGGCGCACCGGTGCGCCACACCGCGCTGCAACCGGGCTTTACAGACCGGAATACATTGGCCGATGATGGCTTTGGTTCGGTCCGCCATCCTTGCGGCGGCGGCCCGGAAAGAAGCTTCAAGAATTACCTGTTGAATTCGGCCGTGCTGGCTGGTCAAAGATGCCTTCACGAAGCCGCTCAAAAATGTGCAGCTCCGCTTGGGGCGCGATCGAGGGAGGATACAATGTTTCGTAAAGTTACCCGCCGCAAATTTATGGCTGCAACGGCCGCCGGCGCTGCGCTGGCGACGTTTGAATTCCCGGCGCCGGTCATCGCACAGGCCGCACCGTTCAAGCTCGGCCTGCTCACCATCAAGACCGGACCGCTGGCGCAAGGCGGTATTCAGATGGAACAGGGCGTGGTCACGTTCCTGAAGGAAAAGAACTACACCTTCGCCGGCCGCAAGGTCGATTTCGTTTCCGCCGATACCGGCGGCAACCCGGCCGGCACCAAGACCAAGGCGCAGGAGCTGATCGAGCGCGACAAGGTCGACGCCATTCTCGGGCCGCTCGCCGCCTTCGAACTGCTCGCCATCTCCGACTACGTCGCGCAGCACAAGACGCCGATGCTCAGCCTCGCCGGCGCCGAGGATATGACGCAGCGTAAGCCCAATCCTTACTTCCTGCGCCCGTCGGCGACCTCCGCGCAGGCGATGCATCCGATGGCCGACTTCGCCGCCAAGGAGCTCAAGCTCAAGAAGGTTGTCACCATCACCGAGGATTTCGCCTTCGGCCACGAGCAGATGGGCGGCTTCCAGCAGACCTTCGAGGACAACGGCGGCAAGATTATCAACAAGATCTGGCCGCCGCTGGTCACGCCCGACTACACCCCCTTCGTCGCACAGATCGCGGATTGCGACGGCGTGTGCCAAGGTTTCGCGGGCTCCAACCCGCTGCGCTTCATGAAGACCTACGCCGCGGCCGGGTTGAAATATCCGGTGGTAACCGGCGAAACCGGCGGCGACGACGCGCTGATGCGCGCCTTCGGCGACGAAGCGATCGGCATGTACAGCTGCTGCCCCTATACGCTCGACCTCGCTACCGACAGCAACAAGCGTTTCGTGGCCGCGATGCAGAAGGATTACAGCGTCGATCCAGGCTTCTATGCCGCCGGACTTTATGTCGCCACCGCGGTGGTTGCCGCCGGCCTGGAAAAGGCCAACGGCAAGTCCGACGACAAGGAAAGCCTTCGTCAATGCACTGCGCTCGGTCGATCTGAAGGACACGCCGCGCGGCGAGATCAAGTTCGACCACCTCGGCAATGTGGTCGGCGACTTCTACGTTCGCCGCGTCGAAAAAGTGAACGGCAAGCTCGTCAACAAGACCGTGAAGACGTACCACAACGTGAGTCAGTTCTGGACCTACGACGAGGCGAAGTTCCTGGCGCAGCCGGTCTATTCGCGCAACTATCCGCCGCTCAAATCATGATGTGAACCGTTCCGCGGGCGCCACAGCGGCGCCCGTGGATTTTTGCGCATGACCCCGGATCGTGGGACCCGGTTTTCCGAAACGATCGTGCGCGCATAAAAAAAGTAATCAGCGCGGGAACACTGCGGCTATGACTTTTTGGCTGGTGCTGACTGTCAACAGTATCACCTTCGGTGGGCTGCTGTTTCTGCTGTCGGCGGGTTTCTCCCTGATCTTCGGGCTGATGCGCATTCCGAATTTGACGCACGGCTCGCTGTTCATGCTTGGCGCCTATGTCGGCGCCACTTTCGTCGTGGGCATGCTCGGGTTCCAACTCAATTTCTGGCTGGCGGCGGTGCTGGCGACGTTGACGGTGGCCGCGTGCGGCGCATTGGCCGAACGGCTGCTGCTGCGTCGTCTGCCGGGCGATCAACTGGCGCAAGTGCTGGTGACGCTCGGCCTGTCCTTCATGGCCGCCGATTTCTGCCTGATGGTATGGGGCGGCGACCCGCTCAACATTACCACGCCCGCCGGGCTTGGCGGCTTCGTCCGCGTCGCCACGGTGGCGTTTCCGGCCTACCGGCTGGCGATCATCGTCATTGCGGCGCTGGTTGCCGTCGCGCTGTGGCTGCTGCTCGACCGCACGCGGCTCGGCGCCATGATCCGCGCCGGCGTCGACGATCCCGACATGGCGCGGGTGGTCGGCATCCGCGTCTCGCAGCTATTCACCATTGTGTTCGCGCTCGGCGCGGGCCTTGCCGCTTTCGCCGGCATCATCGGCGGGCCGATCCTGTCGGTCTATCCCGGGCTCGACCAGGACATGCTGCCGCTCGCCCTGGTGGTGGTCATTCTCGGCGGAACCGGCAGCCTGCTCGGCTCGTTCGTCGGCAGCATCATCGTCGGCTTCATTTACAATTTTGGCCAAGCCCTTCTGCCTGAGCTCGCCTATTTCGTCCTGTTCATGCCGATGCTGCTGGTGCTGCTGTTGCGCCCGCAAGGCCTGTTCGGCAGGCACGTGCCATGAGCGCCCGCCTCATCGCCCTCGCGGTCGCCTTCGTGGCGCTCGTCACCGTACCCTATTGGATGCCGGGCGATTATTACGTCAACGTCGCCAGTCAGATCCTGTTCTACGCCATCTTCGCGCTCGGGCTGAACGTGCTGGTCGGTTATGCCGGGCTGGTGTCGCTCGGCCATGCCGGGCTGTTCGGCATCGCCGCCTACGCCACCGCCTATATGCTGCAGATCGGGGCCGGCCACACCGCGGCAATCGTGGTCGCGCTCGTCGTCGGCATCGCCTCGATGGCGCTTTTCGCCGTGCTGTCGCTGCGCTCGACCGGCATCGGCTTCATCATGATCACGCTGGCGCTGGGCGAAATCCTGTGGGGCCTGGCCTATCGCTGGATCAGCCTGACCGGCGGCGACAATGGCATCAGCGTGAGCACCCGCCCTGAGCCGTTCGGTTATTCGCTCACCTCGCCGAACACGTTCTATTACACGACGCTGATCGTTTTCGTGCTGTCGGTGGCGGCGATGGCGGTCTTCGTGCGCTCGCCGTTCGGCGCCGCGCTGAAGGGCACGCGCGACCAGCCGCGCCGCATGAATGCGCTCGGCTATCACGTCTGGCTGATCCGCTTCTATGCCTGCCTGGTGTCCGGATTGTTGACCGCCGTGTCCGGCATCCTGTTCGTCTACTACACGCAGTTCATCAGTCCGCAGACGCTGGCGCTCACCTCCTCGGCCGAGGTGCTGCTGATGGTGATCTCCGGCGGTGCCGGCACGCTGCTCGGCCCGATGGTGGGCGCCGCGCTGGTGGTGGTGGTGAAGACCGTGGTGAGCGGCTTCATCGAACGCTGGAATTTTCTGCTCGGCGCCATCTTCGTCGCCATCGTGATCCTGATGCCGGAAGGCCTGGTGCCGGGCAGCGTGCGATTGTGGCGGCTGGCGTGGCGCAAGTTGAGCGCGCCCGCCAAAACCGCGGCGACGGAGGGCAAGCCATGAGCGCGCTCACCGTCCAGGCCTTAAGCAAATCGTTCGGCGGATTGCATGTCACGCGCGACGTCAATCTCGATGTCGAGCCGGGCGAGCGGCGGCTGATCATCGGCCCGAACGGCGCCGGCAAGACCACGCTGTTCAACCTGATCACCGGCGAGATCAGCCCCGACAAAGGCTCGATCCATTTGTTCGGACAAGACATCACCAAAGTGCCGAGCCGGCGCCGCCCTCACCTCGGCATGGCACGCACCTACCAGATCATCACTTTGTTCCCGCGTGACACCATCATCCACAACGTCGCGCTGGCGCTGCTCGGCCTGTCGCCGGCGCGCTGGAACCCGCTGATCGACATCAAGCACCAGGGTCATCTGATCGAGCACGGCCGCGCGGCGCTGGAACGGGTCGGCCTCGCGCATATCGCCGAGCGGCCGCTGGCGCAGACTTCCTACGGCGAACGCCGGCGCGTCGAGATCGCCATGGCGCTGGCGCAGAATCCGAAAGTCCTGCTGCTCGACGAGCCGTTCGCCGGCCTGTCGATCGACGAACGACGCGACGTGCACCAATGTCTGATGGCCATTCCGCGTGACGTGACGATCGTGATGATCGAGCACAACATGGACGTGGCATTGGAATTCGCCGAACGCATCACGCTCCTGCATTTCGGCGAGGTGATCGTCGAAGGCACACGGAGCCAAGTGGTGGCCGACCCGCGCACCCGGGAGGTCTATCTTGGCCACTAGTGCGCTCAGCCTGAAAAACATCGACGCCTATTACGGCGACAGCCACGTGCTGACGGACGTGTCGTTCGAGCTCGGCGAGGCGCGCATGCTTGGCCTGCTCGGACGCAATGGCGCCGGCAAATCGACCTGCATGAACGTCACTATGGGCCTGCTGGCGCCGCGCCGTGGCGAAGTCATTGTGTTCGGCGACAAGGTGACCGGCCTTTCGCCTGAGATGGTCGCGGCGCACGGCGTGGCGCTGGTGCCGCAGGGCCGCCGCATCTTCAAGAGCCTGACCGTGCGCGAAAATCTCATGGTCGCCGCGCGTAAGCCCGACGTCGGCAGCAAGCACGCGCCGTGGACAGCCGATACCGTGTTCGCGATGTTTCCGCGCCTGCAAGAACGGCACAAACAGATTGCCGCGCATCTTTCGGGCGGCGAGCAGCAGATGCTGGCGATCGGCCGCGCATTGATGGGCAATCCGCGCGTGCTGCTGATGGACGAACCGTCGGAAGGGCTGGCGCCGCAGATTGTCGCCGAAGTGATGGCCACCATCCGCAAGCTGAAGGAAAGCGGGCTGTCGATCGTGCTGGTCGAGCAGAACCCCAAGCTCGTTTTCGACGTCGCCGACGATATCGTGATCCTCAACACCGGCCACGTCGCGGTGGTCTCCACCCCGGCGCAATTGGACAAGGACGGCGTCGATCTGCGCCAGCATCTCGGTGTTTTCTGACACGAAAAACAAGAGAAGGACTTTCGCAATGGCGATCTGGAACAAATACGCGAACACCGCGGCGCGCAAACATGGCAAGCCGGGGCGCGAGGCGCGGCCGAAGAGCGCTCACCATCGATATGCACGCCCATGTCGCGGTGCCGCGCGTCGCCGAGATCGTAACGCCGCATCTCAAGCAATCCACCGATCCGCTGGTTGCAGGACTCGACGCCCGAGACGCAGGCGCTGATGGCAAAGCAGGCGGCCGACATCCGCACGCGTATGAGCACGACGGACGAGCGCTTTGCCGTGATGGACGAGATGGGCGTCGACATGCAGCTCGTCTGCCCAGCGCCGCCGCAAATCTATTACTACCTGCCCGTCGATGTCGGCGTGCAGGCCGCCCGCACCCTCAACGACGGCATCGCCGAATATGTCGGCAAGCACAGCGACCGGCTTGTCGCGCTCGGCGGCGTGCCGATGCAGGACGGCAACGAGGCGGCCAAGGAACTCGAGCGCTGCATGAAGACAGCTCGGCTTCAAGGGCGTCGAGATTCTCACCAACGTCAACGGCAAGGAGCTGTCCGATCCGGCTTTCGCGCCGTTCTGGAAGAAAGCCGAGGAACTCGACGCACTGGTGCTGATCCACCCGACCGGTTTCACCCAGCCGCAGCGTTTCGCGCGCTTCTATTTCAACAACGTGATCGGCAATCCGCTCGACACCACGATGGCGCTGCACTACCTGATCTTCGACGGCGTCTTTGAACGGCATCCGAAGCTTCGCGTTCTCGCCGTGCACGGCGGCGGCTTTCTCGGCGCCTATTCCGGCCGCATCGATCATGCCTGGGGCGCGCGGTCGGATGCGCACGGCAATCTGCCGAAGCCGCCGACGACCTATCTGCGGCGGAACGTCTATTTCGACACGGTCGTTTTTACGCCGCATCAGCTTGAAGCGCTGGTGAAGACCTTTGGCGCCGACCGCATCGTCATCGGCACGGACTATCCGTTTGACATGCTGGAGTACGATCCGATCGGCCACATCAATTCGGTCGAGAGCTTCGACGCCGGCACCCGCGCGGCGCTCGCCGGCGGCAATGCCAAGAAGATGCTGGGACTTTGAACTACACCGATAATCCGCTCATTCCCGCGCCAAGCGGGAATCCAGAGTCAAAATCTCCGCGTTTAGAATTGTCGGCCCTGGGTCCCCGCTTTCGCGGGGACGAGCGGAGCGAATCTAGGCCCGCAAGAAATCCAGCACCGCGGTTTCCGCGATCACCGCGGCGTCAGTACTGTGCAGCCCGGCGCGCGTGCGCTCTTCCTGCGTCTGCGTCGCCTGCAGATAAGCGCCAAGATGGCGCGCGCGCTCGATGATGCGATAGTTCTCGCGCAACCGCGCCGCTTCAAAACGCATGAGTGCCGCCGGCACGTCGGGTTCGGCCTGCAGCGCCTGCGCCAGCGCGGCCGCGTCGTCCGCCGCCTTGGAAACGCCGGCAGCCACGTGCGGGCGCGCCACGAACGCCGCGTCGCCGAGGATCGCCACCCGGCCGAACGCCATGTGCGGCGATTCGAGATCGTAGATCGGCTGCAAGATCGGCTCCTCGATCAGCTTGACGATCTGGCGGAATTGCGGCCCCGCCAGCCGCTCGGCATCGGCGCGCATTTCGCGCGATCGCCTCGCGGCGGATCAGCGGCGGCGGGATCGAGATCGCGTGGGTGGTGCCGCGCTCGTCGGTGAGCAGCCATTGCAGTTTGGTCTTTTCGTCGGCCGGCCGGTACCACACCACGTTGTAGCGGCGATGGCCCGGGCGCAGATCGTTGTCCGGCCCCGCCACCGGATAGCCGAGCAACTGCTCGCCTGGCGGCAAAGTGAACACCATGTATTCGAACAAGTCGCGATGCAGTGTCCGGCGGAATGGCATTTTCCGCGATCATCGCGCGCCAGGCGCAATAGCCGGCATAGAGCGGCACCGCACTCGGCAGCGCCTGCTGACGCACGGTCGAGCGAGTGCCGTCGGCGCCCACCAGGAGATCGGCCTCGACCGTTTCGCCGTCGGAGAACCGCGCCAGCACCGAATTGGCGCGCGGCTCGAAACCGGCTAGCCCGCGCCCGCGGTGATAGTTCTCGGGCGGAAAGGCGTCGCGCAGCAGCCGGTAGACGCGCTCCCAGGCGGTGAGCACCTGCGGACAATGGATCTCTTCGGTCACCCGGCCCTGGCGGTCGAGGATCTTGCGGGTGGTGATGTGCACGCCGAGCGCGTCGGTGGCGAGCCCCAGTGCCCGCAAGCGATCGATCAATTCATATTGGGCGACGATGCCGGCGCCGCGGCCGGACAATTCGCTCTCCACCCGCTCATAGATATCCACGGTCCAGCCGGCCCGGCGCAGCATCAATGCGCTCAGCAAGCCGCTCATCGAGCCGCCGATGATCAACCGCCCTGGACCCGGCCAATGGATCGCCCTCAATCTTCCCGTTTACCGAAATATGCTATATATGACCGCAAATAGCATCGGAGGAATTCCCATGGCTCTGACCATGCTCGACAAGGCCGCCGAGAAAAAGGACAAATCGCAGTGGCCGGCTGAGCTCACCGCCGAATTCGAGCGCGAGGCCAAGAATCCGAACCCTTGCGTCGGCTCCACGCTGCTGTCGGAGACCGAACGCACGCGGGTCTGGATCATCCGGCTCGCCCCCGGCGAGCGCATCGGGTTTCACCGCCACGTGCTGGATTATTTCTGGACCGCCGTGTCGGGCGGCCGCGGCCGCCAGCACGTGCATGACGGCAGCACGGTCGAATACACCTATCAGCCGGGCGAGACGCGGCACGAGACCTACGGCAAGGGCGAGTTCAAGGTTCACGACCTGGAAAATCTCGGCGACCGCGAAATGGTGTTCATGACTGTCGAGTTCAAAGACAGCGCCAACAAGCCGATGCCGTTGCCCGCCGGAGTGCGGCCGCAAGCCGCCGCCTGATCAAGCGATTTCCGTCAACGCTCGCCGTCCTGGCCCATGGTCCGGCGGCGGGCGTTTCGTTTTCCACAGATGGCCGGTTTGGCTGATCGATCAATGGGCTAGCCAAGCCGCCGGGCTTCCTGCAAACTGCCGTGCAAAGCCCGGAGGCCAATTCGGGCAAAGAAGAAACTTAAGTTCAGAGGGGAAATCAAAACCGGCCCATTCGACAGGCATATCGCGACCGGCCGCATCGTGCCCGACGATGCCGGACCGGTGAGCATTCCTGCAACGCGATCTGCCGAACCGAATGCGCCGGTTGAATGCGGTATGGATATTTCCTGGGATCTCCTCGTCAACGCTATCGTCGCAGGGCTCTTGCTCGGCGCTTTCTACGCCGCCGTCACCGCCGGCGTGTCGATCTCGTTCGGCATGCTCGACATCGTCAACATCGCGCATCCGGCCTTCGTCATCCTCGGCTCCTACATCGCCTATTTCGTCAACATCAATCTCGGCATCGATCCGGTCGTTGTGAGCATCGCGATGCTCCCGGTGTTCTACCTGCTGGGCACGGCGGTCTACCAAGTCTACTACCTGTCGTTCGAAAAACGCGGGCAGGAATCGCTGCGCGGGCTCGCCTTCTTCTTCGGCCTGCTGTTCGTCACCGAAGTGTCGCTGATCCTGGTGTTCGGCGTCGACTACCGTTACGTCGAGGCCGCCTATATCGGCCCCAGCATCAATATCGGACTGATCGAGATGCCGTGGCGCATGGTGGTGCCGTGCCTGGTGGCGCTGGCGCTGTACGGCGCGCTCGAGCTGTTCGTCACCCGCACTTTCATCGGCCGCGCGATCAAGGCGGTGTCGCAGGATCAACTGGCGCTGCAACTGATGGCGTCCGATCCGATCCGCATCAAGCGCATCGCCTTCGGCGTCTCGATTGCCACGGCCTCGGTGGCCGGCGCCTTGCTGATCATTATTCAGCCGGTCGAGCCCTCGGTCGGGCGCGACTATATCGGCCGCATCTTCGCCATTTGTGTGCTGGGCGGGCTCGGCAGCATTCCGGGCGCGCTGATCGCGGCCATGCTGCTCGGCGTGGTCGAGAGCCTGACCTCGACCTTCTATGGCCCGTCATGGGCGCCCGCGGTGTCGTTCGGTTTCCTGCTCTTGACGCTGGCTTTCCGGCCGGCGGGACTTTTGGGACGGTAGCCCGTGAACGCGCTGAAATTCTCCCTTATTTCGATCGGTGTCGGCCTTCTCGTGCTTGCCTTCGCGCATTGGCTGGGGCTCGATTACTTTTATTTCGCCGGCTACACGATCCTGCAATTCATCGTGCTGGCGACCGCTTGGAACATTCTCGGCGGCTATTGCGGCTACGTAAATTTCGGCACCGCCGCGTTCTTCGCGCTCGGCGCCTACTCCTCGGTGTTCATGTACAAATTCTATCCGCTGCCGATTCCGGTTCTGATCCTGATCAGCGCCGTGGTGTCGGGCATTGTCGGTTTCGGCATGGGTTACCTGACGCTGCGCCTGCGCGGCTCGTTCTTCGCCATTGCCACGCTGGCGATGGCGGTCGTGCTGCAGACGCTGGTGATCAACTGGGACTATGTCGGCGGCTCGCGCGGCGCCTACATTCTCCGTCCGGAAAAAATGGAAATCGCCGGACTGACGATTAATTACATCGAGTATCTGTTCGTGCTGATGCTGATTCTGGCGGTGGTCGCGCTGGCGACGGCGCGCACGATCGAACGCTCCCAGCTCGGCTTCGGCTTTGCCACGATCCGCGACGACGAGATGGCGGCCGAGGCTTGCGGCGTGCCGACCCTGCGGCTGAAGCTGATCGCGACCACGCTGTCGGGCGCCTTCATGGGCATGGCTGGCGCGCCGTTTCCCTACTACATCGGCTATATTCAGCCGCAGTCGGCCTTCGGGCTTGGAGTACGCGGTCAATTCGATCGCCATGCCGATGATCGGCGGCACCACCAGCTGGATCGGGCCGCTGGTCGGCTCTATCCTGCTCGGCTCCGCCCAGCAATATGCCACGGTGACGATCTCCTCGGCGGTCAACCTGCTGATCGTCGGCTTGATGCTGGTGGCCTTCGTCATCATCGCGCCCAACGGCCTGATCGGGCTTGTGCAGAAACGCCTGCGCCGAGGGCCGCCATGACCGCGCTGCTGCATGTCGACAATATCAGCAAGCGGTTCGGCGGCTTCGTCGCACTCGACGGCATCGATCTCGAGGTGCAGCCGGGCGAGCGATTAGGCCTGATCGGACCGAACGGTTCGGGCAAGAGTACGCTGGTCAATTGCATCTGCGGCACGCTGCAGAACGAAAGCGGCAGCGTCCGTTTCGACGGCCAGGTGATGGACGGGCTGGCGGCCCATCAGCGCACCCATCGCGGAATTGCCCGCAGCTTCCAGCTGCCGCGGCCGTTCCACAGCATGAACCTGGCCGACAACTTGCGCATTCCGCTGCTCTACACCGTGCATGCCCGCTTGGGTCCGCTGCGCTCGCCGGGCGATCTCGATACGCGCTGCGGCGAGCTGCTTGAAATGGTGGGTCTCGAGAAAAAGGCCAAGCAGATGCCGCGCGACCTCACCCAGGTCGAAATGCGCAAGCTTGAGCTCGCGCGCGCCATGGCGGCGGAGCCGAAGCTGCTGATCGCCGACGAATTGATGGCCGGCCTGTCGCATTCCGAGATCGAGGATATCCTGACGCTGCTCGTGCGACTGAACGAGCGGGGCATCACCATCATCCTGATCGAGCACATCATGACCGCCGTGATGAGCTTCTCGCAGCGCCTGGCCGTGCTGGTGTCCGGCAGGAAGATCGCCGACGGCAAGCCGGAAGACGTGGTGCGCGACGAGCAAGTGGTGAGGGCGTACATTGGCCAGTAGCATCACCATCGAAAACGTGCATGCCGCGTACGGTGCGGTGCGGGTGATCGATGACGTCTCGATGATGGTGAACGCCGGCGAGACCGTGGTCCTGCTCGGCACCAACGGCAACGGCAAGAGCACGCTGATGAAATGCGTGATGGGCATCGTGCGCCCGAGCGCCGGCCGCATCGTCGCCGAGATCGACGGCGAAAAGCACGACCTGGTCGGAATGAAGACCGAGCAGATCGTCGATCTCGGCATCGCGCTGGTGCCGGAAGGCCGCCGGCTGTTTCCGAAATTGACGGTGGAAGAAAACATGCTGCTGGGCGCCTTCCGCAAGAAGGCGCGCGCGCAGATCAAGACCAATCTCGACTTCTGTTTCGAGGCCTTCCCGCGCCTGGCCGAGCGGCGGCGCCAGCTCGCCGGCTCCATGAGCGGCGGCGAGCAGCAGATGCTGGCGCTCGCGCGCGCGCTGATGCTGGCGCCGCGCATCCTGCTGGTGGACGAACCCTCGGTCGGCCTGGCGCCGCTCCTGGTCGCCCGTACTATCGACGCCATCAAAGAGCTCAAGGATCACTACCAGCTCACGGTCCTGATGGCCGAGCAGAATTTCACGCAAGCCATCCGCATCGCCGACCGCGGTTACGTGATCGTGCACGGCAAGATCGCCTTCGAGGGCCGCTCCGCCGACGAGCTCAACAACAACGACCTGATCCGCCAGTTCTATTTGGGGATGTGATTGCTCCGTCATCCTTCGAGGCTCGCTCCGTTCGCACCTCAGGATGGCGGATCAAAAAATAACGGCGCGGGATTGCTCCCGCGCCGCTTTTATTGGCCTTGAAGGCTTACGTTACTGTGCCGCCTTCTCGTAAGGATAGATCGCCTTGCCGGTCGCCAGTTCGGGCGGCGAGATCACGGTCTGGTAGCTCATGCCCTTCCAGGTTTCGAGCCCGGCGCCTTGCTTGATGTCGTGATACTGCACTTGCATCCAGCGCGCCTTCGCCCACTCGCCATCCTTGCCGAACTTGATGTCGCCCATCACCGTTTTGAAGGTGTGGCTGCGGATATAGTCGGCGATCTTGTTGTCGTCGAGGCTCTTCGCCCCCTCGACCGCCTGGCCGAGGATGTCGATATAGGCATTGCCCCAGCCGCCCAGGTAATAGCCGAGCGGATCGATTTTCAGGGCCGGGGCCCGCGCCTGGTATTTCTCGAAGAACGCCTTCGTCTGCGGGAACATCAGTTTATCTGACGGCACCCAGGTCTCGTAGTTGATGATGCCGTTGAGCGCCGGCCCAAGCTTGTTCTTGAACACGGTGGCCTGCAGTCCGACCATGGCGCCGCCGAATATCTTCGGCTTCAGCCCGATCTCGTGGGCCGCGAGCACCATGCCGACCGAATCGAGCGGATAGGAGCACACCACCACGATCTCCGCCTTGCTCGCCTGGATTGCGCGCACCACCGGCGAGAAGTCGGTGGTGGATGGCGGATAGGTCTTGTCGTAAACGACCTTGAAGCCGAACTTCTTCGCGTTCTCGCGCGCGCCGTCACACGAGTTCTTGGAGAATTCGGCATCGGCCGCAGCGAGCGCGACCGTCTGCGGCTTCGGGTTCTGCGCCGCCGCGACCTGGAACAAGCCCTCGGTGAAGGTCGTCTTCGGCGTCGGCCCGCTCGGCAGCGAGGAGAAGTAATTCGGATAGTGGAATTCGCCGTTCACCGCGAGTCCGAACAGGCTGATGAAGACCTTCTTCTTCTGAATGATGACGGGCATCGCCGGCGCGATCATGTTGGTGGCATAGGGGCCAAGCACGAGGTCGACTTTGTCGACGTCGAGCAGCTTGGTGTAGATGCCGGGAACCGTCGTCGGATTGGACTGATCGTCGTAGTACACCAGCTTGACCGGACGGCCGAGCAGCCCGCCCTTGGCGTTGGTCTCTTCTTCCCAGATCTTCATGCCGAGAATCGCCTGCTGGCCGTTCGGGCCGAGCGGACCGGTCTGCGCCATGCTGAAGCCGATCTTGATCGGCTCCTTGGTCTGCGCGTGGGCCGAGATCGCGAATGTCGCGCAGGCCGCCAAGGCAAGGCTCGCCCCGGCGATCCAGGCCGATGTTCGCGATTTGAGGTGATGCATCATGTCGTCCTCCCTGAAAGACTTTGTTTTTTTCGCTGACATAATTTTTCGGTATCATAATAATGACAGCGCCGGGCGCAATGGTCTATTGGCCAAATAAGCCCAAACCGCCCGCTGGAGCGGGCGGTTTGGGCCGCCAGAGCCAATTGGGGTGCCCACCTCGATGGGCAACGCCTCACCGGTGGGGCGTCACACCCCTTCCACCATGATGGTTTCGACCTCGCCGGCGCCGCTGCGCCGGAAGGCCGCGGCCATGTCGTATTCCGGGGACGTGAAGCAGGCGACGCCCTGCTCCAGGGTCGGAAATTCGATCACGATGAAACGATGGAATTTCTGCGGACCTTCCATGATTTGAAACTTGCCGCCGCGCGCCAGCACCTTGCCGCCAAACTTGGCGATGATGGCGGGCACCAGGTCGGTGTATTTCTTGTACTCGACTGGATCGTTGATTTTCGAACG
This sequence comes from uncultured Alphaproteobacteria bacterium, assembly GCA_963739075.1. GTDB lineage: Bacteria > Pseudomonadota > Alphaproteobacteria > Rhizobiales > Xanthobacteraceae > Pseudolabrys. The sequence goes on along the minus strand of CAVTZC010000002.1, from coordinate 256,288 downwards.
CGCAACCCAATAAGCCGGCATCCTTACCTCCTGGACAGTGTCGTTGCCGTGATTGAGACTGACATCAGTCTGTCTCGTCAACATCGGTCATAGCGACATGCCGCGCAAGATCATCGACATCTCAGTACCGCTCGAAAACGATGTGGCCGCCGACCCGCCTAGCTACGGCCCCAAGATCGAATACCTCGATCATCAGGCGACGGCCGCCGACGTTCTCAAGTTCTTTCCCGGGCTGAAAAAGGAAGACCTGCCCGACGGCGAAGGCTGGGGCTTCGAATGGGTGCGGCTATCGACCCATTGCACCACCCATCTGGATGCGCCCTATCACTTCGCTTCCACCATGGATCACGGCAAGCGCGCCATCACCATCGACGAGGTGCCGCTGGATTGGTGCCTGCAGCCCGGCGTGAAGCTCGACTTCCGCAAGTTCCCCGACGGCTATGTGGTGAGCGCGGCCGACGTGGAGGCCGAGCTCAAGCGCATCGGGCACACCCTTGCACCGCTCGAAATCGTGGTGATCAACACGTCCGCGGGCGACGCCTATGGCCGCCCCGATTATGTCGCCAAGGGTTGCGGCATGGGGCGCCAGGCCACGCTCTACCTGCTCGAGCGCGGCGTGCGCGTGACCGGCACCGACGGCTGGAGCTGGGATGCGCCCTTCATCTACACCAAGCAGAAATACGCCGAAACCCACGATCCCACGTTGATCTGGGAAGGCCATCGCGCCGGCCGCGAAATCGGCTATTGCCACATCGAGAAGCTGCACAATCTCGAAGCCTTGCCGGCCAAGGGCTTCCTGGTGAGCTGCTTCCCGGTGAAGGTGCGCGGCGGCTCCGCCGGCTGGACGCGGGCGGTGGCGATAATTGACGAATGAAACAGGCGTTACGCCGACGCAGCGTTGCGCGCGTGCAGCGCCATGGCGATCAGCGCGGACCCGCCGAACACCATATTGATGCCGACCATGAGCCCGATCGCCCAGGCCGCCGTGCTCGGCAAGCCGGCGAAGACAAACGTCGCCAGCACCAGGTCGACGATGCCGCTCACCAGCATCCAGCCCCATTGGCCGGATAACTCGCGCTTGTGATCGAGCGCGAACATGATCGAGGCGACGCCTTCTATCACGAAGAAGACGACAAGCACGATGGTGAGCGAGAACGCCCCGCTGATCGGCCGCGCCAACAGCATCAGGCCGACCACGGTGCCGAGCGCGGCCGAGACCAGCGACCACCAGAAGCCGGGCGCCTGCCGCATCATGAAAGTCGTGAACAGGCCCACCACGCCGCTGACCAGAAACAGCCAGCCGATGATGATCGTTGCCGCCAGCGTAGCGAGCGGCGGCAAGGCAATGGCTGTCGCGCCCAGCACGACGAGGACGACGCCTTCGACCAGAAACAGCACCCAGTGCTCGTGCAGCGCGTTCGCGACCGCGCGTTGAATTCCGGCGACATCGGGTTGATTGGTGGACATGGCAATCTCCTTTTGCCCCCGCGCCATCATAAACGCTTTTGCGCGCGCCGGATCGGCATTGGACGGATTTTATTTCTCCACCCAATCCGCACATTTTTGCACGGCGGCGTCCGCGCCCCAGGGCTGAATCGGCACGGTCGACGTGGAATTCTTCGGCGAACCTTCGATCAAGCGGTCGCTGTAGACCATATAGACCAGCACGTTTCGCTTAGTGTCGCAGCCGCGCACGATCTGCATCTTCTTGAAGAACAACGAGCGGCGTTTGCGGAAAACATCCTCGCCTTGCTCGAATTTGGCCTTGAAATGGATCGGCCCGATCTGCCGGCAGGCGAGCGAGATATCGGAAACTTCCTCCGCCACGCCGATCCAGCCTTTGATGCCGCCGCGCTCGGGGACGGTGAAATGACAGGCCACGCCGTCAACCTCGGGGTCGTCCAACCCGTAGGTGGCCAGTTTGTCGTTCGGCGTCAGCAGCTTGAACACCGTCGAGCGTTTGAAGATGAGGTCCGGCTCTTCGGCCGCGGTCGCCGACAGCGCGCTCAGGGCGGTGAAGCCGGCGACGAGCAAAGCAAAAAATGTGCGCAAGAACCCCTCCAAGTCTCGGTGGTTGGCGTTTCCTGCGAGATAGGAATTGGGCGAAGCCGGCGGAAGGGGCGCAGGACGCGTCCCTTCGCGGTCTCTAGTGGGTCCATGGGAAAAAGGTTGACCGGGAAATCGGCCGCAGAGTGCCGGGCCGGCGGCGATTTGCGGAGATCCGGCCGCGGGCTCGTTTCCGGTTCGACCACCTTTCGATACAGATGCCAGGTCGCGTGCCCGAGCACCGGCAATACGACCGTCAGCCCCAGGAAAAACGGCAGCGAACCGAGCGCCAGCAGGACGGCGACGCTCAGGCCCCACGCCGCCATGACGAGCGGATTTTTCAGCACCACCCGGATCGAGGTGAGCAACGCGACGGCCGCACCGACGTCGCGATCGAGCAGCAAGGGAAACGACACCACGCTGATCGTCAGCACCACAACGGCAAAGCAGAAGCCGACGGCATTGCCCACAATCACGAGATTCCAGCCGGCCTGCGTGGTCAGCACGTCGTGGATGAACCGACCCAATGACGGCGGCGGCGCGTAACCGAAATCCGCCACATAGATCGCGTTGGCGACGGCGAGCCAGACCGCAACGATCAACAGCAGCAGAATGCCCAGCGCCGCGATCGCGCCGATCGACGACGACCGCAACACGTCGAAGGCGTGGGTCGCCGATCCATCCAATCCGGCTTCGCGGCGCCGGCTCAGCTCGTAGAGCCCAAGCGCCGCCAACGGCCCAACCAGCACAAATCCGCTCGCCAGCGGATAGAGCAACGGCACAATCGAGTAACCAAATGCCAGCCGCGCCAGCGCCAGACCGATGATCGGATAGATGACGCACAAGAACATGGCATGCGTCGGCATCGCAATGAAATCGTCGACGCCTCTGGCAAACGCGTCTTTGAGATCGACAAAACCGACGCGCCGAATGGAAGGTTGCGCCGGAGTGACTCCAGCGCCGAGCAGGATATTGGAATGCGCCATGATGGACTCCTGAAACCCGGTGTTCAGGTGCTCGTGACGCTTGGAATGACAAAGAAACCTTTCGACGGCTCCAGGTCGTTCCACGAGCCACGAATGAGCTAGCTTAACTCTGCTTGGCGATTTCCGTTCCTCAAAATCGCGTGTGCTGGCCGCGCCGATAGCGTACGCTCACGCCCATAGCCGCTCGTTTTCCAGGCCTTTGTAGAGTCCGGCGACGTAGTCGCCATAGCCGTTGAAAATCAGCGTCGGCCGGTGCTCGCCGGTGCCGATTACTTCTTCGCTCGCCTGGCTCCAGCGCGGATGCGGCACCGCCGGATTGACGTTGGCCCAGAAGCCGTATTCGGAATCCTGCAAGGCTTCCCAATAACCCTTCGGCCGCTGTTCGACGAAACTGAAGCGCACGATCGATTTGATCGACTTGAAGCCGTATTTCCACGGCACCGCCAGCCGCAACGGCGCGCCGTGCTGCTTGAGCATCGGATGGCCGTAGGCGCCGGTGGCGAGGAAGGCGATCTCGTTGGTCGCCTCCGCCATCGTGAGGCCTTCCACATAAGGCCAGGGGAACCAGGTCATCCGCTCGCCGGGGGCGACCTTCGGGTTCATGAAGGTTTCCATGCGCACGAATTTGGCGGAGCCGAGCGGCTTGGCGAAATCGACCAGCTTGGCGAGCGGGAAACCGGTCCAGGCGATCGCCATGCTCCAGGCTTCCACGCAGCGATGGCGGTAGGTGCGCTCCTCCAGCGTCATCTTGCGGATCAGATCGTCGATGCCGATCTCGAACGGCTTCTCCACCAGGCCGTCGATCTTCACCGTCCACGGCCGGATCGCCAGCAGCTGCGCCTGCTCGGAGACTTCCTTTGACGAATTGAATTCGTAGAAGTTGTTGTAATGCGCGTTGATCGTCTCGTCGGTGATCGCGCGGTCGAGCGTATATTTCCCGTTGCGCTTGGCCGGGTAAAGGTCGGCGGTCGGGTCCGGCAGGGTGGCGAGGTCGGTGACGCGCTGCGCACCGGCAATGCGCGGCGCCAGCGCCAATGCGCTCGCACCGCCAGCCAAAAAACTGCGGCGGTTGAAGAACAAATGCTCGGGCGTGGCGAGGCGTTCGGGGATTTCCCAGCTACGACGACGAATGACATTCATGCGCATGATGCTCCCGGAATCATGCGCAACAGGTACGGCTGCCCGCCTTCACAGGCAAGTCACGGATACGTGGGAGTCCTGGCGGTCGTCCTCGTGAAAGCGGGGACCCAGTAACCCCGGCCTGTCCGTCACATTAGCGCCAGGGTTACTGGATCCCGGGTCTCGCTCGCAAAGCTCGCTCGCCCGGGATGACAGTTGCGTTACTCCGCCGCCCTTTTCGCCGCGATGATCTGATCCGCCGTGCGGCCGGTGAGTTCAGCCATGTGGTCGAACTTGAAGGAGAACGAGCCGACACCGGCGGTGGCCGAACGCACCTCGATGATGAGGTCGCCGATCTCCGCTTCCGCCATCTGCGCGCGCACCGTGTCCCAGCCCGGCCAACCCTCGCGGGTGTCGAAGCCGAGGATTTGCCCGCGGCGGCCCGCCAGGATGGCGTTCATCTTGGCGGTGGCCTCGCTCGGACAGACGATCTCCACCAGATAAATCGGCTCCAGCAGTACCGGCTGGCACTGCGGCAGGCCTTCGGCGATGCCGACGCGGCCGGCGATGCGGAACGCCATGTCGGAGGAATCCACCGTGTGGTAGGAGCCGTCGATTAACGCCACCTGGATATCGACCACCGGGAAGCCGAGCGGACCGTGCTTGAGCCCGTCGAGCACGCCCTCCTCCACCGCCGGGATATAATTTCGCGGCACCACGCCGCCGGTGATGCGGTCCTCGAACTTGAAACCGGAGCCGCGCGGCAGCGGCTTGATCTCCAGCATGGTGTCGCCGAACTGGCCGTGTCCGCCGGACTGCTTCTTGTGCCGCCCGCGCACCGTGACCGGCTTGCGGATGGTTTCGCGGTAGCCGACCGTTGGCGGCCGCGTCGAGACTGGAACCGCATAGCGGTCGCCGAGCCGCTCGGCCGCCACGCGCAAATGCATTTCGCCCTGACCCCAGATCACCACCTCGTGGTTCTCGGCGTTGTGCACGACGGTGAGCGAGGGATCTTCTTCGGTCAGCTTGGTGAAGGCAGCGCCGAGCTTGACGTCGTCCTTGCGTTCCTTGGCCTGCACCGCCAGCGCGAGCACCGGCGCATAGGGCTTCACCTCGACGAGCGCCGCATGCGCTTGCTTGCCGGCGGACAGCGTGTCGCCGGTCTTGGCATGATCGAGCTTGCCGAAAGCGACGGTCTCGCCGGCCACGGCCTGCGCGCGCTTGTCGAAGTGTTGACCCATGACCTTGAACACGCCGGACACGCGGCCGGCCTCGCCTTCCGGCGTATTGAAGGTGGTGCCGTCGCCGGCTTGCCCCGCCAGCAGGCGGGCGATCGACATCTTGCCGCCGTGGGTGGTGTGGAAGGTCTTGAGCACCAGCGCCAGCGAATCGTTGCCGGCCTTTGCGCCGAGACGCGCGACGGTCTCGGCCACGCCGGGCGCTTCGTGACGCAGCGCCTTGAGCAGGCGCAGCACGCCGTTCGAGCGGGTGGCGACGCCGAGCAGCACCGGGACGACCAGGCGATCGCGCAATTCCTTGGCGAGATCGTCGAACACCTTGTCGCGCGGCGGCTGGATGTCCTCGAGCAACTGCTCCATCAGCTCGTCGTCGTGATCGGCCAGCGTCTCCAGCATGGTGAAGCGCGCTTCCTTCTCGCGATCGAGATTCTCGCCCTTGAGTTCGATGACTTCGGAGGCCGTGTGCTCCTTGTAGACATGGGCGCGTTCGAGCGCGAGATCGACGAAGCCGGCGATGAGGTCGCCGTTCCAGATCGGAATCTGGCGCAGCAGCAGCGGCACGCGCGACGCTGGCTGCAGCAGCTTGAGCGTTTCGCGCACGCGCTTGTCCGCCTTGTCGATCTTGTTGAGGAACAGGAAGTGCGGAATGTCGTGGTCTTCCAGTTCGCGCAGGATCAATTGCAGCTGCGGAACCTTCTTCTCGTCGGCCTCGCAGACCACGACCGCCGCGTCGACCGCGGGCAGCGCCGCGCGCATGTCATGAATGAATTCGATCGAACCGGGGCAATCGATGAAGGTATAGCTGTCGCCCATGAACGTGGTGGTGGCGACCGACGCCTCGACGCTCATCTTGTGACTGCGGGCTTCCTTGCTGGCGTCGCCGACGGTGGTACCTGCGTCCACCGTTCCTTGCCGCTGCACCGCTCCGGTGCGGGCGAGAATTGCTTCTAACAGTGTGGTTTTGCCGCTTTGAAATGGGCCCACCAGCGCGATGCACCGTGGACCCCTGGGACCCGTGCCGTTCTGTCCCATAATACCTCCCTTGCCGGCCGGGAGGTCGGACCAATATCCCGGCCCTGTCACAGCATCGTCGCAGTAGTGCGCGCGGCTGGCAAGAGCGATGACGCACGAAACGAAACGGCCGCCCGCAGGCGGCCGTCAGAGCCCTCATGAAGTTTTCGTTCAGCGCACCGGCCGCAATTCGAGCGAGGCGACGCCGGCCGCGAGATTGAGACCGGTCTGGCCCGTCACTGACAGAGGTTGCAGCGCCACCGTGCGATTGGAGCCACCGATCAGCACATTGCCGCCGAGGCCGACCGCGATCGTCGCTTCAGCGGTTGCGCCGGTGTAAACGCCGGCAAGAACGCCGGGGCCATAGGACGACGGCGCGTAGACCGCCCACACCATCTGCCCGGCCGATGTGGCGCCGATGTCGAGGCCGAATTTGCTGATCGTGCCGATATATCCCTCGGCCGGGCCCGTCAGACTCGGATTGAACAGGCACTGCACGCCCTTCTTCGAGCCGATGATCATGCCGAGGCCGCCGGACACATCGCAGACCAGCGTGCCCGCTTTGATTTGATCTTGCGCGGCTGCACCGCCAATCGCGGTGACGAAGCCCAACGCCAGGGCGCCCAGCCCCAAGAAAATGCGACGCATGCAAAACCCCCTTTGTGCCTATGTGACTATGCCTTATTCGCGCACCAGTGACCGCAACACAGTGCGGCGTCAAAAGGAGAAGCGGGCCGGCGCGGTATGTTGGTAGAGCGGTCTTGCGACGACAAATTATTTCAAATTTCCGCAAAACCGCTGGATGCGCCGGCAGGCTTCTTCCAGGTCTTCCGTCTTGGTCGCGTAGGAAATGCGGAACGCCGGACCGAGCCCGAACGCCGTGCCCTGCACCACCGCCACGCCTTCGGCTTCCAGCAATTCGGTGACGAAGTCCTCGTCGCTCGCGAGCTTCTTGCCGCTCGGCGCGGTCTTGCCCATGGTGCCGGCGCAGGACGGATAGACGTAGAACGCGCCTTCCGGCGTCGGGCACTTGATGCCGTTGGCCTGGTTGAGCATCGACACCACCAGGTCGCGCCGCTCCTTGAAGATCTTGTTGTGCTTGGCGATGAAATCCTGCGGCCCGTTGAGCGCTTCCACCGCCGCCCATTGCGACACCGCCGCCGGGTTCGAGGTCGACTGCGACTGCACCATCGCCATCGCCTTGATCAACGGTTCCGGCCCGCCGGCATAGCCGATGCGCCAGCCGGTCATGCAATAGGCCTTCGAGCAGCCGTTGATGGTGAGCGTGCGCGGATAAAGCGACGGCTCGATCTGCGCCGGCGTCGTGAACACGAAGTCGTCGTAGACCAGGTGTTCGTACATGTCGTCGGTCATGACATGGACGTCCGGGTGCTTCACCAGCACGTCGGTGAGCGCCTTCAGTTCGGCGCGCGTATAGGCCGCGCCCGACGGGTTCGACGGCGAGTTGAGCAGCACCCATTTGGTCTTCGGCGTGATCGCGCGCTCGAGCTGCGCCGCCGTCATCTTGAAGCCGGTCGCCATCGAGGTCTCGACCGCCACCGGCTCGCCGCCGGCGAGCAGCACCATGTCGGGATAGCTCACCCAATAGGGCGCCGGGATGATCACCTCGTCGCCGGGGTTGAGCGTCGAAATAAACGCGTTGTACAGCACCTGCTTGCCGCCGGTGCCGACATTGATCTGCGAGGGCTTGTAGTCGAGACCGTTCTCGCGCTTGAACTTCTTGACGATGGCGTCCTTCAGCTCGGCGATGCCGTCCACGTTGGTGTACTTGGACGCCCTGCCGTCGCGGATCGCCTTGATCGCCGCTTCCTTGATGTTGTCGGGCGTGTCGAAATCCGGCTCGCCGGCGCCCAGGCCGATGACGTTGCGGCCCGCCGCTTTGAGCGCGCGCGCCTTGTCGGTGACGGCGATGGTCGCCGACGGTTTGACGCGCTTGAGCTGGTCCGCAAGGAAAGCCATCGAAAGTCTCCGAAATCCGGGATTCGCAATGCTCTTTATAGTGTCGTAACGGGCCAAAACGGCGACAGCAAGACGCAAAGAATGATGCATTCATCAAGCCTGTTGATGGGCTTTTTGCGGGAGCATGATCTTTTCCGAAAACCGGCTCCCACTTTTCGGGATCATGCTCTAACCGTCCCTTAAGCCTGCTTTGCTAGACCCTTCGGCCATGGCCGGATTTGTTGACCTTCTGCGCTCCGGCGCTTGGCTGACCCGCGCGCGGATGCGGCTGGTCGCGCTCGCTTTGCTCGCCGCCATGCTGCTCGGCGCCGGCTTCCTGATCGCCACCTCGAACGGGCTGAACGACCGCTTCGGCCGTCCGCTCGGGACCGATTTCTCTAATGTCTATGCCGCCGGTACCTATGTACTCGACGGCCAGCCGGCGGCCCCATTCGATCCCGCCAAGCAATTCGCCCGCGAGCAGGCGATCTTCGGACAGGCCACGCAATTCTACGGCTGGCATTACCCGCCATTCTTCCTCGGTCTGGCGGCGGTGCTGGCGACGATGCCCTATTGGCTGTCGCTGCTGGCGTGGCAGGGGGTGACGCTCGTCCTTTATCTGCTCTCCATTCGCGCGATCCTTCCGGATCCCCCGCCCCCGACCGTGGGAATAAAAAGCGATCATCTCTGGCTCCTGCTCGTGCTCGCCTTCCCGGCCGTGTTCATCAATCTCGGTCAGGCGCACAACGGGTTCCTGACCGCAGCCTTGATCGGTGCGGCGCTCACCCAACTCGACCGCCGCCCGATCCTCGCCGGCATCCTGATCGGATGTCTGGCGTACAAGCCGCAATTCGGCCTGCTGATTCCGCTGGTGCTCGCCGTGAGCGGACGCTGGCGCGCATTTGCCGCCGCCGCCGTCACCGTGGCGCTGCTGGCACTCGCCGTCACCTTCGCATTCGGCGTCGATGTCTGGAGCGCGTTCCTTGCCTCCACCAAATTCACCCGCACCATCGTACTCGAGCAGGGCGGCACCGGCTGGTTCAAAATCCAGAGCGTGTTCTCCTGGGTGCGCATGTGGGGCGGCGGTCTCGCGCTCGCCTACGCGGCGCAAGCCGCGGTCATGCTCGCGATGGCGGCGGCGCTCATCTGGCTGTGGCGCAGTCAAGCCGCCTATCCGCTCAAGGCGGCCGGCCTGCTGATCGGCAGCGTGCTGGCGACGCCTTACAGCCTCGACTACGACCTGATGGTGCTGGCGCCGGCCATCGCCTATCTCGCGGTCGACGGTTGCGCGCGCGGCTTCGCGGCTTGGGAGAAAACAATTCTCGCCGCCTTGTGGATAGTTCCCCTCGTCGCCCGCTCGATCCCGCAGGCCACGCTGATTCCGCTAGCAGTTCCAATCATGTTGCTGGCGATTGTCATGTTGCTGCAGCGCGCCATGAACGACTGTGGCGCACGCGGATTTTGGCATTTGGCCGCGCGTCCCTAACATTTGCGCATGATCTAATCCGAAAACCGGTTCCCACTTTTCGGGATCATGCGCTAAAATAGCTTTCCAAGAGCCGGTTCAACGGCCGCCACCGTAACAGGGAGCGCTGCCCATGCAGCTCAATGCCGAGCAGCTTCGAGCCTTCGACGAACGGGGCTACGTCTTTTTCCCCAACTGCTTCTCCGAAGAAGAGATCGCGCTGCTACGCGCGGAAGCCGAGAACATCCTCAAGCTCGATCGCCAGGAAGTCTGGCGCGAGAAGACCGGCGCCCCGCGCACCGCTTTCGCCGCGCACACGTTCAGCGAAGTGTTCGGCCTGCTGGCGCGACACCCTCGATTGGTCGAGCCGTTGCGGCAATTGTTCGGCGAGGAGGTCTACGTCCATCAGTTCAAGCTCAACGCCAAGGCCGCCTTCGAGGGCGACGTCTGGCAGTGGCATCAGGACTACGGCACCTGGGCGCGCGACGACGGCATGCCGGACGCGCGCGCCATGAACATCGCGGTGTTCCTCGACGAGGTGATGCCGATCAACGGCCCGCTGTTGCTGATTCCGAAAAGCCACAAGCAAGGCGTGTTCGCGGCCGGCCACGACAAGCTCACCACGTCCTATCCGTTATGGACGCTCGACAAGGAGACCGTGACGCGGCTCGCCGCCGAGGCGGCAGACGCCGACGGCGTCGGCATCGTGGCGCCCACTGGCAAGCCCGGCTCGATGCTGATGTTCCACGGCAATCTGGTGCACGCCTCGCCGCCCAACATCACGCCCTACCCGCGCAAGATCGTCTACCTGACGCTGTGCGCCTGCTCGAACCACATCACCAAATTCACGCGGCCGGAATGGATCGCGCACCGCGACTTCACGCCGATCAAACCGGTGGACGACGACGCGTTGCTGGAATACGCCCGCGCGCACCGGGTGGCGGCGGAATAAAATTTTAGTAATCGCGCGCACTGCAACCGGTTCATGCCGCGCTGCGTCATAAGTTTGTAACGACGCGCACGTTGACGCTGCGCTATCGTCATTGAAATGCCGGACTTCGCCTGCTCTATCGTTTTCGGGGGCGCGCGGAGCGCTTCGGGGCAGCTCACGATGTACACGCTCTATTCGGATCAGCGTTCCGGCAACAGCTACAAGGCCCGCCTGGCGCTGGCCCGGCTCGGGATTCCGTTCAAGCTGGTGGAAGTCGACATCCTGCAAGGCGCCAGTCACACGCCCGAATTCCTCGCCAAGAATCCGAACGGGCAAATCCCGCTGCTGGAAGTCGCGCCTGATCGCTATCTCGCCGAATCGAACGCCATTCTTTGGTATGTCGCCGGCGGCAGCACGCTGGCGCCGGAGGACCGCATCGAGCGCGCCGAGGCGCTGCAATGGATGTTCTTCGAGCAGCACAGCCTGGAGCCCAATATCGGCGCCGCGTATTTCTGGCTGGCGCTGATCAAGGGCGGACGCGAGTTGCAGCAGCACGCGCTCGAGGACTGGATGGAAAACGGTTATCGCGCGCTCGGCGTCATGGAGATGCACCTCGCCAGCCGCCGTTTTTTCGTCGCCGACCGCTTCACCATCGCCGACATCGCGCTCTACGCCTACACCCACGTGGCGAACCGCTGCGATTTCGATCTTACGCGCTACCCGGCGACCCGCAAATGGCTCGACCGCGTGGCGGCGGAGCCCGGCCATGTCACGATGGACTGGCAGCCGGGAGCGCTCAACGCGGCCGAATAGGCGGCGATTTACCTTTCATTAACCATACCGTCACGAAAACGCCGCAGTTCCTAACGGGCTTTGCCGCAATGGGGCCGAACGGCCGCCCGCATCCCGCTCCATAGATGGAACGCTTGGACAAGTGATTCGTTGACAGGCCGACCATGCCCACGCCCATTGAAAGCACCGGTTTTACGACCCCGCCCGGCCGCGCCCTCGGCAACGAGCGCCGCACGGCCGCGTGCGCCGAGTTGGTCGCGATCATCGGGCTCGCGCTCTCCACCATCGTCGCCGCCACCGTGGTGTCGGTCGGCATCGCGCGCGCCGATGTGGCCAGTGATGTCGTCGGGCACGAAGGCAGCGTGTTCGGAGTGGCGCTGCTGCTCGGCCTGATCTTCGTCGCCATGGGCGGCCTGACGGTCCTCACGCTGCCCGGCCACAAGCCGAAAAAACACTAAGCCGCTGAGCATTGTCGGAACCCGCCGCGATCCCACATCGTTGATGCGGGACCGATGGAGACGGGCATGCGCTAGCTTCTGTTGCTGGCGGCCCTACTGCTCCCGCCGGACGGCGCGCTCGACCTGCTCACCGACAACGGCGCCGGCCGCATTTTGCGCGTCGCGCCGGCGAACTAACGAGCGACCGCCTCGCCGCGGCAGGCCTCGGCCGTGATCGGCCGCGCTACGATCCACAGCGCCAGCGCGACTAAGGCGATGCTGTCGAGGACGAGGAACGACGCCGCGTAGCCGAATTTGCCGGCGACAAATCCGCCAAACGCGGGACTCAGTGACGCGCCGATCCCTTGCATGGTCATGACGGCCCCCAGCCCGCCAGCGCGCTGAGCTACTGGGCGCTGCGCCGGATGCGGGCGTTTTAGCGTGGGCTGTCGCCCGCCCTTGCGGCGCGCGGCCGAACTCTCATAATGCCGCTCCCGCCACACGGACACCGAGACCCATGATCACAGAAATCGCCCAGATCGACGTGAAGCCCGGCATGGAAAAAGACTTCGAGGCCGGCGTGAATAGCGCCGTGCCGCTGTTCAAGCGCGCCAAGGGCTGCAAGAGCGCGACGCTGCAACGCTCGCACGAGATGCCGCAGCGCTACCGGCTGTTCCTGCAATGGGAGACGCTGGAGAATCACACCGTCGACTTCCGCGGCTCCGCCGATTTCCAGGAGTGGCGCAAGCTGGTCGGCCATTGTTTCGCCGCGCCGCCGAATGTCGAGCACGTCACTGAGGTCATGCGCGGCTTCTAGCGCGTGATCCCGAAAAGTCGGAACCGGTTTTCGGATCAGATCACGCGCGAACTAAACAAACTTCCATGAAGCGCAGCTTTGACCGCATCCTCACCACCCACACCGGCAGCCTGCCGCGCACCGCGAAAGTGGTGGAGCTGTTGCTGGCCGAGCAGCAGAAGCCGGGCGCGCGCCGCGCCGAACTGCAAGCCGCGGTGCGCGAAGCCATCGGCTATGTAGTGCAAAAACAGATCGAATGCGGCCTCGACATCATCAATGACGGCGAGCAGGGCCGCACCGACTACACCGTGCACGTGCTCGACCGGCTGACGGGCTTTCAAGGCGAGAGTACGCCGCCGCTCGGCACCGGCGACGAGGAATTTCCCGAGCTCGCGCTGCTGCTCAAGCAGTTCGCCTCGCCGTTCCAGCACCGCCCGGCCTGTTCCGGCCCGGTGGACTGGAAGGACTGGCCGGCCGCGCAGGCCGATATTGACACCGCGAAAGCCGCGCTCGCCGGCGCCAAGGCGGAAGAATTCTTCATGACCTCGCCCTCGCCCGGGCAGATCGCGCGCTACCTGAAAAACAAATATTACCCGACCGAGGAGGCCTATGTATTCGCGCTCGCCGACGTGATGCGGCGCGAATACCAGGCGATCGTGGACGCTGGCTTGATCCTGCAGCTCGATTGCCCCGACCTCGCGATGCTGCGCCACATGGTCTATCTCGACAAAAGCCTCGCCGACTTCCGCAAGATCATCAGCGTCAACGTGGCCGCGCTCAATCACGCGGTGCGCGATCTGCCGCCCGAACGCATGCGCATGCATGTGTGCTGGGGCTCGACGCTGGCGCCGCACCACACCGACGTCGAGCTGAAGGACATCATCGACATCGTGCTGAGCGCGCGGCCGCAAGCGGTGTCGTTCCCCGGCGCCAATCCGCGCCACGAGCACGAATGGAAAATCTGGCGCGACGTGAAGCTGCCGGCCAGCAAGATCATCATCCCGGGCGTGATCGATTCCACCTCGAATTTCGTCGAGCATCCCGAGCTGGTGGCCGACCGCATCATGAACTACGCCAGCGTGGTCGGGCGAGAGAACGTGATCGCCGGCGTCGACTGCGGCTTCGGCACCTTTGCCGGGCGGGTGCAGGTGGACAGCAAGATCGTCTGGCTCAAGCTGCAATCGCTCGCCGAAGGCGCGAGACGCGCCTCGAAACAGCTTTGGGCGAAGGCGGCTTAAAGCTTGCGGCCGAGAACGACGCCGGCCACGAGCGCCAGCGATAGCGCCGCCAGCATCTTTTCCCTTGAACCGTGCTGCACGGCGTCAATTGCTTCGTCGATCGTGTGCTCGCCGCTTGCGATCATGCGCTCCGAACCGTCGGCTTCGTGGTGGGTCGGGCGCGGCCGCGACGCGGGCCGGAAAAATGCGATCAAAAACAGGATCAGGCCGAGAGCGGCGCAACCGCCGGCGATGATCCCCAAGGCCGGCGTCGTGCCGTAAAGCTGCTGCAGCCAGACATACAGCAGCGACAGTCCGAAGCCGATCCCAACCAGGACAATCGCGGCAGCGGCCAGAGCCAGCGCGGCCGTCACCGTCAGCGCCCGAATGCGCCGTTTGAACTCGCCCTTGCACAGGCTCATGCAGGCCGCGAACATCAAGACCTCCGCAGCAGCAGCCCCAGCACAACACCGGTTGCCAGCGCACCGCCGAGGACATAACGCGGATTTTTCCGGGCGAAGGTCTCGAGGTCAGCCATTACCGACGCGGCGTCGTGTTTGGCATTGCCCGCGAATTCGTTGGCCGCGTCTGAGGCCGCGGCGCCGATACGCGACGCCGCTTCGCTCGCTTCCGCGCCCGACTCTTTGCCAAATCCGGCAAGCGTCTCCTTGACGGCACTGAGGTCGCGTTGCAAGCGGCGAAGCTCCGCCGCCAGATCCTCGCCGGCGTCCGACGCCGAGTGGGCGATTTTATCTTTGGTGCGCAAGAGCTCGTCGCCGATGCGCTCCGCCGCCGCAGACATGCCGGCTGCGGTCTGAAGATGTGCCGATTTCATGACCCTGTCTCCATATATATTTTAATAGAGGCACGAAGAGCGGGCCCCGGCATTGCGTTGGATCAATAGGCGGAAATTGACGCCTAGGCCGAGAATAATCGTGCTGGCGTCTCCACCAAAATCCGCCGCCGCGTCGCCTCATCCGGCGTCCAGTCAAAAAACAAATCCAGCAAATGCCCGTCGTCCGGCATCACGTCGGCGGCGATCGAGGGATGCGGCCAGTCGGTGCCCCACATCAGCCGCTCCGGATTGGCGCGCACGAGCGCCTCGTGTAACGGCCGCGCGTCGGGATAGTCGGGAAATTGCGTGGAGATGCGGTAGGGCGCCGACACTTTGACATGCACGGCGCCCTCGCCGACCAGCTTCAGCAGCGCCTGGAAATTCGGCTCGTTGACGCCGCGCGCCGCCTCCACCATGCCGTAGTGATCGACGATCACCGGCATCTCGCGCGCGATTTCGCGCAGGCGCGGCGCGGTCTGCGCCAGCAGCCGCCAGTCGCAGAAGATCTGCATGACCCAGCCGAGTTCGGCCATGGTCTTGCGGAACACCTCGAACACGTCGAGCCCGACGCCGCGCACGTAGCCGGGCTTTTCCGCCATCAGATGAAAGCGCAAGCCGCGCATGCCGAGTTTGTGCCAGTCGCGCAGCGTCGCCGGCTCGATGCGCGTGTCGGTGATGGCGACGCCGCGCAGCCGCTGCGGATAACGCGCGATGGCGTCGAGCACCACGCGGTTGTCGTAGCCGTGCGCGTTGCCCTGCACCACCAGGCCATGCGCGCAGCCGTTATGATCGAGCAGCGCGAGAAACTTTTCGACCGGCGCGTCGGGCGGCGTGTAGCCGCGCCCCGGCGTGTAGGGAAATTTGTCCGGCCGGCCCGAACACATGCGCGTGCGAATCCCAGGCGCCGGGCGGCGGCATGACGCGCGGCTTCTTTCGGCTGCGCCACCGGGCCGGCGATAGCGACGGTTCGTGGGCCACGGCTTAACCCAGCTTGATATTGGCGTCCTTCACCACCCTGCTCCACAGCGCCATCTGGTCCTTCGACGAACTTGCCGAATTCCTCCGGCGTGTTCGGCCGCGACACGATGTTGAGCTGCTTGAAGCGCGCGCTGACTTCGGGCGAGACCAGCGCCTGGTTGAGACTCGGCGTTGAGCTTCTGCACGATCGGCTTCGGCGTGCCGTGCGGCACGAACACGCCGTTCCATTCATAGGCTTCGAAGCCGGGCAACGTATCGGACACCGGCGGAATGTCGGGCAGGCTGTCGAGCCGCCCTGTCCCGGTGTGCGCGATCGCCTTCACCTTGCCGCCCTTGATCAGGCCGACCACCGACGAGCCGTTGGAGAAGAAGAATTTCACCTGCCCCGACATCACGTCGGTGAGCGCCAGCCCGCCGCCGCGATAGGGCACGTGGTTGATCTTGATGCCGGTGACGTGGCCGGAACATCTCGAGGCAGAGATGCTGCAGCGTGCCGTTGCCGGACGACGCCATGGTGATGCCGTCGGGCTGCGCTTTGCCGTAGGCGATGAGTCGGCAACGCTGTTGACCGGCACCGACGGCGTCACCACCAGGATGTTCGGCACCAGCGAGACCAGGAACGACCGGATCGAAATCCTTGCGGTAGTCGAACGGCAGATTCGGATAGAGCGACGAGTTGACCGAGAACGCGGTGGCGTCGTGCAGGATGGTGTAGCCGTCGGCGCTCGGCCTTCGCGACCACGGCTTCGCCGATGGTGCCGCCGGCGCCGCCGCGGTTTTCGATGACGAATTGCTGCTGCAGCATGTCGCCCAGCTTGGCGTAGAGGATGCGCGCGGTGGTGTCGGCGCCGCCGGCCGGCGGATAAGGCACGATCACCCGCACTTGCGGTTCGGCCAGTCGGCCTGCGCGCGGGCGGTGCCGGCGAGTGGCGCGGCCGCCAGCCCGGCCAGCAGCGTGCGGCGTGTGAGTTTGGTTGCAGTCATCGCGTCCTCCCTGACTTCTTTTGCCGACAGCTTAGCATCCGGCTGGGACGGCGTAAGGCTGCCCTTTCCTCGCCCGCGGACTCGCCCCATATTCGAGCGAATGGCGAAGCCTCCCAAAAAACCGAAGGATCCCGCGCGGCCGACGCGCGCCAAGGCGGCGCGGCCGGTCGAGCCGGCAACGCCGGACGCGCTCGCCGACCTGCTCAATCCGGCGATCAACAAGGGCACCGCGGGCCTGGGTTCCGGCACCGGCAAAAATCCGAACTTGCAGCCGCCGCCGGACAATTCGTTCGACCGCCGCGCCGATTTCTCCGCCGCGCACAAGGCGCGCAAGTCGACACCGAAAGGTTTCGAGGAAGCGCCGCAGCGCGATTATTCCGCCTCGCCGATCACCGGGCTCGATCCGGCTTTGGCGAAGGAATTCGGCCTCGGCGATGACGAACCGCCGCCGCCGCCGTGCCAACGAAAGACGATCCGAAATATCGCCTGCCGCGCGCCGACCTGCCGCAGCCGGGCAGCGGGCTGTCGTCGATGGGCGTCGCCGCCACCGCGCAGGCGCTGGAGAATCTGCTGCGCGAAGGCCGCAAGGAATTCGCCACCACCCCGTGGATGCCGCATCGCCCGCCGCGCCCGGAAAAATCCGAAGGCGGCAAGCGGCTGGTGATCCAATCCGAGTTCGAGCCGAAGGGCGACCAGCCGAAGGCGATCAAGGAACTGGTCGAAGGCGTCAAGCGCAACGACCGCACGCAGGTGCTGCTCGGCGTCACCGGCTCGGGCAAGACCTTCACCATGGCCAAGGTGATCGAGGCGACGCAGCGCCCGGCGCTGATCCTGGCGCCGAACAAGACGCTGGCCGCGCAGCTCTACGGCGAGTTCAAGTCGTTCTTCCCCGACAACGCGGTGGAATATTTCGTCTCCTATTACGACTACTACCAGCCGGAAGCCTACGTCCCGCGCACCGACACCTACATCGAGAAGGAATCCTCGATCAACGAGCAGATCGACCGCATGCGCCATTCGGCCACGCGCGCGCTGCTCGAGCGCGACGACGTCGTCATCGTCGCCTCGGTGTCGTGCATCTACGGCATCGGCTCGGTGGAAACCTATTCGGCCATGACCTTCACGCTCAAGCAGGGCGGCAAGATCGGCCAGCGGCAATTGCTCGCCGACCTGGTGGCGCTGCAATACAAGCGCACGCAGGCCGATTTCTACCGCGGCTCGTTCCGCGTGCGCGGCGACGTGATCGAAATCTTCCCGGCGCATTACGAGGACCGCGCCTGGCGCGTGTCGCTGTTCGGCGACGAGATCGAGATCGATCCATGAATTCGATCCGCTCACCGGGCAGAAGACCGACGAGCTGGAATTCGTCAAAGTCTACGCCAATTCGCACTACGTCACGCCGCGCCCGACGCTGATCCAGGCGATCTCCGGCATCAAGCACGAATTGCAAACGGCGTCTCGACCAGCTCAACGCCGCCGGCCGCCTGCTGGAGGCGCAGCGGCTCGAGCAGCGCACCGTGTTCGATCTGGAAATGATGGAAGCCACCGGCTCCTGCGCCGGCATCGAGAACTATTCGCGCTATCTCACCGGCCGCAAGACCGGCGAGCCGCCGCCGACTTTGTTCGAATACGTGCCCGACAACGCGCTGGTGTTCGTGGACGAAAGCCACGTCTCCATCCCGCAGCTCGGCGGCATGTACCGCGGCGACTTCCGCCGCAAGGCGACGCTGGCCGAATACGGCTTCCGCCTGCCCTCCTGCATGGACAACCGGCCGCTGCGCTTCGAGGAATGGGACGCCATGCGGCCGCAGACGCTCGCCGTCTCGGCCACGCCCGGGCACTGGGAGATGAACGAGGCGCGCGGCGTGTTCGTCGAGCAGGTGATCCGCCCGACCGGGCTGATCGATCCGCCGGTCGAAATCCGCCCGGCGCGCACGCAGGTCGACGATCTGGTCGGCGAGGTGCGGCAGGTGGCGCAGAAAGGCTACCGCGCGCTCATCACCGTGCTGACCAAGCGCATGGCCGAGGACCTCACCGAATATCTGCACGAGCAGGGCATTCGCGTCAGGTACATGCACTCCGACATCGACACGCTGGAGCGCATCGAGATCATTCGTGACTTAAGACTTGGCGCCTTCGACGCGCTGGTCGGCATCAACCTGCTGCGCGAGGGCCTCGACATTCCGGAATGCGCGCTGGTCGCCATTCTCGACGCCGACAAGGAAGGTTTCCTGCGCAGCGAGACGAGCCTGATCCAGACCATCGGCCGCGCCGCGCGCAACGTCGACAGCAACGTCATCCTCTATGCCGACGCCGTGACCGGCTCGATGCAGCGCGCCATCGAGGAGACCAACCGGCGGCGCGAGAAGCAGGTCGAGTACAACACCGCCAACAACATCACGCCGGAGAGCATCAAGCGCTCGATCCACGACATCATGGACAGCGTGTACGAGCGCGACCACGTGCTGATCTCCACCGGCCGGGGACTTGCCGGCGAAGGCGAGTTCGCCGACGCCGCCACCATCGGGCACAATTTCGAGGCGGTGATCGGCGACCTGGAGACGCGCATGCGCGAGGCCGCCGCCGATCTCGACTTCGAAGAGGCCGCGCGCCTGCGCGACGAGATCAAGCGCCTGCGCACGATGGAGATGGCGGTGGTGGACGATCCGACCGTGCGCAACGTGATGGTGGCGCAGGATTCCAAGCTGCGCCGCGCGGTTACGAAAGCACGAAGCGCGTCTTCAATAGAAGGCCCGCACAAACCCGGCCTCGACGAAATGGGCATCGCACTCGGCCACGAGGTGAAGCCGCGCGCGCAACCAGCCCACGCAGCAAGCTCGGCCGTCCGGGCATGCGCGGCGGATTGAAGCGGCGGTAGTCCGGTAAACGCGGCCGTCTTGACTTCATGACCCCCTAAGCCGGCACTATGACCGCGATTGCCGCCGCGCGGGCGGATTGGGGGGCATGGACGATTCTCTGCGCCAGCGTCTTTATGACACCTACGCGGCCTTTGCCGCCGGGCGGATCGACGACGCCTTACGCGATTTCGACGACGACGTGGTCATGACCAGCTATGCGCCGATCGAGGCGTTTCCCGCGCTCGCCCGCCGGCAGGGCAAGGCCGCGATCTCCGCCACCATGCACGCGATGCATGCCGACTTCGAGCATCTCAGCTATACGCCGGTGTTCATGGTGACCGAAGTGGAGGCCGCCGCCGTCATCGTGCTGGCGCGGCTGCGCCAGCGCAAGACCGACCGCATCATTCAGCTCTTCGTCGCGCATTTCCTGCGCCTGCAGAACGGCCGCATCGTCGAGCTGCGCAAATTCATGGATTCCTTCGACGCCGTCCAGCAGGTGCTCGGCCGCGAGATTTTCGCGGCGAAGCCGGATTAGCGGCGGCGCGTGTGGAGGGCGCGGTAAGCTCGGAAGGCCAGGAGTGCGCGGGGGGGGGTAAGATTAAGGGGGACGGTAGCCGACCCAAAAACTCCGGTCACCAGCCGAACCCCCTCTGTATCAATATATGATACAAAGCTTTTGACCGTTGTATCATTTAATGATACGTTGCCTATATGATCCGCAGCTTCAAGGATCGCACTACCGAAGCCGTCTTCAACGGCGAAAGCCCGAAGGGCTTTCCGTCCGATCTGGTCAAGGTCGCGCGCCGCAAGCTTGGCTATCTCGATGCCGCCGTCGATCTGCGCGACCTGCGGGTGCCGCCCGGCAACCGGCTGGAAGCGCTAAGCGGAGACCGGCAAGGACAACATTCGATCCAGGTAAACGACCAGTTCCGGATTTGCTTCAGATGGACGCCGGAAGGCCCAACCGACGTCGAAATGACCGATTATCATTAGGAGAAGTCGTCATGCCCAAGAAACTTCCCCCGCTCCATCCCGGCGAAGTGCTGCGCGAGGAATTCCTCGTTCCGCTCGGCCTCTCACCCGGCGCGCTGGCGAAAGCGATGGGCGTGCCGCGCACGCGGGTCGAGCGCATCGCGGCCGAGACGACCGGCATCACCGCCGACACAGCGCTGCGCCTGAGCAAAGCGCTCGGCACCTCCGCGCAGGTCTGGCTCAACCTGCAAAACCGCTGCGACGTCGAAACGGCGGAGCGGACGATCGGCAAGCAGCTCGCCAAGATCGCACGCGTGACCGGCGATGCCGCGGCCTGAAGCGCCGCCCTGCTTTCTACATCGCCTTCGGCGCGACCGGCGCCTTCTGCCCTGAGCGCTTGAGCGCGTCGGCGACAAAGCCCGAGGCCTTCATCTCCTCGATGAAGGCGCGCACATAGGCCGCGCCCGCCGACTTGCCCTTCACCGCGCCCATCGCCTGGCCGATCTGCTCGAAGGCGCCCTTCATCACCCGCATGTCGGGATGGTCCCTGGCATAATCGTCGAGCGGCTCGCGCACGCCGGCCGCGGCGTCGAGCTTCTGCTCGAGAAACACCGGAATGCCGGCCGCCGCGCCGCCGACCTTGGCGCGCACCAGCGTGGCGTGCTTGAGCGTGCGCGTGAGATAAAGGTCGTAGACCGAGGCGAGGCCGACCGCGATCCGGACGCCCGGCCGGTCGACGTCGCCCACGTCCTTGAACGGCGAATCCTTGCGCACCAGGTAGGTGCCTTCGATGATGACGTAGGGCGGCGAGAAGTCTACCTGCGCCGCGCGCACCGGCTCGATGGCGATGAAGCCGACATCGACGCTGCCGGCGGCGAGCGCTTCGAACACCTTGCCGGCGGCCGCGAACGGCACGTATTCGAGCGGCACGCCCAGCCGCTTGGCCAGCGCGGCAGCCAGTTCGGCCGAGACGCCGCGCGGCTCGCCGTTCGGGCCCTTCTGCGCCAGCACGCCGTTGCCGAAATTGATCGCCGCGCGCACCTTGCCGGTTCGCGCCAGGTCCTTCAGCACCGCGGGCGACGGCGCGGTTTGCGCGAGGCCGGGCAATGCGGCGGCGACAAGCATCAGGGCGGCGCAGACAAATGAGCGCATGGTCTCCTCCCGTTGCGGTGTAAGAGTGCAGGTCCATCCCCGCTAGAGCGGCAAGGGAACGCGATCCGGCGCCACCGCGCAAGCCGGGGCAGCACCCCGGTCTCGGTAAACTCGGTTGCCGAAGCGGGAAAAGTGCCGGTAAAAAGTATCGCTATCGTGATTCGAGAGGGCCGCGGCCGGCTGTTATAGGCCGGCGCGGAGCCGCCCGAATTCAAGCCCGCCGGGGCGGCAGAACCAGCTTTGGAAGTGATGCAATGACGTCGAACGCCCGCCTGTGCCTCCGTGTCCTCTTGCTCGTCCTCGCCGCCGCGGCGCTCGCCGGCTGCGAGACCACCGGCACGGGCGCCGCAACGCAAACCGCCAAGGCGCCGGAGCCGCCGATGACCCATGCGCGCGCCGCCGAGCAATGCTGGATGTCGACCGAAAAGGGCAGCGCCAGCCTGTCGCTCGACAAACGCGCCGACCTCGTCAACAAATGCATCGACGAGAAGATGAAGGGCGGCCTCCGGCACTGCGGAGCCCGCGCCGTCGGGCCCCGCTGCCGAGGATAAAAAGAAGAAACAGGCCGGCGCCGCCGCCGAGAAAAAGAAGCCAGCGGCTGCCGCCGCCGGCGAAAAAGACAAGAAGCCAGACGACGCGGAAGCGCCCGACAAGAAGCCCTGATCGCGGACCGCGGGACAAGCCGGCCGCCTCCCCTTGCGGGCCGCCTGCGGCCGTATCACCATCCCTCTCCCAAGCCGCTAAGGAGGTCGATCATGGCGAAAGGTCAGATGCGCGTTCCCAAGGAAAAGAAGAAGCCGAAAGCCGACAAGGACAAGCCCAAGCAGCTGTCCGCCTATAAACTGGCGCAAACGCAGGGCACGTCGGCCAGCCCCTACGGCAACCCGCCGGGCAAGAAGTAGCGTCTATTTCGGCACGCCGCCGATCAGTTTGTCGGCCGCGGGCAGTTTCTTCGCCGCGGCGGCCATTTCCAGGCAGGTCAGCAACTCGACGTAGCTTGGAAAGCCGCCGAGCTTCGACAACGATATGCAGCGCGCCTTCTCCGCCGGCGTGAACTGTCCCCATTGCTGTTCGAGCTTGCCGCGCGCATCGTGCTCGTCGCGCTTGCAGACGTCCTCGTTGCGGTTGATCACGGCTGAGGCGGCGGCCGCCGCGCGGCAGCTCTGGTCGGTATCGAGCTTGGGCAGCTGGTCCGCCGCCAGCACCAGATACGACCCGGCCAGAAAGATCGGCAGAAACGCCGGCATGGTGATTCTCCCGTTTTGTCGACCCACTCCAACGCGTCGCCCAAGGTCGCGTTGCATCGTATCCCTTTCGCGCTTCCGAATTCATGACCCTTCGGCCATGAACCTTTCGCCCGCCCCGCCCGACCCATGGGGGACAGCGGAAGGGGATTGCCGTGGCCAAGCGTTTCATCGTCGCCTTTGTCGCGTTCATCGGGCTGATCTTTCCGGCCGCGTTCGCGCTCGCTCTGCTGGCGGCGCCGGCGCGGCCCGCGCCGCTGGAGGGTTCGGGCTGCGACCACAATCTGGCGGACGCCTTCGCCAACGTGACCGCCCTGCAGGCGCGCATGAATGCGGCGCGCGGCGGCGAAGCCTGCGCCGCCACCCGGCTCTATTTCCTCGAAGTCGTGAAGGCGCGCGCGATCACCGCGCTGTGCAAGAACGGGCCGGAGCGCGAGCGCGAACTCGGCCGGCTCGATGCCGATGTCGAAACAATCAACAGCACGATCGAGGCGCGTTGCAGTTGAATAAGGCAATCGTGTCACAAAATTCGCGCAGCGGCTTTCACACCTTCGCCAAAGTTCCATGCGATAGCGCAACCAATGCTTAACCGGTTGGCGCCGACCATCGTGCGGCGGAAAAACCGTCACGGCAGAGCGGGGGAGATTTTCGGGATGCGATTAGCGGCGCGATCATCTGCGCTGCGTGGACCACCGCCGCGATCGCGTGTGGCTCGTCGCAACGCCGGCCGCCGCGCAGGATGCGAACGCGGCGGTCATTGATACGCCCGCGCCGCCGGTAAACCCTGTCGACGCCGCCCAATCCGCAAGACGAAACGCCGCTCACGCCCGAGGAAGCCGCCGCGCTCGGCAATGCGCTGATGTTCGATCCCGCCGACTCTGGCCGATGGCAAGCCGGCCAAGCCGCTGCGCCTGCCCAGCCTGAACGATCCCGATCAAATTCGACATCAGCCGCACCGGCAAGCCGGACGGCTCCAGCACGCTGGTGATCAAGCAGCCGCTGGCGAGCGAATGGGATGCCAAGGTCGGCGCCGATCTCAACCTCGCGCCGTCACCGACGGCGACCAGCCGAGCAAACCGTTGCCGGTGACCGCCGCCAACCAGGACTCCGGCGCGGCCTGGGCCTCGGTCGGCCTGCCCAATCTCGCCACCGTCGACGCGCGCGTCGATCCCGGCAACGATCAGGGCAAAGCTCGGCACCACGTTCAAGCATTCGATCCCGGTCGGCGGCAGATTTTCGCTGACGCTGCAGGACAGCTATTCGGTTACCCAAACCGTCGGCCCGCCCGCGACCGCGCCGTCCAGCGTACCGCTGATGACGGCGCCGGTCGGCACGACGACGCGCCGACGCCGCAAGTCTGGGGCAGCCAGAAGACCGTCAAATTCGACGTCCTGACCACCGGCACGACGTTCGGCGCCGGCGTCGCCACCGCCAGCAACGATCCGGTCACCCACAACACGCTGAGCGCCGATCAGAAGCTGTATGGCCCGCTGCACGTGACCACGGCGGTGACCGATTTCGGCCAGCCGACCGCCAGCAAAAGCATCAGCGCCGGCCTCAAGCTGAACTGGTAACCGCTCGGCCGCCGGTGCAGCGCCCCGATGCCGCCCTGCCCGCGCCCAACAGCCGCCCAAGTTCCATGCGGCAATCCGCTCGGACGGGGGCGTCAGCGCAACGTTTTTGCGCCTGTGGAGAGGTGAAGCATGACGGCCATCAGACCCGAGCGGCTTGGTGCTGACCAGAGTGGCTCCGAGAAAACCGGCCCGGAGAAATACGCTCCGAACCGCAGCGTCACGGAAAAACTCGGCGAGGTCGACCAAGCGGCGGCGACCGCCTTCGAGGGTGAGATCCGTGAATTCGTCCGGCGCGACGTTGCGACCCTGCGCCGGCAACGCAGTGAAGGAGACGCCGCGCGCCGATCCGGCCGCCGAAAACCTGAATGCGCTGATCCGGCGCGTCGCCGGCGCGTCGATGGAGGAGATCGACCGCGTCATTCTCGAACTGCAAGGCGTGCGCGACATGTTGCGCAGCGAGGGCGAACGCGTCAGCCGCGAGCTTGCCGGCTACGCCAGCTTGAGCCACGCGTCGATGACCGCGATGAAGGTCATTGGCGACAGCCTCAAGCAGTGGAAGGACGCACCGGTCAACCACAACCGGCGCAGCGCGAACTGATCCGTTGCCAGGCCGTCGCCGGATCTTTTCGGCGACGGCTGCCGATCACGACGTGATCTCGTCGACCACGATGCGGGTCGCCGGCTCGACCAGGAAAACCTTGGTCTTGGTTTTCACGTAACCCAACTGCTGCAACGCCGCGGATGCCGCGCACGCTCGCCGGCAGCGGATGCGTTTCGTTCAAGGCTTGATTGACGTTCAGTTCGCTTGCCGGCGCGAGCCCGGCGGCGTCATCGGCGACGGCTGTGTTGTCCGCCATCGCCGCCTGATAGATGCGCTGGCGGTCCTGATCGCTCAGCGCAAGCGGCAGAGCCATGATCGGCACCCGGTCGAGAGTGTCGTTCCGCTGCGAGAATTTCGCCGGCATGGTTTGTCCGGTCGCGCCGATCGGACCGGCCGCCTGCGCGACCGGCGAACCGGCGCCGGTGGTGGCATTGGCGTTGACATCGAAAGCTTGCGCTCCAAGCGCCGGCTGGTTGGGATCCGGCGCGGTCAACGCGGCGCTGACTTCCGCGGGCGTCGGGATCGGGCGCGCCTGCGCGCTGCTCGGAACCTTTTCGTCGAAGCCGCGATTGATCTGACCGGTATCGGGCACGAAGCCCGGGTCGAGCGCGGCGACATTATTGCCGGCAAAGGCGGCGGCGCGCGTCGCCGGCATGGCAAACGCTCCGCCGGCGACCAGCGCCGCGGCCATCAATGCAAATTGCTGTCGATGTCTCATCGGGTGCCTCCTTCGGCTTACCCGTGACAACGGCCGAGCACCCCGGCGGGTTGCATGAATTCGGTGGGAAACCCCGGCATATACCCGCGCAGCCTGTGGATTGCCGGGACAGCGGACCCAGGCACCGCCGCGCGTCGATGGCGACGCCTAGAGTGCGCGCGTTCGAAAGCGGCCAAAGTCGCATGCGGCCGCTGCGAGTCGAGACTGCTGCGACAGGCGACAGAAGCGGCCTCGTCTTCGGGCAATCCTCCCACAAACTAGGCCCCGCCACGGCGGGGTCCTTTTGCGAGACGAACGGACGGCTTTAGCTCAGTTGGCGGGGGCTTTGCGCGGCAGCGGATAGTCTTCGCTCTCGTACAGCCGGCGAATGCCGTTGCCGTCGAAACGCTTTTCCTCGACCTCAAGATAGGCGCCAAGCAACAATTCCGGCGGCAATTCCTCGATAGCGAAACGGATGGCCTCCGCCGCGGTCGGAAAACGCTTGTATCCGATCGGACGGCGCGACTTACGGCTGCGACTGGGAAATAGCTCGGATGGGGCCCGATAATTGATCATCGACATCACTACTAACTCCTCACTGCATAATATGGCCCCGAAAGCGTCAAAAATCCAGCGTCCGCCGCCCCGGCGCGGCTGGGCGACCCGCTACGGCAAATCGGCCGCATGACAATGAAACGGCCCGGCGGTAAAGCGCCGGGCCGCTGTTCAAATTTGTTCACCTTACGCGGATGAATTTTCAGTCGCCGAAATCCGCCACCACCTCGCTGGTAACGGGATCGACCAGCACGACGCGGTTGTTCACCCGCATATACTTGTAACGCCGGATAGTCGGGACTTCGACCGCGACCTCCTGCGGCACCGCATTGAGCGGCACGCTCACCGGCACCCGAGTACCGACACGATACTCGACCGTCGGCGGCGCCATTTGCACCGGTTCACGCACGATCGTGCGATAGATCGTTTGCCGTTGCACCGGCGTCAGTGCGAGCGGCTGCATGGTCACGACGGTCTGCGTCTCCACGGGCTCACGGGTGATGACCGTGGTCTGCGCGCTCGCGCTGCCGACGCCGGCGAGTAACGCTGCCGCGATTGCGGCGTGGCGAAAATGTGTCATCGGCTCCTCCTGCCTGTTTCGGATACGAGGCAGGGAAACGCCCTCCGCCGGAATGCGTTCCGCGCCAAAGTTCCCGCGAGGAGTTTGCGCTTGCGGTGAGCGGCGGCTCAGGACACCCGCACGGCAGCCAACGCCGGCCGCAGCACCAGCGTGATCGGCAGCGTCAGCAGCACCACCGCGGCCACCACGATCAGTGCCGACGGCACGCCGAGCGCGTCGCCAAGCAATCCGTAAAGCGCCGGCGACACCGCGCCGGCGCCGATCGTGCCGGTGTAGAAAATGCCGAAGGCGCGCTGGCGCCGCGCCGGCTCGACCAGCTCCGGCACTGAGCCGTAGAGCACCGATGAGGTGCCGTTGAGCGCGACGCCGACCAGCGGCAACAGCATGAGCGCGCCGTCGAGCGACAGCGGCAACGTCGCGACGATGCCGAGCGCGGTCACCGCCTCGGTCAGCCACACCGTCGCCACCGCGCCGATGCGCGCGCCGATAAAGGCGCAGACCAATTTACCGGCCGCGCCGCCGGCGAACACCAAAGTGAGCGCGAAGCCGACGGTCGGCAGGCTGGCGCCTTTGGCCGTGAGCACAAACGGCAGGAAGGTGAGAAACGCCATGCGGGTCGCGCTGTCGATCACGCCGACCGACAGCAGCAGCGGAAAGCCGAGCTGGCTCAGCCGCGAGCCGGCCTTCGCGCTGCCTTCGCTCTTGCGCGGCGGCGTCGACGCCTCGGCCGCGTAACGCGGGATCAGCACAAAAATGACGACCGCCGCCAGCACGCCGATGCCGCCCAGCAGCACCAGCGCCTCGCGCCAGGGCAGCACCACGAACAGCAGCGAAGCCGCCGCCGGCAGTGTCATCTTGCCGATGTCACCGGCGAAATTATAGGTGCCGAGCGTCTTCAGCGAGCGCGCCCCGGCGAAGGCCTGCGCGATCAGCGACGACGCCAGCGGATGCTGCGTGCTGGCGCCGAGCCCGGCCACGAACAGCGCGGCCACCAGCGTACCGATGCCGCTGCTGAAGCCGGCAAGACAATAACCGAATCCGGCGAGCGCGGTGCCGAGCGCGAGCACGACGGCTGCGCCGAAACGCTCGGCCAGGAAACCGGAGGGAATCTGAAAGCCAGCGAGCGTGCCCGAGAACACCGTCTTCATCAACCCGAGCGCGGCGAAGCCGAGGCCGAATTCGTGCTGCCAGATCGGCAGCATGACGTAGATCAGGTCGGTATAGCCGTCGTGCAGCGCATGCGCGCCGCAGGCCACGCCGAGCGCGCGCTTTTCGTCGCCTTTCCCGTGCACGCTGTCGGCCGCGGCCGTCATGCCGCCGCCCCGCGCCGCTCGATGAAGGTGGTGCTGATGAGCGAGAGCACCGGCTCGCCGTCCTGGTTGACGCCGGTCGAGCGGAACGTCATCAGCCCGGCCTGCGGCCGGCTGCCGGACAGGCGCAGTTCGATCACTTCGCTTTGATACGCGATGGTGTCGCCGACATAGACCGGCTTCGGCCATTTCAGATTGCGAAAGCCGAGTGCCGGGCCGATGCGAGCAACCGGTTCGCCGCGCGCGCGCATCGCCTCATCCATGCGGCGGCGATAATCGATCATCAGCCGCATCCAGGCCGCCGCCGTGTGCCAGCCGGACGCGCACAGCGCGCCGAAATGCGAGCGCGCCGCCGCCGCTTCGTCGACGTGGAACGGTTGCGGATCGAAGCGCGTGGCGAAGGCCTTGATATTTGCGGCGGTGAAGGTGTAGCGGCCGTACTCGAACACGTCGCCGACCTGGATGTCCTCGAAAAATTTCACGGCCGCGCTCCCGGCTCGCGGCGGCCCAACATCGCGGTCGTCACCATGTCGGTCAGGCAGTTTCCGGTCTCGTCGAGCACCTCATAGCGGAATTTCGTCAGTCCCATTTCCGGCCGGCTCTTGGAGGGACGGCTTTCCAGCACGGTCGCGCGCACGCGGATCTGCGTGCCCGGCCGCAACGGCTTGAGCCAGCGCACCTCATCGATACCCGGCGAGCCCATCGAACTGGAATCGAGCACGAAACCGTCGGCGATGATGCGCATCAGCAGGCAGCAGGTGTGCCAGCCGGAGGCGCCGAGCCCGCCCAGCAAGGTGACGCTCGCCGCCGCCTCGTCGAGATGCATCGGCTGCGGATCGAATTCCGCGGCGAATGCGACTATCTCCTCGCGCGTGACCAGCCGCGGGCCGTAAACGGCGACCGCGCCGGGCTCGAAATCTTCCCAGTGACAGCTTCGGCATGGCCAATTCTAGCCCGAACCGGGCGGGCATGTCACACCGCATTCGCCATTTCAGTGGCAAAGCGGAAATGCATGACGTCGCCGTCGGCGACCACGTAGTCCTTGCCTTCCAGCCGCATCTTGCCGGCCTCTTTCGCGCCGGTCTCGCCGCCATGGGCGATGAAATCGTCATAGCCGATGGTTTCGGAGCGGATGAAGCCGCGTTCGAAATCCGAATGGATAACCCCGGCCGCCTGCGGCGCCTTGGTGCCTTTCGTGATGGTCCAGGCCCGCGTTTCCTTCGGGCCGACGGTGAAATAAGTCACCAGATGCAGCAGCGCGTAGCCGGCGCTGACCAGCCGGTCGAGCCCGGTCTCTTTTAGACCCACTGCTACAAGAAACTCCGCACGTTCGGCCGGCGGCAGCGTCGCGATCTCCGACTCGATCTTGGCCGAAATCACCACCGCGACCGCACCCTCTTCCTTGGCGCGTTCCTCGACCTTGCGGGAGAAATCGTTGCCGGTCGCGGCGGAGCCTTCGTCCACGTTGCAGGCATAGAGCACCGGCGCGGAGGTTAGCAGGCCGAGCGAGTGGAACAGCTTTTCTCCTTCGGGCCTGCGCTCGACCAGGCGCGCCGGCTTGCCCTCGCGCAGCAGCGCCAGCGCGCGGTTGACCAGATCGAGCATTTCCTTGGCAAGCTTGGCGTCCTCGCCGGTGCCTTTGGCCTTTTTTTCCAGATTGTCGACGCGCTTTTCCAGACTGTCGAGATCGGCCAGCATCAGCTCGGTCTCGATGGTGTCGATGTCGGCGATCGGATCGATCTTGCCTTCCACGTGGGTGACGTCGCTGTCCTCGAAACAGCGCACCACATGCACGATGGCATCCACCTCGCGGATAGTGGCGAGGAACTGGTTGCCGAGCCCCTCGCCTTTCGAGGCGCCGCGCACCAGGCCGGCGATGTCGACGAAGGTGATGCGGGTCGGAATGATCTGCTCCGACTTGCCCAGCACCGCGAGCTTGTCGAGGCGCGGATCCGGCACCGCGATCTCGCCGACATTCGGCTCGATGGTGCAGAACGGATAATTCGCCGCCTGCGCCGCCGCCGTCTGCGTGAGCGCATTGAAGAGCGTCGACTTGCCGACATTCGGCAAGCCGACGATGCCGCATTTGAATCCCATGAATTGGTCCGCGTCGTTATTTTGTCATTTATCGTCGGGCTCGTCGGCGCCGTCGTCGAAGCCCTTGGCGCTCATGGCGAGATGCACCTTGTTCTGAAACGTCGAATCCTTGCCCTCCGCGAGCAAGCCGGCGTTGTCGGCCGTGATCTCGCACAAGGCCTCGACCCAGGGCCGCTCGCTCTTGGCGAAATCCTGCAGCACGTAGTGCTCCACCATATTCTTGTCGCCCGGATGTCCGATGCCGAAACGCACGCGGCGATAGTCGTTGCCGATATGCGCGGAGATCGAACGCAGGCCGTTATGGCCGGCATTGCCGCCGCCGGTCTTCACCCGCAGCTTGCCGGGCGGCAGGTCGAGTTCGTCGTGGAACACCACGATGTCGGAAAGGCCGAGCTTGAAGAAATGCACGGCCTCCGCCACCGCGCGCCCGGATTCGTTCATGTAGGTGCCGGGCAGCAGCAGCAGAATTTTCTCCGTCCCGATCGTGCCTTCCACCGCCACGCCCTGGAAGCGCCGGCGCCAGGGCGCGATGTCATGGCGGCGCGCGATCGCCTGCACCGCCATGAAGCCGATATTGTGCCGGTTGCCGACATAGCGGTCGCCAGGATTGCCGAGGCCGACGAAGAGCAGCATGGCTTCATCGCCATCCGGTAGCGAACGCGCACGGGAAAGTGAGGAGGGTTAAACCCCTCCTCACTTCTTGTCGGACTTCGTCGGCGCGGCGGCGGGCGCACCGCCCGCAGCCGGAGCGCCGCCGGGCGCTGCACCAGGCGCGGCGCCAGGCGCTGCACCGGGAGCCGCACCTTCGGCGCCGGGTACCACGCCCGCAGCGGCGGCAGCGGCAGCGGCGGCAGCCGCGGCAGCGGCCGCTTCGGCGGCGGCCTTCATTTCTTCGGCGTAGCCGGACGGCGGCACCACCGTGACCAGCGTGATGTCGCCATGGGCGATCACCCGCACGTTCGGCGGCAGCGTCACGTCGCTGAGATGCTTGGAATGGTTGATGTCGAGGCTGGAAATATCGACGTCGATCGATTCCGGGATCGTCTCGACCGGGCACATGACTTCAATCGTGTGGGTGACGATGTTGACCGCACCGCCGCGCTTCACGCCGGGCGACTGGTCGGAATTGAGCACCTTGACCGCGACGTTGACGCGGATGACCGCGCCTTCCGACACGCGCAGGAAGTCCACGTGCATCGGCTGATCCTTCACCGGATCGAGCTGGAAGTCGCGCGGGATCACGCGGTGCTTGGTGCCGTCCAAATCGATCTGGAAGAGCGTGGTGAGGAAGCGCCCGGCGAAGATGCGCCGGCTCAGTTCGGTATGGTCGAGCGTGACCATCTGCGGGGGTTTGTTCTCTCCGTAAATCACGCCCGGCACTTGGCCGGAGCGACGCGCTGCCCGGGCGGCCCCCTTGCCGCCTTTCGGACGCGCCGTCGCCTTCAATTCCAGGACGGTCGCCATTTTGAAACCCTCATCTAAGTCAATGGAAAAAGGCGGCTTTTTCCGCCGCCTACGAACGCGGCAAGCCTCCAGGGGTGCCGGGGGCCGCGTGTCGCGCGGGTTTATAGCGGCGCGGGTCGAAAGGGCAAGAAACCCGAAAAATCACTCGGCCGGGGGCGGCGTTACCGCTTTCTTCGCCGGCTTATCGGCTGATTTGGCCTCGAGCGCCGCGATGCGTGCCTTCAGCGCCTCGTTTTCCTCGCGCGCCAGGCGGGCCATTTCCTTGACCGCCTCGAATTCCTCGCGCTGGACCACGTCGAGGTCGCGCAGCATGCGCTCGGCCTGGCTGCGGAACAAAGTGTCGAATTCCTTGCGCACCCCTTGCGCAACCCCGGCGGCATCGTTCATCAGGCGCGCCATCTCGTCGAAAATGCGATTGTTGGTCTGGGTCATGGTTCGCCTCCGGTTCGTCTCAAGAATGGCGATCCGGTCATCCCGCTGCAAGAGGCGTCGTGCTACCAATCCCCTCCGCGGCCAACCGGAATTCGCAATGCCCCTGTTCGTCATTCCCTTTCCCGCCTTCGATCCGGTGCTGGTGCACCTCGGGCCGTTCGCCATCCGCTGGTATGCGCTGGCCTATATCGCCGGCATCCTGCTCGGCTGGATCTACGCCCGCGCCCTGATCCGCACAGAGCGGTTATGGGGCGGACCGGCGCCGATGACGCTCGTCGACTTCGACGATTTTGTGCTCTGGGTGACGCTCGGCATCATTCTCGGCGGCCGCACCGGCTACGTGCTGTTCTATAACCTGCCGCATTTTGCCGCCCATCCGATCGAGATCGCGCAACTGTGGAAAGGCGGCATGTCGTTCCACGGTGGGTTCACCGGCTGCGTGGTCGCGGTGGTGCTGTTCGCGCGCCAGCGCGGCATTCCGTTCCTGTCGCTCGGCGACATCACCTGCGCGGTCGGCCCGATCGGATTGTTCCTCGGCCGCATCGCCAATTTCATCAACGGCGAGTTATGGGGCCGCTTGGCCGACGTGCCCTGGGCCATGGTGTTCCCCGGCGGCGGCCCGCTGCCGCGGCACCCGAGCCAGCTTTATGAGGCGGCGCTCGAGGGCCTGGTGCTGTTCGCGGTGCTGGCGCTGCTGATGCGCGCCGGCGCGCTGAAGCGTCCGGGCCTGATCGTCGGTAGCTTCGCCTGCGTCTACGCCGTCGCGCGTAGCTTCTGCGAATTCTTCCGCGAGCCCGATGCTCAGCTCGGCTTCTTGTGGGGCGGCGCGACCATGGGGCAATTGTTGTCGATCCCGCTGTTCCTCGCCGGCCTCGGCTTTATCGTCTATGCGCTGAAGCACTCGCCGCTGCCGAGACAATCATGAACGATTTTCCGCCCCTGGAAACCGAAATCCGCCGGCGCATCGTGGCGGCCGGCCCGATGCCGGTCAACGAATACATGACGCTGTGCCTCGCCGACGCCGAGCACGGCTACTACACCACGCGCGATCCGTTCGGCGCCGGCGGCGATTTCATCACCGCGCCGGAGGTCAGCCAGATGTTCGGTGAGATGATCGGGCTCTGGATGGCGGCGGTCTGGAAACAGACGGGGTCGCCGGAAAACCTGCGCGTCGTCGAACTCGGGCCCGGCCGCGGCACCATGATTAAGGACGCGCTGCGCGCGGCCAAAGTGATGCCGGCCTTCCGCGACGCCGTGGTCATCCATCTGGTCGAGATCAGCCCGGCGCTGGTGGCGTATCAGCAGCGCACGCTGGAGCCGTTGTCGATGCCGATCTACTGGCATCCCGCGCTGGCCGACGTTCCGGCGGGCCCGGCCATCGTCCTCGCCAACGAATTCTTCGACGCGCTGCCGATCAATCAGGCGGTGAAGAGCGAGCGCGGCTGGCATGAGCGCCTGATCGAAATCGATTCCGCCGGCTATCTCGCGTTCACGATCGCGCCCGATCCGATCCCGCAATTCGACCGCCTGCTGCCGCCCGCGGTGCGCAATGCGCCGGACGGCTCGATCTTCGAATGGCGCAGCGACAATGTCGGTTTTGAACTGGGCACGCGTCTCGCGCGCGACGGTGGCGCTGCGCTGGTGATCGACTACGGTCATGCCCAAAGTGCGGCCGGCGAAACGCTTCAGGCGGTCGGCAAGCACGCCTATGCCAATCCGCTCAGCATGCCCGGCGGCATCGATCTCACCGCGCATGTGGATTTTCAGGCGCTGGGCAACGCAATCGAGGCCATGGGCACCAATGGCTACGGACCGATCACGCAGTCGCAGTTCCTGCGCCGCCTCGGCATCATCACCCGCGCGGCCTCGCTCAAGGCCAAGGCTGCGGACGCGGTGGCCGCCGAAATCGACGCCGCCCTCAAACGCCTGATCAGCGAGGGCGAGGCCGGCATGGGCGCGCTGTTCAAGGCCGCCGCCTTCGCGCACCCCTCACTCGGGGTGCCCCCCGGATTCGAGAGCTAGCCGATGCTGCAGGCCGCCTCGCTCAGCAAGCTCGCCGGCATCCGCCACGCCTTCTTCACCCGCAGCGGGGGCGTCTCGCAGGGCGTATATTCCACGCTCAACGGCGGCGTCGGCTCCAGCGACACGCCCGATAACGTCGCCGAAAACCGCGCACGCATGGCGGCGGCCTTGGGCGTCAAGCCGAACCGTCTGCTCACCGCCTACCAGATCCATTCGCCCGACGTAGTGGTCGCCGGCGAACCGTGGACGCACGAGAGCCGACCGCGCGCCGACGCCATCGTCACCCGCACGCCGCAGCTCGCCATCGGCGTGTCGACCGCCGACTGCGGACCGCTGCTGCTGGCCGACGCCGAGGCGGGCGTGATCGGCGCGGCGCATGCCGGCTGGCGCGGCGCCCTCACCGGCGTGATCGAGTCGACGGTCGCCGCCATGGAGAAGCTCGGCGCCGAGCGCTCGCGTATCGTGGCCGCGCTCGGGCCCGCCATTAGGCAGCCGAACTACGAGGTTGGGCCGGAATTCGTCGCGCGTTTCGTGGCGGCCAGCGCCGACAATGCGCGCTTCTTTGTGGCCTCGGAGCGCGCCGATCACGCCATGTTCGATCTCGCCAGCTATATCGCCGACCGCGTGCAACACGCGGGCATCGTGGAGTTTGAGGACCTCGCGCTGTGCAACTATGCCGAGCCCGAACGCTTTTTCAGCTACCGCCGCACCATCAAGCGGGGCGAGCCCGATTACGGCCGGCATATCAACGCCATCGCGCTCGCCGATTGACGCATGCCGCGGCGACAGGCCGCTCGTCTGGACACAAGGGCGCCCCAGCCGCTAGGTTTCACCCAGGCCGAGGGACTTAAAGAAAAAAGGCCAGTGACAGGGGTGTCGATGCAGTGGGGTTGGGGCGGATGCGCCCGGCGCACCGCGCGGTGTCTATCACGACCCGGCGTATTGCTGGCAGCCGTCTGCGCGATCGCGCTCACCGCCTGCAATCTCGACGACCATCCGAGCGCTTTGACCGGCCAGCCGCGTGGCGCCACGGTCGCATTCGAATCCATCGACGGCCTGCCGCCCGGTCAGTTCCGTGAGCTGGTGCAGGCGCTCAACAACGAAGCGCAGACGCGCCGGCTGTCGGTGATGTCGCGCGAAAGCCCGTCGGCCTATCGCGTGCGCGGTTATCTCTCCGCCAGCGTGGTGAAGCGGGAGACCACGATCTCGTGGGTGTGGGACGTGTTCGACCGCGACGGTCGCCGCGCGCTGCGCATCGCCGGCGACGAAACCGCCAAGGCCCGCCATCACGACGCCTGGTCCGCTGCCGACGACGCCATGTTGCAGCGGATCGCCCGCAGCAGCATGGACCAGCTCGCCGCCTTCCTGACCTCGCCCGAGGTCGCGCCGGGCATGCCCGAAAGCGCGCCGCAGACGGTGGCCTTCGGGCCGGCCCATGCCTCGC
The DNA here is from genome assembly GCA_963739075.1 of uncultured Alphaproteobacteria bacterium. Classification (GTDB taxonomy): domain Bacteria; phylum Pseudomonadota; class Alphaproteobacteria; order Rhizobiales; family Xanthobacteraceae; genus Pseudolabrys. Next base: position 220,492 of record CAVTZC010000002.1, on the reverse strand, counting down.
CCGAAGCGGCCGGCATCTTCCGCATCTTGCAGCCCAATGCCGACCCGGTGCCGAATGAGGACGCCGCGCCTGCCGAGAGCGCCAGCCCGGTCCCACTGCCGCCGCGCCGGCCGCCCCTGACGACCGTGGTTTCGGCCCGGGAAACGCTGACGCTGGCGGCGGCAAGCCACTGAGTGGGCGGCTCGTTCACCCTGTCCAAAAGCTTCGGGACAATGGTTTGAACTCGTATTGCGAGCCCCTTCCCACCTTGTTATGACCTGCGCGCCTGCGCGCATGATCCCGAAAATTGGGTACCGGTTTTCGGAATAGATCGTGCGCGACAGGATGCCGGGTAGAAAAGGATCGCGAGATGGCGGGCAAGAACGGAGCGATCAAGCTCGTCGCCGGCAACTCGAATCCTGCCTTGGCGCAGGCGATCGCCGAATATCTCGAGACCCCGCTGACCAAGGCGGTGGTGCGGCGTTTCGCCGACATGGAGGTCTTCGTCGAAATCCAGGAAAACGTGCGCGGGACCGACGTCTTCGTCATCCAGTCCACCTCGTTTCCGGCCAACGACCACTTGATGGAATTGCTGATCATCATCGACGCGCTGCGCCGCTCCTCGGCGCGCCGCATCACCGCGGTGATCCCCTATTTCGGCTATGCCCGGCAGGACCGTAAACCGGGGCCGCGCACGCCGATCTCGGCCAAGCTGGTGGCCAACCTGATCACGCGGGCCGGCGCCGACCGGGTGATGACGCTCGACCTGCATGCCGGGCAGATCCAGGGCTTCTTCGACATCCCGACCGACAATCTGTACGCCTCGCCGGTGATGGTGCGCGACATCCGCGAGCGCTTCAAACTCGACAATGTGATGGTGGTTTCGCCCGACGTCGGCGGCGTGGTGCGCGCGCGCGGCCTTGCCAAGCGCATCAACGCGCCGCTCGCCATCATCGACAAGCGGCGCGAGCGGGCCGGAGAATCCGAAGTGATGAATGTGATCGGCGACGTCGCCGGCTACACCTGCGTGCTGGTGGACGACATCGTCGATAGCGGCGGCACCCTGGTGAATGCCGCCGACGCTTTGCTCGCGCAGAGCGCCAAGGCGGTCTACGCCTATATCAGCCACGGCGTGCTGTCGGGCGGCGCGGTGGCGCGCGTCGCCAAGTCGCGGCTCAAGGAGCTGGTCATCACCGACTCCATTCAGCCGACCAAGGAAGTGCTCGCCTCCGGCAATATCCGCGTGCTGCCGATCGCCACGCTGATCGGCGAGGCGATCGGGCGCACCGCGACCGAGGAGTCGGTGTCGAGTCTGTTCGACTAAAGCGCGGCGCGAGAACAAAACGGAATCGCCCCACGAACGGATTCCGATCGGTAAAGTTATCCCCAAAAAGATTCGCGCTACCGCCCGATTGCCTGTGGAGATTCCGTTCCGCGCGGTTGCCTATGACAGGCAAATCACGGCCCATTGCGCATCGATGATGCCTCTGGCGGGCTGAATCGCGTGGGTTATAGTAAGTTGGCCTAGTGATTCGCTTCTGCCGTCAAGGCGTCCCCGTATCCTGCGTCACAATCCGGTCGGCTGACCGTGCGCGTGCGGTGGCGTGCGTTCCCTCTTCAATTCGGCAATGCGGAGACGTCATGCCCCAGATCGCCTACGCCGACGAACCAGGACTTAACCCGCTCGACGTGGTGGAACGTCTGGCGGCGGGCAACGACTGGTCATTCGAGCGCGCCAGCGACGACGAGATCACTATCCTGGTGACCGGCAAGTGGACCGACTACCAGGTCTCCTACACCTGGATGGGCGACATCGAGGCGCTGCATCTGGCCTGCGCCTTCGACCTCCGGGTTCCCGAACGCCGCCGCGCCGAGGTGCAGACGCTGATCGCGCTGATCAACGAGCGGCTGTGGGTCGGGCATTTCGACCTGTGGGTTACCGAAGGCATCCTGATGTTCCGCCACGCGCTGGTGCTGGCGGGTGGCACCGAGGCCTCCGGCAAGCAATGCGAGGCGCTGCTTGGCACCGCACTCGACGCCTGCGAACGCTATTTCACCGCTTTCCAATTCGTGGTTTGGGCCGGCAAGGGCGCGCGCGAGTCGCTCGACGCCGCCGTGTTCGAAACCTCGGGCGAAGCCTGACGCGCGCAATGTCGCCCGTTTGACGCTATCATCGCCGGCATGACGCAACGTGCACCAAGCCAACGGACACTGAGCAAGCTGTCCGGCTCCCTCGTCCTGGTCGGCGCCGGCAAGATGGGCAGCGCCATGCTCGACGGCTGGGTCGCGCGCGGGCTGACGCTGAAGCGCATTGTCGTGATCGAGCCGCAGCCCACCAAGGCCGTAAAGGCACTGGCGCGGCGCGGGCTCACGCTCAACCCGAAGGGCAAAGCAGGCGCAGCGTCGGCAGTCGTGATCGCGGTAAAGCCGCAGACCGCGCCGGACGCGGTGCCGCCGCTTGCGCCTTATGTCGGCAAGACGACGCTGGTGCTCTCGATCATGGCCGGCCGCACCATAAGCTTTTTGGAAAAGTCGCTGCCGGCCGGCAGCGCGGTCGTGCGCGCCATGCCGAACACGCCGGCCGCGGTCGGCCGCGGCATCAGCGTCGCGGTCGCCAACGGCAAGGTCTCCGCGCGCCAGCGCAAGCTCGCCTCCGACCTGCTCGCCGCCATCGGCAAGGTCGAATGGGCCGGTGACGAGACGCTGATGGACGCCGTCACCGCGCTCTCCGGCTCCGGCCCGGCCTATGTCTTCCTGCTAGCGGAAGCGATGACCAAGGCCGGCATCGCCGCCGGACTGCCGCTCGAACTGGCGGCGCGGCTCGCGCGCGAAACCGTCGCTGGCTCCGGCGAGTTGCTCCATCGCTCGCCGCTCGATGCCGCCACGCTGCGGCAGAACGTCACCTCGCCCGGCGGCACCACCGCCGCCGCGCTGGAGGTGCTGATGGGCCCCGGCGGCTTCGACGCGTTGCTCACCAAGGCCATCGCCGCTGCAACAAAGCGCGGGCGGGAGCTGGCGGGCTAGTTCCCGCCCTAGAACCGTCGCCTTTACGGGCCTAGATTAGGGGCGATCGACAGAAAAGATGGGAGGCCGCCATGGCCCGTAAGCCGAAAAAGCAGCGCCGCGTGCAAGCCCAGGCGGCCGCGCCACGCGGCACCAGCGACCGCGACAAGGCGATCGACGCGCTGATGGCGCTGCTCGCCGAGCATCCTTTCGAGCAGATCGGGCTGGCCGAGGTCGCCGACCGCGCCGGACTGAAACTGTCCGAGCTGCGCGCCGAATTCGGCTCCACGCTGGCGATCGTCGCCGCTCATATCAAGGACATCGACCGCGCGGTGCTCGCCGGCGGCAGCGCCGACATGACGGAGGAGCCGGCACGCGAGCGCCTGTTCGACGTGCTGATGCGCCGGCTGGAAGCGCTCGCTCCCTACAAGGAGGCGGTACGCTCGCTGCTGCGCTCGGCGCGGCGCAATCCGGGCCTCGCGCTGACGCTCAACGCCATGGCGGTGCGTTCGCAACAGTGGATGCTGGAGGCCGCCGGCATCGGCGCCTCCGGTCCGCGCGGGTGCTTGCGCGCGCAAGGCGCCGCGCTGATGTTCGCCCGCGTGCTGTCGGTCTGGTTCGACGACGACGAGCTGGGCCTCGACCGCACCATGGCCGCGCTCGGCCGCGGATTGTCGAGCGCCGAGCGCTGGGCCGGTTTCCTCGACGATCTGTGTTCGCTGCCGAAATGCATCCTGCGCGGCCCGCGCCGCCGCCGTCGTCGCGACGAGGAAGAAGAAGCCGAAGCGGCGTGATGCGTTGCGCGTGATCTTGTCCGAAAACCGCTACCCAGTTTTCGGGATCACGCGTTAAACCGGCACCCTGACCGTCGCCCTCAATCCCCCGAGCGGGCTGTCGCCGAGCGTGATGTCGCCGCCGTGCGAGCGCGCGATATCGCGCGCGATCGCGAGCCCCAGGCCGGTGCCGCCCTGGTCCTGATTGCGCGCATCGTCGAGCCGCAGGAACGGCTTGAACACCTCTTCGCGCATGTCCGGCGCGATGCCCGGCCCGTCATCGTCCACCGTGATGCTGAGATAGCGGTGGTCGCGATGGCCGGTGATGGAGATCGACCGCGCGAAGCGCGCGGCATTCGACACCAGATTGGCGAGGCAGCGCTTGAACGCCGCCGGCCGCACGGTGACGATCGGTGGCCCATGGAATACCACGCTGGTCTTGTGGCCGTTGCGCTCCGCGTCGTCCTTGAGCTCCTCGAGGAAGGCCGCCATGTCGGTCGGCGCCGCGCTCTCGCCGAGATCGCCGCGCGCGAAGGCGAGATAGGCCTCCAGCATGCGCGCCATCTCGTCGACGTCTTTTTTCATCGCCTCCGTTTCCGGCGTCTTCCTCTTGATCAGCGCCAGTTCGAGCTTGAAGCGCGTGAGCACCGTGCGTAGGTCGTGCGAGACGCCGGCCAGCATCGCCGTGCGCTGCTCGATCGCGCGTTCGACGCGCATCTTCATCTCGATGAAGGCGGCCGCCGCGCGCCGCACCTCGCGCGCGCCGCGCGGGCGAAAATTCGGCACGTCGCGGCCCTTGCCGAAGCTTTCGGCGGCGTCGGCCAGCTTCAAGATCGGCTTGATCTGGTTGCGCAGGAAGAGGATGGCGACGCCGATCAACACCAGCGAGGTGCCGACCATCCAGAGCAGGAAGATTTCCGAATTCGACGCGTAGGCTGCGCTGCGCCGCGCGAACACCCGCATCACCGTATTGTCGAGTTGCACGCGGACCTCGACCAGCGCCGAGCGGCCGACCGTGTCGATCCAGTACGGGCGGGCGATCTGCTTGCGCAGTTCCTCCGACAGCGTCTGATCGAGCAGCGAAAAGAACGGCTTCGGCCCCGGCGGTGGCATGTCGCTGAGGGGCAAGAAATCGACCACCAGGCCGAGCCGGTCCTGCGCGATGCGGCGGATCTGCTGCTGGTCGGCGTCCTGCGGATAGCCTTTGTAGACGTCGATCAGCGCGGCGATGTCGGCCACCACTCCGGCCGACAGCCGCTGCGTGACCACGTTCCAATGCCGCTCCATGAACACGAAGGCGATCACCGACTGCAGGATCACCATCGGCAAAATGATGATGAGCAGAGCGCGGGCGTAGAGCCCCTTCGGCATCACGCTGTTGAGCCAGCGGCTTAGCCGCCGCCAGGCGTCGGGAATGCGAGCGAGCGCGGCGTGAATTCGCCGGATCGGCGGGATCGAATCGTACCAGCGCCAGGCTTCGGCGAGCCGCTCGAAGGCCGAACGGATGGTGCGGATGCCGGTATCGAGGCTGGTCATGTGCTGGCCACCAGCCGGTAGCCGATGCCGCGCACGGTCTGCACGAACAGCGGATTGGCGGGGTTCTGCTCGATCTTGCGGCGTAGCCGGTTGACCTGCACGTCGACGGCGCGTTCGCTGACCGAGCCGCCATTGCCGGCGAGCGCCAGCCGCGTCACGGTTTCTCCCGGCGTCGCCGTCAGGATGCGCAGCATCTCGCGCTCGCGGTCGGTCAGCCGGATGACCTCCTCGCCGCGGCGCAATTCGCCGCGCGCGAGGTGATAGACGAACGGCCCGAAACGCACCGATTCCACCGGCGGCGTGACCGCCGGCTGCGCGCGCTTGAGGATATTGGCAATGCGCAGCGACAATTCGCGCGGCTCGAACGGCTTGGACAAATAATCGTCGGCGCCCATCTCGAGGCCCTTGATGCGGCTTTCGGCGGCGTCGCGCGCAGTCAGCATCAGGATCGGCACGCTCGATGTGCCGCGCAGCGACTTGGCGAAGTCGAAGCCGGACTCGCCCGGCATCATGACGTCGAGGATGAGCAGATCGAAGCTCAGGCCGTTGAGCTTGGCGCGCGCGTCGGCCGCGGTCTCGGCCGTGGTCACGCGGTAGCCCTCGCCGGTGAGAAAGCGCGACAGCAAATCGCGGATGCGGCGGTCGTCGTCGACCACCAGCAAATGCGGCGCATCGTCCGATAGCATGGCGGGCAGCATCATCGGCTGCTAGCTCCGCGGTTTGGCGGCGCGCTCGGCGCGCGCGATCAAACGCAACACGTCGTCGCGATTGTCGGTATCGATCATGGCGGTCAGAAAGCGCCGCGCCGCCTCATGCGCGCCGGGGCCGAGCTCGGCGAAGGCGCGGGTGATGCGTTGCGTCTGCAGGCCGGCGAGCTTGAGCGCCAGCGCTTCGCCCTTCGGCGTCACAAACAACAGACGTTGCCGGCGGTCCTGCGCACCTTCCTTCTGCACCACGTAGCCCTGATCGACCAGTTGCTTGAGCACGCGGCCGAGCGACTGCTTGGTGATGTTGAGGATCTCGAGCAGGTCGGCGACCTTCATGCCGGGATTGCGGTTGACGAAATGCAGCACCCGGTGATGGGCGCGGCCGAAGCCGAGCTTGCTGAGCACCTCATCCGGATCGCCGACGAAATCGCGATAGGCGAAGAACAACAGCTCGATGATGTCCCAGATCGGCTCGCCCGGCGCGGCCGCAGCGCCCGGCCGCTCGGCCAGGCCGCTCGCCGATGCGGCGATTTTCGCGTTCACATTTATGTCAGCCATGTTGACATATTTTGTTTTTATGTTACAAAAGCACTGCTGAAGACGAAAGGATCGTACCAAAACGGCCATTTTGGCCGGCAATGCACCGGCGGCCGAGCGATAGGTCCGGTCCGGCCCCATTCATACCGGGTGTTGCCCCGCGACGCAAAGTATTGGAATGGACGCGAAAAATGCGCCATGACGGCGGCAGGTGACCGGCAGAGGTCCGGGCGCATGATCCCGAAAAGTGGGAACCGGTTTTCGGAAAAGATCATGCGCGAAGCTAAAAGTTGAAGGTTGAAGGAGGAAGCGATGGCTGCGCAGTCCTATGACCGGCTCGAAGGGGTCATCTGGTACGATGGCAAGCTGGTGCCCTGGCAAGACGCCAATCTGCACGTGCTCAGCCACGGCCTGCATTATGCGAGCTGCGTGTTCGAGGGCGAGCGCGCCTATGGCGGCCAGATTTTCAAGACCGTCGAACACGCCGAGCGGCTGAAGCGCTCCGCCAACGTGCTCGACTTCGAGATCCCCTACACCGTCGCCGAGATCGTCGCCGCCAAGCATCAGGTGCTGGAGAAAAACGGCAAGCAGGAAGCCTATGTGCGCCCGGTCGCCTGGCGCGGCTCCGAGATGATGGGCGTGTCGGCGCAGACCAACAAGATCCATCTCGCCATCGCCAGCTGGGAATGGCCGAGCTATTTCGACCCGGAGCAGCGGCTCAAGGGCATCCGGCTCGATCTCGCCGAATACCGCCGGCCCGATCCGAAAACCGCGCCCTGCCTCGCCAAGGCGGCCGGCCTCTATATGATCTGCACCATCTCCAAGCACCGCGCCGAACGCCGCGGCTATGCCGACGCCATGATGCTGGACTGGCAGGGCCGCGTCGCCGAATGCACCGGCGCCAATATCTTCTTCATTAAGGACGGCAAGATCCACACGCCGATCGCCGACTGCTTTCTTGACGGCATCACCCGGCAGACGGTCATCGGCTTGGCGCGCAAGCGCGGCTTCGAGGTGATCGAGCGCCGCATTTTGCCTGACGAGCTCACCGGGTTTTCCGAGTGCTTCATCACCGGTTCGGCGGCGGAAGTCACCGCGGTGTCGGAGATCGCCGACTGGAATTTCAATCCGGGCGGCATCACCAAGCAGTTGATGGACGACTACACCGCGGAAGTGAAGCCGAAGGGCAAGGCCGCCGCGGCGTAAAGCTTCTGTCGTCCCCGCGAAGGCGGGCCTATATTTTAAAGCCTTTCTCCGTCTCATCCTGAGGAGCATCGCGAAGCGATGCGTCTCGAAGGATGGGGCAGCCTCAATGGCTCGAGACGTGCCGCTTCGCGGCGCTTCTTACCATGAGGCCGAGATGAGCCTTACGCCGTAGCCACCTCTTCCGGCCGCAGCAACGTGACATAGCGCACGCGATAACGCGCGACGAAGCGGTCCATGGGCTCGTCCAGCACGCGATGCCGGCTTTCGGCTGCATGCCGCAGCAGCAGCGTGCGGTCGCGCCTGACGACGACGAAGCCGCAGTGGAAATAATCCAGATCCGCTCGCCGGCTGACGAAGCCGATGATATCACCGGTCGCGAGCTGTCCCGCATTGGCGAGAAAGGTCGCGCGCGGGATGACGCGCATGGCGAAGCGCCGCTTGCTCAGGCCTTTTTGCGAGTTGACGGTCTTGCTGATGTCGGCCGCGCCGTCCATGTCGAGCCAGCGGCAGGTCTTGTTCTCGACATTGTGCTGGCACCATTCGAAGAAATAGTGATTGCGCTCGAACCAGTTCACGTAACCGTTGCGATAGCGGATATCCTGCAGTGCGTTCTCGAAGGTGCCGGTGTCGCGCGCGCGCGCCGCCGCCAGCACCGTTTCGCAGAACGTGACGCAATCGAAGGCGTCGTCGCGCAGCACGAATTGTTCCGGCCGCCGCGGGCCGCCGATCAGCGTGTAGCCCTGATAGCGCGTGCCGCGCAGCGCGGCGGAAATGAAGTCGATGCGCTGTGAAATTGGCTCGAGCCCGCGCGCCGCGACGATCAGGTTCGCGATACGCGCTTCGCCCGCAAGGCCCGGCCGGATGCCGGCCGCCAAGGCCGCGCTACCGGCGAGGATTCGCAGGACATCGCGGCGGTTTGTGCCCCCCTCGCGCATCGAATTATCCTGCGCCGGCGCGCATCACTCGCGCACCACCACCAGCCGGTCGGTGCCGGACTCCGCGCCCCAGATCTCGCCCGGCCGGCCCTGCAGCTCGCGCACCGAGGCGCCGCGCCGGTTGCTCGGGAAGCTCTCGAATTTTTCGCTCGCCGGGTCGAAGCGCACGATCGCATTGGCGAGCCAGTCGGTGAGCCAGACCTTCTCCTTGTCGTCCACATAGACCGCGTAGCAGCCGGCGCCGCTCTTCGGCAGGCTCCACACTTTCCAGGTTTTGGCCGCCGGATCGAAACGGGCGACCTCGCCGGTGTGCCAGAAGCTCACCCACAACAGACCCTTGGAATCCGACCAGATACGGCGCGGGCCGACGCCGGGCTTGGGCGGCTGCACCACCATCGCGTCACCGCTCACAGTGTCGATCTTCGCGATGTGATCGCCGGCGAGCGAGGCGTACCAGACCTCGCCGTTCGGCGTGGTAGTGATGCCGTAGGGGCCGGGGCCCTTGGGCGCCTTCCAGGCATCGACCTTGCCGGTGGCCGGATCGACGCGGCCGTAGACGCCGTTCTGCCCGGTGAACCAGAGGATGCCCTTGCGGTCGAAGGTCGCGGTATTGAGATTGGCGTCGGGGAAATTCGCCGGCAGCGGGAACAGCTTTACCGCTTTGCTGGCCGGATCGACGCGCGCGATGGCGTTCTGCCCGCCTTCGGTAACCCAGGCGGCGCGGTCGGGGCCCACGATCACGCCATGCGGCGCCGCGCCCGGCCCGAGCGGAATTTGCGTCACCTTGCCGGTCTTCGGATCGAGGATGCCGAGCACGCCTTGGGCTTGCGCCGTGTACCAGACCGTGCCGTCCGGCGCCGGCGCCACGTCATGTGGATGCGCGCCGTGCGTCACGTCGTAATAGGAGACCTGCGCGGCCGCCGCCGGCTTGAGGCCGAGCGCAAGCACTGCCACCGCTGTGACAATGACCGGAACCATGTTCGCCCTCCAGCACGCGCCCCCGTGCGCGATCATTCCGCCGCCTGCCGGCCACGCCAGCGCCCGGCCGCGGCGTCATCAGTCGCCTTGGCTTCCACCCAGGTTTTTTCGCCCGCTTTCTCGAGCTGCTTCCAGAACGGCGCGCGCGTCTTCAGATAATCCATCAGGAATTCCGCCGCCGCGAACGCTGCCGCGCGATGCGAGGACGCTGTGACCACCAGCACGATGTCCTCACCCGGCACGATGCGCCCGTAGCGGTGGATGACGGTCACGCCCATCAGCGGCCAGCGCGCGAGCGCCTCGGCCACGTGGCGCTCGATCTCGGCCTCCGCCATGCCGGGATAATGCTCGAGAGTGAGCGCGGCGATCGGCTCGCCCGCCTCGTCGCCGCGGCAGATCCCGGTGAAGGTGACCAGCGCGCCGATATCGCTGCGGCCGCGCGTGAACTTCGCCGCTTCCGCGGCGGCATCGAACGGCTCGCGCTGCAGGCGCACGGTTGATAATGCAGTCATAGGGATAATGTAGCGCGCCCGCGCCCGCGACGCTAACCCCCCGTCATCGGCGGGAAAAACGCGATTTCTCCGGCGCCTTTGATCGGGGTCTGCGGCTTGACATGGCTGCGGTCGATGGCGGCGCGGATTACCTGGGGGTTCGCGAAGGCATGAGCGTATTCCTCGCCGCGCGAGGCGAGCCACGTCATCAATTCGGCCACCGTGCCGACGCCGGCGGGAACCTCGATGTCTTCCTCGGGCTTGCCGACGCGCTCGCGCACCCAGGCGAAGTAACGCAATTTGATCGTCATCAATCAATCATATAGCGCAGGCCGGCGCGCATATAGTCCCAGCCGGTATAGAGCGTGAGCAGTGCCGACAGCCACAGCAGCGTGATGCCGATCTCGGTGGTGGCCGGGAGAATCACGTCGCCGGCGTCGCCCGCGATCAGGAACCCGATCGCCACCATCTGCCCGAGCGTCTTCCACTTGGCGAGCTTGGTCACCGGCACGCTGACCCGCAGCTCGGCGAGATATTCGCGCAAGCCCGAGACCAGGATTTCGCGGCACAGGATGATCACCGCGGCGAACAGCGCCCAGCCGCGGATGGTTTCCTCGGCCGCCAGCATCAGCAGGCAGGACGCCACCAGCAATTTATCCGCGATCGGATCGAGCATGCGGCCGAGCGAGGAATGCTGGCCCCAGATGCGGGCGAAATAACCGTCGAGAATGTCGCTGATGCCGGCCGCTATGAAAATCACCAGCGCCAGCCAGCGCAGCCACAGCGCGCCGCCCAGAATGCTCTGCCAATACATCAGCGACACCACCACCGGCACGGCGGCGATGCGGCCATAAGTCAAGAGATTCGGCAGCGCGAGCGGACGCGCCGGCAACGGTCTGGAACTGAAGGCATTCATCGGGGCACAAGGAACACCCGCGCCGCGGCGAGGTCAACGCCCGCGTGCTGGCGTTTCCCCGGTGATTACTGGATCGGCGGCTTGGGCAGCCGGCTTTTGCCCGGCTCCATCACGAAAGTCTGATCGAGCGAGTACCATTCGCCGGTCACGTCCGGAACCGGCGCCGGCCCGTCGTGGCGGACATAGTCGCCGATCAGCGCGCGGGTGACGCCGAATTGCACGTCGGTTTCCAGCCGGTCGTCGTCGTTGACGTAGATCTGCGAAATCAGCGTCTTGAAGCCGGGTTTGAAGATCAGGAAGTGCAGATGCGCCGGCCGGTAATGATGGCGCCCGGTCGCGCGCACCAGATCGCCGACCGGACCGTCGATCGGGATCGGATAGCCCGCCGGCTTCACGCTGCGAAAGCCGAAATGCCCTTGCGCGTCGGTCATGAACTTGCCGCGCAGGTTCATGTCGGCCTGCTTGGGATCCTGCTGCTCGTAGAAGCCTTCCGGTGAGGAATGCCAGACATCGACCTCGGCGCTCTCGATCGGCTTGCCGCTCTGGTCGCGCAGCGTGCAGTTCACGAACAGCGCCGGCCCCGGTGTCGGCGACCGCACGATCGAGCCGCCGTTTTGGGTAGCGGGCGAATTCATGCGCCAGAACGGCCCGAGCAGGTTGGCGGTGGTCTCGGTCTGCCCGTTGTTGCCGTTGTTGAGCAGGCAGATCAGCGTGGAGAAGCCGAGCGAGCCGGACATCAGCACCGCTTCGTTATGGGTGGCGGTGGTCTTCTGTCCGAGCTGTACGACAAATTGCACGGCCTTCTCGAATTCCTCCTCGGTCAGATGCACGTCGCGCGCAAAGGCGTGCAGATGCTTCACCAGCGCGGTGAGGATTTCGCGCACGCGCGGGTCGGCCGTGTTTTTGAACGCGTCCACCACCACATCGGTGACGTCTTCTTGCCGCTTAATGATCATGTCGCTTTGTCCGCCTACGTGGCCGCCTGCTCGTGGAAGAACTCATATATCTTTCGCGCCGTCTCCGCATTAATGCCCGGCACCTGCGCGAGGTCGGGCAGGCTCGCGCGCTCGATCGCCTTCAGCGTGCCGAAATGGCGCAGCAGCGCGCGTTTGCGCGTCGGCCCGATGCCCGGGATCTCCTGCAAGCCGGCCTCGCGGATGTCCTTCTTGCGCCGCGTGCGGTGCGAACCGATGGCGAAACGGTGCGCCTCGTCGCGCAACCTCTCGATGAAATAGAGCAGCGGATCGCGCGGCGGCAGCTTGAACGGCGCGCGGCCCGGCATGAAGAAGGTCTCGCGCCCGGCATCGCGGTCCGGGCCCTTGGCGATGGCGACCAGCGGCACGTCCATCACGCCCATCGCGGCCAGCGTTTCGGCCGCGGCATTGAGCTGCCCCTGCCCGCCGTCGATCAGCACCAGATCGGGCCAAGGCTGTTCGTCGCCCTCGTCCGGCTCGCCGGTGAGCACGGCGGCAAGCGCGGCATCGGCCGTCAGCCGCGGATTCTCCTCCAGCAGCCGCTTGAACCGCCGCTGCAACACCTCGCGCAGCATGCCGGTAGTCGTCGCCGGGCTTGAGATCCTGCGAGCGGATATTGAACTTGCGGTACTGGTTCTTGCGGAAGCCCTCCGGCCCCGCCACCACCATGGCGCCGACCGCATTGGTGCCGCCGATATGGCTGTTATCGTAGACCTCGATGCGGCGCGGCTGGCGCGGCAGCGCGAAAGTCTCGGTCAACGCTTTCAGCAATTTCTGCTGCGACGATGTATCGGCGAGCTTGCGCGCCAGCGCCTCGCGCGCATTCGCCAGTCGCGTGCTGCACCAGCTCCTTGCGCTCGCCACGCTGCGGCACGCCGACCTCGACCTTGCGTCCGCTCTTGGTCGTGAGCGCCGCGGCCAGCAGCGCGCGTTCCTCGAACGCATGCGACACCAGCACCAGCCGCGGCGGCGGCTTGTCGTCGTAGAATTGCGCCAGGAATGCGCTCAGCACTTCATCGGCGCTGAGCGCCCGATCGGCCTTGGGGAAATACGCGCGGTTGCCCCAGTTCTGCCCGGTGCGGAAGAAGAACACCTCGACGCAGGTGTAGCCGCCGGCCTGATGCACGGCGAACACGTCGGCTTCCTCGAGCGTGCGCGGATTGATGCCCTGGTGCGACGTGATCGCCGACAGCGCCGCCAAGCGGTCACGATAGACCGCCGCGCGCTCGAAATCGAGCGCCGCCGAGGCCGTGTCCATTTCCGCCGCCATCTCCTTCTGCACCGCCCGGCTGCGGCCGGACAGAAAATCATTGGCCTCGCGCACCAATTCGCCATAGCCGGTGAAATCGATGTCCTGCGTGCACGGCGCCGAGCAGCGCTTGATCTGATAGAGCAGGCACGGCCGCGTGCGCGCCTCGAAGAACGAATCCGAGCAGGAGCGCAGCAGGAACGCGCGTTGCAGCGCGTTGATGGTGCGGTTGACCGCGCCGGCATTGGCGAACGGACCGTAATAATGTCCCGCCCGCGTGCGCGCGCCGCGATGCTTGAGGATCTGCGGCGCCCAATGATCGGATGTGATCAGGATGAAAGGGAACGACTTGTCGTCGCGCAGCAGCACGTTGAAGCGCGGGCGCAGCCGCTTGATCAGATTGGCTTCCAGCAGCAGCGCTTCGGTCTCGGTCTTGGTAGTGACGAATTCCATCGTCGCCGTGTCGGAGATCATGCGCATGATGCGGCTGTCGTGTCCGACCGGCGGCGTATAGGACGTAACCCGCTTCTTGATGTTTTTCGCCTTGCCGACGTAGAGCACCTCGCCTTGCGCATCGACCATGCGGTAGACGCCCGGCGCCGAGGGCGCGTGCTTGACCGCGTGTGCGATCGCGGCGCGGCCAGCGGCCAGCGTGCCGGCCGGCGCCTCGGCCGGCTCCAGCTCGGGCAGCGTCGCCTCTTCGTCTTCCTCGCGGAGGTCGCTCGCCGGGTCGATGTCTTTGGACGTGCCGTTCATGGGAATTGGGGCGTGTACTCGCAAATAGATATTGGCGACCAATGATTAGCCAAGGTCCGCTTTACCCGCAAAAGCGGACCTTCGGCAATGCGGCGGACCGGTTTCCCGGCGAGCGCGCGACGAAGTGCGAGACCCGTTTCCTTCGCCGGAGAGGCCCGATAGAATTTAGCCAACATGTCGGTATCGGCCCAATACCCGCCCCCGGAAACGCCCCAGCAAGCTCGCCAGCCGCAAGGCTTTTCCGGCGGCATCGCCTCGCTTGCCGACGATCAGCTCTACGCCTTGCAGAATCCCTTCGCGCTCGACGGCCGCGTCAGCTCCTATCCGGCGAGCGCGCGCGGCTATTCGGTGGCGAACAGCTACCTGCTGACGCAGGGCGACGCCGCGATGCTGATCGACACCGGCTTCGGCAAGGATGAGCCGGTGATCCGGGCGCAGATCGAGCGGATGATCGCGCCCGGCCTGCCGCTGTCGATGTTCCCGCTGCGGCTCAACGAATTCATGTCGATCAACAACGTCGAGAGTTTCGCGGCGCACTTCAACATCGACCAGTGCTACACCAGCAATCCCGACGCGGCGCTGTGGTTCGATTTCGGCACGACGGCGAACGGCCGCAGCATCCTCGACGCGATGAAGGTCACCGCCGTGACCCGGGCCGACACGATCGAGCTCGGCAAGGCCGGCCGCGCCATCGACGTCATGCAGGCGCCGATCCGGCTGATCGCCACGCGCTGGCTCTACGACCGCGCGACCCGCACGTTGTTTTCCTCGGATATGTTCACCCACACCTGGCGCGACGCCGAGACCGGGCCCTGGATCGTCACCGACACCGATGATGACTTCGACGTCATTGCGCGATGTCCGATCGTTCATGCTCAACACGCGCTATTGGTGGCTGGAAGGCGTGACGACCGACTCGATGCGGCGCGGCATCGGCGATATTTTCGACAAATACGACATCGAGACCATCGCGCCCGGCTACGGCTGCATCCTGCGCGGCCGCAAGGTCGTGGCGCGGCACTACCGGATGCTCGATGAGTTTCTCAAGGCCTGCGACAAGAGCGTGGCGGTGTCGCGCTATGTCTTCCGCGACGAGGAGCGTTGAGCCATGCTCGACAAGGTAGACATGCTCGCCATGGCGCCGGCCGACAGGATGCCGCGCGAAATCGCGCCCGGCGTGTTCTGGATCGGCGACTGCCTGGTGCAGCGCCACAAGGGCAAGATTTATCACGGCTACAACGCCGCCTTCCTGGTCGCCGGCGAAACCGCGTCGTGCCTGGTCGAGACCGGCCATCCGAAGGACTTTCCGGTCATCGAGCGGCACATGAATGAGCTGTTCGCTCGAGGCGTGCCGCCGATGAAGTATCTGTTCGTCACCCATCAGGAGACGCCGCATTGCGGCGGCCTCGGCCGCGTCCTCAAGACCCATCCCGACGCCATCCTGTGCGGCGACGTGAGCGACTATCACCTCGCCTTCCCGCAGTACGAACACCGCATGCGCTGGATGAAGGAGGGCGACGAGATCGACCTCGGCGGCCGGACGCTGATGGTGGTCGAGCCGGTGATCCGCGACCTGCGCACCACCTGGTGGGCCTTCGACACCCGCGAGCGCGTGCTGTTCCCGGGCGACGGCTTCGCCTACAGCCACTATCACGAAGACGGCCATTGCGGCCTGGTCGCCGAAGAAGCGGTCTCGCTCGACCTGCCGGACGTGTCGTCGACCTTCGCCGACCTGGCGCTGTTCTGGACCAAGTTCGCGGACATGAACGTCTATTGCGATCGGCTCGACCAGCTCATCGAGCGGCTCGGCGTCAAGACCATCGCGCCGACCCATGGCCTGCCGATCACCGACGTCAAGGTCACGGTGCCCAAGGTGCAGCAAGGGCTGAAGGCGGCCGCGCTGATCCCGGAATCGGGGACGAACGAGAAAGTGGCTCTGGCCGGCGCAAGCGCAGCGACGCCGGCGGTTTGAGCCGCCGGGCCACTTCTTCTCCAACGACGGCTGGCGAGGATCCCTACTTAGCCGCCGCGATCTTGTTGGCGCGGATCACCTCGCCCCAGAGCTCGATCTCGCGCTTGAGCAAGGCGCCCGCGGCCTCCGGCGTTTCCTCTCCGGGCCCGAACTCATCCATGCCGCCGTCGGCAAAGCTCTTCTGCACCTTGGGATCGGCGAGCGCCGCGCGCAGCGCGCTGTTCAGCTTGTCGATGATCGGGCGCGGCGTGCCGGCCGGCGCCAGCAACATGTGCCAGAAATCGATATTGAGCTTCTTGTAGCCGAGCTCTCCCAACGTCGGCAGGTCCGGCAAGCCGGCGAACCGCTTCCTGCCGATGATGGCGTAGGCTTTGAGCTTGCCGGACTTGATCAACGGCCCCGAAACGATGGCCGATTGCGACTCCAGATCCACTTGGCCCGACAACAGGTCGACGAGCGCCGGACCGGCGCCGCGATAGGGAACCTGCGTGGCTTTCACGCCGAGTTCCTGGGCGACCAACACGCCTGCCAAATGACCGTATGAGCCGACGCCGGGATGCCCGATCTTGACGGTGTGTCCCGGAGTTTTTCATCCAGGCCAGCAGTTCCTTGAAATCCTTCGGCGGCAGACTTGCAGGCGCCGCAAGGGTCGAAGCGGCAGTGTTGATGAGGCCGATGGGGGCGAAATCCTTGACCGCATCGAACATGAGGTTCGGATAAAGCGACATGCCGGCCGCCAGCGCCACCTGATGGATCATGAACGTGTAGCCGTCGGGCTCGGCACGAGCCCCGCGGGCGGCGCAGATCATGCCGCCGGCGCCGCCGACGTTTTCGATCACGATCGTCTGCCCCAGCGACTTCTGCATGGGGTCCTGCAGAATGCGCGCGATCGTGTCGGTCGCGCCGCCGGGCGGGAACGGCACCAGCAGGGTGATCGGGCGGTTGGGATAGGTCTGCGCCGAAGCGGCGCCGGTTGCCAAAAGACATGCGGCGAGAAGCGCCGCCGCGAGCGCGCGTGCAAAAACCATGGTTCCTCCCTGGAGCCGCCTGTCATTTTTTTGTTTTGTCGCGGCCGCTGACATCTTCGCCATTTCTCAGCCCTTCCGCAAGATGGCGGCGAGCTGGACTTCCCGAGGATCTTATTGCCCCTCGGCTCAGTTCAGCCGAAGCTCTGTAATGTGACGTGGATCGGGCTTCAGCTCGCCGCGCTCGACGCGCTTGACGATATCGGTCAGCGCTGCGTTGGCGCGGCAGGCGAGCCCGACCTTTTCACCCTCGCGCGCAATCAGGCCGTTGAGGAATTCGATCTCGGTGCGCCGACCCTTCTGCATGTCCTGACCCATCGAGGGGCGCTGCCCGGATGCGGTGCGGCCTGCGTCCTTGAAACGCTGCTCGTCGCACGCACGTGCGGCTTCCTCATCTCCTTCGCCGGCGCGCGCGATCGTTTCGGGAGGCAGGTGCAGGATTTCCTCCAGCTGATAGCCGTACGCTTGTCCGACGCGAATCGCTTCGCTGCCAAGACGCGTCGCGAAGCGCCGGATCGGATCGTTCTTCAGCATGTCGCCGCCGCCGAGGCCGGTGCAGGCCGACAGCCCGTTCTGCATGGCGTTGGCGACCAGCTTCGACCACCGCTCGCCCCAAAGATTGCTGGTCACCTTGGCGCTGTCGGCATGTGCGACCAGACGGCAAACCTCCTCGGCGCGTTGCGTGATGCGGCCGTGCACTTCGCCGGCGCGAAACACGGTGTGCGCCGCGCCGTGCTTGGCGGCGCCGCGGTGAACGTGGCCGGGCTCCGGCAGATTGACCGTGATGCTGCTCGCGATGCAACCGAGCGTCTTGCCCCAGCCGACGATGCCAGCGATCGTTTCTTCATTCATGCAATTCTGCAGCGAGACCACGTAGCCGTCGGGCGCCAGATATTGCCGGATCAGCATCGTCGCCCAGGCCGTGTCGTACGACTTCATGCACACGAAGGCGATGTCGATCGGCTTTTCCTTGGAAAGCCGCTGCGCGTCCGTCACGTGCAGCGCCCGCACCGGCACGGTGAATTCCGGCTCCCTCATGGCGTGCGTCACGCGCAGGCCGTGCTTGCACATCTGCTCGACATGAGCGGGCCACGGATCGATGAACGTCACATCCTCGCCGGCCTGCACCATATGGGCGCCGGCATAGCCGCCGACCGCGCCCGCTCCGACGATGGCAATCTTGCGGCCCATTCCCTTCCTCCCTGCGCGCTTTTTATTGTTCAGCGGCCGCTCGTATCATCGGCTTTTTTTTCGGCCCTCTGCAAGACGGCACGAGGCGCGCGCTACTCCGCGCTCTCGCTGTCGAGCGTGCGCCAGGCGATGTGCTGGCCGCCGTCGACCGCGATCACCGTGCCGGTGACGCTCTTGGCCTGCGCGAGATAGAGCACCGCCGCCGCGATATCGTCCGGCGTCGGGCCGCGCTTGAGCGGCACCGCCGCGGCTTGCGCGGCGAATTGCTCGGACGACTGCCGCGGGCTCGGCAGCGTCGGGCCGGGCGCCACCGCATTGACACGCAGTTTCGGCGCCAGCGCCTGCGCCAACGTCACGGTCGCGCTGTACAGCGCGCTCTTGCTCAGCGTGTAGGAGAAAAATCGCGGCGTCGGCTTGAGCACGCGCTGGTCGACGATATTGACGATCGAGGCGTCGGCGCGCTCGGGCGCCTGCGCGGCGAAGGCCTGCGCCAGGAACACCGGCGCCGTCAGATTGACCGCCAGCGTGCGCTCGAAAGCGCTGCGTTCGAGCGTGCCGATCTCGTCTTCGTCGAATTGGCTGGCATTGTTGACCAGCAGCGTGAGCGGTCCGAACGCCGCCGCCGCCGGCATGAGTCCGGCCACCGCTTCGCCGTCCGCGAGATCGGCGAGCACCACCACAGCGCGCCCGCCCGCGCTCACGATCTTGCTTGCGAGCTGTTCGGCCTCGGCGCGCGAATGATTGGCGTGCAGCACAACGGCATAGCTGGCCTGCGCGAGCGCGCATGCAATCGCGCGTCCGATGCGGCGCCCCGCCCCGGTGATCAGCGCCGCGCGCGGCTGTGTCGTGTCGTTCGCCATCCTGCCTCACTTCCGCGACTTGTCATACGCCAGAGCAACTTCCGCTGCCACCGATGTTGTGCCGGAAGAGCATCCAGTGCACCGCCCCGTATAACGAATGTTCGCCGGGCGAACGCGATAATTCGGGGCGAAGAACAGCGCTGCTCTAACAGTTCTTTAGGGTTAACGGCTGCTGTTAACTGAACGATTCATAACCGCTTAACTTAAAAGGATCGATAAATCCTTCACGATAATCTCGAACTCGGCCCCCAAAGAAAATCGGCGAGTTCGCGCGCTCAACGCGCGGGAGTTAGTGGAGGGCATGATGAAAAAAACGCTGTTCGCGGGAACACTTACGGCCGCATCCATCGCAGCCGGCGCGGCCTTCGCAGCCGATCTGCCGCGCGGCCCGACCCCATATTATTCCGCTCCGGCGGCGTCTGGTCTTTACAACTGGACTGGCCCCTATGCCGGGCTGAACGTCGGCTACGAATGGGGCAGGATCACCAACACTTCCGGTTCGCCTAGCGGCCTCGCCGGCGGCGGCCAGGCCGGTTACAATTGGCAAAGCGGCCAGTTCGTGTTCGGCGGCGAAACGGATCTGCAGATTACCGGCGCCGATGATACCTTCGCGCCCTACGAGTTCTCCAATCCGTGGTTCGGCACGCTGCGCGCACGCGCCGGCGTCGCATTCAACAACGTGCTGCTCTACGCCACGCTCGGCCTCGCCTATGGCGGCGTCAAAGGCCAGTTCTGGGGGCTCGACGAAACCAAGACCGAATTTGGCTGGACCGGCGGCATCGGAGCGGAATACGGCTTCACGCCAAACTGGTCGGCGAAGGTTGAGTATCTTTACATGGATCTCGCCAGCCAGACCTTTTCGATCACCGGTACGGCCGACGGCCTGCACGCCAACTTGGTGCGTCTCGGCCTCAACTATCACTTCTGAGCGGCACCTCGTCGCTCGCGTGGCGGAAAACTCCGGGTCTTGCGGCCCGGGGTTTTTCATTGTGGGGAGCGCGCCGGCATCAACTACCGCTTCTGATGCTCGCGAAAAACTGAACTGCAAAAAGCCCCAGACAAAGTTCCGGGGCTTTTTTCGTATGGAGCGCAAAACGCCGCGCACCGGCTTGGCGCAATCGTGGCTCAATCATAGCAACTGTTGCTGCACGGCCGCAGCGGACGGCAAGCACCGCCCAGCCGAGGGACCATTATCAGCAATGGCGCGTTGAATGCGCAATCGGGGGACGGCGCTTCCGCGACCGTCCGCACATTTGCAGTGAGGTGCGTCATGAAAAAGTTGCTGCTTGCAAGCGCTGGCACCCTGGCGCTTGGCGTGGTGTCGGCGTCGGCCGCCGACCTACCGCGCCACCAGGCGATGCCGGCCAAGGCGCCGGTCTACATGCCGCCGCCGTCTTATAACTGGACAGGCTTCTATGTCGGCATCAACGGCGGCGGCGGCTGGGGACGTTCGGATTACTCCGCGCCGCTTTCCTCGGGCGCGTTCGATACGTCCGGCGGGCTGGTGGGCGGCACGCTCGGGTATAATTATCAGATGGACAAGGTAGTGTTTGGCGTCGAGGGCGACATCGACTGGAGCGATCTCCACGGCAGCGCGGCTTGCGCCGGCACGACTTGCGAGACCCGCAACAATTGGCTGAGCACGGTGCGCGGCCGCCTCGGCTACAGCATCGACCGGTTCATGCCTTACGTGACCGGCGGCGCGGCATTCGGCGACATCAAGACCTCGGTCGCCGGCGTCGGCGATACGCAAACGACTAGGGCCGGCTGGACGGTCGGTGGCGGCGTCGAAGCCGCGATCGCTGGCCCCTGGACCGCCAAAGCCGAATATCTCTATGTCAATCTCGGCGACGCCGGGACCGCCGTGCCCGGCGCCAGTGCGAACTTCCACACCGATATTGTGCGCGTCGGCGTGAATTACCGGTTCTGACCGCACACGCGCGTACGTGACAAAATACAAGGCCCCGGAGTCCGCTCCGGGGCTTTCGTTTGTGCGGCTTTTTACGGGCGCGTGATCTTATCCGAAAACCGGTTCCCACTTTTCGGGATCATGTGTTAGGCCGCGACCTTGGTCGCCGCGAAGGCCGGCACTTGCGCGGCAAAGGCGTCGTGCCAGGCCAGCAGGCGCGGATGACCTTCACGCCAGCTGCCGCCGAAGCGCAGGTCGCGATAGCCGAGCACGCAGGCAAGCGCGATCTGTCCGACGTTCGGCGTCGGATCGAGCGCCGGCGGCGCGGCTTCCAACGCCGCCAAACTGCGCGCGACCTTGGCGGCCTGACGATCGATCCAAGCCTGCACTTTCTTATCGGCCGGACGGTAGCGCTCCTCATAAACCAGCAAGACCGAAGCATCGAGGATGCCGTCGCATAGCGCTTGCAGCCGCAGCGCCGCGAAGCGCGCGGTCGGCTCGCGCGGAATAATGCGGCCGCCGCCGGCGAGATGATCGAGAACTTCCAGGATCACGCGCGAGTTGTAATAGACGGTGCCGTCGTCGAGGATCAGCGCCGGAATCTTCCCGAGCGGGTTCTGCACGCGGATTGCATCGGCCGGGTCGTTGAGATCGGTTTCGCGCACCTCGATCTTGTCGGCGAGGCCGAGCACGCCGGCGGCGATGCGCACCTTGCGCACGAAGGGCGAGGCGGGTGAAGAGCGTAGGATCATTTGAAAAAATATCCCTCCGCGACAGACGCGGGGGACCCGCAGCTGGTGAAGATCGAGAATAGTTCAGCGGGCGGCCGTTGCCGGCGCACCCGATACGCGATCAGCCGGTCACAACCAGGTTGACGGCCTTGGGGCCTTTGCCCTTCTTGTCCGGTTCGACGTCGAAGCTGATCTTCTGTCCTTCGTTCAGGCCTTTCAGTCCAGCCGCCTCCACGGCGGTGATGTGCACGAACACATCGCGCCCGCCGTCATCCGGCTTCACGAAACCGTAGCCCCGCTCGCTGTTGAAAAACTTTACCACACCAGTCTGCGCCATCGGGAACGCTCCTCTCCCCGCACTGCTCCACCGCGCGAGCCCCACGCTCGGCGGCTCGGCCGGACATTCACATTCGGGGAAAGCGTCGGCCGTAAACGGCCTCTGTCACTCCGCCGGCCCCCACGCGGAGGCGGAACGTACCTGCCAATGACGGAACTACACACCAACTGGGGTCGTGTGGAAAGGGGCCACCGCATCAATGGCCGGCCGGCGCCCCCTCGCGGGTGAGCCAATCGAGCCGGAAAGCGCCCTTGCCGTCGCGGGCCAGGACGCCGGCCAGCGCCGGCAGCAGCACGGAAAGCTCGCTTTCGAGCGTCCATGGCGGGTTGACCAGGATCATGCCGCAGCCGTTGAGGCGGGTCGGGTCGCTGAGCGGCGCGACATTAAGTTCCGCCCGCAACATTTTTGCGATGCCGGACCGGCGCAAGCGTTTGGCCAAGGCGTCGGGCTCGCCACGATCCTTGATCGGATACCAGAGCGCATAGATGCCGGTGGCCCATTTACGATGGGCCTCCGCCAGACCGTGCGACAGGCGATGGAAATCGCTGTCTTCTTCGAACGGCGGGTCGACCAGTACGAGGCCGCGGCGTTCCTTCGGCGGCACATAGGCGCCGAGCGCGGTCCAGCCATCGATTTCCAGCGTTTTGATGCGGACATCGCCGCGCAGATTTTGCCTGAGCGCCGCGGCCGCCTGCGGCTCGACCTCGCAGACGATCAAGCGGTCCTGCGGACGCAGCCAGGCGCGCGCCAGCGCCGGCGAGCCCGGGTAAGCCTTGAGCCGGTCGCGCTCGTTCAGCGCGCCCACCACCTCGAGATAGGGCGCGAGCAGCGCGGCGACCGGCGCGGCGAGCGGCGCCGCCATCAGCCGCGCGATGCCGTCGCGCCATTCACCGCCGCAACTTGCTTCCGAGCCGGCCAGGTCATAGAGGCCGGCGCCGGCATGGGTATCAATGACGCGGAACGGCGCCGGTTTTGCGCGCAAATAATCCAGGATGCGGCAAAGCACCGCATGCTTGAACACATCCGCGAAATTGCCGGCATGGAAAGCGTGACGATAGTTCACGAGCTTGCTCGACAGGTCAGCCTATAGCCGGCATTTATCGCCGGCATTACCAAGCTTATGCCACAAGCTTGTTTTGCTTGCGCATCATCTTTGCCGAAAACTGATCCGCGCTCTTCGGGATCATGCGCGCCTCAATGCGGCACACCACGCAGGCCGAAATGGCTGCGCGGCTTGACGATGCGAATTGGGTAGGTCGCCTTTCGCCGCAGCGGCCGCAGAACCGCGGCCGGCTGGCGAGCGGCGGGCACGGCGTAGCCCGCGGCACGCCGCCGCCTGACGACACACAAGGCCAATTGCAGGGGAACGAACACCGCCGCGGTCACGCCGATCCCGTGCAAGGCCGGCGGCAGCACCAAATGATCGGGCGGACCGAACAGCCACAAGACGATGTAGCCGAGCCCGGCGAACCAGACCGCAAAACAAAAATAGTCCCACACACGAGGCATTGCTGCGCGCTCCGCCGCGCATGTCGCGTGTGGAACATTACGGATTTCTCTTACGAGAATCTTGCGTCAATTCTCGACGCTCCGGGGTTATCCCAATCACGCCTGCGGCCATCGTTAGTGGTGGCTTAACGCGATCGCAGACTCATGACCCGGGTTTCGTCGTTCGCGTTCAGACGCCGTTCATCCGCCGCGCATGGCCGACATGGCAACGCTATCGCGCTTGCAGACGCGGCGCGTCACCTCGGCGTAGTCGTGGAACGAAAGGTCCTTGTTCAGACACAAGCGCACTTCGCTCAAACGCTTGCTGTTGCAGGCGACCGCGATGGCGTCGCGCGACATTCCCGCGTTGGCCTTGACGAAGGCCTCCGCCACGTCGTCGGGCTTGACCGTGATCGGCTTGTCCAGCTCGATAAATTCCGCAGGAATTTTGATCACCGCGCGCGTTTTGCGCACGGCCTCGAAATAGGCGTGCTGCGAAAGCCCCGAGCAGGTTCCGTGGCGATCCCATTCATGGAAGATCAGCTGCGGGCTCGGCATCAGGTCGAGCATGCTGCCGATAATTCCATGGTCGAGCCGCGGCGCCGGCACCTGGCAAAACGCCGGGAACCCTTGCTCGTATTGCGGCCAGAGCCCGTGCACCACGAAGGAAAACGGCCGCCCGCCGCATTGTTGGTCGGGTGCCCGCTCGCGCGCGCGTTCATGTGCGGCCTCGCAAAAAGATGGCGACCACGACAGCGCCAGCACATAGAAATCGAACTGGCCGGGCGCATTCTGCCGGCGGTCCTGCGCCAGCGCGACGATGGCGAAAATGAACAGGAAGCTCAGGGCCAAGGCGGCGGCCTGCGCCGCCCTGCTCACGCGATGACGAAGCAACAGACCAAACATCGGACGCCCCCATCACACGGACACCGGAACAAACCAGAAATTGATTTTGCGCAACGGTTCCAGAAAACCGTAGCCAAACAACAAGAACATTTCAAGAACAAAATGAAACAAAACGGGACTAGTTTAAACCGCCCGGTTTTAGGGCCGCGCCATCTTGCAGCGTGGATTGTAGGCCCAGTTGCGGTCGAGGCCGACCACGCACCATTCGACGCCCCAGGTCATGCCGATCATGCCGGTGTCCTCGCCGATCCAGTAGTTCACCAAGTGCTTGCGTCCGTCGCTGACCAGAGCGACCGCGCTGCAGTAGCGGCGCGGAATGGTGCCAGCAGCCCAAGCCCGGAACGCGGTTTCACGCACCCGCTCGAAGTCGAGGATTTGCAGGTCGGAGTTCCAGAACCGGCCCTCCTTCTCGGCGAAGCGCGCGGCGATTTTGCCGAGCGCGGCCTCGCATGGCGGCAGCACGCCGTCGTAATTCGGCCCGCTCAGGTAGAAATTCTTTTCCAGCCAGCCCGCCGCCTGCGCCGGCGCCAGGGTGCCGAGTCCGATCAAAACCGAAGCCGCCAGGAATTGAATGCAACGAAACGCGTCAGCCATGACCAAACTCCCGCTCGACTCGCGGCACCTTATTCCAGTCTAATTGCCACGCCAATCGCCCAACACCGCCTGCACCAGCGCGAGGGCCGCCACCGCCGCGGTATCGGCGCGCAGGATGCGCGGCCCGAGCGCGATCCGCACCAAATTCTGCCGCTTGAGCAACGCTTCCCGCTCCTCGCCGGCAAAACCGCCTTCCGGGCCGATCAGCACGGCTACGGCCAGGCCGGCGCGCGCCGCCGCGGCCAGCGCCGCCACCGGGTCTTTCACCTCGGCGTCTTCGTCGCAGAACACCAGCAGCCGGTCGCCGCCGGTCTGCTCGATCGCCGCCTTGAACGGGAACGGCTCGGCGACGTCCGGCAGCGTCAAAATCCCGCACTGCTGCGCCGCCTCGATCACATTGGCGCGCATGCGCTCGAGATTGACGCGCGCCACCTGGGTGTGTCGGGTGATCACCGGCTGCAGGCGCGCCGCCCCCATCTCCACCGCTTTCTGCACGAGATAATCAAGCCGGGCGTGCTTGAGCGGGGCAAAGAGGAAATGCAGTTCGGACGGCTTCGGCTGTTCCCGCATGCGCTGCCCAATGACGGCCGTCAGCGCCCGTTTGCCGGCACCGGCGATGCGGGCCTGCCATTCGCCGTCGCGGCCGTTGAACAGCAGCAGCTCGTCCCCCTGCTTGAGCCGCAGCACGTTCGATAGGTAATTTGCCTGGGCGCGGTCGAATGAAACCACAAGCCCTGCCGCCAGCGGAGCAGCGACATAGACGCGCGGGGTGCGGAAATCGTAGTGCGGCATGGCGTTAATCAATGCGGCTGCGGTATGGCAGGGGTCGGTTTACGCCAGACCGCGGGGCTTTGGCGAGGGGCGCCAATTATGCCTGGATTGCCGCGTTCCCGACGCATTCAACCGGTTGGTATATGCGGCCAATTGCGCACCAACCTGCTATGCTGCGTCCGGGATCGGGAGAGGATCGAGTCATGAACTTGCGCCAGGGATTACTGATTGCTGCGTGCCTGATGCCGTTCGCCGTGGCGCCGGCGGCCGCACAGTTCCCACCGGCAGCGCCGCAGCAGCAACCGCCCTGCGTCGCGGAATTCGGCAAGCTGCGCGATGACGCCGGCAAGAAGGCGGCGGCAATTCGGGCGGCGAGCGCGCGCAAAGCACCGCCGCGCGAGGCCTGTCAGTTGTTCAACGTGTTCGTGGCCGCCGAAGCGAAGATGTTGAAATATGCCGAGGACAATTCGGTCTGGTGCGGCATTCCCCCGCAAATCGTCACGCAGATTAAGCAGTCACACACCAAGACCACCGAGATCCGCACGCAAGTCTGCCAAGCCGCCGCCGCGCCGCCGCGGCCGGTGGGCCCGACCCTGAGCGACTCACTCGGCGCGCCCATTACCGATTCCAATAACATCAAGACCGGCCGCGGCACCTTCGACACCCTGACCGGTGGCCCAATCGGAAGCCGATGAGCGAGAATGCCGGACGCGTCGCCGATGCGACCGGAAACTGGGTGGACGGTCTCGCGCCGCCGTTTGCCCGTCCCTATCTGCGGCTGGCGCGTCTTGACCGTCCGATCGGATCCTGGCTGCTGCTGATGCCGTGCTGGTGGTCGGTGGGCCTCACCGGCATGCGCGTCGAGCAATTCCCCAGCGTCTGGCACATCGTGCTGTTCTTCATCGGCGCCTTCGCGATGCGTGGCGCCGGCTGCACCTGGAACGATCTGGTCGACCGCAATCTCGACGGGCTGGTCGAGCGCACCCGTTCGCGCCCAATCCCCTCCGGCCAGGTCTCCGTCGCCAAGGCAACCGCCTTCATGCTGATGCAAGCGCTGGTCGGTTTGCTGGTGCTGCTCCAGTTCAACCGCTTCACCGTGTTCACCGGCCTCGCCTCGCTGCTGGTGGTCGCGATCTATCCGTTCATGAAGCGCATCACCTATTGGCCGCAGGTCGTGCTGGGGCTCGCCTTCTCCTACGGCGCGCTGATGGGCTGGCCGGCCGCGTTCGGGCGGCTCGATTGGCCGGCGATCGTGCTCTACGCCGGATCGATCTCCTGGGTGATCGGCTACGATACCATCTACGCGCACCAGGACCGCGAGGACGATCTGCTGATCGGCATCAAATCGACCGCATTGTTGTTCGGCGAGAACACGCGGCCGATGCTGGCGGGATTCTATTCCGGCGCCGTGGTGCTGATCGGCATCGCCGGCCTGATGGCCGGCGGCGGGCTGATCTTTATGCTCGGGCTGATCGCGTTCGCCGTGCATCTCGCCTGGCAGGTGGCGCGCCTCGATATCCACGACCCCGCGCATTGCCTGAAGCTGTTCAAGTCGAACCGCGACGCCGGGCTGATCCTGTTCGCCGCCATGCTGCTGGAGACGGTATTTTAGCGGCGGCTCGCCAAAGCGCTAATAGGGTTTGGAGCGAAGTTCTTCGGCGCGGATATCCGCATCGCCGGCCGCGCGTAATGAATTGAGCGCCGGCGGCGCAGGCGCGGCGGTCGAATCCATCACGTCGAAGTCATGATCGACGCCGCCCGTCACATGGCGCGGCGCGTCGATCGAGCCGGTCACCGCATCGTCGTCGTCACCCGCGACATAGCCATCCTCGCCGGGCACCGCGATCGGCAGCTTGTTCGTGCGCGTCACCGAGCCGGTATAGGCCGGCGCGCCATGCTTGCTGGCATAGACCGCGCGCGCCCGCGCCGCCACCACTTCACCCGGGATCGCGTCCGGCCGGCAGGGGCGGTAGCCGCGCTGGCGATGCATGAGATCCACGTGGATGTGGTCATAATGATAAACGTTGTAGCCGGGCGCCAGCACCGTGGTGAACGTCTGGCAGGCGTAAAGCTGCACGTCGTGCAGGAAGCCCTGCTCTTCCGGCGTGCCGTGCCAGCCGTCCTTGACGGTGATCTTGCGTCCATCGACGAGCGTGAAGCCGGCGATATCGAGCGCATCGCCGAAGGCGTGCTCGGACATGTGCGAGGTGCCCGAGCCGACCATCTCGCGGCAGGAATAGGATCCGATCTGCCTGATCTCGGTGACCTGGCTGCCGAACCAGTGCAGAGCCGCCGGCTGCACACCGTCGCTGACCCAGCGGTCGAGCGCGGAGACGATCGGACAAGCGAGCGTTGCCGCCGGCGTCACCGCCGCCGGCATGATCGCGGCAGTCGCGTTCAGGCCGCGCGCCGGACCGAGCGGCGGCAAGGCGCGCTGCGGCGGCGGCTGATAGACCGGTGCGTTATAGGCCGGCTGCATGCGCTGAAAGGTGGGCGCGGCGCGACCGGGCGGCAGCACGGCGTCGTCGGGAACGTCGTCGGGCCGCGCGACGCCGGGCGCATAGATCGACATCGGTTGGCCGGCCGGCGCCGGAGGCGGCAATTCGGTCGCCGGCGCATAGCGCGCGGGCGCGGCGACCTCGGGCCGCGCGGCGGGCGGCGGTCCCGGCACCCAGCGCAACTGTTCGCCTTCCACCGCCGCCGGCGGCGCGTAGCGCTGTTCGAGCGGCGGCCAGCGCGGCTGGTCCGCAGGCGCATTGGGGATCGCGCCCGGCGGACGCAGGTCGTCGCCATAGCTCATGGCCGGGTTCTCGCCCAACAGCGCGACCTTGAGCGGAAAATCAGCGCCGCACATGCCGGGGCCTTCGATCGGCTTCATCTGCTCGACGCCGACCCCGATCTTGACCGCACCCGATTTGAGACACGCAACCTCGGCGTCGTGCCGCCAGGCCGGCCGTTCGCCGAATTGCAGGAAGCTGCGCCCGCAGCCGGCGAGCGCCAGCAGCAGCACCGTGCCGGCGATATAGAGGCGGACACCACTCTTCATCCCCGCGAAAATGCGAGCAGTTTCTTTAACGAGGCTTCAACGCTGACGGCGCGGGAATGCGTTAAGGATAAGGAATTGTTGCCGGCGGGTCCATCAGATCATGCGCCC
This sequence comes from uncultured Alphaproteobacteria bacterium, assembly GCA_963739075.1. Lineage (GTDB taxonomy): Bacteria > Pseudomonadota > Alphaproteobacteria > Rhizobiales > Xanthobacteraceae > Pseudolabrys. The sequence goes on along the minus strand of CAVTZC010000002.1, from coordinate 191,514 downwards.
TGAAAAAGCGTGAATTACTGCGCCACCTTGATCCCCAGAATCTTGCCGATCGCCGCCACGGTGGCGCGCTGGTCGGTCAGTGCGTCCGCAAATTCGGCCGGGGTTCCCGGATTGACCACCTGTCCGGTGGCGGTGAGTTTCGCGACGACCTGCGGGTCGGCAAGGGCCGCACGAATATCGGCCGCGATGTGCTCGCGCACCGCCAACGGCATGTCGCGCGGCCCGAGCAGGCCGACCAGGCCGTCCATTTCCAGCGACTTGAAACCGGCTTCCGCGGCAGTCGGAATATCGTTGAGCGACGCGGCATGCTCGCGATTGGTCAGCGCGATCACCTTCACCTTCCCGGCCAGCACGCGCGGCCGCATGATCGCATAGGCCCCGACAAAGGCGTGGATGCGGCCCTCGGACAGATCGTTGATGGCCGTCACCGGGTCCTTGTACGGCACCTTCGCCATTTGCAGCTTTTCGGTTTTCAGGAACGACTCGAACAGCAGATCGTTGGCGCCCGTCACCGACGCATAGTTCAGCTTGCCCGGCGCCGCTTGGATTTTCGCGGCCAGCTCCTTCACGCTGCCGACACCCAGCGTGGTCGGCACGCCGAGCGCGATCAACGTATTGGTCACGCGTGCGATCGGCACCAGGTCGTCGATGTTGTAAGGCAGCTTGTCGTGCAGCAACGGATGCGCGGTGAATGTCGACGCCGGTGCGAACAGCAGAACATGATCGTCGTGCGCACCGATGACCGCCGTGATGGCGATAATCGCATCGCCGCCCGGCTTGTTCTCCACCACAACCGGCTGGCCCCATTTGGCGGACAGTTTGTCGGCCAAGAGCCGGGCCGTGATGTCGACGCCGGAACCGGGGCCGAGCGGGATGATGAAGCGGACGGCGCGCGTCGGCCAGTTTTGCGCCGATGATGGGGCGTTGGCCGATACCAGCGCGGCGATCACGAAAAAAACGAAACCGAATAACCGAAGCAGCGGACGGCGCATTGGCGTTTCCTCGGGGATTTTTATATTGACGGATTTGTGACCGGGCGCACGCGGTTTGTCCAGCACGGCGGCGGCGGTTCGCGTGGGATCTCGCTATTGCATGCGTTAATGTCGCGCCTGTGCAAATTGCGCGCACTCGGCCTGCATGATGGCTTGTGGCCAGTTGCGAATTCGCGACTGAATTGCAGCTGCCGACGATTTTTGCACTGCGATATGAGCGGGCGCGACGATCTTTTGCAGCGCGCGATCAAGCGGTTGCCAGTGGCATTCCCGCCGCGCATGACGAGCTATGCAAATTATTCTTTTTTGCTGCGTGATCCGTTTCGGCGACCCTGCGATTTCTGCTATGGTGCGCCATCTCAACAAGGGAGGCACTGCCGTGGACCTTTCCTTGAGACTGAATGTGCTCGCTGTATGCGCCGTGTTCGCTTTCGTCGGCGCGATCTTGCTGGGGGCATTCTAAGTTCAAGAGGCCGACGACGACGCCAAACCAATTATTGCCGGTGTAAAACCGGCCGAAAATTCCGACACCGGAGAGCGACCCTCTCCGGTGTTTTGTTTTTTGCGTACGTCGTGACTTACGCCGCCACGATGCTCGACGCGGCGCGCTGATCGTAATTGAGGATCGGCGCCAGCCACTTCTCGGTCTCCGCCACGCTCCAGCCCTTGCGCTTGGCGTAATCCTCGACCTGGTCGCGCTCGATCTTGCCGACGCCGAAATAGTGGCTCTGCGGATGGCTGAAATAGAGCCCGCACACCGCCGCGCCCGGCCACATGGCGAAGCTCTCGGTCAGTTTCACGCCGATGCGCTCGGCTTGCAGCAGGTGGAACAGCGTGCCCTTCTCGGTGTGGTCCGGTTGCGCCGGATAGCCGGGCGCCGGGCGGATGCCGCGATATTTTTCGGCGATCAGCTCGTCGCGACCGAGCGCCTCGTCGCCGGCATAGCCCCAGAATTCCCGGCGCACGCGCTGGTGCAGCCTTTCGGCAAAGGCTTCGGCCAGACGGTCGGCCAACGCCTTGACCAGGATGGCGGAGAAATCGTCGTTCGCCCGCTTGAAGCGGTCGGCGATGTCGTCCTCGCCGATCCCGGCGGTGACGGCGAAAGCGCCGATGTAATCGTGGAGCCCGCTATCGCGCGGCGCCACGAAATCGCTGAGCGCCTCGTTGAAACGGCCCTCGCGCTTGGACAATTGCTGCCGCAATGTGCGCAGCAGCGCCACCGGCGCCGAACGCGCCTCGTCGGCGAACACCTCGATATCGTCGCCCTGCGCCTGCGCCGGCCAGAAGCCGACCACGGCGCTGGCGGTGAACCAGCGCTCGGCCACGATCTTGTCGAGCATGGCGCGGGCGTCGCCATAGAGCGAGCGCGCGACCGTGCCCAATTTCGCGTCGTCGAGAATGGCAGGAAATTTGCCCTTCAACTCCCAAGTCGAAAAGAACGGCGTCCAATCGATGTAGTCAACCAATTCCGCGATCGGATAATCGACCAGCGTCCGGGTGCCGAGGAAGGTCGGCTTCGGCGGCAGATAGGCGCCCGACCAATCGAGCTTGGGCGCATTGCCGCGCGCGGCCGCAAGCGGCAGCCGCACTTTGTCGGCTTGCGCGCGCGCATGCGCGGCGGCCAGTTTCGTATATTCGCCGCGCAGCTCGGCCATGTAATTGCCCTTGGCCTCTCCCGACATCAGCGCCTGCGCCACGCCGACCGCGCGGCTGGCGTCGTTCACGTAGACTGCTTGGCCGCGCTTGTAGTTGGGGTGGATCTTCACCGCCGTATGCACGCGACTGGTGGTGGCGCCGCCGATCAGCAGCGGCAGATCGAAGCCCTGTCGTTCCATTTCCGCCGCCACGTGGCACATCTCGTCGAGCGAGGGCGTGATCAGCCCGGACAGACCGATGATGTCAGCCTTCTCGGCGCGCGCGGTCTCCAGAATCTTTGCCGCCGGCACCATGACGCCGAGATCGATGACCTCGTAATTGTTGCACGCGAGCACGACGCCGACGATGTTCTTGCCGATATCGTGCACGTCGCCCTTCACGGTCGCCATCACGATCTTGCCGTTCGTGCCGCCGTGGCTGCGGCCGTCCTTCGCCTGTTCCATGTAAGGCATCAGGTAGCCCACCGCCTGCTTCATGACGCGCGCGGATTTCACCACCTGCGGCAAAAACATTTTGCCCGAGCCGAACAGGTCGCCGACGATATTCATGCCGTCCATCAGCGGGCCTTCGATCACGTCGAGCGGGCGCTTGGCTTCGCGGCGCGCCTCCTCGACATCGGCCTCGACGAAGTCGGTGATGCCGTGCACCAGCGCATGCGCCAGTCGCTTCTCCACCGGCCGCTCGCGCCAGGCCAGATCGACTTCCTTCGCCTCTTGTCCCTTGCCGCGGAATTTATCGGCCAGCGCCAGCAGCCGCTCGGATGCGTCGGGCCGGCGGTTGAGCACCACGTCCTCACAAGCCGCGCGCAATTCCGGATCGAGGTCGTCATAGACCGCGATCTGCCCGGCATTGACGATGCCTAAATCCATGCCGGCCTTGATGGCGTGGAACAGGAACACCGAATGCATGGCCTCACGCACGCGCTCATTGCCGCGGAAGGAGAATGACAGGTTCGACACGCCGCCGGAGACGTGCACGTGCGGCAAGTTCGCCCTGATCCAGCGTGCCGCCTCGATGAAATCCACGCCGTAGCCGTTGTGCTCTTCCATGCCGGTGGCGACGGCGAAGATATTCGGATCTAAGATGATGTCTTCGGGCGGGAAGCCGACCTGGTTCACCAGGATGTCGTAGGCGCGCTGGCAAATCTTGGTCTTGCGCTCGAACGTGTCGGCTTGGCCTTTTTCGTCGAACGCCATCACCACCACCGCGGCGCCGTAGCGGCGCACGATCCTGGCGTGCTCGATGAAGGCTGCCTCGCCCTCCTTCATCGAGATCGAATTCACCACCGCCTTGCCTTGCAGGCATTTCAAGCCGGCCTCGATCACCGAGAATTTCGACGAGTCGACCATCACTGGCACGCGCGCGATGTCCGGCTCGGCCGCGATCAGATTGAGGAAGGTGACCATCGCCGCTTCCGAATCGAGCAGGCCTTCGTCCATGTTGACGTCGATCACCTGCGCGCCGTTCTCGACCTGCTCGCGCGCGATCGAGAGCGCGCTCGTATAGTCGCCGGCGGTGATCCGCTTGCGGAACTTGGCCGAGCCGGTGACGTTGGTGCGTTCGCCGATGTTGACGAACGGGATTTCCGGCGTGAGCGTGAAGGCTTCCAGTCCCGACAGCCGCAATTGCCGCGGCACCTCCGGAATCGGACGCGGCGCCTTGCCGGCAACCGCTTTCGCAATCGCCGCGATGTGGTCGGGCGTGGTGCCGCAGCAGCCGCCGACGACGTTGACCAGACCGGCCGTGGCGAATTCGCCCAACAGCTCGGCCATATATTCCGGGCTCTCGTCGTAGTAGCCGAACTCGTTCGGCAGCCCGGCGTTCGGATAGGCGCATACGAACGTGTCCGCGAGGCGGCCAAGCTCGGCGATATGGGCTCGCATTTCGCTTGCGCCCAGCGCGCAATTGAGCCCGATGGTGACCGGGTCGGCGTGCTTGACCGAATTCCAGAACGCCGCCGGCGTCTGCCCCGACAGCAGACGGCCGGAGCGGTCGGTGATGGTGCCGGAGATCATCACCGGCACGTCGACGCGGCGCTCAGCGGTGATTTCCGCGATCGCGTAGATCGCCGCCTTGGCATTGAGCGTGTCGAAGATGGTCTCGATCAGCAGCAGATCGGCGCCGCCGTCGAGCAGGCCGCATACCTGCTCGCTATAGGCCTCGCGCAATTGGTCGAAGCTGATAGCGCGGAAGCCGGGATTGCTCACATCCGGCGAGATCGAGGCGGTGCGGTTGGTCGGCCCGAGCGCGCCGGCGACAAAACGGCGGCGGCCGTCTTCTTTCTCCGCCAACGCGGCCGCCTCGCGCGCCAGCGTGGCGCCGGCCTGGTTGAGCTCGTAGGCGATGTCCTCCATGCCGTAATCGGCTTGCGCGATGGTGGTAGAGGAGAAAGTATTGGTGGAGACGATGTCGGCGCCGGCGCGGAAATACGCGAGATGAATTTCGCGCACCGCGTCCGGCCGGCTCAAATTGAGCAGGTCGTTGTTGCCGCGCACTTCGCGGTTCCAGGCATCGAAGCGCGCGCCGCGATAGCCCTCCTCGTCGAGCTTGAGCGCCTGGATCATGGTGCCCATGGCGCCGTCGAGCACCAGGATGCGCTGCTTCATCGCATCGGCAAACGCGGCATGGATGGTGGTCTTCGACGCGGTCACTTAACGCAGCTCCAAATTCAGGCGACCTGCTCAACCGCCGGCCGTAGGCCCAGCAGATGGCAGATGGCGTAGACGAGGTCGGCGCGGTTCATGGTGTAGAAGTGAAACGTCGTCACGCCGCGGTCGACCAGATCGATCACCTGCTCGGCGGCGACCGCGGCGGCGATCAGCTTGCGCGTGGCCGGGTCGTGATCGAGCCCGTGAAACCGCTCGGCTAGCCAGGCCGGCACCGAAGCGCCGGCGCGCGCGGCGAAATTGGTCGCCGCCTTGAAATTCTGCACCGGCAAAATGCCCGGCACGATCGGGATGTCGATGCCGCGCGCGCGCACGCGGTCGAGATAGCGGAAGTAGAGATCGTTCTCGAAGAAGAATTGCGTGATGGCGCGCGAGGCTCCGGCATCAACCTTGGCCTTGAGCATGTCGATGTCGGCCGCCACCGTCGGTGAGTTCGGGATGCTTCTCCGGATAGGCCGACACCGAGATTTCGAAGTTGGAGCTGATGCGCTTGATGCCGGCGACGAGATCGGCGGCGTTGCGAAAGCCGCCCGGATGCGGCGCGTATTGGGTGCCCGCCCCGCCGGCCGGATCGCCGCGCAGCGCCACGATATGGCGCACGCCGGCGTCGTGATAATTGCGCACGATGGCGTCGACGTCCGCGCAGGTGGCGGCGACGCAGGTCAGATGCGCGGCCGGCGTCAGCGGCGTCTCGGCCAGGATGCGCTTGACCGTCGCATGCGTGCGTTCGCGCGTGGTGCCGCCGGCGCCATAGGTGACCGAGACGAAATTCGGCGCCAGCGGGGCCAATCGCTCGATCGACTCCCACAGGATCTTATCCATCTCCTCGCTGTTGGGCGGGAAGAATTCGAACGAGACGCCGATGCGGCGGCCTTCGCCACGGGCAAACCGGCTGGCGCGCACGTTCATCACGCCACCTCCCGCTGCGCCGGCTGCACCATCAGCGCACGGGCGTCGCGCGCGAGCCAGAGCGACACCGCGATCTTGCCCTCGGAGCCGGGTTCGGGGCTAAGGCTCTTGTGCAGCACCGGCTCGAGCCCGGACGCCGTCATCCATTGCGTCACGGTCTCCGCTGCAAAGCCGAGCCGGCGATGCGCGAACTGCTCGCGCAGGAACTCCTGTTCATGCGGCGCGAAGTCGACCACCAGCAGCCGCCCGCCCGGCCGCAGTACCCGTGCTGCCTCTTTGATCGCGCGCGCGCCGTCGTCGAGGAAGTGCAGCACCTGGTGCAGGATGACGACGTCGAAGGCATCGTTGGCGAGCGGCAGATCGTAGATGTCGCCCTGCCGCACGCTGCAATGTTTCAGGCCGGCGCGCTCGAGCCGGTCGCGCGCCAGCAGCAGCATGTCGAGCGACAGATCAAGGCCGAGCCCGCGCTCGATCTCATGGCCGTACAATTCAAGCATGCGCCCGGTGCCGGTGCCGAGATCCAAAAGCGACCTGAACGGCTTGCCGGCGAGCGCTGAGCGGATCGCCGCTTCCACCGCGTCGTCGGCCACGTGCAGCTTGCGGATGCGGTCCCATTCCGCGGCGTGCGCGCGAAAATAAGCCTGCGCCGCGGCGGCGCGCGCCTGCCGTACCGAGGCGAGCCGCGCGCGGTCGCGCGCGATGGTCTGGTCAGCCGGATCGAGCCGCTCGAGCAGCGCACGCGCCAAGTCGGCACCGCCGCCGTGCTCGGCCAGCCGGAAGAAGGCCCAGGTGCCTTCGCGGAACCGCTCGATCAAGCCGGCTTCGGCCAGCAGCTTGAGATGGCGCGAGATGCGCGGCTGCGATTGTCGCAAGATGTCGGTGAGATCGGAGACGGTCAGCTCGGCCTCGGCCAGCAGCGCCAGCACCCGCAAACGTGTCTCCTCGCCCGCCGCCTTGAGGGCCGCGTTGAGAGCATCGAAACGAAGCCGGGCGCTTGTGCTCATCCAGACCTGGCGGGGCCCTTTGGGCCGCTTCCCACTATATAAAGATATCTTTATACGTTGAAACGGTCGCCGGCAAGCCTGCTTGTTAGGGATTTTCCCGGACTGGTTAGTGAAATATGCGTGTGCCAATGACATCGTGATCGCGGCATCGGTGCGAGGTTCAGGCATGGCCACCAAGGATTTCGGCGTCCGCGACGGCGAAGTGGCGATCGAGCTGCCGGAGAATTTCGACGCCAGCCTCTATTATATCGGCCGCATCCGAACGCCCTGGAAACATCGCAAGGACTGCCCGAAAAACGCCCGCGAATCCGATGCGGTCTGCACGGTCGAACTCGATCCGCGCTGGCAGCAGGGCCTCAAGGACGCCGAGACCTGCAGCCATCTGGTGCTGCTCTACTGGATGCACAATTCGCAGCGCGACCTGGTCCTGCAGGTGCCCAGCCATTACGGCACGCAGCACGGCACCTTTGCGCTGCGCTCGCCGGCCCGCCCCAACCCGATCGCCATGAGCGTGGTGAAGCTGCTGCGCATCGAGGGCGGCACGCTCTCGGTGGTTGGGCTCGATTGCCTCGACGGCACCCCGCTGCTCGACATCAAGCCCTATTACGCCTCCACCGACAGCGTGCCCGACGCCGTGGTGGGCTGGCGCAAGCGCTAAGGATTAGCGCCAAAACGACCCTCAACAGGCCGGCGGGCTTTTGTTCCACAAATAGAGATGATTTGAGGAGCCCGCGAACAGGAACCTTTGAACCTCCCGCGCGCTTGCCCCGACGAACGATGGATCACGGAATTCATCGGGGAGGCTAAAATGTTCACCAAGTTCCTCGCCACAGGCTCGCTGACCGCGTTGATCGCCGCCGCCGCTTTGTCGTGCGGCGCCGCGCAGGCCGATCCGCTGTTCGCCTTTCTGTCGCCGGCCGGTCAGACCCAGATCGCGCCGCAATATGCGCCGGTCGAGCAGCCGGACACCGACGCCCAACTCGATCCGCGCCTGCAACGGCAAATCGTGAACTATGCCAGCAACGAGGCGCCCGGCACCGTCGTCATCGATACCCCGCACACATTCCTCTATTACGTACTCGGCAACGGCAAGGCTATCCGCTACGGCATCGGCGTCGGCCGTCAGGGTTTCACCTGGTCCGGCGTCAAGCAGATCGCGCGCAAGGCCGAGTGGCCGGACTGGTATCCGCCGCAGGAAATGATCGCGCGCCAGCCTTATCTGCCGCGCATGGTCGCCGGCGGCCCGGGCAATCCGCTCGGCGCGCGCGCCATGTATCTCGGCTCCAGCGAATATCGCATCCACGGCACCAACGACCCGACCACCATCGGCAAGCACGTGTCGAGCGGCTGCATCCGCCTCACCAATGAGGACGTGGAAGATCTCTACAGCCGCGTACAGATCGGCGCCAAGGTCGTCGTGCTGCCGCAGAGCGCGCCGGCGCAGACCGCGCAGCACGCGCCGAAACCCGCGCGCGATGCGCGGATGTCCTGGAACGTCAACAGTTCCTCCAGCCTGTACTGAGTTACCCAACTAACCTCCCCCGACTTAGCCCGGCCTCTGTGCCGGGCAAATTTTTTGTATCAGCCTTGATGGCTTGCCGGGATCGCGGCAGATAGTCTGCTGCAAGGACAGCCAATCCACTCCGGGCCTTCGGCCCGGATACCGGGGAAACGCAAATGGAACAGCCGAGCGCCCGGCCCAGCAAAGGCCGCTGGTACATACTGGTATTGATCAGCTTGATGTACCTCATCACCTATCTCGACCGCGTGAACATCTCGACCGCGGCGCCGGCGATCAGCAAGGAATTCGGCTTCGACAAAATCACCATGGGCGTGATCTTCAGCGCCTTCGTCTGGGCCTATGCCCTGTTTCAAGTTCCCGGCGGCTGGGTCAGCGACCGTTTCGGGCCACGCAAGGTTCTCACGACCATTGTCGCCTATTGGTCGGTCATGACCGCGGCGACGGCAGCGGCCACTGGCGCGACGTCGTTTATCGCGCTTCGCTTTCTGTTCGGCGTCGGCGAAGGCGGCGCCTTCCCCGGCGCGACGCGCGCCATGCAGCTCTGGTATCCGAAGCATGAGCGCGGCTTTGTACAAGGTATCACGCACAGCGCGAGTCGGCTCGGCGCCGCCATCGCGCCGCCGCTCGTCGTGCTGATCATGACGACGCTGGGCTGGCGGTCGGTGTTCTATATTTGCGGCGCGGTCGGCCTGCTGTGGTCGGTGATATGGCACTTCGCCTATCGCGATCACCCGGAAGACCACGCCTTGGTGAACGCCGAGGAACTCAAATACATCCGCGGCACCGACGCCCAGGGCAACGCGCTCAGCGTCAAGACCAGCACGAAACCCACCGTGCCGTGGGGAATCATGCTGCGGTCTCCCAACATGTGGGCGATCATGTGCGCCTATTTTACTTACGTGTATTGCCTCTGGATATTCCTGAGCTGGCTGCCGTCATATCTCATAGACTTCCGGCATTTCACGCTGATCAAGGTCGGCCTGTTTGCATCGCTGCCGCTGTGGGCGGGCGTTGTCGGCGACACCGTCGGCGGGCTGGCGACTGACTGGCTGCTGGCGAAAACCGGCAACATCAAATTCGCCCGGCGGTCGGTGGCGATCACCGGCATGCTGGGCTGCGCGGTGTTCATCGTGCCTGCCGCGATGACCGAGAATGCCTATACAGCGGTGTATTGCCTTACCGCTTCCATGTTCTTCCTGGAATGCACCATCGGCCCGTCCTGGGCGGTGCCCATGGATATCGGCGGCGAGCATTCCGGGACGGTGTCGGGCATGATGAACATGGCCGGCAACATCGGCGGCGCCTTGTCGCCGCTGGTGTTCGGCATCCTCGTCCAGTTCGGCTCGTGGCAGGCGCCGTTTATTGTCGCGGCCAGCCTGCTCGTCTTGGGCGCTGCGGTCTGGGCGTTCTGGCTGGATCCCGGCGCCTCGGCGATCGAGAAACGCAGTTCCTAGACGTAGCGCTCCATTGGACCGCGACCTTCCGGGCAGGTTGTTCACCGGCCGCGGTGCGGGCTATACCTTGCCGCCATTTTGAAGGAGCGCGGCGATGCGGATAGCGGCAATGGCGGCGGGCGCGGTCGGCGGCTACTTCGGCGCGCGCATGGCGGCGGCGGGTCACGACGTGTTCTTCATCGCGCGCGGCGCCAATCTCGCGGCGATCCAGAGCAACGGGCTCAAGCTCGAAAGCGTGCACGGCGATCTGCACCTGCCGAAGCCGAACGTCACCGACGATCCCAAGAGCGTCGGCCCGGTCGACATCGTGCTGTTCGCGGTCAAGTTATGGGATACCGAGTCCGCCGCCGAGCAGACGCGGCCGCTGGTAGGCCCCGCGACCCGCGTCATCACGTTGCAGAACGGCGTCGACAGCGTCGAACGCATCGCGCCAATCCTGGGCGCCGACCGGACCTGCGGCGGTGCCGCCTATATCGCCAGCGTGATCGGCTCTCCCGGCGTCATCAAGCAGACCAGCCATTTCGCCAAGATGCGCTTCGGCCGCGCCGACAAGCGCCCTGACGCCACGCTGCAAGCCTTCGCCGATGCCGGCAAAGCGGCCAAGCTCGACGTCGACATCTCCGCCAACATCGATGTCGAGCTGTGGGAGAAATTCATCTTCCTTACCGCCATGGCCGGCTCGACCGCGAGCATGCGCGCACCGATCGGCGTGATCCGCGCCGATCCCGAGCTGCGCGGTTTCTTCTGCGCGCTGATGCAGGAGGCCTATGCCGTCGGCAAAGCCAAGGGCGTGGCGCTGGCGCCCGATTTCATCGAAGGGCGGATGAAATTCTTGGACACGATCGAGCCCGGCATGAAGGCATCGATGGCCCACGATCTCGACCGCGGCAACCGGATCGAACTCGACTGGCTCGCCGGCAAGGTGCGCGCGCTCGGCCGCGCGCTCAATATCCCGACGCCGGCGAGCGACACGGTCTACACCGTGCTCAAATTGCACCGCATGGGCAAGCAAGCCTGACGCCGACGCTACTGTTTTACCAGCGCCGCCGTCTCGCCAGCGTCTTCGTTACCGCGAAACGGAAAATTTTTCGGGCGTGTAAACGCGCGGCCATCCACGTCGCGCGATTTCATCGCGCACGGACTGCCGCCAACGTACCATGTTACGGAATCGATTGCGCGTGCCACACTATGATACGTGGTCGCCGAGCGCAACGCCGTTGACCGCCATGAAAAAATTAAGCGTTGCCGTGCGAAGACTGCGCGCGGGAACTGGTTTCCATTGAAGATGGGTGCCGGTGTGAAAACGTTTCGCATTCTCCATGTCGACGACGATCCCCTGATGCACGACGTCGTCGAGCTTGCGCTCGGCTTTGAATCCGAATTCGTGGTGATGAGCTGCGGCAGCGGCGAGGAGGCGCTCGCGGCCGGGCCGGGCTGGGCGCCCGACCTCATCATCCTGGACGTCATGATGCCGGACATGGACGGGCCGGCCGTGCTCGCGCTTGCTCGATCCCGGCAGCAAGCCGCTCGAAGTGGTCGTGGTCACCGGCAGCACCGACCCCGAGACGGCCGAGCGCTGCGAAAGCCTCGGCATGTTCTATGGGCGCAAGGGCCCCGATTTCTGGAACAGCGCGGAAGACGCGCTCACCGAAATCTATCCCGGCCTGGCCAGCAAGATTGGCGCGCTGGAAAGCCAGGCGATCGAACCCGACGTGCCGCAACGGCCGCACGTCCTGGTGGTCGGCGACGACCCGGATATCGAGACATTCCTCGCCAGCCGGCTCGGCAAATTCGGCATCGACACGTTGTACGCGCCCGACGCCGTGCAGGGCTTCCGGGCGGCCTGCAGGGACAAACCGAGCGTCATCATCACCGACAATTACATGCCGGACGGCGACGCCCAGTACCTTTTGTACCGTTTGCGCAGTTCGTCGCTGACCGAGAATATTCCGGTCTTCGTGATCCGCGCGCAAGCTCAGCGAATTGACGGAACAGACCCTGAGGCGGTCGGTTGGCGGGCGGCCAGGCGCGGCGCGGATCTTCACCAAGTCGTTCTATACCGATGAGCTGTTCAACGCGCTGAAAAAATTCTGCGGCTTCGATAAAGCATAACGCCTGAGATTGGCGGTCATTGCGCTGGCGGCTACCGCCGCTGCGCCCCCGGCCCCACGACCGGCAGGCCGCCGATCGGGCCAAAGGCAAGGCCGGCCCATCGCAATCGCAAGCAAGGCACAACCGGCTGCTGGCAGCCGGCCCCTGCGGCGACGCGTAGCAAGCAGGCAATAGCGTCCGGTTGCGGTCGAACCCCTGCCCAAAAAATCCTCTTGATAAGGCTCTGAAAATGCCCGGCAATGCCGCGCCGGGCGGTTGTGCCGCATTGCGCCTCAATGCGCGCCAAAGGAACCGATCAAGAACGGGCCGGTTGGGGCCACAATCCGGAATTGGCAGGCCAGGCGCTTCATGCGACAACCATGACCCAGAGCATCACCGAACGGTGACCCGTCATCCCGCGCTCTAATGGGGACATATAGAAAAAAAATCCGCACTAGACTAAAGATAAGGGATGTCAGCCCGTTCGCTGAAACAAGAGACAAGAAAATCGCCCTGGAGGATACGCCATTGTTCGGCACGCTTCTGAAAAAGCGGGACTTCTACGCCGGCGGATTGATGACGCTGCTCGGCGCTGCGGTCACGCTCGATTCCCTCAGCTATACGCTCGGCACCCTCACCCATATGGGGCCGGGCATGTTCCCCTTGATGCTCGGGGTCACGCTCACCTTGGTCGGCGTGCTGATCCTCGGCACGGCCCTGGCCACGCCGCTCAGCGACGACGAACGCATCCTGCCGGAAAAACCCGAATGGTTCGCCTGGGCCTGCATCCTGGCCGGGCCGATCGCGTTCATCATCCTCGGCGAATTTTTCGGCCTGGTGCCGGCGACTTTCGCCTGCGTACTCATCCCTGCGCTCGGTGATCGCACCGCAACGCTGAAGGGCTCGGCGGTCCTGGCGGCCGGCGTCACCGTCTTCGGCGTGGCGCTGTTCTCCTACGTGCTCAAGATTCCGTTCCCGTTGTTCCGGTGGGGCTTCTGATGTTCGAAACCGCGCTTACCGATCTCTGGTACGGCTTCGGCGTTGCGCTCGAGCCGCACAACGTCATGTGGTGCTTCCTCGGCGTATTCGTCGGCAACATGGTCGGCGTGCTGCCGGGCATGGGCCCGCTGGCGACCATCTCGATCCTGTTGCCGCTGACCTTCGGCATCAAGCCGGTCGGCGCCATCCTTATGCTGGCGGGCGTCTTCTATGGCTCGCAATATGGCGGCGCAATCTGTTCGATCCTGCTCAATCTTCCGTGCCATCCACCGCACGCGGTCACCTGTCTCGACGGCTTCCCGCTCACCAAGAAGGGGCGCGGCGGCGCCGCGCTCGGTATCACGGTCATCTCTTCCTTCGTCGGCGCCTCGTGGGGCATCACCGAGATGATCTTCCTGTCGCCGATCCTGGTGGTGGTAGCGCTCAAATTCGGCCCCGCGGAAATATGTTCGCTGATGCTGCTCGGCCTGTTGGCTGGGTCGACGCTGGCGCGCGGTTCGCCGCTCAAGGGCGTCGCCATGACCGTTTGCGGGCTGCTGATCGGCATTGTCGGCAGCGACATCGAAACCGGCACGCCGCGTTTCACCTTCGGCATTCCCAATCTGTTCGACGGCGTGGAAATCGTCGCGCTCGCGCTTGGCCTGTTCGGCATCGCCGAGTTCATGAAGAGCGTCAATCAGCTTTCCGAGATCGACACCAAATATACCAACGTCAAGTTCAAGGATCTGCGGCCGACGCGCGACGAATTCCGCCGCGCTGTCCCGGCCATGTTCCGTGGCACCATCATCGGCAGCCTGTGCGCGCTGATCCCCGGCACCGGCCCGACCATCGCCTCGTTCATCTCCTACGCCACCGAGAAGAAGATATCCAAAACACCGGAGAAGTTCGGCACCGGCATGATCGAAGGCGTTGCCTGCCCCGAAGCCTCGACCCATTCCTCGGTGCAGGGCGATTTCATCCCGACCATGAGCCTCGGCATTCCGGGCGACGCAGTGATGGCGCTGATCCTCGGCGCCTTGATGATCCAGGGCATCGTGCCCGGCCCGCAGCTGATCAGCGAGCATCCGGATATCTTCTGGGGCCTGATCGCCAGCTTCTGGATCGGCAACATCATCCTGGTGATCCTCAACGTGCCGATGATCGGCCTGTGGGTGAAGCTGCTGACCATCCCCTACAAATATCTCTACCCGGCCGCGATGTTCTTCGTGGCGATCGGCGTCTACTCGACCAACAACGACATGTTCCAGGTCGGCGAAGTCGTGCTCATCGGCATGGTCGGCTATATCCTGCTGCTGCTCGATTTCCACCCGGCGCCGATCCTGCTCGGCTTCGTGCTCGGTCCGCGTTTCGAGGAGAACTTCCGTCGCGCCATGCTGATCTCGCGCGGCGACATTCTGGTGTTCATCAAACATCCGATCAGCGCGGTCTTCATCGGGCTGTGCGTGCTGCTGATCGTCATGCAGATTTACGTGCGGCTGCGCGCGCCCAAGTCGCTGCCGACTGAAATCGCGTTGCCGACCGACCACCATAAGGCTGCCGAAGCCGCAGAGTGACGCGCACGACGCGAAAAACCTGATCTCCGGTAGCGCCGATCGCGCTGCCGGCGCGTTTCGCCGGGCGCCGATTGTTGCGGCGCGCCTTGCCCCACGCCGCCCCGGCCTTAGGCCTGCTGGGCGCCGCCGCGCGCGCCGGCATCCCCTATCTGCAACAGGCGCTGGCCGACCAAGCGGTGGTAGACCTCAAGCCGTTCGCCGCCGACGCCAAGAAGAAGATCGGCCTGGCGTTGGCGGATTTCGAGAAAAGCAGCGAAGGCGTGCGCGTCACCACCGCAATCGACGACCTGCGCCTTACCGGCATCGCCTTCGATTCGGGAACTCTGCGCGTGATCGCGGAGGCCGACGGCACCGCCACGGTGGCGGTGAGCGAGCTGCCGAGGATGTGAATCCGGCCGCTTGCTGCTATGCACGCCCTCGCATTGACACCCCCCCTCTCAAGCCTACATTAAGCCCAGTTCCGAGGGGTGCCCGGGCGGGCTGAGAAAAAACCCTTAGAACCTGATCCGGGTCATGCCGGCGAAGGGACAGGACATTCGATGCATCCAGCGCTGACCATCGCAAGGCTGATCGGTCCGGTATTTTGCGCAATCGGGATCGGCATACTGGCGAACCAGAGCACCTACCGGGAAATGGCCGGGCAGTTCCTGGCCGGCTACCCGTTCATCTACTTTTCCGGAATTTTGGCTCTGGTCAGCGGCCTCGCCATCCTCAACGCGCACCATGACTGGATGCGCGACTGGCACAGCCTGATCACGGCGATCGGCTGGGTTCTCACCGTCGTCGGCGTGTTCCGCATCTTCGCGCCGCAGTTCGTCGTTTTCGTCGGAACGCAAGCCGTTGCGCACGGCGGTTTCTTCACCGGCGCCGGCATCATGCTGCTGGCGCCCGGCGGCTTTATCACCTTCAGAGGCTATGCGGCGTGAGCGCCGCTTCTATCCACTCGGAGACAAGACCATGAACAAGCCCGTCACCAATGCGGATCTGGTCACCCCGAAAGTCACCACTGGTGCCCTTCCCGCCTCGCGCAAGGTCTATGCGCGGCCCGACGCGGCGCCGAGCTTGCGCGTGCCGGTGCGCGAGATCACGCTGGAGGCATCGAGCGGCGAGCCGCCGCTGCCGGTCTACGACACTACCGGCGTCTATTCCGATCCGGACGTCACCATCGACGTGGAGAAGGGCCTCGCCCGCACCCGCATCGAGTGGGTGAAAGAACGTGGCGGCGTCGAGCAATACGACGGCCGTCCGATCCATCCGGTCGACAACGGCAACGTCACCGGAAAACATCTGGCGCGCAATTTCCCCAACACGCCGAAGCCGTACCGCGCGCTCGACGGCAAGCCGGTCACGCAATACGAGTGGGCCAAGGCCGGCGTGATCACCAAGGAAATGATCTACGTCGCGACCCGCGAAAATCTCGGCCGCAAGCAGCAGCTCGAGCGCGCGGAAGCGGCGCTGGCCGACGGCGAGCAGTTCGGCGGCGCGCTCCCTGCGTTTGTCACGCCAGAATTCGTGCGTTCGGAAGTCGCGCGCGGCCGCGCCATCATCCCGTCCAACATCAACCACGCCGAACTCGAGCCGATGATCATCGGCCGCAACTTCCTGACCAAGATCAACGCCAATATCGGCAACAGCGCGGTCACCTCCTCGGTCGAGGAAGAAGTCGAGAAAATGGTGTGGGCGATCCGCTGGGGCGCCGACACGGTAATGGACCTCTCCACCGGCCGGAACATCCACAACACGCGCGAATGGATCCTGCGCAATTCGCCGGTGCCGATCGGCACCGTCCCCATTTATCAGGCGCTGGAGAAGGTCGACGGCGATCCGGTCAAGCTCGACTGGGAATGCTACAAGGACACGCTGATCGAGCAGTGCGAGCAGGGCGTCGATTATTTCACCATCCACGCCGGCGTGCGGCTGGCCTATGTGCCACTCACCGCAACCCGCGTCACCGGCATCGTCTCGCGCGGCGGCTCGATCATGGCGAAGTGGTGCCTGTCGCGGCACAAGGAATCGTTCCTGTACGAGCGCTTCGACGAGATTTGCGACATCATGCGCAAATACGATGTCTCCTTCTCCTTGGGCGACGGCCTGCGCCCCGGCTCGATCGCCGACGCCAACGACCGCGCGCAATTCGCCGAGCTGGAGACGCTGGGCGAACTCACCAAGATCGCCTGGGACAAAGGCTGCCAGGTCATGATCGAAGGCCCCGGCCACGTGCCGATGCACAAGATCAAGATCAACATGGACAAGCAGCTGAAGGAATGCGGCGAGGCGCCGTTCTACACGCTCGGGCCGCTCACCACCGACATCGCGCCCGGCTACGACCACATCACCTCCGGCATCGGCGCCGCCATGATCGGCTGGTTCGGCTGCGCCATGCTCTGCTACGTGACGCCGAAGGAGCATCTCGGCCTGCCCGACCGCGACGACGTCAAGGACGGCGTCATCACCTACAAGATCGCGGCGCACGCCGCCGATCTGGCCAAGGGCCACCCGGCGGCGCAGCTGCGCGACGACGCGCTCTCGCGCGCGCGCTTCGACTTCCGCTGGCAGGACCAGTTCAACCTGGGGCTCGATCCGGAAACCGCGCGTGAATTCCACGACGAGACGCTGCCCAAGGAGGCGCACAAGGTGGCGCATTTCTGCTCCATGTGCGGGCCGAAATTCTGCTCGATGAAGATCACGCAGGACGTGCGGGATTATGCAGCGGGGTTGAACGAGAAACAGGCCGGCATGGATCAGATGTCGGAGAAGTTCAAAGCGCTCGGCGAGCAGGTTTACGTCGATGCGGAGAAGGTGAAGGAAAGCAACAAGGCGTTCTGAGCGGTGCATTGCGGCAAATCGAGGCGGGGGATTTGGATGACCCGGTTGCGTGTTGCGAGCTTGGCCGCTTCCCTCCTCCTGATGGCCGGCCTGCTGCTGGCGCTGCCGTCTGGCGTTCAGGCCGACGACTACCCGTCGCGGCCGATCAAGCTCTTGGTCGGCGCCTCGCCGGGCGGCACCACCGACACCATGGCGCGGGCGATCGCGCAACCGCTCTCGAAATCGCTCGGCCAGCCGGTGCTGGTCGAAAACCGGCCCGGCGCGGGCGGCAACCTCGCCGCCGCCACCGTCGCGAAATCGGCGCCGGACGGCTACACGCTGCTGGTCAGCTTCACCAGCCACACCATCAACGCGACGCTCTATCCGAATCTGCCGTTCGATCCGGTCGCCGATTTCACGCCGATCAGCAAGATCGCGAATGTGCCGAGCCTGCTGGTCGGCAATCCGAAGCTGCCGGCGCAGAATCTCAATGAGCTGATCGCGCTCGCCAGGGCCAAGCCGGATACCTTGAGCATCGCGATCGGCGGCATCGGCTCGTCGCTGCACCTCGCCGGCGAGCAACTCAAGATGATGACGGGCGTCCGCATTCTCGACGTGCCCTACAAGGGAACGGCGCCGGCGCTCACCGACGTGCTCGGCGGCCAGGTCGACATGATGTTCATCAGCCTGGTGACCGGTTCGGCGCAGGTGCGCGCCGGCAAGCTGCGCGCCTATGGCGTGACCAGCGCGGCCCGGCAGCCGTCATTTCCCGACCTGCCGGCCATCGGCGAGGTCGTGAAAGGCTTTGAATCGACGGCATGGTTCGGCGTTTTCGGTCCGGCAAAACTGCCAGCGGACATCACCGACAAGCTCAATGCGGCCATCGTCGCCGCGCTCAACGATCCGAGGATGCGCGAGCAACTCCAGAACGAAGGCGCCACGCCCGCTGCCGGCAGTGCCGCCGACTTCGCCGCCTTCGTGCGCGACGACGTCAAGCACTGGGCGCCCATTGTGAAGCAGTCAGGGGCAAAGCTGGAATGAGCCGCGCGGGCGTCGGAGACGTTCAAGGCGATGGCCGAGCGGATTTATGTCGATGCGGATAAGGTGAAGACAGCAACAAGGCGCTGTAATCAATTTTCGCCATGCCCGGCCTTGTCCCGGGCATGACGGATTATATCTTGCGAGCACGCGGCCCACGGCATTGGAGGCATGACCATGAAACCGTTGCATGCATTCGTCGTCGCTGGCGCCATCGTTCTCGCGCCGCTCGCCGCGAACCCTGCGGCCGCTCAGACGCCCTCGGCCGTCGAAAAACTCAACGCCTATGTCGGCTGCATCAACCGGCTTTCGGCGCGCGCCTACGATTCACGCGCGCGCTATTTCAGCTGGGCCGCCAAGAGCGGTCCGACCGGCCACGAGCGCATCATCTACGGCCTCTACACCATCTACGACACGACGGATTGCCGCAACAACGTCGAGAAGGCCAATGCGCTGGAGCCGCATGACGCCGAGCTGGAAGCCGCCGCTACGGCTTACGCCAAGGCGGCGACCAAGCTCGAATTGCTGCTCAAGGAAGCCGACGACTACTACACCCAGCAGGACTACAAGGACGACAAGATGGCCAAGGGCAAGGCCCTGCATCCTCTTCTCGTCGCCGCCTGGGACGACTTCGAGAGCGCCGACAAAAACCTGCGCGGCGGCGTCGAAACCATCAACGACAAACGGGCGCTGGAGAAACTCGCCGCCATCGAGCAAAGCGAAGGCCGCCAGGCGCGCTACCATGTCGAGGCGCTGATGATCCAGGCCAAGCGCGTGCTGCGCGCGGAGGACTCAGGCAAACCCGACCTCGCCGCGATCACGCAGGCGCTCGCCGACTACGAAAGCATCGTCAAGGCGGCCGAACAATTTACGCGGCTCCGGCGGCGGCGCCAAGATCGGATCGTTTTTCATGAACAACGCCAAGTCGTTTTTGGTCACGGCGAAGGCCCTGATGCGCCGCATCCGCGATCATGTGCCGTACAGTTCCGGCGACAAGATGATGCTCGGCAACGCCGGCAGCGGCTGGATGGTCGAGGGCTCGCCGCCGCGGCTATTACGCGACTACAATCAGCTGGTCGACAGCTACAATCGCGGCGCCAACATCTAGCGCGCGGGAACGAGCGTAGGGTGGGATAAGGCGCGCCAGCGCCGAGCCCACCAACACGATCGTGCCAGCAATCAAATGCTTGGTGGGCTCGCTTCGCTTAGCCCACCCTACGCTCGCTGCGCGACGACGCAGCGGAGCTAACAGACAACGCGAAAGCCGCCCTCAACCCTCATCCTTAGGAGCCCGGCGTGCCGGGCGAAAGCCTGCCGGATCGGGTTGGCCGAAAGCCAAAACGGGTCCGCGCGCGGAAGTTGCGGCCCCGGGGACAGAAAAGCCGCGATGGAGCGCCGAGAGGCGCCCGCGTTCCTTAAAAAGGAACGCGGCAAGACGGAAGACTGATCCGCCGCTCGGTGCTCCATCCCTCGGCTTTTTGCCGGGAGGAAAAATGAATACGGCGCACCCGGCGCCGCTCAAATAACAGGGGCGCGCAAGCGCGCCCTTATGAATACGGGCGATGGCGTACGCCCGCTCAATAACCGCTTTGTCATCAGCGGCCTTATCTCGCTAATCTAACGCAAAATAATTTCAGGAGGACACCGATGCCCAACCTTTTGCAAAACCATATCGCCGCGGTCACCGGCGCGGGCTCGGGCATCGGCCGCGCCATCGCGCTCGGCTATGCCCGCGAGGGCGCGCAGGTCGCCGTGCTCGACATCAACGGCGAGGGCGCCGAGAAAACCGCCGCCGACATTCGCCACGAAGGCCACAAGGCGCAGGCGTTTACGCTCGACGTCACCGATCGCGCCGCCTGCCGCGCCGCCGCGGCGCAAGTCGCCGCAAAAGTCGGCCCGGCCTCGATCCTGGTCAACAACGCCGGCATCACCCGGCGCAATGCCTTCGTCGGCGATGCGGACGCCGTGGTCCAGGACTGGCAGGACATCATGGCGGTGAACCTCAACGGCCTGTTCAACGGGACGCACGCGTTCCTCGAGCAACTGCGCGCCAACAGGGGCCGCATCGTCAATCTCGCCTCGATCCAGTCCTTCGTGCACATCCGCACGCCGAGTTCGGCCGCCTACACCGCCTCCAAGCACGGCGTGCTCGGCTTCACGCGCGCGCTCGCCGCCGAGCTCGGCAAGGACGGCGTGCGCGTCAACGCTATCGGTCCCGGCTTCATCGAGACGCCGCTGAACGCGCAAACGCGCGCCAACCATCCCGAGCGGGTGAAGATCTTTCTCGACCACATCCCGCTCGGCCGCGCCGGCAAGCCGGAAGACATCGTCGGCCCGGCGATCTTCCTCGCCTCGGACCTGTCGGCCTATGTCACAGGCTCGATCGTCATGGCCGACGGCGGCTACCGGGTAGTCTAAGCGGGCGCCCGTGCCCCGATCTGCTATAGTCGCGGCCGCAACAACCGAAGCCGCCGAAATGCTGCGATTCCGCCTGCCCGCCCTGCTCTGCGCGCTTCTGCTGGCCGCGCCACTGCCCGCGGCCGCGCAATCGATGGGCCAGCGCTACGAGCCGACCGTGCCGGACGTCGATCCCGGCATCGATCACACCGCGCGCGATGCCGACCTGCCGCCGGAGCTGCGCCGCACGTCGGTGTTCTATCGCAGTGACTATCCGCCCGGCACCATCATCGTCAACACGGCCGACCGCTTCCTCTACCTGGTCATGGGCGACAACGTCGCGCTGCGCTACGGCATCGGCGTCGGCCGCGACGGCTTCCAGTGGGGCGGCATCCACAAGATCACGCGCAAGGCGGAATGGCCGGACTGGACGCCGCCGCCGGAGATGATCGAGCGGCAGCCCTATTTGCCGCGTTTCATGGCGGGCGGCCCGGGCAATCCGCTCGGCGCGCGCGCGCTTTATATCGGCACCACCGTCTACCGCATCCACGGCACCAACGCGCCGGAGACGATCGGGCAAGCGGTGTCGTCGGGCTGCTTCCGGCTGGTCAACGACGACATCATCGATCTCTATAGCCGCGTGCCGGTCGGCACCAAAGTGGTGGTGCAGCATCAGTAGGCGATGGGCGAGCGTCACTCGGACGAGCGAAGCGAAATCCGGGCTAAGTGCTCTCACTTCCCGCTCGCCTTCCTGAGCGCCGCGTTGATGCGGTCCTGCCAGCCCGGGCCCTCTTCTTGGAAAAAATCCAGCACGTCGCGGTCGATGCGCAACGACACCATCTCTTTGGCGCCGGGCAGCGACGGTGTCTTCGGCGGCAAATCCGCCGGCTTGGTGGTCACCGCCTTGAAGGCCTTCTCGGCCTCGGTGCGGCTGTCGCGGATAGGTCCTCGTGCCATGCGACCCTTTTAGCACGCCGCCGCGATCATCGTCACGGCTTGATCCGCCCTATCCTAAGGATCGCCCCCTCACCTTTTGAACAACCCCATGATCTCCGCTTTCGCCAGCGTGGTGAAATGCAGATTGAAGCCGACCACCGCGGCGGACGTGTCGGCCTGTACCGGCAGCTTGTCGGCACCCACGGCAAACACCGTGAACAAATAGCGGTGCGGGTGGTCGCCTTCCGGCGGGCACGGGCCGCCATAGCCGGGCGTGCCAAAATCGGTGCGCGTCTGCAAGGCGCCCGCGGGCAGCTTGCCACCCGCGCTGCCGGCGCCGGCCGCGAGCTCGCTCACATTGGCCGGGATGTTCACCACCAGCCAGTGCCAGAAGCCCGAGCCGGTCGGCGCGTCAGGGTCGTAGCAGGTCACCGCGAAGCTCTTGGTGCCGGCCGGCGCGCCCGCCCATTTCAGATGCGGCGAGGTGTTGCCGCCGGAGCAGCCGAAGCCGAAATTCGCCGACAGGATGCAATCTTTGCCGAGATAGTCGCCATCCTTGAAGCTCGTGCTGGTCACCGTGAACGCCATGGTACGTCTCCTCCGCATCTGATATTGCGCAAAGCGTAATCCCCTCGGAACAAATCGCAATGCCCTCCTCGCAGATCAGCCTCTTCGACGCCGCGATCTATCTAGCCTTGTTCCTGGCCGTCGTCATGGGCTTCATGACCGGCATGCTGCGCAGCCTGGCGACGATTTTCGGCTACCTGGCGGCGATGGGCCTAACGCTGGCGCTGGCACCTCAGCTGGCGCAGTTCATGACCGCGCAATTCAAATTGCCGCCGGCGCAGATCTGGCTGGCGTTCGTCATCGTGTTCGTAGCGGCCGGCATGGCGCTCAGCGCGCTGTTGCGCGTCGCCGTCAGCGAAATGATCGGGCCTAAGATCAGCATTCCCGATCGCGTCGCCGGCGCGCTGCTCGGCGCCGTCCGCGTCATCCTGCTGGCGGTGGTGCTGGTGATGGTGTTCGACCGCATCATCCCGGCCGGCCGCGAGCCCGCGTTCCTGAAGGGCTCACAATGGCGGCCGGTGCTGTCGCAGGCCGGCCAGCAGGGCCTGCGGTCGCTGCCGCCCGAGGTCGAGGATTACATCGATCGCCTGAAGCGCGAGCGCGGGCTCTGAGGCTCAATGGTGGGCTCGCTTTGGCCTGTGCAACCAGACGCCATCGGGTTACGTTATCGGCCCGAACGTTCAGCCAACGCAGGAATGGCCCCATGTCCGAAATCACCTACGAGATCGTCGAGCACGACGGCGGCTGGGCCTACAAGGTCGGCGGCGCCTTCTCCGAGCCGTTCCCGACCCATGCCGCCGCACTCAAGGCCGCGCAGGCTGCGGCCGCCGAACAGAAGGTGCCCGGCCAAACCGAGCAGATCGAATACGAAGACGAGGAAGGCAAGTGGCACACCGAGACCGCGCGCGGCAGCGACCGCCCGGATACGCACATCAAGGACAAGGACTAACGCGGACGCTTAAGTCGCGCTGATATTGAGCTCCTTCACCAGCCGCTCGTATTTCACCGAGTTCTGCTTTCGCCAGTTTGTCGAGCCGTTCCGGCGTGCCGCCGACCGACTCGAGCGAACCCTTGACGAAATTTTCCTGTAACGTCTTGTCGCTCAGCGTCTTGCCAATCGCATCGTTGAGCGTCGCGACCAACTCGGCCGGCGTGCCGGTCGGCGCGAAGGCGGCGTACCAGGCTTCTAGCACCAGACCCTTGTAGCCGGCGTCCTCCATGGTCGGGACTTCCGGCAGCGTCGGCGCGCGCTTGGCGGACGTCTGTGCCAGGAATTTGAGTTTGCCGGCCTTGTAATGCGGGATCATCGAGGTGGGCCCGAGGAAGGCCGACTTCACGTGGCCAGCGAGTAAATCGGTGACCGCCTGCCCGGCGCCGCGGTAGGGCACGTGCTCGAGCTTGATATCAGCTTCCTTGGCGAACCAGAGCCCGACCACGTGCTGGTTGGAGCCGACGCCAGATGACGCGAAACCGAGTCCGGGATTTTTCTTGGCATAGGCGACATATTCGGCGACCGAGCTGACGCCGAGATCGGGATGCGCTGCAAAGATCTGCGGCTGCGTGGCGATCAGGATCACCGGCACCAGGACTTTCGTATAATCATAACTGAGCTTGAGGATGTGCGGCGCGCTTGCCGCGTTGTCGTTGGTGATGAGAACGGTGTAGCCGTCTGGCTCGCTTTTCATCGCGACATCCATGCCGAGAGTGCCGCCCGCGCCGGTGCGGTTCTCGACGTAGAACTGTTGCTTGTAGGTCTGCGACAGCACCTGCGCGCATTGCCGGGCGACGAAATCGATGGCGCCGCCAGGCGCCAGCGGCACGATGATGCGCACCGGCTTGTTCGGCCAACCCGCTTGCGCGATTGCCGGTGCCGCCAGCTTCGGCAATACGCCGCCCGCCAGCGCAAGACCGCCCGCACCTTTGATGAAACTCCGCCGTCCGATGGTCGTCACAGAATCCTCCCTGACTTATTGAGCATTGTTCTGTGAGGACCATGGCATAGCGGGGCCAGAAGGTCATCCGGGGTGCGCCGGTCCCGACGTGGGCCGCCCTATTGGCTGGACGCTATCTCGGCGCATGCTTATGCGCTCTGGTTAAACTGGACCGCCCCACCCCAGTCGCACGCAAAACGTGTAGGAAGCAGAATGCGGGTGTGTGGGGGGCGTGGTTATTTTGCGTGCGTATTTGCTGGGCTCTATCGCCGGCGCGGGCTTGCTGCTTGCCGCCTGCGCCGGACACGATTTTATGTCAATGTCACCGCCGCCAACACGACGTCGGCCGGCGAGTGGCGGATCGAGAAGCAGCTCGACCGCATCACGAGCGCGCCGATCTCGAGCGCTTACGCGGTGACCAGCCGCGTTTCCAATAGCAACATCATAGTCTCGCCAACGGCGAAGCTGCAGCTCGCATGCTTCAAGGAACACGCCGCCGTCATCATCGCTTTCGGATTCAAGATCGGCTCCACCCGCAACGCCGAGGTCGGCTACGGCTTCGACGACAAGCCCGGCCACGAACCGCGCGTGCTGATCGTCGAGGATTACAAGACAGTTCTCATCGAAGATCCATTGAGGTGGCGCAGTTCATCAGCGAACTGACGCCCGCCAATGCCCTCCTTATCCGCATCCGCTCGTTTACCGGCGGACGCACCACCGCGGACTTCAAGGTGGCCGGCGCACCGGCCGCGATCGCCGCCGCCTATTCCGGTTGTTCGCTCACAGGTTTCGCGCGAACCAGCGCCTTGCCGCCCGCTCCCGAGCCCGACAAGGAAGATTGATTCAAGAACCGCCGCCCGCGTTCAGGTGTATTTCGGATCGCGGTCCAAGAGTTCGATCGAAATGCCCTGCGGCCCGCGCAGGAAGCAGATCTTGATGCCCGGCCGCGGCGAATGTGGCTCTTTGGTGAACTCGACGCCCTTCTTCTTGAGATCGGCGGCGACAGCATCGATGCCGGAAACCGCGAGTCCGAAATGGTCGAGCCCCTGATAGGGCGTGGTGGGCGCGCCGGCAACACCGTCGCCGGGCGTGACCTGGGCGGTGAAGATATTGGCGCCGCCGAGCTTGATGTCGATGCGCGGCTTGCCGGCTTGCGTGGAGCGGATCACCTGTGCGCCGAACATGCGCTCGAACCATTGGGCCGTCGCTTCCGGATCCGGCGTGCGCAGATGAATGTGGTCCCAGGTAAAGTTTGCCATGGCGTTTCTCCCGTTGTGAGACTTTGGCGCAATTTTGCGCATAGGCGGCGGCCGGGCGCAACGGGGCGTCCGGTTCCGACAAACGCCGCAAACCCTGGTTGATCCACATCAACGCGGCACCGGCCGCGGCGCGCAAGCTGCCACGTCGTCCAAAGGAGGATGCCATGTGGTAGAACTATTACGGTCCGGGGCCGTGGATGCCGTTCGGGCCGATCTTCTTCATCATCATGATCTTCGCCTGCGGCGTTATAATGATGTACATGATGCGCGGCCGTCATGATGGCCACAGCGGCGCGCTCGGGATCCTGAAAGAACGCTTCGCGCGCGGCGAGATCGACAAGAACGAATACGAAGAACGCCGGCGCCTGCTGGACACCTGAGCATAAGCACCCCGGCAAACGGCCGGCGGGTCTACATCTGCCCGATGCACAAGGATGTGCGTCAGACCGCGCCCGGCAAGTGCCCGCACTGCGGCATGGTGCTGCTGCCGGAAGGCGCGCGCTTTGCCATGATAAGGCGAATTTTCTCCAACCCGCTGCCCCTGATGGTCATGGGCGCGATTATGGTTGTGCTGATGATAGCCGCGATGATGATGCGCTGGCGGCTGCGCCGCGCGCGCCGAAGCTCATCTGCAAGGCAACGATCAACAGTGGCAGGACGAACAGCGGGCCGAACGAAATTCCGGTCAGATGCGCCAGCGCCGCCGCCACCAACGGCAATAGCAGGAACAAGCCGCAGGAAATCTGCAGCGCGCGCTCGGACGCATAGGTTTCGATCGGCTGCTGCCACAGCCAGGCGACCACGATCGCGCCGAACACCAAGTCGTAGTCCTGCAAATAGGGCGTCGCGAGACAAGTGCCGAGGAGAAGCACGGCGTTCCTGATCCCGGCCGGCGCCTCTCGGAACCAGACCCAGGCTACCGCGACGCAGGCAAGCGCGCCCGTGAATACTTGGATCAGATAGGCACCAGTGACTGGTACGCCCAGCCGCCGCGCCGCCACGAACACCGACACGAACCGATGCCAGACGCCGGTGCCGTCTTCCAAAATCATCTGCCGCAGCGCGTCGAGATTGCGCAGATACTCGGCCCAAATATCGGTTCCGAACCAGAGGACGCTCGCGATCAACAGCGCACTGGAAGTGAAGCTGGCAGCCGCGATGACGCGCCACTGCCTCCCGGCGACGAGTGCGACCGGGATCAAGAGGCCGAGCTGCGGCTTATAGATCATCATCCCAAACAGGCCGCCGGCAAGATAAGGCCGCCGCTCGAGCAGGCTTAACCCGCCGCCGAGCAAGGCCGCCGTCCAGCATCCGTTCTGCCCGCCGACCGTATTGATCAGCACAGCGGGCGCGGCCAGCGCCAGCAGCAGCACGCCGCGCCTCGGCATCGCCGGCTTCAGCGCGCGGTAGAATGCGTACCAGCTCGCCGATAGCCACACAAACAGCGCCGGCACATAGGGAATAATTGCGAACGGCGCGGTGAGCAGCAGCACCACCGGAGGATAGCTGTAGTGATAGCCGTCGAGCGGTGAGCCAACGATGGTTTCCTGGAATGCATGGAGGGCTTTGAGATCGTAAATCTCGGCGACGCGGCCGTGCAGCGCGAGATAAGCGGCAGACCAGTAATTGACCCAGTCGTCGCCGAAAGGCCGGCCGATCGCGCTGACCAGGTGATTATGTGTCTGATGCAACAGATCAAAAAAATAGCCGAACCCGGCGGCCGCTACGAAGCTGCGCGCCACGGTGATGACGGTGTTCGGAACGGCGGCTGTTCGCATGCCGCCATGAAACTCCGGCGCGGTTACAATAGGGTTAAATCGATCGCGCGGCGCACGTCCTAGTCCCCGCCTTCGAGCCGCAATCTCTCTTCGCGTCATCCTGAGAGCCTGCCCATGGGCTTGATCCGGAGAAACCGGCCGAACCGGGAACTAGGCCTTTACTCATAAAACATGCCGTGCGCGATGTCCGCCATTGTTGTTCACACAGCGGACATTCGCCAACGCGATTACCATGTCCGCTTCTCTAATCGGCCGGTTGGGAGTCAAGCACTTTCAGACCGTCCACGGCTACGGTGTCGACGGCGCTATAGGACTCGTGCTTCTCTTCGAAATCGGCACCATGGCTCCTCCACCATGGGATTCGACGACGAGGTGGTACAATCTTTGAAGTGACGGTAGGTCCAAGCGGACATACGAACTCACCTGATCCATCGTCCCGCGTGAGACATCATTCCACTGCTTGGTGGAGCTCAGGTTTCTCCTATCGTATTTGATACTGTACTGCTTTCATGCCGCTGCAACCTCCGCGGCTCAGCCGAACTCGGTGCTGTCAATCCATTCGACGCTTTAATAATTGACGGCAGGTGACCACCTGGCCACAAGCGTCAATACCATGAACCTAAAAGACCGACTTCGCGCTATCGAGACCGATTTTCATGATCATTTGCATGCCCTTTGAATCGTGAAGCCTTAACAGCACCCACATTCATTGCACTCACGTGCCGGTGGAGGAGTCATCCACAGCATCAAAAGCAGACACTCTCTGCAATCGCGGAATATCCGCTAAATGCCAAAAACGGCAATGACACTTCGAATTTGCGATGCCATTGCCTTTACGAAACGAGTGAATCTCGGTTTACGATGCTTAGCCGCCGCCGCGTCCCAGGAAAACGCCCATGCGAGAAAATAAAATCCGATCGCAAACAAATACAGAAATGCAAATCCGAAGTACATCGAATTGTATTCCATCAACCCGCCAAACAGCGCCCCCATCAAATTATAAGCGAGCGCGGTGGAGATGTTAACGTTGGCCCTTCCGATCAAGTTCGAAAAAACAATGCCTGAAAAAAATAATGGGATAGTCAGTAGCACGCAGCTCACCATCAGACTCGCCAAGGGCGAACTCAAAGCGATCAGCTCGTGATTGCGCGCAGAGACATATCCGACAAGCAAGCTGACCAATAGCCCGAGATAGGCGAAGTCCGTCCGCTGAAACATCTTCCGCTGGACGATGAGGTTGGCGAGGAACGCCATAACCAGGACCAGGATGATGGTCGCCGCGATGACGTACCAAGTGCCGCCGAGATGCAGGCCTAGCTCGGTAATGGCTTTGGTCTCCACCAGCATGAAGCCGGAGCCGAGGAAGAAGAACGGCATATAGCCGCGCTCGATCGGGCCCGACAAGCCAATGGTGTTACTCACGAAGAGATAGCTGAGAAGTAGCACCATTCCGAGCGCAATCATGTAGCTGGCAGGGTAGGTACGCTGAATCATGTAGAAGAACGGCCAGTCGTCGCTCGGGATACTGGATTCGGGATAGGGCTGCGCGAAATGATCCGAGACATTCTTAAAACCGGTGGAGGCGAAGACACTTGCGTCCGGCACTTTCACGTCCCGGCCTTTTTGCGCGATGAATGCCGTGGTCGTATGCGAATCATAGCCCACGCGAACGGCCAGTGGCTTTCCAGCGCCCGGCATTTCTTGCAGAATGTGCGACAGCTTGAACCCTAGCGACTCGTTCGGTAGCGCAAATGCGACTGACAGCACGCCATCCGGCTTAAGTAGCTTGAATGCCTCCGTGATCCCCTCACGCGTATAGACATAGGAATCCACGCGCAGATTGGAGGCGTGACTAATCGCAGTGTGGGAATCCAGCACACCATATATGATCAAGTCATATTTCTGATGCGTCGTACGAAAGAAATTGCGGGCATCGTTGATAGTTAGCGTAACTCTCGGATCGTCGTAAGGATGCTCGGGATGATAGAATTTGCCGAGATAGGCTATGGCTGGATCAATCTCGATAGCATCCACGTGTAGCGCGCCCATGCGTAGCGCCGCCGCCACGTCGTTGCCGCTGCCAGCGCCGACAATTGCGACGCGCTCGGGTTTCTTCTTGAAATTGAATGGAAATTCGTAATAGGCCCGGGCATAGCGGTCTTCCTCGGACTCATGCCCGCGATTGCTCTCCGCCAAGTTGAAGACCTTTTGATAATAGTATCCACCCGCCAGGATATTCATTAGGCCATCTGGTTTCGCCGTGCGTTCCAGCAATTGATACGGAGAATAGATTCGCTGGGTTTCCGGCTGCACCGGCCAGGACAGGATAGTAAGCAGGAGGCAAAAACTTGCGACTCCGACAGGCAGGCGCGCGTCGCGTGACAACACAAAAAACAGCAGGACACCGCCGACGACGGTGAACCAAACTTCTGGCGGCAGCCAGAACAGGCTCATGACGAACAGCGCCCCAACTCCAAGAATGCTGCCCACCAGATTGAGGCCGTAGGCTTTCAGTGCATGCGTGCAGTGCAGCAATTTGCCGCAGAGTTGACCGACCGGGTAACAGATGCATGCACAAAGAATGAAACTCATTGCCAGCAGCAAATACAGCGGCAGGCTTAGTCGAAACAAAGTCAACCAGTCGAAACGATCCATCACGATATTGACAGACGTTTGTTCTTGCATCGGGAGGGCCGCAAATAGATCGGTGCTTGCACCGACATCGTAGTGCAGGAGCGTGATGACGCCGACGAATAGCGCGAGCATTGGCAGCACCAACGCGGGAGCGCACCGCTGTTTTTCCGCTACCGCGTAACCCGCCCCCAGACCCAAGAAACAGGCCAGCAGCGTAAAATTCTTGAAGAATGAAAACACTGGGAAGACCGATGCCAGCCAACGGATCATCACCAGCTCCAAGAGCAGGCTGACCATCGTCACCAGCACGATCAATCTGATCTTTTCTTTCGTGCTTGAATTTTCATATCCGACTTCGAAAAGGCTGCCCATCACGTCGATCTGACGCTCTAACGGACGCGCGAGCCAAGCCGGATAAAGGATGACGAAGAGCGCCGCCACGCCCAATAAGGTCCGGAGCGAGGTCATGAACAAAGTTACGGTGTCGAACGTTGCGTGTTCCAGAAACTGGCGAAGCGCCAGCGTAGAATAGACAATCACCAGGGTGCTTAGACAGGTGCTGAAAATTCGGACGAGGCTGCGATTGATGTCGTTATTCGCATACGTCACGTTCGCGGACTGTGTGACCATGTTCTCCGACCGTTCCGGCAATGGTTCGTGGCTAATTAACACGTACTAGTTGACAGAAGCTTTAATACACAATCGAAATGTGAAGGAACCGGGCTGGGCTTTAAACGCATATAATTATAAATTTACAAACGTTTGTTGCGTGCCCGAGGCGAAAGGTGCTGCCACCCAGAAGGAGAGGCACCTTAAGAAGCCAGAGGCGGAGCGAAGGGGACCGTCAGAAAGCGTGGCCCGGCGCTGTAACGACGCCGCGATGGAGCGCAGCACGGCGCGCGCGTCTCGTGAGACGCGCCCACGCCGGAGGCATGGATTGCAATGAGGATGCGCCGCTCGGCGCTCCGACCCCTCAATTTATTCGAGGCGAAGCAAGGGACGATGGCGTACCCGGCGCCGCTAAGAATGCGGCCGGGGAAGCTCACACGTTTGCCGACTCGGCCTCCCGCGTGATCCATTTATGACAGCCGGCGCTGCCGCCACGTTGTGCACAACTGCACGCAGCTACGCGCATTTTTGCTTCATGCATCGCCCATTTTTGCTTACATGAGATGCGGGGGATTGTGGGCTGACCAGACATGGCGCGCGAGACCATTCACGCGGCGGGAGGCATCGTAGTGCGCAATGGCGCACAGCCGCGGATTGCCGTTGTCCAGCGCAGCAAGGACGATGCCTGGGTGCTGCCGCGCGGCAAGCTCGAGCGCGACGAAAATCCGGCTGCCGGCGCACGGCGCGAAGCCGTGGAGGAAACCGGCCATCGTGTGAAGGTGTACGAATTTCTCGGCGCCATCACCTATCGAGCGCGCGGCCGACCCAAAGTCGTGCAGTTCTGGCGCATGAAGGCAGCCGCGCGGCCAAGCCGCGACGTCATGAAGGACATCGTCGCGGTCGAGTGGCTGCCGCTCGCTGCGGCGGTGCGGCGGCTGAGCTATCCCCTCGAGAAACTGTTCCTGCGGCATGTCGGACGCCGCATCCTTAAACGGCGCCGCAAGCATGCGCGGCGCAAGCGCACCCGCAGATCCGCCAAGCGGCACAGCACCAAGCGGCGCAAGGGAGGCAGGCGCGGCGTCCGGCGGCCGCGCCGCAAGTCATAGCTCTGCGACATAGCGCGTGAAACGCCGCAATCCCGCCGCAAGCCTTGCCAAAATTTAATGCGAGCGGCGGGGCCGAAGGGCAATTCCAAACGCCCCATTCAGCGCGCGTTCACGCGAAAGTGGAACCCTGCGACAAACACGAACGTTGTCGCTGCGAGAGGGTATCGCAGGAAACGCGTGGATCGGTCGTTCAATCGGTACGACCAAGCGAATCGATCGAAGGAGTACGCCATGACCAAGATATGCAAGGCCCTGACAGCTATCGCGGCCGCCGCGACCATCGCCGTCGTGGCCTCGGCCGCCCCGCAGCCGGCGCAAGCCCGCGGCGGAGCGCTCGCGGCCGGCATCATCAGCGGACTGGCCGCCGGCGCCATCATCGGCTCGGCCGTCAACGGCCCGTATTACGGCTACTACGGTCCCAGCGACTACTATGCTCCCAGTCCGGTCTATTACCGCGGCCGGGGCTGCTACTGGACCCAGCGGCGATTCTGGGACGGCTGGGCCTGGCATGTGCAGCGCGTGCGGGTTTGCGACTGAGCCGCACCCCAGAAACAGTGAATAAATGAATTGAAAAGTCCGGAATTTTCGAAAATTCCGGGTTTTTTCGAACAGCGGGTGAACCTAGCCCATCAAATTTCCGACATATTTTGAGCCTGCCTGTTTTACAGGAGCCGGGACAGGCTTTAGATTTAATGTTTTGGCGGTCGGCCCCGGCCGGCCCCACCCTTGGAGGGAGACCTATGAAGAAAACCATGTTCGCTCTCGCGGCCGCTGCGACCATCGGCCTCGGCACCCTGGTTACCCCGCAGCAGGCGGAAGCCGGTTGCTACGGCTGCGGCGTTGGCGCCGGCATTCTTGGCGGTGTCGTCGCCGGCGCGATCATCGGCTCGGCGATCGCCGGCCATCCCGGCTACTACACCTACGACGATTATGACGGCCCCAGGCCGGTCGGCTGCGACGGGTACTGGGCTCGTCGGCGTATGTACGACGGCTACGGCAATTTCGTCGGCTGGAGCCGCCCGCACTGGTTCTGCCGCTAATCGCGTAACGTTATGCGCTCCGGGCTGACACGTTTCGACCGGCGAGCGCGTTGACGCGAACGTTCGTTCCATTCGCCGCGGCCGCTCCGGTAGCCGCGGCGATAACGTTTGCGTCGAGTTTTTTGCGAGCAGCTAGCGCCGCATGTGGTCGAGTACCGCGGCGGTCGGCCAGCAATCGACCTTCAACCCGTTCTTCTTCTGATAGGCGCCGAGCGCGGCACGCGTGAGCATGCCGGCCTTGCCGTCGATCTTATCCTTGTAGAGCGCCAGCGCGGTCAGCCGCTGCTGCATCAGCTCCACCTCTTTGGTCCTGAGCTGCGCGTTCTTGCTCCACGGAGTCTGGAACGGCCCGGCCCCTCCGATCAGGTCGCTGAGGTGGCCGACGAACAGCACGTAGAGATCGGAATAATTGTAGTCCTTCAGCACGTAATAGTTTTTTGCCGTCAGGAAGGCCGGCCCGTAGGTGCCTTCCGGCAAGAGCAGAGACGCGTCGGTCGCGAGCTCCACTTTCGTCAGCTTCCGCCCGTAGGCCGGCACATAGCCGCGCTCGAGCCATTCGGCGATCGGCAGCGTGTGGGCAGGCTCCGCAATGGTGCAATCGACATTGGATGGCACGCGCACCTCTATCGCCCACGGCTTGCCCGGCTGCCAGCCTTTGCCGGCGAGCTGCTTGGCGGCCGAGGCGAGCGCGTCCGGCACCGAATGCCAGATATCGGCGCGGCCGTCGCCGTCGAA
This sequence comes from uncultured Alphaproteobacteria bacterium, assembly GCA_963739075.1. Lineage (GTDB taxonomy): Bacteria > Pseudomonadota > Alphaproteobacteria > Rhizobiales > Xanthobacteraceae > Pseudolabrys. Next base: position 157,833 of record CAVTZC010000002.1, on the reverse strand, counting down.
ATCGACGGCGTATTTGTAGTACTCCGACGGCAGGAACTGGGTGAGCCCCATGGCGCCGCCCCACGACGAGCGCAGATCGGCGCGCGGCACGCCGTCTTGAAGCATCTTCAACGCGTGCAGGAATTCGTTGCGGAAGAAATCCTTGCGGCTGCCGACATAGGCTTGCGTCGCCAGCACGCGCAGGGCATCGTGCGGCTGCTTCTCGGCGCCATAGTCGGTCTCGCGCGCCCAGATCGCCAGCACTACATTGCCCGGCACGCCGAACACTTTCTCGATGCGCGCCAGCGTGTCGTGGTACTGCGCGGCAAATTTTTTGCCCTGGGCCGCGAGACGCGCGAAAGTCGGCTCGCGCAGATATTGCGCCGGCGTCTGCACGAATTCCGGCTGTTGTGGCTGCTGTTCCGGCCGGCCCGGCAGCGCGAGGTCGGGCAATGAATAATCCGGCTCGAGCCCGCGGATGGCCGCGTCGAAGGTGGCACGCGAGACGCCGAGCTCATGCGCCTGCGGCCACACAGATTGCATCCATTGCTCGAACGCAGCGTCGGCGGCGCAGGCGTTTTGCGCCGCAAACAGCACGACGACGAATAAAAGGAATGCAGCGCTACGCAAGTTTCGGCCCCGCCTTCGCGCGGCACAAACGGCCGCTGCAGGCGTTATAGGCGATTCTTTGCGGCTAAACCTTGCCCAGCCGATCGGCGATCACGCGCCGGGCGCTTTCCGGCAGCGCGCCGGCACGCGCGACCAGCACGAAACGCGGCTCGGTAGCCTGGAGGCGAATCCGCAAAAGCGGCGCGTAGGCCTCCGAAAAATAGAACGCCACCACTTCGTCGGCGCTTGGAAATTCCATCAGCACCGCGCGATCTGGCACAAACGATCCGCCGAGCGGCGTGACCGCGCCGCCACGCGCGATATAGCGGCAGCCATATTCCTTGATGACGTCGGGCACGCGCGCGGCATAGGGCTTGAAGGCTTCCGGATCGCGCATGCGATGTGCGCCGATCGCGAAGGCCTTTCCGGCGCCCGGCGGCGCGATTCCTTCGACCAGGAACGCGGTGACCCCGGGCTTCGACGTGAGCACGTCCAGATTAGCGGCGTCATCGACTTGAGCGATCAGCGGCGCGCCGAAGCTCCACGGCTGCTCAAACGAGACCGCCTCGCCGTCGGCGGCCAAGCGGCAGCCTGGCGGAAGCTCCGCAGACCGCAAGCCGCTGACGACGAGATAGCGCATTTAGCGGCTGAATTTCTTATACTTCAGCCGGTGCGGAATGATGCTGTCCTGGCCCAGCCGGCGCATCTTGTCGGCCTCGTAGTCCTGGAAGTTTCCTTCGAACCATTCCACATGGCTGTCGCCCTCGAAGGCGAGCATGTGGGTGGCGATGCGGTCGAGGAACCAGCGGTCGTGGCTAATGATGACCGCGCAACCGGCAAAATCCTCCAGCGCCTCTTCCAGCGCACGCAGGGTCTCGACGTCGAGATCGTTGGTCGGCTCGTCAAGCAGCAATAGGTTGGCGCCCGAGCGCAGCATCTTGGCGAGATGCACGCGGTTGCGCTCGCCGCCGGACAGTGTGCCGACCTTCTTCTGCTGGTCGGCACCTTTGAAGTTGAACGCGGCGCAATAGGCGCGCGAGTTCACTTCCTTCTTGCCGAGCAGGATCATGTCATTGCCGTTGGAGATTTCCTCCCACGCGGTTTTCGTGCCGTCGAGACTGTCGCGCGACTGGTCGACATAACCGAGATGCACCGACTCGCCGATCTTGATGGTGCCGGCGTCGGGCTTCTCCTGGCCGGTGATCATGCGAAACAGCGTGGTCTTGCCGGCGCCGTTCGGGCCGATCACGCCGATGATGCCGCCGGGCGGCAATTTGAACGTGAGGTCGTCGATCAGCAGGTTGTCGCCATAGCCCTTCTTGAGATGGTCGAAGTCGACCACGTGCTGGCCGAGCCGTTCGGCCACCGGAATGGTGATCTGCGCGACGGTGTTCTGCTTGGCGTTAGCGATCTTGAGCAGTTCCTCGTAACGCTCGTACCGCGCCTTGGATTTGGCCTGCCGTGCCTTCGGCGACGACGAAATCCATTCGCTCTCACGCTGTAATGTCCGCTGACGGGCCTCGTCCTCGCGCCCTTCCTGCTCCAGCCGTTTCTGCTTCTGGTGCAGCCACGAGGTGTAATTGCCCTCGTAGGGAATGCCGCGGCCGTGATCGAGCTCGAGGATCCAGCCGGTGACGTTGTCGAGGAAGTAGCGGTCGTGGGTGACAATCAGGATGGCGCCCGGATAATTGCGTAGATGCCCTTCCAGCCAGTTCACGCTCTCGGCGTCGAGATGGTTGGTCGGCTCGTCGAGCAGCAGCAGGTCGGGCTGGTCGAGCAGCAGCCGGCACAATGCTACACGCCGACGCTCGCCACCCGACAGCATGGTCACGTCGGCGTCGTCGGCCGGGCAGCGCAGCGCGTCCATCGCCAGATCGACCTGGCTGTCGAGGTCCCACAGGTTCTTGGCGTCGATCTGGTCCTGCAGCTTGGCCATCTCGTCGGCGGTCTCGTCCGAATAGTTGGACGCGATCTCGTTGTAGCGGTCGAGCAGCGCCTTCTTGGCGGCGACGCCCTCCATCACGTTCTCGCGCACGGTCTTGTTCGGATCGAGCTGCGGCTCCTGCTCCAAGTAGCCGACCCGCGCGCCTTCCGCGACCCAGCCTTCCCCGCTGAATTCGGTATCGATGCCGGCCATGATGCGCAGCAGTGTGGACTTGCCGGAGCCGTTGACGCCGAGCACGCCGATCTTGGCGTCCGGGTAAAACGACAAGTGGATGTTATCCAGCACCTTCTTGGCGGGCGGATAGGTTTTGGTCAGACCCTGCATGTGATAGATGAATTGGCGACCGTTCATAAAACCCCTCGAAAATCAGCGAATCCGCGCCGTCCGCGCCTTAAGCGCCGCGAGACGCGATGTCGGGAAATTCGCGGTTGATGTAGCGACCAAGGCCGCAAAGGGCAAGCAGGCGGATATATCCCGGCCACCGGTAAATTTTTGGAAAGGCTGATTGCAATTTCCGTCCCAACAAGGCCTTCCGCCTACCCGGTTTTAACCCTTGGCACGCCATGATCGCTCCGCATGAACCTGAGCGCCGAACCAGGCGACGAAGGGGTATACGGGCGAAAGGCGCCCGCAACAGGGTGGGGAGTTAAGTCATGGGCCGAGCGATTTCAGCCATTTCCGGTTCGGCGGTTGCCCTGCTGCCCCGCCCGTTCGCTTGGCTCAAGCCGACCCTGATTGCCTTCTGGCAAGAAATAACCCGCGATATGGGCGGTCCCTACCGACCCGAACGCCATTACATGCGCGGCCCTGGCCCGAAATACCGGGCTAAGCACGGCCTGCCCCCGGCCTGATACCCCCTATCTTTTCGGTCGACCGGCTCTAAATTGGCGCCCCCCGGAACGTTCCGAGTGCAGCCAAGGAGCCCGTGCGTATGGTCAAAACAGCCATTCTCGACGATTATCAGAACGTCGCGTTGAAACTGGCCGACTGGTCACCGGTCGCAAAAGATGTCGACATCACCGTTTTCGACAAGCCGTTCGCCGGCCCGGATGAGGCGATCAGGGCGCTGCAGGGTTTTCCCATCATCGTCGGCATGCGTGAGCGCACCCCCTTCCCGCGCAAGGTGATCGAGGCGCTGCCCGACCTGAAGCTGCTGATCACCACCGGCGCCCGCAACAATTCGTTCGACGTCAAGACGGCGAACGAGCGCGGTATTACGGTCTGCGGCACTGGCGGCTTCGGCAACCCGACCGCCAGTATTGCTATCGGCCTGATGCTGGAATTGACCCGCCACATCGGCTTCGAAAACGCCCGCATGAAATCCGGCGCGCCCTGGCAGATCACCATGGGGCAGGATGTGGAAGGCATGACGCTCGGCACTCTGGGGCTCGGCAAGCTCGGCAAACGCGTCGCAACGATCGCCAAGGCGCTTGGCATGAAGGTCATCGCCTGGAGCCCGAACCTAACGCCGGACAAGGCGAAAGAGGCGGGCGCCGATTACGTTGCCAAGGACGACTTGTTCCGCAACGCCGACATCCTCACCATTCATGTGGTGCTCGGCGACCGCTCGCGCGGGCTGGTCGGCGCGCGCGAGCTCGGCCTGATGAAGAAGACCGCCTATCTGGTCAATACGTCGCGCGGGCCGATCGTCGACGAAAAGGCGCTGGTCGCAGCGCTGACCGCCAAGTCGATCGCCGGCGCCGGCCTCGACGTATTCGATGTCGAGCCGCTGCCGATCGATCACCCGTTCCGCAAAATGGACAATGTCGTGCTCACGCCGCATCTCGGCTATGTCAGCGAGCGGAACTACCGCGTACTCTATAGCGGCGTGGTCGAGGACATCCGCGCCTGGCTCGACGGTAAGCCGGTGCGCCTGCTTGAGGCGAAATACTAAAGGCCGAGCAGCTTCGCCGCGTTGTTGTAGGCGATGTCCGCGCGCAGGGATTCATCGATCGGCACCGTGTCAATGAATTCGCAGCCCGGCCAGTCGAAAGGATAGTCGGACGAGAACATGACACGGTCGCGTCCCAGCGCGTCGAGCGAGCAGCGCACTGGCGGGAGATCGTACATGCCCGAAGTCGTCACCCAGACGTTCTCTTTGACATATTGTGACGGCGGCTTTGGCAAGTTCCATCCATAGGGCGCAGAGCGGCTGTCGAAACGCCAGAGCTGGAACGGCAACGTCTCGCCGAGGTGCCCGAGCACCAGCTTGGCCTTCGGATAACGATGGAATACGCCGCCGCAGATGAGACGCAGCGCGTGCGAGCCGGTCTCGATACCCCAGCCCCACATCGGACGCGCCAGCACATTGTACCCAGCGAGCGCCGGCGTTTGCGTCACAGGATCGGCCGGGTGCAGATAGATTGGTGCACCCAGTGCCGCTGCGCGTTCCCAGAATGGATCACGGGACCGGTCGTCGAGATATTTCCCGTTGGTGTGGCCGTTGATCATGGCGCCGCAGAACTTGAGATCGCGCATGCAGCGTTCCAGCTCGTCGGCGGCGGCTTTCGGGTCCTGCATAGCGAGATGGGCAAAGCCCGAATAGCGATCAGGGCGCTTCTGCACTTCGCGGGCGAGAAAATCGTTCGACGCGCGGGCATTACGCACTGCCGTCGCGGTATCCGGCTCCACCTGCACACCCGGCCCTGCGATTGCCAGCACCATGCGGGCAATGCCGGTCTTGTCCATCATTTGCAGCCGCTGCTCGCCGAAATCGGTGAGCGCGCCATAGAGCTGCGCGGTCTTGGCTTGCGCCACGTCGACCATGGTCGGCCGCCAATAGGGTTCAGTGGCGGGATCGAGGAAATGCTCTTCCAGAGCAATTTTTTTGACCATGGTGTTCCTCACCGATGTGCGGCTTAGCCGTGGATTATTCGTTTTTACCTGTACCGTATATTGGGCTAACGTGTACCATCATGCAAGGCGGACCAAACGCCGCGTCAGTGCCGAGTTGCTGTCGATGAACCGCCACGTCACCAACGACAAGAGCCAGGTGCAAGTGATCGCGCGTGCGGCCACCATCCTGCGCGCACTGGAAGACGAAAACGCCGGCTTAAGCCTCGGCCAGATCGCGCAGCGTGTGAATCTGGCGCGCTCGACCGTGCAGCGCATCGTCTCGGCACTCGAAACCGAAAAACTGGTGATCGCGGCCACGCCCAACGGCCGCGTGCGGCTCGGTCCCACCATCCTGCGGCTGGCGGCGTCGGTGCGCAGCGACTTCATTGCGCTGGCGCGGCCGTTTCTGGAGCGCCTGAGCGAGGAATTGCACGAGACCGTCGATCTGTCGACCGTGGGCAAGGACCATCTGGTGTTCATCGATCAGGTGATCGGCCCGCAGCGCCTGCGCACGGTTTCGGCGGTGGGCGAAACGTTTCCGCTCTACTGCACCGCCAACGGCAAGGCCTATCTGGCGCAGCTTTCCGATCCGGCGATCGAGACGTTGATTGGACGTGCGTACGAGCCACGCACGACGAAGACGTTGACGCGTCTCGATTTGCTGCTGGCGGATTTGAAATCCGCGCGGCGCAACGGCGTCGCTTTCGATCGTGAAGAACACACGCTCGGCATCTGTGCTGCCGGCGTCACCATGCAGGATCCGCTCGGCAATACGGTCGCCATTTCGGTGCCGGTCCCGACGCAGCGTTTCGAGAACCGGCAGGGGCTGATCGCCGAACGGCTGCTCGCCACCAAGCGCGCCATGGAGATGCATATGAATTCCGCCGCCGCCTGATCGCGGCTGCGCTTAAAATCGACGTGACATAAATTCCGACATCTTGCGCAAGCGCGCGATACAACGAGGGAGGATGCCGTGGCCAAAAGAATTCGCGGTGTAATGTTCGAAGAAAATCTCAAGAACAGCATGGGGCTGGAGTTCTACAATTTGTCCCATCGCTTCGGCTATCAATCGCCGAACTGGCCGTATTTCGAGGACGTCAAGATCGAACGCATCCACTACATGGCAAAATCGGGCGTGCTGTCGCAGCGCATCACCACCTCGATGCACAACACCACGCATATCGACGCACCGGCGCACGTGATCCAGGGCACGCCGTTCATCGATGAGGTGCCGCTGCCGCATTTCTTCGGTTCCGGCATCGTGGTGTCGATCCCCAAGAACAAGTGGGAGCCGATCACCGGCGACGATCTGGAAAAAGCCTGCGGTAAGATCGTGCGCCCGCGCGACGTGGTGATCGTCAATACCGGCTGGCACAAGTTCTACGAGGACAGCGAGGACTATTTCTGCCGCGCGCCTGGTTTCGTGCCGTCGGCCGGCGAATGGTTCGTCAAGAGGAAGGTCAAGGTGGTCGGCCACGACACGCAAGCCAACGATCACCCGCTCGCCACCGCGATCGGCCCGCAGCGCAACGGGCCTTTGCATCCTCATTTGGCCGAGGAGTATCACGAATGGTCGGGCGGGCGCGACTGGAAGGACGATTTCCCGGAATGGGAGCCGGTACACCGCATCCTGTTCAAGAACGGCATCATGGGCATCGAGAATGTCGGCGGCGATATCGACAAGGTCACCGGCAAGCGCGTCACCTTCGCCTATTTCCCCTGGAATTGGGACCGCGGCGACGGCTGCATCGTGCGCCTGGTCGCCATCGTCGATCCGGACGGCAAGTATCGCATCGAGCGCGGGAGGAATTACTAATGCACATCAAACGTTTCGCGGACGCCAAGGCCTACGATGCGCCCAATCATCGCGGCTGCACCTCGCTGCGTCTGTTCGGCGCCGAAGCCGGCGGCACCAAGGGGCTGGTTTGCGGGTTGTCGCATTTCCTGCCCGGCGGCGGCGCCGGACCGGACGCCTCGCCACCGGAAAAGGTCTATTTCGTCCTGCGCGGCGAGTTGACGGTGATCGTCAATGGCAAGGAAACCGTGCTCAAAGCGAACGATTCCTGCGTGATCGAGCCGAATGAAACGCGCGAGATCATCAACCGCGGCAATGAGGTTTGTTCAATCGTGGTCGCAGTGGCGATGCCACCGAAATGATCTTCCTCTCCCCGCGCGCGGGGAGAGGCAAAAAAGAAACGACGGAGGAAACGATGTCCGAAGCCTTTTTGAAAAATCCGCTCTCGCTGTTCGACGTCATGGGCAAGACCGCCATCATCACTGGCGCGTCGGGTGCGTTCGGCACGCTGGCGGCGAAGGTTCTGGCCGGCGCCGGCGCCAACGTCGTGCTGGCAGGAAGCAAACAGGACGAGCTGAAAAAGGTCGCGGCCGAATGCGAGCGGCTTGGCGGCAAAACCGGCATTGTAGCACTGCGGCCGAACTCAGAGGAAAACTGCTATAAAATCGTCAAGGCCACGGTCGACACGTTCGGCCGCCTCGACATCCTGGTGGTCGCCTCCGGCCTCAACAAGGTGGCCAAAATCGGCGATCTGAAGCCGTCGGATTTTCTCGAGGTAATGGACGCCAATGTCACCCAGTCGTGGCTGATGGCGCGCGCGGCCGGCAAGCAGATGCTCACGCAGGGAGGCGGTGGCAAGGTGATCCTGACGTCATCGGCGCGCGGGCTGCTCGGCCATCCGGCCGGCTACACCGCCTATTGCGCCTCCAAGTCGGCGGTCGACGGCATCACCAAGGCACTGGGCTGTGAATGGGGCGAAAGCGGCATCACCGTCAACGCGCTGGGGCCCACGGTTTTCCGTTCGCCGCTCACCGCCTGGATGTACGAGGACACCGAGCGGGCGCAGACCGTGCGCAAGGGTTTCCTGGCGCGCGTTCCGAAGGGCCGCCTGGGCGAACCGGAGGATCTCGCCGGTCCCCTCCTGTTCCTCGCCTCGAAGGCGTCGGACTTCTACACCGGCCATATCCTTTACGCTGACGGCGGTTACACGGCAGGCTGAGCCATGGCCAAAGCCCGCATTGCGGTGGTCGGCGCCGGCCTGATGGGCCACGGCATCGCTCAGGTGTTCGCGCTCGCCGACCATGACGTGACGATTTACGATTTGGTCGCCGCCAGCCTCGACAGCGCAAAAGCGCGCATCCTCGCCAACCTGAAAGATCTCGGCGACGACCAGGGCGCGGTCGAGCGGGTAACGCCGGTCGCCGATCTCGGCTGGGCCGTACACGAGGCCGATTACGTCGTGGAAGCAGTGCTGGAGGATTTGCCGCTCAAGCAAAAATTGTTCGCCGAGATCGAACGGCACGTGCGGCCGGACACGATCCTCGCCAGCAACACGTCGGTCATTCCGATCACGTCGATCATGCAGGGTCTGCACAAGTGCGACCGCGCGCTCGGCACCCATTGGTGGAATCCGCCGTTCCTGGTGCCGCTCGTCGAGGTGATCGAGACGCAATGGACTTCGCCTCAGGCCGTCGACTTCACGATGCAATTGCACGCCGCCGCCGGTAAAAAGCCGGCGCATGTGAAGAAGGACGTGCCCGGCTTCATCGGCAACCGCCTGCAACACGCGCTCTGGCGCGAGGCGATCGCGCTGGTCGAGCAAGGCATTTGCGACGCCGAGACGGTCGACAACGTGATCAAGGCGGCGTTCGGCCGCCGGCTGGCGGTACTCGGTCCGCTGGAAAATGCCGACATGGTCGGCACCAATCTCACGCTTGCGATCCACAAGACCGTGCTGCCCGCTATCGACAGTCGGCCCGGTCCGTCGCCCTATCTCGAACAACTGGTCAAGGACGGCAAGCTCGGCTTCAAGTCGGGCGAAGGCTTCCGCAAATGGAACCCGCAGCAGCAGGCGGAATTACGTCTGAAAGTTTTGCAACATCTTAAAAAAGCGCGCGCCCAAGACGGTTAAAGGACGCGCACAGGAGGAAATGATGACCGACGGCAAGACGATCTCACGTCGCACTTTGGTCAAGACCGGCCTCGGCGCGCTCGCCGCGCCTGCCGTTCTGCGCTTCATGCCTGCGCATGCGCAATCGCAGGTGATCAAGATCGGCCATGTCAGCCCGAAGACCGGACCGCTGGCCGGCTTCGGCGAGGCCGACGGCTACATTCTTGAGCAGGTGCGCGGAATCCTGAGCAAGGGCCTCAGCGCTGGCGGCAAGACCTACAAGGTCGAGATCATCTCCAAGGACAGCCAGTCTAACGCCAGCCGCGCCTCCGAGGTGGCGTCCGAACTCATCCTCGGCGACAAGGTCAACCTGCTGGTCGCCTCGGCCACGCCTGACACCACCAACCCGGTCGCCGACCAGGCCGAGGTCAACGAAGTGCCCTGCATCACCACCAACTGTCCGTGGCAGCCCTATTTCTTCGGCCGCAAAGGCGACCCGAAAAAAGGCTTCACCTGGACCTATCATTTCTTCTGGGGCCTGGAAGACGTGATCGGTGCATTCCTCGCATTGTGGGACGAACTGCCGACTAACAAGGTGGTCGGCGGACTGTTTCCCAATGACGCCGACGGCAATGCCTGGGGCGACGCCAACATCGGGTTCCCGCCAGCGTTCGCCAAGGCCGGATTCAATCTCGTTGATCCGGGCCGCTATCAGCTCATGAACAACGACTTCACTTCGCAGATTTCGGCGTTCAAGGCGGCGGGCGCCGAGATCGTCACCGGCAACATGATCCCGCCCGACTTCGCGACCTTCTGGGCGCAGGCGGCGCAGCAGGGCTTCAAGCCGAAGATCGTCACCATCGGCAAAGCGCTTCTGTTCCCGTCCGTTATCGACTCGCTGGGCGAACGCGGCAACGGGCTCACCAGCGAAATTTGGTGGACGCCGCATCATCCTTTCAAGTCCGGGCTCACCGGCCAGAGCGCGAGTGAGCTCACCGACGGCTACACCAAAGCAACCAACCGGCCGTGGACGCAGCCGATTGGCTTCCAGCACGCGTTGTTCGAAGTGGCGATCGACGTGCTTAAGCGCGCCAAGAACCCGCATGATCCGAAGTCGATCTTGGAGTCGATCGTCGCCACCAACTACCAGTCGATGGTCGGGCCGGTGCAGTGGACCGGCGCGCCGGTAAAAAACGTCACCAAGACGCCGCTGGTGGCGGGGCAATGGCAGCGAAAGAACGGCAAGTTCGACCTGGTGATCGCCGAGAACAAGACTGCGCCGGAAATTCCGGTGGGAGGCAAGCTGCAGCCGATCTCCTGACGCATCGACGCCATGGCTCCGATCCTCGCGCTGGACAATATCTCGAAGCGTTTCGGCGCGGTGGTGGTGGCCGATAGCATCGACCTCGCGCTCGCGGAGGGTGAGGCGCTCGGCATCATCGGGCCGAACGGCGCCGGCAAGACCACCCTGTTCGGCATCGCCACTGGCACGGTCGCGCCCGATGCCGGCCGCGTTATATTTGCAGGCGAGGATATCACGCACCTGCCGCCAGAGCGGCGCTGCCGCAAGGGCATCGCGCGTTCGTTCCAGGTGCCGCAGCCGTTTTCCGGCATGACCGTGTTCGAGAACGTGGTGGTGGCGGCGGCTTTCGCGGGCGGCGCCAGCGAAGCCTCGGTCTACGCTGCGTGCGCGGAGCTGCTCGAGCGCTGCGGACTTGCCGACAAAGCCAATCGGCGCGCCGGCAACCTCACGCTGCTCGACCGCAAACGCCTTGAACTCGCGCGCGCGCTGGCGACCAAGCCGCGCGTATTGCTGCTCGACGAAGTCGCCGGCGGCCTAACCGAGCACGAATGCGCCACGCTGGTTACCCTGATCAATCACGTCCGCGCCGGCGGCGCGTCGATTGTATGGATCGAACATGTGGTGCATGCGCTGCTCGCCGCGGTCGACCGGCTGCTGGTGCTGCACGGCGGTGGGTTCATCGCCGAGGGCGATCCGCGCAGCGTGATCCGCAGCCCGCAGGTCGCGGAGATCTACATGGGGATCGCCGATGATGCCTGAACCCCTGCTCCAAGTGGCGGCGATCGACGCCTATTACGACGACTTCCAGGCGCTATTTGGCGTCTCGCTGCGCGTCGGCGCCGGCGAGGTGGCAGCGGTGATCGGCGCCAACGGCGCCGGCAAGAGCACGGTCTTGAAAACCATCGCCGGCATGATGGCACCGCGCCGCGGCGATATCCTGTTTGACGGCGAGTCAATTGGCGCAATGCCTGCTTTCGAGGTGCTGCGGCGCGGCATTGCGCTGGTGCCGGAAGGCCGCCGGCTATTTCCCTCGCTGACGGTCGAAGAAAATCTCTTGATCGGCGGCCAATCGCGCCGTCCCGGCCCGTGGACACTCGAGCGCGTCTACCAGCTGTTCCCGGTGCTGGCCGAACGGCGCCATTTGCCCGCGCCTGCGCTGTCCGGCGGGCAGCAGCAGATGTGCGCGATCGCGCGTGCGCTGATGTCGAACCCGCGCCTGCTGCTGTGCGACGAGATCAGTCTTGGCTTGGCGCCGATCGTGGTGCGCGACATCTATGCGCGGCTGCCGACGATCGTGACGGAAGGTCTGTCGGTGATCGTGGTCGAGCAGGACATCGCGCAAGCACTCAAGGCCTCCGCCCAAGTCTACTGCCTGCAGGAAGGCCGCATCGCGCTGGAAGGGAAGGCAGCAGAGCTCACGCGCGAGAGCATTTCAGCCGCGTATTTCGGAGTGTGACGGCGATGCAATGGCTCAACGGCATCCTGCAAGGCGTGCTGATCGGCGGCCTCTATGCCATGTTCGCCGCCGGCCTGTCGCTGATCTTCGGCGTGATGCGGCTGGTCAACATCGCGCACGGCGATCTGATCGTGCTCGCGGCTTACGTCGCATTGCTGGTGACTCAGGCGCTCGGCATCGATCCGCTCACATCGCTGCTGCTGGTCGTTCCGATCATGGCCATCATCGGCTACGCGCTGCAACGCGGGTTGCTCAATCACACCTTGGGCGACGACTTGCTGCCGCCGCTGCTGGTGACCTTCGGCCTGTCGATCATCATCCAGAACGGGCTGCTGGAATGGTTCACCGCCGACAGTCGCAAACTGCAGGCGGGCGCGATCGAGATCCAGGCCTTCCAGGCGCTGCACGGCGTTTGGATCGGCGTGCTGCCGCTCATCCAGTTCGTCGTCGCGGTAGCGGTGATCGCGGGACTACAGGCGCTGTTCTATTACACCGCGCTCGGCCGCGCCTTCCGCGCCACCTCCGACGACCAGGCGGTGGCGCAATTGATGGGCCTCGACACCCGCCATGTGTTCGCCATGGCGATGGCGCTGTCGCTCGCCGTCGTCGCCATCGCCGGCGTGTTCCTGGCGGTGCGCGCCAATTTTGATCCATCGATCGGGCCGGCGCGGCTGATTTTTGGTTTTGAGGCGGTCATCATCGGCGGGCTCGGCAACATGTGGGGCACGCTGGTCGGCGGCATTATTCTTGGCGTGTCGCAGGCGATCGGCGCGCAAATCGATCCGGGCTGGCAATTGCTCGCCGGCCATATCGTGTTCCTCGTTATCCTGGGGTTTAGGCCGCAAGGCTTGTTTCCGAAGGTGTCGGGATGAGCCAAGGAAAATATCAAGTCGAGCATGCCACGCGCTCAAGCCGTATCGGCGTTGTGCTGATCGCCACGGCTCTCGTGGTGCTGGCGCTGGCGCCGAACTGGGGCGACCGCGCGACGCTGCGGCTGCTCGCCGAGATTTTCTCCTTCGTCGCGCTGGCGAGCCTGTGGAACCTGCTCGCCGGTTATGCCGGGCTGGTGTCGGTCGGTCAGCAAGCTTTCGTGGGGCTCGGCGGGTATCTTCTGTTCGCGCTCGTCATCCTTGCCGGCGTTCATCCGATTGCAGCCATCCTGATTGCGGGACCGGCCGGCGCGCTGGTCGCCGTGCCGGTGGCGGCGCTGATTTTCCGTTTGCGCGGCGCCTATTTCGCCATCGGCACCTGGGTCGTGGCCGAGGTATTCCGCCTGCTGGTCTCGCAAATCTCGCTGCTCGGCGGCGGCTCCGGCATCAGCCTGCCGGCTGCGGTGGTGATCGCCATGGCGCCGAGCCGGCAAATGCGCGAATTCGAGATTTATTGGCTGGCGCTGGGGCTCACCACCGCCGTGCTGGGCGCGACCGTAGCTCTGCTGCGCTCGCGCCATGGCCTTGCGCTCACCGCCATCCGCGACAATGAACTGGCGGCGCGGAGCAACGGCATCGACGTCACCCGCATCAAGTTCATCGTCTATGTGCTGACCGGTTTCGGCACCGCCATGATCGGCGCGCTGATTTTTCTGATGAAGCTGCGCATCTCGCCGGACACCGCGTTCAGCGTCAACGACTGGACCGCCTTCGTGATTTTCATCACGGTGATCGGCGGCATCGGCCGCATCGAGGGCCCGATCATCGGCACCATCGTATTCTTCATGCTGCGCCAGACGCTGGCTGATCTCGGCAGCTTCTACCTGCTGATGATGGGCGCGGTCGCCATCGTGGTCATGCTGTGGGCGCCGAAAGGGCTTTGGGGCTTGATTGCGGAACGCTTCGGCTGGCAGGCGTTGCCCATGCAACGGCGCCTGGTGCTGGAAAAAGAAACGGGAGGAAAACCATGAGTAGGATCATCGACATCTATTGTCACATCTATCCCGACCGCTTTTTTCAGGAGATGACCCGCGTCGCACCTAACCTTGAGAACATCGGCAAACGGCTGCGCGGCATTACTAAGCTGTTCGATCTCGACGCCAGATTCAAGGAGATGGACGAATTCGGCGACTACCGGCAGATCATCTCGCTGCCCAATCCGGCGATCGAGGATATCGCCACGCCCGATGTCGGATTGCAACTCGCGCGCATCGCCAACGATTCGATGGCCGAGCTGTGCCGCAAGCATCCCGAACGTTTTCCGGCTTTCGCCGCCGCGCTGTGCATGACCGACGTCGCCGGCTCGGTCGCAGAAGCGCGCCGCGCGGTCAAGGATCTCGGCGCGCGCGGCGTGCTGCTTTACACCAATGTTGCCGGCGAGCCGCTCGATCAGCCAAAATTCGAGCCGATCTTCGCCACCATGGCGGAGCTCGATCTGCCGATCTGGCTGCATCCGGTCGGCACGGCGTCGATGCCGGATTATCCGTCCGAAAAGAAGTCGCGTTTCGAGATGTGGTGGTGCTTCCATTGGCCCTATGAGACGTCGGTGGCCATGGTGCGCATGGTGTTCAACGGACTGCTCGACCGATATCCCAAGCTCAAGATCATCACCCACCATCTCGGTGGAATGATCCCGTATTACGACGGGCGTGTTGGACCGGGACTTAAAGTATTGGGGCAGCGCACGTCTGATGAGGATTATTCGAAAATCCTGCCGTCGCTGAAACGGCCGCACATGGATTATCTGCACGACTTCTACGCCGACACCGCGATGTTCGGCGGCGGCGTGCCGGCAACCCGTTGTGGATACGAGTTTTTCGGCACGGATAAAGTCGTGTTCGCGACCGATACGCCGCTCGGCCCGATCGCGTCGACGATCAAAACCATAAAAGGCCTTGGCCTATCGCCCGCCGACGAGCGCAAGCTGTTCTGCGGCAATGCGGAGAAGCTGCTTCAAATGACTTTCTAACATCTACTTCTTTTGATCTTCTTGCGCCGTTATTGGGCGGTCGTCGGCTTTTTCTTGGTCTTCTTGCTCTCGCTCGACCCGATACCCTGCACGGGCGTCCAGCTCGGCGGATCGCTGGCCGGGAAACTCTCGTCGGAATTGACCACAACTTCGTCCTCGTCGTGTTCAATCCGCCCGCGCTCGTCTTCGATCGAGTGCTTCGGCCGATCCGTCATGGGCAACTCCGCGTTGCTGAAAGGGCGCCCTTTCGGCCGCCAGTTTAGCAAAACCGCCAGTGGCGTAAAAAGTTCCACGGTTGAACGGCAACGAAGCTGAGGCTTACTCCGCCGCCACCTTGTGGGCGACGTCGAGTTTCGCCTTCACCACCACCTTGATGGCGTCATCGACGCGATCCTTGGCGTAGCGGATCGCGGTCGGCAGATCGGCGAGCGGAAATGTGTGGGTGTGAATCTTGGTGGCGTCGAAACGCTTCTGCCGCATGAAGGCCTCGGCGCGATGGACCGCGCTCTTGCCCTCGCCGCGGATGCCGTAGAGGTAGATGTTGTTGCTCACGATATGCGCGACATCCACCTGCACCGGTTCATGCGCGAAGGCGGCGAGGCAGACTTTACCGCCGCGATTGACCATATGCACGGCGTCGTTCACCGCCTTGCTTGCGGCCGAGCACTCCACCACGTAGTCGACGCCCTTGCCGCCGTTGAGCTTTTTAACCGCGGTGACGACGTCCGGCTCCTTGCTGATATTGACCGCATAATCGGCGCCGAGTTCGAGCGCGATCTTGAGTTGGTTGTCGCGCATTTCGGTGAGGATCACCGGCTGGGCGCCGAGCGCCTTCGCCACCGCAACCACCATCAGACCGATCGGACCCGCGCCGCTGACGACGACGCTCTCGCCGGCAACAAGACCGCCGAGTTCGGTGAGCGCATACATCGCGGTGCCGGCGGTGACGACGAGCGCGCCTTCCTCGTCCGACATGTCGTCGGGAATCGCGACCAGCGTGTTGATGTTGTTGACCTGGTATTCGCAGAAGGCACCGTCGGTGGTGAAACCGTTGGCGCGGTGGCCCTTATCGATGTCGCCGTAATTGAGACCGTAGTTGTGGCAGGAGGTGTACATGCCCTCGCGGCAGCGCTTGCACTGGCCGCAACCGGCGTGAATTTCGACCGCGACGCGCTGGCCAATGTTGTATTCGTCGACGCCGGGGCCGAGCGCCACCACCGTGCCCATATATTCGTGGCCCGGCGTGAAATTCTTGTTGAACGGCAAGCCGCCCTGGATCATGCCCGGCGGGCCCTGATAGATCACTTCCAGATCGGTCGCGCAGATCGCCGCCGCGTCGATGCGCACCAGCACTTCCGCCCGCTTCGGCACCGGGACCGGCTTGTCCGTCAGCGTGAGTTCGCCCGGATCGCCCAGCACCCAAGCCTTCATGATCTCGGGAATTAAAAATTCCGCGCTGACCTTCACGCCGGCTGGTGTGTTCATGGAATCCTCCAACCCGATTGCGCCGAAGGTTGCGCATTATCTCTCCGGAACTCTTGAGAAAAATCAATTCCGGCTCTGTTCTGCGGCGCGCCGGAGTCCGCGTCCGGCGCCGCAAATGGCCTAATTGAATACTGCCGCTGGCGGCAAACGCGCTCTTTGAGCGGCACCCGACGAGGAATACAAGTCCTCGACGCAAAGGAGCGAACTCGGACAGGCGTGACGTTTCGTGGCTGGCTTGGCCGATTTGGTTTTATCGAGGCGTCTTTAATCCTAATTCGCGGGCATGCTTGGCGAACGCGGGATCAAAGGCGCAGAGCGCATGACGAATTCCGTCTTCTGAACGAAGGAACTCTTGTCCTTCTGTAACAGGCTGTCCGCAATCCAGGCATTGCCCAAGCAATGCGACGAATTTCTTTTTGCGCATTTGCGCGGCTGTAATCGGCTCATTTTGTGTCGGCATGGTGGGGGTTCCTACGAGGCATTCATTGCGGATATGTGTCAGTGCAGGCGTCTATCGGCAATCGCCTTATTACAAAACCGTTCGATCTCTTCTTTGAGGTGCAACACGCGCCGCTTGAGATCGCTGACCATTGGATCATCGGGTGCGTAATGCGACAAAGCTCGAGCAATCTCCTCCTCGAGCACTTGCTGTCTTCGTTCAAGATCGAAAATATGATCTGGTTTCGGCACGAGCCTTACAGAATCCGTGCATATGGGTTAGTCAAGAAAGAGCAGGCGCCCTCAGAACATTGAAGGGTTTACCTGGGGGGAAAAGCCCTCAAACTCTGCCTGAAAGCACCCGCTCATCTTGGGTCAAAGAAGTCAAAGCTCCTCAGCACTAAACACCTTCGACTCTCAAATAATACAATAGTGCGCCGCACCAGAAGTCATTGACCTGAATCAGACAGCGATGCTGACCAATTCTTCAAATTTGTACGAGCGATTTAAGTGTGGCAGATCGCAACGCGGTTATTACATGGGTGCCGAGTCGAAAATGCGGGCCGAAAGAATGCGTTTCAGATGGAGGCAGCGATGAAAGGCAAAATAATTGCAGGTAGCTTATATATGATCATTGGATTCGTGTTGTTTGCCGTGGTGTTTGTTTTTGGTCTAACAGTCTTGTTGAGTTTGATGTTTGGCTCGCTTCCTGTCCACGGCGCCGAACTTACAAACATCCTTTAAACCTGACGTTCCCTGAACTCCTGTGTCCGGCGAAGACGGACCACGGTGACGCTCCGCTTTCGGAGGGCAACGCGGACATTGACTAACCGTTGCTCACCAGCCGCGATTGATGAGTTCACACCCTAAATATTCAAATTCAGCTCTCGGCCGCTAGCGCGGCGCCAGCTTGCGAGCCCGGGCCGCCGAACTCGGCGGACAGCGCGCGCGTCGCGGCGTTGATCTCGTCGCGGATGAGCGCGACGTGTTCCTCGCTCGCGCGCATGGTCGGGGTCGAAGCGCTGATCGCGCCGATCACCGTGCCGGCCTGATCGCGGATGGCGGCGCCGACGCAAATCACGCCGGACAGGAATTCCTCGCGGTCGATGGCGTAGCCGGTGCGGCGAACGGCACGCAGCGATTCCACCAGCGCCGGAAAATCCGTGATAGTGTTGTCGGTGAAGCGCTTCATGCCGCCGGTAAGGATGCGGTGAATCTCGTCCTCCGGCAGCCAGGCCATGATGGCTTTGCCGACCGAAGTTGCGTGCGGCGCCTCCATTCGTCCGATCTTGCCGGTATCGACCCGCACGGCGTGGCGCGATTCGCGCACCGCCAGCGTGACCACCGAGTCGCCTTGCAGCGCCGCGAGATGCACGGTTTCGCCGGTGACCTGATTGATCTCCTCCAAATAAGGCTGCGCGCGGCGCGGCAGATCGACCTGCAGGCGGGCGTGCCCGAGATAAAGGATGCGGGCGCCCAGCGCATAGAGCCGGCGGCCTGGCACCTTGGCGGCGAAACCGCGCTGGATCAGCGTCGCCAGCAGATGATGGCAGGTGGAAATGTTGAGGCCGGTGCGATTTGCGAGGTCGGTGAGCGACGCCTCACCGCCGGCATCGGCGATGGTTTCCAACAGGAATAACGCGCGATCGACCGACTGGATGTTGTGGCGATCGCCGGCCGCGCGCGCGCGTGGCAGACGGGCCTTGACCCGCGGCCCGGAGTGGTTGGTGGCGTCCATCGGTTGGTTTCTCCCTGGCCGTAAGGGGAATAGCCCTTCGGCATTGAGTCAAGGACTTTTCAGAATGGCCAACGATGTTTTCGCTTATGAAAAATGTAACCAGATGCAGCCCGGTGGATTTGACGCGCGTAACGGCGTCAACGCTCAGGGTTTGGCCAGTCCCAGCTCAATTTCCAGGGCGCCGCAGAGCATCTGGCCCAGAGTGATGTGCATCTCCTGGATCCGCGCCACGGTGTCGGACGGCACTAGCAGCACGTGATCGGCGAGCCCGACCATCTTGCCGCCGCCTCGGCCGCCAAGCGCTGCGGTCACCAGATTCATCGCCTTGGCCTGCTGCAGCGCGGCGATGATGTTCGAGCTGGTGCCCGAGGTCGAGATCGCGACGGCGACGTCGCAGGGCCGCCCGAGCGCCTCAATCTGCCGTGCGAAGATCTTGTCGAAGCCGAGATCGTTGCCGGCCGCGGTGAGCGCCGAGGTATCGGTGGTCAAAGCGATCGCGGCAATGGGGGGACGATTGGCCTTGTAGCGGATGGTCAGCTCGGTCGCGAGATGCTGGGCATCGCCGGCGCTGCCGCCATTGCCGAAGAACATCAGCTTGCCGCCGCCGCGGACCGACTTGACGCAAGCGCCGACCAGGCCGGCAAAAGCAGCGGATAATGCCGCCTCGGTGCGCCGCGCGGTTTCATGATGTTCGGCAAACTCGGTTTTGAAAAATGCTGTTAGGTCCACGCTCATAACCTTCAGGCTGCTTCGCCGCGGAATTCCGGCACCGCGTCACGCAGCACATTGTAGATGACCGCGCGCTCGTTGCGCGACAGACCCTGCTCCAGCGTCGTCAGCCAGCCCCGGATCGCCTCCAGCGACGGCTGCACCGGCTTGGTGGCGACGATACCGGGAATACCGATCTCGTTGGTCTCCTCGTCGCGCGCGAACAGAATCTCATGCAGCCGCTCGCCCGGGCGAATGCCGGTGAACGCGATCTGGATATCGCGTCCCGGCTCCAGGCCGCTCAGCCGGATGATGCGCTCGGCGAGATCGACGATTTTGACCGGCTGGCCCATGTTGAGCAAATAGACCGACACGTCGCTGCTGCCGGGTCCGAGCGCGTGGCTCGCGGCAGTGATGACCAGGTCGCAGGCTTCGCGGATCGTCATGAAATAACGCACCATGTCCGGGTGGGTGACGGTAACCGGACCGCCGGACTCGATCTGCGCCTTGAATTTCGGCACCACCGAGCCGTTGGACGCCAGGACGTTGCCGAAGCGCACCGAGATCATACGCGTGGAGCTCGCCCCGCCGGCGGCATGGCGGGTCAATTCGTTGTCGAGCGCCTCGCAATACATTTCCGCCAGCCGCTTGGTGGCGCCCAGCACGGAAACCGGCTCGATCGCCTTGTCGGTGGAGATCATCACCATGGCTGCGGCGCCGGCCGCCGCCGCCGCATCGGCAACGTTGATCGAGCCGAACACGTTGGTCTTGATACCCTCGTCCCAATCCGTTTCGAGCAGCGGTACGTGCTTGAGCGCGGCGGCGTGGAACACCATGTCGGGCTTGAACTGCGCGATCAGACCCATGATCCGCGTCCGGTCGCGAATATCGGCGATGCGGCCGGAAATCGCGGTTTTCGATTGATTGGATTTGAGCAGTTCCACGACCGCATGCAGTGCAGGCTCGGAATTCTCGATCACCAGCAGACGGGCGGCGCCGAAGGCGACCATGCGTTCGCAGATTTCCGAACCGATCGAGCCACCGCCGCCGGTCACGACGATCGCCTTGCAGCTGACGAATTTCTCGAGCCGGCGGTAATCGATCTTGACGCTGGGTCGCAGCAACAAATCTTCCACCGCTACCGGCGCGAGCTGCATCGCCTGCCCGCCGGCATCGAGCGACGGCAACTGGCTCATGGTCAGGCCCAGCTTGCGCGCCCGTATCAGCAGAGCCTCCGGCCGCGCTTCCGGCGAGAGCGCCGACGGTGTCAACACGACGCGCATCACACGGGTGCCGCGATCGGAGAAATCGGCGACCACGCGTTCGAGATCCTCGATATGGCCCAGCACCGGAACGCCGCGGATCGACTGGCCGCGGTCGGCGGTGGACGGCGACAACACGCCGACCGGCCAGATTTTTTTGACCGCGCCGCTTTCGATCGAACGCAGCAGAATCTCGGCGTCGGCCGCGCGTCCGAGCACCAGGGTCGCCGTCGCATCGGCGATCTTGGCGCGTTGCAGCGTGCGCGCGTAATGGAAATAGCGATAGGCGACGCGCGTGCCGCCCAGGAAAAACATCTGCAGGAACCAGTACAGCAGGATGGTGATCTTGCCGAAGAAGAACTGGCCGTAGACGTTGGGCGCGACCAGCACATAGTCGAGCGCAAGCAGCGACACCGCCAGCACGGTGACCGCGCGGAAGATCTCGTAGAGATCGGGGACCGATGTGAACCGCCATTTGTTGCGGTGCAGCCCGAAAATAAGATAGACCGCCGCCGCATAGACCAAAAAGACCGGCAGGAACTTGAGACCAGGCAGCCGTTCGTCTAGTAGCTTGCCCTCGAAGCGCACAAAAAACGTCAGCACGATCGCCGCGGCGGTGGCGACAAGATCGTGCAGCACGATCAGAATTTGGCGCGGGGTCAGTTGCGGCAGCCGTATCATTTCGCGGTGTTCCAAACCAAAGGCTGCTTTACGCTATTTTCCGGCTGGTGCAAAAGCGCGCTATGGTATCCCGCCCGCACCAAGATCAACATTTTAACACCTCCCCCGCAATGCTGGTATCATCGATGCAGAACCCCGGCGAGCCACGGCCGCAGGCTCGCTTTCTCACGACGTTGCTGCTGCTGTGGCTTGCCGGCGCCGGATTGCGGCTCACCATCCTTGCGGTCCCGCCGGTCATCCCGCTGATCCACGACGGGCTCAGGCTCAACGCCACCCAAATCGGCATTCTCACCGGCCTGCCATCGATGCTGTTCGCAATCGCCGCGGTGCCCGGCTCGCTGCTGATCGCCCGCCTGGGCGTGCGCACGGCGCTGGTGGTCGGGCTCGGCGTTACCGCGATCGGCGGCGCGTTCCGCGGCGCTATCCCGGATGTGATGTGGCTTTATGCGATGACCGTTGCCATGGGCGCCGGCGTTGCGATCATGCAGGTAACCATGCCGCCGGCGGTGCGCGCCTGGATTCCGCAACGCATCGGCTTCGCCACCGCCGTCTATACCAACGGCCTGCTGGTCGGCGAAATCGTGCCCGTTGCGCTGATGCTGCCGCTGGTGCTGCCGTTGGTCGGCGGGAGCTGGCAATGGGGCTTCGTCTTCTGGAGCGCGCCGGTGGCTTTTATCGCCGTCTTGGTGCTGGCGCTGGCGCCGGCAGCTACCAATGGACTTGCCAATGCCACGCGCCGGCGCTGGTGGCCGGACTGGAATAGTCCGCTGATCTGGCGGCTCGGCATCATGCTCGGCACCATCAATGCCACCTATTTTGCGACCAATGCCTTCCTGCCCGATTATCTGCGCAGCAACGGACAGAGCGAATGGATCAGCGCGGCGCTGTCCGGGCTGAATGCCGGGCAGATGCCGGCATCGTTCCTGCTGCTCGCCGTCGCCGGTCGTCTGGAGTGCAAGGCGTGGCCTTATGTCGCTTGCGGGCTGCTCTGCGTGATCGCGACCGGCGGCATCGTGGTCGGCTCTGGCGCCTGGATCGTGGCGGCGGCCACGGTGCAGGGCTTTGCCGCCTCGGCGATCCTCATTCTGATCCTGGCGCTGCCGCCGTTGCTGAGCGCGCCGGATGACGTGCATCGCGTCACTGCCGCCATGTTCACCATCAGCTACAGCTGCGCGGTGATCGTGCCGGTGATCAGCGGCCTGGTCTGGGATCTGAGCGGCATCGCCAGTCTGGCATTTGCGCCGATCGCGATCTGCGGCATCATCCTGGTCGTGCTCGCGCCAGCGATCAATCACGTCAGACCTGCAGGGAGCTAACCCAATGCGTCCGATTCCAGTGGGAGCGAAGGGGACTTATCAGCTGCGGGTGACGCCGGCGCACCTCGCCAATCAATTCAAGGATATATCGCTGCCGCAGGTGTTCGCCACGCCGATGATGGTGACCGCCATGGAGAACGCCGCCCTCAACGCGGTGCGCGACTATCTCGATACCGGCGAGAGCGCGGTCGGCACGGCTGTCAACATCCGCCATCTGGCGGCGACGCCGGTCGGCCATCTGGTGACCGCCGTGGCCGAGGTGACCAAGGTCGATGGCCGGCGCATCGAGTTCAACGTGAGCGCGCGCGACGAAATTGAGGAGATCGGCAACGGCACGCATGAGCGCATGGTGGTCGACCTGGGCCGGCTCGATCAGCGGCTGGCGGCCAAAAAGCGGCCTTAAATCACAGGCCATCACAAAACCCTTGAAACCTGATTTTGCTCGCAGTATGCATCAATAGGTACATTGAATGTATCTATATTGATGTATAAAACATGATAACTGGCTTACAAATGCGGGCAGCCAGGGCCTTACTCGGCCTCGACCAGCGCCAATTGGCTCAAGCCTCCGGCTTGTCGCTGCCGACCATCCAGCGCATGGAAGCCAGCGACGGCGTGGTACGCGGCAATGTCGACTCGCTGATGAAGCTGGTCGATGCGTTCGCTGCCAGCGGCATCGAATTGATCGGCGAAGGCGTGGCGAGCAGCGGCGGTGGCCGCGGAGTGCGGCTTAAATGATGGTCGTCTACGCGCTTTACGGCGTGGCCGCGCTGATGGTCCTGGCGCCCGTCGCGATCGCGCTCGGCGGCGCGCCGCGCGGGACGGCCGTGGTTTATGGCGCCAGCCTGATGATCACGCTGACGCTCGGCATGATCGCACTGCTGAGCCTGTTCGGATATTCCAGCCCGACATCCACCGTGACCTTGCCACTCGGGCTGCCCTGGCTGGGCGCGCATTTCCGCATCGACGCGCTGGCCGCCTTCTTCCTGGTGGTGGTCAATCTCGGCGGCGCGTCGGCCAGCCTGTTCGCGCTCGGCTACGGCCGCCATGAGCATTCCCCGCAACGCGTCCTGCCGTTCTATCCCGTCTATATCGCCGCCATGAACCTGGTGGTGATGGCCGACGACGCATTCAGCTTCTTGGTGTCATGGGAATTCATGTCGCTCACCTCGTGGGCGCTGGTGATCGCGCATCATCGCATCAGCGAGAACGTGCGTGCTGGCTACATCTATTTGCTGATGGCGAGCTTCGGCACCCTCTCCTTGCTGCTCGCCTTCGGCCTGCTCGCTGGCGCCGACGGCAATTATGCCTTCGACGCCATTCGCGCGTCACATCCGTCGACGCCGCTGGCCGCGCTGGTGCTCGTGCTTACGATCGTCGGCGCCGGCTCCAAGGCCGGCGTGGTGCCGCTGCATGTCTGGTTGCCGCTCGCGCATCCCGCCGCGCCCAGCCACGTCTCCGCGCTGATGAGCGGCGTGATGACCAAGGTCGCGGTTTACGGGCTCGTGCGTATCGTGTTCGACCTGCTGGGGCCGCCGGACTGGTGGTGGAGCATCGCCGTGCTTGGCGTCGGCGGCATCACAGCAGTGATGGGCGTGCTCTACGCGCTGATGCAGCACGATCTCAAGCGGCTGCTCGCCTATCACACGGTGGAAAATATCGGCATCATCTATATCGGGCTCGGACTGGCGCTGGCATTTAAGGCGGCGAACATGCCGTTGGCGGCCGCGCTCGCGCTCACCGCCGGGCTGTTCCATGTGTTCAACCATTCCGTCTTCAAGAGCCTGTTGTTCTTCGGCGCCGGCGCCGTCCTCAACGCCACCGGCGAGCGCGACATGGAGCATCTCGGCGGGCTGATCCACCGCATGCCGCAGACCGCATTCGTATTTCTGGTCGGCTGCGTGGCGATCTCGGCGCTGCCGCCGCTCAACGGCTTCGTGTCGGAATGGCTGACCTTCCAGGCCATTCTGCTCAGCCCGCAATTACCGGACTGGGGGTTGAAATTCATGGTGCCCGCGGTCGGCGCGCTGCTGGCGCTGTCGGCGGCCTTGGCTGCCGCCTGTTTCGTCAAGGCCTTCGGCGTGACCTTCCTTGGCCGCGCCCGCACGCCTGCCGCCGCGCAGGCACAAGAGACCGACAGCAATTCGCTCGCCGCCATGTACTTCCTGGCCGCGCTCTGCCTCGTTGCCGGAATTCTCCCCGGCTTCTTCATCGACGCGCTCGCCCCGGTGACCAAAAGCCTGATCAATGTCAGCATGCCGCATCAGACCGGCGTGGAATGGCTTTCGATCGTGCCGATTGCCGAAAGCCGCAGCTCCTATAACGGGCTGCTGGTGTTCATCTTTGTGGTGCTGTCCGGCTCGATCGCGGCCTTTGCCATTCACCGGCTAGCGTCCGACAAGCTGCGGCGCGCACCGGCCTGGGATTGCGGCTATCCTGACCCGAGCACGGCCACACAATATACCGCGTCGAGCTTTGCTCAGCCGATCCGCCGCGTCTATGGGACAACCGTGTTCCGCGCGCGCGAGATCGGCGAGATGCCGCCGCCCGGCGCGATGGCGCCCGCGCGCCTGACGGTCGAGCTGCACGACCTGATCTGGGAGACCGCTTATGCGCCGATCGCCAGCTTCATCGGATATACGGCCGACCGGCTTAACGTCCTGCAATTTCTGACCATCCGCCGTTATCTCACGTTGGTGTTTACGGCTTTGGTGCTTCTCCTTCTGGTGCTCGCGATATGGCCCTGATCCGCGATTTCGCCTTTCAAGGCGGGCAGATGCTGCTGGTGCTGTTGCTCAGCCCGTTGCTCACCGGCTTCGTGCGCAAGGTGAAGGCGCGGCTATTGCGCCGGCAGGGCCCGCCGCTGTTACAGCCCTATCGCGATCTGGTCCGGCTGATGCGCAAGGACGTGGTGCTGGCGGAAAGCGCATCTTGGCTGTTCCGGGTCATTCCCTACATCATCTTCGCCGGCACCTGGGTGGCTGCCTCGCTGGTGCCGACCTTCCGCAGCGGCTTGTTGTTTTCCTGGTCGGCGGATCTCATTGCCATCATCGCATTGCTCGGCAGCGCGCGCTTCTTCCTCGCCTTGGCCGGCCTCGACGTCGGCACCAGCTTCGGCGGCATCGGCTCGAGCCGCGAAGTGATGATCGCTTCGCTGGCGGAACCGGCGATGTTGATGATTGTGTTCACGCTGGCGCTGGTCGCCGGCTCCACGCAGCTCTCGACCATGTCCGCCTACATGGGGTCGGGCGCGGAGGGCTTAAGGGTCTCGCTTGGGCTTGCGCTGTTGGCGCTGATCATGGTGGCGATCGCCGAGAACGCGCGCATCCCGATCGACAATCCGGCGACGCATCTCGAACTCACTATGGTGCACGAGGCGATGGTGCTGGAATATTCCGGCCGTCACCTGGCTTTGATCGATCTGTCATCCGAACTCAAGCTTTTGCTCTATGTCTCGGTGATCGGCTGCCTGTTCACGCCCTGGGGCATCGGCGGCCCCGATGCGAGCCCGCGCGCCATTGCGATCGGCCTCGCCGCCTATCTCGTGAAACTCGCGGCTGGCGGCTTTTTGCTGGCGGTGTTCGAGACTGCCATCGCCAAGATGCGCGTGTTCCGGGTGCCAGCCTTCCTCGGTGCGGCGCTGATGCTCGGTCTGCTCGGCACGCTGCTGCTGTTCGTCTCGCGGAGCCTCTAAGTCATGCGCGGCATCACCTTCGACATCGCCCACATGCTGGCCGGCTCGCTGGTGCTGGTGAGCTTCATGCAGCTCTATCAGGACCGGCTCTACGCGCTGCTCAATACCTTCGCGTTGCATGCGTTCATCCTGGCGGCGTCGGTCGCCTGGCAGGCCTTTATCCAAGATGCGCCACATCTCTACCTGACCGCAATGATCGCGCTGGTGTTCAAGGCCATCATCATTCCGGTGGCGCTGCACCGGATCATCGTGAAGCTCGGCATCCACCGCGAGATCGAGACCGTCGTCGGCGTCGGCCCCGCCATGCTGCTCGGCATGGGGCTGGTCGCGCTGTCGATGGTGGTGATGCTGCGGGTGACCGCGGAAGCCGATCCGCTGGCGCGCGAGGATCTGGCGTTCGCACTGTCGGTGGTGCTGCTCGGCCTCTTGATGATGGTGACGCGGCGCAACGCGGTGAGCCAGGTGATCGGCTTCATGTCGCTGGAAAACGGCCTGGTGCTGGCGGCGACCGGCGCAAAGGGCATGCCGCTGGTGGTCGAGATCAGCGTCGCCTTTTCGGTGCTGATCGCCTTCATCGTCATCGGCATCTTCCTGTTCCGGATCCGCGAGCGCTTCGACACCGTCGACGTGCAGGCGCTCGACCGGTTTCGCGGAGAGCGGCAATGATCGACGCGCTCACCGGCGTCCTGCTGATTCCTGCCGTGGCGGCAGCCCTGCTCGCAGTGCTGCCCGGCTATCGGTTGACCTCGCGGCTCAATGTGTTGGCGGCGTTCCTGAGCTGCGCGACTGCGGTGTCGCTGTTCGTAGTGCAGCCGACGTCCGGTCCGTATCTCTTGGTGGACGACCTCAACAAGGTCTTCATCGTGCTGACGACGTTCGTCGGATTCACCACCAGCGTGTTCAGCGCGAGCTACATCGAACATGAGATCGAGATCGGCCGGCTGACGCCGACTTTCGTGCGCTTCTATCATGCCATGTACCAGGTACTAATGTTCGCCATGAACCTCGCACTGGTGGCCAACAATATCGGCCTGATGTGGGTCGCGATCGAGATGGCCACGCTTACCACCGTGCTGATGGTCGGCATCTACCGCACCCACGAGGCGCTGGAAGCGGCCTGGAAATATTTCATCCTCGGCAGCGTCGGCATCGCGCTGGCGCTGTTCGGCACCATTCTGGTCTACATGGCGGCGCGGCCGGTGATCGGCGAAGGCTTGTACGCCATGGTGTGGACTGTGCTGGTAACGAAGGCCGCGCAATTCGATCCCGCGCTGCTCAACGTCGCCTTCGTGTTCCTGCTGCTCGGCTACGGCACCAAGGTGGGGCTGGCCCCGCTGCATGCCTGGCTGCCCGACGCGCACGCGGAAGGTCCGACGCCGATCTCGGCGGTGCTGTCCGGTCTGTTGCTCAACGTTGCGCTCTACGCGCTGCTGCGCTTCAAGATGCTGCTGGCGCTCAATCCGGCGGCGCTCGCACCCGGCCCGCTGATGGTGACCATGGGCCTAATCTCCTGCGTGTTCGCCGCCTTCATGCTGTACCGGCGGCGCGACATCAAACGCATGTTCGCCTATTCGTCAATCGAGCATATGGGTATCATCGTGTTCGCCTTCGGCATGGGCGGGGCGCTGGCGAATTTCGCGGCGCTGCTGCACATGACCATGCACTCGCTGACCAAGTCGGCGATCTTTTATGCAGTCGGCCACATTTCCCAGGTCAAGGGCACGCAGAAAATCGCCGACATGGGCGGGCTGACCGTGAGCAATCCGGTGCTCGGCTGGGGCCTGGTGCTCGGCGTGGTCGCCATCGCCGGGTTGCCGCCGCTCGGCATTTTCATGAGCGAGTTCCTGGTGGTAAGCTCGACCTTCGCGCGCGAGCCGTGGTTGGTGCTGATTCTGGTGTTCGGAATCTTAGTCGGGCTGGGCGGCTTGTTCCTGCGGCTCAACACCATCGTTTTTGGCGAGCCGGTAGGACCGACTGCACCAGCTCGGGCATCCTATGTGCCGATGTTCGCCCATCTCGCGATTGTGGCTATGGCCGGCATCTACATGCCGCCGGCGCTGGTCACCGGCTTCCAGAACGTCGCCCGGCTTTTGGGATAGCGCCATGATCATACCGCGCACGAATGCGACCGAGGAAGGCTGGGGCCAGGCAATCGATCGATTGGCACGCGGAAACCAGACTTTGCTCGGCCTTTGGGGCGATGCGGGCGTCGTATACATGGCGCTGTTCGACGAGAAGACGTCCAATATCGCCGTGCTCAGCTACGCCTGCAAGGACGGGCGATACCCCAGTGTCGCTGCGCGCCATCCGCCGGCTATCCGGCTGGAGCGCGCCATCCGCGATCTGTTCGGCCTGGAAGCGACTGGCGCGCCGGACACGCGGCCCTGGCTCGATCTCGGGTTCTGGGACGTGCGCCATCCGCTGGGCAAACAGGAACCTGCGCAAAAGCTTGGCCCTTATGCCTTTCTGCCGGTCGAAGGCGAAAGCCTGCACCAGATTCCGGTCGGGCCCGTGCATGCCGGCATCATCGAGCCCGGGCATTTCCGCTTCACCGCCAATGGCGAGCACGTGGTGCGCCTGGAGCAGCGGCTCGGGTATGTGCATAAGGGCATCGAGTCATTGATGGCCGGCGCATCGCTTGCCGACGCGGCGAAACTGGCTGGCCGCACCTCGGGCGACAGCACGGTCGCCTATGCCTTGGCGTTCGCGCAGGCCGCCGAAGCGGCGCTGGAAGCACCGCCACCGCCGCGAGCGATTTACCTGCGTGCATTGATGGCGGAACTCGAGCGGCTGGCCAATCATTTCGGCGACATTGGCGCCATCTGCAATGACGCTTCGTTCGCGATGATGCACGCGCAAACCGGCATCCTGCGCGAACGCGTGTTGCGGGCCGCGGACGCCTGCTTCGGTCACCGGCTGATGATGGACGCGATCGTGCCCGGCGGCATTGCGCGCGACATCGCGGCGGACGGATTCACGCAAGTGCAAGCTTTGCTGGACGAAATCCGGCGCGCGTTCCCGCGCCTGATCGAACTCTACGACAATACCGCCTCGCTGCAGGATCGCACCGTGACCACCGGCATCGTGAAGGCCGATTACGTGCGCCAGTTCGGCGCCGGTGGCTATGTCGGACGCGCCTCCGGGCGCGACTTCGACGCGCGGCGCACGCCCGGCTATGCGCCCTATGACGCGCTCGCATTCGAGGTGCCGGTGCTCACGGCCGGCGACGTCAATGCGCGGATATGGATCCGCATTCGCGAAGTCGAGCAGAGCCTGGCGCTGGTCGACCAGATTCTCGGGAGCTTGCCGGCCGGAACAATTCACGCCGCCGTCAAACCAAACGGCAAGACTTGCGAAGGCCTCGGCCTCACCGAGGCGTTCCGCGGCGACGTGCTGATCTGGCTGCGGCTCGACGGTAAAGGGCACGTCGAACGCTGCCACATGCGCGATGCGTCCTGGTTCCACTGGCCGCTGTTGGAGACCGCGATCGAAGGCAACATCGTCGCCGACTTCCCGCTTTGCAACAAATCGTTCAATTGCTCGTATTCGGGGCACGATCTCTGATGCGCAGGACGCTGTTGGATAGTTTTATGCGCGGGCCGCTCACTGAGCCGGGGCCTAAGCCCGACGAGGCCGGCCTCGCCGAGCTTGCGCAAAGCGTCGAGCGGGCCGCACGCGCCAAGCTCGGCCGCTCGCTGTCGATCCGGCAGGTCGATGCCGGCTCCTGCAACGGCTGCGAGCTCGAAATCCACGCGCTCAACAACGCGTTCTACGATCTCGAACGCTTCGGCTTTCATTTCGTAGCCTCGCCGCGCCATGCCGATGTGCTAATGGTGACCGGCCCGGTCACCAAGAATATGCGCGAAGCCTTGTTGCGTACCTACAACGCCACGCCCGATCCGAAATGGGTGATCGCGGTCGGCACCTGCGCCGCCGACGGCGGCCTGTTCGCCGGCAGCTATGCGGTCGCCGGCGGCGTCAAAAACGTGGTGCCGGTCGATCTAACGATTCTTGGCTGCCCGCCGAACCCGAAAGCCTTGCTGGCCGGACTGCTGGCGCTGTTGCAGACCGCGTCCTAGCCGCACCGGCGGTCGGTCGAACGGCGGCCGCTACACCGCCACTTTGGTGAGGAAGCCTTCGACTTCGCTGCGCAGTTTGGCGGCCGCCTCTTCCACCATTTCCGATGCGGCCAGCACGGTCTGCGCCGACTGCTGGCTTTCGGTGGTGGCGCCGGCCACTTCGCCCAAGACCGTGACGATCAGCTTGGCGCCGTCGGCGGCGCTGGTCACGTTTTGCGAGATCTCGCCGGTCGCCGCGTTCTGCTGCTCCACCGATATGGCGACGGCCGTCGTATATTCGTCGATCTCCCGCATGCGATGGGCGATCCTTCCGATCGCTTCCACGGCTTTGTCGGTCGAGTTCTGCACTTCCAAGATCTGGCTGGAAATATCCTCGGTCGCCTTGGCGGTCTGCACCGCGAGCGACTTCACCTCGGAGGCGACCACCGCGAAGCCACGGCCGGCTTCGCCGGCGCGCGCCGCTTCGATGGTCGCGTTGAGCGCCAGCAGATTGGTTTGCCCAGCGATATTGCGGATGAGTTTGGTGACGTCGCCGATCTTGCGCGCACCCTGCGCCAGCGCGCCGATATCCTGATTGGTGATCCGCGCTTCTTCGACCGCCACCCGCACCACGTCGGTGGTCTGGTGCAGCCGACGCCCGATCTCCGCGATCGAACTCGACAATTCGTCTGCGGCAATCGCCGCGGTCTCGACATTGGTCGACGCTTCGTTCGACGATTGCACCGCGCTTTCCGCGCGTTTTGACGTATGCCCGGAGGCGTTGAACAGGCCAGCCGCCGTCACGCGCATTTCGCCCGCGCTGTCGGTCACCGTCCGCAAGAGATTTTCAACACGTTCGCGGAACGCCGAGATCGCGTTTTCAATGACGGCACGGCGCTCTTCTTGATGCAGCAAGGTTGTGCGTTGCTGCTCGGCCTGCCGCCGCTCGGTGATGTCCTCGTGCGTCCCGATCCAGCCGCCACCTTTCATCGGATGATTGGTGACCAGCAAAAGGTGGCCGCCCTTGGACTTGACCTCGTGCACGATGGTGCGCCCGAGCCCGACTGCGGTCAGAAATTCCTTCCGGTATTCCTGCGGATCGCGCGAGAAGGTGCCCTTGGCGACCCGTTTCTCCAGGACCTCGGACAGCGTGGACCCCGGCGTCACGTCGTCCGGCGTCAGCTCGTACATTTTGTAATATTGCGCATTGCAGACGACCAGCCGCTCCGCGGCGTCGAACATGCACAGCCCTTGCGCCATGCTGTCGATGGCGGTGCGGATCTGCTCGACCTCCCGGCTTTGATGCCGGGTGAGCATGGCACCGGGCAGACTCATCGCGACCTGCGAAACGACGGCGGCGAGGATGGCGGTGAGTGCCATTGCCGACATGGCAGGAATGATCGCGGCGGCCCAGCCGGGGGCAAAAGTAATCAGCACAGCGAATGTGAGCGCAAACGAGGCGAGCCCGACCAGCATGACCATCGACGAGGCGCGCTTGAAGCTGAGGGAGAAGAACATTCTGACCATGAATCCTTTGCCTCTGTCGGGCGAGGCGGATTATTACCATGCCTGCTTTTTTTGCAGTTAATTGATGGTAAAGAGATCGTTAACGGAACGGCCGAACCGGGCAAGCGGGCCGCTTCCGCGGAGGATGAATTCGTGAAGCTTGTGCTGTTCCAGAGCGCGCCGGGCGCCGAGATCTCGCCCGGCGTTCTGACCAAGCGCGGCATTGTCGATATTTCGGATGCGGTGAAAAAAGACTACACGCCGCAGTTGACCATGCAACGCATCATCGACGAGTTCGAGAACCTGCGCCCGGCATTGGAGAAGATCGCCAATAACGGCGATGCCGTGCCGATCGAGACTGTACGTCTGCGTCCGCCCTTGCCGCGGCCGGGCAAAATCCTCGCTTGCATCGCCAATTACTGGGAACACGCCCAGCGCGATGCCCGCCCGCTCAACATGTTTATGAAGAATCCCGACGCCGTGGTCGGGCCCGGCGACACCATCATGCTGCCCGAGTTCACCGTGCCGTGGATCTTCATGCACGAGGCCGAGCTCGCTTTGGTCATCAAAGGCCCCGCCAAGATGGTGAAGGCAAAGGACTGGAAGCGCTCGGTGTTCGGCTATACCGCGATGATCGACGTTTCGGCGCGCGAGCAAGGCCGCCGGACCTGGCCGGCAAGTCCACTCACCAGCTGGCTTGGCAAGTCGTTCGACACTTTCGCGCCGGTCGGCCCCTGCATCGCCACGGCGGACGAGATCGCGGACCCTAACGATCTGATCGTGCGGTTCTGGAACGACGGCCAGCTCCGCCACAACTACAATACCGACGACATGGAACACCGCGTGCCCGAGCTGATCGAGTTCGCCACCACGGTGATGACCATGAACTCAGGCGATCTCATCGCCTGCGGCACCAATCACGAAGGCCTCGGCGCACTGCAGGACGGCGAGACGGTGGAAATCGAAATCCAGAATATCGGCAAGATGAGCTTGACGGTGTCCGATCCGCTCAAGCGCAAATGGGAACGCGGCGTCTATATGGGCGCCGATTCCACCAATCCGGATGCGGTGAAGCGGCACCGGCCGCAGGGCGGTCCGCTCCCGCCGTGACTCCCGCGACACCGCGTAAATTTTCGTCCTGAAATTGGTGCCCCATGACCACAGCAAAAAGTGAAATCCGCGACAATATGCAAGTTGACTGGGACGCGCCCATCCGCATGGACGACGGCGTCGTCCTGCGCGCGGATGTGTATCGGCCGGTCGGCGCCGGGAAATATCCGGTCATTCTGAGCTACGGTCCCTACGCCAAGGGACTGTCGTTCCAGGAAGGCTACAAGAGCCAGTGGTCGCGCGTGATCAAATCGGCGCCCAACGTACTGCAAGGCTCCAGCAACAAGTATCAGAACTGGGAGCTGGTCGATCCGGAGAAATGGGTGCCGGACGGCTATGCTTGCGTGCGCGTCAACTCGCGCGGCGCCGGCCGTTCGCCCGGCACGCTCGACGTCTGGTCGGCACGCGAGGCGCAGGACATTTACGCTTGCGTCGAATGGGCGGGCGCGCAGGGCTGGAGCAATGGCAAGGTCGGCATCAACGGCATCTCGTACTACGCGATGAACCAGTGGAACGCGGGTGCGCTGAAGCCGCCGCACCTTGCCGCGCTCTGCATCTGGGAAGGTTCATCCGACTATTACCGTGAACTGTGCCGGCACGGCGGAATCCTGTGCGACTTCCTCAATAGCTGGCATCCGCGCCAGGTGGCAAGCGTGCAGCATGGCGTCGGCGACCGTGGCGCCAAGAGCCTGGTGACCGGCGAGACGGTCGCCGGACCCGAGACCTTGCCCAAGGAGGAACTGGCCAAACTTTGCGCCGACACGCCGGGCGAAGCTAAGCGTCGTCGGCTGCACGACGATTACTATGCCGCGCGAACCGCCGAATTCGAGCAGATCGAGGCGCCCTTGCTGTCGGCCGGCAATTGGGGCGGCGTCGGCCTGCACACGCGCGGGAATTTAGAAGGTTGGCTGCGCGCCGGCTCCAAACAGAAATGGTTGGAGGTGCACGGCGATACCCATTTCACCCATTTCTACAGTGATTACGGCGAAACTCTGCAGAAGCGGTTCTTCAGCCACTTCCTCAAGGGCGAGGACCGCGGCTGGAGTAAGCAGCCGCGCGTGTCGCTCAACATCCGCCATCCGGGCGAAAAGTTTGTGGTCCGCGCCGAGAATGAGTGGCCGCTCGCGCGTACGCAATGGACGAAATTTTTCCTGCAGCCGGACGGCCTCGGGCTTAGTCCCGACACGTCTACGGCCACGACGACGCTAAGCTATGAGACGACCGGCGACGGCCTGACCTTCCGCACACCACCGCTGACAAAGAGCCTGGAGATCACCGGCCCGGTCGCGGCCAAGCTTTGGGTATCGTCGCAAACCACCGACGCCGACCTCTTCCTGGTGCTGCGCCTGTTCGACCCGGCCGGCCAGGAGGTTACTTTCATCGGTTCCAACGACCCGCGCACGCCGGTCGCGCTCGGCTGGTTGCGCGCCTCGCAGCGCAAGCTTGACCCGAAAAAGTCGCTGCCCTACCGGCCCTGGCACACGCATGACGAGGAATGGCCGCTCAAGCCCGGCGAGCCGGTCGAGCTTGACGTCGAAATCTGGCCGACCAGCATCGTGGTGCCGCCCGGCTACCGGCTTGCGCTCACCGTGCGCGGCAAGGATTACGAAGTGGACGGCCGCGACGCGGCACTGCCGAACGCCCCCTACCCGATGAAGGGCGTCGGTCCGTTCCTGCATATCGACCCGGACGACCGGCCGGCGGCGGTTTTCGCCTGCCGCAACGCGCTGCACTTTGCCGCCAACCGGCAGCCTTACCTCTTGTTGCCGATCATTCCCGAAGGGTAGGCTTTCGGCGAAGGCAACAACAAGGAGACAACAATGAAACCGATCCTTGTCGCCGCGCTCGCAGCGGGCGCTTTAGCTTTGGCCGCACCGGTCCACGCGGACACCTATCCGAACCGCACCATCACCATCATCGTTCCCTACCCGGCCGGCGGGCCGACCGATGAGACTGCGCGCGTGGTCGCGCAGTCTCTGTCGGAAAAGCTCAAGCAAAACGTGATTGTCGAGAACGTCACCGGTGGCGGGACTATCATCGCCACCAACAAGGTCGCCAAGGCGACGCCCGACGGCTACACGCTGCTCCTGCACAATCTGCAGATCTCAGCCAACGTTACGCTCTACAAGAACCTTCCTTTCGATACTGAAAAAGACCTCATCCCGGTGATGCTGATCAACGAAAATCCGTTGATCCTGGTCGGCAGCAAAACGCTTGCGCCAGACAACTTAACCGAACTGCTCGCGCTGATGAATAAACAGACCCTGAAGGCGGCAATTCCGGGATACGGCGCCACCGGTCACCTGACGACCACGCTGCTCGCACAGGCCGCCAAAGTACCCATCAACCAAATTCCGTATCGTGGCGCGGCGCCGGCATTGACCGATCTCTTGGGCGGCCATGTCGATCTCTACTTTGCCACGCCGCAGCAGATCGAGCCGCAGGTCAAGGCCGGAAAGGTGAAGGCTTACGGGATCACCGCCAAAGAAAAATCTGCCGAGATGCCGACCGCCGAGAGCATGGTGACGGCCCTCGGGCCGAAGTTCGACATCGTCTACTGGCAGGCATTGTTCGCGCCAGCCGGCACGCCGCAATCGGTCATCGACACGCTCAATGAAGCGCTGCAGGCGACGGTATCCAATCCGGCGATCGTTAAGCACTGGCACGACGAAGGCATGTCGACTTTCCCCGAGGACCGGCGTTCGGTTGCGGCGGCCCGCGCGATGATGAAGAGCGAGATCGCCCGCTGGGGCGAGACGATCCGTGACAATGATATCCACGTCAGCCAGTAGCCTCTTGTTGCCGGTCATTGCCGAGGGGTAAGCTTCCTCCCAAAAATAATCCAATCCAGGGAGGACCCAATCATGAGGCGCATTGCTGCCGTTGTGCTGGCCATTCTCGGCCTTTTTGTTTTCGCGGCGCCGGCCGCGGCGGCCTATCCGGACCGCAACGTTACCGTCGTCGTGCCCTACCCGGCCGGCGGCCCCACCGACCAGCTCGCGCGCGTGCTTGCTGAAAAGCTGCAGAAGAAGTTCGGACAGAATTTCATCGTCGAAAACGTCACCGGCGGCAGCACCATCATCGCCTCCAACAAGGTCGCCAAGGCCGAGCCTGACGGCTACACGCTGCTCCTGCACAACCTGCAGATTTCCGCGAACCCGACGCTGTTCAAGACCTTGCCTTTCGACACCGTCAAGGACTTCAACACGGTGATCATGATCAACCGCAATCCGCTGGTTCTGGTCGGACGCCCGGGCCTTGCGCCGAACTCGTTCAAGGACCTCATGGCACTGATGAAGAAGCAGCACTTGAAGGAGGCGCTGCCGGGCTTCGGCACCACCGGGCACCTCACGTCGCGGCTGTTTGCGCAAGAGACCGGGCTCAAGTTCGACGAGATTCCGTATCGCGGCGGCGCGCCGGCGGTGACGGATGTTCTCGGCGACCACGTCGATTTCTTGATCGGCACGCCGCAGCAGATGATGCCGCTGGTCAAGGCCGGCAAGCTCAAGGCCTATGCCGTCACCCAGAAAGGCAGGATGCCGGAATTCCCCCAGGCGGACAGCATGGCCGACGTACTCGGACCGAAATTCGCGATCCACTATTGGCAGGGGATGTTTGCCCCGTCCAAAACGCCGGACGCGGTCATCAAGACGTTGAACGCGGCGATCAACGATATCGCCAACGATCCGGAAGTCCTCAAGATGTGGGCGGACACCGGTGTGGAGGCGTTCCCCAAGGACATGCGCTCGCCGGCCGCGGGCGAAAAATTCCTCAAGAACGAGATCGCGCGCTGGGGCAAGGTGATCAAGGACAACGATATTCACGTCAATCAGTGACGAGAATCGCGAGTTGTCTTTGTCCGGCGTTGGCGGATGACACGTCCGCTTTGCTCGCAAGGCGGCCGCGCTCAGGCGCGGGGGGAATGCGGGCTATGGTTGCGAAAGTGTAAAGCGGCCGCTAAGGCCCGTCCGGAGCACGCGTTTCCGCGGCGGAGTGCCGGCGCATTGGCCCACCATTAACCGTTTTGGCGACTTGATCGGCCGGCAATACCTCCGCGACGTTGTGAGCCGAGACGATGAGTACAGATCAACCCGCACCAATGATCTTCGTCGCCACGCCCTGCTTCGGCGGCTTGGTCACCACCGGCTACATGATGTCGGTCGTCAAGCTCATGCAATACGCGGAGCGGCACAATTTCTCGGTCAGCCTGAACCTGCTCGGCCGCGACTCGCTGATCACGCGGGCGCGCAACACGCTGGTCGCCCAGTTCATGACCATCCCGCAGGCGACGCATCTGATGTTCATCGACGCCGACATCGGCTTCGAGCCCGAGCTGGTGCACCGCATGCTGGCCTTCGATGAGGACGTGGTCGGCGGCATGTATCCGGCCAAGGCGCTGTGCTGGAATCCGCCGGACAAAGTCGCCTATTCGGAGCCGCCAAATCTTGCGACGCTGAACTACGTCGGCAAGTTTTGCGAGCGTGACGAGCTGGAACGGCGCGGCGCCTTCGCCACCGGCGTCTATGCGGCGACCGGCTTCATGATGATCAAGCGGCAGGCGATCGCGCGCCTGATGATGGCCTATCCGCAATACGCCTACACCTCCGACCACGTCTACACGCCCGACAAGACCGAGCGAAAATACTACGCATTGTTCGAGTGCCGTATCGATCCGGAGACCGGCGAGTATCTGAGCGAGGACTTCGGCTTCTGCCAGCTCTGGCGCAAGCTCGGCGGCAAAATCTGGCTCGACGTCGAAGGGGCGCTGGTGGACACCGGCTCGCACGACTTCGTCGGCAATCCTGCGCGCCGTTATGGAACGAGCGAGGCTGCGGCGCTGAAAGTGGCGTAAACTCCCGATCGCCCGTCTCCGAACCCGCGCGTTATCGCGCCGGCTGCAGCACCTGTTCGAGCCAGTCCCACATATAGGCCGAGCAGATCGACTGGTTGTCGATCTGGCAGTGGTGGTAGCCGCCTTCCTCGCGCGTGAACAGCTTGAAGGTCTTCTGCTTGGCGCCGACGGCGTCGAAGCATTTGCGCGCCTCGGACAAAGGAATCTGCTCGTCGCCCTCACCGTGCAGCATCAGGAACGGACAAGTTATTTTCTGTACGACGCCGTCAAGCTTGAACGGCGCCAAGCGCTTGAGCGCGTCATCCTGCGACGTCGCGTTCAATACCCAGGCGATGTGCTGCGAGGCCACCGAAAGCGACGGCGTATCGGCCTTTGCCAATCGCTCGAAACGGTCGCGCCAGATTTTCTGGTAGTCCCACTGCGCGCCCCAGGCGATGCAGCAGGCGTAACGCTGCTCGAACGCCGACGCGCGCGGCGCGTAGTAGCCGCCCAAGCTGATCGCCATGATGCCGATGCGCTTCTCGTCTACCTCGGGCCGGGCGGCCAGATAGTTGAAGACCGGCGTTGCGTAATGCTCGGTGTCGTGCCGCAGATAGAAATTGCGGAACCGGATGCTCTCACCGTTGCCCGGGCCGTCGACGATCAGGCAGGCGATGCCGCGCGCGGCGAGATCGGCGACACCCTTGAAGTATTGAATCTCCTTGGTGACGTCGAGACCGTCGAAGAACACCATGGCCGGCACTTTGCCGCTGCGATTGGCCGGCTCGGCATGCACATAGATCGCCGGTAGGCTCGCGCCGTCGTAAGGAATTTCGACGTGCTCCATGCGCGGACGCTTGACGTATTTGGCGGCATCGCGAAAGCAATCGACGCCGCGCCTGTAGGCGTCGTTGCCCTCTTTGCTCTTGGGCTGCAGGAAGCGCTCGCCGACATGATAATAGGCGCTGGCGCGCTGGAGATATTGCGCGCCGCTCGTCGAGTGGCCTGCGGCGATGCGCTCGCGCCCGCGATCCTCGACGGCGCGCGCCTCGCGCGTCCATTCGCGGAACCAAGCGTCATCGTCGCCGACGACCTTCTGGAGCCGCAGCCCGATCCGATTGACCTCGCCGATCTCGGCGCCGCCCCAGGGCGCCATATTGAGCCCGATCAGGAGACCGTGCGACCAGCGGTAATTGTCCGGAAAGTAAGTGAACGACAGTTCTTCCGCGGCCATGAGTTCAAGCCTTGCCGTTGCCGTCCTTGTCAGGCCGGAACTTGGTTTCCGGCTTGAGGCCTTTGCGCTTTTGCTTGGCGCTGATCAGGCCGTTCTCGAGATAGTGGCCGAGCGCCGCGCGCTTGGCGGCGTCATCCCATTGCGGCAGCCAGTCGCCGAGCGAATAGCCGAACCAGGGCGGCTGCGGGCGCAACGGCTCGAAGCCGAGCTCGTTCCAGATCGCCTTGGCGCGCTCCATGTATTCCCGCTTCGGCAAGGCCAGCGGCGGCATGTCGCCCTTCATCGTCGCGTCCATCAGCAGCGTCGAATCTTCTTCCTCATCGTGCTCGCGCTTGGGTCCATGGCCCTGGCCGCGGTGCGGCACCAATTGCACATCTTCGATCGGGTTCATGCG
This sequence comes from uncultured Alphaproteobacteria bacterium, assembly GCA_963739075.1. Taxonomy (GTDB): domain Bacteria; phylum Pseudomonadota; class Alphaproteobacteria; order Rhizobiales; family Xanthobacteraceae; genus Pseudolabrys. Next base: position 118,448 of record CAVTZC010000002.1, on the reverse strand, counting down.
ATAGGCCATGGCCCACAGCAGCGCGTCGGCGTTGTCGGCCGAGATGTCGTCATTGACCGCAATGCAGATCTTGCCGCAGTCGCCCTTGAAGAACGCGGCGCCGCGCAACGCCCGCCAGATCTCGGTGCGCGACATGCCCTTCTCGACCGTGATGATGGTGACGCGCAGCAGACCGGTCAGCGGCTCATGCAGATTGACGCGCTTGACGCCGCGCAGGCCCAGGGTATTGCGCAGATGGGCCAGAAACAGCGGTTCGTAAGCCACGCGCTTAATCACGCTCGATTCGCTCGGCGCCACCTGGCTGATGTAGGACGGAATGACCGGCTTCTGGCGATGGGTGATCGCGGTCACCTGCATCGGCATATTGAATTCCTCGAGCGCGACATGGCCATGAGATTCGCCGAACGGCGCTTCCGGCTCCAGATATTCGGTGTCGACCAGCCCCTCGATCACGATCTCGGATTCGGCCGGCACCAACAGGTCGACGGTGCGCGCGCGCACGACGTTGATCGGCTCGCCGGCAAGACCACCGGCGATGGTGAATTCGTCGACGTCGATCGGCAGCTTCTGCGGACCCATGAACGCCACATAAGGCGGGCAGCCGAGCACGATGGCGCAGGGCATCGGCTCGCCGCGCTTCTGGTACTTGAGGTAATGCTGGTAGCCGCCCGCGCCACCGACGCGCGTCGCCATCCGCACCACCAGCCGGTCCGGCGCCTTCAAGGCCGCGCGGTAGGTGCCCATGTTCTGAATTCCGGTCTCGGGATCGCGCGTGATGACGTTGGTCGCGGTCAACGTCGGCGCGCTGTCGAAGCCCGGCGTCGACACCGGGATCGGCAGCCGGTCGAGGCCGTGGCCTTCCCCTTGCAGCGCTTTGCCCTCGATCACGACCTCATGGCAGACCGCGTCGTTGACCAACCGCGGCGCGATCGGATTGGCGATGGCGTGATCCCACTTGGCCTGAATGTCCTCGACCTTCGCATCCATGCCGATGCTGTAAATCTCCGGATTGGCGGCGATGGCGCCGACCACCACCGGCATGTCGTAAATGCGCCCGAGCCCGTCGGTGATGTTGGTGAACAAGAAGGCCTTGCGCTTTTCCTCGTCCATGCCGCCGACGAATTGCCAGCGCACCAGCGGATGCAATTCGGAATCCTTGTCGATCGGACGATCGATGGTGCGCAGAAGTCCCCGCTTCTCCAACACCTGCAGATGCTCGTGAAGATCCCGATAGCTTCGCGTCGATTGCGTCATATTTGTCTTTCCCGGACGACGATGCCGGCCAGCATAGCGACATAGGTGGCCGGGCGACAATGCCGAGCGGAAGCGCGGACAAGAAGACGCGCCGGCTCGGTGGAGCCGGCGCATTGTCAATTCCCGTGCAGTTACGTCAATTGGTCGCCATGTCTTCCCATTTCGGGCAGGCGCGGGCTTCGACCGGTTTGTCGAATTCCTTGTAGTTGCTAGCGTCGACCACCGACGGCTTCAAATGCATTTCCACCGGCACCGGTTGCTTGCGCAGAGTACGGATCGCGATGATCGTGCCGAGACAACCCTGCATGAACGGATCGGCTTGCCCGCTCGCCAGCAGCTTGCCCGCCTTCACCGCGTCGACCGCTTCCTTGGTCCCGTTAATCCCCACCACGACCGCCTTGCGGTTGGCTGCTTCGAGCGCCTCGATCGCGCCAATCGCCATCGCGTCGTTGGCGGCCATCACGCCGTCGATCTGCGGGAACGACTGCATCATGTTTTCCATCACCTGCAACGCGTTCAGCCGCTGGAAATTGCCGGCCTGGGTGGCAAGCAGCTTTACATTCGGATAGGCCTTGACCGCGTCGGTCAGACCGCGCGTGCGATCCTGATTGGACAGCGATCCCTTCACGCCTTCAATGATGACGACATTGCCTTTGCCGCCGAGCGCCTTCATGAGCGCCTGCCCGGTCGCTACGCCGACCTTGTAGTCATCGATGCCGACGAACGAGACGATCTTGCCCCCCGCCATCTTGTCGGTGATGTTGACAACGGGAATCCCGGCGACGTTCATCTTCTCGACGCTCGGTATCAAGGCCTTGTAATCGACCGGAGTGAACACGATCGCATCCGGCTTCTTGACGATGACGTCCTCGACCTGACTCATCTGCTCGGGGATGCTGTCGGGCTTGGTCGGCACGTATTGGATGACCTTGGCGCCGAGCTGGCTCGCCGCATTGGCGGCGCCGACGCGCACGTTTTGGAAAAACGGATTGGTCTGGTTCTTGGTGAAGACGGCGATAGTCTCGCCATCGGCACGCGCAAGGCTTGCGCCCGCGCCGATCGCGACCGCCGTCGCCAGAATGAGCTGCATTGATTTCACGAAATTCCTCCCGCTCGTCTTAGGTTGCAACGTTGTTTGACTGCCGCCCGGCTGACCGCAACGCTTGGTATGACGACGACAGCTGAAGGCGATCGCCCGGCGCCGGCGGACCAGCAACGGGCAAACGAAAATTCCACAAGCTTGAATTGCATCGCCCTCATACGCGCAAGCGCTGCGAACAGGCAGTTCGGCCAGCGTTGAAGTCTCATGTGCGCCGACGCGCGGAATCATTGACTTAAATCAAGCAGAACGCGGTTTTCGCCTCGTATCTTTCAGCTTCGCCGGTGACACATGAAAGTCGGCAAGGGGCGTCGCGTCGGATTTGATCCTGAGCGAATAGGTGGCGCGTGGCAGACGTTCCTTTGTTCGAATTGCGTGGGATTTCCAAGGAATTCCCCGGCGTCAAAGCGCTCAACGATGTGTCGTTCGAGATCCGCGCCGGCGAGGTGCACATGCTCGTCGGCGAGAACGGCGCCGGCAAATCGACATTGATGAAAATTCTGTGCGGCGCCTATCGCGCCGACCGCGGTTCGTTTTTCAACAACGGCGAGCCGGTGACGATCCACGATGCGGCGGCGGCCCGCAAATTCGGAATTGCGGTTATCTTTCAGGACTTCACCCTCGTTCCCTATCTCGACATCGCGCAGAACATCTTTCTCGGCCGCGAATTCTCGAGCCGGCTGCCCGGCTTCATCGACCGGCGCCGCATTTACGCCGAGGCCAAGCGCGTGCTCGACATGATCGGCTTTGATATCGATCCGCGTATTCCGGTGCACGGACTCGGCGTCGCCCAGCAGCAGATGGTCGAAATCGCCAAGGCGCTGTCGCAGGACGCCCGCATTCTGGTCATGGACGAGCCGACCGCGGCGCTGTCCGACCACGAGACCGAAAAACTGTTCGCAATGATCGCCCGGCTGAAGCAGAAAGGCGTCGCGATCATCTACATTTCGCACCGCCTGTCCGAGGTGTTCGCGCTCGGCGACCGCATTACGGTGCTTCGCGACGGCCGCAAGATCGCCGATCTCCTGCCGGCTGAGACCACGCCGGATCAACTGGTGACGCTGATGGTCGGCCGGCCGGTCGACACGACCTACACGCGGCCCTCGCGGCCGACCCCCGGCGAGGTGGTGCTCGAAGTCAAAAATCTCTCCGGCCCAAGCGGGTTTTCGGACGTCAATTTGACCGTGCGCGCCGGCGAAATCGTCGGCCTGAGCGGATTGGTCGGCTCCGGCCGCACTGAGGTCGCACGGGCGATCTTCGGCGCCGACCGCGTGACGTCCGGCGAGATCCGGCTGTTCGGTGAGCGTATCGGCGAATCCGTGGAAGATTCAGCGCGGCGCGGCATGGCCCTGATCCCGGAGAACCGCAAGACGCAGGGGCTCGCGCTGGCCCGTTCGGTGGGCGACAACATCGTGCTTGCCGGGTTGCGCAAGATGTTTCCGTCGGGGATTTTCGTACCGGCGCGCGCGATGAAAGCGGCGCGCGCGGTGATCGACAAGCTGCGCATCGCCACGCCGACGCCGCGCCGGCCGGTCGCCACTCTGTCCGGCGGCAACCAGCAGAAAGTCGTCATCGGCAAATGGCTGAACGCCGACGCGCGGTTCTTCATTTTCGACGAGCCGACGCGCGGGATCGACGTCGGCGCCAAGTCTGAAATCTTCCGGCTGCTCGACGGCCTGGTGCACAACGGCGCTGCCGTTCTCATGATCAGCTCCGAGCAGATCGAGATCGTCCACATCTGCGACCGCGCGTATGTCATGCGCAGCGGACGCATCGCCGGCGAGCTGTCCCATCAGGAGCTCACCGAAGCCAACATCGTTCGCCTCGGCATCCACCAATGAGCACGCGCGGAATTAGTCTCGCATCGCTACCGATCGCCCGCGTGCCGGGCGTGGCGATCGTGCTCGTCGTGCTGTGCGCCATTTTCGGCGCGACTAGCCCGGGATTTGCGACGCCGGCGAACATCGCGAATATTCTCACGCAATCGACGATCCTGCTGCTGCTCGCGCTGCCGATGACGGTCATCATCATGACCGAGGGCCTCGATCTGTCGATCGGCGCGGTGCTCACCTTTTCGTCTATTGTTCTGGCGGTCACCGTGATATCGACCGGCTCGCCGACGCTGGCCTTCCTGGCGGCGCTGGCCGTCGGATTGTGCTTCGGTTTCGGCAATGGCGTGCTGGTCGCGGTGTTCGACATTCCGCCATTCATCACCACGCTCGGGACGCTCGGAATCGCGCAAGGCCTGTCGCTGCTGGTGACCGACGGGCAAAGCGTCGTCGGCATTCCGCCATCCATCGAGCACATCTATTCCGGGACCGTGGCCGGCATACCGTTGCCGATCATTATCGCCGCCCTCGCCTATCTCGTCACGCATGCGCTGCTCTACCACACGCGCTTTGGCACTTATGTCTTCGCGCTCGGCGGCAATCGCGAGGCCTTGCGCCTCGCCGGCATTTCCGTGCGCGGCATGCTGATCCGAGTCTATGTATTCGGCGGCTTGATGGCCGGCTTTGCGGCGCTGTTGATGACGGCGCGGCTCAATTCGGCGCATCCGACCGCCGGGATCGGCATGGAGTTCGATGCCATTGCCGCGGTCGCGGTTGGCGGCACCTCGTTCGAACGCGGCAATGGCTGGCTGTTCGGCACGCTGCTTGGCGTCATCGCCGTGGGCGTGCTGCGCAACGGCCTCAATCTGCTCGCCGTGCCGTCCTCGACGCAGGTCGCCTGTATCGGCGCCCTCGTCATCGTCGCGCTGTTCATCGATGGCTTGAGGAGCGAACGATGAGCACCGCCGCGCCCGAGGTCGCACGCGCGCACCACATGTTTTCGCGCGACGTCATGCAGTCGTTCTACCGCCTGCTCGCCGTAGCGCTGATCTGCGTCGTCCTAGCGGTGTTCAGCGACGTCTTCCTGACGATGAACAACATCCTCAACGTGCTGCGGCAAACGGCGCTGCTGTTCCTGATGGCCTCCGGCCTCACCTTGGTCATCCTCACCGCCGGCCTCGACCTCTCGATCGGCGCGAACGTCGCGCTGTCCGCCTGCCTGGCCGCGAGCGTGATCAAGATCACCGGCTCGCCGTTGCTCGGGGTGGCGACCGGCATCGGCTGCGGCGCGATGATCGGGCTGGCCAACGGCATCCTGGTGACGGCGCTGAGGATCCCGTCCTTCATCGCGACCTACGGCATGATGTGGATGCTCACCGGCGTCACTTATTATTATATGGCCGGGGAAACCATTCACGGCTTTCCGGCCGGGTTCCGCCACCTGGGCAGCGGCTACCTGTTGGGCGTGCCGATGCCGGTCTACGTGATGGTGCTGTTCCTGCTGATCGGCGGGCTATTCGCGCAGCGCACGGTCTGGGGCCAGCAGATCTATGCCATCGGCGCCAATCCGGTCGCCGCGCGTCTCTCCGGCGTGCCGGTCGAGCGGCGCCTCGTGCTGGTCTACGCCATGAGCGGCGCGATGGCGGGGCTCGCCTCGCTGATCATTCTCGCGCGCATCAATTCGGCGCAAGGCGACATCGGCGAGGACCTGACGCTGCCGGCCGTCGCCGCGGTGCTGGTCGGCGGGACATCGCTGTTCGGCGGCTCCGGCACCGTGGCGGGCACGCTGATCGGCGCGCTCATCCTCACGCTGGTGCTCAACGGCATGAATCTCCTGCAAATCAATTCGTCATGGCAACCGCTCGTCACCGGCGTGATCGTTCTGCTCGCGGTTTGGATCGACACCCGCACGCGCCGCATCGGCGAATAGACATTGAAGACCCAAGGCTCACCACAGCGAAGACGACAAAGGAGTTGAATAGATGAAGTACCTGACAATCAGCGTAACCGCCGTGCTGACGGCGCTCATCTCGGGGCCGGCGTTCGCCGGCGGCGAGACCATCGCGGTGTTCACCAAGAATCAGACGAACCCCTACTTCCAAGCCGTCCGCGTCGGAACCGAAACGGCGGCCAAAACGCTCGGCGTCAAGGTCATTCAATATATCCCGACCAAGCCGGACAGCATCCCCGAGCAGCTGTCGCAGGTCGAAGACGTCATCGTCAAAAAGCCGAATGCGATCATCTTCATCCCGGTCGACTACAAAGCGCTTGTTCCGGCGGTCGAGAAGATCAATGCCGCCGGCATTCCGGTCACCAACATCACCGACCGCTCGGCGGGTGGCAATTTCGTCGCCTTCGTCGGCGCCGACGATTACAGCATCGGCCTGTCGGTCGCCCGCCGTTTGCTGAAGGGCATCGACGGCAAGGGCAACGTCGTCATCCTCGAGGGCGTCAAAGGCTCGCTCACCAGCACCAATCGGGTGCGCGGGTTCAACGACGCATTGAAGGAGTTCCCCAACGTCAAACTGCTGGCCTCGCAGCCGGCGAACTTTCAGCGGCTGAACGCGCTGCAGGTCATGGAAAACCTGATGCAATCGTTCCCGTCGATCGACGGCGTGCTGGCGGCCAACGACCCGATGGCGGTCGGCGCGATCGAAGCGCTCGAAGGCGCTAACCGCAAGGCGCTGGTGATCGGGATCAACGGCAGCAAGGAAGCGGTCGAACTGATCAAGTCTGGCAAGCTGCTGGCGAGCGGCGATTTCAACGGCTTCATCCAGGGCTGCATCGGCACCGAGATCGCAGTGCGCAACCTGCGCAAAGAACCGACGCCGAAGGAAGTCATGCTAAAACCGGTCGTCATCGACAAGACCAACTTGGCGCCCTACGAGACGCCGGTCGAGCAGCGCACCTGCCCGACGCTCGAACAGATAGTCTCGAACTAGCCGCTACGACGCAACACGGGCCGGCCGCCGAGGCCGGCCCGTTTTCTTTTGCCCGGATTTTACGTCATATCGATTCCGGCACCATATTGATGGCGCCGCAGGGGCATTCGGTCGCGCACAGCCCGCAGCCCTTGCAGTAATCGTAATTGAATTTGAACCGATTGCCAGGACCCAGCTTGATCACCGCGTTGTCCGGGCAGACGCCGTAGCAGTTGTCACACTCGAAGCAATTGCCGCAAGACAGACACCGGCGCGCCTCGTAGAGCGCGTTGGTCTCGTCGAGACCGCCCTGCACTTCTTCGAACGTGTTCTGCCGGCGCGCGCCTTCCAACATCGGCCGCACCGTCTTCGGCGCATCGGCGTAGTACCAGGCATTGAGCTTGTCGAAACTCGCCAGTTCGTGCTTTTCCGCCGGCGCACAGGCCTCGCCGCGCAGCCAGGCGTCGATGTGACGCGCCGCCTTCTTGCCATGCCCGACCGCCACCGTGACGGTGCGTTCCGAGGGAACCATATCGCCACCCGCGAAGATGCCGTCATGCCCGGTCATCATGTTGGCGCCGACTTGCACCACGCCGTCCTTGATTTGCAACCCCGGCACGCCGTCGAGCAGCGACAGATCGACATCCTGGCCGAGCGCGAGCACTAGCGAGTCGGCCTCCAGCGTCTCGAATTCGCCGGTCGGCTGCGGAAAGCCCTTCTCGTCGAGCTGCATTTTCTCGACGGTGAGTACGCCCTCGTCCATGCGTTTGATGGTCGAGAGCCATTTCGTCATGATGCCTTCTTCGAGCGCTTCCTCGACCTCGAAATCATGCGCCGGCATGCGATCGCGGGTGCGGCGATAGACGATGATCGCCTCAGTGGCGCCGAGACGCTTGGCCGTGCGCGCGGCATCGATTGCGGTGTTGCCGCCGCCGTAGACGACGACGCGGCGTCCGAGCAGCGGCTGGTCTTCGCCTTCCATCGAGCGCAACAGCGTGACGGCGTCGAGGACCTTTGCAGCGGAACCGGCAGGGAGATAAGCGCGCTTGCCAATATGGGCGCCGACGGCCAGGAATGCCGCATCGAACCGGCCGGTCTTCATCGCTTCAAGAACATTGTCGACCTTGGCATTGAGCTTGAGCTCGACGCCGAGATCGAGGATCCGCTTTATTTCCGCATCGAGCACGTCGCGCGGCAACCGGTATTTGGGGATGCCGAAGCGCATCATCCCGCCGGCCGCCGGCCCGGCATCGTGGATCGTTACGGCATGGCCCATGCGGCGCAGATGATAGGCCGCGGAAAGGCCGGAAGGTCCCGCGCCGACCACCAGCACGCGTTTGCCGCTTTCGACATCCGGCGGCGTGAACCGCCAACCGAGCTTGATCGCCTCGTCGCCAAGGAACCGTTCGACCGAATTGATGCCGACTGCTTCGTCGACCTGCGCCCGGTTGCAGGCGCTCTCGCAGGGGTGATAGCAGACCCGCCCCATCACGGCGGGCATCGGGTTGTCCTGAGCGAGCACACGCCAGGCGGTTTCGTAGTCGCCCGATTCCGCATGGTAGAGCCAGGCCTGGATATTTTCGCCGGCCGGACAGGCGTGATTGCACGGCGGCAAGCGGTCGACATAGACCGGACGCATGGTGCGCCAGGAGCCGGTGAGATTGACCAGGCTGCTGCCGCTATCGAGCGTGACGGCGAAAGGGTGCTTCATCCCTCGTCCTCTTCATGCTCGAGCAGCTTGTATTCGGCGATATGACTGTCGGCGATAGCCTGCAGCAGGGCGACACGTTGCGCCCCGGCGGCATCCTTGAACAAATGCGCGAAGCGCCGCTGCAGTTTGAGATATTCATCCACCGGAACCGGGCGTCGGATCTTCCGGCTGCTGGTGACGACACCATGCTCGGCTTCGAAGAGGGGGAACAGCCCGGATTCGACCGCCAGCCGCGCCAGGCGGATCGTGTCATGCGATGCCGAACCCCAGCCGAGCGGGCACGGCACATGGATGTGGACATAGCGCGCGCCGTGAATCCCCATCGCCTTCATCACCTTGCGCTCGAGGTCATGCAGGTCGGCGACCGACGCGGTCGCGACATAGGGAATGCCGTGGGCGACGGCAATTTTTGGCAGATTCTTTCCGGTGCCGAAGACGTTGCCGGGCTCCGGACCGACCGCCGGCGTCGTCGCCGTGCGCGCGGTCGGCGGCGTCGCCGAGGAGCGCTGCACGCCGGTGTTCATGTAGCCTTCGTTGTCGTAGCAAATGTAGAGCACGTCATCGTTGCGCTCGAACATTCCTGACAGGCAGCCAAATCCGATATCGGTTGTGCCGCCATCGCCGCCCTGGGCGATCGCGCGCACCTCTTTGCGGCCCTTGACCCGCATGGCTGCGGCGACCCCGGTGGCGACCGCCGCGGCGTTGCCGAACAGCGAGTGCAGCCAAGGGATCTGCCACGACGTTTCCGGGTAAGGCGTAGTGAAGACTTCCAGGCATCCGGTCGCGTTGACAGCGATCAGATTGCCGTTGGTGGCGCGCATCGCAGCGTCCATGGCGTAACGCGCGCCCAGCGCCTCGCCGCATCCCTGGCAGGCGCGATGCCCGCAAGTCAACGCGTTCGAGCGGTCAATCGACGCCTGCACCGAGCGCTGGCCGTCCGACACCAGCCGGTTGCCGACGGTAAAGGTCCCCTTCTGGTAGAAGTGGAGTTTCTGGGTGGTGGTTGCGGTTGGAACGGTCATCGGGCTTGCCTTCACTCTGCGGCCGGCGCCTGCGCGGCCTGCTCGAGCCGGCGCAGCAGGTTCTCGGCTGTCGGCCCGGAGCGGCGCACTTTGCGCACGTGGTGCAGCTCCTTGCCGATGATGTCTTCGTTGAGATCGAGGAAATGCGCGCCCTCCCAGGGCTGCGCCACGGCGCGGCGAAACACGCGATGCAAGGACGCGCGCGTGATCGACCGCCCGCCCAGCCCGGCGATCACGGAATGGACCTGCGGCGCGGCCGGCGTATTGCGCAAGGCAAGATCGACATTGTTGGCGAGCTGGCCACCCATGCCGACCGCGAAGCTCTTTTCGATCACCACGACATGCTTCCGGCCTGCCAGCAGGCGGCGCAACGCCGCGGTTGGAAACGGCCGGAACGACACGATGGTCACTAGCCCGATGCTAAACCCGTCGGCACGCATCTCGTCGATGGTGTCCTTGATAGTGCCGTTGATCGAACCCAAGGCCACCACCAGCATTTCCGCATCGTCGGCGCGATAGGTGCGCAGCAGGCCGCCGGTATCGCGGCCGAACCGCGTTTTGAACTCCTCGGCAAATTCGGGGATCAGCCGGAGCGCCAAGGTCTCCTTATAATGTTGCAGGAAGCGTACCTCGGTGAACGCATCCGGCCCCACCATGGCGCCGATGGAAATCGGAGCCGCCGGGTCGAGCACCTGCACCGGCTCATAAGGCGGCAGGAACGCGTCGACGTCGGCTTGATCCGGCATGTCCACGCGTTCGACGGCATGGGTGAGGATGAAGCCGTCGACGCAGACCATCACCGGCATCGACAGTTCCTCGGCCAGCCGGAAAGCCTGGATGTGCAGGTCGATCGAATCTTGATTGGATTCCGCAAACAGTTGCAGCCAGCCGGCGTCGCGCATCGACATCGCGTCGGAATGATCGTTCCAGATGTTGATCGGCGCGCCGATCGCCCGGTTACCGAGCGTCATTACAATCGGCAAGCCGAGGCCGGCGGCGTTGTAGACCGCCTCGGCCATGAACAGCAGGCCCTGGCTCGCGGTCGCGGTATAGGCGCGCGCACCGGCCGCCGATGCGCCGATCGCGACCGAGAGGGCCGCGAATTCGGATTCCACATTGATGAATTCGCAATTCTTCAGTTCACCCGACCGCACCATCTCACCGAGCCCTTCGACGATATGGGTCTGCGGCGTGATCGGATAAGCGCAAACGACTTCGGGACGGCACAAGGCGATGGCCTCGGCGGTAGCGAAGGAACCTTCGATCTGCTTCAGCATCGGATCTTCCTCACGCCGCCGTCTTGACGCGGGCGGCGACGGCGTCGTGCGCCTCGGTGGCGGCGGCGATGTTGGCGTCGCCGACCTTCCCGGGAAACTCCTCGCGTATCGCCTTGGCGACCGAATCGAGGCGGACCACTCCGGTCAGCGCCGCAAACGCGCCGAGTAGTGCCGCGTTCGGCACCGGCCGGCCGATGTGTTTCAGCGCCAGCTCGGTCGCCGGCACCGTGACGGCGTGCCCAGCCGGGAGTTTGGCCACCAGCGGCTCGAGGTGGAGGTCGGCAAAACTCTGGTTGGTATTGACGAGGAGGTAGCCGCTGTCCTTGAGGCCCTGGAAGACGTCGATCGCCTTGAACAGCGTCACGTCCTGGACGATCAACGCATCCGGCGCGATGATCGGCTCACGCAGCCGGATTTCCTTGTCGTCGATCCGGCAGAAGGAGACGACCGGGGCGCCCATGCGTTCCGAGCCGAAGCTCGGAAAGGCCTGGGCGTGTTTTTCCTCGAGGAATGCCGCAACCGAGAGAACTGCCGCCGCGGTAACGACGCCTTGGCCCCCACGTCCATGAATACGAATTTGGAACATTGACGAGATTCCCGATCGAGCCGGAGCAAGATAGGGCGGCGCGCACGAGGCCGTATTGATTTGCCGCAATTCGAATTTTGGCGGCGCCGGCTCATCGGCTCGGCTGCCAAAACAACTCATTGATATTGCGTGATTTTAGTGCCTGTCCGGGGTCCTAACCCCGATCGCCGCAGGCAAGGTCAGGCTTTTTGCCCGTCATCGACGCCGCGCTCGATCAAGTTGCGCACCGACGCAAAAAGTTCCGCATTCGGGCAAAACGCCGGCGCCCGGTCGACACTTTCCGGCGCGCGCACCAGCCATTCCTGACAAGCTTGGTCGGCACTGCAAGACTGACAATTGGTCACTGCGGAGCGAAGATCGCTGGCCAGACGTCCATGAGCGAGCATCGATGCGTCCAAGCCCAGCCGATCGAGCATCTCACACATATTCTGCCAGCGGTGATCGGCGTCGTACGTGTTGGACATGACATCCCCCTACGTAAGATTGCGCGCGTGAGCGCACGGCACATAGAATTACCAAATGGCGGCAAGCTGCCTTGATCTAGCGCAAACTGATGGACGTCAGTTGGCTGCAATGCCGGCGCGTTCCGCCACTTTCCGCCACAACGCGAGTTCAAATTTCAATCGGGCGCGGAGGTAATCGCGGCCTTCGGGGGCCGTGCGGAAACCGGCTTTCAACATCCGATCGCGGACATCCGGCCGCTTCATGATGGCGACGATTTCCTTTTCCAGGCGAACAAGGATCGGTTCGGGTGTGCCGGCCGGCGCAAGCACAATTTGCACCGTTTCAGACGCGGCGTCCTTGATGCCGGCCTTTTCAATGGTCGGAACATCCGGTAACTCGGGCCACGGCTCCTTGCCGGTCTGCAACAGCGCGCGGGCGGTGCCGGCGTTGATATAGCCCATGACGCCGGCGACCGTGACGGCGGTGAGATCCGTCGTGCCCTGCATCATCGCAGTGACCGCAGGGCCCAATCCGGAAAACGGCACGTGCACGAGCTTGATGCCGGCGCTCGCCATCAGCAGTTCCATCGCCATATGCGGCGTGCTGCCGACACCGGGCGTGCCGAAGGTGAGCTTGCCGGGCTCCGCTTTCGCCTTGGCGATGAGATCGTCGACGCTCTCAATTCCGGATTTGGAATTGGTCAGTATGACGTTGGGGGAAGCGCCCAAATAAGCGACGGGCACAAAATCCTTCTCCAGATCGTACGGCACCTTGCGCACGCTGGGATTGACCAAGGCAGAACCGGAGGCCACGAGCAGCGTATAGCCGTCCGGCGCCGCGTGGGCGGCCGCATCCACACCGATATTTCCGTTGGCGCCCGGGCGATTCACCACAATCACGCTTTGACCGAGGATCGGCGTGAGCTCGGCGGCGATCAGACGGCCGAGCAAGTCGTTCGCCCCACCCGGCGCGAAGTGAACGATAATTGTGATCGTACGCTCGGGCCATGCCGCTTGCGCCGGAGCGGCGACGAACGAACTCATGAGAGCGATGAAGATGGCCGCGAAGGCAAAGCCGGCAGCACGCCACATGAATCCGCCCAATCGGAATCTCAATAACATGGCCGCCCCTCCGAATTTTTATTGATATTGGCTGTTATGCACAGCCCGCCGCTCAATTGATCTTGATACCGGCGCGCTCGACCAAATCCTTCCACATCGGCACTTCGCGCGCGATGCGCGCGCGCAACTGGTCGGGTCCTTCGAACTGCACCGCGAAACTCGCCTTCAGCATGCGTTCGCGCACGTCGGGCTTGTTCATGATCGCGCTGACTTCCTTGGCAAGCCGATCAATGATCGGTTGCGTCGTGCCGGCCGGCGCCAGCAGCATTTGCGTCGTCTCCACCACGGCATTGGGGATGCCGGCCTCCTGCATGGTCGGAACGTCGGGCAGATCAGGCCAGCGCTTCTCGCCGGTCTGCACCAGCGCCTTGAGCTTGCCCGATTGGATGAATCCGATCAGGCCGGCAACATTGACGGAACCGACATCGGTTGTGCCGGCCATCGCCGCCTGGGCGGCCGGCGCAGCGCCTGAATAGGGTACGTGGACGAGCTTGGTATCAGTGCGTAGTTCCAACAGTTCGACGGCAAGCTGCGAGACGCTGCCGACGCCGGGGCTGGAATAAGTGATTTTGCCCGGCTCGGCTTTCGCCTTGGCGATCAGATCCTTGACCGTTGCGATGCCCGATGCGGGACGTGTCAGGATGACGTTGGGTGAAGCACCTAGATAGGCGACCGGGGCAAAATCCTTCATCTCATAACCGGACGTGCGGATGCTCGGATTGATCTCCACGACGCCGGAGGCGACGACCAGCGTGTAGCCGTCCGGCGCGGCGTGCGCCGCAAAGGTCAGACCGATATTGCCGTTGGCGCCGGGGCGATTTTCGACGATGACGTTCTGCTTGAGCGCCGGTCCGAGTTCGCTGGCGATCAGTCGGGCGAGCAAATCGTTCGATCCGCCGGGCGCGAAGTGCGCGATGATCGTGATCGTATGGTCCGGCCATTCCGCGCGCGCCGGTGCAGTGTCGATCGAGAGGGTCGCGATCGCGGCGACGCTGGCGATTGACAACCATTCACGCACTCGCCTCACCATGGCTCGCCCCCACTTGTTGTAAGTTTTTCTTTCACGCAAATGACCGCACGTGAAGTGAAACACTTCGCCACGCGTGGAGCAAGGCACGCGCTGAGCCCATGTTCACATTGCGGACACGTTGCACGCGTCACCACCTTGTCGATATAGTGACACCATCATCTTCAATTTCGCGCGGGCAAGGAAACGTCAATGGCAAAGCCGCTCGCCGGCATCAAAGTAATCGAGCTGGCCAATTTCATCGCCGGTCCGCTGTGCGGAACGCTGCTTGCCGACATGGGCGCTGACGTCGTCAAAGTCGAACCGCCGAAAGGCGACATGAGCCGGGCGACGCCGCCGATCCGCAACGGCGAAAGCGTCAGCTTCGTCGCACTCAACCGCAACAAGCGCAGTCTCGTGCTCGATCTCAAGCGGCCGGAAGCGACGGAGATTCTGCTCAAGCTGGCGGCACAGTCGGACGTCTTTGTCGAAGCCTATCGCCCGGGCGCGCTGGAGAAGCTCGGGCTCGCCAGCGCGCAGGTGAAAGCCGTCAATCCCCGCATCATCTACACATCGGTTTCCGGCTTCGGTCAAAGCGGCCCCTATCGGCGGCGCTCCGGCGTCAACCTGATCATCGAGGCGTTCTCCGGCGTGCTGTCGGTCAGCGGCGAGCCCGGCAAGATGCCGATGCGGCCGGGTGTGCAGTCGGCGGATGTGTTCGGTGCGCTGTTTGCCACTTACGCGACCTTGGCCGGCCTTGTTGGGGCGGACCGGACCGGCGAAGGCTATGTGGCCGACGTGTCGCTGGTGGAGACGGCGATCGCGGCCGCGGCCTGGGAGGCGGCCGACTATCTGGAGACCGGCAAGGTTCCGCAGCCGCTCGGCAACCGGCATCGGCTGAATGCGCCGTACCAGCTGTTCGAATGCAAAGACGGCCGCTATCTCGCGGTCGGCACGCCGAACGACCAGCTGTTCAAAAACCTCATGACGGTGCTTGGATTGGACGCGCACATCGGCGACCCGCGCTTCGTGTCCTATGCCAGCCGAAAGGCGAATGAAGACGCGCTTCTGGCCGTGGTCGAGCCGGCCGTGTGCGCAAGGAATTCACAAGAGATCGAAGCGGCCTTGATGACGGCGGGCGTGCCTTGCGCCTGCGTCAACAATTTCAAGCAAGTGTTCGACGACCCACACATGATCGCACGCGGTATCGTGACCGATGTCGAGCATCCCCGCCTCGGCCATATGCGCGCGGTGCGCAATCCGATTTTGCTCGACCACGATGGCCCCGCCATCGACCGCAGCGCACCGATGTTGGGCGAACATTCCGAAGAAATCCTGCGCCAGCTCGGCTATTCGGCCGAGACCATTGCGGAATTCATCGCTGCTGGCGTGACCCGCAATGCGCAGCCCCGCGCTGCGGTGCAAGCCGCCGAATAGCGAGCGTTACGACGCGGGTTTGGCAGCGCCGTACGGTGCGTTGCCCTCTTGGAATAATTCGATCAGCGTCCCCGGCCCCGACTCGTCGCGCAACCCGACCGTGATGCGCGGGCCGTTGACGGTGCGCACATTGGCGAGCCGGCGCGGCGCCCAATCGGTCTGACCGAGCACGTGGCGGATGACGGTGATCTCCTCGATCACGCCCTCACTGACGCGGTCCGGCACGAAATCGTGGCCGTGGCAGCGCGAGCACAGCAGGCGTTCTGGGAAATAGCCGGTGCCGCAGGCTTTGCATCGCCAGATACCAACGCCCATGCTCATTCCATGCGCTCCAAGATGGCCGCCGCGGCGGTCCCGCCGTAGCGATAAAGCGTCATGCCGTAGCCGGTGGTGACCGCGCGTCGCGCGCCCTTTACCTGCCGCTCGCCGGCGCGTTGCTGCAACTGCAGCACCGCTTCGGAGATGCCGTTGAGGCCGCCGGCCGGTCCACCGGGCTGGCCGGCCGACATCATGCCACCCCAGGTGTTGATGGGGATGCGGCGCTCGCCGATCTCGCGGCGCGCAAACCTCGCGAGGTCATGATCCGGAATCATCCCGAGATCGTCGAGCTGCGCCAGGACCATGGCCGGATAATCGTCGTAAATGCTGGCGACATCGATGTCGCCCGGACCCGCGCCGGCGGCCTGCCACAGCTCGTCGGCAAAGGTGCTGATGCCGGTCTGCAGCCCGTCGCCTTCCTGGTTGTCGTAGTTGAAACTGTTGCGGATAGCGCGCACGCGCACCGGCGCGCGCCCGCGCGGGCAACGGTCGGGATGCGCAATGACGATGGCCTGCGCGCCGGCAACAACGGGAACGCAGTCGTATCGTGTCAGCGGATCGGCGACCATCGGCGCCGCGAGGTATTCCTCCATGGTCAATGGCTCGCGATAGACCGCGAACGGATTCTTCGCCGCCCACGTTCGCTGCGCGATCGCCATGTGGCCGTAATCGGACTTGGTCAGACCGTATTTGTTCATCTGCCGCGTGGTCACCAGCGAATAGACGCCGTTCGGGCCGCCGTGGCCGAGCGGCGCCAGATGTTCGCGCGTCGCGATGTTGTAATTCGCGGCGATTTTGGCGTAACCGCCGAGGCCGGTCGCGTCGCCGGCCACCACCAGGATTGGCGAGGCTGCGCCGGTCTCGACCCCGCGTAGCGCGTGGCCGAGCATGTTCATCGCCGACGAGCCGCCGTTGGTGTCCTGCAGCAGCCAGCGCAACGACAGGCCGAGGCGCCAGGCGAGATCGACCGCGGTGTCGGGTGCAAGCGAGAACGACGTCACCGCCATCCCCTGGATCTCGCTCGCGTCGATTTCCGCATCCTGAAATGCGGCAACGACCGCGTCGCGGATGAAGGTATGCGTCGACTGTCCGGATTGTGGACGCCGCACATAGACCGATTGGCCAACGCCGATGATGGCCGCGTTCGTGAACATCGTCATTCCGGATGGCTGAACGTTACTTTAAAAAGTTGTGATGGGCACGACATCACGTTAGCATTTCCGCGCCGTGAAGCCAGCCCTGCACAAGACGACGACATGATCTGCGCAGCCATCATTGGATTGGGGCGTTGGGGACGCTCGCTGGTGAATTCGGTGCAGGACAGCACCGACGGCATCCGTTTTGTTGCCGGCCATACTCGCACGCGCGCCAAGGTGGAAGAATTCTGCCGCGCCAAAGGCGTGCGTCTGGTGGACGATTTTGACGCGATCCTGTCCGATCCCGGCATCGACGCCGTCGTGCTTGCCACGCCGCATAGTCAGCACGCCGAGCAAATCGAGCGAGCGGCGACGGCGGGCAAACACATTCTGGTGGAAAAGCCGATCACGCTCGATCGCGCGAGCGCGCAGACCGCGGCCGACGCCGCCCACCAAGCGGGGGTCATGCTGGCGGTCGGTTACTGCCGCCGTTTCCACCCCTCGTTCGGCGAGTTGCGGCAGCGGCTGCACGACGGCCGCATGGGAAGGATCGTCGGCATCGTCGCGCAGCATACGACCAGCACGTCCACCTTCATTCCGCCGGAAAACTGGCGCGCCGATCCCGACGAGGCGCCGGCAGGCGCGATGACCGCGGTCGGCTTGCATTCGCTCGACTTGATGATCGAGTTCGCCGGGCGGGTGCGCGACGTGCAATGCGTGACCGGGCGGCACGGCGACGGTCCGTCCGACGACACCACCACCGTTCTGATGCGGTTCGCCGGCGGCGCCACCGGCATGATCTTCTGCTCGGTCGCGACCGCCACGAATTTCAGCTTCAGTGCCTATGGCTCGCTTGGCATGGCGGAGATCTGCGGCTCCGCGCTGCAGCGCTTCCGCTTTGTGCCGGTTTCGCAGCAGGCGCCCGACGGGCCGGTGGTCGCGCCGCCGGACCAGACCGCCGACCACAGCGGATTCAACATGCTCAAGGCCGAGTTGAACGAATTCGCCCGCTGCATCCGCGACAAGCGCACTTACCCAATCGGCATCGAAGACGTCCTGCACGGCATGGCGGTGTTCGACGCCGCCGTGCAGTCGGCCAAGACCGGCCGCATCGTCGAAGTGCCGGCGTAACAGGCGCGCAATACGCGACCTATTTTATTTGCAGCCCGGCCTTGTCGATGACTTCCTTGTACATCGGGACCTCGTGCGCGATGCGGGCACGGAAGACATCGGGCCCCTCGGCGAGCACCGGCAAGCCGAGCTTGGCGTATTTGGCTTGCATGTCCGGTTCCGCGAGGATCTTGCCGACTTCCTTCGCCAGCCGGTCGATGATCGGCTTCGGCGTTCCGGCCGGGGCGAACAGCGCCTGGAAGGTGTCGGATTCCGCGTCCTTGATGCCGAGTTCGTCGAGCGTGGGCGTATTCGGCAGATCGGGCCAGCGCTTCTTCGACGTCACCGCGATTGGCCGCACTTTTCCGCTGCTCAACAGACCGGTGAGCGAACCGTAATTCGCCGCATACATGTCGACCAACCCGGCGAGAACGGCGGCGTTGGCGGGGCCCGCACCGGCGTAAGGGATGTGCAACATGTCGATGCCCGCCTTGATCTTCAGCAATTCGCCGGCGAGTTGCGGGGTGGTGCCGACGCCGGGGCTGGTCCAATTCATCTTGCCGGGATTGGCCTTCGCCAGCGCGATCAGTTCGCGCATGGATTGGATCTTGGATTGCGCCGGAACGACGAAGACGTTCGGGGACGCTCCGATCACGATGATCGGGGTGAAGTCCTTGAACGGATCATAGGGGACCTTTGCGTAAAGACTCGGATTGACCACGAAAGCGCTCGAGCAAGCCAGCAGCGTATAGCCATCGTTCGACGCGCGGGCGACCACGCCAGTGCCGATCGAACCGCCGGCACCGCCACGGTTTTCAATGATCACCGGCTGGCCCAGCGCCTTGCCGAGTTCGACGTGGATCATGCGCGCCGCGAGGTCGGTGCCACCGCCGGCCGGAAAACAAGAAACAATGGTAATCGGGTGATCGGGATACTCGGCACGCGCACCACCAAGCGGGATAGCGGCACATGCCGCGACGGCGAAGAATGCCGCTAAGAGCCGCTTCGTTCGTGAGCCGCTCAGGACCGCGGAGACGATGGACATGAATGTTCCTCCTGCAAAGTGTTGCACGTTTGATTTTATGGTGTCGTTTTGCATGACGATCTTGCTCGGGTTTCGGCCAGTGTGGCCGCAATGTTTCCGCTAGATTCCTCTCTGCTTGGTCGTAAGGCGATCGACTTCCACCATCTCGGCCGCATCCAGCTGCCAGTCGATCGCCGCAGCATTTTGTTGAATCTGTTCCGGCGTGCTCGCCCCCGCGATCACACAGCCGATGACGGGTTTTGACAACAGCCAGCCGAAGGCAAGCTCCACCAGCGAGCGGTTGCGCTTGGCGCAGAACTCGCGCAGCTTTTCAACGATGTGAAAATTCTCGTCGTTGAGGAAACGATCGGAGTAGCGCTTGTACGACATGCGCGTGCCCGGCTCGATCGGCGCTCCCTGTTGATATTTTCCCGTCAACATGCCGCTGGCGAGCGGAAAATAAGGGATCAGCGCCAGGTGATGCGCCTCCAGCGCCGGGATGACGTCGGTTTCGATCTGGCGCGACAACAAATTGTACTGCTCCTGGCACACGATGAAGCGGCTCAAGCCGTTGGCCTGCGCGACCCGTTGCGCTTCCGCGATCTGCGCGGCCGACATGTTCGAACAGCCGATGTAACGCACTTTGCCTTGCGCGATCAGCACATCGAGCGCGCGCAGCGTCTCCTCGATCGGCGTCGTCGGATCGGGCCGGTGGTAATAATAAAGATCGATCCAATCGGTCTTCAGGCGCTTGAGGCTTGCCTCGATCGCGCTCGCGACGTAACGGGCCGAACCGCCTTTGAGGCGGCCTTCGTCATCCATCGCAACGCCGAATTTGCTGACCAGCACCACGTTCTTACGCCGGGCGCCGAGCGCCTCGCCTAGAATTGTTTCCGATCCGCCACGCAATCCGTAAACGTCGGCGGTGTCGAACAAGGTGATGCCGGCATCGAGCGCAGCGCCGACGATGCGGCGCGCGGCGGCAGCGTCGAGACGAACGCCAAAATTATTGCAGCCGAGCCCGAGCGCGGACACGCGGAAACCCGTCGTGCCGAGCGGGCGGTCACGCATGCACGCTCCCGACGGTCACCCCGAGCACGCTCTGCGCATAGCCGCCGAGGATTAGGTCGCGGGCCGCCGGATCGATCGACGCGGCGCGCACGCGGGCGACGCAATCCAGGTTGCCCATGTCGAACGGGTAATCGCTGCCGAGCAGAACGCGGTCGGCCCCGGTTTCGCTGACCAGGAATTCGAGTGCGGGCTTCGCATGCAGGATGGTGTCGTAATAGAGCCGGCCGATCGACGCGGCGGGCCCGTTCGGCAGGTTTACTTTGGCTTCCGGGCGGACATCGTAGGCATGCTGAAAGCGGCCGGCCTGGTACGGCACGAAGCCGCCGCCATGCGCGAGGCAGATTTTCAGCCGCGGATAGCGCTCCAGCACGCCGCCGAACACCAAGCTGGCCGCGGCGATGGTCGTGTCGAACGGCAGCCAGACAAAGTTTTTCATGTAGTAGGACGCAAGCCGTTCGCCGACGCCGCCGCCGTGCGGATGGATGAAGAGGAAAGCGCCGAGCTCCTCCGCCGCCGCCCAGAACGGCTCCAGCGCAGGATCATCGAGATTTCGGCCGTTGACGTTTGTGCCGATCATCGCGCCGCGCAGGCCAAGCTGCGTCATCGATCGCCGGAGTTCATTGGCCGCCTGCTCAGGCGCCTGCAGGGGCACGCTGCCGAGGCCGATGAAGCGATCCGGCTTGCGTTTGACGACGGCCGCGATCTCTTCGTTCTGGATGGCGGCACAGGCCAGCGCCAGCGCCGGCTCCTGACCGTAGAAGAAGGTGAAGACGGTCGGCGACAGCACCTGCACGTCCACGTCATTGGCATCCATGTCGCGCAGGCGAAGGCCGACATCCCAAATTTCAATTGGCAAGGGATCCTGCACCACCCGGCCGTCGATTTCGAGCGTGGCCTGCGGCGTGCCGCGGCCTTTCAGCACCGGCGCCACTTTGGGCGATTGCTTGGCGAGCAGCCGCATCGCCTCTTCGGTGAGGATGTGCGTATGGGAATCGACCGTACGGGTTTTCGACATCGGCGCTCCGAATTACAAAATCATGGCCGCCGCGCCGCTTGTGCGTTCGGCGCAGATGTCAGCGGCAATTTTCTCAGCCAGCATGATGGTGGGAATATTGGTGTTGCCGCGCGGTATCGCCGGCATGATTGAGGCGTCGACCACGCGCAACCCGCCGACGCCGCGCAGCCGGCCACCATTGTCGACGACAGCGTCCGGATCGTCGGTCCGCCCCATGCGGCAGGTGCCGCAGACGTGGAACGTCCCCGCCACATTGTTGCGGACGTATTCCGCGAGTGCAGCGTTGTCGTCGGCAAGCGCGGCGAGATCGATGCGGCGGCCGGTCAACCGCCCGAAGACGACATCGGCCAGCGCGGGAACGGCATCGAGCGTACCGGCGATGACCGCCGCTTTTATCACATTCATGCGGCTGAACTGATTGAGCCGCCGAATGCGATCGGTGAACCGCACCGGGAACACGGTCGTGCAAAGCGCACGCACATGGTCGCTGGAGACCAATGCGATGACCCGGCGAAAGCCATCCATCAAACGGAGCAGATCGATCTCCTCCCCGGCGAAATTGAACTCGATACGCGGCGGCTGCACCGGCTCCGCCGACGCGAGCGTCACGCATCCGCGCGAGGCCGGTTTGAAAATGGCGGCATAGATATTGGCGATTTGCCCGCCGAGCGCGCTCCATGACGACTTGCTGTGCGCGGCAATAAACATGTCGCTCGGCGGCGTTGCCGGCAGTCCGGAAGAATATCGCAAGCAGGTCATGGGATGCGGGCGCAACGCGTCTGGCTGGCGCGCGCCGCGGCGCAAATGCGCGGCGATGAAAAGCAGTGGGTGGTTCTGCAGATTGCGGCCGACGCCGCGCAGGTCGGCCACGACGTCGATCCCGAGCGTGCGCAATTCCGCCGCCGGGCCGATCCCCGCGCGCAGCAGCACGGCCGGCGAATGAATGGCGCCGCCGCACAGCAGGATTTCGTCGCCGTGGAAATTCCGGCTGGCGCCATCGACCACCGCCGAGACACCGGTGGCGCGCCGTCCTTCGAATAAAAGCCCGGTGACGGTTGCCCCGGTCACAATCGTAAGGTTCTTGCGGGCGCGGACGCCCGCATCGACATAACTCATCGCGGTCGAACCGCGGCGCGTCGGCGTATTGCTCATCGGCAGCGAGCCATGGCCGTCGCGGAAATCGCCGTTCATGTCGGCGATGTGCGGCGTCTGATGCTCACGCGCGAATTGATCGACCGCGCGCGACAACGGCGGCCATTGCTCTGGCGGGGTGCGCCGGATCGGAATTGGGCCATGATCGCCGTGCAGTTCGCCGTGGAAATCGAAGTCCGTCTCCAGCTTGCGGAAGTGCGGCAGGACTTCGCGCCAGCCCCAGCCGGCCGCTCCCAGTTCAACCCATTCCTCGTAATCGCTTGGCGTGCCGCGCAACGCGACCATTCCCATCACGCTGGAGCCGCCGCCCATGATGCGGCCTTGGTCGAAAGTGGTTTCCGGCGAGGTCACGCGCGTGCGCCAATGGGCTTTCAGGCCCGGCCACATGTAGGACTTGTTGTAATAGGACGAGGCAAAGGTATCGAGCACATCGGCCGGCTCGTGACCGGGCGGAGTATCGCGGCCCGCCTCGATCAGCAGAACCGAACAGGCCAATTGCGCCGACAAACGGTTGGCCAGGACGCAACCGGCCGAGCCGGCACCGATGATGATCTTGTCGAATACCGTCACGCAAAGCGCCTTCCGGTGCGATGTCGGGCTGACCGCCGGCCCTGGCCAATTGTCGGCGTGGCTCAGTCTTTAGCTGTTCATTGCCGGGCGAGGCCTAGGATCTGACGCGCCTCCTTCGGGGTTGCGACATCGCGGCCCAGTCCTTGCGCAATCTTCACCATCCGCTCGACCAGCACCGCGTTGTTCTTGGCGAGTTCGCCCGGCGCGACATACGGATTGTCCTCGTAGCCGACGCGGACATGCCCCCCGAGCGAGACCGCAAGCGAGAGCAGGTCCCATTGTTTCTGCGGGCTCATGACGCTCACGTTCCAGATACAGCTCTTCGGCAGGTGATCGACCATGTAGATGAGCGCTTTCTCGGTCGGCGGCGTCCAGGTGCCGCCCGGCCAGCCGAGGAACAGCGTCGTATAGGCCTTGTCCTTCAGGTAGCCCTGCTTGCGGATGAATTCGAGATTCCAGAACGCGCCAGTGTGGAAGCATTCGACTTCGAGCTTCACCTTGTGCTCGTCGGCGGCCTTCGCGTAGGCGAGCAGCTCCTCCACCGGATGGATCGCCATCATGCGCTTGGGCGGGAATTGCGGGTCGGGATTGAAGTATTCGTCATGGGCGTTGAAGGCGACCGCCATCATATCGGGGCCGAGCCCCATGAGCTTGACCTTCTCTTCGATGCGCGCGCTGGCAACGCCGAACTGCATCACCGGGCTGCTCTTGGACAGGATCGCGTCGTTCAGCCGCTTCCAGCCCTCCTGATTCATGCGCGAGACCTGGCGGCCGTCAGCCTGCATCGTTTCTTCGAGCGTGCGGATGCCGTGAATGTGCGCGATTGCAGCGCCGGCGCTGATCCCGTCTAAATACTGTTGTGCGACGCCTTCGATGTCCTCCTGCGGGGGACAATGATGATTGATCGGATAAGAGGTTCTCGAATCGCAGGCGACGGTAATGATCAGCTTTTCCATGGCGTTTCCGGCTTCACTTTCTCTGACGGTGGTTCGATCACAGCAGGTGGTGGGAGATGACTTCCGCGGTATGACGCACCAGCTCGTGGTGCTTGACCAACGGCTCGAGGTCGCGGCCGCTTACGCCAATGGCGCCGATCGGCCGATTGCTTGCATCGAAGATCGGCGCGGCGACGCAGCAAGAACCAAGCGCATGCTCGGCCCGATCGATCGCATAGCCGAGCGCACGCGTATCCGCGAGCTCCTTCGCGAAGGCAGCCGGACTGGTAATGGTGGTCGGCGTGAAGGCGACCAGCGGCTTACGGCTCAAAAGCGCGCGTACCTCCAACTCCGGCTGGAACGCCAGAATGGCTTTGCCGAGCGACGAACAGTGCGCCGGAGCGCTCTTGCCGAAGCGGGAATAGATCGTGGGGAGCGCCGGCTTTTCCACGCCCGCGACATACATCACGCGATCGCGATAGAGCACTCCGAGATTGGCGCGCTCGCCTGTTTGCTGCGCGAGCGTTTGCAGATGCGGGAGCGCTGCGACCCGCATCCTGTTGCGATCGAGCAGGCTCGACGCAAGCGGAAGCACGGCAAAGCCCACCGACAACCGTCCATCGGCCGGGTCTTGCGTGAGATATCCGGCCGCCACAAGCGTCTGCACAAAACGATAAGCGGTCGGCCGCGCAATGCCGGCATTGATTGCGACATTTGCCACTGTCAACGGGTGGTCCGCGCTGGCGACCACATTCAGAACCGTGAGCGCCTTGCGTAAGCTTTTGACCGCCGAGCGATCCGGCTCGTCGGCCGCGTTGGCGGCATCGAATTTAAGCGGCTTCGAACGTGGCAAACTGCGATGTCCGCATGGTGGACAATCTGTTCATTTAGAATTGAACATTTCGACATCGGGGTCAAGTTGGCCATCGATCGAGCATTGAGATCGGAAGCCGCGTAAGCGCGCGGCGGCGATAAACAGGTCAGCATAAGGGAATGCCGGTCCGAACTCGAGCCGGCCGCGATCAGACGCCGCTGCTCAAAGTCAAAAAACTCCGCGGCGATACGAGCCCGCGGGCTCATATCGCTGGCCACGCTTGCATGACTGCTGTGTTATCCGTCGATCAACGCGTTGGGTTTGGCGAAGCGTTCCAACGCCGATGAATCCTCGATCAGGATATCGCGTCCGGAGGTTTTCACGCCGTATTTCGTCAGTAGCGCCAGATTGCGCGACAGGTTCTCCGGCGTCATACCCAGACGCGACGCCAGCGTGCGCTTGTCGAACGCCAATTCGACGCTGTGCCGGTGGCCCTGCTGGGCGTCGGCCTGCAGAATCCAGTTCGCCAGCCGTTCGGCACTGGTGCGCAGTTTCTCGTTCTTCAGCGAACGCACCACCGTACGGTAGCGTTCGGCCAGCTCATTGACGATGGCGCGCGCGAAAGCGGCATCGCGCCCGAACACCTCGCGTACGGTCTGCGCCGGAATCATCAGGATTTGCGCTGGCGACAGGGTGCGCGCCGACTTGAGATAAGGCTCGTCGCGGAGCACCGCCGCCAAGATGAACGTGGTCACCGGCCGCATGATGTCGATCGTGGTTTCGTGCCCATTGTGGGAGCAGAACATCTCGACGGAGCCTTCAACCACAATATGCAGGAAATCCGGCAAATCGCCTTCGCTGATCAGGATGGTGTGCAGCGGAAAGCGCTGCAGGAACGCCGCCGCGTTCAGCTTCTCGAAATTCTCTTCGCTCATGGCGGCAAACAGCGGCAGCGCGCGGATGAGCTTCCAATCGGATTGACGCACGGTGTTCTCCGAACTGCAGGCATGGCAACAAACCCTAACAATCTAGGGCGGCACCGTCACGGGCGACTTGATAAAGATCAAACCGCTGTTGTTCTTAAGTCAATCTGCAAAGCGATTTAAGTAAAACAAAATTATCGCAGGGCAATCTGAAGTGTTATTGATCAACGTCAAAGCAATCGATAGAGCCGGCATGTAAGCGACTAGTGTAATCGGCAAGACAATATCCATGCCTGATCCCGCCAGCCCAGCCCGATTTCTCTCGCTCGCCGCCCTTATGCTGCCATGGCTGGCTGGCGTGACGGCGCTCGCGCTCCTGGTCGGCCTGCTTCAAGCGCTCAAGGCACCGGACGATTTCCAACAGGGCGCCACCGTGCAACTCATGTTCCTGCATGTCCCGGCCGCGTGGCTGATCACGCTGATCTGGGGCGTAATGAGCATTGCCGCGATCGTCACGCTGATCTGGCGGCATCCGCTGGCCGACGCCGCGGCAAAGACCGCGGCTCCGATCGGAGCGGCGTTCACCTTTCTGTGCCTCGTCACCGGCTCGCTCTGGGAACGCCCGATGCTGGGGACCTATTGGGTGTGGGATGCGCGGCAGACATCGGTCCTGGTGCTGTTCCTGATGTATCTCGGCCTGATCGCGCTGTACTGGACCGAAGAGCACCTCGCGCGCATTGCGCGGCTCGCGGCAATCCTGATCGTCGCCGGGGCGACCATGCTTCCCGTTATCAGATTTTCGGTTTTATGGTGGAACACCTTGCATCAACCGGCCGCGTCGGGCGGCATCGCCGTGACGGCAATTCACTCGTCAATCCTGATGCCTCTGCTGCTGATGGCGCTGGCGTTTGTTCTTCTCTTCATGACGCTGCATGTGGCGGCGATGCGCAACGAAATTCTACGCCAGCGCGTGCGGGCGTTGCAGATGATGAAGGCGGCGCACGGTGGAACCGGGGAGTCCGGGGCGCAATGATGTATTCAAATCGAGTTTGTCAAAAGCTGCATGACGAGCATATGGCGACGCTCGCGCTGCTGGAAAGATTGGAGCGCTTCGTTGCAAACAATAAGCCGCCGGAAACAATCGATAGCGCTACGCGCACGCTGTTGATCGATCTCGCCGTGGCGTTCGAGAACGAGATCTGGCGGCACTTCGCCTTCGAGGAGAAACATCTGTTCGACTATTTTGCCCCATCCGGCGATACGGAAATGGCGCAGCATCTGACGGCCGAACACGTGCAAATCAGAAAATCTTGGTGAGCGCATCATAGTGATGGCGCGCGCTGCAGCGTCATCCGGATTTTTGCCATCGGCCTGGAACGAATTCCGCCTGCTGGCCCGGCAACTCGCCGAGCAACTGACGGCGCACGCGCAGAAGGAAGAGGGCGTTCTTATTCCGCTCCTGCAGGACAGCATGGAAAGCGATACCGAGGAGCAACTCTATACGGCCTATGTGATGAATGAAGAGGCTTTTTAGAGGGCGCGGATCGCCGCGCATTGTTCGCTGAGCTTGAGTGCCGGGAACGGCTGGCTTGGTTTGCCCCTTTCCAGCCGTTGCCACACGGGGAGCCCCGGCCTAGCGCCGGGGTCTCTTCGTTCAAGGCCGCCAACCGCGCATCTCCGTTCAGCAGGACTATTGGAGCGGGATGTTCCCCTGCTGCACGACGGTAGCCCAACGCTTGTTTTCACTGCGAATGTAAGCGGCGAAGACTGCCGGCGTACTATACGAGGCTTCGGCGCCAACACGTTTCATCTCTTCAATAATTGCCGGCGCACGCAAGATCTCGGCGAGTTCGCGGTTGAGGCGCGTCACCACTTCGTCGGGCAAGCCCGCAGGGCCGACCAAGCCGATCCAGGTCACCGCGTTAAAGTCGGTCAGCCCGGCCTCCGCCAAAGTTTGAATCTCGGGGGCCGAAGCGGAGCGTTTTTCGCTCGTCACGCCTAACGCAATCAGTTGGCCGCTCCTCACATGCGGCAGCGCGGCCGGCAGGCTGCTAAAATATGCGTCGACCTGACTGCCCAGAAGCGCTGCAACCGCCGGTCCGCCGCCGCGATAGGGGACCTGCACCATGTTTGCTCCTGTGGCCAAACGGAACATCACAGCCGAAAGGTTGGTAATGCTTCCCATACCGGCCGATGCATAATTCAGACCGCCCGGCCTGCTCTTGGATAGCGCGACCAATTCGCTGACGTTGTGCAATTTGAGGCTCGGCGGCACCACCAATACGTTGGCAAACACCGCGAGCGGCGAGATGGCGGTGAAGTCCTTTACCGGATCATAGGGCAAGTGCTTGAACACCGCGGCATTGATCGCCATCGGCGCGACATTCGCCATCAACAGAGTATATCCATCCGGAGACGCGTGCGCGACGGCTTCAGTCCCGATGTTGCCGCTGGCGCCGGCACGGTTTTCCACCACCACTGCCTGACCCAAGCGCTTCGACAATTCCTGTCCAACCAGGCGCACAATGATGTCGCCGCCGCCGCCGGGCCCGAACGGCACGATGATGCGGATCGGTTTGTCAGGGTAGCTTCCCGCCAGGCAGAACGAAGGGCCGAGCAACAGCATGGTGAGCCCGAATAACAGGGCCGCACTGCCGCCTGACCAAATCTTCCCCATGACTTTCTCCCAATGCGACCGCACTCAATCGGGTCCGCTGCAACGTTCTCTTTCCAGCATCTTCGGCCCAATCGAAGTAAATCTCCCGCTTGGGCGACTAGAATCCATATCGCGCCGCCGGATTGTCCACCAATACGCGGCGGCGAACCGCCTCATCCGGGATCCAATCCAACAGCAAATCGGCAAGCGCGCCGTCGTTCGGCATAGTTGTGGCGATGGTGGTGTGCGGCCAGTCGGTCGCCCAGAGCATCCTGTCCGGCGCCGTCGCCACGAGTTCGCGCACAAATGGTGTCACATCGGCATAAGGCCATTCATTGCGCGATATGCGCATCGGCGCCGACAATTTCACCCATATGCGCCCAGTACGCACAAGTCCGAGCAAGGCTTGGAATTCCTTGCCATCGAGCCCCTGCTCGACCGGCACCTGGCCGATATGGTCGACCACGATATCGACGGGCAGATCGTCGAGCATGCGGCGCACGTCCTCATAATTCTCGCTCATGATGCGTAATTGCAGATGCCAGCCGAGTGGAGCGATACGGCGAGCGAGCGCGGGGATGGCGTCGGCACTGACCCCGTTGTCGACGCGAAAGTTCACTCGCAGGCTGCGCACACCAAGCGCGTGCATGCGCTCCAACTCAATGTCCGAGACGTCGGTGCCAACCGCGGCGACGCCGCGCATGGGAATCGGCGACTCCGCCAGAGCGTCCAGCATGGCTGAATTGTCGGTCATATAGGCGCTTGGCTGCACCAAGACCGCCCGTTCGACGCCCAGCACAGACAGCATACGAATATAGTCGGCGAGAAGCGCGTCGGGCGGCGTGTAGCGGCGTTTCGGATCATAGGCGTAGCGACGCTGCGGGCCCAAGATATGCGCATGGCAGTCGCAGGAACCCAACGGCAGTGTGAAGCTTGGCCGCACGGTATGCGGCAATGGCCCGGGAATCGTCGGTGCAGCAGGCGCGACAACATTTACCGGCATTAAAATTATCTCTCCTGCTGGCGCCGCCGCTTCATGGGCAGTGCCATTTCATGCGGGCATTAGGCCGACGATGCTTCCGTCGTCTTTAGTTCGGCGGTCTGTAATTCGTTGATGACTGCTTTGGTGAAAGCGTCGGTGCTTGCCTTGCCGCCGAGATCAGCGGTTAGCGTTCCTCCCCGGATTGCCCCGGTCACTGCCCGCTCGATGAGTTGCCCAGTGACACGGGCTGCTTCGACCTTGGTCCGCTGATACAGCCAGCGCATCAGGAGTGAGGTAGACAGGATCAGTGCCGCAGGGTTTGCCAGGCCCCGTCCGGCAATGTCGGCTGCGGTACCGTGCACCGCCTGCGCCATCGCGTGATCTGCTCCAGCGTTGAGCGAAGGCGCCAGTCCAACACCGCCGGCGAGACCCGAGGCCTGATCCGACAGAATGTCACCGAACAAGTTGGTGGTCGCCACCAGCCGGTAATCCTTGTGATGGCGCGGAAAGGAGGAGCTAAATGTGTCGACGCGTAAGAGCTTCAGCTCCACGTCCGGAAATTCCGGCTGCAAGGCTTCGAACGCGCCGATAAACAGTCCTTCGGTCTGCGGCATTGCGGTACGCTTGTGCACCACGTGCAGCTGCTTTACGCCCGAGGCCGATGCATATTCGAGCGCGAACCGCGCAAAACGGTTGCACGCGACGCCGGTGATAACGCGCAACGACAGCGCGACATCGTCGGTCGGCTTGAACTCGCCATAACCCCAGGCGAGATTGCGGTCGGGGTAAAAGCCTTCCGTATTCTCCCGCAGGACCGTGATATCAAGATCAGGAATGAGCGGGTTGAGCTGCGTCCAAGCCCGCACCGGCCGCACATTGGCGAACAACTTGAAACTCCGCCGCAGATAACCACTCGGATGGCCTTTGGTGTGGTCGTCCTTGGGGTACTCGCCGGCGAAGGTCGGCCCCATGATCCATGCATCGGCACTGCGCAAAACATCGAGCGTCTCTTCGGGCAGCAAGTTGCCAAATTTCTCACGCGCCTTCCAACCTACCAAAGCAGGAATGACGCGCAAGCCGAGGCCGCTACGCCTCGCCGCTTCGCTCAACACCTCGGCGGTCGCCGCGCAAACCTCCGGCCCGATTCCGTCGCCGTCCAGCATGCCGATTTGAAACTTACGGACCATGTGCCGAGTCTCCTGCGTCTTCCTGAAAATCATATCCGTGTGTGGCAATCATGCAATCCCGAGCGGATGCCTCGTAACGATGACTGCGTTCGAGAACATGTCACCATGCGAAAAGATCGCGATGCGCATATTGACTCACCCGACCGCTCAAGCGCTTCGACGGTGCGTATCGCAATCGGCCTTCCCCCGTGTCAAAACCAAGACCTTACCGAGCGAGCCATTTTTTTCGACGCACTGGCGCTCGATCCGAAGTCGCTGCGGCTGCCGATCGATCAAGTGGAAGCAGACCACTTGGCCAATGGAACCGACAATCCATTTGACGTGAGTATCAGGATCCCGTTGCCGAGCTCGATAAAGTGCCAAATTTGACGGCCGAAGAGCGGGCATGTGTCTGCTGAGGCACCGCACCGTCACTGCTCGGCGAAGGCTAGCCGACGCCGTATTTCTCGAACAAATCGGTTGCGAATTTCAGCCCGAGACCGGGCGCGGTCGGCACCGGCATCTCGCCGTTTACCGGCATGGGCGGATTGTCGAACAGGCGCCAGGTCCATGGCATGTATTCAACGACCAGCCCGTTTGGCGCGGCGGCGACGAGATGCACGTGGATTTCCGGTAGGAGGTGACTGGCCACAGGCATGTTGAATGCCTCCGCCATACCGGCGACCTTCATCCATTGCGTCACGCCGCCGACCCGAAGCAGATCAATCATGACAATGTCGACCGAGTGATGCATCATAGACTGCCGGTGCGGCGCAATACCGTAGAGATATTCGCCGGCACATATCGGCGTCGTCAAAGCGTCGGCGATCTTGGCGAGCCCCTGGTAATCATCATGGGCCGTAGGATCTTCCAGCCACCCAAGGCCCAATTCCTCGACTTGGCGGCCAATGGAAATCGCCTCGTGCACACTCCAGCGTTGATTGATGTCCACCATTAAGTTGGTGCGCGGACCGACCGCATTGCGGATGATGCGAATGCGTTCGACCTCCTGCGCAGGTGTTAGACCTTCTACCGCCATTTGCGTTTTGATCTGCCGATAGCCCTTCTCGACCAGTGCAGCCGCGGCGCGTTCGAGTTTGTCGGTCGGCGTTGTTCGCGTGAGCGCGCCGCTACCATAGGCGGGCACGCGGTCGCGCCGGCCGCCCAGCAGTTGCGCGAGTGGAGCGCCGAACGCCTTGCCCCGGATGTCCCACAACGCGATATCGATCGCCGATATGGCCAAGGCCGCAATCCCGCCCGGCCCGCACGGGGCCGATGCGGCGCGGAGCTTGCTGGTCACGAATTCAGTGCGGAGCGGATCCTCGCCCCTGATGAGCTCCCCCAACTCCTCGACCGCCGCTTTCAGCGCGCGTACGATCTTTCCGCCGAACGTGGTGATGGCAATGCCTTCGATGCCGTCGTCGGTAAGCACCTGCACGGTGATGAATTCGCGCAGCATCCCCGGAAAGACCGGCGCGCCGACCAGGGGCTCCTCCAGCGGAAGGCGGACGAGATTGGTTTTAACTTGCTGAATTTTCATTATGTCCTCGGGAGCGATAGGCCGTTGCCGTCAATCGACGCGTGATTTTTCGAGAATGCCCGGGTCTGGGTCGATGCCAAGGCCAGGACCTTGCGGAACACGGAGATATCCGTCGACCGGCTGATACCAGTCGCCGAACGGACTTTCCGCGAGGTCGCAATACAATCGCTCGATCATTGGCGCACGCACCAACGCGGCGCTGACATGCGCGGTCGCGATCAAGCCTGGACCGAAATAGGCGGAGTGCGGAGCGACGGCCACGCTCGCCTGATTGGCGGCTACGATGATGTCCCGCATGATTGAAATTCCTCCGATCTTGGCAACGCTCGGCTGGACGTAATCCACCGCCCGACTGTCGATCAGCCGCGTAAAATCGACCGGCGTCAGGACATTTTCGCCGATGGCCACGGGTACCCCGCTGGCGCTGATTTCCGCGGCACCGCGAAAATCCTCGGGCGGCCAGACCGGCTCCTCGATCCATTTGAGACCGAGTTCGCGCAACGGCGCGGTCGCTGCCAATGCCTCCTGCAAGGTCCAAGGCGCATTGACGTCCACCATCAGCGAGCCGCCGTTATGCCGCCGCAACAGTTGCGCAGCGGCGGTGATTTCTTCTCGGCCGGTTTCGTGAATCTTGAGTTCGCTATATCCCCGGCCAAGCGCTTCGCCACAAAACTGTTTGACGACAGCCGTATCGGCGTATTTAAGCAAACTGGCATAGGCGGGGATTTTCTCGCGTTGGGCGCCACCGAGCAGCTTGTAAATCGGCTGGTTCTTCACTTTTCCGAGAATATCCCAGAGCGCAATATCCAATCCTGAAACCGCGTACATGGCCGGCCCCGCGCGCCCGACGCCATGGACGCGGTAGATCAACATTCTCATCAAAGCGGAAATGTCGGTCGGGTCGGCGCCGATGCAGGCCGGCGCGATCATAGTTTCCAGCAGCGACTTTACGGCCGGCCAAATCCGATGCGGGAAGGCTTCGCCCCAGCCGACGATGCCGCTATCGGTTTCGACCTTGACCAGCAGCGTCTCGAACGCATTACGTCCCTCGCCCGCGAATTTCGGCTTGGGACCACTGAGTTTGAGCTGCTGGCGGTAGACAACACCCGATACGCGCGTGATTTTCATTGCAGTTCGGACCCGACGCCAAGTGCGGTGCAAAAAAACCTGGACCTGGATCGATTGTTGACGCGTTCAACTCAGCCTATCATGGCCAGCGGTGCCCGCCATAGCCGCGGCTCACACGAAAAAACGCGCACAAATCGGAAGAGGACCAATGTCAGGGAGGAACACGGTTCGGCCAGTGACCCGGCGACAGGCCATCGCGACAGTTGCGGGTGGCGTAGGGTTGCTTGCGGCACCTTCGATTGTCCGCGCGCAGGCCCCGCTCACGGTGAGTTTTGTCCAGCAGCGCGGTCTGCTTTATCTGCCTGTCGATGAAATGGTCAGCGGCGGCATCCTGCAGCAAGAGGCCACCAAGCTCGGGCTTGGCAAAGTCGAAGCGACCGCCAAGACGTTGAGCGGTCCCGCGCCGGTTATCGACGCGTTGTTATCGGGATCAGCCGACTATGGCACCGCCGCGCTGCCATCCTTGCTGACGCTGTGGGACAAAACCCACGGCACCCCGAACGAAGTCAAAGCCGTCGGAACCGTTTCGAACGGGGCCATGGTGCTTTACACGATCAATCCAAACGTCAAGACGATCGCCGATTTCACCGAGAAGGACCGCATCGCCGTGCCGTCGGTACGGATATCGTTCAACGCGATGATGTTGGAAATGGCGGCGGAGAAACTATGGGGCGACCCGCATCGCCTTGACCATTTGACTGTCGGGCTCGGCCATCCCGATGCGGTCGCGGCGCTCTCCGCCGGCTACGGTTCGGCAACAATAACGGCGCACATCGCCGTGCAGCCGTTCACCGCCCGCGGCCTCAAACTGCCGGGTGCGCATGTCATTGCCGATAGCCGCGAGGTATTTGGCGGTCCACTGACGCAAATCACGCTGCTGGCGACCAAGCAAACGAAAGAGAAAAATCCGACGCTGTTCAAAGCCGTCGCCAGCGCGCTCGATAAATCGATCAAAGTCGCCAACGCGGACAAACGCGCCGCCGCGATTCTATGGAAGAAAGCTCAGAACGCATCGGAAAGCGTCGACGATCTGGTTGAGCTGCTCAGTGACCCGGGCTTCGAATTCACCTCGCAACCTCATCGCATTGCCTACTTCGCGGCGTTTCTCAACCGTATTGGGAGCATGAAGGCGAAGGTTGGCGACTGGAAGGAGCTGTTTTGGGAGACCGCCTATAATCAGAACGGCGACTAATTCCGGCGAGCATGCGGCACTCGTTCGTCAACCGGGCGCCGGGCACGCGCCGTCCGACAAACGGGACCAGCCAATGAAACGCCCCCCGAAATCCGCACCGCGGACAAAAGCGCGCGAATTGCTGGCCCTATTACACCGGCTTGTGAGCATTTCTCAAAGTCCAGAACGGCTCATTGAATTATACTACTGGAGTTTGGAGCCCGAGCTCGCCGAGGTCATGCGTCATTATATTACCCTGCCAAATGAGCCAAGAAACGCGCTTCGGGCGTTCCTAACCATGACCGCAGACTGCGCCGAGTCAGTCCGCGTGGCAGTAATTTCGGACGGGCAGGTCACGTTGTCGTCGCCGGTCGTGTCTAAGCTCATGATGGCAATGGCAATGAGGCCGGTTTCGGATGATGAATCCGAATCTGTGCATTGATGGCCGGTGGCATTGGCGGGGGCAGAAAGTGGGTGATATGCTCGCTCTAGCATCAACACGCGCATCAAGGCCCGCAATTGGATGGCGAAACGAGTTCGAGCCGGTTGATAAGCTTGTCGCAAAAAACATTCGTATTTTCCGTCTCGCGAAAGGCATCTCCCAAACGGAGGTGGGTGAAGCAATTGGCGTCACATTTCAACAAGTGCAAAAATATGAAAACGGCACCAATCGGGTTGGGTCGAGCCGCCTGGCAAAACTCTCCAAAGTCTTGGGCGTACCGATAAATCGCTTTTTTAATACCGGCGCGGCAGGGGCCGATGGGCCGGTTTCCGGCGAGATAGTAACCGACCTGCTCTCGGTGCCGTACGCCGTCCGAATGTTGAAAGCGCTTGCTAGCATTTCAGACAATGAAACGCGCCGGACACTCGTCGTGCTGACTGAAAGTATCGCCGAAAAGCGCGAATGATCTTTTGCATGTCGCGCCGAACTATCGGCGATCGGCCGCAAAGTATCGCCAGATCATGTTTAGCTGGATACTCCCCTGACCTGCCGGATTTTTTGAACCGGCGGAACAGGGATTACCGAATTGGCATGATCTCATCTAGATGGTGAGTCAACGGCGCGAATTTCCGCGGCCGCGTCGAGAACGGCGCGGATGATCTTGTCATAGCCGGTGCACCGGCAAAGGTTGCCGGCGAACCAGTAGCGCGCCTCGGTTTCCGTCGGATTCGGATTGCGGTCAAGCAAGGCCTTAGCCGCAACCAACACGCCCGGCGTACAGAAACCGCATTGCAGCGCCGCATGCTCGAGAAATTTCCGCTGCAGCGGGTGCAAATCGTTACCCTGCGCCATGCCCTCAATCGTCTCGATCTTGTGGCCTTCGGCCTCGACAGCGAGCATCAGGCACGAGCAGACCAGGCGGCCGTCGACCATCACGCTGCAGGCGCCGCAGTCGCCCGAGCTGCATCCTTCCTTGCTGCCGGTCAGATGGAGCTCGTCACGCAGCACGTCGAGCAGAGTGAGCTGCGCCTCGCACAGAAACTCGGTGGGCTCGCCGTTGATTGTGGTCGATACGTGATACTTGCTCATCGACGCTCCCGCGCGCGCTCGTGGGCGATGGTGGCCGCCCGACGTGCCATCACGCCGGCGACTTTAGTCCGGTATTCGATCGTCCCGCGCTTGTCGTCGATCGGCTTGCAGGCGCGCCGCGCAGCCTGGTCGAGCGCGGCGAGTGCCGTCTCGTCGAGCGTGTGCCCGATCAGAGCGGCGGCGCCCTCCGGAACCAGGATCGCGGTCGGCGCTACGGCACCCAGCACGACCCTCGCATCGGTGCAAATGCCGCCGGGGTCAAGCGTGACGCTGACGCCGGCGCCGACCACGGCAATATCCATTTCGGTCCGCGGAATGAAGCGGAGATAGGCGTCTGCCGAGCGGGGTGGGCGCTTGGGCAAGTGAAACTCGACGATAAACTCGCCTGGCCTCAGGGAGGTACGCCCCGGGCCCGTAGGGATACTCTCCACCGGAACCTCGCGCTTCCCGTTTGCGCCTGCGATCACGCAGGTCGCGCGCGCAGCGATCAGCGCCGGCACGCTATCGGCCGCCGGCGACGCATTGCAGAGATTGCCGGCAAGCGATGCCCGGCCCTGGACTTGGGTCGAGCCGATCAGATTGGCGGCCTCAACCACCCCGGGCCACGCCTGCTTGAGAGCGTCGCATTCGCCAATCACGGCACCGGGCGTCGCGGCGCCGATCACAAAGGCGCCATCTCGCTCGCGGATGCCGGAGATATCGGGGATCTTCTTGATATCGACGATCAGGCCCGGCTTGACCCGGCCGGAGCGGAGTTGAACCAGCAGATCGGTCCCGCCGGACAGGAGCTTTGCGGTGCCGGGGGCTGCAGCCAAAATGCGGACGGCCTCCTCGACCGTCGATGGGGCGGTATAATCGAGCATGATCCTGGCGTCTCCAAACGAGCCAAACGGGAAGCTAGTCCAGCATTGCTTGGCGGTCTAGGCCGAAGCGCGACGTCGTGGCGGCCGCGGGCGCACGGCTTACCCGCTTGCATTTGCGCGCTTCCCGCGCAACTCTCACGCAAAGCCAAACGCAACCCGACAATCAGGCGAGGTCGCTGTGGACGACATTACTTCGCGCGAAGCGGTCAAGCAATTCAAGTGGGTCGGAACCCGGCCGGTTCGCCCCGACGGCGTGCCGAAAGTGACAGGCCTTGCGCAGTACGGCGCAGACTTGGCAATGCCGGGCGAGTTGGTCGGTCGTATCCTGCGCTCGCCCCACGCCCATGCGCGCATTCGCTCGATCGATACTTCGAAAGCGGTCGCCCTGCCCGGCGTCAAGGCGGTGGTAACCTCGGCGGACTTCCCGGAGCAGAAGTTCGAGTATGTCGGCCCGGAGCGCGTCGCGCAGAATTTCTGGCATATGACGCGCAACATCATGGCGCGCGAGAAGGTGCTCTATGAGGGCCATGCGGTGGCCGCGGTGGCGGCCACCAGCAAGGCTATCGCTGACGAGGCGCTGTCGCTGATCGCGGTCGACTACGAAGTGCTGCCGCATGTCATCGACGTCGATGACGCGATGAAGCCGGATGCGCCGCTATTGTTTCCCGACCTGATCACCCGCGGGGTCGAGCCGGCGCCAAAGCCCTCCAATATTTCGAAGCGGGTCGAATTCAAGATCGGCGATTTGGAGGCTGGTTTCGCGGCGGCCGACGAGATCGTCGAAATGTCCTTCAAGACCGCGCCTGTGCACCAGGGCTATATCGAACCGCAAGGCTGTGTGGCCCGCTTCGACGCCGACGGCCAGAGCGAGCTCTGGAGCTCGAGCCAGGGGCATTTCGTCGTCCGCGCGTACACCGCACAACTGCTCGACATGAAGCTCGGCGACCTGCGGGTCTATCCGGCGGAGATCGGCGGCGCCTTCGGCGGCAAGACCGTGATCTACGTCGAACCGGTGGCCGTCATGCTCGCGCGGAAATCGGGTCATCCCGTGAAGATCGTGATGAGCCGCGAGGACGTGTTCAGGGCCACCGGCCCGACCTCGGGCTCGTCCATGACCGTGAAGATCGGCGTCAAGCGCGACGGCACGATTGTCGCCGCCGACGGGCGCTTCAAGTTGCAGGCCGGTGCATTTCCGGGCTCGCCATTCATGAGCACGTGCATGTGCGCGTTTGCGCCCTACGACATCGCGAACGCCCGCGCGGTCGGTTACGACGTGGTGTGCAACCGGCCGAAGGTTGCGGCCTATCGCGCGCCGGGCTCGCCGATCGGTGCCTTCGCGGTCGAGAGCGTGCTCGATGTTCTGGCGCAGAGGATCGGTATGGACCCGCTGAAACTGCGGCTAAAGAACGCTGCCAAGGCGGGAACCCAGATGCTCTCCGGCGCCAAGCTTGCGCACAATGGATATTCCGAGACCATCGAGGCGCTGCTCAACCATCCGGGCTACAAGGCGCCGCTCGGGAAGAACCAGGGGCGCGGCGTCGCCTCCGGCTATTGGTTCAACGGCGGCGGCGAATTCGAGCGCCACTATGCATGTCAACGAGGACGGTACGGTCGTCGTTGCGACCGGCAGTCCCGACATCGGGGGCTCGCGCGCCTCGATGGCAATCATGGCGGCCGAGACGCTGGGAATCGACTACGACCAGGTGCGCCCGATCGTCGCCGATACCGCGTCGGTGGGCTATGCGCATCTAACCGGCGGCTCGCGCGTCACCTTCGCAACCGGCATGGCCGTTGTGGACACCACCAAGAAGATAATCCAGGAGCTATGCGTAAGGGCGGCCAAGATGTGGAACGTCGATCCGGAGGGCGTGGTCTGGGAGGACGGTTGCGCCAAGCCGGCGAGTAGCAATGTCGGCGATTTCAAGCCGCTGTCGATCAGGGAGATTGCCGCCAAGCGCGCGCAGACCGGTGGACCGATCGTCGCCGCGGCGGCGGTGAACCCGAGCGCAGTAGCGCCCGGCTTCGCCACCCAGTTCTGCGACGTCGAGGTCGATCCCGAGACCGGCAAGGTGACGGTGCTGCGTTTCGTCGCCGCTCAGGACGTCGGACGCGCAATCCACCCGAGCTATGTCGAAGGGCAGATCCAAGGTGGGGTCACGCAAGGCATCGGGTGGGCGCTTAACGAGGAGTACATCTATGACTCCACGGGGCACATGGAAAATCCGGGTTTCCTCGACTATCGGATTCCCGTGGCATCCGACCTGCCGATGATCGAGCCGGTGCTGGTCGAGGTGCCGAATCCCGCCCACCCCTACGGCGCCAAAGGCGCCGCCGAAGTCAACATTTGCCCTCCGATGGCAGCCATCGCCAACGCGATCGAGCGCGCGGTCGGCCGGCGGCTCACCGAGCTGCCGATGTCGCCGCCGAAAGTGCTCGCCGCGATCGATGCGCACAAACAGGCTTAGGGGAAACCCTGACGATCATACCCATCGGACTGCGCCAGCGGGTGCACGGGTTCTGATCAATGAGACTCGGTACAAACACGCGACTGCGTGGTGGCGGACGCAGTCGCATTCGAACCCGTCTCCACTCCCCAATTCCCTGCTAACAGGGAAAAGAACAGGGAATTTTTCAATTCCAAGCACTCTTCCCGTCTCAGATGGCCAACTAGCCCAATGATTTCTGTGTTTTTGGGCAAAGTTCCCAACTCGACGGAACAGGGAATAATTTCGGCGGAACAGGGAGTTCTGGCGCAGAAACAGGGATTTTAGCCGCCGGACCCAAATCATCACCGGTTGAGGCTTTCGGTACACACAGGCCGTTGCCCAAGTTTTAGATATTCGCCCAGCTACACCGACGCACATACGGTCGGCGCTAGCGCCGCTAGCGGGCAATTATCGGCGGCATCTGCATGTCCGCTATGGGCCGATACTGTTGAAAAACGATTTTGAAGGGGCCCCGGGAAAGATTGATTCAAAATCCGGCACCAAGATGCAATCTTGATTTCAAAAATCCATTCACGCGAATTCGATTATTTCAAAATCTAATTCCACAACCAATTTACGGAGACTTTTTCAACACTATCGGCCACAAGCAGACATCCATCGTCGTCCCAGCAGTCGGTGAAATACGTCGCAGACCTCCATTTTGAGCCGTAGTATCGTTCCGAAATTGCAGCGAGCGTGATCCCATTGGAGGCGAGGCAAATGGCACTCGACATCGGAACAACAGAGTTCATAGTCGGGCTCGGCGGCACAATGCCCGCTCGACCGCGCGCGGGTTCCGACCGTCCGTGGACGCTCAACTGAGGCCTGGCGCGACCGAAGCGGCTGCGTGGCAATCACGTTCCCTCCGAATAATCATTCCGGTCGGCATGTGACGCGAAAGTGATCCCCCCGAAGTCGCATCAATGGAGGAAAACGCGTGCCAAATTCAGAGGCGTTCGACTTCATTATCGTGGGAGCCGGCAGCGCCGGGTGCGTTCTGGCCAATCGACTCACGGCGTCGGGGCGGCATCGCGTCATGCTATTGGAAGCGGGCCCCAGCAACCTGCACCCATGGCTTCATATCCCGCTCGGCTTCGGCAGGCTTTTCAACGATAGCCGGTACAATTGGTGCTATGCGACAGAGCCGCAAGCTGAATGCCACAACCGCGAGGTTATCGCGCCGCGCGGAAAGGTGCTTGGCGGGTCCAGTTCGATCAATGGATTGATCTACATCCGCGGACAGGCGGCGGATTTCAATTATTGGCGGCAGCTCGGCAATGCCGGTTGGAGTTTCGACGACGTCCTGCCCTATTTCCGCAAGGCGGAAGACAACGAGCGCGGCGCGGATGAATTTCATGGTGCTGGCGGACCGCTTTCGGTTTCGGACTTGCGCGACCGGCATCCGCTCGCGGAAGCCTATGTGGAAGCGGCAGTGCAGTGCGGCTATCCGCGCAACAACGATTTCAACGGAGCGATGCAAGAAGGCGCGGGCTATTATCAGACCACGATGCGCAACGGTGTGCGCTCCTCGACCGCAGGAGGCTATCTGAAGTGGGCGCAACGGCGCGCCAATCTCAAGGTGGTTTCGAATGCGCTCGCCACGCGCATTCTCTTCGACGGACGACGCGCGACCGGCATCGAATATCTGGTCGGAAACCACAAAAGCAGCGCGCGCGCCAATGTCGGCGTGATTGTCGCTTCGGGCGCTTTCAATTCGCCGCAACTGTTGCAGCTTTCGGGAGTTGGGCCGGCCTCGCTTCTAAGGTCTCACGGAATCCCAGTGATTGCCGATGTGCCGGGCGTCGGCGATGATCTCAACGACCATTTTTCAGGTCGCATCATTTTGCGCTGCAAGGAGCCGATTACACTCAACGACGCGGTACGCAGCTGGAGCGGAATGCTCTCGCATGGCTTACACTACGTGCTTACGCGCCGCGGGTATCTCGCAATCCCGGCGGTCTCCGCCGCATGTTTCCTGCGCGCGCTGCCCTCGTCGGAAACACCCGACTCGCAATGCTCGATTTCCCTGTTTTCGGCGGGCACCATCGGTGGTGAGCTGCATCCGTTCCCGGGCGTGACCGGCAATTGCGTTTTGCTGCGGCCGGAGAGCCGCGGCTATGTGCGCATCAAATCTGCAGATCCGCGAGAGGCTCCGGCAATTCACCCGAACTATCTGGCCACGCAAAAGGACCGCGAGACCATCGTGGCCGGCGTCACGGCGATGCGACGCATCTTTCAGGCGCCCGCCATGGCGCGGCATATCGCGGAGGAGATCGAGCCGGGGAAGCAATGTGACAACGACGATGATTTGCTCGATTTCATCCGCCGCCGCGGCTCCACTACCTATCATCCCGTGGGTACCTGCCGCATGGGCCAGGATCAGAAAGCCGTGGTCGATGAGCGGCTACGGGTACGCGGATTTGCGGGTCTGCGCGTGATCGACGCTTCGATCATGCCGGCGGTCGTTTCCGGCAACACCAACGCAGCTACGATCATGATCGGCGAAAAGGGTGCGGACATGATACTTGAGGACGCGAGTGCCGGAGCATCGACCCCCGGTCTCGTTCATACTCAGCATTAGGCGAGAGCGTTGAGACTTTCGGACATTGCACTGACCGCGCCTTCGATAGATGCTGCTTGGACGCGCGAGTTGTTCAGAGATGGAGGCCGATCTTGCCCGCTACAATCGAAATTGGCAGCGTCACGATCAACCGTATCGTCGAGCAGGAGGGTCCATTCTTCGATGCGGTGCAATTTTTCCCGACCATGACGAGGGAGCTCCTCGACGAGAACCGGGGGTGGCTGCAGCCCAGATTCCTCGATGCCGCGGATAAGCTGATGCTCTGCATCCAGAGCTACATCGTGCGGACACCTCACCACACGATCATGATCGACTCGTGCGTTGGCAACCATAAGCCGCGACCGACGCGGAGCTTTTGGCACATGATGGATTCCGATCGCTACGAGAAGAACCTCGTGGCAAGCGGATTCAGCGTGAACGATATCGATTTCGTCATGTGCACGCATTTGCACACCGACCACGTCGGGTGGAACACGCGGCTCGAGAATGGCCAGTGGGTGCCGACCTTCCCGAAGGCGCGCTACGTATTTGCTGAGCGCGAACTTGCTTACTGGACCAAGCGCCAGAAGGACGACCCGGCAGCGTGCCCATGGATCACCGATTCCGTGCTCCCGATTGTGGCAGCCAATCGCGTCGATATCGTCAAGAGCGCGCACGCGTTCAACGAACTCGTTACGCTCATCCCGACGCCAGGCCACACCATCGATCACTATTCGGTGCAGGTCGGCAAGTCCGGCACCGATGCCATCATTACCGGCGACATGATCCACTCACCGCTGCAAGCCCGGTATCCTGAGCTGGGCATGATGTCGGATTACGATTCCAAGCGGGCGGGAGAGTCGAGGCGAGAATTGTTCGGCCGCTTCTGCGATACGTCTACGCTCATGTGCACGGCGCATTTCCCCTCGCCGTCCACTGGACGCGTGGTCCGCCATCGGAATGCGTTCGACTTCGTCGACGCCTAGACCTTCAGGACTTGTCCATCGCATTGTCGGCGACGAGCGCCGCGCCGTTGATATAGCTCGCCGCATCCGAGACGGCAAAGACGATGAGATTGGCGATCTCCTCGGGCGCGCCCCAGCGCGTATCACGCACGCCTTGATTATTTGACCAAAGCGATCGCTCGCGCGCCGCGTCCTCGGGACTAAGCTTTCGCTTGGCAAGTTCTCGTTCCCATTTAGCAAAGCGCTCCGGCGTATTGATAAAGCCCGGTATCACGCAGTTCACGCGGATGTTGTGCGGCGCAAGTTCGTTGGCGAGCACCTTGGAGAACCGGATCTCGGCCGCTTTCGCCGGTCCAGTGCAGGAGGACAGGAACGGCGGGTTCAGCGTCATGATCCCGGTCTCGCCACTCACATTGACGATTCGGCCCGCGCCTTGCGCGATCATTATCGGCACTATCCGCTGACAGATGCGGAATTGCGCGAAGAAGTTGATCGCCATGCCGTCGACGAGTTCCTCGTCGGTGACTTCGAGAAAAGGCTTGTACGTGCCCGTGCCGGCATTGTTGACGAGGATGTCGATGCGGCCGAGCCGGTCGCTGACGATGTGCGGAATCGTTTCAATCTGTTCGACTTTGGTCACGTCCAGCTGATGTGTCTCGATCTTCGCTTGGGTGGTCGCCATAATGTCGCGCGCCGCTTCGGCAAGCGCCGACTCCCGCCGCGCGCAGATAAGAACTTTCACGCCCTCCCGTGCGAGCGCGCGTGCCGTCTCAAGGCCTATTCCCTTGCTCCCGCCGGTGACGAGCGCCGTCTTGCCTGCAAGACCGAGTTCCATTGTCCCGCTTCCCTTCAAAAAACTCCTCGTCCGAGACCTCAAAATCGCACGCGACAGGTGCTTTCCGGACCATCTAGCCGCGGCTATAGTACGCCGTCAAAGTCCGAGAGACTCAATAACGATTGGGAGTGAAACAAGACAATCTCAGGGAGGGAATCAAAATGCCGATGACTTGTCGTCGAGTACTGGCGTCCGCCGGCGCCGCCGCCATTACAGGCGCCTTAGCCAAGCCCGCGGTAGCCGCAAAAGAGCCCATCACGGTCGGCTATCTACCGGCGCTTACGGGCCCCTCATCGTCCACCGGGGTCGGGATCAATCGCGGAATCCAATTAGCAGTGCAGGAGATCAACGCGGCCGGCGGAATTGACGGCCGGCAGATCGAACTGATTACCCGCGATACCCAAAGCGATCCGACGAAAGCCGTGAACGGAGCGGCGGAGCTGACGCGCGGGCAGAACGTGAGCGTCGTCTTCGGCCCGGTCAATTCCGGCGAGTTGCTCGCGGTCGTGCCGTTGCTCGCCCGCACAAAAACGCCGCAGATCCATCCCTGCTGGGTCGACACCCTGACCGACCCGCAGAAATATCCGATGTGCTTCCGCAACGCGCCCACCAACCAGCAGATCGGCGGCGCCGCGAACCGCTATGTCGTGGAAGTGCTCAAGCGCAAAAAGGTCGCGGTGATCAGCGATACCACCGGCTACGGCACCGCATCGGTCAACGCCTATGCGCCGATGCTCAAGGCCAAAGGCGCCGAAGTCGTCTATCAGGGCAATGTCGACGCCGCCAATCCGGACCTCAAGCCCGAGCTTTTGCGCATGCAATCCGCGGGAGCGGAAGCGATCATGCCCTGGAGCGTGAATGCCGGCTTCCTCTCCCGCATCATCAATACGCGCGGCGACATGGGTTGGGACGTGCCGATTGTCGGCCAGACCACGCTCGGCTCGGGTCAGACCAAGGCGTTGCTAGAAAAGCCCGAATTCTGGGCGAAGGTCTATCCGAACAATTTCCGCCCGGTTTGCTACGCTGCGGGCGGGAAGCTTTCGGATCGGACCAGCGCATTCGTCGACCGCTTGAAGAGCGCCAAGATCGACATG
This sequence comes from uncultured Alphaproteobacteria bacterium, assembly GCA_963739075.1. Taxonomy (GTDB): domain Bacteria; phylum Pseudomonadota; class Alphaproteobacteria; order Rhizobiales; family Xanthobacteraceae; genus Pseudolabrys. The sequence goes on along the minus strand of CAVTZC010000002.1, from coordinate 73,696 downwards.
GGCGATACGCTGCTGTGGTGGATCGCGCTCGGCTATGACAGTCCACGGATGATCGCCCAGGCGATGAAGGCCGTCGGCACCGAGCCGGAGCAGATCGTCGGCTATCTCAACAAGCTCAAGGGATTCCCCGGCGTCTATGGCGACATCTCCTTCAGCCCCCGATCAGCACAACGGCTATCCCGACGACGAAGTGGTGATGGTCGAGGCCAATTCGCTCAAGGACGGCGCGTTCAACCTGGCTCCCGGCTACAGCGCCTGAGCCGATGGTCGAATCGATTGTCTCGACTGGGGTGGCGATCGGCTGCATCTACGCACTGATCGGCATCACTTATAATGTGATGTTCTCAGCCTCGCGCGTGTTCAGCTTCACCGCTGGCACGCTCGGCATGCTGGGCGGGGTGCTGGGCTCGCTCTTCATCGCCCACATGGGCATGCCGCTGGCGGCAGGTTTTCCGCTCGTGATTGCCGCCGGCGCGCTTTTCGGCATCGTCACGGAGATTGTCGCCGTGCGGCCGGTGCTCAAGAGCCTGGATCAGCATCTCTACGTGCTCTCCACGCTCGCGCTGGCGCTGATTATCCAGCAGTTTACCGCGATCGAATGGGGCACGGAGGCGCGGCCGTTTCCGCGCCTCTTCGACATTCCCCGCGGCGGTTTCGATCAGCAATTCTGGTTGCCGATGCTCGCCTGCGCGGCGGTGATCGTCGGACTGGAACTGCTCTATCGCCACACGCTGATCGGCCGCGCCTTTCTGGCGATCTCCGAGGATAATTATGCGGCGCGTGCGCTCGGTCTGCCGGAACGCAGGCTGCGCATGACGAGCTATGCGCTCGCCGGCGCGATCGGCACGCTTGCCGGCTTTGCCGGCGGCGAGATGCTCCTGGCCTTCTTTGGCAACGCTCCGATGTTGACTTTTTATGGCTTCGTTCCAGTCGCATTGGGCGGCATGGGCAACAACCGCGGCGCTGTAGTCGCCGGGCTCTTGCTCGGGCTGTTTCAGCAAGCCGCGAACTTTCTTGTCGGCGGCATTTTCGCGTCGGTGGCGGTCTTCACGGTGTTCATTCTTGTCCTGCTGGCGCGTCCCGAGGGGCTCGTCGGCACCACCCTCCAGCGTCGCGTTTGATGGATACGGCAGCACAATTGCGCCCGAGCCGCGCCAGCGCGCTAGGCTCCGCAAGCCCGCTCGGTGCGGCGCTGCCCTTCCTGGCGCTGCTCGTTCTCGGCATTGTGTTCCCATTGTTCGGCGGCGGCTATTGGGGCGTGATCCTAACCCGAGCCTGCGTCTATTGGGTGCTGGTGTCCGGCCTCAATCTGGTCGTCGGCTTCGCCGGTCAGATCGCAATCGGCTGGGTGGCGCTGCTCACGCTCGGAGCCTACACCACGAGCGTGCTTGCGGCCGGTAATGTCATGCCGGCGCTGTCGCCCTATCTGGCGCTGGCGATTGCGGCCATGGTCGGCGCAATCTTCGGCCTGATCATCGGTCTTCCCGCGCTGCGGCTACGCACCTTTTATTTTGCCATCACTACGCTTGGCTTCGCCACCATCGTCACGCAGGTGGCGTTGGCCTGGCAAAGCGTGACCGGGGGCGGCGTGGGCGTTCCCGGGCCGATCTTTCCGGAACCGTTCGCCTCGCAATGGGGGTTTTATTATTTCTGCTTCGGCCTGGCAGCGATCTGCACCTGGATGACGGCGAATATCGCGGCAAGCCGCTTCGGCCGCGCGCTCACCGCGATCCGCGATGCGGAGGTCGCGGCAGAAGCTAGCGGCATCTCAAAACCCGCCCTGTTGGGCGCAGTATTCATGTTCAGCGGCGCCGTTGCTGCGGTTGCCGGCGGGCTCTTCGCCGCATTACAATCCTACATCACGCCGGACGCGTTCACGCTTGACCTTTCGATCCTGTTTTTCATCGCCATCCTGATCGGCGGGCGCGGCTCCATTCTCGGGCCGCTCCTCGGCACTATTCTTTTGACGGCGCTGCCGGAATTCGCTGCGCCATTGGTCGCGTGGTCCACGTTTCTCTATGCGGTGTTGCTGCTCGTCATCGTACTTGCGATTCCAGGCGGAATTGCCGAGATCTTGGATTTTAAGAGCCGCCGCCCTCTCGAAAGCGAGCGCGCGATCATCCCGCGGCCCGACCTGATCGAGCGGCTGCTCAGCGCACCGCCCGATGCCGGCGCCTTGACGCTGGAACAGGTCGTGCTGAGCTTCGGCGGGGTGCGTGCGATCGACGGTCTCGACCTCGAGATCCGGTCGGGTCAAGTGCATGGACTGATCGGCCCCAACGGCAGCGGCAAGACCACAACACTGAACGTCATCTCCGGTTACTACGCGCCGCACCGCGGCGCGGTTAGTCTGAACGGCGCCGCGCTGCCGGTGTTTGCGCGCCACCGGCGCGCGCACATGCGGATTGCGCGAACGTTCCAGACCCCCCGCATTGTCGGCTCCGCGTCGGTGCTGGAGAACGTCATGATCGGCGGCACCATCGACGGCGAGGGCACATTCGTCGAATCATTGCTGTCGCTGCCACGCCATCGACGCGACGAAGTCATGCTGCGCGACACCGCCATGCTGGCCTTGGCGACGGTCGGGCTGGAGCGGCTCGCCGCTGTACGAGCCGATCGGCTGCAACACAGCGAGTTGCGCTTCACGGAGATCGCTCGCGCGTTGATGCTGCGCCCTGCTTTCCTGCTGCTCGACGAGCCCGCGGCCGGACTCTCAGCCGACGAAATTGGGCGGCTCGGCGGGCTGCTTCTAGCGATCGCCGGGGCCGGCACCGGCGTGTTGTTGGTGGAGCATCATGCCGATCTGATCTTCGACACCTGCCACCGTGTAACCGTTCTCAATCTCGGCAGGATGCTGGCGGCCGGGACCCCCGCTGAAATCCGCTCGCATCGGGAGGTGGTCAATGCCTATCTCGGCGGCTGATCCGCTTTTGGACATCGCCGGCCTCTCGACCGGCTACGGCAAGGTCGGTGTACTGCGTGGCATTGACCTGACGGTGGGCGTGGGCGAGGTGGTGGCGCTGCTTGGCCCGAACGGCGCCGGAAAAACCACACTGTTGCGCGCGGTGTCGGGACTGCTGCCATGGTCGGGAAGCGTGCGTTTCGCCGGTCGTGATCTCGCCGACGCCAGTCCGCGCGATACCGTGAAGGCCGGACTCGCGCATGTGATCGAGGGACACCGCGTGTTTACGCAGCTTGCGGTGCTCGACAATCTGTTGCTAGCGGCCTACGACCTGCCACGCGGCGAACGCGCTGCGCGCGTCGATGAGGTCCTCGGACTGTTCCCTGAAATCGCCGTCAAGCGTCACGAACGCGCGGCTGCGCTCTCTGGTGGCCAGCAGCAGATCCTGGCGGTGGCGCAGGGTTTGGTTCGAAGGCCGCGACTGCTCATGCTGGACGAGCCGTCCGCCGGTCTGTCGCCGGTGCTGGTAGATCGCGTGCTAGTGGTGGTGCAGCGGCTGCGCGAGGCCGGGACCGCGGTGCTTCTGGTCGAGCAGCTGATCGAGAAAGCGCTGGCGCTCGCCGATCGCGTCTATGCGCTCGCGCGCGGATCGATCGTGCTGGAAGCCAGAACCGGCGAGGCCGATCTGCCGCACCGACTTGAGCATGCCTATTTGGCAACCACCAGTCGTCACACGTGACAGGGCCGGCAAAGCACTGTCGTAGCAAGGGAATGTCTCGATGCTGATCAACTCCAAATATCTGTTCGTCGCCAGCATGGATGTGGACCCCGACAAGGAGACGCTTTTTAACGAGGTTTACGACGTTGAGCATGTGCCCAATCTGCTAAAAGTTCCGGGCGTGCACGCCGTCACCCGCATCGAGGGCGAGCCGTTCGTCATCAGCATTGGCGGCGAGGAAAAGCGGATCGAGCAGTCAAGCCCGCGCTATAGCGCGCTCTATGAGATCGATGGCCCTCATGTCTTGGTGAGCCGCGAATGGGCGAAGGCTAGCGAAGTTGGGCGCTGGCCCAGCGAGGTGAGGCCGTTCACCCGCAACCGGCGGCATGCGCTCTACAAACTGCGCTAGGCGCACTTCCCAGTCCGGTTTATTTTTGCAATTCGTCTCGTGAAATCGGCGGTCGAAAGGCTTCCCAATGGATCTCGGTTTGAAAGACTGCAAGGCCCTTATCGCCGGCGCCAGCAAGGGACTTGGCAAGGCCTGCGCCCAAGCACTGGCCGACGAAGGTGCCCGCGTCTTCGTCTGTTCCCGCAACGAGGAAGAGCTCAAACGAGCGGCGGCGGAATTCGGCGCCGCCGGTTATTCCGCAGCGGACGTCTCGCAGCCAACGGACGTGAAGCGCGTTGTCGCCGAGGCCATTGCCGCATTGGGTGGTCTCGATTGCCTCGTCACCAATGCCGGTGGTCCGCCAACCGCCCCTTTCGAAAGGGCTGGCGATGTCGACTGGGACATCGCCTACCAGCTCAATTTAATGAGTGCCGTTCGCCTCATACGTGAGGCATTGCCGGCGCTTAAGGCTTCGGGGCGCGGCCGTATCGTCAACCTGACCGGCTACGGCGTGAAAGAGCCGATGACTGATCTTGTCGTTTCGGATTCGGTTCGCGCCGGCGTCACGGTCATGGCCAAAACGATTGCGTCCGACCTCGCGCCGTACGGCATCACCGTCAACAATATCGCGCCCGGCCCCATCATGACCGATCGTCTCACCGAAATACTTTCTGCCCGGGCCAAGAGTTTGGGCATAACGGCCGAAGAACAATTCAAGCGCTTCTCCGAGGCCATTCCGGCGCGCCGAATGGGACAACCGAACGAAATCGGCGATCTCTGCGCCTATCTCTGTTCACCGCAAGCCGGCTACCTCAACGGCCAGACGATCGTCGTCGACGGCGGCATCAACCGCTCGATCTAGACTCTGCGCCGGAGCATCGCCGCGTTCGACATTACCGGATCGCTCGCAGGGCAAATATTTCGCCGCAACCGCACTGCGACTGCCGCTCTCGTCGATGAATTCGACGCCGACTATTTTTCCAGCCGCCGCTCCCCCACTCGCATCATTGGTCAGACCGATGAATTTGGGTTCGTTCTGACGCAGGCGCGAATTGCAAACTTGCGGCGCGAATGTGCCCGCCGCTCGTAGCTCAATGTGCGGGCGCCAAATATTGGCACAGCTCCCAATGGCCTCGCGGATTTTAATTCCATGTTGCGGCTTTTGCGTTATTTACGCGGAATCTAGGCAAACAATGTAGGATTTAATTCCTACTTGAATTCCTGTTTCAGGCTGCCTATGTACTACCTATGTTCTAATGAGGCAGCCTGTTGAGTTGTCGCCATGCCTACGGATGACCAGCCCCCGCCTTCGGATCAAAAGCGGCCACGCGGTAGACCGTTCGCCAAAGGAAACGGCGGGCGAAAGCTAGGCTCGCGCAATCGAGCCAGTCTCTTGGCTGACGCCCTGCTTGAGGGCGAAGAAGAAGAGCTTATTCGCAAAGGGATCGAGCTCGCCAAGGCCGGCGATCCTCAGATGCTCAAGTTCTTTTTGGATAGGATTCTGCCAAAAGATCGCCCGGTAAAGATTGACCTTCCCCCGATTGAAGGTCGTAGCGGTCTCGTCGCCGCCTATGCCGCCATCATGAAGGCGGTGGGAGCCGGAGAAATTACTCCGAGTGAAGGCAACGCAGTCGCAGTGCTGCTAGCAAGCAATGCAAAGTTCATCGATGATGCCGAAGTCGTAGCTCAACTTCGCAAGATGGAAGAACAGCTAAAATCTCTTCAGGAAAAATCATGATCCGCCCAGAGCTGAAAAGCCAGGTGAACGATCTTGACAAGCGAATTGCCGCGGCCGTGCAAGCGAAACGCGATGAACCTGGCGCTCTTGTGGGCTCTGCGCGCATCCACGCAATACAGGTTGCAGCGGTGGCTCTATATGGGGAGCCGAAAATTGAGGAGCCGCTCAGGCTTGCGCAGAGTCGTATGGAAGATAAGCTGACCGAGAAATTTGCACCGGTAGTCGACGAGTTGTTGCGTCGTCAGGGTAAGGAAGTATGGGGTCCTACGTTCAAAGCTCTTTTCCACTATGCACCTTTTATGTTTAACAATCTTCCTGGGGGCAATGACAACTTAAAGTTCGAACAAATATTCTCCGAGGCGCCCGCCTGGCTCCTGAAATTCACTGCCGTCGAATGGGATGCAAAGCTTCTCGGCTTCGAGCTTCGCGACCTCACCGGAACGCCAGAGTTGGGGCGGGGCGCTCGGCGCGATCGAAATAACTGGCCAATTCTGCCTGCCCGGACGATCGATGACGGAGGGCCATGTTCGGAACCGGACGAACCATGGGAAAAAATTGTAAAGCGCCGGTGCCGAGAGCTACTACGTATCGAAAGCGACTGCCGCCATTCTATGTTATCCATTTGATACTGGCGACATATCTGATTGCGGCGAATGTTCACGATTGGTGCAAACGCACCATTTCTCTAAGTGCGTGTCGGCGTGACAAAGCCGATACCCGGCTGATCACCGGAAACCGATAAATTCGATGCCGGCGCGCCACGTCAAGAAGGGTTGAAGACGCTGCCCCTTCGGGGCGCGCCCGTGCGGCGCGTCATATTGGTTGTCGCCCAAGGTTTCGTTTCGCGCTGCCTTCAAGCGCGGTCGCTGCCTGATCCCGGCGAGCGGCTATTTCGAATGGCAGCCGACACCGGGCGGTAAGCAGCCTTATTACATCAGCGCGGCGGATGGCTCCGTGCTCTCGATGGCCGGGCTATGGGATCAATGGATACATATTGAGACGGGCGAGCGGCTGCGCTTGTGTACGATCATCGTGACCTCGGCCAATTCGCTCACCCGCTCCATTCATGATCGCATGCCGGTGCTGATCGAGCCGAAGGACTTCGGGCCATGGCTGAGCGGCGAAGCTAGAACTGAACTTTTGCGTCCGGCGCCTGACGATACTCTTCGCCTATGGCCGGTATCAAAGCACGTCAAACGCACCGGCAATGTCGACGATCCGACGCTGGTCGAGGAAATTTCGCTAGGCGCCGTCTAACCATATGTGATTTAACGTCGATGACCCAGTCTGATCCCCAAAATCCCAGCTTTCCGTCTTAACGCCCCAACCGTTCTTTTCATCACTTTCAAAATCGTCGATACCGGCGTTCTGGATTTTGAATGAGCCTTAAGCTCGGCAAAGTCTTTCTTTGTCCAAGTCCGTTTACGTTTTGCCATCTAAGCCCCCGTGAAAAGTGAACAACCGTCTAGCAGAGTAGTTCAACGATGCTGATCCGAGCACTACTTGTCAGGCAGTTTGATTATGACAAGTCTCCCGGTGCATATTCGATAACATGGCACGATTACGATCCCAATTACGATCCATTTCCTCACGCAGGGTACCACTTACGAACGAGGAATTTGCGTCGTTGAAAGAGGTGGGTACCAGACCGATGCAGCGCACGATCCCGGATGAACATCGGGATCGCCTAATTGCGGTTGGATACATTCGGGAAGTGGTGGGTCATTCGGGTGCCGTCAGCGCTCTTGCGCTGACAGGCGCTGGCTTAAGACGGTTAGAGGCTGGCAAATAAGCAGCTTCGCTAAAATGCAAAAACCCCAACCTGGGCTCTCGAAATGGATTTGCTGGCACGACTTGGTTAGTCTGTTGGCCCTATCAACTCTGTAAAAATTAAATCGATTATTTAAGTGGATGGATACGTCCGTCCAGCTAAATGGTGCGAAACGCCAATCGCAAACGCCAGACTGGATCGCGGGACACCATGCAAGCCGCCGAACACGAAGCAGCTGAAGTTCTACGCCGCATGCGTCTGAAGGCTCATACGGAACAGCGTGCTGGTCGCCATCGGCTTCGCCGGCTTTTGGAACTACTTGGGCTGCGCGCGTCAGGCGTGGACCATGCGGAACTTCGAGCCGGACGAGCTTAAGGCGATCAAAGGCAAGGCTGTGACACCGTCCTGACTTGCAGTGACGAATGTCCGCGTTGGGTCATTTGCGACCGAGCTAACGCGCGCCGAAATCCTGCGATGTCCGCTGTACATCCAATAGATGGGGTAATCGGCCGGCAGCTTGTGGATAGCTGAAGATTTTGGGTGCTGCGCTTCAGGCTGATGGTGAAACGAGGTCACCGTAGTTACGGGCCTCAAGCATCAGAAGGAGAAGCGCAGCATGGACCATTTTGCTGGACTAGATGTTTCAGTCAAGGAGACCAGCGTCTGCATTGTGGATGACACAGGCAGGATCGTGCGGGAAGTAAAGGTAGCGAGCGAACCTGAGGCACTTCTTTCGGTGCTGAAGAACCCCGCCTACCAGTTCAAGCGGATGCTGGGCCACTGTCGCAATGGCTTTTCAGTGCGCTGGCCGAAGCCGGCTTGCCGGTGATCTGGTAATCGGCCGGCAGCTTGTGGATAGCTGAAGATTTTGGGTGCTGCGCTTCAGGCTGATGGTGAAACGAGGTCACCGTAGTTACGGGCCTCAAGCATCAGAAGGAGAAGCGCAGCATGGACCATTTTGCTGGACTAGATGTTTCAGTCAAGGAGACCAGCGTCTGCATTGTGGATGACACAGGCAGGATCGTGCGGGAAGTAAAGGTAGCGAGCGAACCTGAGGCACTTCTTTCGGTGCTGAAGAACCCCGCCTACCAGTTCAAGCGGATCGGATTGGAAGCTGGGCCACTGTCGCAATGGCTTTTCAGTGCGCTGGCCGAAGCCGGCTTGCCGGTGATCTGCGTCGAGACGCGGCACATGCGGGCGGTGTTAAAGGCACAGATCAACAAGACCGACCGCAACGATGCACGCGGCATGGCGCAAATGATGCGGGCGGGGATTTACCGCCCGGTGCATGTGAAGACACTACGCAGTCAGAAACTGCGGATGCTGCTGACCCATCGCCAGTTGCTGCTGTCCAAGGCCATTGCCATCGACAATGACCTGCGCGGTACGTTGCGCAACTTCGGCCTCAAGGTCGGCATGGTTGGGAAGGTGAAGTTCGAGGCCCGCATCAGGAAGCTTGTTGAGAACCTCCCCGACTTGGCGGTTCTGGTCGAACCGATGCTCATTGTCCGGCGGGTCTTGCGCGAACAGATCGTCATCCTGCATCGCCGCCTGCTGGCCATCGTCCGGGATGACGAGGTGTGCCAGCGATTGATGACGACCCCCGGCGTTGGCCCCGTGGTGTCGCTGACCTATCGCGCCACCGTCGACATTCCGGCTCGCTTCCGCAAATCCAAGTCCGTCGGGGCAGTGTTTGGGCTGACCTGCGCCAAGTATCAATCGGGCGAGGTCGATTGGGACGGCAGAATATCGCGCTGTGGCGATGAGATGATGCGGACGATGCTCTACGAAGCAGCTCAAGCCATGATGCGTTCCAAGAAATGGTCCTGGCTCAAGGCCTGGGCGATGCAGATCGCCAGGCGCCGCGGGATGAAGAAGGCAATCGTGGCTCTCGCCCGTCGGTTAGCCGTGATCATGCACCGCATCTGGGTTGACGGCACCGAGTTCCAGTGGACCCGGGAACAAGCCGCGGCAGCTGCATGAAAGCAGTGCAGGATCAAATGCGATAGGAGAAAAATCGAATTCCACCGAGCCGTGGAAAGATGTCCCTCACGGGACGATGGATGAGGTGAGTTCGCTTGGTCGCTTGGACCCGCCGGTCGTCTGACGGTAAGGCCGCCCAATAGATTGTTCCGCCTCGTCCTCGAATCCCATGATGGAAGGGCCTTGGTGCCGATTCCGAAGAGAAGCACGAGCCCGTGAGCGACATCGACACTGCAGGGGTGGATAGTCTGAAAGCGCTTGACCCGGAACGGCCGATTAGAGAAGCTCATGAAGGTAGGATTAATGGATAGGAGAAAATGATTTGAGCGGGAAGATGTTCAGGGAGATGGATGAGGTGAGTTCGCTTGGTCGCTTGGACCCGCCGGTCGTCTGACGGTAAGGCCGCCCAATAGATTGTTCCGCCTCGTCCTCGAATCCCATGATGGAAGGGCCTTGGTGCCGATTCCGAAGAGAAGCACGAGCCCGTGAGCGACATCGACACTGCAGGGGTGGATAGTCTGAAAGCGCTTGACCCGGAACGGCCGATTAGAGAAGGCGACAAACGCGGGTGCGGTTGGTTTGTCTGTTAAGTGCCATTAGCGACCGACGCAACGCAGCATGAACGGCGCAAAAAGAAAGACCGCCTCACGGCGGTCTCTCCGAAATTCAATCAGTGTTTTGATCTCCGATGGTCCCCGGCCCCGATCTTCTGTTTTAGGAACCTGGGCATTCAGTCAAACCGCTGCAGAACAAGAGTGTGTAATTCCCGGCTTTCTCTTTCCCCGTGCCCGCCGCAGTCTCCAGCGCCTCGTCGGAGACTTCGTAGCTGAGGATCTCTTCTTCAGGCCGGTCGCGTCCGATGGTGATGGTGTCGCTCATAGCAGTGATCCTTCCGTTGGCCAGCTGCCAATCAAAGGCCCTTGCATTTTTATTATCGTCATAATTGAGGGCGCTGCATAGGGCCTACCTCAGCGCAGCTATTCCGCTCTGCAATGTCGCTTAATGGGTAGACAACTCGTTCCCGGCTAAAATCGACTTTTATCCGCTATGGTCCAAAAGCAGACAAACTAGTGCGACGCTACGATTGTCCGCTTTGTGCCATTTTGTTGCAGAAGTGATTTGAAGGCTTTAGCGAACAGTGATTCCGTCTTCTGACGACATTTTTCGTCGGAGACGGGCGATGATGGGACGTCGAAACAACGATCGGGGGCCTATTGTCTACGAGTTCCGTCTCGATGAAGCCGTTCCTGATCATCATCTGGCAGCAGATCGACGCCGTTCTCGATCTATCTTGGGTCTACGCAGAGCTTGCGCCGCACTATCCAACCCTCGGCCGGCCTTCGGTTGATCCGGTATCGATGATCCGAATGCTGATCATCGGTTATGTCTTTGGCCTGCGTTCCGAGTGGCTGCTGCGTCGCGAGTTGCAGGTGAACCTCGCCTATCGCTGGCTTTGCAACTCAGCATGGCACGAAATTCCTGATCATTCAGCGTTCTCGCGGGCACGCAATGAGCGCTTTAGCGAGAGCGACATCTTTCGCCGGGTCTCCGAGCGCGTCGTCGGGGCGTGTATTGCGGCCGATCTCGTTGGCGGACGGGATTTGCCGTGGATGCCAGCCTGATCCAGGCTGACGCCAACAAGCAGCGCTCGATCCCAGCTCAGAATGGCAAAAGACGTGCGATCCCGAGACGGCGAGCCGCGCCGTGAAGGAGTATCTGGCAACCCTCGATGACGCGGCCTTCGGTGCAAGCGGACGAGGTTAGGCCGAAGTTCATCTCGCCATCTGATCCAGCCGCGCAATGGACGGGCGCAATGCGGGGACCGGCCTTCTTCGCCTATGCCGACAACTATCCGATCGACTTGAAGTGCGGCGTCATCATGGATGTCGAAGCTTCTCGTGCCATTCGCCAAGCAGAAGATCGATGCAGCGAAGAAGACGATGATGCGAGCAAACGGAAGAGCGCTTTAATATCGAGCCCGACTCTTGCCGCCGATACGGCCTCCTGGCTCAGCGCCGACCCTTGATTGGCTCGTCAATGACAAGATGATACGCCGCACACGTCCGGTCATCGTACATGGCTAAACGCGAAGGTGGCATCTTCTCGCGCGAGGATTTCACCTATAACAAGGTGCGCGACATTTACACCTGCCCAGCGGGCAAGCTTCCTCACCACTCACTGGCAGGATCAGAGAAGATGACTTGCGCCCGTACAACGCCAGCAAACTCGATTGCGATATCTGCCCATTGAAGATGCAATGGCTGTCCGAAGGATATATCACGCAAGCTTCTCCGCAGCATCTTACGAGGAGGCTCGTGACGTTGCTCGTGCGATCGCCCGTACAAGTGCCTTTGCGCAATCTTGTCGTGATCGAAAACGCATTGAGATGCTGTTCGCCCACCTCAAGCGCATTCTGCGGCTCGGGTGTTCTGCGATTACGCGGCCCCTGCGGCGCTCAGTTCGAGTTTACGCTCGCGGCCATCGCCCAGAACTTACGTCGGCTTGCAAAGTTTATAGCCAGGCCACCACCAGAGGCCGATGCATGTCCTGCGTGACCATCGGGATACGGAATTATCAGCCAGGTCGATGCTGCCGCCCTCAAAGAGGCGGTTGATCGGGAGCCTTTTCAACAAATCGAAGCAATCGCCTCGCGATCACAATCGCCGACTTCTGCAACAAAATCTGCCAACAGCGGTCATCGCACGGCTGGTTTGAAATGAAAGAGGCCGCCAACTGAGGCGGCCTAATGAAGAAACGTAAAGCCCGGAACCTTTGGGTTCCGGGCTTTATCGCCGAATCCTCCCACTAACGGATTTAATGGTGCCGGTGGTTGCGATCAGGAGCGCAGGTTTTTCTCGCCAGCAATCAATCATAATCCAGAACCGATAGTGCGGGGACTAAAAGATTATTAAAAATTGGCAATGCTTCCAAAATCGGCCACTGATGATTTCAAAATTGGCCACTGAGGGTCAAAAAAGAGTAGTGGGTAGTGGGTCAGTTTAAATACGGCAGCCAATTTTGACTCTAGCCGTTACATAGATTCGGCCTCATACTGAAGGCATGATCCGATTTCTCGTTCCTATTTATGTGCTTGTAACAGCCGTTATGGCGGCTATCGCGTTGGATATTGTTGTCCATTTTGGCTTCGGTATTGCTGGCAGCACTATCCGCACAGATGCTCTTGTCGCCATCATTTTTGTTGGGATCACCTTGGCTAGTAGCACCTTACTAAAGCGGAATAAGTAGATTTCAGACCACCGCAAACGACGCTTACAGGTCAATCGCGACTTAGCTATCAAGCGCTCGCGCCGATCCATGTCCGCTATGCCCCCAATAGCGACCAGAAATGGTGCAGCGCCACGAATGACGCTATGTGCCATGAACGGACTCATGCACCGCAGCAAACAGCATCCTATTCGATCACCTCGTCGGCGGTAGCGAGGAGTATTTGCGGGATGGCGAGACAAGGCGATGACAGCGGTCTCCGCTTGCCCGCGCCCAAGCGAAGTCACGGTCGCGCATCACCTGCGATGTGCTCCGCAAGATGTTCCGCGTCTTCGCCGACGCCGCTCAGAAATGCGGACTTGAGTTTGTAGAGCCAAGGCAGGCCGAGAAAATAGACACCAGGCACGCTTGTGATCCCGCGCTTGTGTACCGGCACTCGGCCGGAAGACTGTGCCTCGTTTGCAAATATTGGGAGGTCGATCCAATTGAAGTCATACCGAAACCCATTTGCCCAAATGATAGTGGAGATTTCAGCCGAGGCTAGATCGAGCGTCAGAAGGGGATCGGCGACTTCCTTCGGGTTGCGCAAGGGATCGGGAGGCTCATAAGGTGGAAAGTCCAGCCCATTCCGAGCGGCATGCTCATCAGCTCTCCGCGTGAAATCGATCAACGATGCGTCGCCTTGCGCCAGGTTCTCGCCGAGGTCAGGTGCGATGGTTAGCCTGCCATCCCGGCCACCGAGAACACGGCCAAGCAGCACTACCTTATCGGCGGCTAGCTGATGCAGATTTAAGTCGTGACCGCCGCCTACACCCGTAATCAAGGGTGACGGCTGCGCCTCTTGCCGCTGATCGACGGTCGTGTCGGCGTCACCAAGGGCGAAGTACCACCAACCGTAGTCTTTGCCACGGTAACGACGTGGTATGCGCCGGTGCTTGCTCACGGAGAGGTACACTCGGCGGCCAGCCGAGCAAAGCTCTTCCGCAATTTGAGCGCCCGAATTCCCCGAACCGACCACCATAACCGCGCCGGGCGGCAGCCGTTGCGGATTGCGATACTGGCTGGAATGCAGATGTAGCGCCGTGCCCCCGACCGGGAGGTGATCTACCGGTACGTGGAACGGCCCAGTGGCGACCACCACATTCTTCGCCTCGAAAAGGTTGGCCTGCGTCTCAACGATCAGACGAGTCGAGTTTGGCGTTTGACGGAGTGCGGTTGCTGCCACACCGCAGCGTAGTGGCGCATGGATGAAGGCAGCATAGTTCTCGATGAATTTGAAAACGTCGTCGCGTGACGCGAACTCATCTGGATCGGCAGCTTGAAACGCAAAGCCGGGCAGGTGAATGTTCCAGTTAGGAGTTTGGAAAGTCAACGAGTTCCCACCGCTCGCTACGCCAACGCTCTGCCACGCGCTGTCTTTCAAGAATTACGTGTTCTCGTCCGAGCTGGCCAAGGTAATAACTCATTGCCAACCCGGCTTGTCCCCCTCCTATGATTACAGTTTCAATCTGTTCAATGATCATGTGACGATTGAAGTCTCGATTTAGGGTTCATACTGCTCGAAATGTAAGCTTTCAGCGTCCCGCTCATCGCGAAAAGTTGAAATCGCGCCGTCGTATGTCCGCTCCCATGCTCAAGGAGGCGGCATCTTACCCGCTCAAACGAGTACCTTAATAGGGGCCTGAAACCGGCATCAAAACCATTGCCGCAGTGCACAGCCAATGTCGCTTATGGGTCATTCGCTGCGTATCCATCCAGCGTCAGAACCAACCTTTGTCTGTTGTTAGTCCAATAGGCGACAAAATCCGGCATGGGTGCTTTGTCCGCGAAGTGCCAGTAGCGGACGACCATGCAAGCACGGTAGGCGTCCGCCCGACAAGCGTTAGTCCTTGCCTGGCGGACAAGAAGGCAAACCTATTCCGCTTTAATATTGGCGGCCTTTATAATGGGCCACCACTTATCGATCTCAGATTGCTGGAAGTTACGAAGTGCCTCCGGCGTCTGCTGTTCGATCGGGAATATCGTCTGCGAGAGGCTTATGAGCTTCTCGCGCGTAGCCGGGCTAGCTAATGCCTTCACCAGCGCGTCGTTGAGCTTAACGACGATGTCCTTGGGCGTGCCCTTTGGTACCCAGATTGCGTGCCAGAAAGAGAAGTAGAAGCCGGGCAACCCCGCTTCGTCGGTGGTGGGCATATCTGGTGCCTCCGCTAGGCGACGCGGGGCGGTAACTGCATAAACCTTGATAGAGCCCGCGCGCAGCTGCCCAAGGGCAACGGCCGGTGTGACAAGCAGCATATCAATCTGTCCGGCGATTAGGGCCTGGGCCGCCTCCCCAGCTCCGCGATACGGGACCATGGTGAAATTCGTGCCGATGGCCTTCTCAAACAACAGGCCGGCGACGTGGGACGGCGTACCTACGCCTGAATGGCCTACGTTCGTTTTATCGCCATTAGCGCGCAGCCACGCGATCAGTTCTTTTAAGTTGTTGGCCGGCATTGCTTTGCGCGCGGCGATGAGGAACGGCTGCGTGGCAATCAAGCCCACCGGCTCAAAGTCCTTCATCAGGTCGTAGCGGAGCGGGGGACGAACCCCGGTAGCCACAGAGCGCAGCGAGGCGACGCTGATACCAGCAACGCTGCTGCCTGTCAGCCAAAGGTGCCGACAGCCCGCCAAGAGCAACGGCGCGCGTCCGCATTATGGGCTCTTTAATTTGGACGATTCTTCATCAGGCTTGGTGATCAGGAAATCTTCAAGTTTCTTGCCTTCCATTATTGCGCTGCTCAACCATCGGGGCTTTATCCCTCGGCCACTCCATGTTTTGCCATTTGGCCCCTGATATTTTGGTGCAGTCTTTTTACGCGCCGCTTTAGACTTATTTCTATCGCGATAAACATCTTCGCCATTAGCGATAGCGGTTAGTCGATCTGCCTCCTTTCGCAACCGTTCTGCCCGGTCATTGAGGAGTGCCGTAATTTCATCCCGCAGTTTGCAGAGCGCATCATTGGAGAGGGTGGCGAAAGAAGCTATTTTTGAATGCATAATTACCCCGTAGAATTACTGCGGCTAAAAAAGGCAGGCGGCAAAGCTAACAATTTTGTGACTAACGTCCATCGATCCTCGAAGCGATAGTTAATAGCCTAGCGAAGCGGGGCGGCGCTTAGTTCCAATAAACGCCGCCCCCGACTGTAGCGCCGCAAGGGCGCTAATAACGGCGCGCGTGCCGCAGTACCCGCATGATCGAGGCTATGCGCCGACGCGCGAGGAAGCGATGGCGGGTTTCAAGGCGCGGTGGAGCGACTAGTCTGCATCACATTGTGCGTTTCGATTGAAATGATAGAGGCCGCCAACTGAGGCGGCCGCTTTCCTATTAGGGATTTTCAGACACTGGCCGATTGTGACCCGTAGTTGCTTAGTTTGAAGTTTATAGTCGAATACTGACAGCGGCCAAGACTAGTGCGCATAGAAATAGTGTCCACAGTGGGAATGAGAATCGTGCGCTGCGCCGTCGCGGAATATTTACTTCGATCCTCATTCCGTTTGGCGTCTTAATAACGGTCTTCATTGAAACGTGTCGGCTCGCACTGGAGCGGACGGAAGGAGTTGAACCCACGCCCCCACTTGGGAAAGTGGTGCTCTGCCGCTGAGCTACGTCCGCGAAAATTGTTCAGCGGACGCTATAGAAAACCAAAACCAGGCGCGAGCAAAGCTCGCTAGTAACCTTACTGCGGCGAAAGGCTCGATCGGACGACGACTACGACGTGTTCGACGGCGAGCGGCACATTGGGCGCATCCTATGGACCTACGCTGCGCCGCGAGATCGCCGTTGGTTTTGGTCGATCACGGCGCGGGTGCCGCAGTACCCGCATGATCGCGGCTATGGGGCGAGCCGGGAGCAGGCGATGGCGCCGTTCAAGTTGGCGTGGTCACAAAGCACGCGGCCTTGATGTGTATCAACGGACAAGAGCTTGAAGGGTGCGGTGTTGCACACCCAACGGAGCCGACAATGTGCCCGACAGACCTAATCAACCAGTATTTCAGCCAAGCTGAAAAAGTGCGCCAGCTTCGGATTCAATTAGCGAAAACGACCGATGAGGTAGAGCGGCACAGAATTTTAAAGCAGATCGAAGAATTAGAAGAAGCGACGAAGCAATTGAAGCGGTAACGCTTTGTCACGCGCACGAGCATGGCGCTCACGTCACGGACTGCTCAAGACTACGCGGTGACACCACGCGGCGAGCATGCGCACGCCGTTTTTGCCTATGTTGCCGAAAATCATAAACGCTGGCGATCCCGGCCCATTGTCCGCTTCTCTTGCTCGAATAGCGGACAAGCGTGGGTGATTGTCCGATTTGTGCGGTGGTCTCAATGGATCGACGCAACACTTTATCTTTGAGGGAAAAGATGGAGTGTGACGATGGAACAGAGATTTCGTCGAGGGTTTACGGCGGCCGAGAAGACGGAGTTATGGGATCGCTGGCAGCGTGGGCAGTCGCTCAAAGCGATTGGACGAGCATTTTGTAAGCCATCTTCGTCTATTTATAACCAGGTGGCGCCGCACGGCGGGATTCGCCCGGCTCCCCGGCGCCGCTCGCGGTTGGCATTGACGCTATTTGAACGCGAGGAGATATCCAGAGGCCTTGCAGCGCATCAATCGGCACGATCGATAGCGAGGTCGTTGGGCCGTTCGGCCTCGACGGTGAGCCGAGAACTTAGCCGCAATGGCGGCTATGATGACTACCGAGCAGCATTGGCGGATGACCAGGCCTGGGCTCGAGCCCGGCGCCCTAAACGTTGTAAGTTGACGACCAATGCTTGGTTGCGACGAGCGGTGGCCAAGAAGCTGAGATCGAATTGGGCGCCCGAGCAGGTCGCCGGCTGGCTCAAGCGAGCCCATCCTGACGATGAGAGTTATCGCGTGTCACACGAGACGATCTATCGCAGCCTATTTGTTCAAGCCCGCGGGGTACTTAAGAAGGAGCTGCTTAGCCATCTTCGATCGCAGCGCACGATCCGCCGATCGAAACAGGCGGGTCGCAATGGCGATGGACGGGGTCAAATCAAGGATCTTGTCTCAATCCGTGAGCGACCGGCCGCGGTTGAAGATCGTGCGGTGCCTGGTCATTGGGAGGGCGATCTACTGTCTGGCTCGAATAACAGCTACATCGCGACCTTGGTCGAACGTCATACGCGTTACGTGATGTTGGCGAAGGCGCCCAATAAAGACACCCAGACGGTCATCTCCGCACTCATCAAACAGGCCAAGAAGCTACCCAATGAGCTCTATAAGTCGCTGACCTGGGACCGCGGCAAGGAGCTGACCGATCATCGGCGATTTACGTTGGCGACCAACATCGACGTTTACTTCTGCGATCCGCAAAGTCCGTGGCAGCGCGGGTCGAACGAGAACACCAATGGTCTACTGCGACAGTACTTCCCGAAGGGCAGCGACCTGTCGGTGCACTCACAAGCCCATCTGAACAAAGTGGCGCGTCAGCTCAACGAACGCCCCCGGGAGACCTTGCAATTTGAAACCCCAGCAGAGAGATTTAACGCCTGTGTTGCATCGATCGGTTGAGCCGGCAGCCATGTATGGACGGCGCCTGCGGTGCAAGGGAAAAATCGGACATTTCAGCGAAGCGTTCGGGTGCAGCCATGTATTCGGCCTTTGAATGCAGCCGTTGTGGCTGCTGGCCCTGATGTAATCCGCTGATCGGGTCCCAAACAATCGCACGCGCTCTTTCCTCGCGTGGCACAAACGGGTTTTCCCGAGCGACGGTCTCGACCGTTTCGCATCAATGTCGTCATCACCCCTGCAGTTCTTGAACGCACAGACGCAACCTCATCGTCTCATTGCCGAGTTCCTTGTCATGCTGCCGCAATCCGAGGCGCCCGATAGATCCCTCCCTTGGCCAGCAAAGCCCAGGCGACCCGCGCCATCTTATTGGCAAGTGCGACTGCAACGACCTTGAACGGTCGTCGGGCGAGAAGCTGTATGAGCCAGGGATACTTCTCCGGCTGCTGGCGCGCACGCCGCAAAACGGAACAGGCTCCAACGACCAGGATGCGACGCAAGTAGCGATCGCCCTGTTTGGAGATCGGCCCAAGCTTCTGCTTGCCGCCGGTCGAATCTTGTCGTGGCACGAGCCCGATCCAGGCCGCGAGATCACGCCCCGATCGAAAAACCTTCGGATCCGGGACGGTCGCTGCGATCGCGGTGGCCCCGATAACCCCGATCCCTGGGATGGTCTCCAGTCGCTTGCTTGCTTCGTTCGAGCGGTGCTGCCTAACGACCCGCTTCTCGATCGATCCGATCGTCGTCTGCACCGCCTGAAGCTGTGCCGCCAACACGATAAGGCTGGCGTGGGCATCGACGGGCAAGCGCGAATCTCCATCCTGCGCGACGATCGCCAACAACTCTTTGATCCCTTCGCGCCCCTGTGCAGCCGCGATGCCGAGTTCGGCCAAATGTGCCCGCAAGGCATTGATCAACTGGGTGCGTTGGCGCATCAGCAGATCGCGTACCCGATGCTGCATCAAACGACCCTGCTGCTCAGCTGACTTGACCGCGACGAACCGCATGGTCGGGCGCCGCACCGCCTCGCAGATCGCCTCGGCGTCGGCGGCATCGTTCTTGTTGCGCTTGACGTAGGCCTTTACATCCTTCGCCGACATCAGCCGAACTTGATGCCCGAGTTTCGTCAGCTCACGCGCCCAATAATGTGCGGTCGCGCAGGCCTCCATGCCGATAAGGCACGGCGCCAGACCTTTGAAAAACGCTATTACCTGGCCGCGGCGAAGTTGCTTTCTGACGACGACCTTCTCGGTCGCGTCGATGCCGTGAACCTGGAATACGTTCTTGGCGATATCCAAACCGATCGTGGTAACTTGCATGTGGACGGCTCCTCTCATGTGATTCGTCTAACAACGATCACCCTATGGCACCTCGATGCCGGGAGCAGGCGCCGTCCACCACATCAATCGGCGACATCATACATTTAGTTTGAAATGAAATAGGTCGCAAACTGAGCAGGCTGTGTGTGAACTAAACGAGTCAGATAAGAAAGGCCGTATCAACAACGATGCGGCCTTTTCTCATGAGCTATATTCTGGGCGAGAATCGTGGTCAGGCAGCTGCTGCTGGCGGTGATCGAGGACTAGGTGGCAGCGGATGCGGCGGTTCGTGTGCCCAAAGCCGTGATCAGGGGTATATCCTGAGCAACACGCCGCAACTTGCAAACCGTTCGCTGTCTGTCGATATCGGGGTGTCGCCAGCGGATTTGAATTGCTGACAAGATCAAGATATGTGCCCCCAAACATTGCATTCAGCGGGACCGCGGCCTGATCGATCGTTCCTTTAGCAATTGTTAAACGAAACTCATTTATACCCTAAATCGGCATTCACCGTATCGCGTGACTAGCCAGCTCCAGCCCAATCTTGGGCAACCACAGAATGTGGTCTTCATGAATGCCCAACTCACATTGATCCATGAGATCGACAACGCGATCGCGCGGAGTAATCTCAACCGCCGAGCCCAGATGGCTCGACAGCTCACGGATCTCTTTCTGGCCAATTCAGACAAATATTCCGACGATGAGATTGCCCTGATTGACGACGTCTTTGTCCGTCTCAGCGTTACCATCGAGGACTCGTCGCGGGCGTTGTTGGCGAGCCGTCTTGGGCCAATATCCAAAGCGCCGCCCAAGATCCTTCGCGTCCTCGCATGCGATAATGAAATTTTTGTCGCTTCTTCCGTCCTCACGCATTCCGAAATACTTGACGATCTGACTTTGATCAAATGCGCCAAGACCAAGAGCCAGGATCATCTGTTTGCGATCTCACGCCGAAAAACGCTTCCTGAGCCGGTAACTGACGTTCTCGTCGAGCGCGGAAATCAGCAAGTTGTGCTGAGCGCCGCCCAAAATACCGGCGCTAAATTTTCCAATAAAGGTTTTACGGTTCTCATCAAACGATCGCATAGCGACGATCGGCTTGCTATATGTGTGGGGACTCGGCCAGATCTTCCGTCAGACCTGTTCGGACATTTGCTCGAAGCTGCATCAGAAACAGTTCGAACCAAGCTTGCGGCGGAGAGTCCGCATGCAAAACGCGAAATCGACCGCGCTGTAACAGACGTGACCGCGCGCATTCGGACTAACGCTGCCCTCCAATCGCAAGAATACGCGGCAGCTGAGGTGCTGATCGATTTGCTAAAACGGTCAGGGCAATTGAATTCCGCAAAATTGGAATCCTTTGCCAAGGCCGACCGGCTCGAGGAGACGGCGGTTGCGCTCGCAGTTATGTCTGGCATATCAACCGACGTCGTCGCAAAAAAATTGAATGATGAATTTTCAGAATTTGTGCTGATCTTGGCGAAAGCAATCAATTTATCCTGGCGGACTACCAGCACCATACTGACGCTCGGTGCAAAACAACATCGATGCGAGGCGAGTGAAATTGAGCAAGGCCTGATCGATTTCCAGCGTTTAAACCGACAGAGCGCTCTGCAAACTCTCGCCTCTTACCGGAAGGCGAAACGTTCGGGATCTCTGTAACCCGTGCAAATGGAAAACGCCCCCTTCTGGCCCTTGCAGCGGGCCGTGGTTGGTGCCCAGGCGCGAGGTCAAAGCGTTGGCTGGCCCCCCACGTCCGATGCGCCAATGGACGACATTCCGACGATTGGTAACTTCGTAAACGGTTCTTAACCGAGGGCGCCATAGACTATATGCACTTGGTGAAAATTCGAGATTTATAGGTTCTGCGTATTGTTTGAGGGCAGCGCCGCTATGGCCTCACACGTATCATCCCGTCGCTGGCTTCTGCGCGACATTCGGCAGGGCTATGTGCTCCTCGTTTTGGTCGCCTTCGTCGTCGCTACTCTCGCCTATTTTTTTGATTGGTCCACTCTTCGGCGCGAGGCCGCGGTCCAGCCCAAAAAAGAGAACATTGAACAACGCTATACTGGCTCGATCATTATCCCCACGGGCGGCGGCCTGTGCTGGGCATTCATTCTCGACAATCGCACTGGGAACATACGGGATGGAGGTTACTTCAACTGCGACGAGGCCACGCGCCAATTTGCCGAAAAACTTTCGCCCGAAGGAACACGCCTGCGCGAAGTCGGCAAAGCATTTCGCAATAAAAGCGATTAACTACGGCGTAAACACATAAACGAGCAGCACTCGGCTTCCTTGCATATCACGGGACGAAAAAAGCTGTCTGCCTCTCGCTGCCGCCTGATCAAAACACCTGATCGAACTCGGAGAAACCACCGCAATCCGCGGCGGGCCATAATTTACGTTGCTTCGTTACAATTCTCGCAATGTTGCCGGCTCATGGCTATCTCGCCGCGGCCATTATCAGCAAAAATATCAGGCTTTTCCGTCGAAGTGTGATATCGTTCCTTCATTGTAAGCGCCGACAAGGTGATCAAATGAAACTTCCACGCCGTAAATTTCTGCAACTGTCAGCGAGCGCTGCCGCGCTTTCCGTCGTGTCGCGGTCGGGTTGGGCCGAAACCTATCCGACGCGGCCAGTCCACATCTTTACCGGCTATCCAGCCGGAACCGCGCCGGACATCATGGCTCGCCTCCTCGCCCAGCCGTTATCGGACCGCCTCGGCCAGCAATTCGTCGTCGAAAATCGTCCGGGCGCCACCAACAATATCGGCACCGAATTGGTCGCCCGTGCGCCGCCGGACGGCTACACGCTGCTTTTGACCGTGTCGGCCAATGCGATCAATGAGACCCTCTACACCAATCTGAAATTCGATTTCAGTCGCGATCTCGTGCCGGTGGCTGGGTTCGCAAGTACCCCTTTCGTATTCGTGGTCAATCCTGATTTTCCAGCCAAGACCGTTCCCGACCTCATCGCCTACGCCAAGGCCAATCCGGGCAGGGTCAATCTCGCCACGAACGGCATCGGCACCGGCGCTCATGTCGCGGCCGTAATGCTGATGATGATGACGGACACGAATATGACGATCGTGCCGTACAAGAGCAATTACTTCACCGATCTGTTGGGCGGTCAGGTGCAGGTCGCAGATCCACCGATGGCTGGAGTGGCCCAATACATCAAGGACGCCAAGTTGCGTGCGCTTGCCGTGACCACGGCGAAGCGTGCGAGCACACTGCCGGACGTTGTCACAGTCGCGGACACCGTGCCGGGATTCGATGCGGCGGGCTGGTTCGGCATCTCCGTCCCCAAAGGCACCCCGGCCGACATCGTTGAGAAACTGGCCGCGGCAATTGTCCCCATCGCCTCCGATCCGTCTTTTCAGTCGCGCGTGATGGCGCTGGGCGCCGAGCCGATGCCAATGACGGCTGCACAATTCGGCAAATTCGTTGCCGACGAAACCGAGAAGTGGGGCAAGGTGATCCGGGCAGCTCACATCAAGGCGGAGTAGAACCGTTCCGCTGTCGGCTTGAATTCCATAAGTCCCGTTAGGCGAAATGAACCTTTCGCAATGCGTCAATTGATGATCGCGAAATGTCGCAGATGGGTCAATCGCTGCGTACCCGTTCAGCTTCCGGGCCGACCTTTGTCTGTTGTTAGTCCAATAGGCGACAAGTTCCCGCGCGATCGGTTTGTCCGCAAAGTGCCAGAAGCTGACATATCGCTATGTCGGCTCCCTGTATCTTGGCGCAGATTTGCGCGAGCTAATGTCGGCGGCCGTAGGAGCATTTACATATGCCTATCGCGGCAACTGGACGGCGAGGAGACGGAATTCGGCGGCCATTTCAGTGACGCTGGCTAGCAGCGGCAGGCCACGACGTCTGGACTTCATTGCACTGCGGTGTGTACCGCGATGCAATAGCCATCAACGGCCTCACGTTCGGAGGTGACGCTTGGCGATTTGCCTCAGATCTAAAGCTGAGCGTGCACAGATGAATCGGCTAAAGTCGAACTCGGTCGATAGTGATCCTGTTACGCGGTATCGCTTATGGGATACAGGCGGCGCGGGGCATGTAGCGCCCTCTGGTCGCCGATAAATACCCGTGGGATCACCTTGTAGAAGGGCGCCGACAGCGTACAAGTCGCATATGTCCTCATTCCTTGGCCGTTGATCAGACGATGCGGCGGCATCGCCAATATTTGAACAAGCCGGCAGACCGGTGTAATCAATCGTCTTAGCCAGTCAGCGGAGATAATTTTTTGGGATCCTGGTCAATATCCTGAAGCGTCTCCTCGATGCGTTCGCGGATGCCCGGTAAGGTTCGGCCAAAATCGGACGTCGCGTGTCTCCCGGCATTGAGCGCAAACGCTTCAGCCAAGTTCATGGGTACTTGGCGCTTTGGCTGGCGCGACGCCTGCACTTGGTTTCCTATCGGCCAATCGTGGCCGACCTGAACGCGCAGTTGTTTCTTGCGCTGATGCAGGAAGCGTTTGTGGTCCGGCTTAAAGCCACGAGGCTCGCACTTGATAATGTTTCGTCGACGAGCGCATGACGCTGACGCCGCCAGCGTCGCTCGAGCCTAGTAGCGGTGCATTTGACGGTTCCGTGATGTCGATAAGGAAGACGCCTGGAGGTTGACAGGTTACTGGCGAAGTGCGAACTGGTCGCCTCGCGATTCGACTAACCCGTTGGGATACGCAACACCGGCGAGCGATGCCGTTTACACATCCGGCAAGCTAGACCGCCAGGGAACTTGTGGTCGAGCTCAACGCGTGAACCGATGTCCGCTCTGGGTCATTAGCTGACAAACCATCGCTGGCCAACGCCAATCTTTGTCTGCTTTGGTCCAAAAGCTGACAAACGCGCGTGCGGTTGGAATGTCCGCCAAGTGCCGAAGCCGACATCAATATTTGTATGGTATTCTTGCCGAGCATGCCCCGCGTACTTTCCGCCGTCATTGCACTGATGGGTTGCGCGCCCGCGCTGGCGCTTACAGGCAATGCGCCGCCGGCGAGCGGCTTTGCGGCGCGGCCGATTGTGATGGTGGTCGATCCGCGCGGCGACCTGTGCACCGGAACCGCTTTGGCGCGCGACCTAGTGCTTACCGCCGCCCATTGCGTAGCGGGCACGCTCGACTACCAGGTCAAGACCTTCCAGACCAGCCAGACGATTTCGGTGCGCGCAATCGCGCTGCATCCGCGCTTCGATGTGGCGAGCTACGCGGCGAATCGCGCCACCGCCGACGTGGCGCTCCTCAAGCTCGGCGCGCCGCTGAATGATTTGGTGATGCCGGCAACGCTTGCGCCGGAGCGCCGCGTCGCCGCTGGTGAAACGCTGACCATCGCCGGCTTCGGCGTCACGGCCGCCGGCACCGCACTTGGCCTAGGCATTCCGCGCATGGCCACGCTCATCGTCACCGGCAAGCCCGGCTCGCTGCAAATCCGTCTTTACGATCTAGCGACGCGCGACGCCCGCGCTGGCCTCGGCGCCTGCACCGGCGATAGCGGCGCGCCCGCGTTCGAGCCCACGAGTGGGGCGGTGATCGGCGTCGTGAGTTGGTCCACCGCACCCGGCGACGAAGAAGGCTGCGGCGGCCTCACCGGCGTGACGCCGCTGCTGTCGTACCGCGCCTGGATCGTCGACACCGCGCGCAAATTCAATTCGCCGCTCGCGCCGTATTAATCACACCCCCTCGCCGCGGACCATCATCATGTTCGCGGCGGCAGATTTTTAGTCGAGCCGGCCTAATGTCCGCTTCGGATCATTCGCTGCCGACCCATTCAGCCTCCGGGCCGACCTTTGTCCGTTGTTATTCCAATAGGCGACAGGATTTCAGCCCCTAACATGCCAAGGCAAACTAGCCCTCCTCTGTAACCGAGGAGTGCGACCATGCAAGACAATGCCAATTCCGAGCTACCGGCACCCAAGTAGACACCCTGGAACAAGGGGAAACTGACAGGCGCCAAGCCACCGCTACGGCAGAAGCATGTTTGGGCGATCCGGACCAAGCTCCAAATCGAGCAACGAACCCGCGATCTGGTGTTGTTCAATCTGGCCATCGACAGCAAATTGCGAGGCTGCGATGTCGTCGCACTCAAGGTTGAGGACGTTGCCCCCAATGGCTATTCCGTCGATAGGGCGACTGTGCGCCAAAGAAAGACGGGGCGACCCGTCCGGTTCGAGTTAACGGAACAGACCCGCCATGCGGTGGACGACTACATCAAGACGACCAGTAAAAAAACCCGGCGAGTTTATGTTCACAGCCTGCCGCAGGCAGGAACACCGTATGACGACGCGGCAGTATGCTCGGCTGCTATCTGAGTGGATTGCCAGCATCGGGTTAGACCCACACCTGTTCGGCACCCATTCCCTGCGACGAACAAAGGCGACGCAGATCTACCGCCGGACCGGCAACCTGCGAGCCCTGCAGCTATTGCTCGGCCACACCAAGATTGAGAGCACCGTCAGGTACCTCGGCATTGAGGTCGACGAAGCTCTTTCGATTGCAGAGCAGATCGACCTTTGATCTGCCCGGGCGAAGCTGGCCTGTCCCGCCCGAATATCTCGCCCCTTGAAGTGAACCGCTCTGCCTAAGCGCCTGGTCGGCCCCGCTTTCCCTTCTCAAAGTCGCTCATCTCATCCCACTCGCTCGAGCTCGGTCAGCAGGAGTTCTTCCACATCAGAAGGCACCGTGACGCGACGTATAACGTTTGGCCAAAGGATGACTGGCGGGGCAGCAATAAGTTCATTTGCAAGTGTGACAACTTGAAGATCGTCGTTAAGGTGTTCGCGGTGGCCGCAATTTTGCGCGTAACATGCGGCGCGTGGAAAGCATTTACGATAATGGCAGATGCGACCGATATAGCACCCGCGATCATCAGCGAGGAAAATATCGGCACCAAGGTTCATGCTTTGAGCGAAACCCTGAAGCTGGCGACCAGCGCGTGCTAGTTCAGCCAATTCCATGATGCCATCTATCGTGACAAGTACATCAGCGTCTTTTGGGATTGCCTTGATCGTAGTAAGCGAGCCCAAGAGCGCGATGCGCAGCACGCCCCGACAGTCACGGGCAGCCTGCACGAAGGAGCGGACAGCGAGAAGCAGCGGCCGACGTGGCTCGGCTACTGTTGGCGTGGGACCGGCGGATCGGTAGCGGTTCATTTGGTTTGACGCTACTTCGCTTATTCACCTCATCGGTGAGAATAATCTTTTTCTATAACATCGGTCATTCCCGACATCTAGGCCATATCCCATTGCGCTCTTGCGCCGCGGTCCCTTCATTCCGAACAGCCAAAGCATGTTACTGGTCAAGACAGACGCTCGTATTTGTCGGCTGTTGCTCCAAAAGATGGGGTAATCGGCCGGCAGCTTGTGGATAGCTGAAGATTTTGGGTGCTGCGCTTCAGGCTGATGGTGAAACGAGGTCACCGTGGTTACGGCCTCAAGCATCAGAAGGAGAAGCGCAGCATGGACCATTTTGCTGGATTAGACGTATCGGTCAAGGAGACGAGCGTCTGCATTGTGGATGACACGGGCAGGATCGTGCGGGAAGTGAAGGTGGCGAGCGAGCCGGAAGCTCTGCTGCCGGTGCTGAAGAACCCCGCCTACCACTTCAAGCGGATCGGACTGGAAGCCGGGCCGCTATCGCAATGGCTTTTCAGTGCGCTCGCCGAAGCCGGCTTGCCGGTGATCTGTGTCGAGACGCGGCACATGCGGGCGGTGTTGAAGGCACAGATCAACAAGACCGACCGCAACGATGCGCGCGGCATGGCGCAGATGATGCGGGCGGGGCTTTACCGCCCAGTGCATGTGAAGACGTTACGCAGCCAGAAACTGCGAATGCTGCTGACCCATCGCAAGCTGCTGCAGTCGAAGGCCATCGCCATCGACAATGACCTGCGCGGCACCTTGCGCAACTTCGGCCTCAAGGTGGGCATGGTCAGGACGGTAAAGTTCGAGGCCCGCATCAGGGAGCTTGTCGAGAACCTCCCCGACCTGGCGGCGCTGGTCGAACCACTGCTTATTGTCCGACGGATGCTTCGCGAGCAGTTCTGCATCCTGCACCGCCGCTTGCTCGCCATCGTGCGGGACGATGAGGTGTGCCGGCGCTTGATGACGACGCCCGGTGTTGGCCCCGTGGTGTCGCTGACCTATCGCGCCACCGTCGACGTGCCGGCTCGCTTCAGGAAGTCCAAGTCAGTCGGGGCGGTGTTTGGTCTGACGTGTGCCAAGTATCAATCGGGCGAGGTGGATTGGAGCGGCAGAATATCACGCTGCGGAGACGAGATGATGCGGGTCATGCTCTACGAAGCAGCTCAAGCCATGATGCGTTCGAAGAAATGGTCCTGGCTCAAGGCCTGGGCGATGCAGATCGCCAGGCGCCGCGGAATGAAGAAGGCGATCGTGGCGCTGGCGCGCCGGCTGGCCGTGATCATGCACCGCATATGGGTTGACGGCACCGAGTTCCGCTGGACCCGGGAAGCCGCAGCAGCATGACAACCACGCAAGATCAAATGCGATAGGAGAAAACCCGAGCTCCACCCAGCGGTGGAATGATGTCCCTCGCGGGACGATGGATGAGGTGAGTTCGTTTGTCCGCTTGGACCTGCCGTCACTCTGACGGTAAGGCCGCCCAATAGATTGTTCCACCTCGTCCTCGAATCCCATGATGGAAGGGCCTTAGTGCCGATTCCGAAGAGAAGCACGAGCCCGTGAGCGACATCGACACTGCAGTGGTGGATAGTCTGAAAGTGCTTGACCCAGAACGGCCGATTAGAGAAGCGGACAACCGCGGGGGTGTTTGGTTTGTCCGCGAAGTGTCACGAACGGACATCAATCAAATGGTTGCACCCCGCACACACGGTCGCGCAAAAAAGCATTAGTCCGATTCTGATGTCAGCTTGCGAGAATATTGAAACCGGTCGAAATCAAGCTCGTATGCTTTGTAAACCCGATTAGCGAGTTCGTTCGTGTAATAACCTCGCCAATCGACATGGTCAGAGGCGTTGACCGGTTTGATCGCTTGGGCCCGCAATGCGTCGTTCGCTTGCACATGATCAAGCACGCGCATGAAATCTCGCTCAAATGACTCAACCTTGCCTACCAAGTTTAGCTGGATGCCTGGCATCTCAAGGAGCCCAGTCTGGAGATGCCAGTGGGCGTCAACACGATCTTGCGCGCTCATCGTTGCGAAATTGATGAACTCATCAAAAGATAATGCGTTTGTCGGCCCCTCAGGAAGTGACGGGTCATTTTGCTGTCGCCACGCCAGATAAGAATTGACCGACGGTTTGGCGGGGATCAGTGGTACTTCACGGAACTTGTTAAGCCAGCATGATACTAGGCGTGCATAAGGATTTCGCACAAATGCAAAGCGTAAAGCGCGAGGGTCGGTTGCTAGGCGATGGAAAACAGTCAGTCCAACTCGTTTCGGCGACTTAAGGCCTGACAGCTTTCGCTTGTGGGCTTCCCAATCCGACCTCAAGGTGCGCCCTAGCAACGTACTGAGAATCATCTTGATGCGAGAAGATGCGTTTTTGGGTACGCAAACGTAAATGATGCGCTGTTCCGGTAAAACATCGATATGGGCGTTCGGCGCGAAACCACCGGCCACAAGCTTCTCGTAAAATGCATACGATTGCGGATCGCGCCAGCCGACAATCAGGCGTCGCGCCCCATCGTCAATTAATTCGAGGTATGGCTTGGTCAAACGAGTAATTGGGCGCACGACAATCTCTAGAAGAATTCAGTGCGCCGCCCCCGGTGCCCCAATTCAGCCGGTCTCCCTCTAGAGAAACGATTGAAACAGCCTCACCCTGCGCGGCTTTATGTTTTGTTTATATTGACCGCTCTGTCAAAAGCGGACAAGCCGTCGCGGACTAAACTTCCCCGTTGTCCGCTGTTGAAAGCGGACAAAAAACTGGCAAACATGCTTTGTTCGTTATGTGCCAATCGCGACTTTTTGCACTGCGGAAAAGGGGCGGGCCTTTTCACTGATCACCGGGAGTGGACGTTGCGGAAGTCATCAGCCTCATACAGAGTGGATGGGTTACAGCCGCACCGCTAAAAACCGCTTTAAATTCAATTATACCCAATACGTCTCTAGGGGTGCGATGCGATTGGTGTTAAGGATGGCACTGTACGAGCCGTCCCGCAACACGGAAGCGATTGTGAGTACAACGGTCACCGAAACGCTTACTGGCAGAGAACTCTTTACCAGGTTACGGAAATATTTCGTACGGCGGGTGTTGTTCCCGCTCGGCGTACTCGCCCCTTTCGCATATTTCTTCCCGAAGATCGCGCTTTTTTACGCTATTTGCGGCGCCTACGATGTGAGCCGCAACCACGGGCTGAACTTTTCGACGGTGCGACGCTATTTCATCGGTAATGGTTTTATGACCTGGGTGTTGTCTCCGTTCAACATCTTGCTGGATTTTCTGTCACTGCCCTACATCAATAAAGGTGTCTATCGGCTTGAGGATCTGCCGCCCGCCTATCAGGAAGAGGTGAAGCGTCTGATGCAGATCGCGAAAGACGAAAATCTTGTCGCTCGATTGGAAGCGCGAGCCAACGAATTTCCACGGACAATGGTTTTCTTCCGATGGTACGGCGTCAATGTGGACACATTCCTTGATGTTCCAGCATTCCATCAGCCGTGGAATTACATCCAAACAATTGGCGTTTCAGTCTTCAATAAGAAGGTTTCAACCTCGAAGCATTTTGGATTCATGCGGGCCTCATTGCGGATTTTGTACAATCTCAATGATATGGCCGATAACTCCGCCTACATTGAAGTCGGTGACAAAATCAGTTATTGGCGCGAGAACAAGCTGTTCATATTCGATGATACGCTGCTGCACAACTCGGCTAACGAAACCAACCAAGTTCGCTATTGCCTGTTCGTCGACATAATTCGGCCGACGCGGTTCCCAGCCGTTATGCGCGCCGTCATCTCCGGCATCCGCCTGCTGACCCAGAGCTTCAAATTCGTCTACTACAAGAACTGGAAGGTCCTTGACTTCTAGTCAAACATGAAAGGCTCGGTCCCTCATGCAGCAGATTATTTGCGCATGGTTAAGCCGAATGGAACCAGATTGAAAGCTTGGGGACCCATCCGCCGAGCGGTAACAGCCTTTGGGATCGTCTTCTGCGTTGTCGCAGGCGCGATTGGTATTTATTGCGGCGCCCTGCAACTGCTTGGTAATGTCCATGTTGTCGTTGAGCAACAGTTTTATCGCTCCGCGCAGTTGGATAAGGCGACGCTGGCACGAGTGATCCAAGAACACGGGATCAAATCCATCCTCAATCTTATGGGGACTAGCCCAGAGAAATCTTGGTACGTAGACGAAATTGCTGTTTCTAAGGCGCTCGGGGCCGAGCATTACGATTATGGAATCAGCGCGAACGAAGTCGTTACCCCGGACAAAATTGACCAAATACTAAAAATCGTACGCGATGCCCCTAAGCCGATCCTCGTCCACTGCAAGAACGGCGCAGACCGAAGTGGCCTCGTTGCGGCAATTTATCTCGCGAACTTACGGGGCGTGATCGTCGATGAGGCGGCAGGCCAGCTATCGCTTTACTACGGTCATTTTCCATGGCTCACCAGTGGTACTGGGGCAATGGACGAAAGCTTTCGAATATACGAGCAGCGAGGTCAAAAATTTTGAATAGCATCAACCTAAAATCTCAAACGATTGCTTTGATAGGCGCTGAAACCGGCTTCGCTAGTGCAGCATCGACCAACTCCGTTCAAAATGTATTAGAAATTGCCAATATCGCTTATGGGTCATTAGCGGACAAGCCGCCACGGGCCAAAATCGGCCGTTGTGTCCTTAGGGGCAAAGCGGACATCGCCCCAGCATGCTACTCTGCCTGCTAATGATGCTGTGGACGGCGCCCGCTCTGCGGCATCAGAGTGCTATAGTGTGGCTGCGCTGAAGCGAGAGTAATTCAAGGAGGTGAGGCCACTGCCTGGCAACGGCAGAGATGATATGGAGCTGAAGTTTTAAAGGAATTGGCGAGGACATGACGACTTAATGCAGACAAGGTCGTTGCAAGGATCGGGAGAACCCGTTTAGGTCATCGCACTTTAAAGTGCGTGCTAACGATTGGGACCAGATCCGTGCAGAGCATTATGGCCAGCGGCCAGACCGGCCGCACAAACAGGCCGGACACATGACCGCACCCGACCAATGTTGCAGCAACGTCAGAAAGTTCTTGCCAAGGCGCCGTCCACACATGACCCAAAGTGGTCAATCGCCGCACCGCAATATTTCTGGTCGCTATTGGGGGCAAAGCAGACGTCGGTCGGCCACAGATGCTGGATCGCTCGGTCGCTAATGACCCATCAGCGACATTGGCCGGACACTGAATGACCACGCCTGAAGGCAAACGGGAGCTGCGGTCACACCCGCTCCACCTTCGCCGCAAAGCATCCCGGCGCGGCGAAATGGATGTGCAGATATTGCGTGCGCGGATCGGCGAACCGCCGTTCGATAGCCTCTTCCAGCCATATGCCCTCGATCAGTTCCCAGCCGGTCATCATTGCTTTGTCGTCGAACCCACGCACCGCTAGCGTGCGCCTGCGCAACTGATCGGGCACGGCATCGACGGCGTCGAAGGTTTCCTCGCCATGGCGCACATAGATCGCAAAGCGCATCCGGTATGGCGACGCGACCGCGTGATGCTCGTAATTGACCAGAATGACTTCGTCGCCCGGCGTTGCATCGGTAAGACTGACGCGGCAAGGGTATGGACCGTCCGCGATTTTCCTTAACGCGCCCTGCGCCGCTAGCTCTGCCTCTGAAAGACCGAAAAGGTGCGAAAATTGTTCTGCCTCGAGGCCGCGAATGCGAAAGTTCATGAGTGACCTCCATTGCTGCGGAGCGTGATCCCCGAGAGGCTGGTAGCGCTTTTCGGAAAGATCATGCTCAAGCCATATGGAGGACAATGGTGATGTGCGGGGCGCATGGACACCCGATTTCTACACCCGATATCTGCCGATGGTGCAGCCCAGGCAGAAAAGGCTGTCCGCTTTCGGCAGCCACTTTTCGGACCAATCGACTGCGCCGGATTTTATCGCCTATTGGACAGCGGACATCCGTTACGGCGGTCGTAGTGTCCGCTAAGTGCCAAGAACCGACGTTGGCCTACTATGACCGTATGCAACGTCTAAAGAGCATCCGTTTTGGGCCGCAATTGATGTAAAGCTCAAATGATGGACCTATTTTGTCAAAATGCGGCACGACTTAGTGGCGCTCATCGCCAGCTTGGCTGATTCAAACATCGAGGCAATCAATGATGACTTGAGGGGAACGCTCAAGACCCCTAACATCACCGCAATCAACCTCGTCCGTCGGATCAAAGGCCAACCAAGGGGCCCTACGAGGCGGTAACAAAAGTAGCTAGGGGAGGATGCGATGATCAGAGTACGCAGCATCACGCCGTGGGCGTGGACGATTGGACTACTGGCCGCGCTTGCGTGCGTTGCCCCAAGCAGTCCGGCAGCGTCCGCCGAATACGTAATGAAATTCGGCACCGCGACCATCAACGAAACGCAGCATCAGTTCATAAAAGACTACAAGGAAGCGCTCGAAAAGGCGTCGGGTGGCCGCATCGAGGTGCAGGTCTATCCCGCCAGCCAGCTCGGGCCGATCCCACGCGAGATCGAAGGTGTGCAGCTCGGCACCATCCAGGGCTACATTGGGCCGGTCGATTTCTACGTCGGTCTGGAGCCGCGCTACGGCGTATTCAGCGCGCCAATGTTGTTCCGCGATGAGGCGCATGTCGCGGCGACCATTCACGATCCCGAGATGCAAAAAATTATTCTCGATCTCGCAAAGCCAAAGCGGATGGTAGGCATCGCCACGCTCAGCATCGGAGTCGTGGAGTATGGGGCCAAGAGTCCGCTTATGCGGCTTGCCGATTTCAACGGCAAGAAGATTAAAATCAACGGGACCGCGCTCGAGCGCGCCAAGATGAGCAAGCTCGGTGCCACCGGCATCGCGATGCCACTGAGCGAAGTGATGCCCGCACTCAGTCAGGGCACCATCGACGGAACGATCAGCGGAATGTCGGTCTTTGTCGGATTCAAGATGAACAATCTAGTCAAGGTCATTTCGACTACCAACGATACGATGCTCGTGTCGCTAGCCGTCGTCAGCCAGGCATGGCTCGATAAATTGTCGCCCGATCTGCAAAAGATCGTCCTCGATACCGCACAGGCCATCCAGCCCAAGGTGCAAGCCTGGGAGGTGGAATTCACCAAGAAGCTGGCGGACGATTGGGTGAAAATGGGCGGCCAGGTTCACACGTTGCCGCCTGAGGACCTCGCCAAGATGAAGACGCTGCTCAGCGGCGTCGCCGACGATGTGACAAAAGACCAGCCGGCCGTGCACGACATGCTGGTTAAGGTTCGCGCCATCGCCGCGAAACATTGATCCGCTCGGGCAACTGCGGCGGTCGAGCTGACCGCCCCAGCCTTGTGCCTGATCACCCGGGGGCCGCAATTCATAAATAGGCGAGGCATGATCAACACTCTTGTGCGGAGCGCGCACGCGCTGATGGCGGTAATTCGCGTCGCTTCGGGAGCACTGCTGGTCGGCAGCGTCGTGATCAACTTTGCCAACATCATCGGCCGTTATTTTCTCTCGGTGTCCATCCCGTGGGCCGAGGAGGTCATGCTGTTCATGATGATCGCCTGTGTCTTTCTCAATTGCAGCCTGGTCGGCTGGTCGGGCCGGCAAATCCGCATGGATGCATTTGTTGCCCTGCTGCCAGCCAAGCTGCGGTCGATCGTCGAGCTCTTGGGCGAAATCGTGCTGACGGGGACCAGCCTGCTGATGGCGATCTTGGCCTGGCCCGTGGTTTCCATGCTGGCGGAGCTAGATCAGCGCAGCCAAGCCGCCAATATCCCCCTGGTCCTGCCGCAGGCCATGATCCCGATCGGTTTCCTGTTGATGGCATTGCTGATCGCCGTGCGATTAATTTCCCAAGGCACGTCCGGCGCGGACGTGCATTTGAGAAATTCCGATCACTGACAATTCAGCGCATGGGGGCTCAATTCGTCTACTTCGTTCTGCCGATCATACTCATGGTGGTTGGCCTTCCTATTTTCCTCGTTCTCATCCTGACCTCGCTCGCCGCGATCGTCTTTGTCGCCGACGTGCCGACGACGGCGATTCCGACCTATATGTTCGGGAGCCTCGATAATTTCCCCCTGCTCGCAGTCCCTTATTTCGTGCTGGCCGGCGAGATCATGGCGCAAGGCGGCATCGCGCGGCGTGTCGTCGCCTGGGTGGTGTCGATCATCGGCGGCATCCCCGGATCGCTTGCGGTCACCACGGTCGCATCTTCGGAACTGTTCGGCGCCATGGCACACACGTCGGTCGGCACCGTCGTTGCGGTCGGCCGGCTGCTTTACCCTTCGCTCAAGAGCAACGGTTACAACGAGCGGTTTACCGTTGGCTTGATCGCATCCTCTGGCGCCGTTGCCGTGATCATCCCGCCGTCGATTTCGATGATTCTATATTCGATGACCGCGCAGCAATCCGCGCTGTTGCTATTCACGGCCGGCATTCTGCCGAGCCTGCTCATCGGCCTTGGCGATGCGGCCTATGTTTTTGTCTATTCCCGGATTAAGGCGGTACCACTGCTGTCGCGGGCGCGGTGGGCCAATATCTGGAACACGACCAAGGACGCAAGCTGGGCGATCGGCACGATTGTCGTCATTTTCGGCGGCATTTACGGCGGCGTCTTCACGCCGACCGAAGCAGCCGGAGTCGCGGTCGTCTATTCGCTGTTCGTGACGACGGTCATCTATAAAGAGCTCAGACTTGTTGATCTGTGGCGCGTAGTGCTCAATGCGGCCTTCCTGATCTCGCAAATCCTGATCATCGTGGCGAGCGCGGGAGTCTACTCCTGGCTTCTCACCACCAGCGGCATGCCGCAACAAATCGTCGCCGCGATCGAGGCGCTGCAAATGCGGCCCTGGGAAACGCTGCTGATGATCAATCTCATTCTGTTGCTGGCGGGCAGCTTTCTCGAACCGCCGGCGGCCATTCTCATTTTGACACCACTGCTGCTGCCGATCGTTGTTGCCGTCGGCGTGAACCCGATCCATTTCGGCATCATCATGGCCGTCAATCTGAGCATCGGACTGTATACGCCGCCCTTCGGCCTCAACCTCTTTGCCACGCACGCGATCTTCGATGTTCGAATCGCAACCATTTATCGCGGCGTCCTGCCATTCGTGGTGCTGAATTTCGCAATTCTACTGATCATCACCTATGTGCCCGCGATTTCCATGGTGCTGCTCGGTCAGGCGCAATGAACGGGCCATGGTCCGTTATGGGTCATTCACGTCATAGCCGTCGCGGGCCAAAATTGCCGTTTATCCGTTGTTGTCCAATCGCGTCCTAATTGGTGCGGTGCCACGAACGCAGTCATGTGCCATTCGCGCCCGGTGCACCGCAGCAAGATCGGCACAAAAAGAAACACCGCCAACTGCGGCAGTCTCTCTTAAATCCGATCAGGTGTTTTGATCAGGCCGCGATAACAGCTAAGTTCTTTCGCTTCTTGCAAGAGCCGGGCGCCTACATCGCGTCCGCCCCCTTAACGTTACCTAATCAGGTTACTCAGCGGATCAAATCGTCGCCGTGAACGCGAGTAGCTACAGGTATTTTCCAAGGCAATTATGTGAGATCTAAGGAGAGCGTCATGTTGCGACGATGCATTATCGTTATTGCCGCTGTTGCCGCCTTCGGCATTTTGTTCAATTCGACCAACGCCTCTGCCGCAAAACTTGGAGGTGGAGCTGGTCATTCGCATTCATTTAATCGGACATCTTTTAATAAGCATTCTATCGGGTATGGTCGCCGCGCTTACGGACATCATCCATATGGGGGCTACGCGTATTTCCCTTATGGCGGTTTCGTCGGGGCAGATTTATTGGGCTATTACCCGGCTGATTATTCCAACTATTACATTGATCCCATCGGGGCTTACTCCACGCTCCATCTGCTTGACCCTGTGATGCCGCCGCCCCCACTATTAAGTTGCCACCACAGTGTGGAAACTAAAACGGTCCCATCGGAAGATGGCGGCGAACGGCAGATCACGATAACTCGATGCTAAAGGGAGCAGTCAGGTCAATGCCGGATTAAGTCTGCAGAGCGCTCGCTCAGCCGGGTGCGCTGCTGACCAACCACATCGCACCGGGCAGGCACACGCTCGCGCCGTCCATATATCGCGCCAGCGCCTCACGAAGGGACGCGATGGCGGCTGATACAACCTCCGCTGGCTGGTTGCGCAACCAACTGTTGACGGCGCCGATCTGCGTAGACTGAATCACAGCCTCCTCCAGCCCCCGGCCAGCGGCGATGTCCAGATCGGCGTCGAGCTTCTCGAAGCGCGGTGTCGCCCACCCAGATGCGGTGAAGATCTCAGAGACGCGCTTTGGATCGGCGAAGGCGAACATTCCGGGGGCGTGCGGGTCCGGTTTCGGCCGCGGCGGCAGGTGGCGCACGACCGCGTTCATAGGAACCTCCATCCACGGGTTTTCGGCCAGCGGCCGCCAGCATACGATCGCCATGCGCGCACCAGCGTTGGCGGCGCGGCGCATATTGGCGAACGCGCCCACGGGGTCGCCGAAGAACATCGCGCCGAAGGCCGAGGTCAGCAAATCGTATTCGTCCAGCGCGGCCGTGGCGGGATCGGCCTGACGCCACTCGACATTGACGATGCCGGCGGCCTTGGCGCGCGCCTCACCCTCAGCCAGCATGGGCCCGGAGATGTCCAGCGCCGCCACGTGGCCGGCGGGGCCGACGGCGCGTGCAAAGTCGAGCGTGGGCGCACCACAGCCGCAGCCTATATCCAGTACCCGCTCGCCAGGGCGCGGCGCGGCAAAGGCGATCAAGGCCTCTGTCACCGGCGTTAAGGTGGTGTCGGTGTGTGCCTGCCGGGCCACCCAGGTGTGACCGCCCTGTCCGTTCCAGAAGGCAAGCATGTCGGCGTTGATCTGTCCGGGATCGGCCATGCGAGTCATCCATCGCTTGGCACGGATGCTGCACAATTGAGGAGCAGGTGGCAAGTTGCGCCGCGGTCCGCTTTGGGTCACGTGTGGACGGCACCATGGCAAGAGCTTTTTTGACGTTGGTGCAGCATTGGTCGGGTGCGGTCACGTGTCCGGCCTGTTGATGCGGCAGGTGTGGCCGCTGGCCCTAATGCTCTGCGCGGATCGGATCCCCAACAATCGCGCGCATTTTAGAGAAGTGCGTTGACCCAAACCGGTTCTCCCGATCCCCGGAACGACCGTATCTGCATTACGTCGTCATGCCCTCGCCAATTGGTGGTGCCGATTTGTTTGCTGGCGTGCTTCATGCCGCCAGCAACGGCTTCGGCTCCCTATATCTCTCGTCGTGGACCATGATGGCCCAGGCCATCCGCGCAATCTTGTTGGCGAGCGCGACGCCGGCACATCATTAGCGAACAAACCGGCATCGGCCAAAATCGGCCGTTGTCTGCTTAGGACAACAGCGGACAAACGCAGGGGCGTCGCGATTGTCCGCTTCTCTAATCGGCCGGTTTGGGTCAAGCACTTTCAGACTATCCACCACTGCAGTGTCGATGTCGCTCACGGGCTCGTGCTTCTCTTCGGACTCGGCACTAAGGCCCTTCCAGTATGGGATTCGAGGACGAGGTGGAACAATCTAAGTGGCGGCCTTGCCATGAGTTGGTCGGCAGGTCCAAGCGGACAAACGAACTCACCTCATCCATCGTCCCGCGAGGGACATCTTTCCACCGCTCGGTGGAGCTCGAGTGTTCTCCTATCGTATTTGTTTTGCATGGTTCTCATGCTGCTGCGGCTTCCCGGGTCCAGCGGAACTCGGTGCCGTCGACCCATATGCGGTGCATGATAACGGCCAGCCGGCGCGCCAGCGCCACGATCGCCTTCTTCATTCCGCGGCGCCTGGCGATCTGCATCGCCCAGGCCTTGAGCCAAGACCATTTCTTCGAACGCATCATGGCTTGAGCTGCTTCGTAGAGCATGACCCGCATCATCTCATCTCCGCAGCGTGATATTCTGCCGTTCCATTCCACCTCGCCCGATTGATACTTGGCACATGTCAGACCAAATACCGCCCCGACGGACTTGGACTTCCTGAAGCGGGCCGGCACGTCGATGGTGGCACGATAGGTTAGCGACACCACGGGCCCGACACCGGGCGTCGTCATCAAGCGCCGGCACACCTCATCGTCCCGCACGATAGCGAGTAAGCGGCGGTGCAGGACGCAGAACTGCTCGCGAAGTATCCGTCGGACAATAAGCAGTGGTTCAACCATAGCCGCCAGATCGGGCAAGTTCTCGACCAGCTCCTTGATACGCGCCTCGAACTTTACCGTCCCGACCATGCCCACCTTGAGGCCGAAGTTACGCAAAGTACCACGCAGATCATTGTCGATAGCGATAGCCTTCGACTGCAGCAGCTTGCGATGGGTCAACAGCATTCGCAGTTTCTGGCTGCGTAACGTCTTCACATGCACTGGGCGGTAAATCCCCGCCCGCATCATCTGCGCCATGCCGCGCGCATCGTTGCGGTCGGTCTTGTTGATCTGTGCCTTCAACACCGCCCGCATATGCCGCGTCTCGACACAGATCACCGGCAAGCCGGCTTCGGCGAGCGCACTGAACAGCCATTGCGATAATGGTCCGGCTTCCAGTCCGATCCGCTTGAAGTGGTAGGCGGGGTTCTTCAGCACCGCCAGCAGAGCTTCCGGCTCGCTCGCCACCTTTACTTCCCGTACGATCCTGCCCGTGTCATCCACAATGCAGATACTCGTCTCCTTGACCGATACGTCTAATCCAGCAAAATGGTCCATGCTGCGCTTCTCCTTCTGATGCTTGAGGCCCGTAACCACGGTGACCTCGTTTCACCATCAGCCTGAAGCGCAGCACCCAAAATCTTCAGCTATCCACAAGATCGCCGGCCGATTACCCCATCTAAGTGCCAATAGGCAACATCAGGCTCCGTCAGCAAATTCAGATTACCCTCAATAGCAATTAACGAGCATTGCTGCCCACCAACGAAAAGCCCCGGGTTGTTCGCCCGGGGCTTCGACTTCGTTAGCAAGCGTATTCGATCAGACTGAGCGTTTGCCGCCTAGAAGAAATGATAGTTCACACCAACCAGGACATTGCTCTCGGTCGCTTTGGCGCTGATGGGACAGCCGGCCGAACAGAATGTGGCGGCTGGGGTGACCACGGTCCCTGACCTGGAACCGAAGTCCATGTAATTACCTTCGAGAAACGCCGACCAATGCGGTGCAAACATCCAATCAACGCCACCACCAATCGTCCAGCCGGTTGCGGTGTTCGAGGTCTGGCCACCATATTGAAGACCACCAATGGTGACCCCTACGTTTGTACTTGTATGAGCCCAGGCCGCGCCGCCCTGAAAGTAGAACAACACGTTGGGCACCACGGCGTATCCGACGCGGGCCGTCAGGGTGTCGAACCATTGGTTATTGAAGTTAGCGACGGCCGGGAAACCTCCGAATGCAGTGCCTGGGAATGTCCCGCTTTTGCTGTTGCTTGTGTAATCAAGTAGCTCGCGGGCGCCGATGACAAATCCGCCACCGAACTCGTAATCGCAGCCGACCTGCCCGCCGCCGGCAAAGCCAGAACCGTCTCCGGAGACTTCTCCACCAATGCCACTCGCACTGGCGTTGCCAAATGCCCCACCGATGTTGCCGCCGATGTAGCAGCCGGTCCAATTGGCCACGGGCGCAACCATCATTGGTGCTTTGTATGCGAGGCCTCTGCGGCAGGTCAGCCGCCAGTGCGCTTGCCGAACCAAGAACCGTCATAGCGACGGTCGCCAATAGCATCCGCTTCATTTTTTCCCTCTTTACTCGTGTGCCAAATTTCAACCTTAGACTTATGTGATTCCAATTAAGGCATAAAGGCGTAATGCCAATGAATGGTTCCTTTGATGCCCGCATTTTGGGCGTTCAAGTGACATTAAGGCCACACGACTTTCGCTCAATGAAAAACGAACAATCTAATTACTTCAATGGGTTGTGGCACATTATTTTTGGACCAGTGTGATTGCGGCAAAATCTGTGATCGACAATAAAATCTATGATTAACAATTCTGAAATGCTCATCGGTCCACCCAGACGCCCATAGCGCCTAAGAAGATGGAGTGATCAGCATACGCCATAATCAGACTAACTTCGATCCTGGGCTTTTTTTAATGGCCACGTCACGGATGTCCGAGCTGGCATCCAAAAGATGGGGTAATCGGCCGGCGCTTGTGGATAGCTGAAGATTTTGGGTGCTGCGCTTCAGGCTGATGGTGAAAACGAGGTCTCGTGGTTACGGCCTCAAGCATCAGAAGGAGAAGCGCAGCATGGACCATTTTGCTGGATTAGACGTGTCGGTCAAGGAAACAAGCATCTGCATTGTGGATGACACAGGCAGGATCGTGCGGGAAGTTAAGGTGGCGAGCGAACCGGAAGCTTTGCTGGCGGTTCTGAAAAACCCCATCTACCACTTCAAACGGATCGGACTGGAAGCCGGGCCGCTGTCGCAATGGCTTTTCAGTGCGCTCGCCGAAGCGGGCTTGCCGGTGATCTGTGTCGAGACGCGGCATATGCGGGCGGTGTTAAAGGCACAGATCAACAAGACCGACCGCAACGATGCACGCGGCATGGCGCAGATGATGCGGGCGGGACTTTACCGCCCGGTGCATGTGAAGACGTTACGCAGCCAGAAACTGCGGATGCTGCTGACCCATCGCAAACTGCTGCAGTCGAAGGCTATCGCTATCGACAATGATCTGCGTGGCACCTTGCGCAACTTTGGCCTCAAGGTGGGTATGGTCAGGACGGTAAAGTTCGAAGCCCGCATCAGGGAACTTGTTGAGAACCTCCCCGACCTGGCGGTGCTGGTCGAACCGCTGCTCACAGTTCGGCGGGTGCTTCGCGAGCAGTTCTGCATCCTGCACCGCCGCTTGCTCGCTATTGTGCGGGACGATGAGGTGTGCCGGCGCTTGATGACGACGCCCGGTGTCGGGCCCGTGGTGTCGCTAACCTATCGTGCCACTGTCGACGTGCCGGCGCGCTTCCGGAAATCCAAATCCGTCGGGGCGGTGTTTGGTCTGACGTGTGCCAAGTATCAATCGGGCGAGGTGGATTGGAACGGCAGAATATCACGCTGCGGAGATGAGATGATGCGGGTCATGCTCTACGAAGCAGCTCAGAGCCATGCTGCGTTCGAAGAAATGGTCCTGGCTCAAGGCCTGGGCGATGCAGATCGCCAGGCGCCGCGGAATGAAGAAGGCGATCGTGGCGCTGGCACGTCGGTTGGCCGTCATCATGCACCGCATCTGGGTTGACGGCACCGAGTTCCGATGGACCCGGGAGAGCCGCAGCAGCATGAGAACCGTACAGGAACAAATATGATAGGAGAACACTCGAGCTCCACCGAGCGGTGGAAAGATGTCCCTCGCGGGACGATGGATGAGGTGAGTTCGTTTGTCCGCTTGGACCTACCGTCACTCTGACGGTAAGGCCGCCCAAAAGATTGTTCCGCCTCGTTCTCGAATCCCATGATGGAAGGGCCTTGGTGCCGATTCCGAAGAGAAGCACGAGCCCGTGAGCGACATCGACACTGTACTGGTGGATAGTCTGAAAGTGCTTGACCCAGAGCGGCCGATTAGAGAAGCGGACAAATCGCAGCGCGGCTCGATTGTCCGCTAAGGCGACATCGCACGTCTGTTTGAAGTGAAAGAGGCCGCCAATTTCGGCGGCCTCGCTATTGCACGGCTCCTTCTTGACGGAGCGTTAGCAGGAACTGTAATCGGCCCTACCGTAGCCGAGATCACCAGCGCAGGACGGCTGATTGGCCCCCTGAGGCGGCCTCGATCGAATAGCAAAATCTAAGATCGATCTAGGTCAGATCGGCGATCATCATGATGGGCAAGTTCTTACCGGCCTGCATCTGTAGTTCCATGATGTTCACTGTGCCCACAGAAAGTGTTTCGCTTTTTGTGGCTGTTCCATATTGCGTTGCAATCGCCGCAATAGCTGCTGCCAAAACTAAGCCCAAATACCGCATAATACGCATTGGATTCCCCCAATAAGATAATCCCACCTACGTAAGAATAGGCCCAAAACATTAAGTCCGCGTTCTAAAGGCTGATTAATTATGCGTTAAAGATACAAATAAAATCGTTTGGGAGCGCAGCAAAGTATTGAGGGCACTTCGGCACGGCCCCTTCGTGCCAAAAAACGGACGATACCTGCGCAAGACTTCTACGCGACCCGGACTTGAGCCAAATAGTGCTCAACCTGGTGGCGTAGCAGATTGGATTGCTCCGCCAACTCGCCAGCCGCTGTGAGAACCGTATTAGCAACTTGGCCGGTCTTTACTGCGGTGCTTGAAACCTCACTGATGTTCGCCGACACACGTCGGTTTCCCTTAGCGGCTTCATTGGCGTTGCGCGCAATTTCCTGAGTTACCGAATCTTGTTGACGCACTGCCATCGCTACGTCGTTGGCAAGGTCGTTGAGCTCAATGATCGTCGCGGCAATAGTTTTCATAGTTTGGACCGATCGGGAAGTAGTTTCCTCAATCGATTGAATTTGCCGCGTGATTTTCTCGGTTGCCTTACCGGTCTGGGCGGCAAGACCTTTCACCTCCTGCGCTACCACCGCGAATCCACGCCCCGCATCGCCGGCGCGGGCGGCCTCAATCGTCGCATTAAGTGCGAGCAGATTGGTTTGAGCTGCAATCGTACGAATTAGATTGCTGACCTCGCCAATTTCATCGACCGATGCCGACAGACTTTCAACGGCTCCGGTGATTGCCTGCGCTTCGCTAGTGGCCTGACGGGCGACAGAAGCTGATTCTGCAACTCGGGTCGCTATATGCTCAATCGATCGGGCAATTTCTTCTGCTGCCGTCGCGACAGTTTCGACATTAGAGGTCGCCTGCTCGGAAGCCGCCGCTGTCGCCAACTGCCTGTTCCTGATTACGCGCAGCATTTTCTGCCATATCGCGCGCGGAGTTGTCCATTGCCTTCGCCGCGCGATCTAGCGTTTGGACAATGTTCGATACGGCGCTCTCAAAACTTTGCGTCGCGGCCTCGACTAATTGCCGCCGCGTTTCCAAAGTTCGCGCCTGTTCAATCTCTTTCCGGCTGGCAGCAGCCGCATCCGCTGTCGCTTGGCGGAAAAACTGG
The DNA here is from genome assembly GCA_963739075.1 of uncultured Alphaproteobacteria bacterium. Lineage (GTDB taxonomy): Bacteria > Pseudomonadota > Alphaproteobacteria > Rhizobiales > Xanthobacteraceae > Pseudolabrys. Next base: position 29,830 of record CAVTZC010000002.1, on the reverse strand, counting down.
AGCGCCCGGGCCATATCGGCAATCTCATCGCGGCGTTCATCCTGGATATGGACGTTCAAATCGCCATTAGCGATGCGGCGCATTGCATTACTGAGCAGGCCCAACCGTCGGACGACGCTGCGTCCAACATAAAGCCACGCCACCAGCATCGCACCTATCACGGCCGCAACCGACAGGACTATCAAGATGATCTGTCCGGAGTTGATTTGCCGACTGGCGTAGTTTGCAATGGCCTGTGCGGAGCGGCCTTGCTGCTCGACTAGATCATTGACAACTTGCTTTAGTTTGGTGGCTTCGGATTGCGCGGCCTCAAACGCGAGTTGGGCATCTTTTTGCCGATTGAGTTCGTAAGTGCGTAACGCAATCATTCCATCGTCCGACCCGATCGCGCCAAGCTGATTATAAAGATCCGTAAGTGTTTTTTGTTGTGTGGGATCATCGATCGCACTCAAGTTTGTTGCAATTTTTCGTTGCGCCGCTCGGATTAGATCGCCCAGGGGTTCAAGCCGGTTCGGGTCGTTTACTAGAGAAGCTTCCGTCAAAAGGCCGGCGAGCAGGTTTGACTCGGATTGCGTTTCTAACAGCCGGCGCAGCGAATCAAGCGTGGAATTCAGTACCGCATCCATCCCGGCTTGTTTGCTCCTGGTCATTAGGTCGAAATTTGCATCATCAATTGCCGGTGCTAGCGCTTCAAGAAGCGACTCGTGCGCAACTCGGATCGAAGATGCCAGCGCGCGTCGTTCGTTCGTGATTTTCAGTCGGTCGGTAACCGCTTCATTGAGGGCCTTGAATTGCCCAAGCAACGCATTGCGAGCGGCATCGATCTCCCCAGTATTAGCAATGTGAAACGTTTTCAGGAGTTTGATGCCCCGCGTGAGATTTTCACCCAGTTCATCAATTCTACCTGCAATTTCGGAGCGGCTTTTATCGTCCGCTGCATTCATTAAACGCGGAGCTAAAGAAACCAGGCTGCTCGCTTCTTCGGCCAGTTGCAGCGATATGACTGTCGCTGGCAAACGCCAGGAAACTATCTCAGTTGTGGTAGCTCCAATGGCGACAAATTCATAATAAGAAATCAACGAGCCAACGGCCGTAAACGCTGCAGCAAGACCGAAAGCGAAATAGAGTCGGGCGCGAATGCTCGAGAACCATCTAATGCGTTTTATCCCGATGTGGCTGAGAACTCTCAGTAATTTAGGCCTTACGTTGCGCATTCGAGGAATCTCCATTTGCATTTACTGGCCGGCAATCTTTGGAAACTTTTGAACGGGCTTAAATGAACCATCGGATTGAAGGATCGTGAAATAGACCTGATCCGATCCCTGGTTATTCGCGGCCCCGAAACTCAGCGGTACGCCACCGATATCGAAGGGTGATTTTGTTATCGCATCGAGCAGAGCTTCGCGCGATGGCTCGCCCGGAACGCGTTTCAGTGCTTCGACCAAGAGGCGGCCGACCATATAGCCTTCTAGCGACACGAAACCAGGACTTGCGTTCGCATTTTGCGCGGTAAGCGCTGCCCAATAAGACGCAACGATAGGCAACGACTTGTCCCACGGGAAAGGGACCACTTGACTGATGATCACGCCGGCGCCCTGGTTGCCGAGCTCTTTGGCAAGCGAATCCGATCCAACGAACGAAATTGCGACAAACGTGGCATTGATCTTCAACTGATGCGCCAGCTTGATGAATTCTGCGATCGGTTTGTATGGGCCCACGGTTACGATCGCTTGCGGATTGCCTTTCACAATGTCGAGCAAGGCCGACTTCACTGCGGTGGTATTGCGCTTGAAGGCTCCGGAGGCCACGAGCGACATGTTGCGCTTGGCCATGGCCAGTTTGACGCCCTCCAAACCAGCAAGGCCGAAGGCGTCGTCCTGGTAGAGGATCGCAATCCTTGTAATGGCAAGATCCTTGGTCAGATGTTCGATCCAAGCTTCAGTTTCCTGGAAATACGAACTGCGAATGTTGATGACGTAGCGGTTATACGGATTGCGTAGAAATTCGGCGCCGGTGAACGGGCCGATGAACGGGACTTTGGACGCCGTCGCAATCGGCTGGCCGGCCTTCGAGGTCGGCGTTCCGACCGCGCCGACGAGCGCAAATACTTTGTCCTCGCCAATCATTTTTTTGGTAGCTTCGATGGTCTTTTCCGGCTCGTAACCGTCGTCGACCGATTTGAGTTCGAGTTTGCGGCCATTTATGCCACCGGCACGATTGGCCTCGTCGAAGGCGGCGAGAATGCCCTCCTGCATGCCTTGGCCAAGCGCCTGCGCAGGGCCGCTGAGCGCTGCGACTTGTCCGAATTGGATTTTATCCTTGAAGACGCCGTCTTCCGCTAATGCTTGGAAATTGGCAACACCTAACAAGGCAACTGCTAAAAAGCAGAGGCAATTGCGGTAAATCCGCATGATCAAGTCCCCCCTGTGCTCTTGCATTGGCTCTTGCGCTCGCCCATGCACGAGTCTGAAGGCTGCATCGTCGGAGAACGTGGTTAATGCCTTCTTAAGCCTTCTGATCTGCGGCCAGTTATACCCGTAAATTATGCATCAAATATCGAGATTCAAAATTGCAACTTTTCCGCGCCTGATTGCGGCAAATAACTGAGCCATTTGGAGTCCCTCCGTTTATCGGCCGAATATATTGTTCAGGCCGGTAGCAGACAACAAGCCCGTTCTGTTGGAGTGGGGGTGAACCAAGTCTGCTTTGGGTCGAAGACGGCCTATCTGGCCAAGGCCGCTGCCCTTGTTTGTCCGCTCTTACTCCAATAACAACTCTTCGCTTAATCAATGTTCGCTCTGGGTGAATCGCGTCATATCCAACGCACGCCAACGAACAACTTTGTCCGCTATGCCCGGCTGTCCAACAGCCGACAAACGCGGGGCTGTCGGGTTTAGGAAGTCGACAGCACCCACTTTCATGGCACTCACGTGTCGGTGGAGCAGCCGTTCACAGCATCAATAGCGGACCTTCATCGGAAGGATCGTCAGGCACCCCAATCGTTGATCGCAGCAAAACTTCTTTAATCGTTGCTGTTGCAGTTACAGCGAACAGTCCAATGAGTGTTGCGGTTTACGCTCAAGATCGCAACGTCGATGTGCTCCGGTAATTCCTCAAAGTTTGAGATACCCGATTAGTGATTGGCCTCTCGATTAAGAGATACACGAGATGACCTGCAAACAATGCGCAACTGAATGCTATCAAGCCAAGAACTAGTGGTGAGGTTCGCTCCGAAAGATGTGACGCCAGCCAAAACTTTCCCAATGCCGGCAGAATAAACGGATGGATGAGATATAGGCTGTAGGAGCTGTCGCCGAGGCTGACCAGTAGCTTCGGGACCTTGATGCCTATGCGGTCAAGCGAAAGAGCACCTAGCAAAATGGCTGCATACGGAAGCCCAAAACAAACGACGCCATTCCATATCCCTAAATTGGCGTTTCTCGTTACACCTAAAATCACAATTCCAAGACTGGCCGCTGCAATAGCGGGCACGCGCGACAAAGAATACCCGTTCACAAATAGGAATGCTAATACCGCACCGAAATAAAACTCTAATAAGATGGGGTTCGTTACGACCGTCATCCAAACCGGAACGTGCGGGACCAGTCTTCCAAGAACTACGCCAGCAGCGAATACCGCACCGGAAACAATCAAGAAATATCTTCTTGGCCAATTAAGAAGCGCTGCGAACAGAACATAAAAATAGGCTTCAAAACATAGAGTCCAACCCGTTTGGAGTACAGTGCCGATCTGACCGGCGGAATTTTCTGACAGCAGAAAAATGTAGGACGAGATCACGTAGGTCCAGGTGAATTCGACAGACGAAAATAGGCGCGGGGCGAACGCCAGAAGTGTAACGGCGCCGGTTGTGCAAATCCAATACATGGGCACAATCCGGATTGCTCGACGCTGAATAAATGATGTGGGCGCACCCGGCTGACCGAACGCGCCGAAATTCGTGTAGACCATGATAAAGCCGCTGATCAAAAAGAATAAGTCAACACCGGATGCACCGATCTCCGGTACATAAATCGAATAGCCGGCATTGTGAACCAACATGAAAAAAACGTGATACGAAACGACCGCAGAGGCTGCGATCGCGCGCAATGCCTGCACCGTAAATAATGTCTTCGGTGAAACTAATTTCGAAGGCATCGGATTTCTGACTTTCCCGAAAATCAATTGGTCGATTGCCAAATTTGCCGTTTGTTTTTTCGCTCCCCAATCTTCCAACACTTTCACTGTTTCAGGAATTTCTCAAAGGTTAAGTATTGCAGCTTACTGCCATTCCCGGATAGGGGTGGCACGTGAGTGGTTTTATCCTTCTTTGAAATATATGGGGGACGTAGTTGACGGCTACCGAACGGCATTGATGGCCGCTTTGGATCAAAAGCGGCCTATCTGGTCAACGTCGCCGCCGTTGTTTGTCCGCTCTTACTCCTATAGCGACTAAAAATGGGGCGTCGCGGCGAATGCAGCGAAGTGCCAACAAGCGACATCGGCCAAGTCCCCTCGTGTTTTCCTTGCAGAGCGTCCTAGCTCAGAATTTGATCATGTCCGTTTTGGTCAACGTCACCCTCCCGCCGTAGACAGGTGCGTTAGACAAGTCCCATGCCGTGTATTGCTCCGTGTAAAGCGTATCGAGATTGGGCCCCGCCATGCCGTCCACCGGGAGCACGACCTTAAATCCCCGGAGCGCGGCTTGGCTGGCGGTATGAAATACCCCACCATTCGCCAGCGTTCCCACCACGATCACGCCCGCGATGCCTTTATCTTTCAGCATCTTCTCAAGGTTCGTGTTGATGAACTTGTCCGCGCCGGACTTAACGATCGGCTCACCGGTCTTCGGTGCGAGCGCTGGCACAAACTCATTTCCGAGGGTGCCAAGCGAATAGATTACCGCCATGCCCTTGGTGCGCGCCTCGTTGAGAAGTCTCTCGATGGCGGGAACTGTCTCGACGCAGCGCGGCCGCACCTTGGCATTGCAGGTCTGTGTGACCATGTCGATGACAAGTAGGGCGTAAGTCTTGCTGTCGACGGTCGCCGGTTTGAGCGCAGGCGCGGGCGGCGCCTTCACATGGGCCCATTCGTCGATAATGGTCTGGGCCGCCGCAGGCGCGGCATAAGCCAAAACGGCCGCAAGCGCGGCAAGCGGCAACAGATGGCGAACTCGGAACATGGATTTACTCCCTATGACATTTCTGTCCCAAAGGGGAACAACATCTGCTCACGTCGTCAAGCACGATAGAGCCGCAATCCAGGGCGCTGCATAGGGCCTACCGGCAGTATTGGCCTGATCAAAGCAAAGCATCGCATGTCCGTTACGGGTCATTAACGGCCACCAGCACCGTGAATTAGTTTGAAAAAAATCGACAATTTATTAGCGACGGTCAGATCTTGTTATGCTATAAGCGCCGAGGCTAACGCTTTCTCCAAAAAATACTTTGATCATCAATTTGGATAATATCATCGGCGATTCCTTGAGCTATCCTGAAATCGTCGATCGCCCGCTTACACGGCGGACAAGAATAATAGTCGTCAACTATAATGAATCCGCCCGTTGTGACCTTGGCGTATAGGGGATTTAGTGCGTCCATTGTCGACTCGTAAAGATCACCATCGAGACGAAGAACCGCGATAGATTTAATGGGCGCGGTCGGAAGCGTGTCTTTGAACCATCCGACTAAAAACTTTACTTGTTGGTCTAGCAGCTCATATCTGTTGAAAAGTTCCGCGACTTCATCCTTGCTCACTGCGAGGAATGGGAAAACCTGTTTGCTGATATCAAAGCCAGCATCCTGCGGATAGGTCGGAGATGGGACGCCTTGAAATGAATCCGCAACCCAAACGATGCGATCATGTATTCCATAGGCCGCCAGCACCCCTCTCATAAAGATTGTAGCGCCGCCGCGCCAGACACCAGTCTCTATAAAATCACCCGCGACATCTTCCTCCAAGACCGTTTCGATACATTGCTGGATGTTGTCCATCCGTTTAGTCCCGATCATGGTGTGGGCTAGTTCCGTGAAGTTGCGCATCCTATACGCGGGTTCAGTTGATCCATCCGCATTGCGTTGGACAAGCGTTAGTGTGTTTCCGTCATGTTTTTGCTTTTTAAGGAGGTGATACATATCGCTATCGCGATTTACGTTAAAAATATCGGGGAATGAAAATCTTGAGTTCCGTAACAATAGGGAGATTGTGTTTATGAATTGGTATTCGTTCTCGATGTAGAGGTCACCGACGAGCGATTTCTTGAGAAGGCTAATATATCGTGCCGCGAGATCATTTTTCACTAGCATTTGCACTATCAGCGCAGTTGGCGAAATTATTGAAACGAAAGTACCACAGGCACTCTAACAGCTACAATACGACCCGTTTCCCGACAACATGGTCCTGCCCCTCAGTTGAACGCCGAGAGCGCGTCGTACCAACCATCTCCGCCAGCGAGTTATCCGGATGTGCGCCCGCCCCCTAGGCGGGCGCGCTCATAATTCGATATTAAGCGTCAAGACCTACAAGCATCACTCGGGCCACATCCGCTTCGAGTCATTCGCGTCATAATCATCGCGGGCCAAAACCGCGGCGCCGCGAAAGCATCGATGTCCCACAAGCCGACATTCACGTTTCGAGTTTTTGGTCCCACGGCGGCTCAGGTACAAAGCGGTTAGCGATGAAATCGATGAACGCGCGCACTTTCGCAGCGGGATGACGATCCGGCAGGAAGACGGCATAGATACCACCGAATTCCACTGTCGGCTGATCCAGGCCCAGCGCGACCAGTGTGCCCGCGCGCATGTCGTCGGCAACGATAAAAGTCGGCAGGTACGCGAGCCCCTGGCCCGCGATTGCGGCTGTCCGCAGGGCTTCGCCATTGTTGGCTCGTAGGTTACCTGAAACGGAGACGGTGACGTCTCCCTTTGCCCCGAACGCCCATCGATCGACGCCGGTAACGCTTGAGAGCGTGTATCCAAGGCAATTGTGGCCCACCAAGCTCGAAACCGTTCGCGGTCTGCCGCGTGCCGCGAGATAAGACGGCGCCGCGCAGACGACGGTGCGGCATGGCGCAATCCGTCGCGCGATCAGGCTTGAGTTGCTGAGGCTGCCGATCCGGATCGCTACGTCCCAGCCCTCATCCGCGAGATCCACGAGACGGTCATTGAGACCAAGCTCGACGGTCACGAGGGGGTGACGCTGCGCGAACTCCGAGAGCAGTGGGGCGATCTGCCGCGCACCGAATGCTACCGGCGCATTCAGGCGAATTAATCCCCTCGGCTCGACGCGATCAGCGGTGACGGCAGCATCAGCCGCCTCGAGGTCGGCGAGAATACGTTCGGACGCTTCGAGGTAGTTGCGTCCGGGCTCGGTGATCGAAATCCGTCGCGTGCTGCGGTGAAAGAGCTTTACGCCCAGCCGGGCTTCGAGCGCTGCAATGTGCTTGGTTACCATGGTCTGCGACATGCCCATGGCGCGCCCAGCCGCAGAGAGACTCCCCTCGGTGGCCACTTTCGCAAACACCTCCAGCCCGGTCAGGCGGTCGAGCATTGGTCAATCTCACCTCGATGGTGTGATCTGTAATTAATAGAATCTATATTATCACACCTTGAGGAATAAGCCATATTAGGGCGGCAAACACAGGAGCCACCCATGACCGATACCCGAACTGCCCCCTATGCCGCGCTACTGCTTCGCGTCAGCCTTGGCGCGCTTTTCCTTGCGCACGCCAGCCTCAAATTGTTCGTTTTCACCCCTGCTGGAACGGCGCAGTTCTTCGGCAGTGTCGGCCTGCCGCCCGCGCTCGCGTATGTCATCATTGCAGCCGAGGTTCTCGGCGCCATCGCGCTGATCCTTGGGCACTGGACGCGGGTCGTAGCGATTGCTCTTACGCCGATTTTGCTTGGCGCTATTTTTACCGTGCACGGCTCTGCCGGGTTTTTCTTCGACAATGTACATGGCGGCTGGGAATATCCGGCATTCTGGATCATTGCATTGATCGTACAGGCTTTGCTTGGCGATGGCGCTTATGCGTTACACACGTCGCGCAACGTTGACACAGTAGCCAACTTGAGCGGCGCATACTCACGTTGAACGAGGCGACGGGGTCGGTATGCCGGCCCTGCAACCGCCCGAGGACATTTCATGACTATGCCCAGCCTGTTCCTATCGCACGGTGCGCCGACCTTACCCCTTACCAACACGCCAGCACGCGCGTTCTTGCAGACGCTCGGACACGCGCTTGAACGTCCCAAGGCCGTTCTCGTGATTTCCGCGCATTGGGAAACAGCGGTGCCGACGGTCAACGCGGTCGATAGCAACGAGACGATCCACGACTTTGGTGGATTTCCGCGGGCGCTCTATGACCTGCGCTACCCTGCATCTGGCTCGCCAAACTTGGCAGCGCACGTCGCAGCACGTCTACGTGCGGCTGGCTTCGATTGCAACATCGATAAACGGCGGGGCTTGGATCACGGCGCCTGGGTGCCGCTACTGTTGATATACCCGCAGGCCGACATTCCTGTGCTTCAGCTCTCGGTGCAGCCGCATCTGGGTCCTGAGCACCATCTTCGCGTCGGGCGCGCGTTGGCGCCGCTGCGGGACGAAGGCGTACTAATCATCGGCAGCGGCAGCTTCACGCATGATCTTTCGGAATTTCGTGGCCACGGTCCTAACGATCCGGCCCCGGATTGGGTCAACAGTTTCGCCGGCTGGTTCGATGCCGCGCTGACAAATAATCAGACTGGCGATCTTCTCGACTACCGGCGTCAAGCGCCATTCGCAGCCAAGAACCACCCGACAGAAGAGCACCTCTTGCCGCTCTATGCGGCCTTGGGTGCCGCGGGAGAGGACGCGCGGGCCAAACAGCTTCATGCAAGCTCCACCTACAGCGTATTGCGGATGGACGTGTATGCCTTTCAAGCTGCGGACGATCCCGCGCTGAACAATAGTTTGAATAAGAAAGAACTTGTCAGAATAGACTGATGCAGCATGTCGCTTATGGGTCAATCGCGTCATATCCAACGCACGCCAAAGACCAACTTTGTCCGCCGGCAACCCAATAGATGGGGTAATCGGCCGGCATCTTGTGGATAGCTGAAGATTTTGGGTGCTGCGCTTCAGGCTGATGGTGAAACGAGGTCACCGTGGTTACGGGCCTCAAGCATCAGAAGGAGAAGCGCAGCATGGACCATTTTGCTGGACTAGATGTTTCAGTCAAGGAGACCAGCGTCTGCATTGTGGATGACACGGGCAGGATCGTGCGGGAAGTAAAGGTAGCGAGCGAACCTGAAGCCTTCTGTCGGTGCTGAAGAACCCCGCCTACCACTTCAAGCGGATTGGATTGGAAGCCGGACCGTTATCACAATGGCTTTTCAGTGCGCTCGCCGAAGCCGGCTTGCCGGTGATCTGTGTCGAGACGCGGCACATGCGGGCGGTGTTAAAGGCACAGATCAACAAGACCGACCGCAACGATGCACGCGGCATGGCGCAGATGATGCGGGCGGGACTTTACCGCCCGGTGCATGTGAAGACGTTACGCAGCCAGAAACTGCGGATGCTGCTGACCCATCGCAAGCTGCTGCAGTCGAAGGCCATCGCTATCGACAACGACCTGCGCGGTACTTTGCGCAACTTTGGCCTCAAGGTGGGCATGGTCAGGACGGTAAAGTTCGAGGCCCGCATCAGGGAGCTTGTTGAGAACTTCCCCGACCTGGCCGCGCTGGTCGAACCGCTGCTCATTGTCCGGCGGATGCTTCGCGAGCAGTTCTGCATCCTGCACCGCCGCTTGCTCGCTATCGTGCGGGACGATGAGGTGTGCCGGCGCTTGATGACGACGCCCGGTGTCGGCCCCGTGGTGTCGCTAACCTATCGTGCCACCGTCGATGTGCCCGCGCGCTTCAGGAAATCCAAGTCAGTCGGGGCGGTGTTTGGTCTGACGTGTGCCAAGTATCAATCGGGCGAGGTGGAATGGAGCGGCAGAATATCACGCTGCGGAGATGAGATGATGCGGGTCATGCTCTACGAAGCAGCTCAAGCCATGATGCGTTCGAAGAAATGGTCCTGGCTCAAGGCCTGGGCGATGCAGATCGCCAGGCGCCGCGGAATGAAGAAGGCGATCGTGGCGCTGGCACGCCGGCTGGCCGTCATCATGCACCGCATCTGGGTTGACGGCACCGAGTTCCGCTGGACCCGGGAAGCCGCAGCAGCATGAGAACCGTTCAGAAACAACTACGATAGGAGAACCCTCGAGCTCCACCGAGCGGTGGAAAGATGTCCCTCGCGGGACGATGGATGAGGTGAGTTCGTTTGTCCGCTTGGACCTGCCGTTACTCAGACGGCAAGGCCGCCCCATAGATTGTTCCGCCTCGTTCTCGAATCCCATACTGGAAGGGCCTTGGTGCCGATTCCGAAGAGAAGCACGAGCCCGCGAGCGACATCGACACTGCAGTGGTGGACAGTCTGAAAGTGCTTGACCCCGAACGGCCGATTAGAGAAGGCGACATTGCACTTGGTTTGAAATGAAAGAGGCCGCCAACTGATGAGGCGGCCCCACGCCAAGCCTTTGGCACCATCATTGTGCGTTAGGGGGTGCCAATCTCCGTAACAGCACGTTTCCAGTAAGCCAGAGGCCCCCGAGAACGGCAATAGTTCCTACCGCGAAAATGAATACCGTACTCATGCATCGCTCCATTCCGGTTTCGCCCGGTAACCCAACCTAACGGGATTAAAGTAACCAAATGATGGAATGTTCCGAGGAACCGCGAAAAAAAGGCCGCCAGTCATGACGGCCTTAGCGAAGCAGCCGCGCCCGAGAGGGGGGCAGGATGGGCGGGCTTTCGGCGCGCCTAGGAGGTCCGCCATTATACAGTAAACACCATACCATGGTTTGTCCCAAACGCAAAGAAGCCCCGGCGCACTTTGGCAGCCGGGGCCCCAGTGTCGCCCGGGACCCAGACGTTCTCCCGAACTATACGATGGTATCGAATGGTATTTAGGGAAATCTGAATCCGGAACTCCGAAATTCGGACACTGGATTCAGTAATTTAGGACACGGGGGCTTAAATACGGACAGCACCCCGGCCCCCATAGGAACAAATCGAAAAACCAGAACATTTCCCTATCAATGACATTTGTGATCCAACTCATAGGGTCGCGTTGTCTTCGCCGAAGGCGTGGGGCGAAACCGATACTGCTACGGCTTAGACGAGTCCTGCGTTTACCCCTTATTATGTAGGACCTCCCACTCGAGGCCGCCGACTCAGGCAGCCTCTTCTTTGAGGACCGGAATCCGCGGAGGAAACGCAAGTCTGTATTCGCGTTCAAGCGATAGATTGCGATTATAATAGGGGTCAGCGTCGAGGACAGACTGCCAGCGCTGACGCATTAAGGCAACGTCGCGCATATATTGCTCAGCGTGCGCGCCCTTATCATGCCTGCCTAGCGACGCCGATCCTCTATGCATCAGCTCAACGGTGGGCGTCCAAATGATGCGCCAACCGGCGGCCCGCAGCCGAAGGCAGAGGTCGACATCATTGTAAGCGAGAGTCTGCATCGCTATTTGCAGCGGGGCCAGCCTAATGCTTTTATCCAGTCTTTCCGGCTGCTAGACACCTACAACGTTCGGCGAGGAGCAGATCAACATGAGCGCGCGTCTCTCACGGGTCGTTCTTATGACCGTTGTCGCATTGCTGTTCGTTGGCGGGCCGGCTCAGTCAGCCAATTGGCTCGAAATGAATTTCTGGTTGTCGGGGCCTCGGTACGACAATGTCGTCCCGCCTTGCGAGGCGGGGCTTAGCAAGATCGCAGACGGTTTTGCGACCAAGGAGGGCCGGTTTTGGAATTCGGACCTGCACATCCTCGGGTTTGATCGCGTCCATGAGATAGCCTTCGATCCGTGGGCAGAAAATTCAATCCCGCGCCGTTTCTGTAGCACCGTGGCGCTGGTAAGTGACGGCCGCAAGCATGCGGTGCGCTACTGGATTGGCGAGGACACCGGTTTTATCGGCGCCAGCTGGGGTGTCGAATGATGCGTGGTCGGCCTCGATCGTAACTGGGCTAATAATCCGCGATGCAAAATGGCGGGGCCATGATTGCTAGTGCCGACGGCTATCGCGGCAGAGCATCGTTACAAGACCCAAGTGTGTGCACGATCACCCACACATGTCGTTAAAGCCCTAGCAAACGGCTGGGACTTTTTTGCTTTGCTTGATTGCACCGAAGCGCACCAGACAGTAGCGAAAAGGCAATCCGCACTTCCTGGACAACATCATGATCAATTGCCATGCCGTTAGCAGAACAGATGCCCAGCGTTAGGACTAACATTTAGTATTAAATGCTAACATCCAGTGCAGTCAGATGGCGAAATAGTATGGTAGCAATAGTCTCATGCAAAACCGTCGGGCTCAAATCGCCCGCTCGTTGCGGGCATTTCGAAACGCACATCGGCTGGGCCTGTTGCGGTGTGTGCGCATCGCTGCGGGACCCAACGCCTGCGCGGTAGCCCGAGCACAGCAAGGTTTCGAGTATTTCGTAAATCTCGTTCCCCGCTTGCCGCTCCTTCATTGCACGTGCGAAAAATGCGAGTGCAATTACGAACCTGTGGGTACTGAAAAGCTTCGCCGGCTTGATGCCAGGTCATCGCATAATAAAGCTTTGCATTAGACGATCCAGTTCCATTTCTAACTCTCGAGCAGTCTATCTGGCTGTGGTGGGCTTCTTAATGACGTCGGTGTACACATTAACAAGCACCACTTTGGCAGATCAATGAAGCGTTAAGGTCACGACCCTTCAATCATACGGGACCAGGTCAGAACATCGATTTCGCCGTGCCCGCAGGATACGACTCGCATGCGCCCATCGGATACAGCGGTCGTGGTGGGCGATGCCGGGCTTGCGCGTCGCCTGCTTGGCTGGGAGCCAAAGGTCGACTTTTCGTCAACGCTCGCAAACGTACTTGATTATTATCGCGGCCTCGCTCGCGCGTAGACCAAACGAGCCCGGCTGATTACGGTATTTCGCTGTCATGCTTTACCGTCACGCATCGTGACGCGACTACCCCCGGACTGTATTCGCCTGAAGCCCGGCTGGTGACGCACCCGGCAATCTGTGCTAGAGGCCCGCCATCATCACACCGAGCCACGAAATCACGCAGTTGACCGCAGGCATGACTACTGCTGCCCGTCCCGAGCAAAAAGCGTCCGTCGTCCGCATTTCCGCGGAAGCGGTGCCGAAGCAGGCCTTTGCCGATCTGCTCAACGGCGCGCGGCTCTACGAGCTTTGGACCCGCTTCGCCTTCCACGATATCCGGCAGCGGTTTCGGCGCTCGGTGCTCGGCCCGTTCTGGCTGACGCTGTCGATGGGCACCTTGGTGCGACCTTGGGCCTCGTGTTCTCGACCCTGTTTCAGCAGGATATCGCCAAGACGCTGCCCTATATCGCGACCGGTATCATCTTCTGGGGCCTGCTCACCGGCTGCATCAACGACGGCACCACGGTTTTCATCTCGGCGGAATCCTTTGTCCGCAACGTGCCGATGCCGCTCAGCGTGCATTTTTACCGGATGATGGCGCGCAATGTCATGATCTGGGGCTTCAACATGGCGATCTATGTCGTCGTGGTGATCTGTTTCGAGCTGATGCCCGGATGGAACGTCCTACTGTTCATCCCCGGCCTCATCCTGTTCCTGATCAACGCCGCGTGGATATCGCTGGCGGCCGGGGTGCTCTCCACGCGCTATCGCGATATCCCGCAGATCATCGCCAATGCAATCCAGGTCATATTTTTCCTGACCCCGATTTTCTGGTCGCCCGCAACTCTGCCGAACCGGCCGGCCTTTGTGGTGTTCAACCCGTTCTATCACCTCATTGAAATTGTCCGGGCGCCGTTGCTTGGCGAGGTGGTGTCGCCAATGAGTTGGGGCCTCTGCGTCGGCATGGCGGTGGCCGGGCTCGGCTTCACCGCCTGGCTCTATCGCCGGGCCCACGCCCGTATCGCATACTGGGTCTGAGCTGCATGGCGCATATTTCCATCGAGAACCTGACGGTCGAATTCGCGATCTTCGGCGCCAGCTCCCGCTCGCTCAAGAATAAGATTTTGTCCCAGGCGACCGGCGGCCGCGTCATGTCGGGTGCCCACGATGTCATCACCGTTCGCGCCATCGATGGCCTCAACCTTGAGATCAACGATGGCGACCGCGTCGGCCTGGTCGGCCATAACGGCTCGGGCAAGACGACGCTTCTGCGCGTGCTCGCCGGCATCTACAAGCCGAGCGGTGGTGCGATCACCATCGAGGGGCAGGTCGGCGCGCTGCTCGACCCCACCGCCGGGATGGACCCGGAATCGACCGGCATCGAGAACATTTATCTGCGCGGCTACATGATGGGCATGAGCCGGCGCGAGATCGCGGCCAAGCTCGACGATATCGCGGAATTCTCCGAGCTCGGCGATTTCCTGGCGCTGCCGATGCGCACCTATTCCACCGGCATGTTCGCGCGGTTGGCCTTTGCGGTCTCGACCGCCGCACACAACGATATCCTGCTGATCGACGAGGGCATCGGCGCCGGCGACGCGGCGTTCCAGAAGAAGGCGCAGCAGCGGATCGAGAGCCTTTTCGACCGCACCCCGATCGTCATCCTCGCCAGCCATTCGGAAATGATGATCTCGGAGTTCTGCAACCGCCGGGTGGAGATGGAGCATGGCGTGCTCAAGAACGCCACGTAGCGCCGAGGATAGGCGTCACAACCCGCCTCACGCTTAAGTCGCACGATCGCCAAGCGAAAGTTGCTTAAAAGTTGCTTGAACGACCGCGAAGAGGCGCGATCAACTACTTTCGGTTGTCCATCCAGCGCCGCTTTGGTTTCGCACTGGCAGCTATGCAAGCACCGAGCTATCCGCACCGCAGCGGAATGCACGCCGGTCGCTGAAGCCATTCACCCCCACCTCAAAGACGTGCCTGAAGAACGTCCCATGAGGCACTCGTAGCGCCTTTTCGATTCGTGTGGAGCAACCCCGCTATCGCAAAATCAATGTGCCAATGCTTTTTCGTCGAGACAACCAAATGAATGCGGCCGCTCGATAAAGCAAATCATTCCCATCGATCTTGGTTTTGTTAACCACGACATGTCGGAGTCTAAGCGGCGAACGGCGGACACAAATTGTCCGAGACCGGAATCCGCGGAGGAAACGCAAGTTTGTATTCGCGTTCAAGCGATAGATTGCGGTTATAAAAGGGGTCAGCATCGAGGACGGACTGCCAGCGCTGACGCATTAAGGCAACGTCGCGCACATACTGCTCGGCGTGCGCGCCCTTATCATGCCTGCCTAGCGACGCCGACCCGCGATGCATCAGCTCAACGGTGGGCGTCCAAATGATGCGCCAACCGGCGGCCCGCAGCCGAAGGCAGAGGTCGACATCATTATAAGCGAGAGGCATGGCTTCGTCGAAGCCGCCGATCATTCGGAAAACTTCGGCGCGGATCGCCATGCAAGCGGCTGTAATGCTAGAGACGTCCCGCTCCAAGTACGCGCGTCCAAAATAACCGTGGCTGCCTCGCGGCAGCCCATGACACGCATGACCCGCTACGCCGCTGACGCCGAGCCCCAGGATAACGCCGGCATGCTGAATTGTACCGTCAGGATAATAAAGCTTGGGACCTGCCGCCGCGACCTTAGGCAATGACACACGCGCAACGAGCTGGTCGAGCCAATCGATCGTAATCACTTCGGTGTCGTCGTTGAGGAAGCACAAGATATCCCCGGATGCTTGTGCCACACCAAGATTATTCACCCAGGAATAATTGAACGGACGATGGGAGTATTCGACGACGCGTAGGTTCGGCCTTTTGCCAATGTCGTTCAGATAGGCCTCTCGTTCGGGCGATTGCCGAACGTGCTCGTCAATCAACAGAATAACTTCCCAATTGTCATAGCTCGTCAGCTCATAGAGCGATTTCAGGCACGGCTCGAGAAGGTCCGGTCGGCCCGTCGTTGCGATCACGATACTCACGCGTGGATGGGGCACAGGGGTTGCGTAGACGATCTTATAGCCGGCGCGGCGATGATACACCTCGGCCGTGATATTCTGGAGCGCGAGGTGCTCCGCGATTGCGCGGCGGCCCGTCTCGAAATTATCGACAGCCGCCCTTCGGCTTCCTGCGTCGGCACTGCGATGATAAAGGACGCGCGGAATATGGCGGATGCGATGAATCTGGCTCACCCGTGCACAGCGCAGGACTAGTTCGTGCTCCTCGGCGCCTTCGAATTCGGGGCGAAATCCGCCGACGCGCTCAAGCATGCTACGGCGGAAGATACCGAGGCGCCCGAACGCATTACACGATAGCATCAACGCCGGGTTCCAATCAGGCTTGAACCAGGGATCCGAGGGATTTGCCAGGCGATCTATTTTGTCCTCGTCAGAGAAAATCAAATCGGTCTCCGGATAAGCATGAGTTCTTTCGCGACCCAATAGAGCGCATGCTCGGAAGAGCATCACCGGATCGACCAGCGCAACGAAATCGCCCGAGGCAAGCTTCAGTGCTGCGTTCGCCCTGTCTGCCCATGTCGAAAGATCCTTAACATCTACAGTTCGAATTCTGCCGTCTTGTTGCGCCAGGCCGCGGAGGCTTTTGGATAGCGGTTCCGATACCGAACGTTCGACTGCGAGACACAATTCCCAGCGCGGATAAAGCTGTCTTTGCACCGAGCGTATCGTCTCATCCACCGCTAGTGCATCGTCGTCCGATATCAGCATAATGATGGAAATTATCGGCCCTGCTGCCAGACGCGCAATATCCGCTTCGAGGCTCTGGCGCGCCTTCGATTTAGGCTGTCATATCGTGAAATCCAGCGTTCGTATGTTTTAGAAAATACGATCTCGGGTAAGGCTTTTGAGGCCGTTCTCGCGAAGGCCCGGAAACCGTCATCCCGAATAACCCGGTATGCGCGCCGGAAATAATGCGTCCACATGCGCTCAAAATGTCTCATGAACTATGACTTGCCCGCAGGCTCGCGACTTTTTCGAATCAGTACAATAAGGTTACTGTATCAAGGCAATCCGATCCAGATCCCCATGTTTGCTTGGGTTTTGCGATCGTTTAAAAAAATCGCTATTGCGTGGCGTCTGCGCCACAATGCCCTGGCATTCCCCGATGCGGATGACCGGCGCGTTCTCAATGGGAGCTTTCGGCTCCTACAATCAGGCGCGTCCTGACGGGATCTGTCAGACAGACCATGTGCTGCGACAATTTGCTCCAATCGCTTCGTTCGCCGGCGGCGGGCTGGGGTTTGGCACAGGATCATGTGTCCGCTGGCGCTTTCGCCATTGCGCATCAAAGCCGAGCGAGATAGCCTGCCCTCGTTGACAAAGATATCATGGTGCTGTTGCGCTGAAAGCAACGGGTTGCAATTGAAAAAACACACCCAGACCGCGGTGATGGACGATAAAGACGTCAACGGTCGCGCGCGTGTTGCAATGTTGAATGGGTACGAAATGCAACCTGCATCGCGCACTATCGTCCAATTATTGACCTTTCCTTTTGTTTACTGTCGGCGACCGTGTACCGACTAAAGATCATCAACTAAGGCACCGCGTGCACGATAAAACGCCGATTGAATCGATTAAATGGACCCTTTCGGAGCGCGAGGAGGCCTCACGGAGCGTCTGCATCGCGACTTGCAGCGGGGCCAACCTAGTGCTTTTATCCAGTCTCTCCGGCTGCTAGGCACCTACAACGTTCGGCGAGGAGCAGATCAAGATGAGCGTGCGTCTCTCACGGGTCGTTTTTATGACGATTGCCGCATTGTTGTTCGTTGGCGGGCCGGCTCAGTCAGCCAATTGGCTCGAAATGAATTTCTGGTTGTCGGGGCCTCGGTACGACAATGTCGTCCCGCCTTGCGAGGCGGGGCTTAGCAAGATCGTAGACGGTTTTGCGACCAAGGAGGGCCGGTTTTGGAATTCGGACCTGCACATTCTCGGGTTTGATCGCGTCCGTGAGATAGCCTTCGATCCGTGGGCAGAGAATACAATCCCGCGCCGTTTCTGTAGCGCCGTGGCGCTGGTAAGTGACGGCCGCAAGCATGCGGTGCGCTACTGGATTGGCGAGGACACCGGCTTTATAGGCGCCAGCTGGGGTGTCGAATGGTGCGTGGTCGGCCTCGACCGTAACTGGGCTTATAATCCGCGATGCAAAATGGCGGGGCCATGATTGCCAGTGCCGACGGCTATCGCGGCAGAGCATCGTTATAAGACCCAAGAGTGCGCACGATCACCCATACATGTTACAAAAGCCTTAGAAATGGCTAGTGGATATAGTGATAGCTCCAAAAGTTGCTCACTACCCAATTTCTGGTCACGGCGATTGTCTTGTTTTCTGAATTCAGATTGAAGCCGCAATTATTTCTCCCGCTGATTCACCAAAGCCGTCTGGTTACAGGGGGTATGGATATCACTGGACCCGAGAGGCTTGCCGCTGGGGATAACGCTCTGCTAACGGCATTTTTGTTGGGAATATCCCAGCCAGCAAAGCCCACCGGTGAGTTGCGACCGAGCGCTGCGAGCCGCTTGGCCTGACACGCCAGCTTGGCCCAAAAAAACCCGGCCAGGTCAATGCAGGAATCACGATCCTTGTGGTACAAAAAGTCATCAGTTCATAAGAACAATCATGTTTAATTTAATTGGAACACTGAAGTCCGTCGCTACGCGCTATCCTTCGATCATGGCGATGGTTTGGCAGATAATTTTTCAAGGGAATTAGCCGCCCATCGCAAACTCATAAAACCTTACATGTCGCCGGATGATCAAGCAAAATGCAACACGTGTTGTAGAAACTCCATTGCTGATCGGATATTTTGAAATGAACTTGGGTCTCGGCGAATACGCAAGAGGATTAGCGACTGCGCTCGAAGCCGTCGAAATGCCATTTTCGATCTACCCTTACAACGCCTACACCGGGCGGGCCCGGAACGAAGCGCCGTGGGCGCGACTTTATGACATCGACGAGGTTCATTCCGTAAATATTTTTTGCATGGCAGCTAATCAGACCAAAAACGCACGCCGAATTATTGGAAAGCGACATACCGAAAAAAGCTACAATATTCTGAGTACTTTCTGGGAGCTTCAACATCGCGCCAGAGTCGTGGCGCTCAGATCTCGAATTTTTTGATGAGTTGTGGACCCCAAATCACTTTGTCGCAAATTCATTTCGACCAATCTTTTTGAAGCCCATACTTGTCATGCCTCCATGTATGAATTTAGAGCGGAGAATATAACGCCAAATCGCGCAAAATTTGGTCTCGACCCGACAAAGTTCTATTTTTTATTTTCCTTTGATCGTAATTCATACTTGGAGCGAAAAAATCCATTAGCAGTAGCAAACGCTTTTGATATCGCGTTCGGCGATGGACGAGATGATGTTGGACTGATTTTTAAAATGAGTGGTGCCCGGAATCTCTTTCCAAAATCAAATGTTAGAACTCGAGACTGCTGCGAGACATGATCGGCGAATTACTATTTTGCAAGGCGATTGGCAACGAGCCGATGTTCTCGCTTTGATGGCAAGCGTCGATTGTTTTGTATCATTACATCGATCAGAAGGTTTTGGTTTAGGGATGGCTGAGGCTATGTTCCTCGGTAAACCCGTGATTGGAACAGCGTTTTCTGGCAACACGGACTTTTTGACGGGGGAAACGGGCTATCCTGTGCCCTACCAAATGCGCGCGGTCGAGCAAGGAGAATACCCTTATAGCGCAGGAAATTCTTGGGCCGAACCGGATGTACGGATCGCCGCGGAAATGATGCGCTCTGTCGCAAGCAGGACAGATGAAGTGCGCAATAAAGCCTTACGAGGGCAAACCTATGTTCGACAGCACTACAGTCCAAAAGCCGTAGGTAGCGTGGTAGCGGCAAGGTTGCGAGAACTCACCGCCGGCGCCTCTTCTTCTGCATAGCCGATATCGGCCCCTATCAATGCCGACGGGCTCAAAACTCGTTAGGCAGCAGATATAGCGGGAGAGAAACCAAGTAGCGGCGCCGCAACGCTACACGAAGACGACTAACCGGCCGTCTGCAAAGCAAGAATATTTTGGAAAGCAGTTTGCCACGCAGTAATAGTTCGCGTTGCAATGAAGTCGTCTAAATTCTTCGGGGTGCCGAGTTCAGCGGCTCGCATGATTGCTTTTGCGAGCTCTTCAGGCCCAGCCTCGGGCGGGACCAGCCAAGCTGCTCCTGCAAATTCGTTGAAACTGCCACCCGCCGTGGCGATTACTGGCTTCCGTAACCCTAGCCACTGACACAGGGCACCAGAACTTTCACCGTGCTGAGGCCAGCGCAGTTGGATGCCAACATCAGCTTTTTGCATTAACGCAACAAGCTCTTCATCGGAAAGCCCTTCCTGCATTTCGATCCATGGTCGATCTAGTGCGTGAAAAAGACAATATTTTGCCACGTCGTAGCCGGCAAATATCAATTTAACCGGCCTATTCCGCCGGATCTGTTCACATGCCCTGATAATTTTGTCTGGCTGCTTGCTGTCTGCCAGAAACCCAATGTGCATGATCACAAGCGGTTGTTCAGTTGGCTTAGGGGCCTGCGGCGCGCGTGGCGGTACTACGTCAAGTATCGGGAGAAAAAGCTCCTGCACTTTGTATTCCGTGGCGTTCGGCAAGGATTGGACCAACTGGGAACAGAATTCAGAGTTAACTAAGATATTTCGCGGACGGATAACTCCGAGAAGATCGTTCAAATTTTGAATTTTCTTTGGCAACCCCGAACGCTTTCCCTTGCTCAGGTGATAGGCGTACAGCAGACCATCTAAGTCGGCTTCGTGCAGATAAATAAAGTCTTGCGATTGTCCAGCGCGGACAAGCATGTCGATGGTTTCGATATGATGTTCGGAATTTCCTAATACCCAGATAGCGGACCGTTGTGTTGGCCGATAGTCGGAAATTGGCAAAATTCGCGGCATGAGGGCAATCGACCGCTGCACATGCCGAACTCTCCGCATCGATTCCACCGCCTGCCCAAGCCGTTCATCCGCCCATGGCGCGTAAAACCGGATAGCCCATGGTGCGGAAGCGAGCGTCTTTTGCATATAAATGGCAACCCCGCTTTCGTCAGGCGGCAAGCTGGTAATGACGCCGAGAGGTTCCTTGAGATCCGGTTGTGTTGATTCTGCCGCGAACCATCCAGCAACGACGTCTGCCGCCGCCTTCCAGCCACACATTTTCAAAATGCCTGGAGCACAATCAAGAGAAGCTTGAGCGATAGTGGGATCCCGATGGAAACGTATCACTGCCTCGGCAATTGACTCAGGCCGGCGAGCGTCAAATCTGCACTTGGCTGGTGCGAGCTCTTTAAGCGATGAGTTGTCCGATACCAGCGCGGGGCGACCGTATTGGTAGCTTTCTAAAACGGGAAGCCCCAGCCCTTCGTACAACGATGGGAAAATGGTAGCTGCTGCGCCTTCGATTACTGCACGCATAACGCCGTCGGGTATATAGCCCGTCAATACCAAGCCATCAGCATCCAGCCCCACCATCTTTGCTTCGCGCAAAAGCTCAGAACGGCGAGAGGGTGTTAGGCCACAGACGATGACCAGAGCCGGTGCATTGGGCATGCGTTGTCGCACTTCGGCAAACGCCTTAAGTAGCCCAGGAATATTTTTACGGGGATCATCGCCGCCAATATATAGCCAATAACTGGCAGGCAGAGTTGGAAGCACTGCCGGTGCACCATTAAACCGGTGGGATCCCAACCACCATAGATGGTAGTGACGCGCTTTGGATCGCAACCGAATGCCACCGCGTCACTTCGCGACCATTCGCTGATGGCAAACAAACGGTCGAGGGCCGGTAGGAGCTCCGCCGCGCACATATAGCCGTTCGCTGTCGTAGGGTTACGCAAATAAAACTGGGGAAATACCCAAGGGATCATGTCATAAAAGAGTGCGCCCAGTTGTGGCTGATGCGCTGCTAGTGATGCAGGAAACAACATTGTGGCTTCGCGCGAACGGTCGAACATGCAGGACTGCAAATAGTGAGTGATGCGGGGTAGCAAGGAAATATCTTCGATTCGAACAAACCGACCGTATAGCGCCAGCGATTGCTCGAGTAATGGCATGTCGCCTTCGTCGATCAACCAGCTATATCGAATATCCGGACACTGTTTTGCAAGTTCGATAGCCAATGTTTGTGCATATCTGGGAATGCCGCGCTCCCTGTTGACTTGCGCTACACGCAGATCGACCATCAAGTGAGTTCCGGCAATGGGTAGTATCGAAGTTGCGCCGTGCAATGAGCTTAAGTACGCCGAATCTTGCGCCTGTTGCTCCGGAGAAATATGAATTACCTGCCCAGCTGGCACTATTGACTGCTGAGCAGGTTTAATTACCCCGATCCACCGTTTGATCTGGTTTGACCCGCGGAACATCCATTCGGGTGATTTAATGCCATACCGCTCCAACTGCAGGCGAACCTTGCGTAATAGCTTTAAAATCCAAACTTTCATTCCAAATCACTCCCGTTACTTATCCGGTGATTCCTGCCGGCATTGTCAGACACGATCCACGGTGTCGTGATTGGAAATCGGTATGCGCGCCCCGGTAACATGAAGGTATCGTTTCAGGCTGCAAGGTCAATCGGCTGATCATTGGGGTTCGTGGCGTGAGCCTGCCAACCACCTTGCGTATATTGACTAAGCCGGCGGTCGAGGGCGACGCGCTACGCTTCTGTCGTCTCGCCCGCCCATGCTTTTGATCGCGAGCAGCACGTTCTGGCCGAAGGCCTCATGAAGTGCGCCCCGCACAAAAGCCGCGACATGCTGAATTTAATGTTCAATTCTCGCTAATGGAGATCAGCCATGATGGCCGCGCCATAGCATTGCGCAGATCATCGACATTGCGAAGGCGAACCGAGCATAGCTCATGCGCTGCAAGCTCGTGTCTTACAATCCAGACAAAATTGGTGAGGCATTGCGCTGCGGATTGACGGCTCTTTTTGGGTTGACGAAAACAAACCACCCTACGCGCTCCTGCTGAGAAGAGATTAAGATGATGTATGAGCGTACCACCATCCAGCTATTCGGTTTGGCCTGCCGATTGTATGTGTTGGCATTCTCAAATTGAATGTCATCTCCTATTGAACAACGAGCAAGCCAAACCTCTCGGTCGCTTTGTCGCCACCCGGTTATGATCTCGGTGCAGTGTCGGCGGCGTGCGATACCGGTTGGATAGCGACGTGCCGGCCTTAGTGCTCGCCAGACAACGCCGGGGATTTCGGCGCCCGGCCCCGAATGGTCTGGTATCAAAGCGGGCCGCATCGGCTCCAACGAGTTATCCGACGGGCTGAAAGCCGGAGCGGGCTCTATTTGGCCAGTACAGCGAAGTCTCTGGGCGGCGCAATCTTCAACCGCTCGCTTTTGAGATTCCGTAATCAACCCGGCCACGAACAGGCATCGCGCTTTCAAGGTCATGAGGTGAGCGGATGACTCATCGACAATAGGAAAGATTGTATAGAGAGAAACGTTCACAGCGGAGTTCTCTCGATAGCGGCGCCAAAGTGGCCCGGGTCCCTATCGAAAGCCGAGGTTATGGCAGTGCGGTCGTTTTCTCCTGCCCCGGCCGACGGAGATAAACGCGCGAATGCACAAACGCCGACCAATAAAATCGTGGCGCCCAAGGCGACGCAAAGGATCCGGAGATGAGTGGCACGGTCGGCGTGCAAAAGTGTGTAGTTCACGGCCCTTCCCCGGGTATACAGTAAACTACATACCATCGATTTTGGTGCGGGACAAGGGCTCTGAGTGGGGTCCAGGGTTGTCGCCAATGGTCGGACACGAGGGCGGCGGTCCAGAACTCTCTAAAAATTGACCCAACCTGGCCTTTTTAACCCAGCGATACGAGAGAATTGCTTGGAGAGACGCTGATTATGCCGAAGAGGAAGTTATTCCGCTGACGATCATAATTTACAGAGTCCGCGCCCTCGTTGGACCGGGGCATGCCCTCTGGGCGGTTGAAAATGTTCCACGCATATCGAGCAATTTTGCGCCAGTATTGTTTCGTTTGCTCATCGCATGCGTTCCAAGCCCAACCTTTCCTGCCTATGGTATTGGTGAAGGCAAGAGCTGAACCAAATAACAGCGCGGCTACTTCTTCGATTTGTTGATCATTCGGCATTAATCAGCCCCCATCGAGTGGTCCAAGTGTAATGTTAGTTCGGCGTTGGCCGTTGCGCCAGCGTGCCCGGCGAAGCCGGTTGGCGTAGCGAAGCCGGCCACGCGGCGAAGGCAGACACGAACACTTCCGGTGCCGGCAGCTTGTAGTTGAGAGACCCATGTGGCCTAACCGTGTTGAAGTGGCGCCGCCAGCTCTCGATAACGACTTGGGCCTCGCGCAACGTGATGAAGATTTCGCCATCGAGCAGTTCATCGCGCTGGCGACCTCGCTCACGCCGATCTGGCGGATTGCGTCGCCAATGTTCTGGCCTTGTGAGATCAGAACATCAACCTGCCGGAGCTTCGCGACAATTTCTTCTGCTTTGTATCGTTTCTGCGGCATAGCCGTCCTCCTTGATGCCAAAAGACATAGTTCAAGGCGGACAACTACAAAGGGGATGGATCATATGAGCAGTTAATTGAACTCGAGAACGAGATGCGTGGCTGAATGGTCTGCAGTTTTCCACCTGGGCAATACTGTGATGAAAATGCGAAATAACTTGATATCGAAAAACTGCGATCAATTTCTTGGCCCTCCAAGTATAATTTGGTATACAATCAGATTAAACTGAGGAACAACCCGGAACTTGATTACGCGGTGAAAACAATACAACATGGTCACGTCAATGTTCCATTGATTGGACCGGCTACTACGGCAGGAGAGCCCCACTCATGACTCAGTATGCAGGATCGATTTCGGACACCGGTACTTTTTTTGGGTCAGGACCTTTAAGTGGTTACACAGCAACAATAACACAAACTGATAATGCGACTGCAATTTTAAATATCAATCCGGCAACCCAGAGCTTTGCTGGAACGATTGATCAATTCATCAGCACGAGTGGCGTGGCTTCCAGCGGGTCAAGTTCGTTTCCTTTGACGAACACCTCTGATACCGGAGCGCTAACTGTCAGCGGCATTAAATCCCAACCTACAACTATAACTTTCAACCAAACAGGCACCATCGATTCACTTCCATATTCAGTAAGCGTTACTGAGACATTGCAATTGTCAGGCGATCAATCCTCGATCAGCATTAGCGGTACTGAAACCATCAACCTTGACGGCTCCATGGGGGTTATTACTTTTAGCGGCATTCTGCATAGAGCGGTCCGACCGTGACCGCAAGTAGCTTTACGGTCGCGATTAATCAATCGACCGCGGCCGCTTCCTTCTTCACGAGTCTCAAATCCGAGTGGCGACAACATCACGCAATATTCCTTTGATGATACCGGCGGCGGCAGTGGGCATTTCACTATGGCCGGAACCGTTGAGCCGAACGGACAAGTATTTACGGTCAGCGCCAGTAGCTTGAGCAGCGTCCAATACGTTGGCGGGGCTTCGGCCGGAACCGACACGCTCGTTGTCGACGCCTATGATGCTACGATTGGTGCTTGGGTGCCATCAGCCTCTCTCAGCGCAGTCACCCCGCCGTCTTTTCAGCTTACGAGCAACAATGATATCACGGAGGCAGTGTATATTGGTTATTTCGGCCGCGCTGGGGAACCCGGAGGCGACGCCTATTGGCTCAATCAGCTCAGCAGCGGAGCAATTTCGTCAAGTGGCATGGCGGCGTCTTTTGCGGTACAGCCCGAAGCGATAGGGCAGTACCCTTTCCTCGCAAATCCGTCGACCGCGACCCAGGCCCAAATCGCTTCTTTCATCCAGTCCGTTTACCAAGATCTTTTCAACCGGGCTGCGGATTCCAGCGGTCTTGCCTACTGGCAGAACAATCTGACGACCAATCTCGGAAATCCGCAGGCGGTCGGTGCCTTTATTCTCAATGTTACTAGTGGCGCGCAGGGCACCGATCAAATGACCATTGCGAACAAAGTGACCGCCGCCGAATATTTCACTCAAGCATTCAGTTTGGCTGGCATCAGCTTCACTTCTTCCGCCAACTCGCTCGCCCATTCTGTGATTGCTTCAGTGACGTCGGACAATTCAACCGTGTTGACTGCCGAAGCGACGATCAATACCTGGTTGACAACTCCGCCTTCTTCTGCCGCCGAGGTCGCTTTGGTGGGCATGTCTCATACCAGTGCGGTGTCGAGTGACACGGTTGGATAACGCGTCATCAACCGCTTCGTCGCAGAGACGAACAATGCCCCCGTGGGCTCGCAATCCGACTTGCAGCTTTAAGTCGTCGACCCGGTCTTTTCGTACTCACCCTTGCGGACTGCAATTGTCTGTCACCGACCAGTTTGAACATTATGGACGGGACATCCCGAAGGCGCGTTCCTTTTGGCCAGATCGCGATGCCCACTCGCTCTTACTGCGCGTGGTTGTAACCTCATCGGAAGGGTATCGCCAGGGCGCAAAGTTATTCGACAAACCGGGTGCACGGAGTGCTCTGCAGCCAACCGAAATTGAAACGCCTGTGCCAACGTCGCAATACATAAGATCGCTTCGGTTAGGCCGAACCCCATACCAGGGCAAACGCGTGGTCCTATACTGAACGGCACATAAGAAAACTTGGTTGCAGGTTTGTGATAGCCGGGGAGAAAACGCTCCGGCAGAAACTCATCCGGTTTTCCCAAAGCTTCTTGTGCCGATTAAGCAGCCAAGGGACAACCATGATCATAGACCCTTTAGGGATAATCGTGTCCTTAAACGTCTCCCTACGAACCGCTTCCCGCGTAAGCAGTGGCACCGGTGGATAGAGCCGCAGCGCCTCCTCAAAAACTGCTCGGGTATAAGTAAGCTTCGGGACATCTTCCAGAGTCGGTAAACGCCCATTCAAGACCTGGTCTATTTCCGCATGCATCCGAGCCTCTACCTCCGGTGCCTGCGACAATAGATACCATGTCCATGCTAGCGAATTGGCCGTCGTCTCGTGCCCAGCCATGAACAGGACCGTTGCTTCGTTCCGAACTGCCTCCCAATCAAGCAGTCGTCCTGTATCCTCATCGCGTGCGTCAAATAGTTGGCCAATAACTGAAACTCCATCCGATTGACAATTCGCGCGATGATCAAGAAGGATCAATCGAGCACGCTTGTAATTCGTCGAACCGAGCGGCCTATCGCAGGTCGGAACCGCGGCGGGAGTCCCCCGTCAACCCCAATAGCGCCAAGAAATCGACCATACTCACCGCACGTTGATACTCACTAAATCCTGCGACAACCTCGCGTGAATAATTTCTGCCTAGCTCTCGTCCAAAGAGTTAACGGCAAATAATTATCTCCGCCGTTAGCTGAGCCATTTCGTGCAGCGCGTCGATTGTGGCCGGTTCTCCCAGCTGCACAAAGCGATTTCGCAGTTCGACCGCAGTTTCGACCATAATCGGCGCGAATTTTGACAGCCGAGAAACATGAACAATTGGTGCCACAATACGCCGACGCCGGCGCCAGACATCGCCATCGCTGACGAATAGCCCGTCGCCTATCAACGGCATGAGAACGTTACGCATTTCTGGGCTTTTGCGCTCAAAGCTCGAATTGTGCGTACTGAAGGCGAACTGAACAAATTCGGGACTATTGCAAAGAAAAATTCGTCTTAGGAGTAAGCGCGCGGAGACGAACTCCCACTCAAATGCCGGCTCCTCCCACATCGAAAGCAAATTGCGCCGTGCGAGTAAGACGCGGCGCCACATCGAAAGTATTTCCGATGAACGTGGTGGAAAGGGTGGAATGAAGTTCGCCAAGCGGTATACCTCACGTCCGCGTAACGAGGCCTATGGGCTTTGAGCTTCCGGTTGCAACTTACGTTTTACTCGGATAATCGTCAACGTTCGTCGTAAAGTCCACGCTTTTTGGCACGTTACCCCCGAGAGGACCGTGGCGCTCATGTTAACTGATTGACAACTCCTCACAATCCTCTTGATGCAATCGACGAATGAACGTCGGCGCTCCAAAACACCATGAGCGTGCCGACCACGTTTTCAGTTTTGCGCATTGCTGCCGATCGAGGAACGCGCGTAGGCCATCACCATTTCCGCGCCCTCTTCCACGACCATAGTCATCGTCGCATTGATGTTGCCGCTAACGAGGCCCTCAGAATTGTGAGCTATTGACGGAGTCATACTCGTCGTCCCTACGTCAAGCGCATTCGCGGTGTAACGTCGTAGCAAACGGCTGACTCTTAGGCGTTTCCTTGCTCGAGACTGTCGTTTCTCCCGTCGCGGAGTTCCACCGGCAAGCCCATAACGGCTCACGTGTAATTCAGCGCGTATCTTTCGGTCGGCGACGTTTTCAAACAGCGTGGCAAGGTCTCCGAGCACTGCTCGAGAAGCTACATGTTCAAGCCTAACCCAGGCCAAATTGTTCTACCAATGACTGCCACTCGTGAGCTTAATTGAGCAAAGCAAACCGTGTTTATTGCAGGTTAGGTTTGTTCGTTGCACTTAAAATTAAATCGCAGGTTCGCGTAACTGCATCATGTTCCACCTCGCGTGCCAACTGTGCGCAGCGCACCTTGAGCGCCTTATCGCCAACCAGCTGATCAAGGGACGCCGCAACCCTGGAAGCTGTGTAGCGTCTTGCCGAAAGTTCATGGGCAACGCCGAGGCGGGTCGCGCGATAGGCATTATCGAACTGGTCAAAAGCAGTGGGCCGGATGAGTTGTGGCACTCCCGCTCAGCATCGCGTGACTGGTACTCCCAATACCACCATGGTGGACAAAGGCGGTCAAACGCGGCAGCAGTGCTCTAAATGGGACATAATCAAACCGCGCGATGCTATCTGGTAAGGTATCTGGAATTTGGTCCGCGTAACGGGTGAGCAGGATGCCGCGCCGGCCACTTCGCTGACAAGCTTCGATCGACGCAGTAAAAAAACTCGGTGTTGCAGCTGTGTGGCTGCCAGCTGTAAAGGCGACTGGCGCAGATCCTGACCGAAGAAATGCTTCGACGTCATTGGCTAGGGCGCACGTTTCATCTCCGTCATAAAGTGGAAAGCCGGTCAGCTGGATACTCGCCGGCCTATCTGATTGCGGGGATTCAGTCCCGTTCTGGAAACATTCCGATATTGACATCCGTGCTGTAGATCCACTTATGAAACACCCGGCGAACGGGCGACAGACCGAGTTCTGACCGATGGCGATTGAGCTTGGTACCGATTATGCGATCACCGAATAGATTATCGAATATCGAATAAACGATCGGTTCCAGGAAGCGTGGTGCATATTGGCCAAGTTTATGCGTCGTGAAACGAGGTAATTGGGATTCGGACCGGAGCACGGTTGGTTGTAGAAATGCACCGTGGCGCATGGCACATGATAAGTCTCACGTAGTGATCTAGTTGAAAAAGTCAGGGTTGATCCAACCACCACACACTTTTCTGGGCCAACGTCTGCAGCCATGGCGCGATAGGATAGGCGAAGGAATTTTTCCAGATATTCTGATGTACGGCGCCATGCTTTAACCGGGCGAGCCACATCGGAGCTATTAGCGGCCGCCTCGTAATCTTCGCAATCGTCGACAACAGAGATGTCCAGTCCTGCCTTTTTCACCTGATGCTCGAAAATAGCGCTAGCGTAAAAACGTACGTTATGACCACGTGACTGGATCTCGCGCCCAATTGCGACGAAAGGCAGAACGTCGCCATACGAACCAAATGCGCAAATGAGTACTTTCATTGACGGCCGATCTTGTATTTACTGCTATTATCGCGTTGACGGTGAACGCCCGTTTAA
>CAVTZC010000001.1:0-83778 GCA_963739075.1 uncultured Alphaproteobacteria bacterium | reverse complement strand
GATTGCTCGATTGCTTCAGCCAACATGTCATCGTTGCGGTATCCCATCAGATGAACGCCGGCGACGCCTTCGATCTTGCTGACCGCCCGTATCGTCTCAAGCAGCACGGCCTTGGCTTCGGCCTTTTGATCGCCCTCACTAGTAAGGCGCGCCAGGACCGATTTTGGAATGTGTACGCCGGGCACATGGCGGGCCATGTGGCGGAGCGACTTGGCGCTACTCAGGGTTCCGACGCCGACGATGATGGCGCAGCGCTTGTGCAACCCGTGTGCGCGAACCTCGGCCATGAATTCGGCCAGCATCGGCACGTCGAAGCAGAACTGGGTCTGGATGAATTGCGCGCCGGCGTCGATCTTTCTCTCCAGATTGCCGATGCGGTCGCGGAAGGGCGGCACGAAGGGATTGGCGGTGGCGCCAAGAAACAGAATTCGGCGCTGCGTTGAGTTTTCGACCTGAGGCAAACGTGCCGCGGTCGCGCATGTTCTCGGTAATGCGCAGCAGCGAAATCGAGTCGAGGTCGAACACCGGTTTGGCGTAAGGGTGGTCGCCCTGGCTGACGTCGTCGCCGGTGAGGCAAAGAATATTGCGCACGCCCAAGGCGGCCGCGCCCAGAATGTCGCCCTGTAGCGCGATGCGATTGCGGTCGCGGCAGGAGAACTGCGCCACTGGCGTCAGCCCGTTCGCCACCAGGACGGCGGCGGCGGCGGCGCTCGACATGTGGCAGTTCGCGCCGGCGCCGTCGGTAATGTTGATGGCGTCGGCCAGATCGCGGAAACGGGACGCGCGCGCGATCAGCACGCCGGAGTAACTGGAGTCGGGCGGGGAGACCTCGACCGTGACGACGAAACGCCCCGACTGGCAGGCCTGCTCGAAGCCGAAGCTCTCGCGCGCAGGCGCCACGTTCGGCCGGATGACGGTCGGTCTAGAATGCGTGCCATTGATTACCCGCAGCCATGACGAGCGGTCCCAAAGGCGGTGATCGATCGGTTCGAGGAAGGTTTTGTTGCGCGGCTCGCCGATCCGCTTCATCCCGTCGGTTGCTTCGATCCAGACGCAGCGCATCGCCGGATCGACCTCGCAGGAGCCGTCGGCGCGCACGCCGCCGCACGGTCCGTTGCGCATTTGCTTGGCGCAATTGGTCGGACAGGCCATGCCGGTCGAGGACAGCACGCACTGGCCGCACATCTTGCAATCGACGAGCAATTGTTTCGTGGCGCGTTCGAGTGGACGCAGGAACCGTTCCATGCGATGCGCCCCGAGCCATTGCAGTGGACGGCGCAGATGCAGCGCTAAGCCGCGCACCGGCGTCATAGACCCGCTTGAGGCCCGATGCGTGCCGCACACTCCAATGCCGCAACGCCATCATGTCTTGGTGCCCCGAGCTCTCGTTGACATGTCAACAAGAATATGGCAACTGCCGGCTCGCTTGATTGATTTCGGTCAAGCTTGTTGTAATTCGATCGGTAGCGTGGGCCGCGAGGGCATCCGCCCACCGGCGCCCCTGGAATGAGCGATCCATGAGCCTCCGTTCCAAAGCGCGGCGCGCCGGCCCCACTGCCCCCGACGACACACGCATTTCCGCGCATGCCCTCAATCTCGATAATTATGTCCCGGCCTATCTGACTTATCTGGCGGGCAAAATATCGAACTCGGCGTCGGCGACCTACCGCCCGCAATTCGGCATCGGCATCACCGATTGGCAAATCATGGCCTTGCTGGCTACTGAACCGTGGATTTCCGCCGGCCGGGTTTGCGATGTCATCGGTCTCGATAAGGGGGCGGTCAGCCGCAGCGTGCGCGGCATGAAATCGGCTGGCATCGTCGACCTGCAGCGCGGCGGCGACGAGCAGGTCAGGCAGGCGATCGCCTTGACCCGCAAAGGCCTCGCCTTGCACGACCGCATCGTCAAATTATCGCTGGCGCGCGAACGGCAATTGCTCAAGGGCTTCTCCGCGGCCGAGCGCAAGCTGCTAATCAATTTTCTCTCGCGCATGCATGGCAAGTCGTCGACACAAACCAACGGAGATGCAGCGCTAGTTTCAGTATTTAGCTGAGATGCCTCTAACTTGACGGCCTTTTTTATCAATGGGGTAGAAATTACTGCATTGGCTTAACCAAGGGACTCGCTTCCAAGTTCATATTCTCGCAATGCTTGGTCTAATAGATCTTAGTCAGGTCTGTGACCTGACTTGGCTTTTTTGGACCAAGCGATATGAGAGAATAGCTTGGAACAGCAAGACCATCCTTAGTTGGGCCGAGGTAACGCTTGTCTGTAGCGTCGGTGATTAGCTACGTCGATGCTTCACAGCGCATTCGTGGGGTTTAGTTACTGTGCTGGTTTGACAGTGCAAGTTATTGAAATCGCTAGGCTGTGGCACAACTCTCAACAGCGGACGAAGGTCAGCACTGGCGCGGGACGCCTCGGTCGCCGATATTGAATTTTTTTGGAAATAATAATTCATTTCTCGTTTGAGGGCAGGGCACATCCCGGCGGGGTTGGCCGGTGGGACATCAGGGCGAGAAAGCCTAATGTTTCCGTGGCGTAGTCTGCTGTCCCACCATCGCGTAAGCCCTTTTTCGGAATTGCGCGGGAAAGTCCTCTCGGGGCCGCGATTGCAGCACAGCTTGTTCAAGCCGAGATCGCAATCGGCACGCTCGCTGCCGCATCCTGCAAGATCATGTCCGCGCCCTTTTCCCCGATCATCACGACGGCAGCATTGGTGTTGCCGGATACGACGGTGGGCATGATCGAGGCATCGACAACACGCAGCCGTTCGATGCCGCGTACGCGCAGCCGTTCGTCGACGACGGCAGCCGAATCCGAGCCCATGCGGCAGGTGCTGGTCGGGTGGAACACGGTCGAACCCGTGGCGCGCGCGAAAGCCAGCAGATCCTCGTCGCTGGTACAATCCGGCTTGGGCGCGCGCTCCTCGGCGATGTAATGGCGCATCGCCGGCTGCCGCATGATGCCGCGCAAGAGCTTCATGCCAGCGACGACGGTGTCGCAGTCGAAGGCGCTCGAGAGATAACGTGGCTGGATCGCCGGCGGCACGCCTCCGTCGGCCGACTTGATGCGCACGAAGCCGCGGCTCTCCGGCCGCAATTGGCAGATCGAGGCGATGAAGCCGGGGAAGGGGTGCAGCGCCGCGCCGGAGGCCTCGCCGCTGAAAATGATGAAGTGGACCTGCACGTCCGGCGTTTCCATGTCGGGGCCGGTGCGGAAAAATCCGCCGGCATAGCCGGCGCCGATGGTCAGCAGACCTTTGCGCAATAGAATGTAGCGCAAGCCCGCGGCCATGCGGTGACGCCAGCTGTTGATCACGTCATTCATCGTGATCGGCTCGGTGCAGCGGTATTGCATGCGGACCTGCAGGTGGTCCTGCAGGTCGGCGCCGACGCCCGGCATGTCGGCAATCACGGAGATGCCCAGCGATTGCAGCAGGGCGGCTGGCCCGAGCCCGGAGAGCTGCAGCAACTGCGGCGAATTGAATGCGCCGCCGGCAACAATCACTTCGCCGCTCGCATGCGCCACGTGCATCGTGTCGCCTTGCCGATATTCGAGGCCGGTGGCGCGCCGCCCGGAAAACAGAATGCGGGTTGCCAGCGCGTTGGTCGCGACCGCGAGGTTAGGCCGGCGCCGCGCCTCGCGCAGGTAGCCTACGGCGGTCGAGCAGCGGCGCCCATTGCGCGCGGTGAGTTGGAAATAACCGGCGCCTTCCTGACTCTGGCCGTTGAAATCGTCGTTGCGCGGAAATCCGGCCTGCTGCGCGGCCTCGATGAACGCCTCGCACAACGGGTGCGGCTCGCTCACATTGGAGACGGCGAGCGGTCCGCCGGTCCCGTGCAGCGCATCCGCGCCGCGCTCCTGGTCCTCGGCGCGCCGGAAAAAAGGCAGTACATCCTCGAAGCTCCAGCCGGCATTGCCGAGCTGCCGCCAGTGGTCGAAATCCCGCGGCTGGCCGCGGATATAGAGCAGGCCGTTGATGGAACTCGAACCGCCCAGCACTTTCCCGCGCGGTTGAATGAGATTGCGGTTATTGAGATCGGGCTCCGGTTCGGTGGAATAGAGCCAGTTGACCCGGGCGTCGTTGAACAGCTTGCCGTAGCCGAGTGGAATGTGAATCCAGATGTTGCGGTCGCGTCCGCCGGCCTCCAACAGGAGCACGCGATGGCGGCCGGAAGCCGTCAGCCGATCGGCCAGGACGCATCCGGCCGAACCGGCGCCCACCACAATATAATCGAACGAGCCTAAATCCCGCGCCGCTGCCATGGTCCCCCTCATTCCGGCGCGATCAGATTGGCGGAAACGGGGAATTTGACGCCCCATCGCGTTATTGGCGGGCGCCCTCCCACGGTTCTGGTGCGCGATCCCCTGGTTAATTTTTGAACAGCCGTGGGTTTGCACTGAGCTATTCAGGGGAACCCCCATAACACTAAAGTTACAGCGGTTGCTGCGGCGCGAGATTACAAGCCGCTAGGCACCCAACACGTTTAAGTATAGCCTTACTGCAAAACAAGAATAACTCAACGTCAACAGGGAGGAATGCCTCAATGCTTCCAGGTACGTCTCGACGAACCGTATTGAAAACTGCGGCCCTCGCGTCGGCGGCGGTCATCACGGCCCCCTATGTGCGGGGCGCTTACGCGGCGGGCTCGCTCTCGCTCGGCTGTTGGGATCACTGGGTCCCCGGCGCCAACAAGGCGCTGATCAAACTCTGCAATGAATGGGGTGAGAAGAACAAAATCGACGTCCACATCGACTTCATCACGTCGCAAGGCGAAAAGGACAAGCTCACCGCCGCGGCTGAAGCGCAAGCCGGCACCGGCCACGACATCATGTCGCATCGCGACTGGAACATCCGAATCCACCAGGCGGTGCTTGAACCGCTCGACGACGTCATCGCGCAGCTCATCAAGCAATACGGTCCCATCAGCCCGGTTGCCGAATATCTCGCCAAGATCAAGGGCAGCTGGCGCGGCATACCGACCGCGGTCGGCAGCCAGGTCAAGCCGTGCTGTTCGCGCTTGGATCTCTACAAGGAGCACGCTGGTCTCGATCTGAAAGACATGTTCCCTGCCGATATTTCCAAATACGACAAGGCCAAGACCGACAAATGGACCTGGGATCTTTACCTTGAGTTGGCGCAGAAGCTGTTCAAGGCCGGCTTCCCGGTCGGCTTGCCGATGGGGCAGACCTCTGACGCCGTCGATTGGGTCGGCGGGTTGTTCAATTCCTATGGCGTTGTGTTCGTCGATGCCAAGGACAACATCAAGATCAATTCCGACCAGACGCGGCAGGCCATGGAAATGGCCCGCAAGATCATGGAGGTCAGTCCGCCCGAGGTTTATGCTTGGGACGACGCCGGCAATAATCGCTGGCTGATTTCCGGCAAAGGCTCGGGTATCATGAATCCGCCGAGCGCCTGGGCGGTCGCCAAGCGCGACAATCCGAAGGTGGCGGAGAACTGCTGGACCCATGGCGTGCCGAAGGGCCCGAAAGGCCGCTTCGTCGGACAACTTCCGCAGTTTTACGGGCTGTGGAAATTCTCCAAGAACAAGTCGGCCGCGAAAGACCTGCTCATTTATATTTCGCAGAAGGAATCGATCGCCCAACTGGTCGAAGCTTCGGTCGGGTACGATCTGCCTTCGTTCAAGAGCATGTACGATCTCGACACCTGGAAGAAGGTCGAGCCGCCGGTCGGCACCGTTTACAGCTATCCGCCGCGCGGTGACGAACTGACCTCGATTGCCGGCGCGCCGGCGCGTTCGGAGGTTGGCGCCCAGATTTACAATCAGGCGATCAACACCGTGATGATTTCGAAATTCAGCCAGGGCAAAGAGAAGCTCGACGATGTGATCAAGTGGGCCGAGAAGGAACTCGAAGGCACCTTGCGCGCCTGAGCGTCCTTTTAGGTTTCGCAACAGACGCATGCCGGCCGCTGAGGCCGGCATGCGCGAACAGCATCATCATTTCGGGATCAGGATCATGGCCGATACCGTCCAACCATGGAATGCGGCGACTCTGCCGGGCATTGCTACGGCGCCGGTCAAAAAAAACGGTCTTCAGATTTTCATGCGACGGCGCTCGACCATTGCGCTGTTGATGTGCACGCCGCTGATCCTGATCGTCGCCGGGCTCATCATCTACCCGGCCTTCTATTCGATCTATCTGTCGATGCTGAACAAGGCGCAGACCCGCTTCATCGGCCTCGGCAATTTCACTTTCCTGCTATCGCGCGATACGTTCTGGATGGTGGTCGAGCAATCGGCGATCTTTGCGCTCTCCGCGGTATTCTTTAAGGCCTTGATCGGGCTGATCACCGCGCATCTCGTGAACAACCTGCCGGTCAAGGGCCAGCGCAAATGGCGCGGTATGCTGTTGGTGCCGTGGGTGATCCCGCTGGCGCTCTCAACGCTCGGATGGTGGTGGCTGTTCGATCCCACCCATTCTGCATTCAATTATATTCTTGAAGGCCTGGGCTTCGATGAAGTTGCGTGGCTGGGCAATCCCTATTGGGCGCGTTTCTCGGTGATCCTGGTCAACGTGTGGTTCGGCGCGCCGTTCTTCCTGATCATGTATCTGGCCGCGCTCAAGTCGGTGCCTGAGCAGCTCTATGAGGCCGCCGAAATCGATGGCGCCAATGCTTGGCAGAAGTTTGTGCACATCACTCTGCCGATGATGCACAACATCATAGCGATCACCGTCCTGTTCTCGCTGATCGTCACTTTTGCCAATTTCGACATCGTGCAGATTATGACTGCGGGCGGTCCGCGCAATATGACGCATGTGTTCGCGACCTATTCGTTCCTGCTCGGCATTCGTTCCGGTGACCTGCCGCTCGGAGCGGCGACCTCGCTGTTCATGTTCCCGATCCTGGCGATTGCCGCGGTTTTCATCTTACGCGGCGTGCGCAAGCGTGGGAGGGAAATCGGATGAGCATTGCTGCCCTCTCAACCCCCGCCTCACGTGCGGTCCGCCTGGGCACCAGCCTGCGGCGCAATCGCCGTTGGGCACTGATCGCCTCCTATGTGTTTCTGGTGATGTTCGCGATTTTCTTCCTCATGCCCCCGTTTTACATGGTCGTGACCGCGCTCAAGAGCGATGCCGAGGTCGCGCGTATGGCGACAAATCCGTGGATCATCGCCGACGGCGTTACGTTCGATCAGTTCAGAATCCTGCTCACGCAGACCGACTTCCTGATCTTTTTTAAGAATACCGTGATCGTGACTGTGTGCGTGGTGGCGATCACCATGGTGGTGAGCGTGTTGGCCGCGTTCTCACTCGGCCGCATGAAATTCTGGGGCTCCGGCATCCTGGCGACCGGCATCTTCTTGACCTATCTGGTGCCCGACACGCTGCTGTTCATTCCGCTGTTCCAGATCGTCAAATCGGTCGGGCTGCTCAATTCATATTGGGGCATGGTGCTGGTTTACCCGACCCTGACGGTGCCGTTCTGCACCTGGATCATGATCGGCTATTTCCAGTCGATCCCCAAGGAACTCGACGAGGCTGCGCTGATCGACGGCGCCGGGCACATGCAGATGCTCACAAAAATCTTCATCCCTGTCGCGCTGCCTGGCATTATCGCCGCGATGATCTTCGCTTTTACCGTGTCATGGGCGGCGTTCGTTTATCCGATGACATTCTTATATTCGGCGGATCAGCAGGTGCTCACCGTCGGCACCGTGACCAGCCTGATCCGCGGCGACGTCTACAAATGGGGCATGCTGATGGCCGGCGCACTGGTTGCCGCGGCGCCGCCGCTGGTGATCTACGCGTTTCTCATGGACTACTACATCGCCGGTCTCACGGCGGGGGCGACAAAAGGCTAAGGCGCGATCCCGGAAAGTGAGAGCCGGGTTTCGGAAAAGATCAGGCGTAAGAATTAGTGGGGCGTAACAAGGACGGGAACAGTTATGGCGGAAGTTACGTTACGAAACGTGGGCAAGCGCTACGACGATGTCGTCGCCGTGAGCAACGTCAATCTCGACATTCCAAATCACGAATTCGTTGTGCTGGTCGGGCCGTCGGGCTGCGGAAAGAGCACGACCTTGCGCATGATAGCGGGCCTCGAGGAAATCACCGATGGTGAGATTTCAATCGGCGGCGAGGTGGTCAATGACCTGCCGCCGAAGGATCGCGACATCGCGATGGTGTTCCAGAACTACGCGCTATATCCACACATGACGGTTGCCGAGAACATGTCGTTCGGTCTCAAGCTACGCAAGTTCCCCAAAGCGGAGATCAAGCTGCGGGTCGACAACGCCGCTCGCATTCTCGACATCACCGAGCTGCTCGCGCGCCGCCCGAAGCAGCTATCCGGCGGGCAGCGCCAGCGCGTCGCCATGGGCCGCGCCATCGTGCGCAATCCCAAGGTGTTCCTGTTCGACGAGCCGCTGTCCAATCTCGACGCCAAGTTGCGGGTGCAGATGCGCACCGAGATCAAGCGCGTGCATCAGAAGGTCAAGACCACGACCGTCTAT
The DNA here is from genome assembly GCA_963739075.1 of uncultured Alphaproteobacteria bacterium. Classification (GTDB taxonomy): domain Bacteria; phylum Pseudomonadota; class Alphaproteobacteria; order Rhizobiales; family Xanthobacteraceae; genus Pseudolabrys. The sequence continues at coordinate 75,294 of CAVTZC010000001.1, read as the reverse complement.
GTGACGCATGACCAGGTCGAGGCCATGACCTTGGCCGACCGGGTGGTGGTGATGAACGGCGGCAAGATCGAGCAGATCGGCACACCGAACGAGCTCTATCACCATCCCAAGACGCGCTTCGTGGCCGGCTTTATCGGCTCGCCCGCAATGAACCTCATCCCGGCCAAATTGGAGAGCAACGGCAGCGGTCTGACGATCAGGCTGTCCGACAAGTTGTCATTCCAAGTGCCGGAAAGCCGCGCCGCGCGGTATCGTGGACATACCGGCAAAGACCTGTTGTTCGGCTTGCGCCCGGAACACATCACCGAGACGCGCGGCAGCGAGAATGGCGTTGGTCAGGAGTTTTCGATCGTGCTCGATGTGGTCGAACCAATGGGCATGGAGACGATGGTGTTTTTCACCGTCGACGGCAACGAGGTCTGCGGACGCGTCGAGCCGTCCGCCGCCAAGGGCGCAGGCGAGCCGATGCAGCTGCGCGCCAATCTCGATCACATGCATCTCATCGATCCGGCGACCAACGCCGTGCTCTGATCGGCGTCAGAGCGCCAATCCGCCGTCCACCAGATGCGGCTGGCCGGTGATGTAACGCGATTCATCCGACGCCAGGAACACCGCGAGCGCGGCCACCTCCGCCGTGGTGCCGAGGCGCTTCATCGGTTGTCGCGCGATGAAATCGTCCCATACGGCCTGTTCGGATTTCCCGCTCTGCTTCGACAGCGCAGCGACGCGGTCCTCGAGCGAGGGTGATTTGATGGTGCCCGGGCAAATGGCGTTGCAGCGAATGCCCTTCGTAATGAAGTCGATGGCGACCGCCTTGGTCAGCCCGATCACCGCGGCTTTAGTCGCGCCATAGACATAACGGTTGGGCAGGGCTTTCACGGAGGAAACGCCGGAGGACATATTGACGATCGAGCCGCCGCCTTTTTTCAGCATGCCGGGCAGGAACACTTTGATCGTGCGGTGCATGGATTTCACGTTGAGATCGAAAGAAAAGTCCCAATCGCGATCCGCGCAATCCAGCACCGTGCCCTGATGCACATAGCCGGCGACATTGGCGAGCACGTCGAGCCCGCCAAATTCGGTCTCGATCGTTTTGGCAAATTCCTCGACCGCCAGCGTCGACAGCACATCCAGTTTGATCGACTTCTTCGCTTTGAGACCTTGAAGTTTGCCGATCTCCAGGTCGGTCGCGATGACGATTGCGCCTTCCGCGATGAAAGCTTCCGCAATCCCGCGGCCGATGCCCTGTCCGGCGGCGGTCACCAGCGCGACTTTACCCTGCATGCGTCCGACCATCGGTCGACCTCAGTGGTTATCGCGCGGAATTCCGCTGCTTTGCGCGACACGCTGGTATTTGACCGCGGGCTTGAGCACCATGCCGTCGGCGAGCTGATCGACCATGCCGCGTTGGATTTCCTGCCACGGCGTTTGGCTCGCCGGGTATTGATAGCCGCCGCGCTTTTGCAGCGCCGCCCGCCGCCTGGCCAATTCCGCCTTTGAAATCAAAATATTCGCGCTGCCTTTGTTGAGATCGATGCGGACCCGGTCGCCGGTTTTCAGCAGCGCCAGCCCGCCGCCGGCCGCGGCTTCTGGCGAGGCGTTGAGGATCGAGGGCGAGCCGGAGGTTCCGGATTGCCGCCCATCGCCGATGCACGGCAACGCTTTCACGCCGCGTTTGATCATGGCCGCCGGCGGCTGCATGTTCACCACCTCCGCGGAACCGGGGTAGCCGATCGCCCCGGCGCCGCGGATGAACAGCACGGTCTGCTCATCGATCTTGAGCGCAGGATCGTCGATGCGATGGTGGTAGTCCTCGGGCCCGTCGAACACCACGGCGCGGCCCTCGAAGGCGTTCGGGTCCTTCGGGTTGTTGAGATAGCGCTGATGGAAGTCGTCGGAGATCACGCTGGTCTTCATGATGGCGGAATCGAACAGATTGCCCGACAAGACTTTGAAGCCCGCCTTTTGCTTCAGGGGTTTCTTGCAGGTGCGGATGACGTCCGCGTCCGCAATGGCGGCGCGGGTGACGTTGTCCCCCATGCTCTTTCCGTTGATCGTGAGTGCATCGGCGTGACCGCGGCCGCCCATGAGCAATTCGCGCATCACGGCCGGCAGGCCGCCGGCGCGGAAATATTCCTCGCCCAGATATTTGCCGGCCGGCTGCATGTTGACCAGAAGCGGCGCATCGTAGCCGACCGTCTCCCAATCCTCGATTGAAAGCTTCACGCCGATATGGCGCGCGATCGCGTTGATGTGGATCGGTGCATTGGTCGAGCCGCCGATCGCCGAGCACGCGATAATGGCGTTTTCAAATGCCTTGCGGGTGAGAATGTCGGATGGCTTGAGATTCTCATGCACGATCTCGACCGCGCGCAAACCGGTTTCATAGGCGATCTGCCCGCGCTCGCGATAAGGCGCCGGGATGGCCGCGCAGCCCGGCAACGTCATGCCGAGCGCTTCGGCAAGCGCGTTCATGGTCGAGGCCGTGCCCATGGTGTTGCAATGCCCGGCCGACGGTGCGCTGGCCGCCGCAATGTTCAAGAACTTGGCGTCGTCGATACGGCCGGCCGCCAATTCCTCGCGCGCCTTCCACACCGCCATGCCTGATCCGCAGCGCTCGCCTTCCCACCAGCCGTTGAGCATCGGGCCGCCGCACAACACGATCGCCGGCGTGTTGACGGTCGCTGCCGCCATCAGACAGGCCGGAGTCGTCTTGTCGCATCCGGTCAGCAGCACGACGCCATCGAGCGGATAGCCGTAAAGGACTTCAACGAGGCCGAGATAAGCGAGATTGCGATCGAGCGCGGCCGTCGGGCGTTTTCCGGTCTCCTGGATCGGGTGGACCGGGAATTCGAACGCAATGCCGCCGGCCGTTCGAATCCCCTCGCGCACGCGTTTGGCCAACTCGATGTGATGGCGATTGCACGGCGACAGATCGGAACCCGTTTGCGCGATGCCGACGATCGGTTTGCCGGCGCGCAGTTCTTTGCTGGTCAAGCCGTAGTTGAGATAGCGCTCGAGATAGAGCGCCGTCATGCCGGGGTTCTCGGGATTGTCGAACCAAAGTTGCGAGCGCAACTGGCGCGCGCCCGATTTTGACGAGTTTTGCGCTCGCTTTCGCATTGCCGTTCTCCCTGGGCGCTTTTTTCTGGCGACAAGAATGCGCCGAACGGCGGGAGCAACGCAAGGGAGAATGCCGTCGCGTGAGCGGCGCGAAGGACGGCAGAACCGGTGGTTTAACGTCTAGGCCAGGATCGATGCTGCCGGCGTATTAGAATTTGGCCGGTACGGCCCCGTCTTTTTGGCGCAGCACGAAGCGCTGGATTTTTCCGGTCGCAGTTTTCGGAAGTTCGCTGACAAAATTGATCCAGCGCGGGTATTTGTAGGGGGCAAGGCCGCTCTTGCAGAATTCGCTGAGCTCGGCGGCGAGTGCAGCGCTTCCGGTTTTCCCGGCCTTCAGGATGACGAAGGCTTCCGGCTTGATCAGGCCTTCCTGATCGAGGCGGCCCACGACCGCCGCTTCGACGACATCGGGATGCTCGATAAGCCTGGATTCAATCTCGAACGGCGAGCACCAGATGCCGCCAACCTTCAACATGTCATCGCTGCGGCCGCTGTAGTAGAAATAGCCTTCCGCATCACGGCGATAGGTATCCCCGGTGTTGAGCCAGCCATCGACCATCGTCGTCGCGGTGCGCTCGGCATTGTTCCAATAGCAGCGCGCCGTGGAATGGCCGGAAATGAACAGTTGGCCGGCCTCGTCGTTGCCAGCCTCACTGCCGTGCTCGTCGACGATGCGTGCGCGATAGCCCGGCACGACCCGGCCGCTCGATCCGGGTTTCACGTCGCCGGGCGTGTTCGAAATGAAAATGTGCAGCGCTTCGGTCGACCCGATGCCGTCCAGAATCCAGAGGCCAGTTTCTTCGTGCCAGCGCCGGAGAATCTCGCCCGGCAGCGCTTCGCCCGCGGATACGCACGACCGGATCGAGGACAGGTCCGGTTTCTCCTTGGCAAAATGCTGCAGATAGGCAGCATAAAGCGTCGGCACGCCGAAATAGAGCGTCGGCCGGTAGCGTTCGATCAGTGGAAAGCTGGTCGCCGGTCCGGGGCGATATTCGTTCAATACCGCGGTGGCGCCGACCCAAAGCGGAAACGTGAGATTGTTGCCGAGTCCGTACGCGAAAAACAGTTTGGCTTCGGAGTAAAAAACGTCGTCCTCGCGAATGCCCAAGGTCTCGACGCCGAACCGTTGGCTGGTGACGGCCATGTCGCGATGGAGGTGCACGGCGCCTTTCGGCGCTCCGGTGGAACCGGACGAATAGAGCCAGAAGCAATCGTCGTCCGCCGCTGCCGGGACGGCTTCGAACTGCGGCGGCCTTTGTGTGATCAGAACCGCAAGCGTTTGGCCGTCGCCCGCGGTGCGAAGAACGTAGCGCGGCGGTTGCTTGGCGGCCGCGATCGCAGGTTCGACCTCGCCGGCAAATTCAGGGGAGTAGACGAGCGCCGCCGCACCGGAATCGCCAATGATGAATTCGTAACTGCTCGATCGCAGCAGCGTGTTGAGCGGAACGGGAACGACTCCGGCTTTGATCGCGCCCCAGAACAAATAGAAAAACGCCGGGCAATCCTTCACCACCATCAACACGCGCTCGCCGCGCGCAAGCCCGAGGCGCTGCAGCGCGCTGGCACAACGATTTACGTTGGCGGCAAGTTCGGCGTAGGTGACCGCGCTGTCGGCGGTGCGAATTGCGACTTTGGCGCCGCGGCCCTCGCTAATGTGCCGATCGATGAACTCGACGGCCACGTTGTAATTGGGCGCGAAATGCAGGCGCGACGGTTTCTCCGACGTATCGGTTTCGACAAGACTCTGCGTCACGCTCAGCCTGCTTTTCGGTTTAAATTCAATGGGTCGGAAATTGTCCCGCAAACTGCTAGCAGATATAAATCGGTTCCTTCATTGACTTTGGTCAACACCGGCAATCCGGAATTAAGGCATTCGCAGTAACAACTCCGTTTCGTGCCCTTTGTTGAGGGAGAGCAAGATATGTCGCAGCCGGCCGAGAAGCGCGAGGGCAAACCCGCAATGCTGAAGGACAAGGACTTCCAGTGGGAGGACCCGCTCGGGCTCGAGGACGAGCTGAGCGAAGAGGAGCGCATGGTGCGCGACACCGCGCGCGGCTTCGCGCAGGACTACCTGATGCCGCGCATCGTCGTGGCCTACCGCGACGAGACCTACGACGCGAACATGCTGCCCGAGATGGGCAAGCTCGGATTGTTGGGGCCGACGGTGCCGGAAGAATATGGCGGCGCCGGCCTGGGCTATGTCAGCTACGGCCTGATTGCGCGCGAACTGGAGCGGGTCGACTCCGGGTATCGCTCGGCCATGTCGGTACAGTCGTCGCTGGTGATGTATCCGATCTACGCCTATGGGTCGGAAGCGCAGCGGCGGAAGTATCTGCCCAAGCTGGCAACCGCAGAAATGATCGGCTGCTTCGGGCTGACCGAGCCCGATCACGGTTCCGATCCCGGCTCCATGGTGACGCGGGCGGAGAAGGTCCCCGGTGGCTACAAGCTCAACGGCGCCAAGACCTGGATCTCCAATGCCCCGGTCGCCGACGTGGCGGTGGTCTGGGCCAAGCTCGATAACGTGATCCGCGGCTTCATCGTCGAGCGGGCTACCCCCGGCTTCTCCACGCCCAAGATCGAGGGCAAGCTTAGTTTACGCGCGTCCATCACCGGCGAGCTCGTGCTGGAAGACTGCGTGATCCCGGAAGACAACCTGCTGCCCAACGTCAAGGGCCTGGCCGGCCCGTTCGGCTGTCTCAACAACGCGCGCTACGGCATCGCCTGGGGCGCCATGGGGGCGGCCGAGTTCTGCTGGCATCGTGCCCGCCAATACGTGCTCGACCGCAAGCAGTTCAACCGCCCGCTCGCCGCCAATCAGCTGATCCAGAAGAAGCTCGCCGACATGCAGACCGAGATCGCGCTCGGCCTGCAGGGCGCGCTGCGCTTAGGGCGCATGCTGGAGGCCGGCAAGGCGGCGCCGCCGTCCATCTCCCTGATGAAGCGCAACAATTGCGGCAAGGCGCTCGACGTCGCCCGGCTCGCGCGCGACATGCACGGCGGCAACGGCATCTCGGAGGAGTACCACGTGATGCGGGTGCTTTCGAACCTCGAGACCGTCAACACCTACGAGGGCACCCACGACATCCACGCCCTCATCCTCGGCCGCGCCCAGACCGGCATCCAGGCGTTTTTCTGATTTTCCGCGTCGTCCCTGCCCAGGCGGGGCCCAGTAACCACAGACACTGCGGTGATTACTGGATGCCCGCTTTCACAGGCATCACGGCTAGGTTGCAATCGCACCGCTCAGCCGGTGCCGGCGTCCGAAGCGGACGCCGCCCGCCGCGCATCGCGCTGCGCCTTGCGGCTCACGGCACTACCATCTGTGACACCCACATACCTTTCGAGCAGCGCCCGGTCGGCCTTCAGCGCGCTGCTTTCGCCCTGATAGACGATACTGCCGCGCTCGATAATGACGGCCTGATCAGTCACGCCGAGAATCTTCTGCGCGTTCTGTTCCACCAGGATCGCCGACAAGCCTTCCTCGCGAATGATCTTGCGCAAGGCGGTGAGAAGTTCCGCGATCAGAATCGGCGCCAGGCCTTCGAGCGGCTCATCAAGCAGCATGATGCGCGGATTGAGAATGAGCGCGCGGCCGATCGCCAGCATCTGCTGCTCGCCGCCGGACAGTTGATTGCCAAGATTGTCGCGGCGCTCGGCGAGGCGCGGAAACAACTCATACACCTTGGCGAGCGTCCACCGCCCCGGCCGCGCGACCGCGGTCATGTTCTCTTCGACCGTCAGCGAGCGGAAGATATTGCGCTCCTGCGGCACCCAGCCGATGCCGCAATGCGCGCGCTGATCCGGACGCAAGCCCGTGATGTCGCGGCCGTCGAGGCTGATTGTGCCGCCGATGTGGCGCGTCACCCCGACAATCGAATTGACCAGGGTGGTCTTGCCCATGCCGTTGCGGCCGAGCAGCGCGAGCGCCTGACCCTCGGCGATCTTGAAGGTGACGTCGGTCAGCACGACCGCCTCGCCATAGCCGGCGGTCAAGCCCTGCACGTTCAGGAGTTCAGGCATCGGCGATCTCCTCGCCGAGATAGACCGCCTTGACGCGGGCGTCTCGGGCAACCTCCTCCGGGCTGCCTTCGACGAACAGCGCGCCGTTGACCAGCACCGAAATGCGGTCGGCGAACGAGAACACGATGTCCATGTCGTGCTCGATCAGCAGCACGGTGACATCCTTGGGCAGTGTTTCGACGGCGGCTAGAATTTCGTGCCGCTCGTCTTCGGGAACGCCGGCCGCCGGCTCGTCGAGCAGCAGCACGCGCGGACGACAGGCGATGGCGACGGCGATTTCCAAGAGGCGTTGCTTGCCGTAGGGCAGCACCGCGGTGCGCTTGTCGATGACGTCGGTGAGGTGAAATCGCTCCAGGATCTCGACCACCTCGATAACGAGATCCGGCCGACTGCCGACCACGCGCCACCAGTCGAGGCCTTGCCCGCGCCGCTCGGAGACCGCGAGCCCGACTGTCTCCAGCGGCGTCAGGTCGCTGAACAATTGGTTGATCTGGAACGTGCGTACGATCCCAAGGCGGACGCGCTCATGCGTCGACAGGTTACTGATGTCCTCGCCGTCGAGCAGAATGCGACCGCTGGTCGGCTTCTGCACGCCGGTGAGCAGATTGATCAGCGTGGTCTTGCCGGCGCCGTTCGGCCCGATCAAGGCGTGGCGGGCGCCCTTCGCGATCCGCAGCGAAACACTGTTCGACGCGACGATGCCGCTGAACCGCTTCACCAGATTGATCGTTTCCAGCGCGACCGTCATGGCGAGCGCCTTTCGCGGGCCGACACAGTCAGCCTTCGCATCAGCGCCCGCCAATTCAGGTGCGCGGTGACGCGACGGATGGGCGCGGTCCACGACGAGATGCGATCGCGGCCGACCAGAACGATCACCACCAACACGAGCCCGATCCAGAACGGCCAGTATTGCGGCGTCAACGCCGACAGGTAGTCCTGCATGAATTTGAAGATGATCGCGCCGATCAAGCCACCGTAGAGATAACCGGCGCCGCCGATGATCAGGACCAGCAGCAGATCGGCTGAGCGGTCGAATGAGAAAACTTCGAGCGAGGCGAACGACGTGGTCTGCGCCAGCAAGGCGCCGGCAATGCCGGCATAGCCGGCGGCGACGGTATAGATTGCGACCAGGCGGGCATCGACCGAAATTCCGATCGCCGACGAGCGCAGCGGATTGCCTTTCACCGACATCAGCGACAGCCCGAACGGTGAATTCACCAGCCGGCGCGCGATCAGGAAAAGAATGAACAGCACGATGAGGCAATAGGCGTAACCGGTATGGCCGAACATATCGAAGCGGAACATTCCGAGCACCGGCTTGATACTGACGCCCTGCAGTCCGTCGGCGCCGCCGGTCAGCCAACCGTAGCGGTTCGCCAACTCGCGCAGCACAAGCGCAACGCCGAGCGTCACCATCAGCCGCGTCAGGTCGGAGCCGCGCAGCACCAGGAAACTGGTGACGAAGCCGAGCGCCATCGCGGCGAGGCCTGCGACGAGCAGGGCCAGCACCGGTTCGTTGACGATTTCGTGCTTGGCCAAGAGTGCGGCGACGTAGGCGCCCAGGCCAAAAAAGGCGGCGTGCCCGAGCGAGATGATGCCGGCATAGCCTAGGATCAGATCGAGCGAGAGCGCGAACAGGCCGAGCCAGGCGATCTCGGTGAGGATGAGGTGGCGATCGGGAAACAGCCAGATCGCGGCAAAGGCGACAAGCCAGAACGCAACTTCGAGCGGCTGCCAGCGCGCGCGGGCGGATAACCACTCGGTGGCGACGCGGATGGCAATCGGCGGCGGCAGCATGCGCGGCGCCTCACCGCGACGCGGCGCGGGCGAACAAGCCCTGCGGCCGCCAGATCAGCACGACGATCATGATGGTGTAGATGACGAAGGAGCCGAGCGTCGGCACGTAATACTTGCCGGCGACGTCGCCGATGCCGAGCAGGAGCGAGGCGACAAAGGGTCCGGTGATACTCGAGGTGCCGCCGACCGTCACCACGATCAGAAAATAGATCATGAACTTGAGCGGGAAGGTCGGATCGAGCCCGAGGATTTCGGCGCCCAGCGCGCCGCCGAGGCCGGCGAGACCGGAGCCGAAGGCGAAGGTGAGGGAGAACACCCAATTGACGTTGATGCCCAGCCCGCGCGCCACCCGGCTGTCGTCGACCGCGGCGCGCAAGCGGCTGCCGAAGCGGGTCTTGGCCAGGATAAATTGCAGTGCGATGGTCAGCAGCCCGCAGAGAACTATGATGAGCAGCCGATAGCGGCCGATGCCGATTCCGGAAATCTCGAATTGGCCTTGCAGATAGTCGGGCACCTGCACGAAGACCTGGCTTGATCCCATGACGTAGTCGGCCGCGGCCACCGACATGAAGACGAGGCCGATGGTGAACAGCACCTGATCGAGGTGCGGCTTTCTGTAGACATGCACATAAAGCGTGCGCTCGAACAGGAATCCGATCGCCGCGCTCGCGAGAAACGCCATCGGCAACGAGACGAAGAAGGGAAAGCCCAGGCGGTTGACCAGAAAGACGGTAACGTAGGCGCCGGCCATGGCAAAGGAGCCGTGCGCGAGATTGATGAAATTCATCAAGCCGAGTGTGACCGACAGCCCGGACGCGAGCACGAACAGCAGCATGCCGTAGGCAATTCCGTCGAAGAGAATTGTAAGCATGTGAACGCCGCGAACTCAGCTCGCTCCCGAAACGGGCCAGATTGCATGATGCATACCAGGCATCGCCGGTCGATAACCTGACTTTTGATAAGAAGCGCGCGCGGCGGTGTTCGGCCGCCGCGCGCGTGATGAGCGGCCGGTTATTTCTTTTCCTTTGCCGGATCCTTGACGGCTTCGAAGGTCTGGAACTCCACGTTGTAGAGTTGGCCGTTCTTCTTCTCGACCTTGCGCATATAGATGTTCTGCACGATGTCGCGGGTATCCGGATCGATCGAGATCGGCCCGCGTGGGCTTTCCCACTTCATGCCTTTCATCGCCGCGATGAGCGAATCACCGTCGGCCTTGCCGCCAGTCTTCTTCAGCGCGCCATAGATGAGGGCCATGCCGTCATAGCCGCCGACCGACATGAAGTTGGGTCGGAAGTGATTGGCCTTTTCGAACGCGGCCACATAGGCCTTGTTCATCGCCGAATTATGATCGGCCGAATACATGTGTGCGGTGACCGTTCCGACCGCGGCGTCGCCCATGCCGGGGAGCAGATCGTCGTCGGTCACGTCGCCCGGGCCGATCAGCTTAATGCCGGCCTTGTCGAGGCCGCGCTCGGCGTATTGCTTCATGAAGGTGCCGCCCTGGCCGGACGGCACAAAGATGAAGATGGCGTCCGGCTTGGCGTCGGCCGCGCGTTGCAGGAACGGCGCAAAGTCCGGGTTGGCGAGCGGGACCTTGATCGCTTCCGCCACCGTGCCGCCGGCGGCCTTGAAGGTGTCGGAGAACCACTTCTCCGCATCGGCGCCCGGCGCATAGTCGGAGACAATAGTCACGACTTTCTTGATATTATTCTTGGCTGCCCAGTTAGCGATGATCACCGACGATTGCGGCAGCGTGAAGCTGGTGCGCGCGATGTAAGGCGACTTCGTCGTGATGATCGAGGTGCCCGCCGCCATAACGACTTCCACCACCTTTGCTTCGGTGGCGAGTGGGGCAACGACCAACGCGGCCGGCGTGATCTCGAAACCGGCGATGATGTTGACCTTGTCGTTGACGATCAATTCCTGCGCCAACCGCTTGGTGTTGTCGGGCACGCTGGCGGAATCGCGGAGGATGACCTGGATCTTCTTACCAGCGACCGTATCGCCGTGTTCTTTCATGTAGAGGTCGACGGCCGCCTTGATCTGCTTGCCGGTCGACGCCTGTTGCCCCGTCATCGACACGATGAGGCCGATCTTGACGGTGTCTTGGGCGGATGCGTTGCCCACGGCAAATGCGCCGAAGGCAAGTGCGGCAATCGCGCCGGTCACATATCTGGATAACATTTGCGTCTTTCCTCCCGTTTCGTTGGTTTCGTTTTCATTCCGCTGCCGATTTGTCGGCCGCAACCGCATATTCGTTGGGGACCAAACGAATTCCCCGAATACACCCAGGCCCCCTGTCCGCGCCGTTTCCTTGATTGAAATCAAGCCAAATTTGCCTCAATCGTGGCTAGCTTGCAATGGCGGCGCGATCCGCTCTGGCAAGATTTTGCGGCCGCAAGATAATCGAATTCGAGAGCCGTCATGCCGATCACCTGTCCAAATATGTCGCGCCTATGAACATCCGGCCGCCATCGGCTTTGCCGGTTGCCGGGCAGGCGCCGGTGACCGTTTTCAAAAGCGTCTGCCGCAGCTGCCACGGCGGCTGCGGCGTCCAGCTGCATGTGCGCGATGGCGTACTGGTCAAAGTCGAGGGCGACCGGGAGTCGCCGCTCAATCATGGCCGCCTGTGTCCGATCGGAACGGTGACGACCGATCTTGTTTATCACCCGGACCGGCTGAAATATCCGCTGCGGCGGAAAGGCAAACGCCAGTCCGGCGAGTGGGAGCGCATCTCCTGGGATGCCGCGCTCGATGAGATCAGCGAGCGCGTGCTCGCCATCCGCGACCAATACGGGCCGGAAGCGATCGCGCTCGGCACCGGCACCGGCCGCCATCATATCCGCTGGGTCTCGCGCTTCGGCCATGCGCTCGGCACCCCCAACTGGTGCGAGCCGGGCTTCGCGCAATGCTTCCACCCGCGGGTGAACACCTCGATCCTGACCTTCGGCGACTTCCCGGTCAGCGATTACACCGGCGAGGTGCCGCCGGCTTGCATCCTCTTTTGGGGCCACAACCCGGTGCTGTCCGGGCCGGACGGCGAAACGCGCTTCAATGTCATGGAAGCGCTCGCGCACAATCCGCGCACCATCGTGGTCGACCCGCGCCGTACGGCGCTCGCCGAAAAGTCGGATCTCTGGCTGCAGATCAGGCCCGGCGCCGACGACGCGCTCGCGCTGGCGATGCTCAATGTCGTTATCGGCGAGAAACTCTATGACGAACCCTTCGTCACGCAGTGGACGCACGGCTTCGCCAAGCTTGCCGAACATGTGAAAGAATTCACGCCGGAGTGGGCCGAGCCGATCACCTGGATCGCCGCCAACCAGATCCGCACCGCCGCACGGCTGTTTGCCCGCAGCAAGCCGGCCTTGCTGGATTGGGGCTGCGCCATCGAACACACGCCGAAATGCATCCAGACCATACGCGCCGTCTCGATGCTGCCGGCGCTCACCGGCAATATCGACGTCCCGGGCGGCTGGGTGTTCGGCATGCATGGGCTCGGCCGTTTCCCTAGCCTGATCGAGAACCTCACGCCGGAAGCCAATGCCAAGCGGCTCGGTTCCGAACGCTTCAAACTGCTCGGCGGGGAGGGCGCCGACCTGCCGGCCGCGCACATCCCGACGCTGCTGCAGGCGATGCGCGAGGGCAAGCCTTATCCGGTGAAAGCTTTTCTGGTATTCGGCAACAACACGCTGACGACCTACGCCAATACGTCGGAGGTCTACGAGTCGCTGATGCAGCTCGACTTCATGGTCTGCGCCGATCTGTTCATGACGCCGACGGCGGAGCTTGCCGACATCGTGCTGCCGGCGGCATCGTGGCCGGAGATCAATCAGCTTGCCGCGCTGCCGACCGTCGCCGGCAATGTCGTGGTGGCCAATCAGCGCGCGGTGCGTACCGGCGAATGCAAATCGGATGAGGAGATCTTTGTCGAACTGGCCCGCCGCATGAAGCTTCCGGTCGGCACCGAAGCGGTGGAGGATGTGCTCGACGCGCAGCTCAAGGCCGGCGCGGTCGGCATGACCTTCGACGAGATCAAGCAGAAGGGATTTTACAAAGTCCCGTTCAAGTACCGGAAATATGAGAACGGCGGCTTCCGCACGCCGACCGGCAAGATCGAACTCTATTCCACGCGGTTCGAGCAGATGGGCTACGCGCCGTTGCCGAGTTACCAAGAGGCGCCGGAAAGCCCGATCAGCGCGCCGGAGATCGCCGCCGATTACCCGCTGGTGCTGACGACCGGAGGGCGGATCTCTCACTTCTTCAACTCGGAACATCGGCAGATCGACAAGCTGCGCAAGGCGCATCGCGACCCGATCGCCGAAATCCATCCGGACACCGCGGCGCGCTTCGGCATCGAAAAAGGGGCGTGGATGTGGATCGAAACCAAGCGCGGCCGCATTCGGCAAAAGGCCAAGCTGACGACGGGAATCGACCCGCGGGTGATCCACGTCGAGCACGGCTGGTGGTTCCCCGAACAACCCGCTCCCGACTATGGCGTGTGGACCTCCAACGCCAATCTGCTGACCGACAACAAGCCGCCTTACGACCCGGCCATGGGAACCTATCAATTGCGCGCGTTGCTCTGCCGTGTGGCGCCCGCCGACGTGCCCACAGTCGACACGGAAAAAGTGGGCGTGTAAGAAGGCCCCGGCACGGAGGAACGCCCAATGCGCATCGACGCCTATACACACTTTTTTCCGAAAAAATTCTTCGACACGATGATCGAGGTCGCCGGGCAATACAAAGACATGGGCAAGCGCGTGCGCGCGATCCCGGCGCTGCATGATCTCGATGCGCGCAAAAAGATCATCGATACCCATAAGGACTACGCGCAGATCATCGCCTACCCGCAGCCGCCGATCGAAAAGCTCGCGAAGAGTCCGCAGCAAATCGACGAGTTCGTCCGCATCATCAACGACGGCTTCGCTGAATTGTGCGCGAAGGAGAGCCAGTATTTTCCGGGCTGGATCGCGCAAATATCGCTCGACGCGCCGGACGCCGGCGTGGCCGAAGCCGAACGCGCGATCAACCAGCTCGGCGCGCTCGGCGTGCAGATCTACACCAACGTCGCCGGCAAGCCGATCGACCGGCCGCAATACCTGCCGTTCTGGAAAAAGATGAACGAGCTCGGCAAGCCGGTCTGGCTGCATCCGGCGCGCGGCGCCGAAACGCCCGATTATCTTGACGAGAAGAAGTCGCTGTACGAGATCTGGTGGACGTTCGGCTGGTCATATGAGACGGCGACTGCGATGATCCGGCTCGTCTACTCGAAGATCATGGACAACCATCCGAACCTGAAGATCATCACGCATCATTTCGGCGGCATCGTACCGATGCTGGAAGGCCGCATCGGCCCGGGCAACGACGTGATGGGTTCGCGCACCACGGATGAGGACTATGTCGCGCTGCGCAAGAGCCTGAAGAAGCGCCCGCTCGACTATTTCAAGCAGGATTTCTATGCCGACACCGCGGTGTTCGGCGGCGTGCCGGCGACCAAATGCGGCCTGGAGTTTTTCCCGATCGACAAGATCGTGTTCGCCTCCGATTGCCCGTTCGACCCGGAAAACGGCGCGATGTACCCGCGCGTGACGCTGCAGATTCTCGAGTCGCTCAAGCTCGACAAGCAGACCAGCGACAAGATTTTCTACAAGAATCTCGAGGCCGTCACCGGCCGCAAACTGGTCAAATAGGCGCTCGCGCGGCCTATTCGCTTGATTGCTTTTCGGCCAACGCTTCGGCGACGGCTTCCGAGCGGAAGTCGCCGGCGAGGCCGTCGCTGCCCATCAGGCCCGGATAGTTTGCGCGAAAATCGGCAGTGATGGTGTCGAACGGTACATCAGAGAATGTGCCGCGGTCTTTCAGATATTCCATGTGCCGCCGGCCGGTCGGGTCGAACGGCTGAAACAGCGAATCCGTCTGGCCGTCGAACTCGAGCGGCTTAAGGCCGGCCCGCTCGCACAGCGCGCGATCGAAAGCCGGGGTCGCCTTGACCCAGTGCCCCGACAGATAAAGCTCGGTGTATGAGTGCCAAATGAACGTGTCGGTCTTGACCATCTCGTAAAGCCGCCGCGAGGTGAGATGATTGCGCACGTCGGCATATCCGACGCGCGCCGGAACGCCGATCACGCGTGCGCTCGCGGCCAGCAGCGCCGACTTGCCAATGCAGAAACCGCGTCCAATCGCGAGCACGCTGCTGGCGCGATAGTTCGCCGGATCGGCAAGACTGACATAAGGGTCGTAGATTATGCCGTCGCGGACCGCCGAATAAAGCCGCAAGACCGCCGCGTCGGCATCGGGTTCCCCTTGCGTTGCGTTTTTCGCGAAGGCGATGACTTGCGGCATGCCGCTGTCGACGAAATCGCCCGCGGCAAGGAATTGTGTCATTTCCATCGCATCGTCCTTTGCGGATCGCCCGCCTATTTAGAGCGGCTCTGTGCACCGGCCCTTGAGCTTGGTCAAGGAACGTCGCGCGCGGCGCACCATAGTGGGATGCATGAACGTCATGGCAGAACCACATTCGCGCGACAACGACAGCCTGCGAGGCCGGCACGCGGTGGTGACGGGCGCCTCGCGTGGAATTGGCGCCGCCATTGCTACGATCTTGGCGCGGCACGGCGCCGAGGTGACGCTGATGAGCAGGGATGCGGCGCGCCTTGCGGAGCGGGCCGCTGCCCTCACCAAAATGTTCAACACCAGGGCTCAGGCGATCGCGGTCGACATCGCTCAGCCAGAACAAGTGTCCGCCGCCTTCGCGCGGGCGGCCGATCGCTTTGGGCCGCCGCAAATCCTCATTAACAATGCCGGCGCCGCCTTGGCTGCACCGATCGGCAAGACCGATCTGGCGAAGTGGCAGCGCATGCTTGAGGTCAATCTCACTGGTGCGTTCTTGTGCATCGGTGCGGTCGTGCCGCAGATGACGAAATGCAGCTATGGCCGGATCGTCAACATTGCTTCCACTGCCGGGCTCACCGGTTACGCCTATGTCACCGCCTATTGCGCGGCCAAACACGGGCTGATCGGCCTGACGCGGGCACTGGCGCGCGAATTGGCGCACACCGGCGTGACCGTGAACGCGGTATGTCCCGGCTATACGGACACTGAAATCGTGACCGAAGCGGTCAATAATATCGTGGCCAAGACCGGACGGACACGCGAGCAGGCCTTGCGCGAGTTGACGGCGCACAATCCGCAGGGGCGCTTGGTGCGCCCCGAGGAGATCGCGGAGACGGTCGGTTGGCTGTGCGCGCCATCCTCCGCGTCGATCACCGGACAAAGCATCGTGGTCGCCGGCGGCGAGCTAATGTGAGTGCTACGACCGGCAATTGTCGCAGATGTTATTGCGGCGGCCGGAATGCCCTGCAGCGCGCGGGATCGGTATCGATCCGCGCAGCGCCGATCAGGTCGAGGCAATAGGGGATCGCCGGAAACACCGCTTGCATCGTCATCCGGATTGAGGCCGGCCGGCCGGGCAGGTTGACGATCAGCGTGGACCCGCGGATGCCGGCGGTCTGACGGGATAAAATTGCGGTCGGCACCTGTTTCAAACTCTCCATGCGCATCAGTTCGCCGAATCCCGGCATCATCCGGGTGCAGGCGGCGATCGTTCCCTCCGGCGTCAAATCGCGCGGCGCCGGCCCGGTGCCGCCAGTCGTGAAGATCAACGCGCATCCCTGGCGGTCGGCCAGCTCGATCAGCGTATCGCGGACGCTGTCGATTCCATCGGGAATCAGACGCCGCATGGCGCGCCACGGCGTCGTCACCACGTCGCGCAGGAACTCCTCGATGGCGGGGCCGCTGATGTCGGTATACGTCCCGGCGCTGGCACGATCTGACACGGTGACGATGCCGATGGCGGCCGTTTCGTTTGCAGTCATAGCGGGATCCTGCGTTCAGCCGGCTGGCGACAATTGGGCGTGTCGCGCCGCCCGCAGCAGCCGCACCGATTCACGGCACCAGGAAAGCACCGCCGCCAAATCCGCAGGTAGATCGGTCGCCAGATGCCCGTGGAATTGCGACCATGCCTCGATATAAGGCGCCCGGACAGCGGTCAACACCGGGATACCAGCCTCCATGGCGTGCGCAAAGGCGGAGCGCAGCCCGCCTCCTTCCGCTTCGGCCCTGCCAAACCTGTTCAGCACCATCAGCTCCACGTTCTGATCGGGCGTGCGGTCGAGCAGCGCGACGAATTCGGCAATGCCCTGCGCGTCGAGCCGGCAGCCTTCCGCCTGCGATCCAAGGTCCTGCGATATCCTGAAACGGCCGCGCGAGGAGAGGTCAACGAGGGTCATGGCCGTGCAACGGCCGCCATCGCCGGGCGAGTTCTCTTGCAGTGCACCACCCAGCCGAATGTGCTCCGCGCGCAGCAAGCCGACGGCGCGGGTGAGGAATTCATCGATCGGAAAGCCGGCCTCGTAGACAATGGCCGCGAGCCGTATGCCGCTCGTCATCTCTTTGCTCCAGCGAACAAATTCCCGCGCCAGCGCCACAGCATTCTTCCCATGCCGGGTGGCTCCTGCCTTGAATTTAGTCAAGTCCCGGCTTTTGCCGCCCTGCTATGCATCGATCAGAAAATTAATGCGTACGATGGGGGAATCCTATGAGGGCAATGCAACGCTTAGCGGCAACCGCAGCGATTGGTCTTTGTGCCGTGCTCGGGGCCGGGCTTCAAGCCTCTGCGCAAATCAAAATCGGTGCTGTCCTGTCGGTGACCGGGCCGGCATCGTTTCTCGGCGATCCGGAAAAGAGAACACTGGAAATCTATGTCGATGAGATCAATGCGAAAGGCGGGGTGAACGGCCAAAAACTCCAGCTGATCGTCTACGACGACGCCGGCAATGCCAACAACGCGCGCACCTTCGCCACCCGTCTGGTGGAAGAAGACAAAGTTGTCGCCATGGTCGGCGGCAGCACCACCGGTTCGACCCTCGCGATGATCCCGGTGTTCGAAGAAGCCAACATTCCGTTTATTTCATTGGCCGGCGCCATTCAGATCATCGAACCCGTGCACAAGTGGGTTTTCAAGACGCCGCACACCGACAAAATGGCGTGCGAGAAAATCTTCGCCGATCTCAAGACCCGTAAACTGACGACGATTGCGTTGATCTCGGGGACGGACGCGTTCGGCAAGTCGATGCGCGACCAGTGCGTCGCGGTTGCGCCCAAGGCAGGGATCACGATCGCGACCGAGGAAAGCTACGGACCGCGCGACAGCGACATGACGCCGCAGCTCACCAATATCCGCAACAAAGCGGGCGTGCAGGCCGTGGTTAATCCCGGCTTCGGTCAAGGTCCGGCGATCGTGACGCGCAATTACAGCCAGCTCGGAATCAAGCTGCCGCTGTACCAAAGCCACGGCGTCGCCTCCAAGCAGTTCATCGACCTCGCGGGCCCGGCGGCAGAAGGTGTGCGGTTGCCGGCAGCGGCGCTGCTCATTGCCGACAAGCTTCCGGGCAGCGATCCGCAAAAGCCCGTCGTCGTGAACTATACCCGCACGTATCAAGAGAAGACCGGGCAGGCGGTCTCGACCTTCGGCGGTCACGCCTATGACGGTCTCATGATTCTGGTGCAGGCGATGCAGCGTGCCAAGAGCGCTGACAAGGCCAAAGTGCGCGATGAGATCGAGAAGACCAAAGGCTATATCGGAACCGGCGGGATCGTGAACATGTCGCCGACCGATCATATGGGACTCGACCTTTCGGCGTTCCATATGCTGGAAATCAAGGGCGGCGACTGGACGCTGGTCCCCGGCACTTGACATAACGGGCGGGCAAGCTCGCCGAGCTTGCCCGTTTCACATTGCTGTTATTGACCTCAAGCCTTACGAGGCCTCCGCTGCGATGGCCGAGTTGCTGCAATTTGCTTTTTCGGGATTGACCGTAGGCGCTATCTACGCGCTGGTCGCCCTTGGCTTCACGTTAATCTACAACGCGTCGGACATCATCAATTTCGCCCAGGGCGAGTTCGTCATGCTGGGCGGGATGACGACTGTTTTCATGGCGCTGGCCGGCGTTCCGCTGCCATTGGCCGCGCTGATTGCGATCATCGTGACGACCGGCGTCGGATTGGCGCTGCACCGCTTGGCCATCGAGCCGGCGCGCGGGGCGAGCCCCGTGGTGCTGATCATGATCACGATTGGCGCCTCGGTGTTTCTACGCGGTGTGGCCCAGATCGTTTTCGACAAGCGCTTCCACAGCTCGCCGCCGCTGCTCGGCGCCGACCCGATCCAGATCGGCGGCGCGTCCGTCTTGCCGCAAAGCTTCGTGGTGCTGGTCGGCGCCGGGGTCATTGTAATTTTGCTGTGGCTGTTCGTCGAACGCACCTTGCTCGGCAAGGCAGTGATCGCGACCGCGGCCAATCGACTTGCGGCGCGGCTGATCGGCGTCGACACGCGGCGCATCGTCGACTTTTCATTTGCGGTTTCGGCGGCCATCGGGGCGATCGCCGGCATTCTCGTCACGCCGATTACGCTGACCAGTTACGACATGGGGACATTGCTGGCGCTCAAGGGATTTGCGGCGGCCATGCTTGGCGGAATCGGCAGCCCGCTCGGCGCCGTGGTCGGCGGCCTGCTGATTGGAATGATCGAGGCGATGAGCGCGGGATATATCTCGTCGAGTTATAAGGACGCGGTCGCTTTCCTGATCATCCTTATCGTCCTCGTTGCCATGCCGCAGGGCTTGTTCGGCCGGATCAAAGTTGAACGGGTATGAGCTTGCGCGCGCTCCTTGAAGCCCGGTTGCTGCCGGTGATATTGGTCGCCGCGATCGTCATCGTGTTGCCAATGTTTTTCCCGTCGGCATATTACTATCGCATCGGCGCGCTTGTTTTCATTTTCGCGCTGGCGGTCGTCGGCCTCAATTTGCTCATGGGCTTTGCCGGCCAAGTCAGCCTCGGTCACGCCGGCTTTCTCGGAATTGGCGCCTATTCCGTCGCCATCGGTCCCGTGCAATTCGGCACGCCGTCATGGCTGTGCCCGTTCATCGGCGCAATTCTCTCGGGCGCGGTCGCGTTCGCCGTGGGCCGGCCGATCCTCAAGCTCAAGGGCCACTATCTCGCCGTCGCAACGCTTGGATTCGGATTGCTCGTTGCCATCGTGCTGACCAACGAGGCGGGCTGGACCGGTGGTCCGGACGGCATGAACGTCCCCGCGCTGAAGCTTTTCGGTTGGCGCGTACATGGATCCGACGTCTGGTACTGGATCGCCGGAGCGACATTTGTCGGCGGATTTCTGCTCGCGCTCAATTTGATGGAAAGCCCCACCGGCCGCGCGCTGCAGGCCATCCACGACAGCGAAATCGCCGCGCGCGTGCTCGGCATCGATGTGGCGCGCAAGAAGCTCACCATCTTCATCATCTCCGCCATGTACGCGTCGGTGGCTGGATCATTCCTGGCTCTATTCAACGGCCTCATCACGCCGGACGTTGCCGGATTCCTGGGTTCGATCGAATTGGTCGCCATGGTCGTGCTGGGCGGCATGGGGTCGATCTTCGGCTCGTTGGTGGGTGCTGCGGTGCTGGTCGTGTTGCCGCAGGTGCTCACCGTTTTCCACGAATACGAGCAGGCGCTGCTCGGATTGATCGTGATGGTTTTCATGATCTTCCTGCGCCAAGGAATCGTGCCGTCTATTGCCGCCGTGCTCAATGGATGGCGGAAATGATGATCCTGGAGGCCGATCGGCTTGCCATTACCTTTGGCGGCGTGCGGGCCATCGACGGCGTCAGCATCTCGATCCCGTCCGGTCAGGTGTTCTCGATCATCGGTCCGAACGGTTCGGGCAAGACCACGCTGATCAATCTGGTATCGGGTATCTACACGCCGCAAGATGGAAGCATACGGCTCGGCGGTGATACCGTGACCGGTCTTGCGCCCGACCAGCTCGCACGGCGAGGACTGTCGCGAACTTTTCAGAATCTGCAGATTTTTTCCCGAATGTCGGTGCTTGAGAACGTGATGGTCGGCCGCCACCGTCATGAGCGGACCGGCATTCTGGCCGATCTGCTGCATTGGCCGTCGGTCGGCCGGCAGAATGAGGCGACCCGCGAAGCGGCGCACACGGCGCTGGCTCGCGTCGGCCTCTCTGATGTGGCGGGGCGTCCGGCCGGTTCGCTCGACTATGGCGCCCTCAAGCGCCTGGAAATCGCGCGCGCATTGGCCAGCGAGCCGATGGTGCTGCTGCTCGATGAGCCGGCCGCCGGCTGCAATCCGGTCGAAACCCAGGAAATCGATCGCGTGATCCGCTCGATCGTGAAGGAAGGGATCACGGT
The DNA here is from genome assembly GCA_963739075.1 of uncultured Alphaproteobacteria bacterium. GTDB lineage: Bacteria > Pseudomonadota > Alphaproteobacteria > Rhizobiales > Xanthobacteraceae > Pseudolabrys. Next base: position 54,085 of record CAVTZC010000001.1, on the reverse strand, counting down.
CGTGTTGGTCGAGCACGATATGCGTCTGGTGATGAACATCTCCGACCGGGTTCATGTCCTGGCCAGAGGCCGGACGCTGGCCGAAGGCACGCCCGAACAAATGCGGTCCAACGCGGAGGTGATCGAAGCCTATTTGGGTGTTCACGGCTCGCAGGAGGCCGCGCATGCTCTCGATTGAAAACGTCAAGAGCGCCTATGGCCGCATCGAAGTCCTGCACGGCGTCACGCTCCATGTCGGCACCGGCGAGATCGTCACTTTGATCGGCGCCAATGGCGCCGGCAAGACCACGCTGATGCACGCCATTTCCGGCGTCCAGCCGATCACCGGCGGCGCGATACGGTTCGACGGCGAACCGATTGAAATGCGGCCAGCGCACGAACGGGTCGCGCTTGGCATCGCGCAAGTGCCGGAAGGCCGGCAAGTGTTTGGGCCGTTATCCGTGCTGGATAATTTGAAGCTCGGTGCATGGACTTGCCGTAATGCGGATTGGGAATCCGCGCTGGAACGGATCTGCGCGCTGTTCCCGATGCTCAGTGCGATTTTGGAAACGCCGGCCGGCGCTTTGTCCGGCGGTCAGCAGCAGATGCTGGCGATCGGCCGCGCCTTGATGGCAAAGCCGCGGCTGCTGTTGCTGGACGAACCGTCCATGGGTCTCGCCCCCAACTTGGTCGACCAATTGCTCGCCGTGATCCGTACGCTCAGGGACGACAGCCTCACTATCCTTTTGGTGGAACAGAATGCACGGGCTGCGCTCGCGATCGCGGACCGCGCCTATGTGCTGGAGACCGGGCGCGTGACGCTGAGCGGGCCCGCCGCGGAAATCCAGGCCGATCGTCGCGTCCGGGAAGCCTATTTGGGGATCTAAAAACGCTTAGGGTTTGACGTTGGTCAAGTCGGCCAATCTGCATGTCAATCTAATGATACGGCACCTGCGGTCAAAATGGTGAGGAGGATGCGATGAAGGAGAGCCTGCGTCTGGGAGTGGCGCGGACCAACCGGGTCGCCATCGATAAAGATCGGACAATCGGATTCATGGGCGAAGAAGGCCGCGTCTACGCCACACCCCGGCTGGTGCAGGACATCGAGCACACTTGCCGCGATCTCATCCTCGAACACGCTGACGCCAACGAAGATTCGGTTGGCATCGACGTATCGATCCGCCATCTGGCTCCGACTCTGCCCGGCATGACGGTCGAGATCACTGCGACCGTGAGCGCGGTGGAGGGCCGCAAAGTCACCTTCGAGATCGCGGCCAAGGACAATCTTGAAGCGATCGGCGCCGGCTCGCACAGCCGCTTTGTGGTCGACAAAGGCAAGACGCTCGAACGGCTCAAAGCGAAAGCCGCCAAATTTGCCGCCGCGCGCTGACATTTGCGGCTCTTGGCAGCGCCTTAGCCGGCATGGCAACCGCTTGATTTAGCTCAATTACACAGGGCGGTATTTAGAGAACGATGGGCTGTTGGGCAAAAAAGCGATGTCCGCCACCCCCGGGGGAACAGATGCACGATGCGTTGGAGGCCGTCACGCTATCGCCCGGCGTGATAAAAGATGTTCGGCCGTTGACCGGTAACGAAGCGATCGCGCGTGGCGCCTGGGAAGCCGGCGTTAAGGTCGCCGCTGCCTATCCCGGCACCCCGAGCACTGAAATCCTTGAGACATTGGCCGGCTATCCGGCCGCGGATCTGCACGCCCAGTGGTCGACCAACGAAAAGGTCGCGCTCGACGTTGCGATCGGTGCCTCATTTTCCGGCCGGCGCGCGCTCGCCGCCATGAAACATGTCGGCCTCAATGTCGCCGCCGATGCCTTCATGTCGCAAACTTATATCGGCGTGAACGGCGGACTGGTCATCGCCGTCTGCGACGATCCCGGCATTCACTCATCGCAGAACGAACAAGACACACGAATTTACGGCGCGCTCGCGACCGTGCCGGTGCTTGAGCCCAGCGACGCCCAGGAGGCGCTCGATTTCACCAAGCTCGCGTTCGATCTTTCGGAATTATTCGACACACCGGTGATCGTGCGCAGCACGACGCGGCTGTCGCACACCCGCAGCCGGGTGGCGCTCGGTGATCGCATCGAGCCGCCGGCGCGCCCGTTCATCGAGAAACCGTCGAAGAATGTCATGATCCCGGCCCATGCCCGCCCGCGACATAGCGTGGTGCTCGAACGCGAGGCCAAGCTGAAAGCCTATTTCACCGAGTCCACGCTCAATCGCTGGGAGAAGGGCGACACCAGCTTCGGCGTGATCACCGCCGGCCCTTGTTACCCCTATGTGCGCGAAGTGCTGCCCGACGCCAACGTGTTGAAGCTCGGCGCCTCGTGGCCGCTGCCGGATGACCTGCTGCGCCGCTATTGCGAGTCGGTAGACCGCATCTTCGTGGTCGAGGAACTCGAGCCGGTGATCGAAAAGGAAATTCGCGCGCTCGGATTTAAGGTCGAGGGCAAGTGCTTATTCCCGCGGGCCGGTGAATTATCTCCCGAGCTTGTGCGTGCCGGATTCGAACAGGCCGGCATTCTTGCGCCGCGCCCGAAGCGAAACGATGAGTGGACGCCGGAGCCTCTGGTGCGTCCGCCGGTGCTGTGCGCCGGCTGTCCGCACACCTCGGCCTTCATGGCGGTGCGCGCGATGGGCGCGCGCGTTGCCGGCGATATCGGCTGCTACACCTTGGCGTGCCTCGATCCGCTACGCGGCATGGACACGACTGTGTCGATGGGATCCTCGATCGGCAATGCCGTCGGCATGGCCAAGGCCGGCGAAGCCAAGCCGGTGGTCGCCACCATAGGCGACTCGACCTTCCTGCATGCCGGAATTCCGCAGCTCATCAACGCGGTATACAATCAGGCCAATATCACCGTGCTGCTGCTCGACAATCACATCACGGCCATGACCGGCGGCCAGCAGCATCCCGGCACCGGCAAGACGATCCGCGGCGAGGCTGTGCCAGCTGTCGACTATGAAGCGCTGGTGCGCGCGATTGGCGTCAAATGGGTGCGGAAGGTCGATTCCTACGACCTTGCCGCCATGCACCAATCGTTGCGCGACGCCATCAATTATCGTGGCGTTTCCGTCCTGATTGCCGATCGGCCGTGCGTGCTCGATCCGGTCAAGATCAAGGGCCCCCCATTCGAGGTCGTCCAGGAACAATGCAACGCCTGTCAGGCCTGCATGAACCTCGGCTGTCCGGCGATTACCTGGAGCGGCCAATCGTTCGAGGGCCGCCATAAGGTTCAGATCGACCAGTCGCTTTGCATCGGCTGTACGCTCTGCGCGCAGGTTTGCACCGTGGACTGCATCAAGACCGCTGCGCCGGTGACGCAATGAGCGATCCGGCAACCACCGTGCGTTTGGCTGCGTGGCCGAAATCTTCGGTGCTGAAGGCCGATCCCGCTGAAGACGTCTTCAACGTCCTGATTGTCGGTGTCGGAGGGCAGGGCGTCATTATGGTTTCCAAGGTGCTGGCTTTGCTGGCGCAAAGCCAGGGCTTCGAGGTCAAGCAGAGCGAAGTGCACGGCATGGCCAAGCGCGGCGGTTCCGTGTTCAGTCATGTGCGCTTCGGCAAGCGCGTCTGGTCGCCGACCATCCCGAAGGGCGACGTCGATATCCTAATCGCGTTGGAATGGGCGGAAGGACTGCGCTGGTTGCCTTATCTGAAGCGTGGTGCCGGCATCTTCATCTGCGACACCAAACGCATCGTGCCGCCATTCGCCTGCCTTAACCGCCGCCCCGCCGCCCCGATGCGCTATTCGAAGGAGACGCCGGCCGAAGTCGTCGCGCATGTCGGGGAAGCCTACGCCATCGACGCCACCGACATGGCCGAGCAGCTCGGCAATGAGCGCGCGGCGAACGTCGTGCTGCTCGGCGCATTGTCCACGGCTTTGGAATTTTCGACTACGGATTGGGAGCGAACCGTCGCCGAATTCGTGCCGAAAAAGACCATTGCGGTCAATCTGGAGGCGTTCCGCCGCGGTCGCAGTTGGATTGAAGAGGCGCGCAACGTCACGCCGCCGGCGGAGGCGCCCGTGGTGGAAACACCGGCATTGGCCGATGCCGCCTATCGCGTGCGTCTCGACATCAATGCCGCCTGGTGCAAGAGCTGCGATATCTGCGTGAAGCTATGTCCGGAACGCTGCTTACGGCTCAATACCGAGCGGATCGCGGAGCTGGCCGAACCGGACAAGTGCACGGGTTGTCGGCTGTGCGAATGGTTGTGTCCGGATTTCGCGATCCGGGTGCATCTCGATGTCGGTGCCCTTGCGCAAGGGGGGCTTGCCCGATGAACGCCGTCGACACCGCACTCACCGGCAAGGGCGCAGTGAAGCTGATCTCCGGCAACCATGCCTGCGCTTTGGGCGCGATAGCCGCCGGCTGCCGGTTCTTTGCCGGATATCCGATCACACCGTCGTCGGAAATCGCCGAGCGGCTGGCGCGCCACTTGCCCGAGGTCGATGGCGTCTTCGTGCAGATGGAGGATGAAATCGCCTCGATGGCGGCCGTGATCGGCGCCTCGATGGGCGGCGTCAAAGCCATGACCGCGACGAGCGGTCCGGGATTTTCCCTCAAACAGGAAAATCTCGGCTACGCGGCCGGAGCCGAGATCCCTTGTGTCATCGTCAATGTCATGCGCGGCGGCCCTTCCACCGGCATGCCGACCCGGCCGTCGCAGGCCGACATCATGCAAGCGCGCTGGGGTAGCCACGGCGATTATCCGATCATTGTGCTGACTCCCGCGTCGGTAGGCGAGATCTACAGCGAGACCATTCGTGCTTTCGATTTAGCGGAGCAATGCCGGTCGCCGGTCGTGCTGCTGTACGACCAGGTGATCGCGCAACTCTCCGAAACCGTCGCGCTCGACAGCAGCGGACGTTCGAGCGGCAAGCAACGCCCATGGGCGAGCGGACCGCGTGCCGATTTCAAACCCTATGGTGGAGAAGACATTCCTGCGATGGCCCGGCCGGGCGACGGTTACCGCGTCCACACCACTGGTCTCACCCACAGCGAGAGCGGCTTCCCGACCCAGAACCCGGAAACGGTCGCCCGCAACTTGTCGCGGCTGTTTTCCAAGCTGGAACGGCATCGCGACTTGATCGATTCCTGGGAGGCGCTCGGTTGCGACGATGCCGACGTGGTCATTGCCGCGATCGGCATCAGTGCGCGGGCGGCGCGGCGCGCCGTTGAGATGTGCCGCGAGCAGGGGCTCCGTGTGGGGCTGTTCCGCCCGATCACATTATGGCCCTTTCCGGAAGCCGCGCTACGCGAAGCGGCGGCAGGGGCGCGCGCCGTGCTGGTCCCCGAGATGAACAACGGCCAGCTGCGGCTCGAGGTCGAGCGCGTGCTAGGCGGAATGCCGGTCGAAGGTCTTCATCTGTTCAGCGGCGAGGCCATCACGCCGGCGGATATCGCAGCGTGTGCCGCAGCGCTCGCAAAGGGGGCGTGATGTTGATCGATACAGCCGCCGAATTTGAGGTACGCGACTATCTCCGCATGGAGATGATGCCGCACTTCCTCTGCCCCGGTTGCGGGCATGGCATCGCGTTGCGCGCGCTGCTGTGGGCGATTCATGATCTCGGTATCGATAAGGACAAGCTCGCGGTTGTCTCCGGCATTGGCTGCGCCGGACGGCTGTCCGCCTATATTGACGCCAACACTTTCCACGTGACGCACGGCCGGCCGCTGGCCTATGCGACGGGTTTGGCGCTGGCGCGTCCCGATCTTCATGTCGTCGTCATCACCGGTGACGGCGACTGTCTTGCGATCGGCGGCAATCATTTGATCCACGCTTGCCGGCGCAATCTCAAGCTGACCTGCTTGATGCTCAACAATGAAGTCTACGGTATGACCGGTGGCCAAGTCTCTCCGACCACCTCGGAGACGCGGCTGACCACGACCACGCCGCTCGGCAACCAGGAACCGCATTTCGACGCCTGCGCGCTCGCGAGCGCGGCTGGCGCAGGGTTTGTCGGTCGCGAAGTGACCCACCATGTTCCCAAGCTCAAGGAACTGATCAAGGCCGGGCTCGAGCATCCGGGATTCGCCTTCGTCGAAGTGCTCACCGACTGCACCGAAATCTTCGGGCGCAAGAACGACATGGGCTCGTCACCCGAGATGATCATGCGCCAGACGAGCGGAATCCGTCCGACCGCTTACCGCAACACGGTGGACACGCCGTTCCGTCCGAACGATTTGCCGACCGGGATTTTGACGAAGAATGACCGTCCCGAATACGGCACCGCCTATCGGCGCGCGGCGGCGGCACGGACCGGAGTTTCGTGATGCGCGGGCAGCGGATCGAGGTTCGAATCGGCGGCACCGGCGGGCAGGGGCTGATCCTCAGCGCCAAGATGCTCGCCGATGCCCTTGCGGCAGGCGGTAAGCACGTTGCCCAGTCGCAGTCCTATGAGCCGACTTCGCGCGGCGGCTTCTGCAGTGCGGACCTGGTTGCCGCTGACGGCGAGGTGGATTTTCCGCTGGCGACCGCGGTCGATCATCTGGTGCTGCTCGACCGGCTTGCCATTAAGCCGTCTTGGTCGCTGCTCAAGGCCGGAGCGCTGGTCATCGCCGACACGCGGCTGTGCCCCGAACTGCCCGTGGGTAATTATCGTTGCTATCACTTGCCGCTCAGCCGCACCGCCTTGCAGTTGGGCAGCGAGCGGGTAACGAACATCGTTGCACTCGGCGCCTTGGTCGCGCTGAGCGGAATTTGCGACCGCAACCGGATCGAACAAGCGGTGCGCGCGGAAACGCCGCGCAGCTTCCTCGATCTCAACATGGATGCGCTCAAGGCAGGGTATGCGGTGCACATGCAAGCCGATGCCCATGACGAAATTGCCGGGGCCGTCAGCACCTAAGGTGCCTGGCGCCGGTGAGTGGAAATTAATCCATTTGGACTGAGGTTGCGGCTATGCCGGGAAGCAAGCCACCGCAGGAACGCACCGTCTCGACCTATTGCTACCAATGTGTCGCTGGGCCGGACCTGCTGACCGTGCGCGTCCAGGACGGGGTTGCGACCGAGATCAACCCGAATTTTTCCGCCGCGGCGATTCATCCAGGCGGCGGCAAAGCCTGCGTCAAAGCGTTTGGGCTAGTGCAAAAAGCCTACAACCCGAACCGCTTGCTTTATCCCATGAAGCGGACCAACCCGAAAAAAGGGTCGGCACGAGGACCCGGGCTTTGTGCGCATATCCTGGGACGAGGCGCTCGATCTCGTCACCGACAAGCTCAAGGCCGCACGCGCGGCCGGACTCACCGATGAGAGCGGCTTTCCGCGACTCGCGGCGAGTTTCGGCGGCGGCGGCACGCCGACCGCCTATATGGGCACGCTGCCCGCCTTCCTCGCGGCCTGGGGCCCGGTCGACTTGAGCTTCGGCTCCGGTCAGGGCGTCAAATGCACCCATTCGGAGCATCTCTACGGCGAGCTCTGGCATCGCGCTTTCACCGTGTGCCCCGACACCCCGCTTTGCGATTACGTTCTGTCGTTCGGCGCCAACGTTGAGGCTTCCGGCGGGGTGTGCGGCGTCAAGCGCCACGCCGACGCGCGCAGCCGCGGCATGAAGCGCGTGCAGATCGAACCGCACCTGTCGATCACCGGCGCCTGCTCGGCCGAGTGGATTCCGATCAAGCCAAAAACCGATGCCGCCTTCCTGTTCGCGATGATCCATGTGCTGCTGCACGAAACGGCGCGCGAGAAGCTCGACATCCCGTTTCTGAAGGAACGCACCTCGTCGCCTTATCTGATCGGCCCCGGCGGATTTTTCCTGCGCGATCGGGAAACGCAGAAGCCGCTGGTGTTCGACAACAAGAGCAAGCGCGCCGTGCCGTTTGACACCGCCGGTATCGACCCCGCGCTCGAAGGCGCGTTCGCGGTCGACGGCGTCGAGATCGGCGCCGATCATGAGACCACGGCCCGCATCGCGGCTTCCGTCAGCCCCGCCTTCGCGCATTTGGTCGCGCATGTGAAAGACTATTCGCCGGATTGGGCGGCCAAGATCTGCGATGTGCCGGCCGCCGCTATCCGCCGTGTGACCAACGAGTTCCTCGCGCACGCGCGCGTCGGCGAGACAATCGAGATCGAGGGCATGACGCTGCCGTTCCGGCCGGTCGCCATCGCGTTTGGCAAGACCGTCAACAACGGCTGGGGCGGCTACGAATGCTGCTGGGCGCGCACGCTCATTCCCTGCCTGGTCGGCGCGCTCGACGTGCCGGGCGGCACGCTCGGCACCACCGTGCGGCTCAACCGTCCGGCTGACAATCGCTGGTCGAGCGTCAAGCCGGGCCCCGACGGGTTCATGTATTACCCGATGAATCCCACGGGCAAAGTCGACTGGATTTCGCGCCCAACCGCGCGCAGCGCACACCGTACGCTGGTGCCGCTGGTCGCCAATTCGGCCTGGAGCCAGGCGCTCGGGCCGACGCATCTCGCCTGGATGATGCAGAAGGAGGATTTCGAGCATCTCCCGCATGCCACGCCGCCCGACGTCTGGCTGGTCTATCGCACCAATCCGGCGATCTCGTTCTGGGACACCAAGGCCGTCGGCGAGACCATGGCGAAGTTCCCGTTCACCATCTGCTTTGCCATGACGCGCGACGAAACCAATCATGTCGCCGATGTGCTGCTGCCCGACTGCACCGATCTCGAAGGCCTGCAGCTGATGCGGATCGGGGGCACGAAATATATCGAGCAGTTTTGGGATCACCAGGGCTTCGCCTTGCGCGATCCGGCGGTTCCGCCGCAGGGCGAGGCGAGAGATTTCACCTGGATCGCGACCGAACTCGCGCGTCGCACCGGCTTGCTCGAGCAATACAACACGGCGATCAATCGCGGCGGCGCCGACGTCAACGCTCAAGGGCGCGAATTACGATTTTTCGCTCGATGTGACGAAGGTGCACAGCGTTGAAGAGATCTGGGACGCCAGCTGCCGGGCGGCGAGCGCGGAGCTCACCAATGGCGCGGAAACGCAGGGGCTTGACTGGTTTCGGGCCAACGGCTTCCGTGTCAAGCCGTTCTCGCGCCTGATGTGGTACCTCTACCCGAAGCTGGTCGAGCAGGGCCTGCGTTTCGAGCAGCCGTATCAGGAACGCTTGTTGCGCGTCGGCAAGGAGCTCGAGCGGCGCCTGCACGAGCACGGCATCACCTGGTGGGACAAGCAGCTCGCCGAATATGAGGCGCTGCCGCATTGGCGCGACTTGGGCGGGCTTTGGGAGGATGCGCTCGCCAAGCACTTCAAGGTGCAAATCGCCGACTATCCGTTCTGGCTGATCACCTCGCGCAGCATGCAATATTCCTGGGGCAACAACGTCGGCCTTCAGCTCATCAAGGAAGTCGCGGACAACGTCATGGGCCACGGCAGCGTGGTCATGAACGAAAGCGCGGCCGAGAAACTCGGCATCGCCGACGGCGACCTGGTCGAAGTGCGCTCGCCGCTCAACAGCACCAAGGGTAAGGTGATGCTGCGCGAAGGCATTCGACCCGACACCTTGCTGATCATCGGCCAGTTCGATCACTGGGTGACGCCCTATGCCAAGGATTTCGGCGCGCCGAGCATGAACGCCCTGGTGCCAATGCTGCTCGATCTCACCGACGCGACCGGCTCGAGTGCCGACCTGGTCAAGGTCAAGATCACGCGGCTTGCGGGGGCAACATGACTCGCTGGGCGATGGTCGCCGATCTTGAACGCTGCGTCGGCTGCCAGACCTGCACCGCGGCCTGCCGGCATGCCAACGCCACGGCGCCGGCGGTGCAATGGCGCAAGGTGCTCGATATCGAGGCCGGCTCGTTCCCGAACGTCAACCGCACCTTTGTGCCGGTGGGTTGCCAGCACTGCGCCGATCCGCCCTGCATGCATGTTTGCCCCTCGACCGCGACGCGCCAGCGCGCCGACGGAATCGTGACCATCGATTACAACATCTGCATCGGCTGCGCCTATTGCGATGTCGCTTGCCCCTACCAAGCGCGCTTCAAGATCACCAAGGAGGACTTCGCTTACGGCGACACGGCGATGCAGAACGAGATTGAGCGCGAGGATCCCGCGCGCCTCGGGGTCGCGCAGAAATGCACGTTCTGTTCCGATCGCATCGATTTCGGCATCGAGAATGGCTTGGCGCCGGGCAGCGATCCGCGCGCGACGCCGGCTTGCGTCAATGCCTGCATCGCGGACGCGCTGCATTTTGGCGATCTCGAGGACCCCGACAGCAACGTCTCCCAACTGCTGCGCCAGAATAAGAATTTCCGCATGCATGCCGAGCTCGGCACCGAGCCGGGCTTCTATTATCTCTACGACAAGGCTGCTGCCGCGCCGGCGCCGGATGTCCCGCCTCCGCTCTCAGTGACGCAAGCCGGGCGAATTCGCACCCGCGGGGTCGAGCCATGGCATCAAAAACATTGGGATTGGAAAGCCTCCGGCAATTTCCTTTGCGGTGGCGCGGGTGCTGGATTGCTCGGCTTTGCCACGATCGCAGCGCTTGATGGAGCGCCGGTCTTGCTGCCGGCTCTTGTCGCGCTTGCCATCATCGCGTGCGGTCTCGGGCTGTTGATGTTCAAGATCGGCCGGCCATTGCGCTTCTTATACGTGCTGCGGCAGCCACAACGCTCCTGGATGTCGCGTGAAGCGTGGATCGCCGGCTTGTTGTTTCCGCTCACGCTTGCGGCGCTATGGTTCGGCCAGTCCGTCGTGTTGGTGGCGGCCGCGATCGCTGGGCTGATCTTTCTATTTTGCCAAGGCATGATCCTGGAGCAGTCCAAGGGAATACCGGCCTGGCGCAATCCGCGCGTGATCGCCTTGATCATGGCGACCGGGCTTGCCGAGGGCTGCGGCCTGTTCCTGCTGCTGGCGGCTTTCGTGCCCGCTCTGGGCGCCGTCGCCAAGCCGATGGCCATCGTACTCGCGGCGCTCGCCCTCATCCGGATCTGGACCTGGTGGCGCTACCTCGCCGCCCTCGAAAGCGAAGGGGCGCCGACCCGCACGCTGGAAATCTTCTCGGCCTGCCGACTCTGGTTTTTCGCCGGTGGCCTCGTGCTTCCGGTGGCGCTGGTCGCCGCCGGCCTGATCCTGCCTGCGGCGGGCGAGGCTCTGTTCGCACTCGCCGGATTTTCGGTTTTAGCGACCGGCTGGGCCATCAAGTTCATTCTCATTACGCGCGCCGCCTACAATCAGGGCTTCGCGCTTCCCCATACCCCCATACGCGGGACCGGCGTCCCCGGACCGGCGGTCAAGCCGGGATGGACCTCGCCATGAGTGAGGCAATTCCGACTCGCAAGGCGCGCCGTCACGCGCCACAATTCAATAAATTCGATCGGGAGGCTCAATCATGAGTGCGCAAAGCGCGGTTGCCGAAACGCCCAGTTATATGTTCGAGCCAGCGGCCGAGACCATGTCGCGCAGCGATTTGAAGGCGTTGCAGCTTTCCCGTCTCAAAACCACGCTCGAGCGCGCCTATCAGAAGGTCCCGCATTACAAGAAAAAGTTCGACGCCGCCAACGTCAAACCGTCCGACCTCAAGTCGCTGGCCGATCTCGCGCGTTTTCCCTTCACGGTGAAGACCGACCTGCGCGACAATTATCCGTTCGGCATGTTCGCCGTGCCGCGCGACCAGCTCTTGCGTTTGCACGCCTCGTCGGGAACCACCGGCAAGCCCACCGTCGTCGGCTATACCAAAAACGATCTCAATCTGTGGGCCAACTTGATGGCGCGCTGTCTCGCCAGCATGGGCGCCAGGCCGGGTGAGATCGTACATAACGCCTATGGTTACGGCCTCTTCACCGGCGGGCTCGGCGCGCATTACGGCGCCGAGCGGCTCGGCTGCACCGTCGTACCATTGTCCGGCGGCGGCACCGAACGGCAGGTCACGCTACTGCAGGATTTTGGCGCCCACATCCTGTGCGCGACGCCGTCATACGCGCTCAACATCGCCGAAGTTGCCGAAGGCATGGGCGTCGACATCCGCAAACTGCCGCTGCACACCGGCATCTTCGGCGCCGAGCCTTGGACCGACGCCATGCGCCGCGACATCGAGGCGCGGCTTGGCATCAAGGCGGTCGACATCTATGGCCTGTCGGAAATCATCGGACCGGGCGTCGCCTGCGAATGCCGCCAGGTGCAAAACGGATTGCATGGCTGGGAGGACCATTTCCTGTTCGAGGTCGTCGACCCTGACAACATGCAGCCAAAACCGATGGGCGAAGCGGGTGAGCTGGTTATCACCACGCTGACCAAAGAAGCCTTGCCAATGGTCCGCTACCGGACGCGCGATATCACCCGGCTTTCCGACGAGCCTTGCGTCTGCGGGCGCAGCCACGTCCGTATTCTCCGCGTGACCGGCCGCAACGACGATATGATGATCATCCGCGGGGTTAACGTTTATCCCTCGCAAGTCGAGGCGGTTCTGGTCGGTTTTCCGGGGATCGCGCCGCATTACCAGATCGTGCTGACGCGCGAAGGCGCGCTCGATGCGATGACGGTCGAGGTTGAGCTGGCGCCCGATTTCACCGGCGATCGTGTACGCAAGGCGTCGGAAGTCACGCACCACATCAAGTCGCTGATTGGGGTGACTTGCAAGGTCGTGCCCAAGGCGACCGGGGAGGTGCCGCGCTCGCAGGGCAAGGCCGTGCGGGTGATCGACCGGCGCAACAAGCCCAACTGATCGCGCGTGATATGGTCGGCGTTATTCCTGCGACACCGGCGGATCCAAGTCGTCGGCCCAGCTATCGCTTGGCTTCGGGTAGCGGCGCAGCAGCCGATGCACTAGACTGACGTGCTCGGCTTCTTCTTCGACGAGTTCTGCCGCCATTTCCTTGACCTTCGGGTCCTTCGTCGTTTCCACGATCGAGGTGAAATAGGCCAAGGCGCGCTTTTCGCCGGCGAGCGAGAGCTGCAAGGCATGCCACGGCGTCATCAGGTAGTGCGCGGAGCCGAGCTCAGCTTCTTCCGGGCTATCGCTGTGCTCGAATTTCGCAATCTGGCGGGCGTGGGCGGCGACATCGAAATCGCCGGCCATGCGGCGGATTTCCTCGCCATGGATGCCTTCGGCGCGGGCGAGATCCCGGAACACCTTGACCAGTTCGGGATTGTTGTGGGTTTCCATCTGATCGGCCAGCAGATTGTAGCGATCGACCGCGTCGATCTCGATCTGATAGGCGACCGCCAGCAGATCGTGAAGGTTGGCGACTTTCGGCGTGCCGGGCGATTTGCTCATAGCTCAAAGTCCTTCTCCAGCTCCGACAGATCGACATTAGTTGCGCCAGCTGCGGGCTGATACGGGGTGCGATTGCCGCGGTACAGGATGCCGAGGTTGAAGCCGTCATCGGTCATCAGCCGGCGTGCCGCCTTGCCTTGATCTGAAGTTTCGGTGACCGGGGCCGGGTGCACCTGATCCTTCCACGCCTTTTCGTCGGGACGGAAGGTCACGCAGGGGCTGAGGATTTCCACGAAGGAAAAGCCCGGATGTTTGATCGCTTGCGCCAGCACGTCGGCGGTCTGGTTGGGATCTCCGGAGAAGCAGCGGGCGATGAAGTTCGCCCCCGAAGCGAGCGCGACCACCAGCGGATGGAACGGCCGCACCTTGGTTCCACCCGGCGACAGCGCGGTGTCGAATTCCGGTTCGGTCGTGGGTGAGGGTTGGCCTTTGGTCATGCCGTAGATGTGGTTGTCCATCACGACGTAAGTCATGTCGACGTTGCGGCGGCAGGCGTGCAGGAAATGGTTGCCGCCGATCGAGTACCCGTCGCCGTCGCCGCTGGCGACTACAACGGTCAAGTCCGGCCGCGTGACTTTCAGGCCCGCGGCAAGCGCGAGCGAACGGCCGTGCACGCCGTGAAAGCCGTAACAATTGGTATAGGCGGGAATCCGCGACGAGCAGCCGATGCCGGAGACCACGACGATCTTTTCCGGCGGGAGGCCCAATTGGGCGAAGGCGCGGCCGAACGACATCAGCACGTGATAGTCGCCGCAGCCGGGACACCAGATTGGCTTCACATCGGATTTATAGTCGGCTTGTTTGTAAGCGACGCTCGACATGGTTATCTCCAATCTGCGATCGCACGATGAATTTCACCAGCGGTGATCGGCAGCGGTCCCGGCCGGCTGAGCACGCGAACCTGCGCCGGTAGGTCGTAATGGGCGCGCAGGAATTTGTTGAACTGGCCGCCATGGGTCTGCTCGATCACCAGGATGCGTTTGACGCCATCAAGGGCGGCGACGAGCCGTTCCGGCTGGACCGGCGCCAGCAAACGCGGCGCGATCATGCGGGCTTTGATTCCATCCGCGGCCGCAAGAGTGACCGCTTCGCGTGCGGCGCCGGTGAGCGAACCCCAGGTTATGACGGCAAGATCGCCGGTGCCTTCGATACTCGCCCAATGGTCGCCGAAGTTGAAGTGATCGAGCTTGTCGCGCCGCTTGTCGAGCTGGGCCAGATGGTCGGCGGCTCCGCTGGTCGGGGTGCCGCGCTCGGAATGGGTGAGACCGTCGGCCGTGTATTGACCGCCGCGCGTTCCCGGAATGGCCATCGGTGATACGCCGTTGGCCGCAATGGCGTGCCGTTTGTACGTTCCCGAAATTTCGGTGGCGACCGCCCTGGAGCCGATGAACGCGACGTCGGCGGGCCGTTCGATGGCGGCACGGGACTGGCCCATAAACTGGTCGGATAGAACGATCGCCGGCGCTTGCAGCGCTTCCGCGAGATAGGTCGCCCATTGCGTCGTGAAGACGCAGTCGCCGACCGATTGCGGCGCCAGCACGAGATGGGGTGCGTCGCCGTGCATGCCATAGATGGCGATGTTCAGGTCGCCCTGCTCGGACTTGGTGGGAATGCCGGTCGATGGCCCGCCGCGCATGACGTCGATGACCACGATCGGGATTTCAGCGGAGGTGGCAAGGCCGAGCGCTTCGATCATCAGCGAAAGTCCGGGGCCGGAGGTTGCCGTCAGCGCCGGCGTGCCGCCATAAGATGCGCCGATGATCATGTTGATGGCGGCGAGTTCGTCTTCGGCTTGCAGTAGCGCCCCGCCGACTTTGGTTAGGTTCGGCGCCAACCATTCGAGAATTTCGGTCGCCGGCGTAATCGGATAGGCAGCGGCAAAGCGGATGCCGCCGCGAATGGCGCCAAGCGCAGTTGCCTCATTGCCTGACAGCAGCCACCGGCGAGCTGTGCTCGGCGCCGGCGCGGGCAATTGCGGGTCGAAATCGATGCCGGCTGCGGCACCAAATCCGACTCTGATGCCGGCCAGACTAGCCTCGATGGCGGCCGGCCCCTTGTCGGCCAGACGCTTTTCGATCGGTGCAAACGTCTGCTCGACGGTAAAGCCGAGCAGCCGTCCGGCAATGCCAAGCGCGATCATGTTGGGGCGTCCGTCGGGGATAGCTTTGGCCATTTCCTTCATCGGAACTTCGACGACGCGGGCGCCGGATTGCGTTACCATGGGCGGGAGATCGCCGCCGCGCGGATCGCTGATCACTAAAGTTTGATGGCCGGCCTTGATTTCGGCGCCGAAACGGGCGGCATTCAGCCAATCGATTCCGATCATGAGGTCGAAGCGGTCGGGCAAACTTTCGACCGGGTCGACGGCAAGGCGCAGCAGCCCTGCCGCTTCACCGCCGCGGATCTGAGGGCCCATGGTGCGGGTAAACAGCCCTTGCCAGCCTGCGGCGGCGGCCGTTTCAAATAGGGAATCCACGGTGGTCAGTGCCCCGGCGCCACCGCTGCCAATGATCGCAATCGAAATACTCGGCGAGGCTGCCATGGCCACTATCCTCTGATTAGAGCCCATTTCACGGGCATCCGGCTCCAATATGTATTTAAGTACTAGAATGCGTTTTTTTGCTTTTCCTTGACCTTGATCAAGGACCTCTCGCAGTCGGCGAACGAAGAATAAATGCCAAGGCTGCGTGCGGGTCCGGCGATAGGCGCAGCGGTTATTCTGGAGGGCAATCCGATGAGCGCCAAGCCAATTCGTTGGATGATGACGGGTGCTGGCAAGCCTTTCGTCCCGATGGAATTCGAAGTCGGAACGCTCGCCCCCGATGAAGTTCTGGTCGAAATCGCCGGCTGCGGGGTCTGCCACACGGACTTAGGTTACTATTACGATGGTGTGCGCACCAAGCACGAACTACCGCTAGCGCTTGGCCATGAAATTAGCGGCCACGTCGTCGACACCGGCACGGATGCGCTCTGGTTCACCGACCGCGCGGTTATCATTCCGGCGGTGATCCCCTGCGGGCAATGCGATGCCTGCAAGCGCGGCAAGGCGACGATCTGCCCCAATCAGAAGATGCCGGGCAACGATATTCAAGGCGGGTTTGCCACGCACATCGTCGTGCCGTCACGCGGGCTGTGCGTGGTCGATGAACACCGCCTGGCCGGCGTCGGCATAGACTTAGCCGATCTTTCGGTGATCGCCGATGCCGTGACCACACCCTACCAGGCGGTCGTGCAGGCGGGTGTCACCAAAGGCGATCTGGTCATCGTCAACGGGGTTGGCGGCGTCGGCGGCTATGCCGCCCAGATCGCAGCCGCCATGGGCGGCGTCGTTATCGCGATCGACGTGAACCCGGACAAACTCGCCGCCATTACCGGGCAGGGTGCCGCGCTCTCCCTGAATTCCAAGCAGCTGTCATCGCGCGACCTCAAGGCGGCCATCCAGGCCTTCGCCAAGGAACACGGTCTGCGCCAGACCGAGTGGATCATTTTCGAATGCTCCGGGAGCAAAGCTGGGCAGGAGACCGCCTTCAGCCTGATCAATCATGGCGCGACCCTCTGCGTTGTTGGCTTCACGATGGACAAGGTCGAGGTGCGGCTCTCCAACCTGATGGCCTATCACGCGCGCGCGCTTGGCAATTGGGGATGTCCGCCCGAACTTTACCCGGCGGCTTTGGAACTCGTGATGAACGGCCGCGTCAAGGTCACGCCGTTTGTCGAGAAGCATCCCCTCAGCGAGATCAATCAGGTGTTCGAGGCCGTGCATGCCGGCGCGATTAAGCGCCGTGCCGTTCTCATTCCCGCACCGTTAGGAGCATAGCAATGTCCGCAGAAGCAGCCCGCGTCGTCGCCGTGCAAAAGGCCGAAGCCAAGGATCACAATCTCGTCGTCGAACAGGCGCGCGAGGCGATCTCCAAGGGCGTGCACTACGAGAAGCGTCCGGTGAAGGGAACCGACGGCAAGCCAGTGGCTGGGCTGTTCAACGCCTGGATCACGCTCAACAATCCCACCCAATTCAATTCCTACACCACCGACATGGTGAAGGCGACCATTCTGGCTTTCCGCGCGGCTAGTACTGCGCGCGACGTCGTCGCGGTCGTCTTCACCGGCGCCGGCGACAAATCTTTTTGCACCGGCGGCAACACCAAGGAATACGCCGAATATTACGCCGGCAATCCGCAGGAATACCGCGGCTACATGCGGCTGTTCAACGACATGGTTTCGGCCATTCTTGGCTGCGACAAGCCGGTGATTTGCCGTGTCAACGGCATGCGCATCGGTGGCGGCCAGGAAATCGGCATGGCCTGCGACTTCTCGATTGCACAGGACCTCGCGCGCTTCGGTCAGGCCGGCCCCAAGCACGGCTCGGCCCCGATCGGCGGCGCGACCGACTTTCTCCCCTACATGATCGGCTGCGAACAGGCGATGGTTTCCGGCCTGCTGTGCGAACCATTCTCAGCGCACAAGGCCTATCGTCTCGGCATTATCAGCGAGATCGTGCCGGCGCTGAAAGTCGACGGCAAGTTCATCGCCAATCCGACGGTGACCACCGACCGTTACCTCGACGACTATGGCCGCATCGTGCATGGCGAGTTCAAAACTGGTGCGGCTGCCGCCGAAGGCCAGACGCTGCTCAAGCGCGGTACCGTCGACCTCAGCCTGCTCGACGAGAAGGTCGAGGCGCTGTGCACCAAGCTGCTCTACACTTTCCCCGAATGCACGACCAAAACCGTTGAGGAACTGCGCAAGCCGAAGCTCGTTGCGTGGAACGCCAACAAGGAAAATTCGCGCGACTGGCTGGCCCTCAACATGATGACGGAAGGGCGCGCCGGTTTCCGCGCCTTCAACGAAGGCACGCGTGAGACCGGCCGCGAGGTTGATTTCGTGGCGCTGCGCCGGGCGCTCGCGGCGAATACGCCATGGAGCGACGAGCTCACCGAAAGCATCATGCCACGGGCGAGGTCCTAGCTGTGAGCCAGCCGCTCAAGATATGGCACGAGGCGGACGGCCGCTTGCTGCGGCTGCGGCTGAATAAGCCGAAGGCCAATCTTGTCGACGCCGGCATGATCGCGGCGCTCGATTCCGCGCTGACCGAACATCTCGGAAATACCCAGCTCGGCGCCGTGCTGATCGATGCCGAAGGCCCGCATTTCAGTTTCGGCGCCAGCGTCGAGGAACATCTGCCGGATCAGTGCGCCGCTATGTTGAGCGCGCTGCATTGCATGATCCTGCGCATGGTCGAATCGCCGGTGCCGATTTTGGTCGCGGTGCGCGGCCAATGCCTCGGCGGCGGGCTGGAGCTTGCGCTCGCCGGCCATCTTATCTTCGTCGCGCCCGACGCCAATCTCGGCCAGCCGGAAATGAAGCTCGGCGTGTTCGCGCCGGCCGCCTCGTGCCTGTTGCCGGAACTGATCGGCCCAGTGCGTTCGTTGGATCTCTTGCTATCCGGACGCAACATCACCGGCGCCGAAGGGGCGAATATCGGCATAGCCCGTGAAGCGGCGGCCGATCCGGAACGCGCTGCACTCGCCTATTTCGAAGAGCATCTCAAGCCAAAGAGCGCGAGTTCCCTGCGCCATGCCGTCAAGGCGGCGCGGCTCGACTACGTCACGCGCGTCAAGAACAAGATCCGCGCCGTCGAGCGGCTCTATCTCGACGAACTCATGGCCACCCACGACGCGGTGGCAGGTCTCGAAGCCTTTATCGCGAAGAGGTCGCCACAATGGCAACACCGTTGAACGCTCCGGCTACGGCCGATATCATCGCACGCGCGACCGCGCTGTTCGAGGATCTATCCTTTACGTCCGCGCGCCAATGGAAAGCCGCCAAGCCCGGCCGCAAGGTGATCGGCTACATGCCGATTTACGTGCCGCGCGAACTCATCCACGCGGCCGATATGCTGCCGCTCGGCATCGTCGGCGGCGGCGACCAGCTCGAAGTCATCCACGGCGACGCCTATTACCAGAGCTACATCTGCCGCATTCCGCGCTCGACCATCGAGCTCGGCGTATCCGGCCGCATCGATTTCGTCGATGGCATGCTGTTCCCGTCGATCTGCGACGTGATCCGCAATCTGTCCGGCATGTGGAAGATGATGTTCCCCCACGTCTATTCCCATTATTTCGACGTCCCGCAGAACTATCGTGACGACATCGGTGGAAATTTCTACGTCAACGAGATGGCGGAGCTCAGGCATGATCTCGGCGAGCTGCGCGGCAAGCCGATAACCGACGACGATCTTCGGCACTCGATCGAGGTCTACAACGAGAACCGCCGTTTGGTGCGCGATCTCTACACCTTCCGGGCGGAGAAACCGTGGCAGGCGCCTGCGGCGGAAGTCTATCTCATGATACGCGCCGGGCTCGTGCTGCCGGTCGAGGAGCACACCATCATGCTGCGCGACTATCTTGCGGCGGCGCGGGCCGAAGAGCGGCCGATGCGCGACAATTGCCGCATCGTGCTGACCGGCATGTTCTGCGAGCAGCCACCGCTCAATCTGATCAAGTCGCTCGAATTGTCTGGCTGCTACGTGGTCGACGACGATCTGCTGCTGGTCACACGTTGGCTCACCGGCGACGTCGCGATCGAGGGCGATCCGCTGCGGAATCTTTCGGATGCTTTCCTGCATCATTCCGAATCGACGGCGGCCAAGTACGAACCGAATCAGAAGGAAAAGGGCCAGCATCTGGTGCGCGCGGTGAAGCGCACGGGCGCCGAGGGCGTGATCTTCGCCGCGCCTAGCTTCTGCGATCCGGCGCTGCTTGAGCGACCGATGCTGCAGCACGTACTCAAGGATGCCGGCATCCCCTACATCGCGTTCAAATACGCCGAGAACTCCGGGCAGATGCAGCCGATCAGGGAACAGGCCGGCACCTTCGCCGATTCTATCAAACTGTGGAGCGCAGCATGACGACGCAGACAAAGATTGTCACCTCCCGCGCGCCGGCGAAGGAGGCCGTCAAGGATGCTTCCATGTTGAAGCAGAAGGAGATGATGGCCGCGCATTACGATCGGCTGACCAGCGCTCCCGAGACCGGGGACAAGGTGGCGGCCACCTTTGTGCCCGGCAATCTCAACGAGCTGCTGATGTGCTTCGACCTCCTGAACAATCTGCCGGAGGTCAACGCCATCCAGAACGGGCTGCGCCGCACCAGTGGCGGCTTCGTACTGGAAGCCGAGAAGATCGGCCATTCAGAGGACGTCTGCACCTATGTGAAGTCGGACATCGGAATGATGGCCAAGGGCAATCTCGCGCCCAACGGCAAGAAATTTCCCAATCCCGACGTACTGCTGCTGTCCTACACCGGCTGCTTCACCTTCATGAAGTGGTTCGAACTGCTGCGCGAGCAGTACAAGTGCGAGACGATTATGTTGCACACGCCCTATATGGGCGACGGCAAGATCACCAAGAACATGATCGACTACATGGTGAAGCAGCTGAAAGAAGAGGTCATCCCCACGCTTGAGCGCGTATCCGGCGTTAAGTTCGACATCGACCGGCTGCGCGAGCACCTGAAGATGTCGACCAAGGCCGAGGACGATCTTGTCCGCGTGCTGCAAAGCGCCAAGGCCAAACCGTCGCCGATCGACGCCTATTTCGGCGGCATCTATTACATCGGGCCGATCTTCGGCGCCTTCCGCGGCACCCAAGACGCGGTCGACTATTACAAGTTCCTGCGCGAAGAGGTCGAGGACCGGCTGGCCAAAGGCTTGGGGCCGGTCACGCCTGACGGCGACATGGGTAAGGAAAAATACCGCCTGGTCGTCGAAGGACCACCTAATTACACCAGCTTCCGGCAGTTCTGGAAAATGTTCTACGACGAAGGCGCGGTGGTCGTCGCTTCGAGCTACACCAAGGTCGGCGGCGTGTACGATTTCGGCTTCCGCCACGATCCCGACAAGCCGTTGGAGACACTGGCCGAATATTGCCTCGGCGTTTACACCAACCGCAGCCTGCCGATGCGCATCGACATGTTGTGCAACTACATCAACGAATACGAAGCGGACGGGCTGCTGATCAACTCGATCAAGAGCTGCAACAGCTTCTCGGCCGGCCAATTGCTGATGATGCGCGAAGTCGAGAAGCGCACCGGCAAGCCGGCCGCGTTCGTGGAATCTGACCTGGTCGATCCGCGCTACTTTTCGGCGGCCAACATCAAGAACCGTCTGGAGAGCTATTTCCAGATGGTCGATCAAAAACGTGCCGGCGTGGACGCGGCGGCTTGAGGAGGAATGCATGAAGACTTTTGTCGGCATCGATCTTGGTTCGACGACGACCAAGGCCGTCCTCCTCGACGAGGATCGCAAAGTGATTGGCCACGGCATCACCAATTCACGCTCGAATTATGCGACGGCCGCGCGCGTGGCGAGCCAGGAAGCGAAAGTCGACGGGCAGTTCACGCTGTTCCGGCGGGCGCTGACCGCCGCCCATGGGCTGATCGACCTCGACGCGTTCCTCGGCACACTCGAGCGAGCCTTTCGTCTCGAGCAGTTTCTCGAACAGCTTGACGATCTCGAGCTGACCTGCATCGGCCAAATCCAAGGCGAGCGCTTCGCCAAGGTCGCGTCCGGTGTGAAAGATTCGCTCGGTGAGGTGTTCCGCCGCTTGCGCTTGGAGGCGCCCGAGCTCTACGCGCCTGGCGCTAAACGCAAATCCGATTTTTTCCGCGATATCGCAGGATCGCGCTATCACAGCCATGCCGAAGAGGTCTCGCGCGATGCGAACCTTCCCTATGACCTGCTGCTCAACGTCTATGACAAGTCGATCATCGAAGTTGAGAACCGGCCGCCGGCGGGCGAGCTGAGCGACAAATTCCGGCGCGCACTCGGACGCGTGCTGAAAACGGACGATTCAGTTAAGTCGGCGGCGGCCGACATCCAGAAGATGATCGAGGATGCGCTCGCGGTTGATTTGGAGGAAACCTATCTCGTCGGCACCGGCTATGGCCGCGTGACGCTGCCGTTTTCCAAGGAGCATATCCGCTCGGAAATCCTGTGCCACGGCCTTGGCGCCCATCTGATGTATCCGCAGACGCGCACCGTGCTCGACATCGGCGGTCAGGACACTAAGGGCATCCAGATCGACGAGCACGGCATTGTTGCGAACTTCCAGATGAACGACCGCTGCGCGGCGGGCTGCGGGCGCTATCTCGGCTATATCGCCGACGAGATGAACATGGGCCTGCACGAATTGGGTCCCATGGCGATGAAGTCGGACAAGCCGGCGCGCATCAACTCGACCTGCACCGTGTTTGCCGGCGCCGAGCTGCGCGACCGGCTTTCGCTCGGGGAAAAGCGCGAAGACATCCTGGCCGGCCTGCACCGCGCCATCATCTTGCGCGCGATCTCCATCATCTCGCGCTCGGGCGGGGTCACCAACGAGTTCACCTTCACCGGCGGCGTTGCCAAGAACGAGGCCGCGGTGCGTGAGCTGAGGAAGGTGATCAAGGAAAATTACGGAGATGTCGTTATCAACATCAATCCGGACTTGATCTATACCGGCGCGCTCGGCGCGGCGGAGTTTGCGCGGCGGGCGCATTCGGGACAGATGGACGGGAGCGAACAACAATGACCATTGCGGCAGGAATTGACATCGGCACCAGCACCATCAAGGCGGCACTGTTCAAGGTCGAGAACGGCAAGGAAACCTGGTTGTCGCGCTACGTGATGCGCATCCGGCAACGCGATCCCATGGAACTGGCCCGCGTCGCCTATGACGCCGTGCTCGAAGACGCAAACCTTCGTCCTGAGGATGTTAATTATGTTGCGACCACCGGCGAAGCTGAAAGCGTGCCGTTTCACACTGGCCATTTCTACTCGATGACGACGCACGCGCGCGGCGCTATCTACCTCAATCCGGAATCCCGCGCGGCGCTCGACATTGGCGCGCTGCACGGCCGGGCCATCCAAATCGACGGCCGCGGTAAAGTCCTCAGCTACAAGATGACGAGCCAGTGCGCATCCGGCTCCGGGCAATTCCTCGAGAACATCGCGCGCTACCTCGGTATCGCGCAGGAAGAGATTGGAACGCTGTCGAGCCAAGGCGATAATCCCGAGGTCGTGAGCAGCATTTGCGCCGTGCTGGCGGAGACCGACGTGATCAACATGGTTTCGCGCGGCATTACGACACCGAATATCCTGAAAGGCATCCACCTGTCGATGGCGGCGCGGCTATCTAAGCTGCTGAAATCGATCGGGGTGGTCGATGGCGCGGTGATGGTGACTGGCGGGCTCGCCCTCGACAAAGGCTTAGTCGCCGCGCTGGAAGAGGATATCTCGCACATCAAGGACATGAAGGTTTCGGTTCGCAGTCATCCGGATTCGATGTATGCAGGCGCGATCGGAGCTGCCTTGTGGGGCGCGTTCCGGTTTGAAAAACTTGCCAGTACCGGCCGCGTGCCGGCGGCAGCCTGAGAATATGAGGAGATAAAACGATGGCCCTGATGATTACCGATGCCTGCACGGCTTGCGATGCCTGCGAGCCGGTGTGCCCGAACAAAGCGATCACCGCCGGCAATCCGATGTACATCATCGATCCGCTGAAATGCACCGAATGCGTGGGCGCCGAGGACGAGCCGCAGTGCAAGCTGGTCTGTCCGGCTAACTGCATCGATCCCAATCCGGATTGGAACGAGTTGAAAGACGACCTGCTTACCAAATACGAACAGTTGCACGGCTAAGCCATGAACTTCCAGAACCGCGTCTGCCAGAAGCTGCACGAGGAGCACACCGCCGTCATCGCTTTGATGGAGCGGCTGGTGCAGACCATCGCGCGACACCGGGACAGCGCTCCCGACGCGAAAGATCCGATGGTGGCGAAACTCTTGAGCGATCTGGCCGCCGAACTGCCGGGCGAGGTCGAGCGTCATTTTGCGTTTGAAGAGGCCGAGCTGTTCTCCTACCTCGGCGAAGCGGGCAATCAGGGCATCGGCGCGCATCTGACTTACGAGCACGGCATTATCCGCCCAATCGGCGCCGCGCTGGTCAAGCTCATCGGCGACGTCCGCGTGCAGGGGTTCGATGCCGCGCGCTGGGGCGAATTCCGCCGGCTCGGACAGGACCTGTATGATTGTCTGGTGCCGCACGCGCGCAAAGAAGACATGGCGCTGCTGCCGATGTTGGACAATTTGATGGATTCCGAAAAGGAAATACAGCTTTACGAGAAATACGTCGAGCATATGTGAGGTTTTTGTATGAGCGATGCTGCCGCGACCACAGACAACAATGTCCGCCCGTTACGCGCTGCGGATCTCGAACGCGTCATCGCCATCGATTCGGCGCACGTGGGTGAGCCGCGCCGCCGCTTTTTCGAGAAACGCCTGGCCCACGCGAAGCAACACCCAGAAGATTTCGTGCATGTCGGCGTGGTCCGCAAAGGCGCGCTGGTCGGCTTTGCTTTTGCCCGTATCCAGCGCGGGGAATTCGGCCGCGAGCAGGCCATTGGCACGCTTGACGCGGTCGGCGTCGAGCATGACAGCCGCGAGCACGGCGTAGGCCATGCGTTGATGAACGGCCTCACCAAGCTCATGCGTGAGAAGGGGGTGCAATCGCTGCAATCGCAGGCAGATTGGACCAACACCGGCTTGCTGCGGTTCTTCGATTCGTCCGGCTTCGGGCTGGCGCCGCGCCTGGTGCTGGAGCGTTCCGTTCTTACTCCGCTGGCGGAGACCATCGATGACGAGTGACAGCAAGACAAGAAGTGGCGGCATCACCATCCCGCAGCACGTGGGCGAAGCCGCCGAGATCAATTACAGCGGGGAGTCCGCGCCGGATTTCGGCCCGCTGGCGCGCGACCGCATCCCCGTGCGCTCGATGGCCGAACGCGATCTGCGCGCGCTGGTGGCGATCGATCGCCGGATCACCGGCCGCGACCGGGCCGGATATTTTCAGCGCAAGCTCAACGACGCGCTCACCGAATCGGATGTGCGCGTCTCGCTTGTCGCCGAACTCGATTCGGTGCCGGTTGGCTTCATCATGGCCCGCGTCGACCTCGGCGAATTCGGCCGAGTCGAAACCACTGCGGTCATCGATACCATCGGCGTCGACCCGGATTATCAGAACAAAGGCGTCGGCCGCGCATTGGTGTCGCAACTCTTGGCCAACCTCGGCACACTACGCGTCGAGAAGGTGCGTACCGAAGTCGATTGGCAAGACCACGATCTGCTCGCCTATCTCGATCGCAGCGGATTCCTGCCCTCGCAACAGCTCTGCTTCGACCAATCCCTCGCTTGATGTCGCCGCCGATGTTGGTCAAATCGAAGCTTGCCTGTCAGCCGCGCTTTGATTTTCGCGAGCACCGGGCCATCGTCACCGGCGGCAGCCGGGGCATCGGCCGGGCGATTGCCGATGCGCTCGGCGAGGCCGGCGCGCAAGTCTACGCCTTCGACGTCGGCGAACCAGAGCATATTGATAGTTTCCCGCATAAATTCGTGCGTATCGATATCGCCGACACCAACGCCGTGAAGGCCGCCGTCGCGGGGTTTGCGGAACCGCCGACGTTGCTCGTCAACAACGCCGGTATCACCCGCGACCGCTCGATCGCCAAAATGAGCGACGCCGATTGGGCGGTGGTGCTCAATGTCAATCTCACCGGCGCCTTCAACATGATCCGCGCCGTCGCGCCGCTGATGGTGGCGCAGGGCTTCGGCCGTATCGCCAACATCACGTCAATCAACGGCATGCGCGGCAAATTCGGCCAGGCCAACTACTCCGCGGCCAAGGCCGGCCTGATCGGACTGACCAAGACCGCGGCGCGCGAATTCGGCAAGAAGGGCGTCACCGTCAATGCAGTCGCGCCCGGCATGGTCATGACCGACATGGCGCGTGCCTTGCCGGAAGAAATTCTCGCCCGGGCCGTGGCCGAAGCGGCGCTGCCCGAGCTTTGCGATGTGCAGGACATCAGCAATGCGGTGCTGTTCCTGCTGTCCGACGCCGCTCGCTCCATCACCGGCGAAGTGCTGCGCGTCGATGCAGGACAATATATCTGAAGGCGCGGCGGGGCTTATTTGCCCCAGCGCACCATGCGCAGCATGAAGCCACCCTCGCAGTCGCCGCAATGCGACTCGACGGTCTCGTGGTTCCAGCCGCGCTCTTCAAGTTCCGGATAGAGAAAAATAGGCTCCTGATCGAAATGGCCGACTAGGGCGGTATCGACATCGCCGCTTTCGATGGTCTGCAAGACAGTCACCATGGGCTCCGGGGACTCCAGACCGCGCAGATCGATATGGACGGCGTCGGCGGTTCGCCATATCCGGGAACCATCGGCCGGTCGAGCGTGGTCGTGATGCACGGCAAAGCTCCTCTCTGGCGCACCAAGGCGATAAATCGGTACCAAAATGCCTAATTATGCGCTATGGTTTCTTGATTAGAATCAAAGGTTAGCTCTTTTGGCGATAGCAGCAAAAGCGCACGCAGCGACAACCACCACCGCGGTGCGGGTGCGGCGCGTGCGCGCCGCCGACATCCCGCAGGTGATCGGTCTCGATACGCGCGTCACCAAGCTCGCCAAGGCGGAATACTGGAACGATGT
Organism: uncultured Alphaproteobacteria bacterium; assembly: GCA_963739075.1. Lineage (GTDB taxonomy): Bacteria > Pseudomonadota > Alphaproteobacteria > Rhizobiales > Xanthobacteraceae > Pseudolabrys. Next base: position 27,372 of record CAVTZC010000001.1, on the reverse strand, counting down.
TTTCCGTCGCTATGGCAAACAGCGACTGCGCGAGCGGTTCTTTCTGGTTGCCGAGGGCTGCACCGACGGGGTGGATTCGCATGTGCTCGGATTCATCATCGGCGAGGTCCGCGCCTGGGAATTCGGCTCGACGCCCTGCGGCTGGGTCTTCGCGCTGTCAGTCGAGCCGGAGATGCGTTTGCAAAGCGTTGCTACCGAGTTGTTCGAAGCGATCTCCAACGAATTCAAGAAGGCCGGTGTCGGCAAAATGCGCACTATGGTGGCAAGGGATGCCCATCTTCCCATGCTGTTTTTCCGCAGCGAAGGCATGATGGCGGGACCCTACATCCAGCTTGAGAAAGATCTCGATTAACGGGATGGCGACGTCATGAGGCTGCAAATTTCGACCAGGCTTGCCATCTTCGCGGCATTGGAACTGACCGCGAGCGAAGGGCGACAGCTTTCGGTCGCGGACATCGGCGAGAAATACGGCGTCTCCAGTCACCATTTGGCGAAGGTCATGCACGTCATGGGGCGTGCCGGCCTCGTCCGCTCGGTTCGCGGCGCAGGCGGCGGATATCAATTCGCCGGCAATCCGCGGCGAACGACGCTGCTGGACGTAGCCCAGCTGTTCGAAGAATTGAGCTCCATCGAGCACGACAGCGGGGCTGCTGATGCGACGCCCGAAGACCTTGCCTTACGTGAAGTTCTCAATGAGATCGACGATATCGCGCGCGCGACCCTTGGCTCGATCACTATTGCAACGATGCGCAAACTGGTGGACCGCCGCGGCAGCAGCAGTGGGCGCCGTTCGAAGACCGATCCGCCGGGCCGGCGCGTTCAATCGCGCCTTTGATTTACGAAAGGTAGTTTATTTCGACAGTCCTCGGTGGCTGCGGCCAACCGCGTCCGGCGGACCAAATGCCGATGATTTGCGCGCCGATCGACCCTTCATTGTGCAGCGCAGCATAAATCAAAACTTGCCATCCGGTAATCCTTGATCGAGATCAAGGCGGGCGAGCCGATCGGCACCTTGAGTAAGGCTGGCTCGATCATGGGCGTGGTGTATGGCTTCAAAACTGACAGCCGGCGATCTTCAAATCGTTACCCGCATCGCGGTTTTTCGGGGACTCAAAGCGGAGACCGTCGAGCACATTATCTCGCCCGCGACGGCTCTCATGTTGCGGCCGCACGAGTGGATAATGCGCCAAGACGATCCGGCGACTTCGTTTTTCATCGTGATCGACGGTTGGGTGAAACTATACCGCAGCACGCCATCCGGCGATGAAACCGTGATCGAAATTATGACGAAGGGCCAGAGCTTCGCGGAGGCCGTCGCCTTCACCGGCAATCGGTATATGGCGACCGCCGAAGCGGTGAGCGAAGCCCGCGTCGCACGCATTCCTGCCGATCACATCGTCCGTTGTATACGCGAAAGTCCCGATATCGCATTGGGCATGATCGCATCGATCTCCCAACACATGCATCATCTCGTGCAACAAGTCGAGCAACTCAAGGCGCAAAGCGGCGTCCAGCGGGTGGCCGAGTTTCTCGCGTCGCTGTCGGCGGCAGAGCAGGGACATTGTGCGGTCGCGTTGCCATACGACAAGGTCCTAATCGCGGGTCGTCTCGGCTTGACGCCGGAGTCGCTATCGCGCGCCTTTGCGCGGTTGCGCAGCATCGGCGTCGTGGTCGATGCCTCGCACGTCGTCGTCAGAGATGTTGCCAAGCTGCGTCAGCTTGCCAACGACGATCGCAGCGCGGTGCGCGGCACCTTGCGGGCGCTACGTTAATGTCAGCGCAGATTCTCCAACCGGCCGGCTGGCTGCCGCCGATCGGCTATGCCAATGGCATCAGCGTGCCGGCGGGTCGCATCGTATTCGTTGCCGGCACGGTTGGTTGGGATGCAAATCAGAAATTCCAAAGCGAAGAACTCGTTCCGCAATTCGAGCAGGCGCTTAAAAACATCATCGCGATTTTGGCGGAGGCTGGGGCCAAACCTGCTCACATTTGTCGTATGACGGCATTCTGCATCGACAAGCCCGGCTATCTAGCGGGCCGGCGCGAACTCGGACGCATCTGGAAATCGCTGATCGGGAATCACTTCCCCGCGATGAGCATGATTTTCGTCGCCGATCTTCTCGATGCGCCGGCAAAAATCGAGCTGGAAGCGACCGCGGTTATTCCCGCCTAAATTTCGCAACTTAAGCCGTGGCTTCGGCGAAAAGCCTTGCGGTCAGACGCCGGGCCAGCGCGGCGGCGGCGACGCGGCGATAATTGGCCGAGGCAATCGTGGTCCGCATGGGCTGGACTTGCTTCTGCACCAACCGGTCGATCTCTTGCAGCATCTTTTCGTCCACCGGTCGGCCGGCAAAGGCCTCCGTACCGGCGAGCAGGAATGGTCGGGAATTCGTGCCGGTGAGCGCGATGCGGAGCGAACCGACGTTTGCTCCGGATACGGCGAGCGCAGCCGCCACGCCCGCCAAGGGAAAGTCGATGGCGCCGCGCACCCGCACTTTTTCATAGGCCGCCAGAGGCGTCGCCGCAGGCACGTGCACCGCCACGACGAGTTCGCTGGCGGCGAGAGTGAGATGGGCCTTGCCATCCTCGACATAGAGATCGCTCAGAGAAATTCGGCGCTGGCCTTGCGGGCCGGCAATGTCGACCTCGGCGCCATACACGAGCAACGCGGGTGCGAGATCGCCGCTGAAGGCGGCGTGGCAACGCTGTCCCTGCGGGGCGACGTGGCAGACATCTCCGCGATTTTTCAGGCAATAAGCATTGGCGCTCCGCCACCATTCGCTTTGATTGTAGTAGATGCAGCGGGTATCGAGGCACAGATTGCCGCCAACGGTCGCCATGGCGCGATGACCGGGCCCGGCGATCGCTGCCGCGGCTTGCGCGAGCGCGCGATATTGGCTGGCGATCGCCGCATTGCGGGCAAGCGCAGCGATGGTCACACCGGCGCCGATCGTTACGCCGCGTCCGTCGCTCTTGATCTCGTTCAGTTCGTCGATGCCGGAAAGGTCGACAAGCAGATCCGGGCCGGTGATGCCACGCCGCATGTTCACGATAAGGTCGGTGCCGCCCGCGACGTAGCGGCTGCCGGGATGCTTGAGGCAGGCCGCAATGGCTTCTTTGACAGTGCCCGGCTGGGCCAGACGAAACTCGGCCAACGGTGCGGTCATGATGTGGCCTTCAATGCGCTGCGCTTCGCCTTGCGCCGACGCTCGATCAGCGCCTCCATGACCCGGTCCGGCGTCACCGGCAATTCGTTGAGGTCGATGCCGATCGCATTGGCGATGGCGTTGACCACGGCCGGCGGGAAGCCGGCCAAGGCGCCTTCGCTCGCTTCTTTGGCGCCGAACGGCCCATAGGGATCGTGGCTTTCCACGATCTGGACCTCGATCGGCGGGGATTCCGCGATGGTCGGCATGCGGTATTCCAGCAGGCTCGCATGCGCCGGCAGGCCCTCGAGATAGCGGGTCTCCTCGCACATCGCTTGCCCCATTCCCATCCAGACCGATCCTTCGATCTGTCCTTCGACTGCCAAGGGATTGATGGCATGGCCGCAATCGAGTGCGACCCACACCTTGTCGACGCTGACCAGGCCGGTCGCATCATCGACGCTGACCTCGACGACTTGTGCGCCGTAGCTGAAGCCCATGGTCGAACCGACCGCGCCACCTCGATGCTTGCCACCTTGCATGTCCGGCGGGCAGGTGAACGATCCCTTCACGGTGATAGCGCCTTCGTCGACCAGCGCGGCGGCCACGACATCGGCAAAAGGCAGGCTCGCTTGTTTACCGCTGCCGACGCGGAACACCTCGCCGCATTCAATGTCTTCCGGCTTCGCTTCGAGTTTTTTCGCGGCGGCGGCGACGAGGACGGCCTTGAGATTCTTGGCGGCATCGATCGCGGCATTGCCGACCATAAACGTGATGCGCGACGAATAAGCGCCATTGTCCTTGGGAGTGACTGCGGTGTCGGCGGCGACGACCCGGATTCGGTCGAGCGAAATGTCCATCGTCTCCGCTACAGCGATCGCCACCATCGTCGAGGAACCTTGGCCGATATCGGCGGCGCCGGTGAGCGCGGTCACGCCGCCGTCGAAATCCAGCTTGAGGTTAACCAGCGCGTGCGGCTCGCCGGTCCGGTGAATAGGCTTGGCGGCGCCGCTGACATAATGAGAGCAGGCCATGCCGAGGCCCTTGCCCGGCGGCAGCTTGCCGAGGCGCTCGCGCCAGCCGCTGGCACGCTCGACCTTGTCGAGACATTCGCCGAGGCCGTAGCTGTTCACGACGAGATCATTCAACGTGCGGGTCGGCGCCTGCAGCAGATTGGTGCGGCGCACGGCAAATGGATCGAGCTTGAGTTCGCGCGCCATGCGGTCGACGAGACATTCGAACGCGTGCCGCACGTCGACCGAGCCGTGTCCGCGCATGGCGCCGCAGGGTGGCAGATTGGCGTAGACCCGGTAGCCGTCATATTTGACCGCGGGAATATCGTAGATGCCCTGCAGCAGCGCGCCGGCATAGAGAATGGTGATGATGCCGTAGCCGGCGTAGGCGCCGCCTCGTTGCACCACCTCGCATTCGCACGCGGTCATGCGCCCATCTTTGCGCATGCCGAGTTTCAACCGGACATCGGTCTGCGGTCGCGCGCGATGGGTGATGAAGGTTTCCTCGCGGGTGAGCTGCATCAACACTTTACCGGCGCTGGCGCGGGCGAGCAGCGCGGTGATGATCTCGAAATTCAACGTTTCGACGCGCGCGCCGAAACCGCCGCCGATGAAGGGCTTGATCACGCGGATGCGCGAGGAATCCATTTCCAGGCATTGCGCAAGCATCAGGTGCAGGTAATAGCCGACCTGTGACACGGTCTGCACCGTTAAGCGGCCGGTCAGCGGATCGAACTCGGACATGCTGGCGTGCGGCTCGATCTGCGCGTGGTTGATTTCTGCGCAATTGAACGTCTCTTCGCGCACCAGATCGGCGGTGGCGAAACCTTGCGGCACGTCGCCGAACTGATTATGCACGTCGCGTTCGATATTGCCGGGCTTGTTGTCGTGTAGAAGCACGGCGCCCGGCGCGCGGGCCGCCTCGGACAAATAATAGGCGGGCAACTCCTTCACTTCGAAATCGATCAGGACAAGCGCGCGCTCGGCCGTCTCCGCGTCGATCGCGGCCACCGCCGCCACCGGCTCGCCGCGATAGCGCACGCGGCCGCGGGCCAACGGATATTCGTTCATGGCGATCGGCAGCACACCGTAGGTGTGCGCACAGTCGTCGCCAGTGACGACCGCGACCACGCCATCGAGTGCGCGGGCCTTGCTGACATCGAGCCGGATGATGTCGGCGTGGCTGAACGGGCTGCGGAAGATGCGTCCGACCAGGGCGTCGGCGTGGTCGAGATCGGCCGTATAGCGGGCCTTGCCGGTCACCTTGTCGATGCCGTCGATGAGCGGAACGCCCGGGCGCTTCTTGACGCTCACCTGATCCGTCACTGTCGTCATGATGCCGATTCCGCCGCCGTATGAACGGATTCGATGATCTTCACGTAGCCGGTGCAACGGCAGAGGTTGCCGGACAATGCGGTGCGGATGTCCTCGTCGCTCGGCTTCGGATTGCGCCGCAGCAACGCTTCCGCCGCCATGATCATTCCTGGCGTGCAGAAGCCGCATTGCGTGCCGAGCTTCTCATGAAAGGCGCGCTGCAATCGGCCGAGCCGGCCTTGCGTCGCCATGCCCTCGATCGTCTCGACGTCACGGCCCTCGCAGCGCACCGCGAGTGTGATGCAGGACGGCACCGCTTCGCCGTCGACCAATACCGTGCAGGCGCCGCACTCGCCGCCATCGCAGCCGGTCTTTACCCCGGTGAGATGCGCGACGTCGCGCAAATAGTCGACCAGCAGGTCGCGTTCGGCGACGGCGTCTTCGCGCCAGCGCCCGTTAAGCCTCAATCTCAGCAGCCGCTTTTTCGGCGGCGGGCCCGGTGCATGCATCGGAGCGCTCCTCCATCGAAAAAATGCGCCGTTTGCCCGCATGATTCCATGACAAAAATCAAGACAACTCACTCCGGTTACAGCGTTTTCGGGCGATCTACCTGACCGAAGTCAAGGCTGGGTCCGCGGTTAGCCGGTAGCTTTTCCGGCACATAATCGTTCTTGGGCGAGGCTTATGATGACGGCGCTTCGCGACTATAACGCCGCGGTCGATTTGGCCGGCAAAGAACCGGAACCGGCGGCACAAGACAATTCCGCGCTGAGCGTGTTTTTCAATCCGAAGAGCGTCGCCGTCGTGGGCGCCTCGTCGGACCCGAAGAAGCCGGGCAACACCGCGCTGCGCCACATGATCTCGATGGGCTACAAAGGGAAATTGTTTCCGGTCAATCCGCGCGAAAATGGCATCCTGGGTCTGCCTTGCTACAAGAGCGTGAGCGACATTCCCGAACCGGTCGAGATGTGCATCCTGATGGTGGCGGCCGAGCTGACTGTGCCGGTCGCCAAGGAGATGGCTGAGCGAAAAAAACGCTTCAACGACATCAAGGGCGCGATCTGCATGTCAGCGGGCTTCGGCGAGATCGACTCGCCTGAGGCCAAGCAGCGGCAAAAGGATCTGATCGACATTCTGCGCGCTGCCTCGATCCGGCTTATCGGCCCGAACTGCGTCGGCGTCATGGATACGGTGAGCGGCTTCAACACCAATTTCGACATCGGCTCCTATCCGCGCGGCGGCATCAGCGTGCTCACGCAGAGCGGCGCCTTCGGCAATTCGTTTCTGTTTGCTTCGGGCACGAGCGGCCGGGTCGGCCTGAACAAATATGTCTCCATGGGCAACATGGCCGACGTTCAGATGGCCGAGCTGCTCGCCTTCCTGAAAGACGACGAGTCGACGCGCGTCATCGGCATCTATCTCGAAGGCCTGTCCGATCCGCGCGACTTCTTCCAGGCGGCCTGCGAAGCCGCCGCGGTCAAGCCGGTGGTGGTGCTGAAAAGCGGCCGTAGCGAATTGGGCTCGACCGCAGCGCTCTCCCACACCGGCGCGATCGCCGGCGCCGAGGCGATCTACGAAGGCGCGTTCCGCCAGTTCGGACTGATGCGCGTGCGTAGCGTCGCGGAGTTCTACGACACGCTGCGCGCGTTCTCGATGCAGCCGGTGCCGAAGGGCAACCGCGTCGCCGTCCTCACCCACATGGGCGGGCCGGGAACGATGTGCATCGACGAGATTTCCGATTTGCCCGGCATCAAGATGGCGTCGTTCGCCGATGAAACCCACGCGGCACTGAAGGCGATCCTGTCGCCCGCCGCCAATGTCGGTCATCCGCCCGGTTATATCGACCTCACCGCCGCCCATTTCGAGCGTCTGCATCATCAGGTGTTGCAAATTTTGTTCAAGGACCCCAACGTCGACTCTGTAATCCAGATCCTGGCGCCCAGCGCGTTTCTCGATCAGCCGTTGCTCGCCAAGGAGGTCGCGGCTGCGTTCCAGGCGCAAGGCTCGACGCCGAAGCCGCTGCTCAATGTCATCACCTTCGGCGACTTTGCCGACAATTTGCGCCGCGGCCTGGAGAACGCCAGTCTGCCGACTTTCGACTATCCGGACACGGTCGCGCGGGTCGCGGCCAATCTTTCGAATTACGGCACCATTCGCGCTTCGGCGGCGCTTGCTGACGGAAAAACGCCGTTGGCCAGCACGGAAGGGCCGGCGGCGCAACTGATCGCCGCTACCGCCAAAGAGGGACGCGTCAGCCTGCTCGAACCGGAAGCCTATGCGGTGTGCAAGCAGTACGACATCCCGGTGCCACCGTTCAAAATGGTCGATTCGCTGGCGGGCGCCTTGGCGGCCGCCAGAGAGATCGGCTACCCGGTCGTGATTAAAGTGGTATCGGCGCAGATCCTGCACAAATCCGATATCGGCGGCGTCATGCTCGGCATCGGTTCCGACAGTGCGCTGGAAAAATCCTATGCGCAGCTCGTCGACAACGTCCGCAAGGCGGCACCCGCAATCACCAAGCCGAGCGTGCTGGTGCAGAAAATGATGCCGGCGGCGACCGAACTGGTGCTGGGCGCGATCCGCGACAGACTGTTCGGTTCGGTGGTGATGTTCGGCCTCGGCGGCATCTATGTCGAAGTGCTCAAGCGCGTCGGTTTTCGCCTGGCGCCGTTCGGCATCGAGCAGGCGCGCGCGCTCATCCACGATACGCTGCCGCCGAAGATCATCGCCGGCGCGCGCGGCCGCAAGAAACTCAATGTCGACGCCATCGCCGCCATGCTGGTCTCGCTTGGCCGGTTGCTGGAGGAACACCCGCAGATCGACGAAGTTGACCTCAACCCCTGCCTGGCGCTCGACGACGGCTGCCTGGCGGTGGACGCGCGCATCATCCTGGCCAAGACCAAGAAAGGGTAAGTCGCAGGAATGACCGACGTTCGCGACTATAATGCCGCTGTCGATTTCGTGGATCGCAACGTCGCCGAGGGACGGGGCGAAAAGACCGCGTTCATCGACCCGTCGCGCAACCTGACCTACGGCGAACTGCGCGACAACGCTGCGCGTATCGGCCCGATGCTGGCACGCATGGGGATCGAACCGGAAAACCGGATCGCCCTCGTTCTGCTCGATACCGTCGACTTTCCCGTGCTGTTCTGGGGCGCCATCCGGGCGGGCATTGTTCCGGTTCTGGTCAACACGCGTCTGACGGTCGACCAGTATCGCTACCTTTTCGAAGATTCGCGCGCTAAGGCGGTGTTTGTTTCAACCGCGCTGCTCCCAGCCATACAAGAAGCGGCGGCGGATCTGCCGAACCTCAAGCAAATTGTCGTCGTTGGCGGCGGTCCGGCGTCGGTGCCGCGGCTGGACACGTTGTTGGCGGCCGAGAACGAAGGTTCGGCGCCGGCCAGGACTTGTGCCGATGAAGTCGCCTACTGGCTTTATTCGTCCGGTACGACCGGGATGCCGAAGGGAACGATGCATGTGCACTCGACGCCGATGAACATCGCGCGCACCTCGGGGCAGGGCCGCATCGGCATCCGTGAAGACGACGTGATCTTTTCCGCGCCGAAGTTGTTCTTCGCCTATGGCCTCGGCGACGCAATGCTGTGCCCGATGTCGGTCGGCGCGACCTCGGTGCTCTATCCGGAGCGGCCGACGCCGCAGACCGTGTTCGAGACGCTGCGTGGATACCAGCCGACGATGTTTTTCGCAGTGCCGACGCTTTTTGCCGCAATGCTTGCCGATCCCGAATGCAAAAAGGAAGCCATGCCCAGCCGGTTGCGGCTCTGTTTTTCGGCAGGCGAACCTCTGCCTGTGCATGTCGGCCTCGAGTGGAAGCAAAGGTTCGGCATCGATATCGTGAACGGCGTCGGATCGACCGAGTTGGGGCATCTATTCCTGACCAACCTTCCGGACGCCGTTGAGTACGGTACCTCCGGCGTGCCGGTGGACGGCTACGATCTCAGGCTGGTCGATGAGAATGGGCAGGACGTCGCCGACAATGAAATGGGCGAACTCCTGGTACGCGGTGAATCGTCCGCGGTTGGCTACTGGAACCAGCGCGAGAAATCACGCCGCACGTTCTTGGGCGAATGGACCCGCACCGGCGACAAATACGTGCGGCGTCCGGACGGCGTCTACACCTACTGCGGCCGCACCGACGACATGTTCAAGGTCAGCGGCATTTGGGTGTCGCCGTTCGAGGTGGAAGATGCTTTGATCACGCATCCGAAAGTGCTCGAGGCCGCGGTCGTGCCGGTCGAAGACGCTAACGGCCTGATCAAGCCAAAAGCGTTTGTCGTGCTCAAGAATCAAAAAGAGAGCGATATCGGCCGGGCGCTCTATGAAGAGCTCAAAGTGCATGTGAAACGCGCGATCGGTCCTTGGAAATATCCGCGCTGGATCGAATTTGTCGACAGCCTGCCTAAGACAGCGACCGGAAAAGTCCAACGTTTTTTGCTGCGCGACAAGGAGCTTAATCTGAACGGCGGAGACCGCTGATGCCGCCGCTTGCTCATCTGGCTTGGCCGTTTTTCGGCGAGGGACACCGGCTTTTTGGTTCGGCGCTGGCGGATTGGGCTGGCCGAGAAGTCGGCAAGCACGTCGATCACGCCAATATCGATCAATCGTGTCGGAACCTCGTTCGGGCTTTAGGCGACGCCGGCTGGCTCAAGGCCGTCGTGCCGGCGGCCTATGGCGGGCTGTCGGAGAAACTCGACGTGCGGACGATTTGCGCCGCGCGTGAAATTCTGTCTTGGCACGACAGCCTCGCCGATTTCGCGTTCGCCATGCAGGGCCTGGGAACCGCTTCGATCTCGCTTTTCGGCAGCGATGAGACGAAAGCCAAATATTTGCCGCCGGTTCGCGATGGCCGTCATATTGCGGCCTTTGCGCTCTCGGAACCGGAAGCCGGCTCCGACGTCAGCGCGCTGGCGACGACCGCGACCAAGGATGGGCCGGCACACGTGCGTATCGACGGCCTGAAGACCTGGATCTCCAACGGCGGGATCGCGGACCACTATGTTGTTTTCGCGCGAACCGGCGAAGCCACCGGCGCCAAGGGGCTTTCCAGTTTCATCGTCGACGCCGATACGCCGGGCCTCGAGATCGCCGGCCGCATCGACGTCATTGCGCCACATCCGCTCGCGACGCTTCGCTTCACCGGCTGCCGCGTGCCGTTGGCCAATCGGCTCGGCAGGCCCGGCGAAGGCTTTAAGGTGGCGATGGCGACGCTCGATATCTTCCGCTCGACCGTTGCCGCCGCGGCGCTCGGGATGGCGCGCCGCGCTTTCGACGAGATGATCGAGCGCGCGGCCACGCGCAATTTGTTCGGCGCACCGCTGGCGGATCTGCAGCTCACGCAGGTAGCGCTTGCCGATAGCGCCATCGACATCGATGCGGCGGCCTTGCTGATTTACCGCGGGGCCTGGGAAAAGGATTCAGGCGCGGCGCGCATTACGCGCCAGGCCTCGATGTCCAAAGCCTTCGCCCCGGAGATGGCGCAACGGGTCATCGATCGCGCCGTTCAGATCTTTGGCGGCAACGGCGTGCGGGTCGGCGTCAAAGTCGAGGCGCTTTACCGCGAAATCCGCGCGCTCCGCATCTACGAGGGCGCAACCGAAGTGCAGAAGCTGATCGTAGCGCGGGAATTGTTGAAGGCGCGCGAAGCCACGCGGCAACAAGCCGCCAAGTAGGACCCATGCTGTTGACCGAGGAGCAGGAGCAAGTTAGGGACGCCGCGCGCGAATTCGCGCAAAGCTCCTTGGCGCCTCATTCGGCCGAGTGGGACAGCAAGGCTGTGTTCCCGCGCGCCGCGTTGCGCGAACTCGGCAGACTCGGCTTCATGGGTATGACGGTTCCACCCGAATGGGACGGCGCCGGCACCGACTATGTCGCCTATGCGCTGGCGCTCGAGGAAATCGCCGCCGGCGACGGCGCCGTCTCGACCGTCGTGAGCGGTCATAATTCCGTCGGCTGCATGCCGCTGGTCGAGTATGGGACGCCGGAGCAGAAGGAGAAATATCTGCGGCCGATGGCACGCGGCGAGATGCTGAGCGCGTTCTGTCTGACAGAGCCGCAAAGCGGCTCGGACGCCGGCGAGATCCGTACGCGCGCCGAGCGCCGGAACGGCGCCTATATTCTCAACGGCACCAAACAGTTCGTCACCTCGGGCAAAAACGCCGACGTCGCGTTGGTCATTGCCGCCACCAATCTTGCGCTCGGCAAACAGGGCATCAGTTGTTTCATTGTCGACACCAAGCAATCCGGTTATTGCGTTCGCCGGGTCGAAAACAAGATGGGCCAGCAGGCGTCGGATACCTGCGAAGTGCAATTTGACGAGCTCAGCGTCCCGGTGGAAAACCGCCTCGGCGCCGAAGGCCAAGGCTACCGCATCGCCCTTGCCAACCTGGAAGGCGGCCGTATCGGCATCGCCGCACAAGCCGTCGGCATGGCCCGCGCCGCGCACGAGATCGCGCTCGCCTATGCACAGGAGCGCCGCAGCTTCGGCAAGACGATCATCGAACATCAAGCCGTCGCGTTTCGCCTGGCCGACATGGCGACCCAGCTCGAAGCCGCGCGTCAACTCGTGCTGCATGCCGCCGCCTTGCGCAGTCAAGGCATGCCCTGCCTCAAGCAGGCCTCGATGGCGAAATTGTTCGCCACCGAAGCCGCCGAGCGCATCTGCTCCGACGCCATTCAGACGCTGGGCGGCGCCGGCTACATGGCCGACTTCGGGGTCGAGCGCATTTATCGCGCGGTACGCGCCAGCAAGATCTACGAGGGCACCAACGATATTCAACGGCTGGTCATCAGCCGCGCGCTGGTGACCGAAGCCGGTCAGGAAAGGCGCAACTGATGTTCCAGATCAGCACCGCCGGTCCCGTCACTACGTTGACGCTGAGCCATCCGCCGGTCAATGCGATCAGCGATGAATGGGTACGGACTTTCGATTCCAAGCTCGATCAGCTTGGCAGCGCCTGCAGCATGCTGCACATCCGCTCAGACCAGAAGGTGTTCTGCGCCGGCGCCGACTTGAAGGAGATGCGCGCCCGCATGGACATGGCCGACGGGCCGGACCGCATGTACGCCTATGTTGCCGGCATCCAGCGGCTCTATTTCCGCATCGAGGCGCTGCCGCAGGTCGTGATGGCGGAAATCGGCGGCGCGGCCATGGGCGGCGGTTTCGAGCTGGCGCTCGCCTGCGATCTGCGCATCGCGGCCAACGAAGCCAAAGTCGGGCTGCCGGAGGCGCGGCTCGGTTTGATCCCGGGCGCCGGCGGCACGCAGCGTCTCACGCGGCTATGCGGTTCGGCGCTCGCCAAAAGATTGATCCTCGGCGCTGAAGTGCTCGACGGCGCGACCGCCGCCACGCTCGGCGTGGTGCATTGGTCGGCGCCACGCGCCGAACTCTCCGCACGCGCCTCCGAGATCGCTAAACGTATCGGCGACTTGCCGCCTGCGGCGCTCGCCGCGAGCAAGGCCTGCATCGCCGCCGCCTGCGAGCCAGGCCGCGGCGGCTACACCGACGAATTGGAATTCACCCGGTCTCTGCTCACCAATCCCGAGACGCAGAAGCGCGTGCAGGCATTCCTGGCAGGCGCGACCGAACCTTCGACACAGACAAAGAGTGGAGCGGCATAATGACATTCGATGGCAAAGTAGCATTGGTCACCGGCGGTGCCTCCGGCATCGGCAAGGCGACGGTGATGGCATTTGCCCGCGCGGGCGCGACGGTGATCTGCGCCGACGTGAACGCCGCGGCAGGCGAGGCGTTGAAGAAGGAAGGCGCCGGCGCCAACCTGAAAATCGATTTCGTCGCCATCGACATGGGCAACTCCGAGTCGATCCGCGCCGCTGCCGCCGAGGTGCTGAAGAAATACCCGCGCGTCGACATCCTGGTGAACGCCGCCGGCTGGGGCGACATCCAACCCTACATGCAGAACACGCCGGAGTTCATCAACCGCGTGATCGCCATCAACCTCGCCGGTCCGGCGCATCTGACGCAGGCGTTGCTGCCGCCGATGATTGCCGCCAACGGCGGCAAAGTCATCAATATCGCCAGCGACGCAGGCCGCGTCGGCAGCGGCGGCGAGACGGTTTATGCCGGCGCCAAGGGCGGGTTGATCGCCTTCACCAAGTCGCTCGCGCGCGAGGTCGCGCGCTATTCGATCAACGTCAATTGCGTGTGCCCAGGCCCGACCGATACGCCGATGCTCGCCACCCGCTCGGAAAAGCTGCGCGAGGCCTTTCTCAAGGCGATCCCGTTCCGCCGCTTCGCCAAACCGGAGGAAATCGCCGACGCCGTCGTATTCTTCGCCAGCCCGCAAGCCGCCTACGTCACCGGTCAGGTGATGAGCGTGAGTGGCGGGCTGACTTTCGCAGGTTAGCGCTCACAAGTTTCCATGGAGGGAATCATGACTGCAGTTGCAATGGCTAAGGCTGCCACCACCGCCGAAACCGCGGCGCGCTTTCGCCCCGCCGGGTTTGGATTTTTCCAATTACAAGCCGAAACATTTTCTTTGGTCGGTTAGCGGCAAGGTGGCGACCATCACCTTGAACCGGCCGGAACGGAAGAACCCGCTGACGCTCGAGTCCTATGCCGAGTTGCGCGACTTGTTCCGCAATCTTCAATATGCCGAGGGCATCACCAACATCGTGATCACCGGCGCCGGCGGCAACTTCTGTTCCGGCGGCGACGTGCACGAGATCATCGGGCCGCTGGTCGAGATGCAGCGCAAGGACGACATGGCGGGGCTGCTCGCCTTCACCCGCATGACGGGTCAGTTGGTCAAGGAGATGCGGGCCTGTCCGCAGCCGATCGTTTCGGCGATCGATGGCATCTGCGCCGGCGCGGGTTCGATCATCGCGATGGCGTCGGATTTGCGCGTCGGCACGGCGCGCAGCAAAGTCGCCTTCCTGTTCGTGCGCGTCGGCCTCGCCGGTGCGGACATGGGCGCTTGCGCCATCCTGCCGCGCATCATCGGCCATGGCCGCGCGTCCGAGCTGCTTTATACCGGCCGCGCGATGGACGGCACTGAGGCCGAGCGCTGGGGCTTCTACAACAAGCTGAGCGAGCCGGAGACCGTGCTTGCCGATGCGCAGGCGCTGGCCAAGCAGCTGTCGGATGGCCCGACCTTCGCCAACGCGATGACCAAGAAGTGCCTGCATCAGGAATGGAACATGGGCGTCGACGAGGCGATCGAAGCCGAAGCGCAGGCGCAGGCAATCTGCATGCAGACCAAGGACTACGAGCGCGCCTACGAGGCGTTCGTCGCCAAGCAGAAGCCGGTGTTCCAAGGTAATTGAGGAAGCCCAAGGAAAGACGGACGTCACGGCTGTCATGGCCGTGGCGTCATTATTTTGGCACGGGTGCCCCGATCGCCGACCTAGGTAATTTCATGGCTCAGTGATAGTATTTTGCGATCACTCGCGGTCGGCCGGCATCGCCATGAAGCTCAGTCAATTGCACAATTTCACTGCCGTGGTCGAGGCCGGCGCAGTCCGCCAGGCCGCCAAGACTTCTCAATTTGTCGCAGTCGTCGGTCACCAAGAGCATCCAGCAACTAGAAGCCGATCTCGGCGTCGAGCTGTTGCATCGCGGCGCGCACGGGGTCGCCGCGACCGAGGCGGGCAAGGCACTATTCGCGCGCATCAAGACCGTCGAGGCGGAGCTCCGCCATGCCCGCAACGACGTCGAAGCGATCCAGGGCGCCGGGCTGGGCGAAATCCGCGTCAGCGCCTCGCCGAGCGTCGCCACCGGGTTGCTGCCGCGCGCGGTCATCGCTTTCCAGCGCAAACATCCGCGCGTTAGCTTCCATATCCTCGAGGGCGTTTATCCCGACATGCTGCCGGCGATCCGCACCGGCGATCTCGATCTCGCCATTTGTCTGGTGCCGGGTCGGCCCAGAGACGAAAGTCTGAGCTTTATTAGCTTGGTCAGGGATCGGCTGGTGCCGGCGGTCCGGGCTGATCATCCCATGCTCGGCCGGCGCAAGCTGCGGCTGGAGGATCTCATCGGGCTCGATTGGATCATCTATCGCCGCAGCCACACCGGGTTGGACGTGTTCGAGCAGACCTTCATCGCCAACCGGCTGGAGCCGCCGAAAAGCACGATCGAATGCACCTCGTTCGCCTGCGCGCTGGCCTTGGTCGAAAACGGCGATTACGTCACGCTGGTGCC
Source organism: uncultured Alphaproteobacteria bacterium (assembly GCA_963739075.1). Classification (GTDB taxonomy): domain Bacteria; phylum Pseudomonadota; class Alphaproteobacteria; order Rhizobiales; family Xanthobacteraceae; genus Pseudolabrys. The sequence goes on along the minus strand of CAVTZC010000001.1, from coordinate 11,722 downwards.
CTCGCAGATCTTTGCTGGCAACCGCAGCACGCCGTCGATCGCGCCGGTCTTGCTCGATTCACCGATGCAGCCCTGGCAGGTGATGGCGATTTCGCGCGCCAAGCATGAGCTGTCGGCGGTTTGCCAGGCCTTTCTCGCCGAGCTGCAGAAGACCGCGGCCAAGATCGACCTGCCGACGGCCGGTATGCGGTGGCCGGCGCGGCCGAGGTCCTGAGCCGCCGCCGCCACATTATTGATATTATCGATCAATCTGCCCGAAAATTGCATCAATAAACGACATGGAAGCGACCTTGCCGAACAACCTCTCAGTGAGCGCCTTCACGGTGTAGAGGTGTTCGTCTCTGTGGCCCTACCGATTACGTAACGCTCGTGCCCTCTCAGGTGTTTTTTGGTGGTCGCACGCCGCTCTCCATTGCGCTATTGCCACTCGACTCGCCGATGCAGTCCTGGCAGGTAGCAGTTATCTCGCGCGCTAAGCATGAATTGTCCGCTGTTTGCCTCGCTTTTCTCTCGGAAATCGAGCGCATGGCAGCTGAAATCAGTCTCCCCAAGGGCGGCGTCCGGCGCGCCGGACGAGCGCGGTCCTAACGTGCCACCGCCCAGTGATTGCTAAAAGCGATCAGTCTTCCGGCAAATTGCATCAGATTATGATCATGGCCCGTCTAAAATAACGAGTGGTACACTATGTAGATAAGCAAGGCGGGGCAAGTTCGAGAGGTTGAAACGAACACCCAAATAAAACCAATGGAGGGAATTGTGGGCTTGACAAAAAAGATCGGCGCCAAACTATTGCGCCAGGGCCTTGTTGTTGCCGCAGTGTTGACGATGGCGGCGCTGGCTCCCGTTAATGCCGAAACGATCAAGGTCGGCGTGATCCTGACCTATTCGGGCCGCGATGCGGCACTCGGCGAACAGATCGATCGCGCGATCAATCTTTTCGGCAAGCTGCATGCGAGCGAGTTGCCCCCCGGCGTCAAGGTTGAATTGGTCAAGCGCGACGACACCGGCGTCAATCCCTCCCTCGCCAAGCGTCTCGCCCAGGAATTGGTGCTGCGCGATCATGTGCAAATCCTAACCGGCGGACAGTGGACGCCCAATGCTATGGCGATTGCCGCGCTGACCAAAGAAGCGAAGGTGCCGTTCGTCACCATGACGGCCGGCGGCAGCACGGTGACGCAGCAATCGCCTTATGTCGTGCGCACCGGGTGGACGTTGTGGCAAACTAGCTACCCGCTGGGTGAGTGGGCGGCGAAACAGGGCTGGAAAAACGCCTACACGGTGGTGAGCGATTTCGCTCCGGGCTACGACGGCGAAGCCGCGTTTACCAAGGGCTTCACCGAAGGCGGCGGCAAGATCATCGGCTCGGTTCGCATCCCGCTGGCGACGACCGACTATCTGCCCTACTTCCAGAAAATCAAGGATACGAACCCGGAAGTCGTCTATGTGTTCAATCCGGGCGGTCCGCAGGCGACCGCGTTCATGAAAGCGTTCGACGATATCGGCATCACTAAGTCGAAGATCAAGCTGATCGGTCCACTTGACATTACGTCTGATGAAGAACTGCAGAATATGGGCCGCAGCGCATTGGGCGTTGTCACGCTTGGCCAATATTCGCCGGCCGCGACGCGCAAGGCCAATGTTGATTTCGTAGCTGCATGGAAAAAGGAATATGGTACCGACTCGGTTCCGACTTATTTTGCCGTGGCCGGTTGGGATGGCATGCAGGCGATCTACGATGTAATCAAGGCGCAAAAGGGAATCATCGATCCCGACGCAACGATGAAATTCCTGCGCGGGTGGTCCGACCCAAACAGTCCGCGCGGCCCGATCAAGATCGACCAGCAGGGCGATCTGGTGCAGAACCTCTATCTGCGTCGCGTCGAAGAAGTGGGCGGGCATCTGGCGAACATCGAATTCGCGACCATCGGTCCGATCGGCGATCCATGGAAAGTGTTCAATACGAAATAGGCGGGAGCACCGACAACCGGATACGCTGGACGCGAAGCCGTGACGACAGCCATCACCATCCTGTTCTTCGGGGTCGCATATGGCATGATCCTATACCTAATCTCCGTCGGGCTCTCGGTGACGATGGGGTTGATGGGCTTCGTCAATCTTGCGCACGGCGTATTCGCCATGCTTGGGGGCTACGTGACCGTCAGCTTGATGAACCGGTTGGGCGTTCCGTTCCTGCTGGCGCTCGCGGCCGGCTGTGTCCTTGTCGCGGCGCTTGGTTTTGTGCTGGAGCGGATGCTCTACCGTCATCTTTATGGGCGGTCGGAACTCGATCAGGTGTTGTTTTCGTTCGGCCTCATTCTGGTCTCGGTTGCGATCGTGCGCATCGCGTGGGGGCCCCTGGCGCAGCCAATCCAGCTGCCGAACTATCTGAAAGGGCAGGTGACGATCGTCAATCTCACGCTGCCGGCTTACCGGCTGGCGCTGGTCGGATTCGGGACCGCGGTCATTGCCGGGCTTTGGTTCGTCTTCGATCGAACGTTGTATGGTGCGCGCATCCGCGCCGCCGTCGACAATCGGGCGATGGCGCAATCGATCGGCATCAATACTAGCCGTTTGTTTGCCGGCGCCTTTGGTTTGGGAACCGGTCTGGCCGCGCTGGGCGGCGGGCTTGGCGCCGATGTTCTCGCCATCGCGCCAACCTATCCGCTGGAATATATCGTCTACTTCCTGATCGTTGTCGCCGTCGGCGGTCTGGGCGACATCAGGGGCCCGTTCGTCGCGGCGCTGGCGATCGGATTGGCCGAAACCGCGTGCCACTATTTTGTGCCTCAAGCCGGTTCGATCTTTATTTTCGCCTTTGTTTTTATCGTTCTTATTTGGCGCCCGAACGGCATCATGCGGCGTCGCTGAGATTGCAGCATGACAACCGTTTCCGACATCACCGGTCGTTCGCTCGTTAACGTCGTCCGCGATCATCCGCTTGTTCAAATTGCTGCCTTGGTTGGCGGTGGCGGCCCTGCCGCTGGCGCTTCCGGGCTACGAGCCGCTGGCGACACAGGTCTTCGTGATGATCTTGTTCGCGTTGTCGCTCGATCTGCTGGTGGGATACGCCGGCATTGTCACGCTCGGTCATGCCGGGCTTTTCGGCATGGGGGCTTATACGGCAGGCATTCTTTCCGTGCACGGCATCACCGATCCGATTGTCACCGCGCTGTGCGGAGTGACGCTGGCGGCGGTCACCGGTCTGGTGTTCGGCCTTGCCATGCTGCGGACCAAAGGTCTCACGCTGCTTATGCTGACAATGGCGTCGGCGTTTCTGCTTTACGAAATCGCCAACAAGGCGACTGGTCTGACCGGCGGCGAAGATGGACTGCAGGGCGTTTCGTTCACGCCGCTGCTCGGCCTGTTCGGATTCGACTTCCGCGGCAGGACCGCGTTTTTTTATAGTTTGGCGGCATTGTTCCTGGTCTTCACCTTTGTGCAGGTGCTGATCAACTCGCCGTTCGGCTGGTCGCTGCGCGGCATTCGCGAGAATGACGCGCGCATGGCGGCGATCGGGTGTCCGATCATGCGCCGCCGCATTATCATTTATGTGATTGCATCGGCGATCGCCGGCCTTGCAGGCGCCTTGCAGGCGCAGACGACGCAGTTTGTCGCGCTGCATTCACTTAGCTTCGAATTGTCGGGCAATATCCTGATCATGCTGATCCTTGGAGGTTCGGGCCGCCTCTATGGCGCATTTGTCGGCGTCCCCGCCTTCATGTTCGCCCAAGACCAGTTGGCCAAGCAGGATCCGGCGAACTGGTTTCTTGGGCTTGGACTCATATTGATCGCCATGGTGATGCTGGCGCCGGGCGGCATTATCGGCATCGCCGAACGCATAGTTCTTGCGATCAAGATGCGGGGTCGACCATGACCACCACCGCGACCCTTGAGACCCGCGCGCTCAACTGTTCGTTCGAAGCGAACCGGGTAATCACTGACGTGAATTTCACGCTTCGGCCCGGCGAACGCCGTGCGCTGATCGGTCCGAATGGGGCAGGCAAAACGACATTCCTCAATCTGCTCACTGGCCGGTTGCAGGCGTCGTCCGGCAATATTCTGCTCAACGGCGAGGACGTCACCGATCTGGGCGAAGCGCGGCGCATCCGGCTGGGCATCGGCCGAACGTTCCAGATCACATCGTTGTTCCCCAAGATGAGTGTGCGCGAAAACGTGTTTCTGGCGGTTGCCGAGTGCGAAGGGATTGCCGGGAAGATCTTTCGTTCGGTGCTCAGCCATCGCGCGCAGGTTGCGCGCATGGATGAACTCGTTCATCGCGTCGGCCTGAGCGATGTGGCGGACGTTCAGGCGCAATTATTGCCATACGGCCGGCAGCGTCTGCTTGAAATCGCCATTGCGCTGGCGTTGCGTCCAAAAATCCTGCTACTCGACGAACCCGCCGCTGGAATTCCGACCGCGGAGAGCCATGTCATCCTCGACATCATCGCGACCATGCCAAAGGAGATCGCGGTGCTGCTGATCGATCACGACATGGATCTGGTGTTCCGATTTGCCCAGCAGATTTCCGTCCTGGTGCAGGGCTCGATTTTCCTCGAAGGTCCGCCAGAAGAAATAGCCGCCGATCAGCGGGTGCGTGAAGTTTATCTTGGAGACAGCAAGCATGGCCGGCCTGCTGCGGGTTGACCGGGTCACAGCCGGATTCGGCCCGACGGTGATCATCGAGGACATCTCGCTCGCTATCGAGCAGGGCAGCGTGCTCGCCGTACTCGGGCGCAATGGTGTCGGCAAATCGACCCTGATGAAGACAATTGCCGGGCACACGCGATTGCATTCGGGCAATATTGCATTCGACGGTCGGGAGATCGGGTCTCTGCCCAGCTATTATCGCGCGCGCGGCGGTATCGGCTATGTGCCGCAGACGCGCGATATCTTCCGCTCGTTGACCGTCCAGGAAAATCTACTGATCGCTGCCCAGCCGGGACAATGGAATCTGGATCGCGTCTATGAACTGTTTCCGAATCTGGCGTCGCGTCGCAGCAACGGCGGCCACGAGATTTCGGGTGGCGAGCAGCAGATGCTCAGCATCGGACGGGCACTGATGGGTAATCCACGGCTTCTACTTCTGGATGAACCCATGGAAGGCCTGGCGCCGGTGATCGTGGAAAAGCTGTTCGAAGTGTTTGAGATGCTGCGCGATACAGGCAGGTTTGGCATCATTTTCGTCGAGCAATATGTAAATCTCGCGCTCAACTTCGCATCCCGCACGATTGTCCTCGATCGCGGGCGGATCGTCTATGACGGGCGGTCCGCCGATCTCGCGGGCGATGCGGAAAAAATGGCGGTGTATTTCGGCGCGTCGGGACAGGGGTCGAGCATCGGCCGGGGAAGCGGTTAAGACGCGGCAAAATTAGGCGCATGGCGGCTGGACGCGCCATCGCCAGGTGATTGCTAAAATCGATCAGTCTTCCGGCAATCTGCATCAGTTTATGATCATGGCCCGCGTATAATAGCTGTCTGGAGACGATGCTGTGAAGCGCACAGTGGCCACGTGCCTTGTGCGCATATCTGTTGCGGCGAAAGGCAGGCACGATGTTTTCGCGGTTGAAACTTTCGGTCATTCTTTTTGCCTTGCCCCTGGTGCTCAAATTCACGGCGCGCAGGCACCCGGCCTTTGCGGCACGGCTCAAAGCAACGCAATCTGACGCGCAGATCAAGGCACGCGATGAGGAGGTCGGGCGCTGGATTGAGATCCGCGACGGCAATATCCGTTCGGGCGCGGGGATGCATAAGAAGCCGGACATCACCCTCGCCTTCAAGAATGCCAAGATTGGCGCGTCGCTGCTGACGCCGCCGATCAATTGGCTCAATCAAATCAACGCGCAGAAGAGTTTCGTTCTCGGTGTCGAGGGGTCCGAGGACCTGACCAATTGGTTCGCGCAGACCCTGATGATGATGCAGACCGCACACTGGAAATTTGGCACGCCGATGCCGGACGGCTCCATGCGTTATTGCAATATGGCGAATGGCGGCCCGCTTTTCGTTTATGTCAAGGATGGAAAGATCATTCGCACGACACCGATCGACTTTGACGAAAATGATCCGCAGCCCTGGACGATTGATGCCCGCGGCATGAAATTCACGCCGCCGCGCAAGACGACACTCGCCCCACACGGGCAAAACAGTAAGGCGATGATCTACTCGCCCGATCGCTTGCTCTATCCGATGAAGCGGGTCGATTTCGATCCTAAGGGCGAGCGCAACCCGGAGAACCGCGGCAAATCCGGTTATGTCCGCATTTCATGGGATGAAGCGCTCGATATTGTGGCGAGCGAAATCCAGCGCGTTAGACATGATCATGGCCCGGGCGCCATGACGGTCTCGCACGGTTCGCATCATACCTGGGGCCATATCGGCTATTACCTCAGCGCCTTGTATCGCTTCAGCAACGCCGTCGGCCACACGCCGGTTCATCATAATCCGGACTCGTGGGAAGGCTGGTATTGGGGCGCCGCGCATCACTGGGGCTACACCATGCGTGTCGGCCAGTGCGAGACTTACGGCACCGTCGAGGATCTACTGCAAAACTGCGAAATGGTTGTGTTCTGGGCGGCCGATCCTGACACTACAAGCGGCTCGTATGGCGCACAGGAAGGCACGGTGCGTCGGCAGTGGCTGAAGAAACTCGGCATCAAGGTCGTGCACATCGATCCCTACTATAACTCGTCCGCGCAATTCCTGCCGGGCAAATGGATCTGCCCAAAGCCGACGACCTCACCGGCGCTCGCTTTGGCGATTGCTTACGTTTGGATCAAAGAAGGACTCTACGACAAGGAATACGTGGCAACGCACACGGTCGGCTTCGACGCCTGGAAGGCCTATGTCATGGGCGAGCGCGATGGCGTGCCCAAATCGCCGGAGTGGCAGGAGAAGGAGACCGGCGTCGCAGCTAAGGATGTGCGGGCGCTGGCTCGCGAATGGGCTTCCAAACGTACTTATCTAGGCTGTGGTGGTTGGGGCAACGGTCACGGTGGCGCCTGCCGCAACCAGACCGGCATCCAGTGGGCGCGCACCATGGTGTGCCTAATCGCCATGCAGGGGCTGGGCAAGCCCGGCATCAACATGGGCAATCTGCAATGGGGCGCCCCGGTCGATCTGAACTTCTTTTTCCCGGGTTATGCCGATGGGGGTATGTCCGGCGACGTTGAGAAGACTGCAATGGTCGTCGAGCTGTACCAGCGCATGCCACAGCTCCCGACCATGAATACGCCGCAGCAGAAGATTCCGCGTATCTACCTCCCGGAGGCCATTCTCGAAGGCAAAGCCGAAGGCGGGTACCCGTGGAACGGCAAATCGATTGAAATGCAGTTCGGCAAGTTCAGCTACCCGGCGGCCGGTCACGCACCGGTGCGAATGATGTTCAAGTACGGCGGTTCGTTGATCCCCACGATGAACAATACCAACCGCCACGTGAAGATGTTTCAGTCTCCGAATCTTGAGTTCATTGTCAGCCAGGCGATCTGGTTCGAAGGCGATACCAAATTCGCGGATGTCATCCTGCCAGCCTGCACTAATTTCGAGCGGGTCGACATTAGTGAATGGGCGGCACTCGGTGGCTACGGCCATCACGGGCAGCAGCAACTCAACCATCGGGTCATCATATTCCAGGCGCCCGCGATCGAGCCGCTCGGGGAGTCGAAGTCCGACTACTGGATCTTCAACGAGATTTCCAAGCGGCTCGGCCTCGCCAACTATTTCTCCGAAGGCGTCAATGAACTCGATTGGGTCAAGCGCTTGTTCGATGCCTCCGATTTGCCAAAGATGATGTCATGGAAGAAGTTCATCAAACGCGGCTATTACGTCGTTCCGGCGGAGAAGGAGAAGCTGCGTATTCCGGTGTCGTTCCGCTGGTTCTGGGAAAACCGCAAGAAGGATGTGCCGGAGCCGCATCCAATGCCGTCCGACTATTCAGTGGAATTCCTAAAGGGCTTGCAGACCCAATCAGGAAAGCTTGAGTTCGAATGCAACAGTCTCAAGCGTGCGAACGATCCCGAGCGGCCGCCGGTCGTCCAATACGTACCGTCATGGGAGGGGCCGCATTCGGGAGAGTTGTTCGAGAAATATCCGGTACAACTGTTGACGCCGCACAGCAAGTACAGCTTCCACACGCAGGGCGATGGCAAGGATAGCTTTCTGCTTAACATCCCGGACCACCGGGTGAAGGTAAAGGATTGGTACTACTGGATTGTAAGGATGAATTCGCAGGATGCGGCCGAGCGTGGAATCAAGCAGCACGATCTCGTCAAGGTCTACAACGACCGGGGCGCGGTAATTTGCGCGGCGGTTTTGACACAGCGGTTGCCGCGCGGCGTAGCCAGCAGTTACGAATCCTCGGCGCTGTACGAACCGATGGGCGAACCGGGTCGGTCGGTCGACCGCGGCGGCGTCATAAACCTGCTGATGCCGCACCGCTCGCAAACCAAGTCCACGCATTCGCTCGCCGGTTCGCAGGGCCTGGTCGAAATCGAGTTGTGGGACGGTAACACCGAATATATCTCGGAAGCTTTCGCCAAAATGCCGGAGGGCGACCAAACCCGCAGCAAGCTTGAGGCGGCACACCTTGTGCCGGCAAAATAGCAACAACAGGAGGAACTGATCTCATGGCCTATGTATTCAAGGAGGGCGATCTGCCCTCGCTGATCGACGCCAAGCAGGCGCGCGAGCGTATTTTCTTCGTCAATCAGGAACTTGCCAACGTCGACGATATGTTGGCCGGCGTCATGCACTATAAACAGGGCGCGGCGTCGCCGTTGCACCTGCACAAGAACTGCGAGCACTTCTATTTCATCATCGACGGCAAGGCGACGGTGGAATCGGATGAAGGGGTTCGTCCGGTCGGCCCCGGCGACATGATCTTCATCCCGGCCGAGGAAAAGCACCGCCTGCGCGCCACCACGCCGCTGTTTTATTTCGAGTGGCAGGCGCCCAATCGCTTCAAGACCACGATCTTGGAAGGCACCGATGACGACCTGCGCTGGACGCGTAAGGACGGCAAAGCGTGGATCCAGACCTGAATTTAGCCCGACAACATAGGAATACGATTATGTCGCTTACATTCATCGAAACCACCAAGCTGCCCAAAAAGGCTACGGCCGGCCAGGGCGAAGTGACCGAGGTGTTGAACGCGGCGCTGTGCGGCGCGAAGAACGTGCATGGTTCGCTGCGCTGGCTCAAATCGGCCGAGACCTTCAAGCCGGTTGCGACCGACAAGCACCAGCTCATCTATTTGATGGAAGGCAAGGGCAATATCCGGCTCAACGACAAGGATTACAATGTCGAGAAGGGTGCCGGCGTCTATCTCGGGCCGGCCGAGACCGCCACCATCCAGGCCGCCAGCGACGCCTCGTTGAAGCTGTTCCATCTCGTTGTGCCGCGGATACCGAAGTGAAGACCGATCGAGGCGAGTTGCGCCATGAATAAATGGAACCTGATAATCGACGTTGCCGAGTGCACAAACTGCAATTTGTGCACGCTTGCCACCATGGACGAATATGTCGGTAATGAATTTCCCGGCTATTCGGCGCCGATGCCAAAGCACAGCCACAAGTGGATCAACATCCTACAGAAGGAACGCGGGCAATTTCCGACCATCGACATCGCCTACGTTCCGACCCTGTGCAATCACTGCGACAACGCACCGTGCGTTGCCAAGGGCGGCGGCGTGGTCAAGAAGCGCGACGACGGGATCGTGCTGATCGATCCGGCCAAGGCCAAGGGCCGCAAGGATTTGGTCGATGCCTGCCCGTACGGCCACATCTGGTGGAACGAGGAGTTGCAACTGCCGCAAGCCTGGACCTTCGACGCGCATCTTATCGATACCGGCTGGAAGCAGACCCGCGGCCAGCAGTCCTGTCCAACCGGCGCCATGCGCGCGCTCTGCGTGGACGATGACGAGATGGCGAAGATCGCGCGCGAGCAAGGGCTCGAAGTCATGCAAGCGGACCTCGCGACGAGCCCGCGCGTTTACTACAAGAATTTGTGGCGCTATTCGAAATGCTTCATCGCCGGTTCGGTCTCGCTGGAGGCCAATGGCGTGGTCGACTGCGTCAAGGGCGCCGACCTGCGCCTGCTCAAGAGCGGCGCCATGGTCGCGCAAGCCGCGACCGATAATTACGGCGACTTCAAATTCGACCAGCTGGACGAGGATTCGGGCGACTACGTCGTGGAGATCTCGGCGCCCGGCCAGCCTAAGAAAACCGTCAACGCCAAACTCGGCGCCAGCATCAGTCTCGGCGACATCAGGTTATAAATTTGCCTGACCCTGCGATCCCGCTCGTCTATCCCCAGCTCGGCGCGCTCTACCACGCGCTGGCGCCGGTGGCGGAAGCGTTATTGCGCGTGATGGTCGGGCTGGCGCTGGTGCCGCACGCCTTGCGCAATACCTTCGGCTGCTTCCCCTCGACCGGCCAGCCGATGCGCAGTATCCGGATGCTCGCCGACTATATGGACAAGCAGGGCTATCGCCCGGGCATCGTGTGGGCGCCGGCGATCTCGCTGACGCAATTCATTTGCGGGCCGCTGCTCGCGCTCGGCCTGTTCACGCGCCTCGCGGCCGTGCCGATCGTTCTGTTCTTGCTGGTATCGAACGTTGAGCGTTGGCGTGTCGGCCGCTATTTCTGGAACCAGCTCGGCCTCGAATACACGCTGATGTGGACGCTCGCGGCGTTCTATTTCCTCGTGCATGGCGGCGGAGCCTATTCGCTCGACAACCTGTTCCTTGGCCGCGAATTCTGACCTCACAAGGCCATGGGAGAGGTTACCGGGGACCATTTCGTGTTGTGATGCGTCCAAATGCCGGACATTCCTCCATCCCGGGCGCGCAAATCTTAACGATTTCAACCCGCGAAACGTCATTTCAGGATTTCCGCGCCACTTTGATCTAGATCGCGCCGGCCGAACCGCTTATTCTGTAAACGTTGTTAGTTGCAGCCCAGATGCGGATTCTCGCCCCGTTTTGATGGTTTGCGCGAGGGCTGCTGCAACGCACCATCTGCGGGCATTAAGGACAGACCGGATGAAGGCGTTCGGATACGTAGCGGCCAAGGATCTCGCGCACGCCGTGGCGCTGCTATGCGAGCACGGCGCCAAAGCCAAGATTTTGGCCGGCGGAACCGATCTGCTGGTCGAGCTCAAGCACGCGTTGCATAACCCCGAAATAATCGTCGATATCTCGCGGCTGCGCGAACTCAAGAACATCGCCATCGCAGAAGACGGGCTGCACATCGGCGCGGCAGTCACGAACGCCGCACTCATGAGCTCGCCGATCATCCGCCGCATGTTCCCGGCAATGGTCGATGCCGCCCATTCCATCGGCGCGATGCAAACGCGCAATCTCGGCACGCTCGGTGGCAATCTGGTGACCTGCGTTCCGTCGATGGACAGCGGTCCGACCTTGATGGCGCTCGAGGCGTTGGTGACTGTCGCGAGCGCCGCCGGCCAGCGGCGGATGCCGCTCGCCGAATTGTTTGTCGGGCCGCGCAAGACCAGCCTCAAGCCCGGCGAGCTGCTCGTCGATATCATCATTCCTAAAGAGAACCTCGATAAGCCGACCGCGTTTGAGAAATTCGGTTTGCGCAAGGGCCAGGCGCTGGCGCTGGTCAATGCTGCGGCGAGTTTCTGGATCGACAAGGGCGCCTTCAGGGCGCCGCGCATTGCGCTCGGCGCGGTGGCGCCTACGGTCATTCGCGTCCCGAAGGCGGAGGCT